>CAWGRS010000003.1:0-576444 GCA_963825115.1 Candidatus Bathyarchaeota archaeon | reverse complement strand
TCTCTTTCTTTCATGTTTCTCGGTATTTGAGCAGTTCACTTATGAGGTTTACGCAGCACTCGCTAACTCGACAAAACGCAAGTCAAGAAACCTTGACTTGCTGTTCTGTTTTTGGAACGGACCTTAGTCAAGGAATCTTTACAAGAGCCCTTTTAGGCTAATCTGCAGTATAACTAACTGACGGCTATGCACAAAAAAACCATTATCGCTGGATTCATCATCTCAGTTTTCGTAATTTCAGCTTTCGCCGGTTTGCAAACTCTTGAGGTGGCGAAAGCAAATTTCTTTCCAGACCCTGGTCCAGATCTGCCCCGAATCTGCATAAGAAACGACGGACGCATTGACCCAGCAACAGCGCCAATTGCGAGAACGGGCAACATCTACAAACTGGTTGGCGACATAACCCTAAACACAATAGAAGTTCAGCGAGACAACATCGTCCTCGACGGCGCAGGACACATGATTCAAGGCAATGCAAGTTGGATGGGAACAGTTCCCCGTTTTGACGACGCAGGAAACAACGGCGTAATCATTGATGGACGAAGCAACATAACTATTATCCATCTGACCATTGAAAAGTTCGCAACTGGAGTTAGAATATTCAACTCTTCAAAAATTAACGTCATTGACAACAGATTTGCCGACGAAACCGCCGCCATGTACACTCCCTTGGGCGTAGCGATCAGAGATTCTTCCTTTGTCCTGGTAGAAAACAACACTTTCGTCAGCATCACAGGTTCAGCCATAGCCTGCAATGGCACGAAAAACACAATCTCAGGAAATATAATAGCCAATGTGTCCGGTAGCATATACGGAAACATACACCTCGAAGGATCATCAAATCTTGTGTCAAATAATAAAATCGAAGCAATGCTGCCAATAACCCTGGACGACGCGAATTCGAATGCATTGTTACGGAATGAAATCTCAGGACCAAAAACTTCGGCTCAAGGTACTAGTCAAGAAAGTGCTGGCAGTGAAGGCATAAGGCTTGGTTCCAACTGCTCAAACAACTTAATCAGTGGAAACTACGTAACAGGATTCGTCAACCAGGCGATTCGGACAGTCTTCAGCTGCACAAACAACACTGTCTTTGGCAACTACTTGGGAAACAACGGGTTTGCGGTGGCTCTCCAGGACGGGGCGGTGGACAACTTGTTTTACGGCAACGTATTCGCGGTTGACAGCTGCAAAGTCCAAATCGACGATGGCGTCGTAGGGACTCGCTGGGACAACGGGACAGCCGGCAATTTCTGGGGCGACTACAACGGGACTGACAGAAACGGCGACGGAATAGGCGATGCTCCGTACACAGTCTACGGTTTCAAATGGGATCAAAACGTATCAGGATTTGTCAGTCGCATTTGTGGACAAGATAACCATCCTTTGGTGAAATCCCCCCTGAGCCCAACCTCAACACCTTCTCCACAGTCTCCAAATCTAACTCCTTCAAGTTCTCCAACACAACAGCCATCTCCAACACCGGATGGACGTGGGCCACCAATAGGTCCTGACGATAATCGCTATCGAAACATGACAATCATTATAATCATAGTGGCAATAATCTCAATCATCGGGGCAGTCTTGATATTTTTGCTCTACAGAAGCGTAAGAAAAAAAGAAGCTTAGACTTCTCTGCAACGAATGGAACGTTCTTTTGAGAGTTAAAAGCTTTCACACCACGGTTTTCAGAATATCTTTGTTCCACTTCAATAACTTCAGAAATCTTGTTAAGGCTTCACAACAGCCCTTTTCTATCAGCTTAAATGATTCGGTTATTTCTCATCTAACAACTGCCCGCCTAACTGTAACTGAACAAACTGGCACAATAGGAAGGGAATACCGGATCGCGTCAACGGCGTGGTCTCGCTCCTTCACGTCTTCTCGGTACTCCAACAATTCGCTTATCACGTTCACACAGCGCTTCGAAACGAACTGTCTGGGCTGCCCGTCGCCTGCGATGCTAAACCGGCTGCCAAGTTCTCGCAGCCCATCTTCCCGTTTGTAAGTGTACGCTTTAGCGTTAAGGCCTGCACGGCAAAGCTTCATTATGGATTGAGGAAACCTGGCGTCGCAATATAAGACGCCTCTCCCCCATTCAATTTGCATCTCTTTTGCAGCAGCTGCCAACTCCTCATCAGTTGTCTCAGTCTTATAAAATTCATCCACCACATACGCTCGCCCGTCAGGGTCAAACGCATTCGCCACAATGGCGGAAGGGTTGCTCCACCCAAAATCCACCCCAAACCGCATCTGATTAATCAACGACTTATCCAACTCCCGCACATGCACAGAAGAGTCAAAAGGCAAAGAACCAGAAGCAACAGTTGCAAAGCGACCATAAATAAACCGGTCCGCAAGACCTCCTGTGTGGGTCCTCACGATCTCGGCAATGAACTCCTTTGATAACGTCAGGTTGTCAAATATGCTCCACCGGTAAATCTTCATGCTTGGAGAAGCCGTCTCAGGATTCTCCGTGATATTGTAAAGGGCACTTCCCGGAGAGTCGGTTGTTGTGGTTAGCCAGATGCCGGGGTTAATGGGAACCTTGCAGCGCCCACTCTTACGCAGACGCCTAATAGAAGTTAACCAGGCAGTATCGAAGTTTCTTACAAGCCTTGCCTCGTCAATGTGGATGTAGTCCACGTTGGGACCCTCCGCCTTTTCAGGATCGTCAAGCGAAACAAACCACCACTGCGAACCATTGTGAAAAGTTAACCGCATATCTCCCCGGCTAAACTCAGCCACAAACGGGTTCTGCTCAAACGGGTAAGGGCACCCAAGCAAATCAGGCGACTCAAGCGTTGGAAAAAGAATGCGCTTAATCATCGGATAACTAGGCTCAAAAATGTATCCCACACTGCCAGGATAACGCAAAGCCCAAGCTAGATCCTCAAAGCACCCAACCTTAGTTTTGCCGGAACCGGTTCCGCACAAACAAGCCCTCTGAGTCCAAAGCTCCCTGCCAGCCATGAATGGCATTTGAGCAGTATGAGGATAGAACTTTAGGAAGTCAGTGCCCAGCTGCATCTTTCGGGTCATTCTCTTTTTGGGTTGCTGCCAGCATCGCTCGTTTTTCTTGGCGCTGAGTCTCCAGAGATATCATCATTGCCTCTTTAAGCACGGGATCCGCCTCGCAGGGCATTGTCATTGAGAAGTTCTGAATTTCAATCGGAGCACGCTTCAAAATTCCCAGGTCCTGACTGAACTTCGCTTGATCCCGAGTAGCAGCTAAACCCGCATGTATCGCGGCGATCTTTACAGAAGGATTCTGAATTGCATCATCAAGAATTAGATCCATGGCTTTCCGACTAAACAGTCTGTACCGTGCCTTAAGTTCAGCCGCTATTGCAATCTCATAAGTGACCTGAGACTCCCATTTACCAATGCGGTAATGGTCAGAGTAAATTGCCTTCTCTGAACAATGAAACTCCTGGCTAAGCTGACGAACGATTGCCTGAAGATTGTTAGTCGCCCCCAGCAGCCTAATATGAGCAACGCGCCGATCAAAAAGGGCCTTGTCCAACTAGCCCCCCCTCCATTTCCTCAGAGTTGAGGAAAAAATCCAAGAAAAAGCGAAACTCAAGACTTGCGCACTCCAAGATACTCAAGTGAAACAGTAAGGCGATCTTCGGCACCGTTCTTGTAAGCGCCCTGCATCTGCTTTTGAAAGCTGGCGTTGTTGATTTTGCCGCTGCGCCCCGAGCGGGTAATTCTCCAGCCCCTAAGACCCCCACGGGTCAATTGGGGATTGCTTGTCACGATCAGAAAGGGGATGTGGGTTTCTTTTTTGTAGAGCTCAGCGACGAAAGTGAGAAGCTTTCGTCCGATGCCCACTCCTTGATAATCTGGCAAAACCACTAGGCGGCTCACCCGGTTATATTGTGTTCCAAACTTCACATTTTGCACTGCTATGAAAGCCACTGGCACCTCGTCAATGAAGGCTGCAAAACACCGAACAAACGGAGCCAATCCCTTGTTCAGATAGTGATACTCCCTAAAGATTCGCCACGCATCAGCAGAGACCCTGCAGACTTCAAGCTTAACTTCAGGGTGCGATCTTTTTTTTTATCAAAGCGCATCTCGTCCGTGTCCAAAACCCAATCAGGTTCTAACCAATCAAGAATGTCCCGATGGCAAGTCACAGCGATGAATTGCTTGTGGCTTTTGCGAATTGCCTTGTTTATGGCCAAGGAGGATATCTTGGCGATTTCGCGGTCGATAACACTTGTGAACTCATCAAAGACCACAAGATTTTGAGGCAGAAGCAGGGCACGTGCGACGTCAACCCTCATCTTCTCGCCCTGACTCAAACAGCCATAGGGCTTAAGCCAATCAGGCGGACTAGCGAAGCCAACGCTTGTCAACGCCTTAGTTATGTCAGCGACGGTTATGTGATCCGGAAAATCATCCAGAATAGACTCAGACGAATAGTCAAAGCCCCTGATGTACTCGCTGGGGAAAAGCTGTTTGGCAATGCTTGTCTTCCCGGTTCCACTGCGACCACAGATGACACCAATTTGCCACTTCAAGTCCTCGATCGGGAGCTTTCCTTCAAAGTGCTTATCCATCTTATCCGACGTGATGGTGAAGCTGCTCGCAACGCTCTGAGACCTGAAGCTTGCGGGTTTTCGCCATTCTTTTACAATGTTAAAATCCGTACATCCAACCCCTGACCTTTCAATTCCTCAAAAACCCTTTCTTGCTCCTCCTCATCCTTGCATTTCACGACAACTTCGAAGCTGCTGTCCAAAATGGCGCCCCGCTCGTCATCTGCAGCGTCCAAAAGCCTATCGTAGCGTTCCAAAGTTCCATCTGAAATAGCTAACGTTGACTTCAAAGTTTCCTTGCCATTGGCATCCTTGATGCGCCTGAATTCTTCGGCATCCAGCAGCTTGTCATGTGTGCCCCTGAGTTTGTTAAGTGCCTGACGCTGAATCCTTCTAGTAACATCGTCAACATCCAACCGGAGAACGGGACCGAAAAATACGCCATGATCCAGGCAGACGTCGATGCGTTGCTCGCCGTCTGTTAGTAAGTCGTCTTTGTTCGTGATTATGGGGTAAATCCAGCCAAATTTGTTGAGGCTATTCCAAGTTGCTTCTTTCTGTTGGGCAGTCATTTTGTTGGGGTTCTGGCCATCCCGCTGAAGCAGGCGCAAACCTTCAAGAATAATCCTGTAGGCCTCAGGAACTGAAATTGTTGATTCAACGGTTTTTTCCATTTTTAAGCCATCGTTTACTTTAGAGAGTTCAGGTAAGCGGCAAGAGCTGTTATCAAAGCTCCGAGTCCAACAAAGAAGCTGCCCCAGTCTTTGGCTGTCCATCTTTTTTTGAGATTGCTTTCAATGTCGCCAACTCGCTTGATGAGTCCGCCTTGGAAGTCGTCGCCTACCAAAGCAGTTTTGATGATGGCAATGTCAGTGGTTGACTGTTTCATTTGCACAACGTAAGGACAACGCGGATTCGAGTCTGCGTCTGGACAAACGTCTTTCTCTTCTTCTTCTTCCTCTAACATACGCATTCCCTCATTCCGTTTTTCGCTATTGAAAAAACTATTTTTAAAATTTGTTATGCACTCAAAAGAAAGTTTTCCCGTTTGTACAAGTACTCTTTGAGACTCATCGTCTCCCGATTAGGAAGTCCAACGTGAACCGTGTTCGCCGGAACATCTCCGGTGACAACACATCCGCCCCCAACGACTGCAAACTCTCCAATTGTTAGATGGGGCAGAATGGTGACTCCTCCTCCAATAACAGCTCCTTTCTTGATTTTTGGCGCCGTAAGAATACCGCTCTTGGGGTATTTGTCATTAAGAAGCGTGGTGTTAGGCGCAATGAAAACATCATCCTCGATTACGACTTCATTACTGACAGTCACATGAGCTTGCAGGCAACAGCGAGCTCCAACTACTACGTTTTTTCCTATGTCGCAAAAACTGCCAATAACCGTGCCAGCACCAATCTTGGAGCCGCCCCCGATCACGACGAAATTCCACACTGTAACATTCTTTCCAAATTCGACATTTTTCCCAATTACCACCCCACGTCCGCGCCTTGCTGGTTTCTTCAAGAAGCCTCAACTCTTCGTTGGATCTGATCTATCTCCACTCGTACATTCGGATCCAAAACTTCAATTCTGCGGTCCCCATTGCTGCGTTTAACCCAGCGAAAAATAGCAGACCGGTAAGCCTCAAGAAGCAAATCCGTATTAGGCATCAGACAGTGCCCGTCAATGACGCCTGGATAACATATTGGCTTGTCTTTGAGAACCGCATCGTCATCGGCTATGAGCTCCAACGCATCGGTCAACTTGACCTTGTAGCAGTGACAGATTCGATGGAACTCCTGGAACGTGGCAATCATGGCAGCCCGGTAACTGGTTTCAAAGATCTTCGCCCACTCCAAAGCCGTAACATTCTCCAACATCTTCACCTTCATGCCAACTGATGTGAAATGCTGCTTCGTCGCTTCAGCTGCCTCCTGGGAAACTCCAGCAACAAATTTTGTGTATCGCAAAAGCTCCTTCTTCATATCATTCTTAGTCATGCCGCGAACGGGAGAGTAAGCAACCAAAACATCCTTGAGTTTCTCCAGAGCTTTTGCCTCAACTTCTTTAGTTGTTCCCGGCGTAACCGTACTGTCAATAATCACCAGTTTAGGCTTGACTGAAAGGATGTACTCCAGAGCGAGGGCAACGTATACGCTGCGTTTCTTGCACGGAAAAGCCAAATGCAAAACATCAATGGGCCTGCCATAGGGGACAAAATCCATTTCGCAACTCAGCATTTTCTGTTTGTCAACATCTAATCCCGCGACGCTGCTGCCAGACGCCTTGATTACCTCGAGAAGAGCCTGTCCCACCTCACCCAACCCAACAACCAGCACCCTTTGCATAGTACGCGGTTTCATAGCAGACGGCTTAAAACCCTTAACATATAGGCAAATATTTTCAAGAAATTTGTCTTCGATATTGTCTGTGCTTGCCGCATCTGGAGTGCCCAAAAACCCAATGCGACACTTCACATTCGCTTCCAGCCCGGTAATAGGGACAGAAAGCTGAACACTCGCAACGGGTAAAGAACCAAAAGAGGTTCTCAAAACGTTCCTTCAGATTTTTCTCGCGTACGCGAGTACTTCCTTGGGCAACTTGGCGTTTATGAGGCCAAACAGACCTTGCCGGAACTTTCAAGACTTCGCCGGGATTCACCCATCGCGTCTCTTTGGAGTAGTTGCTGGCGAGAAGGAAACGCTTTTTCGCTTTGATTGTGACTTGTTGGCGATCTGGCTCGAATACGATTTCTACGGGGTAGATGCCTTTGTAATAGTATTCTTTTTTGCTCATTTTTCGAAGAACTCTTGATTCCACTTCTCACAGATGATCCAGGTTAACCGGACAAAACTCAAGCCGTCAGGAGGACGCTTAGCGATGGGCTGCTTGATAGGGACGTACTTGTCAATCAAACCTCCATGAAAACGTCTCCGCTCAGGAGTCAGATCCGCCTCCACATCGTCTGCGGGTCGCTGCTGGATTCCCACAAGCCCCAAAGTCAACAAGGTCCTGCGAACCTGCGCATAGAACCTTGTTCGGCTGTACCTGAAACCAGCTTCAAGCTGCCCTCTTGCAGTTCATAGGTAAACCTGTTGAACTCTGATCGGGTTAACCCGTTTTTCTCTTTGAGCAAACTCAGGAAAAGTCTGCAAGCGTGTTGAGCTCGCTTATTGTTAAAAAGTAATTCAGGGACGTCGCCTTCCTGCTGCAAGATCCTCATTTTCACTTTGCGACCAAGAGTGTGAAGACTCAAACGCAAACCTCCAAACCCGCGACCTCAACTTGGCAAGCAGAAACAGAGTGGTTCTTGCGCTCCCGAGGCATCAAGAAATCCTCGGTCAACACACGGTAAACTTCGATGCCGTCGGTTCCTCGCCGATAGTAGCTGTAGGGTCCCTGCCGGATGGCTGAGCCGTTGGGTTTGCACCGAAGAACCATGGCAAGCTCGGGATACTGGGTCATGAAATCTTCAAACCGCATGTACTCCGCGTCGTAGTCGAAGCGGCTTTGACGCCAGTAGGGGTTGTCGCGGTAACCGCAGGCCAAGCAGACCTTCAACCGAAAACCCCTCCAGAATCCAACAAAAACCCAGATTGAACAACACTTCCAAAGATGAAACTGCTTAGGCAGGACCAAACAGTCAAGAAACATACTCCCCCAAACGCCTCTGACCCTCAGCAAGCTTTTGTGGATCCTCAAGATCAGCTATTCCACCCAGCGCCTCAGTCAACTTGGAAACAAGCTTCTCAACGGTGAACGCCAAAGAGTCAACTTTCTTGTCAATTCTCTTAACCTTCTCAGGCATCTGCAAATAATCAATAACGGCGTCTTTGCCCATGTTCTCAAGCTCGCCCTCATTCCAACTGTGATCCACTTTACGCTGCTTAGTGCGAACCGTGAAGAAACGCCCAAACAACTTTGCAACCGGATCTTCAATGGCAAGCTCTCCGCCCACAAACTTACCTTCACACAAAACCACCCCGTATTTCTTGCCAAGAACAACAGCAACTCGATTAGCCAGATTCATCGCTAAACCATAAACTTCCGCAGGAGTCTTGCCCCGGATAACGGGAACATGAACAAGCCAGCTTCGCGAAGTATGCCGAACTTTTACGCCCAACTCAAGACCTAAAAGAGCAGTCCAATTAACCATCTCAACTTTCTTGAAAGAACCCTCAGGATAACGCCCCTCAGAAACAACGCCAAAAGAAACCTGACACTTATCCAAACGCTGCAACTCGCCAGGAAAAACGTTTCCCTCACATGACCTGAGCAAGCTTTTACCTTCATTTGTCAACTCATAGAAAACCACGTTGCTGCGTTTCTCTCGGTGAATAAGGCTGCATTCCTCAAGCTTCCTGGTGTAGTACCAGGTATGTTGACGACTCAACCCAAGCAACTTACCTGCCATGGTAGGATAGTCCCCAGCGTCAATTCGGCGAAGCAAAGGAAGAACCCAAGTCCGAACAGTCTTGGTGTCAAATTGTACTCTAGACTTTGAAGAGACAACTTTTGTACTTCTATGAGGTTCTGACAAGAAAAAGGTCCTAGGCTCCCTTCGACTCTTTCTTTAAGGTTTTCTTCGTGAAAATTCCGCTCATCAAACCCGTCGGCGTGAAATCACCGCCAGTATGCTCACATGGAAGACTTCTGCATTCTGAGCAGTCAAGACAAGGCATGCGCTCGTCACCTTTCCAGTAAACAGTCACGGTTCCAGGTCCATTAGTGAAGACTTCCACCTTGTCCGGATGACTCTGGATTTCCGTCATCCAGTCTTCCACCTTTTTTTGTCTTAGCCATTGTTGTTTAATTGTTCTCCATTCTTCATTGGTTAGTTTTCTCTTTTTTTGTTCTTCGATCTCTGAGCGAAGCAGGACATCCAAGTTTATTTGCCTCCGCGGTGAGTCTTCTTTCTGCCAATCGCCGAGGGACCCTGAGTAAAGACCCAGTAGAAATAGCCGTCTTTGAAAGGTTTTTCAGCGTCAGCTACCCACTCATGTAGCTGAAAATACTCATCGCTGGTGTTGTTGTCTTTTTCAACAGCTTTCTCATAGTTGCCTCTGCTGCCAACTTCATAGGTCCAAACGATGCCCATGTCGACGTGCCCGTGAAGAGGTCTGGTGTCTCGTGGAACCGTTACAGACTTAGAAACAGGGGAGGTCTGCTGGGGTGAAGCAGCAACTCCAAATTGAGTTTGAACCGGACGGGATAGGATTTGAGTAAGGAGTTTGTCATTTGCTTCCTGGCTCAAAGTTATTTTGTGCAACCGCTCGGCTATGAAATCAAGGTACTGCAGCTCCATGACTTTGAAGCAGAGGTTTAGGCGTTCTCTTCCACCAGGTGTCCTGGGGTTGCAAGTTGCGTGGTCAGTGCAGCTGCTGCAGTATTTGCTTTGATGAATGGCTAAGGGGCTCTGCTGCTTAAGCTGCAAATCAGCTGGCTGCCCTTCAGTTTTCTTCTCAGGTATTGCTGGCGGAGGCTGATTTTTCGGAATTGAAAAGCAGGTCCGCTCTGCTCCTGAAGCATCCTTGATGTTTACAAAGGAGCCGCCGTATGCTGCAACCACGTCAGTTAGAAGCTTCAAGTCCCCAGCTGGCAACTCAACGGCCCAGTCAACAATCAAGTTCCCAGTTTGCTCATCACAGCGAAACGAGACAAGTTGGTTGAGTTCATCGGGAAGCTCAGCCTCAATTTTAAGCGATATCTCCTCCAGATCATTCAGTGCAGTAGATTTCTCAGTCATGTCTTATGCGAACTCCTTGTAGCCGCATTCGCAAACCCAAAAATTCCCCACACGCCGAGCGGGTCTGCCGCATGCTTCTTTTCCCTTTGAAGTTGCCGTCAAAAATGAGCCTCCACTGACTCAGCATCGATAATCTTCAAGTTGGCCTCTTGGGGCAAAGCGGATAGCTGACGGATTTCGTTGAGCATTGGAACAACTAGATCTTTCAAGGTATGCGATCCGTCATCGCTTGCGATGTAGGGCAGAAACGCTGCGGTCTTTGAGCTCTGCAGCAGATACGCTGATTCCAGGTGCGACTTGATGAACCAGAACATGACTCGCATGCTGATGTCCCAGTTCACGGTTTCAGCTTTAGCCCGGGTTTTGTGGTCCCAAATGGCAGGCGCCTCAACCTTAGCCGAAACCTGCACAGGAATCTCTTTGATTTTCTCTTCTATTCTGAACTTGACGTATACGTTGTTGTTTTGTGGGTCCCAGTGCCAGTAAACATCTTTAACACCCCACTTGGCGAATAGGCCGTCAATTTCGCTTTTGGTGTAGAGAGCTTTCAACTTCGTGGTTTTGTACGGTAAGTTAGGGTCATCACTATAGATTTTCAAAGCTTTTCCTCCACAAAAATTTCCAATAAATAATCCAAAAAAGAAAAAAAGGAATTGGGCGAGCCCCCGTTCGCCTGTATAAATCCATACTTCTAGAAGGTGGTAGCCCGGGAGAGATTCGAACTCTCGTCGGCGGGTCCAAAGCCCACTATGCTTGACCACTACACCACCGGGCTTCTCGTTTCAGTTTTAGGAGGCTAAGCTTCTAACCATGCCGTTTTTTCCTAATAAGCATTCTTGCAAGCAACAGCAACTTATTAAAGTTGAAAAAGTTATTCTTGAGAAGGTTTTTAAGAACGAATAATATAAATGGTAAGCGTTCAGAGTCGTGACACTGAATCTTATTGTCTGAACAGTAAAACTTATATAGTAGAAATGTTCATCTGCTAAGAATGCGCGGATCGGATACACACTTTTCTAAGCCCTTAAAGCGGGAATAAATGATTCAGTGACGGTTCTGCGCAAGTGAATGGAGTTCAGAAAAATGAGTATGAAGAAAGAAGCCCCTAAAACGCACCAGCGCTTAGCTGATAAGTGCCCAGAATGCGGAAGCGATAATCTCGTTCACGATTATGACACAGGAGAAACCGTATGCGGGGGCTGTGGCCTGGTTCTGTACGAACAAATGCTTGACAAAGGACCAGAATGGCGCGCGTTTACCCAAGAAGAGAAAGCATCAAGAAGCCGTGTAGGCGTACCCACATCCTATTCAGTCCATGATAAAGGATTATCCACAGCCATTAGCCAAGTTGACAGAGACGCATTCGGAAGGAAACTTCCTCTTGCCACTAGGCTGCAAATGTGGCGCCTCAGAAAATGGCAAATACGTAGCCGCGTTCACTCATCCATTGACCGAAATCTTGCTCAAGCAATGGCTGAACTTGACCGATTATCTGACAAAGTATACATTCCCCCACCAATCAAAGAAAAAGCAGCAGTAATTTATCGCAAAGCTTTAGACAAAGGTTTAGTTCGAGGTAGATCAATCGCCGCCATCGCCGCAGCGGCACTTTACGCAGCCTGCCGTGGAAGCGGAACACCGAGAACCCTTCGAGAAATTGCTGAAGCCAGTTTAGTTGACAAAAAAGACGTTGCACGTTGTTATAGGCTCCTACTACGAGAACTTGATGTTCACATGCCAATTGCTGATCCGCTGACTTACGTTTCAAAAATTGCAGAAAAAACGGGGATATCCGGAAAAACCCAAGGTGCAGCTATAGCAATTCTAAGAGAAGCTAGAAGAAAACGAGCAGCCGCAGGAAAAGACCCGATGGGCTTAGCCGCAGCAGCACTCTACATAGCCTGTCTACAGCATAACGAAAAGAAAACGCAAAAAGACATTGCAGAAGCAGCCGGAGTCACAGAAGTCACAGTTAGAAACAGATACAAAACGTTGAAAAAACAGCTAAACCTCGAATTGCCCGATTAAAAATTGTTTAGCATTCTTTGTTTTCTTCCTTTTTTTCAAGTTCCATAAAAACTGAACCGATATAGCCACAGTCGCTGCAGAAATATTTTTGTGGAGTCAGCCAGTAATCCATACTGCTCGAAAGACTAAGTTTTGAGCTACCACATTTTGGACAAAAAACCTGAGTTGGCTTAGAATGCTTCATCGTTTTGAATACGTCGCGAACGTTATCTAACACTTTCATTTTCTCGAACTCTGCGTTTTTGGGGCAATAGAGTTATTGACGCTCGATGTTCTCAGCTGGGTAGCCAATTTTAATCAGAAAATCGCGAACTCTATCTCGATGGTCACCCTGCAACATAACCAAACCAGCCTTAGATGTTCCGCCACAAGCACAATAAGCTTTGAGTTTATGGGCGATTTCTGCAAGATCAGTAGTTTTCTCATCCATTCCATCTATTACTGTTGTTGGTCTGCCGAATTTTCTTGTTTCAAGACGTATACGAATCCGCTGTTGCTCTTTTTCGATTTCACCACAAACGCATAAGTCCTTTGGAAGCCCGCATGTTGTACAAACTTCAGCCATGAATCTCACACTAAGCATGGTTAAACGGCATATATAAGAGTTTCAAACCGAAGTAAAACGCGGATTACACCAATTTGTTAGTCTCCAAAAACCCGAAGAGGGTTGTTTTAGAGATGCACAGCCATTCGAGGTCTTTCTGGAAAGGATTAAATCTCATTCATTGTTTGATATAGCCTATGACTGATTTTTTAGACGCACAGAATGAAGGAAACATGAGCTTATTCACAGATCTCTATGAGTTAACAATGTGCGCCAGCTACTTTGATAATAAACGATTTGAGCCTGCCACTTTTGACCTGTTTATCAGACGCCTGCCCCCTGGACGCAGCTACTTCCTATTTGCCGGTTTGGAACAAACGTTGCTGTTTCTGGAAAAGATGAAGTTTTCCGAGAACCATCTGGCATACTTAAAAAGTCAAGGTTTCAAGGAGTCCTTTCTCGAATACCTGAGGAACTTCAAATTTACCGGAAACGTATGGGCTGATCCTGAAGGCACAGTTGTGTTCCCCAATGAACCTCTTATTCGTGTTACAGCACCAATTATTGAGGCACAAGTCATCGAGACTTTTTTGCTTAACACAGTTAACTTGCAGACCATGATTGCAAGCAAAGCTTCTAGAGTGGTTCAATCAGCCAATGGAAAACCTGTAGTTGAGTTTGGCTTACGACGAGAACATGGAATCGACGCAGGGATGAAGGTAGCGCGAAGCAGTTACATCGCAGGATGCGCAGGAACATCAAACGTTCTTGCAGGCATGGTTTTTGGAATCCCCATTTTTGGGACAATGGCACACTCGTTCGTTATGTCTTTTGACAAAGAAATCGATTCTTTTAGAGCATTCGCCAGAACGTTCCCAGAAAAATCTACCTTACTAATAGACACATATGATGAGTTGGCAGGAGCAGAAAAAGCAATCATAGTTGCAAAGGAATTGGAGAAGAAAGGCTTCAAACTTGGGGGATTACGTCTAGACAGCGGAGATCTAGCCGAGTCAAGCAAGAAAGTGAGAGCTTTACTGGATGAAAACGGGTTAGATTACGTCACCATCTTTGCAAGCGGGGACTTGGATGAGTACAGTATAAGCGAATTACTAAACAACAAAGCGAAGATCGACGGCTTCGGCGTAGGCACCAAGATGGGAACTTCGGCTGATTATCCATATACAGATGTTATTTACAAATTATCTGAAACAATGCATGGTGAGACTGGATTTTTGCCAATAATGAAATTGAGCAAAAACAAGATAACTTTGCCTGGGACGAAAACAAGTTTACCGCTTCAAGGATAACGAGGATTTCTTCATTAAGGACGTCATTGCGTTGGCGGATGAACAGGTAAATGGCGAACCGATGCTCGAAAAAGTGATGGAAAACGGAAAGCTAAGCTGCAAGCTACCAACTCTGAAAGAGATAAGAGCTAAAGCTAGTGAAAATATTTCACGTCTTCCTAAGAAATACAAAAAACTCAATGACTCTTCAATCTACCCAGTTGAACTAAGCCAAGCCTTGACTGACTTGATCGAAAAACTAAAGGATAAGATAACGAAAACTGAAATTCTTGATTCAAGGGCATGAATAGTCTCCGAGAAAAATCATGAAAAGATCGCCCGGAGCCAATTACTTTACGGAATTGGCAAACACTTAAAAGCCCTTTTGGAAAAGTTTATGTTTTGTCAAGAAGGCATTTGCTCTATGCAAAATTGTCCAGCTATCGTTGCTGTCGGTCGAACAAAGTTTGGGGAACATTATGGCAAAGAGCCTGAAAAGCTAATTGAAGAAGCGTGGCTAGCTGCGTCCCGAGAATGTGGAATAGAGCGCAAAGACCTAGAAGCCTGCTATATGTCCGATTTTTTCTTGCCAATCACAAATAAACTTGGTCTCGAAGAAGGCTTTCTTTCAGAACTCACGCAACTTCATGTCCCCATGGAAGTAACGCGCTCTGTCAGCGCCGCATTGTTAACGGCTTGCCACGCAATAAGAGCAGGGGTATACAGCACAGTCTTGGTTGGCGGGATAGAAAAAATGACAGATCGGTGGGACAAAATCCGTGATGACCTAATGCTCCTTGAAGACCCCTGGAGCTATTACGCAGGGGGCACACCAGAATCAAACCACGAACTAATGTTAAGAGCCTACATCAAGAAATTTGGAATTGCGGGCGAACACTTGGATAATCTTAACGTTGCCCTTGCACAAATTGCAGTCAAGAACCACGCTAACGCTACCAAAAACGAATACGCCCAATATCAAAGAAAGATTTCAGTCGAACAGGTTTTAAGAGCGAGGAAAGCTTCTCGGAAATCTTTAGGGCTTTACGACTTTGCTCCAATTTCGGACGGGGCATCTGCATTGATTCTCACTAGTGCCGAAAAAGCTAAGAAAATAACTGACCGTTCAGTTTGCATTCAAGGCGCAGCTTCTGCCACTGACTACTTGAACTACCCGGCTAGAGAAGACCTTACTCATTTCACAGCAACTAAGCTTGCAATGGAAAATGCCAAGAAAATGTCGGGTATAAGTCAGTCACAAATCCAAGTTTTGCAGCTATACGACCAATCCACAGTGGCTGAAATGGTTTCTCTCGAAGACCTAGGCTTTTGCGAACAAGGGACAGCCTGGCAAAGCATTTACGAAAGCTGCAAGAATTTCAAAGGATACTATGAAGTAAAAGGCCAGAAACTGTTCACCAACATGAACGGCGGATTAAAGGCTGATGGCAACCCGCTAGGCGCAACCGGCGGCGCACAACTCTTCGAAATATTCAAGCAGCTACGCGGTGAAGCAGGCGCAAGGCAAGTGGTCCTCGATAATGAATCGAGGTTTGGCTGCTCTCTTGAGCTTGAAGGGTTTGGCACCAAGAGCTACGTTACGATACTTGGAGGACCTAAATCGTGAGCAGCGAACCAATAGAGCGCAGAGTCTCCTATCTTGGCGACAGATTGAAAGCTAGTCGCTGTCAAATATGCGGAAAAGAATACTTTGAAATCCGAGACTACTGCAGCAATTGCGGGCGAAAAAGCTACATGAAAATGTCAGCGGCGGATCTTTTTTATGAAAAAGGAAAACTTGAGCTCTGCACGCTCGTTACAGAACCTACTAATAAGTTTACGAAACTCGTAAGCTTTGTTTATGGAATAATTTCTTTTCACGGTGGGAAAATCCGGGTTCCAGGAAGACTCACCGATCAAATAATAAAAGAAGGCGAAGTGGTAGACATAGCGGCTTTAGAAGGAAGAGAAGTTGTACCCAGATTCCGAAGACGCTATAGCGTTAACAAAAACGACGTTGTTCCTACAATATCATTAGCATTCACTCTGGCAGATGAATACTATCCACACCAAGAATACAAGGTTGCAGAACAAAACAAGGAGTATGAGTTACCCGGAATAGTCGGATATGGAGTTTACACTTCGCGTTTCAGAATTAAAGAAGGAAGTTTAGAGCGTGCGGTGCCTTTTGTGGACGAAGACTCTGTTACTGCAGCAGTTGAAGCAGGAAAAATCGCGTTGATCCATTCAGGCATAGATAGCGCCAATGTTGGCAAGGTGTACGTCGGTTCAGAATCAAATCCGTACGCGGTGAAGCCTATTGCGTCAAAAGTTGCACAGGTTCTGAAGCTGGGAGAAGAAGAAGGAGACATGCAAGGAGTGGACGCAGTAGACACAGAGTTCGCATGCAAAGCAGCCACGAGCATGTTCAAAGACGCCACAGCTTTGGTGAATTACCCAATGGGCGGCGTGAAGAACGCTATGGTTATAGGAGCAGACAATAGTCAAGCCGCGCCCCGAGGTTGTCCAGGTGGAGAACTCGATCTTTTTGTTGGCTACGGTGGAGCTGCCTTCATCTTCGGCAAAAGCGATGTTATTGCTGAAATTGAAGGCTGGTATTCGATTACTTCGGACACACCCGATTTCTGGCGAAGGGATGGTGAACCATTCCCAATGCATGGTGGAAGATTTACCGGAGACCCAGCCTACTTTAAACATGTTAAAAAAGCAGTTACGAAGCTCATGGACAAACAGGGATTGAAGGCGGGCGATGTAGATTATTTTGTGCCACATCAGCCCAATCCCGCTTTTCCAACAAAAGTGGCAAGAGACTTAGGTTTCAAAGATGAACAGTTTGCGTGTTCACTTCAGGTTAACAAGTTCGGAAATACTTACAGCGGATGCTCTTTGGTAGGTTTGGCAGCTGCATTAGATATAGCAAAACCAGATGATCGAATCTTGGTTGCTAGTTACGGCTCTGGCGCTGGAAGTGACGCTTACCTTCTGAGAACAACGAGCCAACTATTAGACAAGAGAAAGCGACAAAAATTCAACATCAAATATCAAACAGAAAATCCGTTTGCTCAGCAAGTTGATTATAATACTTACCGACGATTGAAGCTTGGGATGTAACAAAAACACTTAATAAATCCCCAAGTAAGATGGTAAACGGAGCCTAAGCAAGTTGTTTGCCACTGACATCCTTAAGGTACTTTATGCGCCCCATAAAGTGTTTAAGCAAATTATTCAAAACCCCAAGTATTGGGGACCGTTACTAATATTCATCATTTTCATCGCGCTTCAAAGCGGATTTTACTATAACTTGTACTCAAAGACCTACTATGAACAAACCTCTCCTGAAATTAATCAATTAGGAACTTGGACGTTGAATTCCACCTTGTGGACTGTAAATCCCGGAGTTTCGATAAGCAGCGACTATCTAGACTTTATGAATAGTTCGTTCTATGGGAATAGTAGCATGCAGTTTGACATTTCCAATAGCAACAATTTGTCTGTTAACCTGGCAACTTTTCCTAATGTCAACTGTGGTTCAACAGGCTTCCAAAACTTGTCTATGCGAATAAAGCAAGTATCTCCTCAAGTTACACCCGCCAGAGTTACATTAACTCTGTTCTCATTGAGCGCATCAAATGGTTTCCAACGAGACGTAACAAGTGAATTCTCGAACGCTACACTAGTTGGTACATGGAATAACATCACCATCCCCGTAGGGGCAAATGCTCTAAACTGGCAAACATTCGGAAACCCACAATGGGCAAACGTCACAGGCCTAAAGCTTGACTTCAACTATTCAGCTAATTCAAGCATAACCTTGCGCTTGGAAGGCTTATTTTTCCGCGGAGTGTTCAAAACACCAGTTCAATCAGATTTCACAGGATTTGTCCTTTACATTCTCCAGTTGGTTGTCACGCAATTTCTGTTCCAATGGCTCCTCTTCACGGGACTGATGTATATCATCATTAAGGGATTGAAAGGCACCATAATTTGGAAGCCACTTTTTGTTTCGGTCGGATTCGCTTTGGTAGTCACTGTGGTCCAATCCTTAATTAATAATGCATCCATCCTCTCTTTGCCTGCTGTCAATTATCCAGTAGAACTATTGACCAATCTTTCAGGAGAAGCGCAAGTCCTCACCAGTGCAGTCGCAGTCCAAACCGCTACGTACTCTTTAATCGCAGGCATTGTTCAACTGGCAGTTTATGTGTGGATCGTTGGATTAGGCGCAATAATTGTCCGTGACTTGGAGCCAGAATTCAAATGGACCAAGAGCGTCTTGACCTCCGCTGCAGCATTCATCGTAACAATTATAGCCATAAGCCTACTTGGCGTCTAGGACTGACCAGCGAAAAAACTGAAAAGCAAACAGGCCAAAACCAACTGCCTAACTATATGCCCAATTTCTTGGGCTTTTGCATCTTTTTTCATGTTAGCAAGATTTATATTGGTTGAAAAGCTTTTTTGGAACAAGTCCAACCGGCGGAGAAGAACTTTCAAAGGGCGGACATCGAGGAAAGCTTGTTGCTGAAAATAAAAGAACTGCAAAGCGGAATGAAACGAGTTGAGGTTGAAGTCGAAGTAGTTGACAAAGCAAACCCGAGACAAGTCCAATCTCGATTCAAAGATGAAACCTACAACATAGCCGACGCGGTTGTCCAAGATGAGACAGGCACAATCAAGATGCCACTATGGAACGAACAAATAGATCAGGTCAACGTAGGCGACAGAATCAAGATAGAGAATGGCTACATAACCAGTTTCAAAGGCGAACTTCAACTGAACGTTGGGAAATACGGCAAGCTAACAACTTTGTAAACTGTCTTCACCGTTATTCTTTAGCTCGTTTTTAAGTCATCAAGGAACTGTTTTAAGTTCACAGAGCTGAATCCTTTTTCGTCTGTGAGCTTTTGCTTTGAGGGAGGCCTGCTAATGTAGAAGGGTATCCGTTTTGAGTAACGCTCTTGGAATGTCGGTTCAAGCTCGTTCTTATAGAAAAGCCCTATGGGAATCCGGTCACCCCATTCCTGAGTTTTCTCCAAAGCAGCTGCTTTCTTCTTGAAATCTTCATTCCAGTCCTTGACAACGGGGTCAAATCCAGTCTCCTCTAGCTTATACAGCCGGGTTTGCGGTTTGCCTTGCGTGTCTTTACGATCTTCACCCGCATACCAATCTTTGGTAGTTATGTCATTATAGGTTGGGCAAGGTTGTAAACACTCAATAAATGCCATGCCTTTGTGTTGTATACCCAGCTTGATCATTTCCTTGAAGTGCCTGACGTCATAAGCGTAAGATCGGGCAGCGAAGGTATAACCTGAAATTAGCGCCAAGCCAATTGGGTTAACAGGTTCATTTATGTTAGGTCGTGGCAATGCCTTCGTTTTTTGATCCCGCCTCAAAGTTGGAGAGGCTTGTCCTTTGGTCAAACCGTAGACACCATTGTTGTGAATTATGTAAGTCATATCTAGATCGCGTCTACCCGCATTAACAAAGTGGCCAGCACCAATACCCAACCCGTCGCCGTCGCCTCCGATAGCCACAACTTCTAGGTTTGGGTTTGCAGCCTTTATACCTAAAGCGAAAGGTAAGGATCTTCCGTGAAGGGTGTGAACCCCATTACATTTGACGTTGTGCGGCTCTTTACCTGAACAGCCAATGCCCGATACTAACACAATCTGGTGAGGCTCCAAGCCGAGTTCTGCAAAAGCCATTTGAAGCGCATTCATTATACCGAAATCACCGCAACCTGGACACCAGTCAGCGTAAACGTCACTGACTCTGAAATCTGACGGCTTATGAGCCAAACATCAGCACCTGCCTTTCAGCTGCTCTATTTGTTAAAATTGCTTTGAGTGCAGCATGCACTTCTGTGGTGGTCATTGGTCTGCCAGTGTATTTGAGAATGTGAAAGTTTGGGGAGATGCCCGTCTTTTCTTTTACAACTTCGCCAAGCTGCCCGTTGAAGTTGTCTTCGACATCAATAATGCGTTTCTTACCCTCAAGCAATTTCTTAATTTTGTCAGCTGGCAAAGGAATAATCATACGCACCTGTAGAAAACCTGCGCTTAAGCCTTCTTCTTTTAGCAAATTAAGCGCTTCGATTATGGCTCCTTTTGGCGACCCCCAGCTTATAACGATGTTTTCCGACGTTTGATCTCCGAAGAGATTCAATTTGTCCTCAAGAGGGACTTCTCTCTCTACTAGATCGAGTTTCTTCATTCTTTTCTCCATCATGAGCACTCTGTTTATGGGTTCTTCGCTTATGTGTCCCTTCTCGTTATGTTCATCCCCCGTGTACCAGTGAACGGCGTTCTTGGTGCCCAGCACAGCACGGGGTGAAATTCCTGTTGGAGTGAATTTGAATCTTAAGTAATCTTTCCCTTCGAGGTCTTTATCTGAAAGGAGCCCCCCTCGATCAATTTCGAATTTGCTGTAATCGAAAAGTGGAAAAGTTTGACTACAATTCGCCATAGCCTTGTCCAGCAAGTGAATTACAGGCATCTGATATTTTTCAGCCAGGTTAAAGACTTTCGCGGCGTCAAAGAAGCATTCTTTGATGTCACCTGACGCCAAAATTATTCTTGGAAATTCACCGTGACCAGCATGCATTACAAAACGCATATCTGCTTGCCCGTGCCTCGTCGGCAGACCTGTTGCTGGAGCCCCACGTTGATAGTAAGTCACCACAACTGGAACTTCGCTGTTCCCAGCCCAGCTTAAACCTTCAACCATAAGTGAGAAGCCTGGACCAGAGGTTGAAGTAGCCGCTCTTGCTCCAGCCATCGCAGCCCCTGACGCAGAATTTATGGCTGCAATTTCATCTTCAGTCTGGATAACGATGATGGCCTCGTCTTCTCCACTTGTTTTGAGGATTTCGTGTGCTTCAAGATATTCGCTTTCGTCTGCAGCTGGAGTAATAGGGTAATATGTTTGTACTCGGCAACCTCCTAAGACTTTGCCCATTGCAACAGCTTGATTTCCGGTGAGGAAGATTCGTTCTTCTTTGATGACTGTTTTTTCGAGTTTGTGCTTAAAATTGTCTTTGAAAGTGTTGAGCGTGTAGTTGTACGCTTGGTTCAAAGCTAGAACGTTCATGTCAGCAATTTTTCCTTTCTCGGAAAATGTTTCTCGAACAGCCTTCTCGGTGAGTTCTCGGTCGTATTTGAGAAGGGCAAATGAAACGCCGATTGTCAAGACATTTATCATTCGAGTAATTTTGCTAATCTGACTGATCTGAAGTTTTTGCCCGATTTGATTTAGCAGCTCCAAATAGGGCACTGGAAAAACATGTATGTTCTTCTTCTCAGCATATTCCAGCCAATCGCTTACGGTCTCGCTTACGTCTGCTTCCTTCATAAAACTGCGGATTTCGTCTTTGAACTCAGCAGGCAACGTGGGTATGTCCAGAACTTTTGTGTTCAGTTGTTGCGAGTCAACGATTATTCCTCCTTCAGGCACCACTTCATTCAGATGCCGAACAACGGTTTCCGCGTCGAAGGCAGCGAGCAAATCCACATCGTTAATGTTTGCCAAAAGCTCCTGCGTCGAGATACGTTGATGGAAATAGCTATGCAAGCCCTTGATGTTGGAGTGATATTCTCGTCTTCCAAACACGTAGAGTCCGCCATATCCACACGCGCGCCCAAAAATGTTTGAGGCAGTGTCGACGCCGCTTCCTTGAGGGCCGCCTGCCATCCAGTTTAAGCTCTTAATTGCCATTTGTTCTTCACCATCAATAAGAAGAAGCGAACGAGACTTGCTTTCTTTATCCGCCTGTTGCTTTGCCGTAGCCGGTGCAGCATTGACATGACGAAGTTTCGCCACAGTAGGGACAGACACAACTGCAGTCATCTATTATGTGACCACATCTTTCGCAACGAGGCAGGTCGTTCACTAGAGGTTTTTTCACTCAATCGCCTCTGCCGTAAAGAGGTAGCCGTCAGTTCCGAATTAAGCTTTCGGCAAATGGCCCCAGGGCAACTTCAATAAAGAAGTTGCCATTGGGTGATTATTTGATCCTATGCTCTAACTATAAGAGTCATTTTGTAGAATTGATTTGACCGTGGAAAAAAAATTAACATGAAAAACTTATTGAATATTGAGAAAAAGGAAAGAAAAATAAAAGACTACTTTACGAAGTCGTCGAAGGTCCAGTAGTGGTCTTCTTCTTGGTTGACTATGGTTTCAAACATTGTGCGTGTTTTTGTGTCGCCGCGTTTCATTGCTTCTTCAATTATTTTTCGGTAAAGCATTATCGCGTAATTTTCTGCTTCGTGGTCAAGCTTCAAGAAGTCATTTGCAGTCTCGCCAACTTGTGGCAGAGGGTCCGGGTTGTATGTGGCTTCGCCTTCCATGAGGTAAATCCGTTCGCTGATTTTTTCGAGGTGCTCCATTTCCATAATGAAGATAGGCTTCAGAAGGTCACTTACAACTTTGGCTTTGTTACCGTCTTGTATTACCTCTAGGGGAGTAATTCTTTCGCGCAAACGCAGGAAGCTTGCTTTCTCGTGTTGATTTGTGTACTGCACAATGGCTGAGATTTCAGCTGCAACGGCTTTGTTTAGTAAATCGAAGTAGTCTTGGGTGAAGACTTTGCGGAATTCTGAGACGGGAACAACTTCAGTTCCATCTTTTTCGTCTTTCATGTTCACGTATTCTTGGAATTTGAAGAGGTGCTGTTCTTCCTCGCCGTAGATTTTCTCGAACAATTCGCGGGTTTCCCAATCATCCATTTTGCCCGCTTCCCCGATGATCTTTCTGTAAAGACTGAGGGCTTCTTCCTCAGCTTTGACACCGAGCTTGGCGAACTCGCTGAGGCTGTTGCCGATGGTGGGTTTGTCTGATTTAGTAGTTGCTGATCCGCCAAGGTAATAGATACGCTCAATTATGGATGCTGCGTGCTTCATTTCTTGGACGGCAATTTCTTTCAGGAATTTGCCAACTGCATCGTAAGTGGTTTTGTCTAGAAGAATGTTTTCAGGGATTACTTTTCGTATGAGCTTCTCCATTTTGGAGTGTTGAAGCATGTATTGGATTGATACTTGGAGTTCCCGTGAAACTGCTTGGTTCAAAAGGGTAAGATATTCGGGTGTGGTTTTAGCTGCCATAACAAATCACAACTCTATTAGAAAGTTGTAACCGACAATATAAAAGATTTGTTGTACTCTTTACACATGAAGAGAGGAATTTGGGATTTTGACGAGGTTAGCTGCAAAAAATAAAAGGGCATCCTTTTAGTAAATTCTGACAAAACAAGAGAGAGGGAGGTTTCTCTTCCGAAGTGAAAGAGAAAAAATGAGAGGCAAAAATGCCATTGTTAGGTGGATTTACTTTTTCTTTGCTGCTGGTGCTTTCTTTGCAACTTTCTTAGCTGGTTTCTTAGCCACGAGTTTTACCTCGGGAATGTAACTATGTTGTGATACGTATTTAAGATTTGCTAAAACCTCGCTTCGCGACTGGCGAGTGAAAATAGCCACGAATAATGTCGGTGTCAACGAAAAGAGGATATTTTCATTTTAGTTACACTGCAAAGACCAAAAAACAGTCTAATTGGCGATTTATGCACGAATCCCATATAATATAGGAAGTTTTTTATATTGCTATGTAAAAAAGTACACAGCAGTGAAGAAAACTTCCAGGGATAAAATATGTTAGGGTCAAGTAGCTTGAGTGGAACAAGCAAAAAAGCCAAAATTATTGCGTTCACAGCAATTTTTTCCGCGCTTTATGCAGTAATGAGACTTATACCAATGGGACCAATGATAGGGCTTTCAGCAACCTTTTCGATTTCAGATTGTCTTGCTCCCGTGTACGGAATAATTTTGGGACCTTTCACGGGTGGCGCAAGTGTAATTATTGGCACCTTCCTTGCGATAGCAATGGGAAAACCAATTTCCTTTATGGGTTTGGATTTTCTCCCGGCTTTGGTAAATACTGTTGCTATAGGATTGCTTATGAAAAAGAAATGGATCCCAGTGATAGGACTAAATTTTCTCTTGCTTGCAATATTCTTGGCAAATCCGCTTACTAGTTGGTTCATAAACATTCCATTTGGCAACACAACCATCTCATTCCCCTTCTTCTGGATGCACGTGGTAGCTCTCGGATTACTTATTTCGCCATTGGGATTCAAGGCGGGATCATGGGTGAAAACCCTCAAGCCGGTCTTCATAACGGCAGGAGTGGCAATTTTGGCTTTTGTGGGAACGATGATGCAACACCTTACTGGAAACATATTGTCTGAGGTCGTTCGAAGCCAAATCTTCAGATTAACCGAACCGTCAGCCTTCGCAACGGTCATTTGGCCATCTGCTTTTTTCCTCTATCCATGGGAACGCCTAACTCTAGTGATTTTAGCAACGATAATAGGAGTACCACTTGTAAGAGCGCTCAAAAAATCCTTCTTCCCTTTCGAACATTAAAACTTGCATGCTCGAAAAGTGAGAACAAGGCTTTAGGCTACTGCTGGCCACACCACCAAAACCGTTGCTTCACATCTTAAAAATGGGAACATCTTGAATGTACTCTTTCCCAGTTCTCAAAGCAATCTCAGCTTCAGTCAACTCATGGCCCAAATAGGCCGCATGATCAATTCTCGAAACTAAACCTAGTGCAAGAATTTTCGAAAAGACACTTCCGACTGACGCTCCCTTAATTATGTTGCTAGGTTTAGCTGCATCTGGTGATGCAAAATGCTGCACTACAATAACGGCATTGGGGCGGTCAAGATTTATTTTGAATGAACCTTTCTCGTCCAAAACGACCTGTAAAGATTTTTCTTCTGTCACAAAAAAATGACCGCCTTTCTCAATCGTTTTGTCATACGGTTCTTCTCGGTTTCGTTTGTCCTTAAGAACAAGGAGATCTAATCCAAGGTCTTTAGGCACGGAGCCTCTTTTCTTAGCAAGAAACATCATCTTGGATGCGGTAACCTCCTCTCTAACAGTTCCTTTTGCTTTGTCACTTTTCTCCGTAGCCAACAATACGCTTGCATTTACTTCAGATGAAAGGCGAGCAAGGATTGCGTTTACCCCGACAGAATCCGCATCGATCAATTCGGTGACATTGGACACACCCACAAACAGAGGAACTTCAGAGTTTCTCTCTGCAAACTCTTTGAAAGCAATGAATGACTCCAATATGTTTGAAGGTTCTAAGAATAAGATCACCAAGGATTCTTTTCACCCCATGCTGCCGAGCGTTTTCTATTATTTGTTCGAGAAGTCTTACTCTCTGAGCCGCGTCTTTGGGGAAGTAACCTTCCCTCTGGTTAGTTGGAATAATCACAATTGCAACGTTTTGGACAAATGATGCAATATTTTCAATATTTCCCGCGTCTGCGCTTAGGACTAAATCTGCGCCTGCATTGACAGCTTCTTTGATCTCTTCTGGGTTTAGGGTGTCTATGCTTACAGGGACGTCTACAACTTTCTTTGTGGTTTCTACGATGCGCTTGGCGTCTTCGGGTCTATTTTCACCTGCGATCATTCCGAGATCAATAATGTCTGCGCCAAGTTGCACGTAGTGCTTGGCCAGTCGTTGAATCTCGCCACTTTCCATTAACGCAGCGTCAACTATTTCAGCCATGATTCTCATGGGAAAATCCTTTCCGATAGCCAAGTTTTTGATTAACATACTGCCCGGATTCTTGAGCAGCGAATCTCGGTTTTGTTCAACTTTGCTTAGTTCTTGGATAGCCTTTTCCCTGAGCTTTTCCTTTAGCAAATCGCATGCAGGCATTACAGTGGAAAGCGTGACTTCACTGAGCGAATCAAGAACAGTTGGAAGATCAGCTGCGTATCTTGGTCCTTTAAAGGTCGGAATATTGACCGAGTTGGAGATAAACTTGGTGTCTCCTCGAACTAGTCCAGGCACCAAAATCATGCCGAAGTCCTTTGTTTTTTCTGATTTGAGGGCTTCGACGATTAACTGAGGGGTTAGAAATGCGGCTACGGGAACCTTTAAAGCGAGTACTTCTGTCTCTACCTTGCTTTGCTCTGCATAGCCCTTTACCATTTCTTGGGCAAGTACTCCAGTTACTAATAGTACTTTCAAATTTCGTCCTCTTCCGTTTAGGGCGTGGATTTTATGACGGCTCCATTGTTGTTTGGTCTGGCGACGAAAACTTCTCCGCCAATACTTTCATTGAGGTATGCCTGAACTTTCGTTGAGATTTTTTTTGCTTGCTCTTTTTTCACTGCTCCGTAAAGCGCGGGTCCCCATGAACTTTGGCCAACACCATGTGCACCTAGTTTCTGCATTAATTTTATGCAGTCGCTTGAAACTGAGCTGGCGTATGTTCCTCCTTGCGCTTGGGCAAAGTAGTCGCCTGTAATAATTTGAATATTGGTTAGTGCATCTCCGAAGTTCTGGATGTCATGTTCTACTAATGCTGGAAGTAGTTTCATCATTGTTAAGCGGCATATGCTGCCAACTGATTCAGCCGGCATCGGGGTCAGCTTCTTAAAGGCGCTTGTTTCTTCCTGACTGGTTAGACCTTTTTTGACGTTTGGCACAACTACAACAAAGTGCCAATCTTTTGGAAATTGTTGTCTGAAAATCAGAGGCGGAAAACTCTTGGCGATAACTCCGTTGTTATTGATTTTTCCTCCGTCAACTACCAAACCCCCTTTTTGAAAAATTGCGGTGCCTACTCCAGTTCTTTGGGCTCTGCCCATAATGAGAGCGAGTTCTTGGGTCGTCGCCTTGACGCCAAGAACTTTTGAAAGGGCAGTTGCAATTGCTAAGGATAATTGGGTGCCGGAGCCTAAGCCGACGTGAGAGGAAATAGCCTTCTTAACGTTGATACTTACGGTGGTTTTAGTTTTGTAAGTGTAAAAAAAGCGTTTTGCCAGAGTTTGAACTAACTGGTTTTCTTCTCCGGTAATAACCAGTTCGTTTGAAGGTTCAGCTTCAATGATGACGTTAGGGTGATCTATCCCTACTCCGATTCCACCGAAGATCCGCCCGAGGTTTCCATTTAGGTCTATTAAGCCCAGATGCAATCTTGCTGGAGTCTTCACGTAAACTTTCATTTCTTGGCTCTCCACAAAGCGATCCTTCTCGTTAAATCATCCATGATTCGGGAGTAACTGGAATTTGGAGCTGTTCTATGCACGACATCGCTACAATTGTTAATCATTGATAATAGTTCGTTGACTTTTTCCTGTTTTTGTTTGTCATTATTGAAAACTTTGACGCGTGTTGCGTGCACGATGGCTTCGATAGTTGCAGACAATGCTCGACTGTAAGCTTTTGGCGGAATATTTGTTGCTTCTATTAGTTTCACGTTACAGGTTGCTTGAGTTTTTTCCGGGCTAATTGGCGACATCGCGCTAACTATAACTTCAATCGCGGCTTCGGCTGAGCAAAGTCTTGGAGCGCAGACGGTTTCAGCTTTTTCAAAACATTCGGTAGAAATTGTCCCTTCAGGATTGACTTCTTTTAGTGCAGTACGATAGAATAAGTCAGCATTAGAAGTTACGTTTACCACAGCACACTTTTTTGCAAGGAAATTCTTGTAAGTTTGCGAAGAATTGAAAAGTCTGATGAGAATATGTTTTTCATCCTCCATTATAGCTCCCATCGGCGAAGCGTTAGGTTGTCCATTCATACTGTAGGTTGACACTATGGTCTCTACGATTGTATCTTTGCAGAAGCCTAAGTCAGTTAAGTTAGCCATCTAAGCAACCTCATAGTTGTGGCTAGAGCAGGAACATATTCTATTTCAACCGAATGTAAATTTATACAACCGATAATAAAGTTTTTCTGCTTGGCTGGAAAGTTTTTAAGGACATGAAAGAATAGAATTCGTGCGGCAAGGAGTTCTCCCATTGTTTTCTGTTGGGCAGCTATTGGCGGTCTCTGCATCATTTTTGGAGGCTTGTTAGGTTAGTGGTCAAAGTCACATTAGTTTACCCTTATTTTCCAAGCAAAGATAATTCAATATTTCGGTTTCCCCCGTTGGGGTTAGGCTATCTTGCGGCGGCTCTGAAGAAACGTGGCTTTTCTGTTGAGTTGGTGGATGGCACCTTCTTGAACAAAAAGGCTTCTGTTGAACGAGTTAGGCGTTCTAATCCTCAGATAATTGGCATTTATAGCATGTTTTCCATGAAAAAAACTTCAATGGAGTTTGCCCGTCTTTTCAAAGGCCACTGCAGTTTGTTAGTTACTGGTGGACCTTTACCCACTCTAGATCCTTCTGATTTTTTGGATGTCTTTGATGTTGCCGCTATTGGGGAAGGAGAAGAGACAATAGTTGAACTTGCCGAATGCGTAGAAAAAGGCGCGCATTTTTCATCAGTCAAAGGAATTGCTTACAAAGAGTCCGGAATTGTCAAATTTACCCCACCCAGAGATTTTGTAGAAAATCTTGATGCTCTCTCATTTCCTTCCCGCGAACTCTTTGATAATAGTGAATACAAAAGGTACTACTTCAAACGATACGGTTACACTACCACTCCACTGATTAGTTCTCGCGGCTGCCCATTCAGTTGTGATTTCTGTAGTCGACCAGTCTTCGGAACTAGTTTCAGGTCACGTTCACCGGAAAACATCGTAGATGAAGTTGAAGAAATTGCAGGCTTGGGGTACGAACGGGTTTGGTTTGCCGATGATTGTTTTACTTTGAACTCCGAGCATTTGAAACGAGTCTGCGATTTGCTGATCCAAAGACGTGTTGACATCGACTGGGAGTGCCTATCAAGAGTCGACACGCTGGACTTCGAAGTTGCTGAATGCATGAAACGCGCTGGATGCATTCGCGTCTTTTTTGGCATCGAATCAGGGAACGATAACGTCTTGTCAATCATGAACAAACGAATTTCGACTACCCAAGCGAAAAAAGCTGTTTCCGTTGCAAAGCAGGTGGGTTTGCAGGTCGGGGCATTTTTCATTGTGGGATATCCAGGTGAAAGCGATAAGACAGTCCTCGATACGGTTCGTTTTGCATCGGGGTTACAGCTAGATTACCTTTCGTTTACTTTGCCTTATCCAATTCCTGGAACCGCACTTTATGAACGCGTAAAAGACAATGGCGGAGTCACGATCAAAGATTGGGAAGAACCTAAAAACCGAGCTTTGATTAGACACAAGCTACTCTACGGATCTAGTTTTAGCGAAACAAAGCTAAAGTTTGCAATTGGAAAAGCACAACTGCAGTTTCGAACTAGAAGAC
The DNA here is from genome assembly GCA_963825115.1 of Candidatus Bathyarchaeota archaeon. Classification (GTDB taxonomy): domain Archaea; phylum Thermoproteota; class Bathyarchaeia; order Bathyarchaeales; family Bathycorpusculaceae; genus JADGNF01. The sequence goes on along the minus strand of CAWGRS010000003.1, from coordinate 547,100 downwards.
TGCTTGGCGACAGCACATATAAAGTCGTAGGGGCACCTTTTGAGCGATTAACCGACGTAGCCTTTAAAGCACTGCGATAATTCTTGAAACACCTTGCCGAGCAGATCAAAATCAGTAAAAAGAGCCAAATAAAAAATGAGAGGGAACATAAAAAGAAACAAAAGAGAAATGAAGCTTTTGTTAAGGCTTCTTCCAGCGTTTGAGCATGTTCTCAAGAACAGGCTTCAGTTTTGCGTTTTCGGCTTGGATCTTTTCTTTACCGAGTGCCTTGCGATCAGTGTCAATTTCTTTGATGACTTCAGCATAGCGGATACCTTCAGCAGCAGAGACATATTCCACTCGGAATCGTTCAGGGCTCATTCCCAGTTTCGTTAGCATTACTTTTAAAGCGTCTGTGCGGGCTTTCATCTTGTAGTTTCCGCTGATGTAGTGGCAGTCGTAAGGCAAGTGGCATGCGCCAAGCATCACCATTCCTGCGCCTAAGCGGAGGGCTTCTAGAATGAATTCTTTGTCGACTCTGCCTGAGCACATAACACGAATTGCTCGTACGCTTGCAGGATAGTCGAACCTACTAATGCCTGCTAAATCTGCGCCTGCGTAGCTGCACCAATTGCATAGAATGGCAAGGATTTTGTCTTCGGGGTTAGTCTCCAAAGCAGCGCGTATCTGCGCCATGATTTGGGCATCTGTGAAGTGCATTTGGCTAATTGCGTGCTGTGGACATTCGGCGACGCATGTTCCGCATCCGTGGCAGCTCGCTGTGATTATGTTTGCGGGTTTGTTAGGTTCAATTCTAATCGCTCCGTACGGGCATTTGTCCTGGCATACTCCGCATTTTGCGGTTTTGTTTCGGCATTTAGTTTCGTCAACGATTGAGATTATTGGTTCGATCTTCCACTTTGGCTTTGAGATTACAGTTGCGGCGCGTGCTGCAGCTCCACTTCCTTGGGAAACACTGTAAGGAATATCTTTTAAGCCCTGGCAAGCGCCTGCGTAGAATACTCCATCAGTTGGAGCGTCAATTGGTTTGAGCTTAGGGTGGCTTTCCATAAAGAAGCCATCTGAGCCGCGGGACAGATTCAGAATACGGGCAACGTCAGCGGAACCTTTCTTTGGAATTCCTGCTGTTGCAAGAACCACCATTTCAGCTTCGATTTCAATCGGTTGCCCAAGGATGCTATCTTCAGAGTGAAGCACCAAGTTGTGTGTTGTTGGATCTTCGTCAATTCGGCTTACTCGTCCCCGGATGAAGTTTACTCCTCTTTCGCGTGCTCGATCATAGAATTCTTCGTAGCCTTTACCTGGACTGCGTATGTCCATGTAAAATACGTAAACCTCAATGTCCTCTTTGTACTTCTCCTTAAGCTGGACCACGTGTTTGAGTGTGTACATGCAGCAGAAGTTGCTACAGTAAGGATATTTGTTCTTGTCACGGCTACCAACGCATTGAATGAAAGCAACTGAATGTGGCTTGTGACCATCAGATTGTCTGAGGACTTTGCCCCCTGTTGGACCTGCTGCCAAGATCAGACGTTCAAACTCCATTGAGGTTATAACGTTGGGGTATTTTCCATAGCCAAGAAGAGGCATGTCATAAGGCATATATACGTCAAAACCTGTGCTGACGATAATTGCCCCCACGTCGAATTCGACTTCTTCAGGCTGCTGATTAAAGTCTATGGCTTGTCTTGCGCCACAAACGTCCGTACACTTATAGCACTCAATACAGTAATCTCTGTTGATTTGGTAAATTAGTGGAACGGTTTGATCAAATGGCACCGATATCGCTTTCCTGGTGCCGAGATTCATGTCCCATTCGTTTGGATACTCAATTGGGCAAACATCTTTACACTCGCCGCAACCTGTACATCGTTCAGGAATTACATATCTGGGGTTCTTTCGAATCTTCACTTTGAAGTTGCCAATGTAACCATCAACTTTAACTAAATCTGAGCTTGCGAAAATTGTTATGTTAGGATGACGCGCGCAGTCCACCATTTTTGGACCTTCGATACAAATACTGCAATCAAGCGTTGGGAAAGTTTTATCCAAAGCTGCCATGTGACCGCCGATGCTCTGAGTGTTTTCAAGCATGTATACTTTGAAACCCATCTCTGCAAGGTCGAGTGCGGCGTTCATGCCTGCGATTCCGCCTCCTATGACAAGCGCCTTGTTAGTAACTGGCACTTCAATTGTTTGCAGAGGCATCATCAGACGCGCTTTTGCCACCGCCATTCGAACAGAATCCTTTGCTCTTTCCGTGGCCTCTTGTGGAGAATTCTGATGGCACCATGATGCAAATTCACGGATGTTAGCCATTTCGTAAAGGAATGGGTTTAGTCCGGCTTCGCTTACCGTTCGCCTGAAGGTTGGTTCGTGCATTCTGGGTGAGCATGCTGCCACGACAACCCGGTTTAACTTCTCTTCTTTAATGGCTTTTCGGATTTCTGCTTGCCCCGGGTCTGCGCATGTGTAGCGGTTTTCCTTGACGAATACTACATCAGGTATAGTCTTTGCGTATTCGGCGACTTGTTTAACGTCCACAGTGCCAGCGATGTTTAATCCGCAGTGGCAAACGAAAACGCCTATGCGTAATGGTTCCGGCTGGGGCGGTTTTGGTGCTTCTGGTTGACTCATCTAATTACCTCTTCACTAACAAAGCGTTTGCTTACGAGCTTTCGGGCGTTCATACCACCTTTAGCCTTCAACTCTTTGGCTACATCTGTAGTCGAAGCAATCCGTTCCAATGCCTTGTTCCAAGTTCCCGAATGAATCGGTGTATGAAGCACTTTTGTGCGTTTGAGAGCCAATGCTTCGTCCACCGGGCAAACGACTTTGCATGCACCGCAATATGTGCAAGTTGCTTCGTTAAGCTGAACCTTCCCATTGGCCACAGTTAAGGTACCCGTGATTGGGCAGACATCCACGCAGTCTTTACACCCTTCTGGACACTTTGCTTGGTCGATGGCGATCCTCCCCTCAAACGTTTTGCGCATTTTGATAACGCCTGGAGGACATTTATACTCGCAAGCCCTGCAAGTGGGGCACTTTTCCTTTGGAATATTTACAGTAACTTGAACGTGTCTCCGTTCGCTTGGAGACAAGGCATCCACGTTCTCAACGGGTTTCCCTTCGTAAGTTACTTTTGTGACTTCAAGTTGCTTAAGCGGGCATGCCTCGACACATGCGGTGCAATCTTTGGGGCAGTTGCGAGTGTCAATTTTGATGTCTCGAATAAGTTCAGGGAAGCATTCTTTAGAGATCACGCTGAGGTCTCGTTCACCGTTCAAGGTAACGTTGATTGCGCCGTATGGACAGGTTATATCACAGATCCCGCAGAAATTGCATTTTGAAAGGTCAACGTCCACTCTAGCTTTCTTTGCCGCTTCGTCAGGCGTTTTTGGGTGTTTCATAATCGTTATAGCCTCTTTTGGGCAGGCTAGACTGCATATTTGGCAGCCTACGCAACGGTTCTTGTCGAGGGCTAACTTGTAATTTTTGGCTTGTAAGTTCCACTCTATTGTTAGAGCTTTTGCCGTGTCGAGTTTTTGGGTTTTATACGGCATGTGTCTTGTTCACCATCATAGACTCGATACGATGAATGGGAATTCAACGCTCGATAACTGTCTATTGGAAGGTTGAGTGAGGTTTTCACGATATAAATATTGCTTGAAAACAACTTGTAACCCCACGGTTATCACGGTAAGATTAAGATTAGGACCCAACATGTAAAAACGTGGAAAATCGATTGCTCATCAACCTTCGACGCATGTTATTACATTGCAACGTAGTGCTTCGTTATCTTTGAGATCTATAACTTGTAGCCCTGCAGCGTCCACGAGAGCTCCCAATGCTTCCAACGGAATTGCTGCTTTCAAACCTGTAACCACAAAACGGGCTTGAAGTTTTGCAGAGAACTTAAATTCCTTAAGCGTCTCGCTGGGTTTTGGCATGTTCTGAAGTACGGTGAAAGCAAAAACAAAATCGAAAACATGCTGTTTGAAAGGCAAGTGATCTGCATCAGCTAAAACTAAGAAAATGTTTTCAGCTTTCTCCTTGCGTTTCTTCGCCAAAAGTAGTAGTTCCCTCGAAACGTCCGCGCCTACAACCATTTCAGCCAAATAAGCAATCGAGCTGAAAAAGAGACCTGTTCCACAGCCCACATCTAATGCGGCACTATCTCTTTTGATGTTTAAGCCTCCCAGGGCGGCTTTGTATTTGGCTTCTTGTTCTTCGCAGTATCGTTCATCGTAAATTTGTGCTGTCAAGTTGTAGCGCCGCATAACTGAGCGCTTCTTTCTCCACTTGTTAACCATCGAATCCTTCAGAACTCTTATGTATGCTATCGACATCTAAAACAGTTTGGTCGAAACGATTGGAACATTCCAACAAAGTGATCCTTCAGCAAAACCCAACGCTTGCCCAAGCAGCTGAAACCATCGATAGAGCACTTGCGCAAAGGCGCACCCTTGTTGTTGCGGGTAATTGTCACGTCCACTATTCCGGACGCGCAAGATCTACCCTCGAACCTGGAGAGCGACTCTTGATAATAAAGGAGGATGGCTCGTTACTTGTCCACCGACCAAAAGGCTATGAACCAGTCAATTGGCAACCTTCAGGAAGCGTATTCCATGTCCAATTAAGCGCCTCTGAGCTTGAAATTCACGGCATAAGACAGAACCCCCGCGAGAGTGTCCGAGTCGCCTTCGACCGTGTCTTCATGGTTTCATCTTTTGCCCTTTCTGATTCTGGTGATTTTTTGCTTCATGCCACTGAGGATGACATGCATAGAGCGATCCTTCTAAAGCCGGAGCTCTTAGAAGAAGGTTTCAAGCCGATAAGTTGGGAGAAGAAGGTCGACCCGGGTTTTGTGGATATCTACGGCGAGGACAAAAATGGAAAACTCGTCATTGTTGAGGTCAAGCGCAAAACTGCAACCAAAGAAGCAGCGTTGCAGCTTGCTAAGTATATCGAACCCATCAAAGCCAAGGTTAATCGAGAAGTACGCGCGGTACTGGCTGCACCTAGTCTAGGCAAAGATGTTCAGAGAATGTTGGCTACCCTTGGACTGGAGTACAAAGAGCTGGACCCCAAAAAATGCGCTGAAGTGCTGAAGAAAACTGGAAATGCCAAACTGGAGAACTTCTTCGTAAAGAAGACCCCGCAGTTTGGAGCATAAACGCTCTTCATAATCCATAGTGATTTAAAAGGCTTCAAAGACTCGTTTTGATAAGAGATTTCTTGTTTTGATATTGTCTATGAGTGCGTTGACACGAGAATCTTAGTAAAGCTACGCTTTTCGGGCTGTGCACCAACTCAATATGCTGTAAGACGAAATCGTTAGAAGAGAAAGCAGAACCGTGATTTTGAAGACTGAAAACGAGCTATTGAAATGAGCAGCGCGCGCTTTTCAGTCAATTTACTTTCAGTTCTTGTCAAACTGAACATATCAGAAATTACTTTGAGTTCTGTAACTTCGTCGATAGCCCTTTCAAATAAAAAGTACCCATAGGCTATTAAAACTCAAGAAAACTTAATTACCTCGTCAAGTCCAACCCTTTAAAGGGAGAAAAATATCATGAACTTTTGGAGAGACCTCCCAGCGGGCGACAAGCCTCCTGAACTTTTGAACATGGTCATCGAAGTGGTCAGTAGCTCTAGAGACAAATATGAATACAACATTAAATGGGAAGCATTCGTTTTAGACAGAATTATCCCTTCATCCGTGGTTTTTCCAGTAGAATACGGTTTTGTCCCACAAACTTGGTTTGACGACGGCGATCCTCTGGATATTATGGTTTTGAGCTACACTCCGCTTAATGTGGGCTGCATAGTCAAGGTCCGAGTCATAGGCGCACTCATAATTGAGGACGAGGAGGGTTTGGATGCAAAAATCCTTTCGGTGCTCGTGAACGATATGCGTTTTGAGGGCTTCAAAGACATCAGCGACGTCCATAAACATGAACGCGTTGAGATTCAAGAGTTCTTTGAAACCTACAAACGGCTGGAACCTCACAAGTGGGCAAAAACTCGAGACTGGAAAAATGCTCAGGAAGCTTGGGAAATTGTGAGTTACGCCCTAGAAAAATATCGCGAACTAGACGGGAAGCTACCAGAAGAGCACAACAAATAGTCTTTTGATCATTTGGCAAATCACTTGCATAATTCTTGTCTTAATGATTTAGCCAAGAGTCTCCATGCGTCAGCGTCTTCCTTGCGTAACATTTCAGCAATAGCCTTGGACGCAGCCTTGTCCAAGTTTTCTCGACCATAATCGATGAAATGACCTGTAAAATTCAAGCGAGAAGTTCTGCCCTCAGAAGATATTTCGTAAATGAACTGGGAATACTTTATCGGACCAGTCAAATGAGTGGATATCCAAGTAAGCCTATCTGGATAAAATTGAACGAGTTTTTTCTTCTCAATTCGCTCGCCACCAATATGAAAAGTGTCTGTTAAAATTATGGCTCTATCCGTTAAGTGAGTTATTCGACGTTCCGCATCCTTATCACCCATAAGAATATGATCCGCTGGGTCATAGTCAGTACACCAGTTGTAAGCTTTTCTTGCAGAAACTGGAAAGCGTTGAAAAAAACGGTATTGAACTGAACAAGGCATATTCTTTTCCTTGTTTTCAAGATGTCGAAACCAATTATATTACAATTATGCTCGATGGCTCTATCAGAGTCATGATTTTGAAGTAGTAGTTGCACTCGCGAAGAAATCGCTAATTCTCTTTTGAAATAGCGCGTGTCTAAGTAATTTGCCTTGAACTATCCACTGTTGCATCGGAATTTCAAATCTGCCACTGATAAACTTTAACGAATCATTAAGGGTTTTGAATTGGTATGGCTTTTGGCGCATCGCGTTCCGGACGTTTTCTCGAACCTGCCACACACCAATTGGCATGATGTATCCGGGTCGGGCTTCACGAAGGACTATTACAGTTGCTTGGCGACGCTCTTTCACGAGCTGTTCACATGTTGCCAGTCGTGCAGAGTAGTAGCAGCCACCTATCTGTGCATAAGTTGTTCTGCCGTTGTTGCCTTCGCTGTCAGAATAAATGATCACGCTTGTACCGTTTGGATTCCAAGTGGTTCCGGGGTACCATGCTTCCATTGACTCGTAGGTCCAGGCGGCTGGAATCATAAGGATCTCAAAAACGTTGTCTAAGTAAATGGATTCGTAAACGCGGTATTCATTGATCTCGGGGAAAGTTTTGACTTGTTCCATAAGATTTTTTGATATTATGTCATCTACTGCAGTTATGCTCCATCGGGTTGGAACGAGCCGTCGCTTCTTCTCCACTCCAAATGCGCCTACGCTAAAGGCTTTCTGAATCTTACTGACTAACACTCCTCGACTATAGAGTTCACGAACTGCCTGAGTTGCTTTTAGGTCAGTGTCATAATATGCTTTTTCCACGCGGTGATCAAACCTGGTGTTCCCAACGTTCAGATCTCTGATTGGGGCTGATGGACCGAACGGCTGTATCTCGTCGTCCATGGATATGCTGCCGCGGGGTTTCTTGGTGAGGTTCAGCTCGATGTCGACACTGTCATCTGCTAACGCAAGTTCTCGAGTTTGATCCATAATCTTTCCTGCGTGCGAAAATTCTTGCACGTTTACGCGATGTTTACCTCGGACAAGGAGGCTTCGGAAACCAACAATTTCGTCGATTGATTTTCCGAACCATTGCTCGGGCAGATCAAAAATACTTGTGTCTTCATGAACAGGCGGAACGAGAGGTCCCACGTACACATTTGGATAGCCTATTCTTCCTATGAAAACACTCGGAGGTGAGGCTCCATCAATATCTTCTGTACTTAGTAAGGGCACGCTTTTGAGGTAATAGTTCACTTTGACCATTATTGGACATCGGGTCTTGCCGCATAGATTTCTAGCGCCTTTACATAGAACGCAAAGACTGTTTTGGCGAGTTCGTGTACTTATCTGATTATTATCTACAGCAGCACGATTAACTTGTTTTATGACATCCAGTAACCAATTGTCCGAACTCGAGTTGCCTTTGGCTTTTTGGATAAGAGTCATAGCTTAATGAAAATAATGGTTTTGTTGTTCTCATATGCCTTCCGCCCAAAAAAAGAGCATTTAGTGATTAAAGAAAACATTAGTCCAGACACAAGTATTCTACTCTCGTTCCCTGGCAGGTCTGCTCTTTTCGTTTCAGCGGGAATTCAAACTTGCTATTAGTTTTCTTGTTAAGGTAGCAACTTTTCTATCTGTAATCTGAAGCCCTGTTTTCTTTGAGATAATTTCTAAGAATTCATTAACAATTGCTTGTGCAGCTTTTGCTATTTCTTCTGGAGCGACCATTTCTCCGGCGAAAATGCCTTTGCAGGTTTTGACTGCAAGCGGATTTAGGTCGAGAGAAATCCTTTTCGTTTCATAATCGTAATCTATTACGATAATTGGCTCTAATCGGCATATCGCGGGTTTTTCGTTTCGAATCTGGCAAGTATTTTCTTTGATGAAGAAGAAACAACTCCGTCTTTCTTTCTGCGAATGTTCCTATTTGCAGCGTTGCAAACGTCTTCCATGAAATCCACGAAACATTGGTTTTCTATCCTTTTTTGCTCTTTCAGACTGATAGCTGATGGCTGGTCTCTGCAACAAAAATCACAATTCCTACATCGAAAGCCTATTTTGTCTGGAAAAATGACGGTTTCTTACTGCATCGCAACTATACCTATTAATAGCTAAATGAACAACAGCGTAGTTAAGTTTTCTTTTTTCTCCAAATGAGACAATTGTGGAAGAGATGCAATAGAAACAATTGAGATGAAAGAAGTGGCGCCCAGGCCGGGATTCGGACCCGGGTCCTGCGGGCGACAGCCGCATATACTGGACCGGACTATACTACCTGGGCTTAGGTGCCGAAGTGATTAATCGATAACGGGATACTTAAGTTTTGTCCGCCAAAGTGTGGCACTCAGAAAATTTTTGCTGAACATCTAACGAAATAGGGAATTAATGTGCTTATAATGGGAAAACTATTTTTTTCCTTTCAGTATTTGAAGCGTTTTTTCGGCTGTGGATGCGCTCTCCAGCAAGTCGTCGATTGTTGAGATAAAAGTGGCAATTTTGCCTTCTAATTGTATTTCAGTTATGACCTTTTCACCTTGTTGTTCGGTTCTCACGGTTAACCCGACGGGTGTTTTGAAGTTGTCTGGCGAAACTGCGCTTGCAATGGCTGCAGCAGTTTTTTTGTCGTCGTACTCAAGAGTTATTGTTGCTTGCAATTTTTTCGCCTTTTAGCTGTTTTCCGACTAGTTCGTTGGCGATTTTCACAAATTCTTCTGCCTTGTCGAGTGGAACCTGTCCGCCCGCTGCGATGTTGTGTCCTCCTCCTTTGCCTGCAAATTTTTCGGCAGCTACACGCATTACTTCGCCTAAGTTCACGCCTTTGTGTACTCCAAGGTCTGTGGTACGACTTGAAATCTTAGCTAAGCCTTCTGCGGGTACGTTCGCGTAGGCGATGAGCGGCTTCTCCACATTAGGGAGGCTTGTCATGAGAATTGATGAAATGGTGCCTATGATTTTTTCGCTGACGAAGTCTTCTCCGTTAACCACGTAAATGTTTTCAAGTTCTCTGAGCCTATCTGGTTTCTCCCAGACCCAGATTAGGTATTTGCTAATGCTTTTCCGGTATTCTTCGAGAACTTTGTTTGCTTCGTCAAGAGCTACTTTTCGGTCGCCCATGCAAACAGCGATGCCGAGGCTTGGTCTGTCCATTCGGCCTGTTGAGTTGAGGACAACCGCAAATTCTCGTGCGTCCCTAAGGGCCGTCCAAGGTTCCTCACTATTTAGAGTATAAATGTGTCCGATTAAGGATGTTACGTTGTAATGTAGCCCTTTTGAAAGCAAGTAATCAGCCAGGGCACTGCAAAGTCGCTTCTTTTCTTCTTCGGTTAAGTCCCGTAGCGCCCGCCATCTTTCTCCGTCCTTGAGTTTTATGTTGAGACTGGAGAGGAATTCGAGACTCTTGTCTTCTTCACCGCTTATACCTGGAAGAAACGGATTAGTTGTAGATGAGAGAGTCCTGTGGATGGGGCGTGTTTCTCTGCCGAAGAAGGTTAAGTCCTTTTCAACTTGGATTAGTTTTGCATTAACAGCGTCTTCAACTATCAGTGCGTTTAAACTGCCAAGTTTTCGTTGATCATAACGATCTTGCATGTCACCTAGGGCCCCCACTATAGCTGTGGGTGCCAAGTCTACATTACGCGCATCAACTGCTTTGGCTGCAAAGTAGGCGACGCCTGAACCGCTGACTTCTGTAGCACCATCCATTCCAAACAAGTGCGGGTTCACTTGAACGTGATTTGGATTTTGGGCAGTTCCCGACACCTGGTGGTGATCTAAGATAACAACTTTGAATTTTGGAATCTTTTGGTTAAGAAGATCAATGTATCCGCTGCCAAAATCAGTCATAATAACGAGTTCGGGTTTGTCGGCAACGATTTCGCCGATTATTTTCTCATCCACCCATTGGGTAATTCTTACGCGAAATCTGGCGTCAAGCCTGAAAAGTGCCCTTCCTATTATGCCTGCAGCTGCTATCCCATCAGCATCAAGATGTGAAAACACGTGGATGAAGCCATCATTTTGTACAGTTTCATGGATGACTTTTGCTGCAGTGGCAGCTGAAGCTAGAAAGCCTTCGATGTCTTTTGGGTCTGCGGGCATAGCGTTCACTCTTGGAAAGTTTGATATTTGAAAAGGAGTTTGGGAATGCGCTTCCAATTTGGTTTGCGCGTTCAATTTAGGTTTAGCTTACTGAAGCGATCTTTGGTACGTACTTCCAGTTCTTTTGCAGGACACCAGTTCGTTTGTAGTACCGTGATAGTTTGTGAATTTTTGCTTCCAGCAGAACCATGTTGCGTTTGTTGTGTGCGTCTTTTTTGTTTTTCTCCATGTGTACAGCCATGCGCTGCGCCTTCTTCATGAGGTTATTTAAATCTTCAGGAGTTGCGGGGTTTAGGCTTGCTGCTTTGAGAGAATCGCTTATGCTTTTGCCTGTGATTGGTTTCACTAATGGAATGGCATATTGGTCTCTAAGAATAGTTCCTATGCCACTGAGGCTGTGACCTTCCTTGGCGAGTTTAATTATGAAAGCCTCTACTTCTTCAGGCTCGTACTTGCACCAGCTTGGCGGACGTCTGCTGACTGGGCGTATTGAGTGTGACTTTCCTTTTTCCTGTTTCGGCATCTCTACACCTTAATTCTGCACCTAAAAACCACAGTACACCAATATTTAAAAGTAGCTGAAAGCACTGACGAAACTATTTCAAGCAATAGTAATCGCGTTTCTCAGTACACTATGTGCCCAACGGAGGCTGGTAATGATCGCGTGCCTGCAAATCTTGTTCTCTGATGCTTTCAAAATTTGAACTACATCGTGGGCAATCGGAATTGCCTTTCATGGTTCCACCAAATAAACTAAACCTTATTTTGTTGTTAAACTTATGTGGTTGACAATAAGATACAACAACTCTTCGACATGGAACGAAAGAGTGAAATTTAAGAAGCCAAGTACTTTTCTTAATTCAGCTTCTTGTACCAGTCAGCGAACTTGCTGATTGCCTGAGCCCTGTGAGAAAAACTGTTCTTTTCTTCAATAGTCATTTCTGCAAATGTTTTCATGCTTCCTTTAGGCTTAAAAATAGGATCAAACCCAAAAGCTGATTTGTCACTTCGCACTCTTTCATGCAGAGTGATTTCCCCGACAATTTCACCTTCAAAACAGAGAGTTTTACCTAAATCTTCGCTATCACAATAGACGATAACTGACTTGAATGCCGCTTTTCGGCTCGTTATGTTCTCCATTAACTTGAGTAACCCTGCGTTTTTCACTGTCTTGTAAACATACGCGGCATATGGCCCCGGAAACCCTTTCAACGCGTCCACGAACAATCCAGCATCCTCTACCAACAACGGTAAATGGCACCGTTTGTACGCGTCCATTGCGCTTGCAGCGGCTATTTCAGCGAGACTATCGCTTTGGATTTCAACTGATTTCACCCGGAGCATTCCAGCAGCTAAACCATGTTGCGCAAGAACGACGAGGGCTTCGTTGAACTTATGAATATTCCCCGTGGCGAAAAAAACCATTTTTCCTTTCAAGTTGAAATTCACACTGACACCTACCCGCATTGTTGTCTTTCTGCTACGTAGCGCCCTCTTTTTTCTATTTCTCTTATCTTTTCTAAAACCTTTTGCCCCATATGCACGCCTACCATTATGTTGTAAGCTCTCAGGACGGCGGCAAAGCATTCTTCTGCAACCTGAAAATGCGTACTTTGGAGAGCTAGCTTCAACAAATGCAAGTCAACGCCTTTAGCTTCAAGCTCAACCGTTTTGTCGCCTAAACCAAAATCAACAAAGAAGATTTTACCTGAGGGATGGAAGATCATATTTGACGTTGTAAGGTCCCCGTGAATTACCCCGTGCAAATGAAGTTTTGCGATCGACTCGCCGATCTTCGTGCAAAGCTCGCGCCTTTGCTCTTCCGAAATGTTGTCAAGTAGTTGCTTGACTTGCTTTCCTTCTATGAACTCCATAATTATTGCAGAGTTCTCCACATCCACCATAAAAATCGTAGGCGTGGGCACCCCCGCCATTTTAGCCTCATGCATCAACTGAGGTTCATGAACTGTTCGGTATCGTCTAATCGTCAAATCCAACTGATCAGGACGATACTTCTTGGGCAAACGAGCCTTAGTTATCACACGCCTGCCGTGCCAATCACCGACATAGAGGCTAGCTTCGGCACCCTTCTTCAAAAGCACATTCATGACTGTTTCACCCATGGAACATCCACTTTATCAACCCGCCACCTCAATTTAACAAAACTCTCTTCAACGTCAGAACTCAATTCATGCGTGGACGCCAAAACTCCTGTCCATGCAATCATGGCACCGTTATCCGTCGCAAATTCCAGCGGGACAACGCTAAATTTGGCTTCATGTTCCTCTGCAATTATTTTGATCATTGTTTGCAGTCTTTTGTTGGCTGCAACTCCCCCTGTAAGAAGAACCTCTCTTTTCTCAGTGTGAGCTAAAGCGCGTTCTGTGACCTCAGTGACCATAGAAAACGCATTTTCTTGAAGGCTGTAACATACTTCTTCTAATTTTTCGCCCTTCTGCAATGCGCATATAGCGGATGTGAGTAAACCGCTCAAAGACAAATCCATGCCTTTCACAACGTAAGGCAAAGGAATGAGTCTTGACCCTTTAGATGCTAATTGTTCGACTGCCGCTCCAAGAGGGATGCCCTTTTTGTGTTTCAGTCCCGCTTCCCTTCCAAAAACGTCAAGGCAGTTGCCGAGTGCGATGTCGAGAGTTTCGCCAAAAACGCGGTAGCGTCCTGAAGCATAAGCGGTTATCATTGTGTTGCCGCCTGAAGCGTAAAGTGTCAAAGGATCTTTTGCACCCGTTTTGAGTTTCCCAATTTCAATATGTCCGATAGAGTGATTCACGCCAACCAGAGGGATACCTAAGTATGAGGCTAATGCTCGGGCTACTGTGGCACCAGTTCGCAGGCATGGTCCCAATCCAGGTCCTTGAGCAAAGGCAATAACAGATAGGTCTGTGGCTTTTAGCTGAGATTCGTTGAGGGCTTCAGCAAGAACTTTGTCTGCAACTTCAGCGTGGTGTCTTGCCGCCTCTCGTGGATGAATACCGCCTGTTTCAGGGATGTAACTGCTTGAAACGTTTGCTAGAATTTCACCTTTGAAGGTGGAAATACCAATGCCGAAGTCGTCTGCTGTGGATTCTACCCCTAAACAGAAACGTTCGTTGACTTTGTTGCCGGGCATTTTGCTGTTTCCTTTCACGGTTAGATCGCTATATTCACGGGGTACATATTTTTATCTCGCACTTTCGCATATATTAATGCGAAATTGGGTAATGATTCGAATGCCTAAACGTAACGATTTGGAACAGAAGGCTCTCCATTTTGTGGTTAACACTGGCTATCAAGGTGTGCTTCAATCTGAGCTATGGCGAGAACTAAGCGCCAGCAGCAGAGAAGGATCAAGAGTTGCAATTAAACTGGAAGAGAAAGGTCTAATCCGAAGAGAAAAAGAGCTTGAAGGCGGAAGATGGACCTACAGACTTTTCCCTAAGAGAATGCCTGCAAATATTGAAACAATCGTGGATTGCCCATGTTTGATGTGCCAAGATAATGCACGTTGCGACCCAACAACAGCCATCTCGCCTAAGAGCTGCGAGAAACTAACTGGATGGATTATTTCTCTAGATAAACCAGCATCTGATCCAACCGCCTCATTATAGGTGCAAATTATTGTGACTAAATCGAAGGGCTGGATTAAAGAAAGAAAGAATGAGTATTATTTTAAGAAGGCGAAAGAAGAAAATTATCGTTCACGAGCAACCTACAAGCTTGCTCAAGCCATAGCCAAATATCACTTCATCAAGTTTGGCAACGTTGTTGTCGACTTAGGAGCTGCGCCAGGAGGATGGATTCAAGCAGCCAGAAAATTCACTACAAAAAAAGGCTTTGTTTTAGGTGTAGACCTTAAACCAATAGCCCCCTTTGAACAAGCGTACATACGAACGATTGTTTTGGACATGACGGACCCTGGAGCGGTCGAGCAAATCCTCAGCTTTCTACCAGGAAAAGCTGACGTTGTGCTTTCGGACATGTCACCCAACATTTCAGGTGTCTGGGAAGTTGATCACGCAAGACAAATAGACTTGGCAACACAGGCGTTAAACACAGCTTTGCAAATTCTCTGCGATCACGGAAACTTTTTCACGAAGGTTTTCGAAGGCGACTTAGTCAACGATTTCATAGAAAAAGTGAAAGACCATTTTGAAGAAGTCAAACTTGTTAAGCCGCCAGCCAGCCGATCAAAAAGCAGCGAAATGTACGTATTGGCCTTAGATATGAGGGCCCAAGATTAACCAAATAGGAAACCTAAATTTTCTTCCGCACCCACAGCAATTGTAGGTATCGAATTTGAGGATTATTTCAGCGGATTCAGCAGCTGCAATTCTAAATGACAAGTTCATTCCCCTAAACATTGTTGCTTCAGTAGCCGTCCTTGTTGAGCCCCCCTACCGGGAAGCACATAAACGATTGGCTGAACCCATTTTCAGGGAAGTCGAAAATTGTTATGACGTAATTGTTCACGAGGCAGAACTTTGCCAAATGTTTCTTGAAACAACCAAAGCAGATGTTGTTCATCTGGACACCACGTTAGAAGGCACGCCCGTAGAAGAACTCTCACCAGTGGAACTGACCAATATGAGGCTCTCAAACAAAGCCAGAGCTCATTTACTGAAAATACTTCCAAGACTACGCCGAATCGCGGGCGAAATCCGCAGAAAACACGATATTCAAATGCTTGCCATCGGCAAAGAAAGTATTCCAATAAGAATTGCCGAGCTAACAGCCGGAGCCGAAGCAGTCCTGTACGCTTGTGCCAAAGCTCTGGAAGAGAAAAAGCCCCTTCTGCTTGGGCTGCCGACGAAGTGCCAGCATCAGGTGACGGATGGAAAGGTTTACCTGTTCTCTTTAATTGAGGCGGAACACGACGTTAGAGGTTACGCCCAAGACACGCAAAACGTATTAAACAAAGTAAATCTGGCGGAGGTTCTAAATCCAGTGGCAAGAGGATTCCGAGCAATCAACATAAAACCGATAACTGAATAATTTGACAAAGCATTCAGAGCAACGCCTTTTAGGTTGCAAGCAGACCAAACATTGAAAGAGGCTGTTAAGTGGAGAACACAAAAACCAACGTAAGTCCACCAGGGGAAGCGGTTTTGGTAATCGTTGCCACTTTCTTCATTTTCATATTCGTAAGTGCTGCATCCCTCTTGACTTTGGGAGAGGCACCAACATTAGTCATTGGTGAACTCCTAATACTTGCCGTGCCACTCGGCTACTTACTGCTAAAACGAATTGATGTCAAGAGTTTTGTCAAGATTAACCTTAGGCCCAAGTTTGTTCTGCTAGGTTTAGCTTGCGGAGGACTTCTTTTGCTGCTAAACGTTATTGTCTCTGGAGCATTAACAGCAATATTTGGAACAAGCCAAGCTGTTGAACAGTCAAATTCGCTCATAACAAGACTAAGCGCCACTCCTTCAGGACTGATTGCAGTCTCAGCATCTCTAGGTTTAGCAGGTATTTGTGAGGAATTCGCTTTTCGAGGTTTCCTTCAGAACTCAATTTTCAAAGCGCTCTTCAGCAACCCAAAAAAGGCAAGATACGCCTTCCCAATTGCGGTTGTCATTTCAGCAATTACGTTTGGATTGTTCCATTTTGACCCGCAAGGAGTTTACACGATTTCGGCCTTCATCAGCGGGCTTGTTTTAGGATACATTTACCACCACTGGAACTACACAACCTCCGCGACAGCACACGCTTTCATGAATCTGATTGTTCTGGTATTTCTCTTATTCGGAATCTAAAATTCAAGATTTTGAACTGAAGAAGCTCGGTTACCCGGCTTTGATTATCTCCAAACTAATGTCTAAAGCCTTCACGCTGTGCGTCAGTTCCCCCAAACTTATGATATCAACCCCAGCCGCTGCGTAACTTAGGAGGTTTTCAGAAGTTATCCCTCCACTTGCTTCCAACAAAACTTTTCCAGCGAATTCAGATTTCTTGAGCATCTCGACTGCGTCCTTTATTTCCTCGGGAGAGAAATTGTCCAACATAATTATGTCAGCTCCGTACTCCGCCGCTTTCAATGCATCCTCTGGAGATGCAACTTCTACTTCGATTTTCTTGCTAAACGAAGCATTCTTTTTAGCTGATTTTACCGCGTTTTCCAGACTACCAGCAACGACAATGTGATTATCTTTAATGAGCACCATATCGTCCAAGTTAAGCCTGTGAGTGTCTCCACCGCCGACGATAACGGCTTTTTTGTCAAAATACAAAAGCCCTGGCACAGATTTGCGGGTTGCCGCGATCCTTGTTTTCAAGTGGGCTTTCCGGATTTTTTCCGTAAGATTTCTTGTCGCCGTTGCTATTCCACACATCCGGGAAAGCAAATTCAGCAGGGTTCGTTCAATCGTGAGAATAGTTCTTGCATCTCCGGATAGCGTAATGAGTATTTGCCCTTTTTCGATTTTTTCTCCGTCTGAAACTTCAATCTCCACCTGCAATCCAAAAGCTTCGGCAAAAACTGCAACCTCCTCAATACCTGCAGCGATGCCTTCTCCTTTTGTGATTACTTCAGCTTGGGCAGTGCATTCAGATGGAACAACTGCGTCGCTTGTTACGTCTCCTTGACCTATGTCCTCTTCAAGTAATCTTGTGATTTTCTCTTCAAGAATTCTACGTGGAACGAACATGTCTCTTATTCTTCGCGTCTATGCTTAAAATATTTAGCTTCCGGATGGACTACGATTTGACTCATACGAGCACAAGTAAATATATGCAGTTGTCGCCAATGTTTGGTTTATGAGATTGCTGTACAGCTGCTCCGAACTGGGGCTAGGGCACGCATCGCGGACGATGGCGTTAGGTAAGCGGTTGGAACAGCGTGGACACGAAGTGCACTTCTTTTCAGGCGGAAGAGCCTATGACCTGCTCAAAAAAGAATTCAAGAACGTTTACCCAATTACGCCCGTCGCGTGGTACGAGAATTCAAACGGCATAATAACCACAGCATCTCTCATCAACATACTTTTTCCGCTACCAGTCTTTGACGCCGAAAAGAATAGGATTGAAATCAAAACCTCAAGCGCAATGGAAACTATCCACCGATACTATGACCTCAGGAAAAAACTCCTCAAAATTGCCCCCAACGCCTTAATTGCTGACGGAGATATTAATGCGCTGCGACTCGCCCAAAGATGGAAAATTCCCGACATTTATGTCACAAACGTCGTTAGACCAAGTTATGGTTTTTCTTCACTACTAAGTCCAGGAGAAAGAATAACCGAGCAATACGTGAAAAAATGCAAAAAAATAATAATACCTGACAATAAACCTCCATTTACGGTTTGCGAATACAACATTGGAGATATTCAACGTGTCGGTATATCAGAGAAGACCGAATTTGTAGGGAGTTTCTTCGACACTAAATCAGTTGATGTGTCGGAGCAACATATTTTCGCGCCCGTCAGTGGTTCGTTGGGAACGAGAGCTAGACTTTTGCGAATGTTGTTTCCAGTTCTTGAGAAGTTATCGGTGAAAAGCATAATAAGTCTGGGAGTGCCTGGAGAACAAAAAATCATTAGACAGGGTAACTGTGAAGTGCACTCTTGGCTTTCAACTTCAGAACGCCAACAAGCTATGCGAAACGCTTCGATTGTCGTGTTCAGCGGCGGACACATCACTTGCTTTGAAACTATTAAGTACACCAAACCAAGCATCTGTATTCCGACACAACCGGAGCAGCTTGCAAATGCGGCAAAGCTCCAAGACTTAAACTGTTCATTACTTGCAAGAAACAAAAAGGAGCTGGCGAAGGCTATTCGGGAGATCGAAGAGAAGCATCAACTTCTTAAAACAAACGTGGAAGCTCTAAACAAGATTTCGAACAAATTCAACGGATTGAGTAGGGCTATCGAAATAATTGAAGGAATTAAGGCAAACTCTTAGGCTTCGCTGAGGTTTTTGCGCTTCACTTCACCGTTGGGCTTTTCCTCTTCAAAGACTATTCCGCCGAATTTGTAAATTTTGGTCCCTTTTATGAGCCAACTGTCAGGTGGCAATCCAGCTTTCACGCAGCATTGGCACAAGAATTCTTCTTCACACCATCCCCATTCAACTGGTACCTGCGGCAAAAGCAAGCCTTTGCGGAAACCTTTTTCGACGATTAATCCGTGCTCGCCCACTCTTATTTTCTTCAGGTATTCTTCGGGTTTTTCGACCGTTATTGTTTCTGGTGGTGTTAGGACGGTGACTTCAAAGACAACGTGATTTAGCTCTTCTTTTCCGAGAGGTTCGAATCTTGGATCTTGCGTGGCAGCATTAAGTGCGTTATCAATGACAGCTTCGACGAGTGGGTTCGTTGGGTATGGATATCCGATGCATCCGCGAAGATCTTTCTTGTTCCTGTCCACTGTATTGATTGTGACAAATACACCGCAGTTTTCGAAAAGCTTCTGGGGAGTGTTTTCTGGAGGCTTGAGAGTTTTTCCGGTTTCCAAATAAGTCTTCACGCTTTTTCGGGCTAGTTCGATTAGGAATTTTCCCTCTTCATCATTTAGTTCAAACGACAAATAGCAACATCTCCGTGAGGCACAGCTTGGGCTGTGCGAGTTCGCGGGTTTTCTAAAATTGGAAAATTAGAATTTTATTGTCTCTTCAAATGTGCCTTCTTTGGTTATGATTAGAAAGTCTATGCCGTCGCCGCTCATTGAGTCTCTGCTTATGGCTGCTTTGATGGCTCTTGTTACTAGTCCTTTGGCTTCTGCAACTTTCATTTCTTTCTTGTAGTTTTCTTCGATGACTGCTATGGCTATTTCTGTTCCTGATCCGACAACTGCATAATCGTCTGGCAAAACTGAACCGAGGACATCTAGCACCCAGAGTGATGGACCTTCGTCGTCAATTCCACCAACGATTGTCTGGGTTATAAGAGGTGCCATGCGTCGGTTGAAGAGAATGTTGCTCATGAGTTTTGCTGTTGCGCGCACGCTAATTTTTCTGCCGACGTCCATGCTGAAGAGGTTTGCGTTGGCTGCAACGTCGCGTGCAAGAACTTGCATGTCGCTGACAAGTCCTGCGCATGCTGCACCGATTTGTTCAGTTATTGGGAAAACCTTTTTGCCGCCCTTGCTGGCGATGAAGAAACCGTATGAAACGCGTTTTTCAGCGGCTAAGATTACGCCATCCTGGCAAATTAAACCGACGGTCGTTGCGCCCGGGATCCAAGATATTCCGCCTTGCTGCGCTTGTGATTGTGACTGTATTTGTGGCCCATATCCTTCCATAATTTTGCACCTGTTCCTTATGGATAAACGCAAGACAAACTATTAAGTTTAATCTCGAAGAATGCGCATCCGCAAAAACCAGTCTGTCATACGTAAGACTAAAAAGTGCGTCAGAATTGCTCTATCTAACGAAGAGCTTTGCTAGAACTCATAGTAAAAAATATTGACAAAGTCTGGTTTGGAGTATCGACCAGGGATCGGATGATCGAAGCAACAACTTTCGGCATCTCGGAAAGTGAAGTGGTAAAAGGTCTGCTAAGTATGGTGCCCTTCAATGAACCGTTCCAAATTAATTCTAAACCTTCACCTTTCGCGGATGCAATCTTGTCGTCAATGAAAAGTGTTTACGAAGGCAAAGGTTCCACAAGGAAACTTTCTTTGGATTTGGAGCGTTTGCCAACGTATACTCAGAGGGTATTGGAAACGGTTTCTCAAATTCCCTTAGGCTATGTGGCATCTTATGGCGGAGTGGCCGAGGCCGCAGGAGGAGGAGCGAGAGCTGTGGGAAACGTCATGGCCGCGAACCCGTTCTCACCAATTATTCCATGTCACAGAGTCGTTACTTCTAACCTTGGGCTTGGCGGCTACGGCGGAGGTTTGAAGTTGAAACTACAATTCTTGCAGCGCGAGAAGTAAGGTTTCACCAAAATCGAGAGAATCCCAATTACCGAAAAAAGCATGCAGGTTTTTCCAGTTGAATTTATCTTGGAAAAACTGGAAAGTACTATTCTAAATTATAATCGATGAAATTTGAAATTTCGGAAGTACCATTTTTCTATGCCAGATGAATAATGAATTTATGCATATTTGTAAAAATCTCGAGTTTGTTCTTGGAAGGCAACTTAGGTGAATTTGCAGGTTGCGTATTCTTAAATTCCTTTGTTCGTCTTGGGTCGTTTAGAAAAGGGGGTTCGTCACTATATTTACATCTGACATGAAATAGTTTTATAGTATCTGGCTTTCTCTTACGAGGAGAGAACGTATGCGAGTCGGTTTCATCGTTAACCCCGTGGCTGGAATGGGTGGCAAAGTCGGCCTAAAAGGCACCGACGGCGTGGTAAAAGAAGCAATGGCGAAGGGAGCAGAACCTGTCGCTCCGCAACGGGCAATCGAGTTTCTGACTGAGCTGAAGCATCGAATTGTTAACCCTGTCGAAGTTTTATGTTGTCCCGGATTAATGGGGGAAAATGAAGCACAAGTCTCGGGTATCGTAGCTCAAGTTTTGCCGATGAACGTTGGTAAAAAAACAACTGCAAAAGACACAGAAAAGGCTGTCAAGCTTCTAGTGGCTGCTAAAGTTAACCTGATTGTTTTTGTCGGCGGAGATGGAACGGCCCGGAACATCTTTGACGCAATAGAAGAAGAAACTACCGTTCCCGTTCTTGGGGTCCCATCAGGAGTGAAGATGTACAGTGGCATATTCGCCATTAACCCTACAGACGCAGCCGAAGCCGTTGTTTCATTTGCAAACGGCTACGCTGAGGTAACAGATTTAGAAGTCATGGATGCTGACGAAAAAGCTATCCGAAACGACGTATTCGACGTGAAACTTTACGGTTGTCTCAAAGGACTTTCAGTCCCCGCTTTGATTCAAGGGAGCAAAGAAGTTTCTGCTCAAACGGTAAGTGAAACGAAAAGCCAAACAGCAATCGCAAAATACGTAGTTGAAGAAATGCCAAAGGGCGCAACAATCATTCTAGGTCCAGGAACGACCGTGGAGCGAATTGCCAAGGTTTTAGGCGTAAAAAAGACCATTTTGGGTGTAGATATTTACCATAAAGGTAACATAACATTCGACGTAGGCGAGAAAACGATTCTTGACAAAGTCAAAGACTGGGGCAACACATGGATAATCCTCTCACCCATCGGGCACCAAGGAATATTGCTCGGCAGAGGAAATCAGCAGATCAGCCCTGAAGTAGTGAGACGAGTTGGGAAAAAACACATCCTCATCGTCGCCACATTGAGCAAGTTGGGGACAATTGAGGCAAAAGCGTTGAGGGTGGATACAGGCGATCGTGAAGTTGACGAGTCACTTAAGGGCGAATGGATGGCAATTACGGGTTACAAGGAAGGCATCCGATTACCAGTCAAATAAATTTTTAAACAGAAAGGTCTTCATTTTGCTATCATTTGCGTTATGGTTATATTCCGCCGAAGGGAATCAGAAGCAGAGATTATTATGTCGGACGTTGGAGTGACCATCAAGAAAAACGAAGACTTCTCCGAGTGGTACACAGAAGTCATCTTAAAATCAGGGTTGGCTGATTACGCGCCTATCAAAGGATGCATGATAATACGCGAAGACGCAATCGCCATGTGGGAGAAAATCCAAGAAATTCTAAATAAGAAAATCAAGGTGACTGGTCACAGAAACGTCTACTTTCCCATGTTCATACCCGAAGGCTTCCTAAAGAAGGAAGCAGAACACTTCGCGGGGTTTACGCCTGAAGTTGCGTGGATCACACAAGGTGGAGACACACCACTCGAAGAGAGACTCGCCGTTCGGCCAACATCAGAAACGATAATGTACGCTACTTTCTCCAAATGGATCCGCAGCTGGAGAGACCTTCCCCTTAAAATTAATCAATGGTGCAACATCGTCAGGTGGGAAACAAAAGCCACCAAACTCTTCCTAAGAACCAGAGAGTTCCTATGGCAAGAAGGACACACAGCACACGCCACAAAAGAAGAAGCCGAAAAAGAAGTAATGTATGCCCTTGAAGAATACCGCGACATCATGGAAAACTACCTTGCCATCCCTGTTATCGTCGGAGTGAAAAGTGACAGCGAAAAATTCGCGGGAGCCGACTACACAACCGCGCTAGAAGCTATGATGCCAGACGGGAAAGCCCTTCAGATGGGAACCAGCCACAACCTCGGCCAACACTTCGCCAATGTCTTTGACATCAAATTCATCGGAGAAGACGAAAGAGAACACAAAGTCTGGCAAACCAGCTGGGGCATGACTACCAGAACAATAGGTGCACTCGTAATGGTCCACGGAGACGATAAAGGTTTAGTATTGCCTCCCAAAATCGCACCTGTGCAAGTTGTCATTGTACCAATACCTTACAAAGGAGCGGATCCTGCGCCGATAGCAGCCAAAGCAAAAGAAATCTCCGACCAACTAATTCAGAAAGGGCTAAGCGTAATCTTAGATGATAGACAAGAATACACGCCTGGCTGGAAATTTAACCAATGGGAACTAAAAGGCGTACCAGTACGCATCGAGATAGGCCCAAGAGACCTCAAACAACAACAAGTAACAATAGCCAGACGCGATACCTGCCAAAAAAGTTTTGTCAAAGAAACAGAAGCCATTGCTGCCGTGGAGAAGCTGCTTGTAGAAATCCAGCACAACCTCTACGCAAAAGCCAGAGTAAATCTGGAAGAGAAAATGACTACGGTCAAAACCTACGACCAATTTAAACAAATCCTGTGCGAAAAAGGCGGGTTCATCAAAGCTGCCTGGTGCGGTAGCGCAGATTGCGAAGCAAAAATAAAAGAAGAGACAAGCGCCACCGTCAGAGTGCGACCGTTTGAAAAAGAAATCCCAGACGCAAACTGCATCTACTGCGGACAAAAAGGAAAAGAAATGGTCTACTTCGCAAAAAGCTACTAAAACAACGTAATTGCATGCGGTTAAAGGTTTAGTTGCTGGGCGACATCTGACATACCCAGCTTCTCCAATGTTTCCTTCTTAGGCATGCCATCTACGTTCCAACCTCTTTTGTCGTAGTAGCTCTGGAGTAAAACATCGTATTTGGCGCGGTTGAGTTTGGCTCCTTTCAAGAACCCTGAAGTAAGAGGCTCGTTGAACCACCTTGCTGGAGGTTCATCCATTTCGCTGGTCCATTTTCCGCGATACTCCCGGATCCAAAAAGCTCTGACAAGATTAAACACTCGCTCAGCTACCAGGTTAAAACTATCCCAAGTGAACTCATGACCCGTCGCCAAACGCATAAACTTAGGATACCAGTCACGCTCAAAACCAAGATTCACCACAGGAAAACGGCAAACTCCAAGACATTCGAAAATTCCACGTGCATTCTGAGTTTCTATTACGTGGACTGCTTTTTCTTCTCCATAACCAAACCGGTCATGCTGCGTCTCCCAGCCAATCACCCATGCATCCTTATGATGAGCGCCAATGGGGCTGGTTGCATACGCTAAAGCCATAGCGGGAGCTCCATGACAATCATAAGCGCTTATTTCCAAACCTTTGATTTGCATAGCCCAGTTAATCGAGTTTCCACCTATTTTTGCAGCTGCAGACCTGACACCATCAGCGAAAATATTTCCTAAACCACGCCTGAACGCGATATCTTCAATTAACGCTTTAGCTTCCGCCAAATTCCCCCAAGAAATTTTCTCTTTAATTAGCCCTTTTTCAGACGCCTCCATGGCAAATCCGAGAACATTACCCAGAGATATAGCATCAAGCCCAAGCTCATCTGCAATTCGGTTCAAAGTAGAAACTTCTCCAATATCCCCTAAGCCTATGTTGCTCCCAAGCATCGCCACGTTTTCGTAGTCCAATTCCGTCTCGCACCCCTCAGAGTCTTTCACCACGTTGCCACAGGTCATGTTGCAGTTTGGACATCCGCGGTTGGAAATCTTGAGAGCTTCAGCCGCGAATCCGTTGATCTTCTCGGCGTCAGCAAAAAATCCTTCACGATAATTAAAAGTTGGAAGGACATTGTTTTCGCAAGCCCACTCCACCGTGCCCAAGGTCCCTTGGCGCTTCCAAAAAACGTAACTTGGCTTTGCCAAAATCTCCCTGTAGCCTGCCATGCCTTGTTCCTTTAATGCCTTCACGTCAGCGGCTGGGATGGTTCCTGAACCCTCAAACACAACTGCTTTGAGTTTTTTGGAGCCCATAACTGCCCCCATTCCTGGTCTTCCGCCGGCGCGGCCTTTCTGAGAAACGACACAGGCAAACTTGACCAGATTTTCTCCGCCTTGACCAATGGAGACGATTCCTCCTGCTTGTCCGTAATTTTTTCTTAGTCGCGCTTCTGCCTCAAAACTGCTTAGGCCCCATAAGTCTTCTCCATTTAAAAACTCAACCAAGTTGTCCTTAACATGCAAAATTATTGGCTTTGCTGCTTGTCCTTCTATTATGACGGCATCGTAGCCGGCCTTACGCATATGAACGGCGGCAAATGTTCCGATATTTCCATCACCGTAACCCTCTGTCAAAGGACTCTTTGAAGCTACAACAAGTTTGCCGCTGCTTGGCAACGGGAAACCCGTTAAAGGACCCGCGGCGAATATGAGTTTGTTTTGTGGCGACAAAGCGTCGGTCCCAATTGGAAGCGTGTCCCAAAGGATTTTAGCCGCGAATCCTCTGCCGCCCATAAAATTAGCAGCATAATTTGAGTCATATGATTCTACAACCCATTTGGAATTTGATAAGTCAACTTTCAGAAAATAGCCATTCCAGCCGAGCATGTTTATTCAGTCCATCAAAAACGATTTCGAATAGATAGAGTCGGAGCCAGAAATAAAGGATACTGAAGACAATAAATCAAATTATCAGCTTTCTCGGGCTCGACGTCCTGCTTTTCAAACTTAAATCACTAACTTTGAACGCCCTGCTACCGTATGATCAAAATCCGAGTCTGTGGATTCTTTTGCTTCATGTAATAGGCACTCGATAAGCCAAGAATGCCTGCACCAACATCTATAATGTCATATTCATGCATTTCGGGATCTCCTAAAAATGTACATATTATTTTTTTATTAATGTTTGAATTTAAGGATATCCTTTGTGCCGAACTTTGGTTTTCCTGGTCAAAAATTTGCGTTTTCTTCGTAAGCTTTATTTTATAAGGAGTACCTAAGTGTGCATTCTTGAAGGCTTAAACTTTGGCGAACATCAAAGTGACAAATCGAGCGAAGAACATCGAATATGCCATACGAGACGTAATTTGCTATTGTGACCAGCTCATCAAAGATGGGAAAAAAATCTACTATCTAAACATTGGAGATCCAGCAGCCTTCGATTTCACCGTGCCACGTCACGTCAAAGAAGCCTTGTGTAAGGTGGTCGAAAAAGACGGCAATTACTACTCACCTTCAGAAGGAATACCTGAACTCAGACAAGCGGTTGCAAGAAAGGAAAAGCGAGTCAATAATGTAGACATTACCCCAAACGACGTTTTAATTACTGAAGGGATTTCCGAGGGAATCGAAATGATTCTTGCTGCCCTCGTCGAAAAGGGAGATGAAATTCTTTTTCCAGGTCCAACGTACCCACCTTACATTTCATATACAAAATTTTTCAATGGCAACCCTGTTGCCTACGAGACTGCTGAGAAAGAAAACTGGCAACCCAACGTTGACGATTTAAGAAAAAAAATCTCAAAGAAAACCCGCGCTTTAGTTATTATCAATCCGAACAACCCTACTGGGGCCGTCTATGGAAAGAAAATGATTAAGGAAATGTTGGATGTTGCCGCAGAAAACGACCTGCTGGTACTTTCAGACGAGATTTACGACCAAATAACTTACTCGCAAGAATTCTTTAGCGCCGCTCATCTAGCCAAAGATGTCCCGGTTGTGGGATTCAACGGATTCTCCAAGGCTTATCAAATGACGGGGTGGCGACTCGGATACATGTATTTCAAAGGTCAAAATGGAGAACTAGATGAGCTGAGAACCGGGGTTGAAAAACAGTGCCGAATACGCCTATGCGCCAACACGCCAGTGCAAAAAGCCGGAGCCGCAGCCCTTGACGGCCCACAAGATCACATAAAAGACGTGGTTGAAAAGCTAAGGCAAAGAAGAGATTACGCGTGGAAACGTCTAAACGAAATCGAAGGCATAAGCTGCACCAAACCAGAGGGAGCTTTCTACATTTTCCCGAAAATCCACGGAGTGGGAACAAGATGGAAGTCTGATATGCAATTCGTCGTGGAGCTTCTCAGGGAAACAGGTGTGCTAATCGTGAACGGATCAGGCTTTGACCCTGTCTACGGAGCAGGACACGCCAGAATAGTGTTTCTCCCGCCTATAGAGACTCTTGAACAGGCTTTCAATGAAGTAGAACGATTCATGAAAAAGAAAAAATAGAAAGCAGACGCTATCAGCTACTCATTCTAAGAGTAAACTTGTATGCCCTGCTTCGGATCATGGACCACTTTGTGGAACTCTTCCATAAGCTTCTTTGTGACCGGCCCGCGAGTTCCTTTGCCAATTTGTCTCCAATTCACTTGACGGATTGGCACAATTTCCGCGGCGGTTCCAGTGAAGAAGACTTCATCAGCATTGAAGAGCATGAACAAAGTTATGTTTTCCACTGTCACTTCGTAGCCAAGTTTCTTCAGCTAGTTCTATCACGACTTTTGCGGTTATGCCCTCCAATGCTCCTGTTGAGGTCGGGGGAGTCGAAAGCTTGCCATTTTTGACCAAGAACACGTTTTCGCCTACACCTTCGGCGACGCATCCATTCTTTTCAAGGCATATGGCTTCGTCAGCACCACTCAAATTGGCTTCAAGTTTCGCCAACACACTATTGAGGTAATTGAGTGATTTTACTTCGTGCGATGTGCCATCGACAGGGTCTCTGCGTACCCAAGAAACCAGTGTGGTGATGCCTTTGATTTTTGCATCCCCTTCATGCAATTTAATGAGGTCTGCAATGATTACGATTGTCGCCTTGCAGCATTTTCGGGGGTCTAAGCCCAAGTCTCCTTCGCCCCTGGTGACCACCAATCGAATGTAGGCGTCTCTAAGTTGGTTCTTCCTTACAGTTTCAACTATGGCTTGCACCATTTGTTCTTGAGATAAAGGAATACTGAGCATGAGTGCGTGTGCAGAATCGTAAAGTCTTTGAACGTGTTCCTTAAGTTTAAAGACAATGCCGTTGTAGACGCGGATTCCCTCGAAAACGCCGTCTCCATAGAGGAAGCCGTGGTCGTAAACGCTGATTTTTGCTTGTGATTTCGGATAGTATTCCCCGTCGATGTAGATTTGAAGCTCTTTATCCAAAGTTATCCCCCAAGCTGGACTTTTTCATATACGCATTGATTTCTTATAGCTTTTGTTAGTGAACTATATAATTCATTAGTCAGCCATGGAATTGTGGTCTCTTGGAAAGGTTTCGAGGAAGCGGAATTGGCTTGAAGGGCTTACCTGCGATTTTAGCAGTGATCTTTGTGAGCAGTTCATCTGTGGTCATGTTCTGCTGTGACCCTTTGGTTTCGCGGTCTCGGACTGAAAGCATTCCGGATTCCACTTCTTTTTCTCCAATAACAACGAAGTAAGGAACCCACTCTTGTTCTGCTTCACGGATTTTCTTCTGCAATGTTGAAGAGCTGTCATCTATGTCTACACGGATGCCGCTGTTTTCGATTCTTTGGGCGATTTCCTCGATTTTGTCCATGTATTTGTCAGAAATTGGAATCAACCGTACTTGGGTCGGTGAAAGCCAGAGCGGAAGCATTGGCGCTTTGCCTGTCATCTGTTCCCGGTAGGCTTTTTCCAACAGAGCGTAAATGTCTCTTTCAATGGCTCCACTTGGACTGCAGTGCAAAATCAAGGGATACTTTTTTTCGCCTTTCTCATCCACGAAGGTAATGTCATATCGTTTCGCGTTTTCCACATCAATTTGGTCTGTGCTGAGTGCTGCCGCCTTGTCTTGATTGTCAACGAAGTTGAGGTCCCATTTGAGTGCGAAATAAAAGAAGCGCTCGTTCCAAACTTCTGCCAGAATGGGCTTGCCGAAGTTTTTCGCTAGCTCGGCCAAGAAATCTTTGTTTTCAGAATAAAAATCCTTTGTAAAGCGCATAGCGATTTCGTAATCGTCCTTCATTAAACCTATGTTATCAAGAACGTCTATGCAGAGGTTAAAGCGGATCATGAATTCTTTTTTGGCTTGTTCAAGGTTCGCGCATAAGGCGTGGCAGTCAGGCATGGTGAATGCTCTCAAGCGCTTTAATCCGACGACCTCGCCGCTTTTTTCTCGGCGGAAGCTGTATCGAGTCAATTCATAGAGTTTTATTGGAAGTTGTTTGTAGCTGAATTGGGCGTCGTGGGCCATGAGGAATTGTCCGAAGCAAGCAGCAAACCGCAAGAAAAGGTCTTTGTCTTCAGATTTGAGTACGTATTGGCGAGCTGGGAAGCGGTTTAGGTAGCTTTTCAAGCTGGGGTGGTTGAAGTCGTACATGATTGGGGTTTCAACTTCCATTCCACCGTAAGCTGCCACTCGAGCAGAGACGTATTGCTCGAGCAATGACTTTATCATGCGTCCTTTTGGGTACCAACGAAGGTTGCCAGGGTCACTTCCAGGCTCGTAATCCGCTATCTCTAGCCTTTTCATTAGGGACACATGAGGTGGCATCTGTGTGACAGCGCGTGCTTTCTTGATTTCGTATTGTGAGAATTTTTGTAGGTTAACGTGCTCTTTGAACTTAAATTCGTCAATAGGCACTAATGAGCCGTCAGTCAAGATCACATGCCAGAAAGACTGCATCTTGTCTTCAGCGTTCAGCGCCTCGGAAACCGGTTGCTCTTCTTTTTTTGTTTCGCATTCAGTTTTGGTTTCTGATACCGTTTCAGGCATCGGCGCGTACACTCTAGCTTGCTCTGCTAACGGATGACCTTTGATGGAAATCGTAAATTGTTTGTTCCACCCAAATGGAGCGCGATAGGTTTCTATGGCTTTGGATTTGGCATATTCTTCCATCGCTTTGATGACTTTAAGCGCTTCACCAGGGTTGCTTAGATTACTGCTTAGATGTGCAAAAGGATAAATTAGAATCCTGTTTACCTTCTGCTTTCCAAGAAACGCTCGCAAGTCGTCGATGGCTTTTTGCGCCAAAAGTGAGTTGTCGCCTTCCTCGATCGCAGTAAAAAGTACTACAACTTCTTCTATACGATTTTCCTTTTTCTCTGCTTCTTCGGCAATTTGGATTTCTTTTTGGACAGGAGTGTAAGAGATAAAGTTAGAATGTAACTGAAGTATCCGCATAATTCATTCACGCTCGATTATGCGCCGTAACGCCACTTTTCAAGGGTCTTATCCTTTTTGGACTTCTTCTTGTACTCCTTATAGTGCTCCTTACAAAGGTACGCGCGCTTCTCTCCAGATGCCACGTTAAGCCCAGCGGACTTGGCTTTATCATTCGGAATTGAACGTTCTGCATCTCTGCTGCAGCCTACTACGGTGCATTTTTCGCCTTTATCTATACGACCCAAAGTGTACGCCTCACAATAATGTTATTACGCACTATGAATACACATCATTGCTTTATTTCTTTTTCACAGATGATTCTGGCTCTCCGGTAGATTTCCTCTTTTTCGCCAAAAGACGAAGCCCCAACACCTTCCACAATTAGCGAAGCTGCAGCCGAACCTACGCATGCGCACCACAATGGCTCTCTATGTTGAACATATTCGGATAAGAAGCCACCTATGAAAGCGTCACCAGCACCTGTTGGATCCATCAAATGAGCACAGTTGAAAACTGGAACTTTGTAAATTGCGCTTTGAGTAGAGAGAACAGAGCCTCTTGAACCCATTGTGACCATAACAATTTCCGGACCCAAATCATGGATAGCTCTTATGGCCTTTTTTAGATCTGAATGCCCCGTTAAAACTGTAATTTCATCGAAGGAAGATTTGTAGACGTTGATTAGACTTAGCAAGTTATGGTCTAGTTGGGCACAACATGTGACTCTGCCATTTTCGTCAAAACGGCGTGCCATGCCCTGAGGATCCATAGATATGCAATCAGAAAATGTTTTTACTCGTTCAACTACTCCAGAGGAGATTTCTCCCGCGATTGGTGCGACGTGGATGGCTTTGGCCTTCAAAGAGTTTGGTAGGTCAGTTAATGCTATTGGAGAACCCTTGTGTATCAAACGAAGAATTCTCGTTGACAAGTCTTGGCTGTAGGTAAGTTCGAAACTTGTTGTCAAATCATTCTTGACACACTTAACGCCTGAGAGGTCGACACCTTCTCCGCGAAGCAACTCAAAGTAGGCCTGAGGAAAATCCGAACCCACTTTGGAGATTACTGAGACCGTCGCACCCAGTCTTTTTGCGACCAGCGAAACATAAGCAACAGCCCCTCCTAAAACCGAGCAGGGCTTGGGTTGATCTGGCAAAATGATGGAATCCATTGAGAAATGGCCAACCACTGCAAGGTCAAAAGCTTCAGTTACCATCAATTTCACTTGGAATCGCAATCTTCAACTAACATAAAGAAATAATCGAGGAAAAATTATGACTGAAGCAGCAATATGGCTTTCGCCAGATCGCCTTCGCTTTCTTCCAGAGCTTGCCGTGCTTGGTCGAGGCTTTTCCCCGTTTGACCAGCAACTAGTTGAGCATCTTCCTCAGAGACTTTTACCGGTGCAGATTTACGTTCTGAAGCTCGCTCTGAAACTGTTCCTCCTGCAACCTGAAATATTTTTTGCCCCTGAACGTTTACGATGGCGACTTCGGGTGCTTCTATAACGATTTCTTTGCTGGGAGTACGAATGATGACTTCTTCAACATCTTCGACGCCTTCCATGTTCATGCCCATGCGTTGCATCATACGTTTTGCATCTCTGGGATTCATTCGTCTTTGCATCTTATTCGCTCCAACAAAATATTCTATTTAGCACTCATATACTTAACTTTCGTTGCCTTTCCCATGTCGAACTTTAACCGCAACTCCGATCTTGAAAGCAGTCATTTCTGAACTCGACAAGAATGCCCGACCAACTGCGACGACTTGTCCTGTTTCATCGAGAACTATAACCTCATCTTTTGCGCGTATTTCCGGATCAACCTTTACTACGTGTGCAGCAAAAACGTCGCCTCCATCGGCCACAAACTCTGCTACGTCTTGTCGAACAGTGACAAAACAGGGAGCCAACGGCACGTTCTTGACCAGAGTTTTAGCTGCACTTATGCTGAGTGACAGCATTCCGTCCGTTGGACGGAGAGTGGCGATTCTTTCACCATTTAGATTAATGTAACGTATTCTTCCTGTTGAATGGGAATATTCAATTTTGACGTTATCGGGAAAAAGCTTGCTACCGACGCCTTCGCCATATTGGTAATCTGCGATGCTTCTGATTCGCCTGATGGGGTTTTCCATCCTGTTTCACCGTGAAGTGTGATTTTATTGTTTCGACAACTATTTACATACGGTAATATAATAAAAACAAGTTAGGTGGATATTATTGCGATGCGAAGTCTGCGGACGCAAAATTCGCGAAGCTCCCATGCGAGTAATTATTGAGGGCGCCAAGCTTACAGTGTGTACTGAATGTTCTAAACATGGAAAAGCTACATGGGAAGAACCGGCTAGGCCAACGATTATTGCCCAAAGACAAATAGGAGCGAGTCAGGGAGCACAAGTTTTTAGGCCTATTCAAATTAAAAAGAAGGTAATAACGGCAAGAGTTGACACAAGCCAAGAAATCGTGCAGGATTACGCTGAAGTGATAAGGCAGGCGAGAGAAAAACTTGGACTGAGCCACGAGGATCTTGGTCTGAAAATAAGTGAAAAGGAGTCAGTTTTGCGGAAAATCGAAACTGGAAAGATATCGCCTAACGATCAGCTTGTTTCTAAGCTTGAACACACGTTGAAAATTAAGTTGCTGGTTCCAGTGGCGGAAGAAAAGGTTCCTCTTCCCAAATCTGGAAGTCGTGAATTTACACTTGGCGACGCCATAAAGATTGACAAGAAGGGCAAAGAAGAGGTAAAAACCGAACGAAAGCCATCATAGTCCAGCGTCGTTTGAATCGCGAACCCTCAACGTTACCAGAACTTAAGAATCTAGCTGAATCAGCAGGATACATCGTTGTAGCAGAAATGGAGCAAACAAGAAGACCAGATGCACGCTACCAACTTGGCGCTGGAAAAGTCGAAGAACTCGCCGCACTAGTCAAAGAAACAGATGCGGAGAAAGTAATTTTTGACAATTCTCTCAGGACAATTCAAGCATATAACTTGACCAAAGCTACAAAGGTTGAAAACATCGACCGATTCCAGCTTATACTAGAAATCTTTACTAAAAGGGCCACAACCACAGAAGCAAACCTCCAAATTCAGCTGGCAACAGTAAAGAATGAAGTAAAACACGCAAAAGAAAAAGTGCGACTTTCAAAAAGAGGGGAGCAACCCGGATTTATGGGCATTGGAGTCTACGAAGCAGATGTTTACAAAGAAGCTCTAAAAAGGCAAGTTCACACTATCCAGAAGAAACTAAGAAGTGTTCGAGAAAAACGAATTCTCCATCGGGAAAGAAGAACAGAACTGGGTTTTCGTTCTATATCTTTAGCGGGGTACACGAACGCAGGAAAAAGTTTGCTTTTTAACGCCTTGTCGGATGCGACAGCGAAAGTGGACAATGCCCTATTCACAACGCTTTCTACAACAACCAGACTTATTGAGTTCTCAAACAGAAAATTCCTTTTGACGGATACAGTGGGCTTCATAGACCGATTACCCCTTTCGCTTATTGAAGCGTTCCATTCTACGTTAGAAGAGACCATTTTTTCGGATCTAATAGTTTTGGTTCTCGACATAAATGAGCCAATAGAAACCGTCAGGAAAAAGAACAAAACCTGCCAAGAAACCATAAACCGTATTGACGCATCAGGTGTGCCAGTAATTACTGTCCTCAACAAAATTGATCGACTAACAGAAGAGGAAGCAAAACAAAAATTTGAAGAACTTAAAGATGAAACCAAAAACCCTATTCTTATTTCAGCCAAAGCCCAAACAAACCTTGATCAGTTAAGAAGCGAAATACTCAAAAAACTGGAAGGATACGTTAAGGCATCTTTCTCAGTTCCAATGACAAGCGCAACCATGTCACTTGTTTCTTCAATACACAAAGGGGCAGACGTGAAGCAAATAAATTACACTGATAACGCGGTGCAAATGGTTTTTGAAGCTAACCCAGAATTCGCAGAAAAAATAAAGCGACGGGTCGAAGATCTCAGTGGAAAATTTGAAGGAAACATGAACAAGCTGATCCAGAGGCCCAGAAATGGCATCACAGAAAATCGTTGTTTTGAGGTGGGGACACAGACCCCAACGAGACGCTAGGTTGACAACACATGTTGCACTTACAGCACGCGCCTTAGGGGCTTCAGGATTTGTACTTTCAGACACTGAAGACAAGAAAATACAAGAAACCGTAGAAAAGATCCGGGCAACGTGGGGCGGACAATTCTATTTTGAAATGGGAACAAAATGGAAAAATACTGTGAAGGATTGGAAAAGCAAAGGCGGCATCATCGTTCACCTGACAGCTTATGGAGAAAACATTCAAGTGAGTAACGTTCTTGAGAAAATAAGAAACACGCAAAAAGATGTGTTGATAGTGGTCGGAAGCCAGAAAGTACCCAGAGAATTCTATTCCGCTGAGGTTTCAGATTTTAACGTAGCAGTTGGTAATCAGCCTCATTCTGAGTGTGCTGCGCTCGCAATTTTCCTGGATCGATTTTTTATGGGAAGAACGCTTGGGAATTCCTTTGAAAACGCGAAATTGAAGATCATTCCTCAGGAAAGAGGCAAGAAAATAGTCTAATGGCAGTTTTGTCTGTTTGAATTGAGAAGAGTTTTATGGGGGATAGTGCAGTAATTAAGATTGTTTAAGGAACCAGACTATGTTATCGACAATTGATGATGCAACTTTGATGAAAGTGGCATCTTCTTTGGGGGAAGAAGAGGCAGTTAAACTAATTGAGCATCTTAAGAATCTAGATGAAATTACTGATGACGAGATAGCTAACAAAACGGGGATTAGACTAAATTCTGTCCGCAAAATCCTCTATAAACTCTATGATCATTCTCTTGTGAGTCTAAGAAGAACACGAGATCCTAAAACTGGATGGTTCATTTTCCACTGGAAACTTCAACCTGATCAACTTGAAGGTTTCATTCTTAGTCAAAAAAGAAGAGTTCTCGAGAAATTGAATGTCCGCTTGGACTATGAGGCAAACCATGATTTTTACTATTGTGAAACAGTTGGATGCAGGCGAGTAACTTTTGAAGAAGCCGTTGAAGCAGTTTTTCACTGCAGTGCCTGCGGCAAACCTCTTGCTCATTCTGAAAATTGGAAAATGATTGAGAAGCTCTCGGAAAAAGTTGAGATTTTAAGGAAGGAATTGGGTGAGTAGCAAGCTTCCGTCAAGGGAGCAAGCGCTAAAACTTCTTCGACAAAACCATTGCTCACCAAACGTCATTGCACATTGCAGAGCGGTAGCGAGGCTGTCGGTAGAAACCGCAAAGATCTGCCAAAAAAAAGGCTTGAAAGTTGACCTTGAACTCGTCGAAGCCGGAGCGCTTCTGCACGATCTTGGACGTTCAAAAACCCATTCAGTAAATCACGCAGTAGTCGGAGCTGAGATAGCCAAGAAAGCGGGCTTACCAGAGCCTGTAATAAACATAATTAAGCGCCACGTCGGAGGCGGCATAACAAAAACCGAAGCCAAGGAGTTAGGATGGCCAGAAGACAATTATGTCCCCATGACGCTTGAGGAGAAAATAGTCTCTTACGCGGACAAGCTGATCGAAACGTCAAAGCGCGTACCAATCGAAATGACAATTGACAAGCTCAAAGAAGAAAAACTTGAAAACGCAGCAATTAAGGTCAAAGAATTGCACGATGAAATAAAAGAAATAGTAGAAGATCACTCATGACCACGATAACTTTGCTAGCAAAAATTTACAATTCTCACCAATTGAAACAAATAGACACAACCCTCGAAGAGTTGGTTGGTGATCTAAGCGTTGAAACAACAGTCAAAGGTACAGCAGCAAACAAGTGGGTTCAGTTGGAACTTTCAGGCGAAGACGAAGCTATAGCCACCAAACTCTTGGAGAGAGAAATGGGATTCTGCCCAATCAACACAGCAAACATAAAGAAATTCGACGCTCTCAAAGGCTACGTGACTCACTTTGAAAAAAGCAAAGAACAGCTAATTCTTGATGTTGGGATTTTTGAGCCAACAACGATTTACGCAAATGTACCCTTGAGTCATCTGCAAACTCATCTTGCAGAAGGAAAAAAGATGCCCCTCAAGAAAATAGGAGAACTTTGGGGGCTGTGCGAAAACCTTCCATTAAACATTAAAATCTTAGAAGTCAAACTGGACCAGAACCGAATAGAAGCTGAGCTACAATCAGGGCAGATAAGGAAATTTGCACTTTGGAAAGACTCTTTGTTAGATAGACTCATAGTGACAGGTGCATCCCGGTACGAACTAAACATTGCTATTGCACAAGAAGGCCTTAGCAGAGACATAATTAACATAGAGACTTTAGGAACATTCGAACACGCCTTGGTCTGCAAGTTGGGTACAGACGCCGCGGGACTAATTGGACGCATCGGTAGAAGGTTCAGAAAAGCAAAATTCACAGTTTTCAACCCCAAGAAAATCGAATAATCCACACAAGATCGTTCTTAACCCCCTTCTAATTTACAACTGCACACCTGCTAGGACACTTTTCCCGAAAAGATTATCAACACAAATTCCACAAAAGATTCAAGATGAAAAGTTTAACAAAACTTTGCTTCTTCTTAATTGTTTCTTGCCTATTAATTAGCCTATTGGGCATTGCACATGCTGCGACAGAAAGTCTGAGCATAGAGCCCGGCAAAGAAATCATTCGCAAGATAGAAGTGGCATCTGAAGATAGAATTCGATTAACATTCATAAATCTAGGTCAGACGTCCAATGCCCTTCGGTTTTCAATCGCGTTTCCCAATTCCACAATAACAGATTTTGGAAGAGTGGACCAATATACAACGAGTTTTACTTCAAACATCAAGGGAACTTGTGAACTGCGATTCGATAATACTAATTCGACAGAACCCGTACTCGTTAGCTTGAACTATGAAATCACCCATTACATCCTTGGCATGCCGGAGATGATATTCGTATTGGCAGCAATAGCGGTCCTCTTAGTAGTCATCGTGGCAGGCTACATCATAATGGGAAAATATGCCTAGCAACGATTTCATAATACTGCAAAAAATTTGGCTACAGGAATTAGCCGACTGATTAATTTTCGTCCCTTTGATCAAGAAGTGTATACTTGATTTGAAATTGATGAAAATCGAACTTTGTCGAACTTGAACCGATGACTTTTGGTTTGCAGGAACTGGAACTAAATTTTGAAGACCAAAATGAACTTTCTTAAACAATTCAGAAAACTTTCACCGATTGGCAGGATCCAGAAAGAAAATTGTAGACACATAGAAATTATCCACCGTCAAATTTCTATTTGCCATACGCCAAATTTTCTTGAAGTCCATAATTCCAAAAAAGTAGAACTGGATAGTGACTGTTATCTCACAGTCACACTACTTTATAACGCAAGAGTTGGCTCCTTCTTCTCTGAGACCTGACGGGTTAGTTTTCTGATGAAATTTTTCAAAAACTAGAATCTTCAAAATAATTCCTCGCAAAGGTCGATTGCTATGTCTGAAGTAATCCAAACGAAAATTGCAGAGTCAACAATAAAGTACAGAATAAACAAATATTCAAGGAGCAAAAATAAAAGTTGTTTCCCAAAAGAGGCTTACCCTTCATAATAATCGCTACGTTAACCATATCTATTGTTTTCATAGCGCTAATACCATTAGGTATTCCACAGACTTCATCTAATTTCGTCTTGCCATGCACCATAGCCACCTTCGGAAATGCTTGGGAAGGAGAGTTAGCTTTTGGGTTATGGCAGTTTGGCCCGGGAGGCGCCCCAAACGGCAGCTATCTGGTTGTTATGGGTACAAATGGTACAGTAGAATTCCTACGTCAGACTAATGATGCCAGTTATGGAGTTGTCAAGAACATAGCGCAAGATACACTGATGTTCCAAGGAGAACCCGTTTTGGGAGGTTCCAACACGGCTCCGATACAAGAAACCCACTTCTGGAATTACGTTGACGGCACCACGGTGGATTTCCCGAACGTTATTGGACACCATGATATAGAATACAACCCAGTCAACAACACTTTCCTAACATTGCAGGACTAATGTTAGAGTAGTAAACAACGCCTCAATTCTCTTTGATACAATCGTGCAATTCAACGCATCAGGAGACGTTATGTGGACTTGGGACACGTATGATCATATACCGCTCAGCGAAGCTGATCCGTTCAACGTGACGGCTATTGTTAACGGAACAACAGTTCAAGATTTTACCCACGCAAACGCCCTTGACTGGGACTACAACAACAATGTTGTCTACCTTAATCTCCGACACACTAACACCTTTTACAAGATTAATCAAACAACGGGCAACGTTATTTGGGCTTGCGGCCAGTTTGGAAACTTCACACTGATGGATAAAAATGGCACTCAAGTTCCAAGCCTTTGGTACCACAGCCACTCGACCAAACAGGTTGCGCCAGGCGTCTTTACAATGTTTGACAACGATTTCGACAATGTAACTAACCCAAACGACTGCCAAAGCAGGATGATAGAGGTCACATTGAACGAGCAGAACATGACAGCTTGGGTTAGCTGGAGCTGGACTGGTCCCACTTCATATTGGACCCCATTTTTTGGAAAAACCGACCGGTTATCAAACGGAGACAGAATAGGAGTCTTTGGGAGCCAAACACATCAATTCCCGCAAAACAAACCTTGGAACTTCAGTGACACAGGAGCAGTTCTTGCTGAGGTAGACCCCACGGGGAAATTGGTGAGAACATATACATTTCCTCCAGGCTGGGCAATATACCGAATTGAGGAATTAAAATATCCAAGTTCACCCCCACGACCGACCCCCATTCCGACGCAACCACCAACACCCATGCCAACATCAACACAAACACCGACACCAATACCAACTGCAACACAGTCGTTAACCCCAGCTCCGACCCCAGTACAAACGCCAACGCCAACGGCGATTGCAACGCCTCAGCCAACCCCAACTCAAACACCTTCTGCAAACCCAACATTTGCGCCAACCCCAACGCCATCAAGCCAACAAAGCCCTAAACCGTCGAACGCTTCAAGCTATACATGGATCGTCATCTTGGCAACACTGCTTACAATAGTAATCATAGCCGCAATAGTAGTACTTCTAATTTATCGGAGAAAAAAAGGCGCACACGATGAATAAGGTCAATCACGTACACTCAGAGCCATAATGGAACTTGTCTACTTTGTTTTCCCTTGGAAAAGATGCTTGCTAGAATAAATCGAACTTCAGTCAATGTTACTATTTCTTGGATTGTTACTTAAGTTGTGGAAGCGCTTGCACAAACAGGTCAAAGCGCGTTTTTGATTTTCCTTTTTTTCGACGTCACTACGGCTATGGTGATTAACATAGTTGCCAGAAGAGCCAGAGCAAGATAAACGTAATTTGCAGGCATTGAAGCATCCTTGGATCTTGTCGGTTGTGGTAGCTGCGAATCATTTGGTGACTGAGAAGTTGACACAGAAAGTGTCGCGCTCGGAAGTACTGACGGAGACTGGAAATAAGAGGGATTTGGCGAAGTAAATTGATGAAGAGACCGGTGAGGGCGACAAGGAAGGGACTTGGCGATTGAGAAGGTGATGGACTTGGAACGAGACTCTGTGAAGCAGTCGAATTTGGAGAAGGCGGGAATGAAGGGGAAAATAACGGAGATTGCGGGGTAGCAAAGAGAGTTATGGGAGTTGGCGTTTCAATGGGGGAAGGGGATGGCGACGGGGGAGGTAGAGTTCCCACGTACAAATCCAAGCTATTTATTGATGGACTTCCACCGTCATTTTCTGGTTGATTGCCTGGACCGCCGTTATTAGTACCGTGTTCACCAAACGCAAGAATTTTGACGTTGTGCCAGCCTTGGCTTAAACCACGAGTATCTATGGTGTATGAACCATTGATACTGGTTGTTGCAGTGTGGTTCCTTGTCCAAAGGCCATCGGCCTTTAGGGTGTTATCTACGAGGAGCATGATGACGGCTGAGTTGTTGTCTGAGGCTTGGAAAGTCACTATCTTTTTCATCTGGTCCATTTCGCTGTTAGCAATGCTCATGGAGGGTCTCGATATAGGTACATTGTTTGCAAGTATTTCTTGGCGATACTGCAATTCGCCTGAAGGCAAAGCGACTTGCAAAGGGTAGCCGTCCAATGCTGGGCTAAAAGTTTGGTTCCACAGTCCTAATCCGTAGTAAATTGTTGGGGCAACGTCAACCTGATCGCCATTGCGAGATACATTCTTATCGCTTGCCGCTAAAAAGATGTATGGGGAATTATAGTGTGAGGTTTCCCCTTCGTCGAAACCGTGATCCGCAGTAACATAAATCAAGGTATTTTGAGCGATACCAAGCGTGTTTAACTTCGCCTGGACTTGTCCTAGCCAATAATCGCATGTTTCGATGGCGTTTTCATACTCAACCGAATTTTCCCCGTAAGCATGACCAATATGATCAGGATCGCTGAAATGGAAGAAGGCAAAGAAGTGATTATTCGTGTTGTTTTCAATGAACTGAAGTGTCATCGGACCAACCACGTTGGCATATCTATCTTGGTCATTATCTCCGATGCTGACTACGTCAAGTCGGGATGGAAGGTTGCTATATATTGCTTCGTGAGTAAAAGGGCCCTCGCTCACTGCGGAACCCGTACTATTCACAGTTTCCATGTGCCTCAATTTACCTGCGATGAACCCCGTGGTTACCTGATCTTCTCCAAAAATACTTTCTACTCTTTCGGGAATTGTGTATCCAGCAGGTATGGAATGGAACCAAAAGAAATTATTGTAGACGCCAGTCTTCCAAAATTTATATCCCGTCAATATTTGAGTCCAACCTGCCTTGGTATCCGTGTAATGATCTGAAATCGTTACGTTTACCATCGTGCCGCTTCGCATAAAAGACACTAAATTCGGCATCGAGCCTCTATCTATCAGCTCCAAGAGATGATTTCGCTGCACTCCATCCCAGCCTAGCAATATCACATTCCTCTTGGCTATTGCTGACGAAGCATTCAGGTAGAATGACCCACCTTCTAAGCTGCTGAACTCGACTTTTCCAGAAACTTCAACCAGAGATCCATCCTTCGGGCGGGGCAAATCGTTTGTGCTCATTACAACGGGAACTGCTATGGCGTTGGCACCCTTGAGCCAAAAATCCTCATACATGTAGATGCTTGGAGAAAATCTTGCAACCCCAATAGTGCTGACAAAAACTCCCCGCAACTCTTGAAAGTGGGCCGTAAGATATGCCAAGTCTATAAATCTGTGGCTAGTGGCAATATCAGTAGTCGCCCATGCAACCTCATTCTTGGCTGGTTGCGCAATTATCCCCAGCCATAATATTGACGCAGAGAGGAGTATAATGAGAAGCAGTGCACTATGTTTCTTTCTCAATGAAGGCAACCTCTATCCTGCATTATCCCTGAGAATTGCAGTACTTATTACTTACCCGAGGACAAGTTTTACAGAAGTTTCTTCCAATTGAGCAGAAACCGTTGGAATTTCTAAACAATCCAGTTGGAGATTTGAAACAATTAAACAAAATAGTTAAATCAGAGTTTCGAAAGCTAATTCGTTCCTATACCAGAGTTAAAGCACAAGTGCCAACCTCGAACATAAAGCCTTCACAATGTTTCCACTTAGGGCTACGCAAAATTGCTAATTCCAAACGGAGAATTTTTCAATCGTGCTTAAGTCAAACTGCTCCTGTTGAGAAGTGGTGGGCTGAGCCGGACTCGGACCGGCGACCTTTGGCTCGTAAAGCCAACGTCCTAACCAGGCTAGACGACCAGCCCCCAGATGGCTTTCGCTTCTCAATTAGGACGGGTTTATGCTTTTTAAGTTTACGTGATTGTAACACTTAGCTGACTCTAGAATGCGATATTACAAATTTCGTTTGTGCCCATTTAAGCCTCTTCCACAAAAAACGCGCGCCCACAGATCTCAAAAACAAACAGGGAATATGTCGTCAAATTGTTTGGAACCCAAATTTCTAGTACTGAGAATAAATTTAAATCGGTTGTAGCTTATAGTGGGACCAAACCCAGACGATATTGCTGGATAACTGTTGAATTTGAGGGCGAATTGGATGAAGAGAATTTTGTGCACTGGAGCTGGTGGTCCAGCCGGTATAAACTTTACCATGTCACTGTGTGCCGCACCTGAAAAAGTTGTTCTTGTTGGCACTGACTCCAACGAGTACTTTCTAAATCTAGCTATTATGGAATCTAAGTATTTGATCCCAAGAGCAAGAGACTCGGCTTACATCGACAAACTAAACGAAATAATCCGCAAAGAACACATAGAGTTTCTGCATGCCCAACCAGATGTTGAAGTAGAAGTCGTTTCAGAAAACCGCGAAAAACTGGAAGCCCCAGTATTTCTGCCGACCAAAACCGCAGTCAAAGCCTGCCAAGACAAACTCGAATCAGCCAGAATCTGGAAGAAAAAGAACGTCCCCGTCGCCCGAATAATCGAAGTTAAAAGAGACGAAGATATCGAAAAAGCTTTCGCAGAGTTTGGGAGCCCAATCTGGGTCAGAGCCAGACATGGAGCGGGAGGTAAGGGAAGCACACCAGCAGACAACAGAGAAACCGCCGTTTCTTGGATGAAGTACTGGAAGAGCAGAAACGTCGACTGGGAATTTATCGCCCAAGAGCACCTACCTGGCAGGAACATTGCCTTTCACAGTTTGTGGAAAGACGGCGAAATAGTAACTTCAATGGCACGAGAACGCCTGGAATACATTTACGCGTACTTGGCGCCATCAGGAATAACGGGAACCCCAGCAGTTCAACGAACGGTACACGATGATCGGGTTAACAGAACTAGCACCGAAGCCGTTTTATCTATTGACTCCAGATTTACCGGAATTGCCTCGGTGGATCTTAAAGAGAACGCCGCAGGTGTTCCATGTGTAACTGAAATAAATCCGGGCAGAATGTTCACGACAAGCTACTTCTTCTCATACGCAAGCAAAATACTTCGGAACGATTACAGCGCAAACATTCCTTACTTGTACACGAAACTGGCATTCAAGGAAACCGTGCCTGAAATGCCTAAGTACAACGTTTTACCAAAGGATGTTTACTGGATTAGGCACATGGATGCTCCAGCGCGTTT
The DNA here is from genome assembly GCA_963825115.1 of Candidatus Bathyarchaeota archaeon. Taxonomy (GTDB): domain Archaea; phylum Thermoproteota; class Bathyarchaeia; order Bathyarchaeales; family Bathycorpusculaceae; genus JADGNF01. Next base: position 504,100 of record CAWGRS010000003.1, on the reverse strand, counting down.
GGTTAAGGGTGGCAAAGTTTTAGGAGCTATGTACAGCTGATGAAGCCAGCTGCATTTGTTTTTGATTTGGATGGCACTTTGGCTTGCCTGCCAATTAACTGGGAGGGACTTTTCGAAGAACTCAAAGACATAATGCACGTCGACGTCATACGTCCACTTGTTGAAGCAATCTCGCGGACTGACGAGAAAACACGAAAGGAAGTTTTCGCCTCCTGGGATATCGCAGAGCTTGCCATATTCGAAAAGGTTACTGCATGCAGCGAAGGCATTAGGTTGTATCAGGAATCAAAAGGGAGACCAAAAGCGCTTGTTACCTTGCAGGGAAAGAAAGCTGTCAAAATCATAATGGAAAGGTTTGGGTTGTCCTTTGACGCTGTTGTTACAAGAGAGGATAGCCTGAGCAGGGAAGAGCAACTCACAATTGTCATCGAGAAGCTCAAAATTCCATTCAAAGAAGTCTTGTTCGTTGGAAACGCCGATAGCGATGAAACTGCTGCCAAAAAAGTTGGCTGCCAATTTCTAAAAGTAAAAAATCCTTGACAGCTTTCACGTCACCCTGCGCTGCGCGAATGGTTTTGCAGATTTTGAAAAGAAAACAGAAAGCAGCTTAGTTTACATTTTTCTTCAGGAACAGTTGTTTTTGACCTCGGCCCAAAAGTGATCCGAACAACAAGTTGAAACGACTACAAAAAACGAAGTAAACCTCTCTCCTAAAGAAATTCTTAAAGGCAAACCTTAAGAATGAAGCCTTCCTTGAATTCGAGCAAAACGCTTCGAGGATATCGAAGATGACCAAAATGAAAGTCTGTGTCATAGGTCTCGGCCAAATTGGTCTTCCAGTCGCGCAATACGCTTACGCCAAAGATCTTGAAGTTTGGGGCTATGATATAAGCCCTCGAACGATTGAAAGCGTCTCCAAAACTGGAAAATTCAAAGTCACAAGCTCATGGAAAGATATCCCTCAAGTAGACGTCTACATCATATGTGTCACAACAGGTCAGGTGAACGAGTGCCCCGACCTGACTGCTGTCTTTGATGTCTGCAAAAATATCTCAGAAAAAGCAAAAACCACATCACTAGTCTCCATAGAAAGCACAATAGTTCCAGGAACATCGAAGAAGATCTTTGAAAGTATCTTTAACAAAAACATTCGCTTGGTTCATGTTCCTCACAGGTACTGGGCAGACGAACCAGAGAAACATGGAGTCAACCAAACAAGAGTAATCGGAGGAGCCAACCCAGAAAGCCTCAAGAACGGCCTCGAATTCTATGAGAAAAAGCTGGGAATCCCTATGTATGTGTGCTCGTCAATTGAGGTTGCGGAAATGTGCAAAATTACAGAAAACTCGCACCGTTATTTGCAGATTGCTTTTGCAGAAGACCTCAAGATGCTATGCGCAAGAATCGGAATGAACTTTGAAGATCTTCGGGCGGCCTGCAATACAAAATGGAACGTCGACATTCCAGAAGCAAGAGACGGCATAGGAAGACACTGCCTACCAAAAGACATAAGATATGTAACCTCCCTGGCGCCAAGCATGCTGTTGGAAAGCGCCATGAAAGTTGACAAAGAATACCGAGAATGGCTAACCGCACAAAAGGCCAAATGACCAAATCATTGCAAGTTCTTCTGTTTCAACCAGGGGAGGAGAAACAGTATCTCCTCCAAAAATTAAGTTCATATCTAATAATCATCAAATCCAGCTTTGGATGGAAGAAACATCTGCCGCAAATCCTCGTGCGGTGTCTTCTACCGCGAGAGATAAACAAATCACCCGACAAAAAGTGCAAATTATATAACCTTCTTCCTTAAAACGCGTAGACTGATGTCGTTGTGGACAAAACTTATAACAACCAAGCTCGCCCTTCCTAAACATGCCCGATGTTTGGTTAGACACCGTCACACCAAAAATTTCCATCGCTATCCATACTTTGCTTCCCTTTCTAAAAGCTAAAAACTACTCCACACTTGTAACTGCAAAAAACCAGACGCAGACCACAGATATGCTTGACACCCTACAAGTACCCTATCATAAAATTGGCGAGTACGGTGAAACGCTTGAGGAAAAACTTGAAGTCGAGCAGAAAAGAACGCTAGGGTTTCTTGAACTCTTTGGCAAAATCGGATATCCCAAAGTACTCTGGACTCATGGCGACGTATCCGCCATCCGAACAGCCTTTGGACTCAACATTCCTGTAGTCTACGCTAACGACACGGTATTTGCTTATCATGTAGCCAAACTAGCGTCTCCACTCGTTGACTGGCTCATTGCACCGGTAAGTTTCGGGAGGTCATGGAGCAAATTCGGCATTTCCAAATCAAGAATCATTCTCTACGATGGACTTGAAGAAACCTGCTGGCTAAAAGGCACAAAATTTGACAAACCGAAATTCTTAGAAGAACTAACCGACAGAAAGCCGGTGATACTTTTCAGGGATGCGGAATATAAAGCCAGCTACTGCAAAGACGTGAAAGTGGATTCGCAACGCCTATTGGAAGGACTCACAAAAATAGCCACGGTAGTGTATCTACCTAGGTATGCCGAGGAAATAGAAAAACTCAAAGGACTAGAAAATGTTTGGGTTCAACCAAAACCCGTGCTGACAGCCCAGTTGATCCCTTACATTGACCTTATGGTTGGCAGCGGCGGAACAGCATGCAGAGAAACCGCTCTATGCGGGATACCAACTATTAACTTCCATTTTTGGGACGTCCAAGCACGTTACCTGCTACAAAAAAAGCTTCCCCATCCAAATAATCAGAAACACAGACAAGATAATCAAAACAGCCAAAAAAATCATCCAAAACCCTCCAAAATACAAAATCAACACCAAAAACGCCTTAGAAAAAATCGAATCACCCATCACCCTACTGGATAAGTTACATCGAGCGTTGCATGAAAGTCAGAGGCTAACTCAGCCCGAGCTCAAATATCCGCGCAGGTAAAATAGCCTAATCAAAAGATGAATGTAGACAAGCGAAGGCTCCCGAGTTTTGTACGCCATAAACAAACCGGTAAAGGGCGACATGGCAAACCGGTAAACCACGTCAAACTTTGATACTGGCGGCGCTTGTTTGTGATTGGCAGCGCTAATTTTTCGCCACATCTCTTTCAACTGTTTTGCATACCAGAATTGATGATTCAGTTCCTGGGCTAAACCTTTACGCATGTGCACTGATTGGACGCTGTAATCGACGAACCAGAGGTAGCCAAGTTGATCAATCTCATAAGCTAAGACCGTGTCTACGCCGGAGCTTGACGCCAATTTCGGAAAGCCACCTACTTCTCTCACAACCTTAGTTCGGTAAATTGTGTTGTCTAACGTTTTGCCCAAGGTAAAGGCAGCCATCTCCCTGCCTCGTAGCCATGATTCAAGTTGAGCTTCTCCACGGTACTTCCTAGCTACATAAAGCTGCATTTTTCGGACGCCCCGCGGCTTGTCGGCAAAACGCATACCCGAAGCCACAGCCACTCTGGAATTGCTAAAGCTTCGCGGAATTTTGCTCCACCAGTCACCCGCCAAAAGCAAATCCTGCTCAAAACTCACAAAAAACTCAGACTCCACATATTTCAATGCCGTGTTGGCATTGTCGCTAATGCCCTTACCCTCGTTTAGAACAACCGTCCACCCTAACGACTCAGCAATTTTCCGTGTGTCATCGCTACTGCGATCGTCAGAGATTATTTTTTTCCCTACAAACTCTCGAGGGATGACTTCGTTGATTCTATTCAGCACTGAGGGCAATGAAGAAGCTCCGTTGAAGGTCCACATTACTAGATCAACTTTTTCTGAGGCTTCGAATCCTTGAGCTTTGTTATTGTTCATATGGTACCCCAACTTCGGATTTGGGCAGAGTTCTAACACCATTTTTGCTGGGTCGCGCATTAAATCTTTCTCTTTGCGCGACTAACCCGTTAATGATTTTGGACTTAAGATTTTTTACTTTTTGTTGTTTTCCTGAAAATAAGAAATTACTTTGTCAAGTCCCTCGCTTAGAGAAACCGTTGGTTTCCAACCCAGTTCCTTTTTAATTTTCGCTGAATCCAAAACTATAGAAGTCTGGTCGGAAACTGGCGGACGATACGGATAACCAGGAGGGTAAGAGCCCAATGCTATTTTCTTTTTGTCAAATCCAACCTTTTCAGCAATCATCAATGCCAGGTCTTTGTTGCTAACGCCAATCGTTGTTCCAACATTGAAAACTTGACCGTTCGCCTTCGGATTCTTCATTGCAAGGATATAGCCGTTTACGTGATCATCAATGTACATGTAATCCCTGACCGATTCGGGCGAGCCTATGTAGATTTTTTCGCCTCTTAACATTTGGGTTACTAGATACTCAACCATGAAACTCGTGTCATATTTTCTTCCGTAAGAGTTTGTAGGTCGCAGTATAGTACCTCTTAATTCGAAAGAATTGAACATCATTCGCAAATAGAGATCAGCTGCAGCCTTGCTCACTGCATATGGACTTGACGGATGTAAAGGCAAAGACTCTCTCAGAGGCTCATTTGGATGGATTCCATACACTTCAGCAGTGGAAGCAGCTATTAGTTTTCTCGTCTGGGGATCTTGAAGCTCCAGTAAAGAGTGCGCAACATTCATGGTGCCGATGTAATTCGAATGCTGATACTCAAACGGGCGCTCAAATGAATCCCGCACTGGCGAGAGGGCTGCCAAATGAAATATAACGTCGGGATTTGCGGTTTTCACTGCGTTTCTAGTGGAAACATAATCAGATACGTCGCCTGAAACTAATGTTATGTCTTTGAGCAAGCTGCCGATAACATCCATATTCCGGCTGGCCACTCGACGCGCAACACCGTATACTTCAACACCCTCGTCAACTAATCTTTGAGCTAAATGGCTACCAATGAAACCCATTATTCCAGTTATTAGTACTCGAGTCATTCTTGTGATCTCCTAATTGAGGCAAATTCTTTTTCCGCTACTGATAAGTCCTTAACGCTATTAATAGTTAACCAACGTTCTTCTGGCTTAAGTCTGCAGGCTTTTAGAAGCCGTTTCTCGGCAAGAACGGGAAAAACAACTCGTTCAATGGAACCTGTGGCAGGAATATAGTCGACGATCTTTCGGTTAAAAATGTACACCCCTATGCTGACCAGCATGTTTTCGACGAGAGCTTTCTCTTTGAAGCCGACTATGTCATCGCCTTCAATTTCAAGTACTCCGAAAGGAGAACGCATGGGCGCAACTGATATCGTGGCTACAGGCTTATTCCTCAAATGAATTTCTTCAAGTCGCTCAAGGTTTAAGCTCGTGATTTCGTCGCCGTTCATGGCTAAGAAATCTTCGTCTTTCACAAACCTGCTGATGGCAAGTCGGAAGCCTTCACCAGTTTCCCCTTCCACAGTATGCTCACTAAAATCTATCTTCAAACCTTGAGAGTTGTCTCTCAGATAATTAATCACAACTTCCTTTCGGTAGGCAACGCCCATGGCAATGTGTTTGAAGCCGTAGGCCTTGAGCCAATTGATAATCCAATAGATCAGCGGTTTCCCCTGCAAGGGTATCATGCACTTGGGCATATCTTCGGTAAACGGGCGCATACGCAATCCTGACCCGCCAACCAAAATAACTGCGGTTTCGATTTTTTTCAAGTGAGGTTCCTCAGAGGTTGACTCCTTACTAAAACTACAAATATATAAGCCTTAAACTAGACCGTTAAAACTTAAAAGCCTCGGGCAACCGACCATGAAGATCGCGATGATCCACTCTCCAATTCTGGGACGTGGAGGCGGAGAAAGGCAACTATTAACCCTAGCTACGGAACTGCAGAAAAGGGGGCACATAGTAGAGATTTTCGTAAGCGCACTCGACGTGGAAAACAGCTATCCTGACTTGCTCAGAAACCTGCATGTTACAGTGATTCCGCATCCATTGGGAAAAAAATTACCCCGTTGGCTAACCCCTGTGGAAAAAGCTCACTCTCAAAAAACAGGTTCAGATGCAACTGGGGAAAACTCAGCTTTGCGAGAGTGGATGCGAAAAACAATGGGGAGACAGTTCTACACAATTCCGTATGAACTGCCCACAATGATTAACATAGGCAGAAAAATTTCAAGAGGTTTTGACGTAATAAACAACCATAACTATCCTTCAGAGTGGGCAGCCTTTGCGGCAAAGAAGCGACTCAACGCACCCATTGTGTGGATGTGTAATGAGCCGCCCTTCTGGTTTTTCGTCCCCGAACTTAGACGTGGGCTACGAAAAGTAAACTGGCCTATCTACAATCTGTTGGACAAAACAGCCGCAAACTACATCGACGAAATTCTGGTTCTATCACATATTGCCGAAGGTTACGTTAAACAAGCCTATAACCGCACCTCGATTGTGGTAAGAAGCGGAATAGACGCTGAACGATTCAGAAAAGCCAAGGGTGAAAAAGTCAGAAAAATATATGGTTTAACAAAAGACTTCGTTTTACTTCAAGTGGGAAATTTGGAGCTTAACAAACGTCAGGTTGACACCATCAAAACCCTTCAAATTCTTTCCAAAAAGCACAGCAGCTTGAAATTAGTTTTAGACGGCGACGGTCGACGAGATGAACTTGTCCGACTAACTGAAAAACTCGGAGTTAGAGACAAAGTGATATTCCGGCGCAGCGACAATGATGAAGAACTAGCCGAAGTCTATGCTGCCTGCGACGTATTCCTTTTCCCTGCACAGATAACCTGGGGTTTAGCGGTTATAGAAGCTATGGCTGCTGCAAAACCAGTCATAGTCAGTAAAAAATGCGGCGTATCTGAAATCATTCGGAATGGCTTGAATGGCATCCTTGTGGACCACGCAAAACCAGAGGAAATAGCAAGACAGGCAGAGTTATTAATGAATGATCAAAGCCTTCGCAGGAAACTTGGAGAAAACGCAAGAGAATACGTTAGAAGTAATATGTCGTGGGAGAAATATGCTCAAAGAATGGAGGCAGCCTTTGAAAGGGCAGTCCAAGGCTGCAAAAATAGGAATTAGCCAAATTTCTTGTAAATAATTTACTCTAAGACCCCCCAAAGAGGACTTTCTGTAATTCTACTTTCCTATTCTTCCTGATCGTTTGTCCTGAGAAACTAGGTACAAAGGAAACATCGGCTTCGGGACTAGCATTTGTTGCTTTATTCTTTCATCAGACACTTTTCGGACCTGCCCTTGGACAGCGCTTCTTTTTGCCCAAGTTCTTCTCAGGTAAACCAAATTCCAGATTAACGCTCTTAAGATAGAAGCACTTACCAGTGGTCGTCGCCTGATAAGAAACAGGAACACGTTACGTATTTCAAAAAGGAAAGAAACCGCAATTGCTTTGAATGCGTTTGCGAGGTTATAGTTTTTCAGTAAAACCATAAAGTGATTTCGGACATAGAAATACAACCTTGCCTTCTCCTGCATTTTTGAAGCAGTTGCCCCTGAGGCATGGTAGACAATAGAGGAAGGAACGTAAATCACTTTGTGCCCGCTTAGCCAAATTCTCCAACATAAATCGACTTCGTCAAAGTACATGAATACTTCTGGGTCGAACAAGCCCGTTTTTTCTAGAACTGTACGTTTTAGGAGGACGCTGGCTCCTTTGGCGTAAAAAATTTCGCCAGCTTCATTAAACATGTTGGATTTTTCTCCGCGGCCCCTTTCAAAATGATAACCATAAAAGTCAAGTAAGCCACCTGCGCAGTCAAGAAATTCTGGTCTTTGCATTTGAAGAAGTCTACTTTGGGCAGCTCCGACATCAGGAGACTCAGCGGCGTTGACTAGTGCTGTCAGCCAATCCGGGTCTACTTTAGTATCACTATTTAGCAAAGCCACATATTCTCCGCTTGAGCGGCTTATTCCGATATTGTTTCCTTCGGCAAAGCCGTAGTTTTGATCATTTTCAACAATTTGCAGTCTCGTCTCCCCAACAAATGTTTCTTTTACAAACTCAATACTTCGGTCTGTTGAGGCATTGTCAACGAAGATTACTTCAAAACTTGAATAATTGGAGCCAAATACCGATCTAAGGCATTCTTTCAGAAGGCTACCCAATTGTTTCTTTCCATTATAGTTTAGAATCACCACTGAAACCATTTTGGAATCCACTAGATAAATACACCAACCGGCGCGTTTTCTATTGATCTGAACGCTTTATGAATGTCAGCTACTTTGTAAAAATCTCTGTTGAAATTCACCAGAACATCTAGAAGGATTTCTCCGACATGACAGATTAATCTCTTCTTTATCATATCTGGATTATAACACAAGTAATTTTAAAAGGGTTTTTTCAATAGTGAGTAGAAGGTTAGCATAATTAATGAAGAACAATACTAAAGGCACGCCTGTTGCCTCAATAATACGAAAAATTTAGGAGGACACTCAAATGAAAAGAAGCTCATTGGCTAATCACCTCTCAAATTTACTCTTTATCATGAGAAGAAATTCTTTGAGGACTTTGTCAAACCCTGCAAGTTTGATTCGAGAATACAACAGGATTAGAGCGCATTCAAGCGTTTTTGCGACCGTTGAAGCAATGGATTATTCGACACGAGACCTTGAGAAGAACAGGGAACTGATGAGCAAGTTTGGCGGTATGAAAAACCTGCAGATAGAGACCGTAAATTGGTTTGTTCCCTATTTCGAGCATATCTATGGAGGCATAAATACAATTCTTCGTTTCGCAGAATATTTCCAAGACAAGAAAGAAACAAAAAACAGACTATCTATCTACGGAAATCCTTTCGCTTCAACGACAGAAATTGAGAAAAAAATAACAAAATTATTTCCAAAACTGTCCTCTCAAGAGATATTTATAATGCAGGATTACAATCCAGAGGCTTTACCTGAGGCTGACATCAGCATTGCAACTGAATGGAAATCGGCTTATCTCGTTTTAAAATTCAACAAGACTAAAGGAAAATTCTACTTCATTCAGGATTATGAACCCCTTTTTCATCCTGCAGGTCCTCTCTATGCCTTGGCAGAAGCAACTTACAGATTTGACTTTCGTGGAATTACCAACACGCCCGGACTCTACGATATGTACACCAAGAACTACAACGGAATAGCGGAATACTTCATTCCGAGCGTGGATCAAAAAATCTTTTATCCATCCGAAACAAAACCTCAAAAACCATCCTCTGAGAAGCCGTTTAATATTTTCTTCTACAATAGACCTGAAGTACCGCGCAACGCGTTCGAGCTTGGAATATTAGCTCTGAAGAGAATTAAGAAAAAACATGGAAAAATGGTGACAATATTTACTGCTGGAAGTAAGTGGGAGCCCAAAAATTACAGACTTGAAAGCTACTTCACCGATCTGGGAGTCTTGCCTTATGAACAGACGGCATCTTTGTATCGCAAATGCGATTTGGGAATCGTGTTTATGTTTACCAAACACCCGTCATACTTGCCCTTTGAATTGATGGCAAGTGGCTGCCCTGTTTTGACAAACTCAAATCCTGCCACAACATGGTTTCTTAAAGATGGCATTAATTGTATTCTAACGGAACCAACCATTACTAGCATCTGTGAGAAAACTGAACTTCTTATGAACGATTTAGAACTACGAAAAAATCTAATCTCCAACGGCTTAAAAACTATACACGGAAATAGTTGGGATGATGAAATCGAAAAAATATACAGGTTCATTTCCAATAGTACTAGCGTTTGAGGCTGCATCTTTGAAGTGTAGAATTTGCGATAATCAAGAAAATAACCAGAACTTTGTTGCCAGAGAAATGATGTTCGGTACCAAGGATGAATTCGCCTACTTCGAGTGTGGAAGGTGTGGATGCTTGCAAATTAAGGAATTCCCAGAGAGCATGGCGAGATATTACCCTCAGGCTTTCTTCGGTATCGATCAAAACCTCAAGAAGGAAAAGGGCGTAAGAGACGTCGCATTGGCGTTAATCCAAAAGATTTCATTCTTAAGTAACGACGGAATGACTCTGAAACTAATTTCACCCCTATTTCCGCATTCAAATATTCTCAGTATTATAAGAAAAACGAATACAATGTTAAATTCTAGAATACTTGAGGTAGGCTGTGGAAAAGGCACCTTGATGCTCGCCTTGAAGAGATGGGGGTTCAAGAAGATAACAGGCATTGATCCTTATTCTTGCGAAAAAATTGACAAAAACTTGGAGATTCTAAAGATGTCAATTCACGAACTCCCTGCTTCTGAAAAATACGATCTGGTCATTTTTGATCATTCTTATGAGCACATCCCGGATCAATTCGAAACATTGGCGAAAGTATCGACGATTCTAACCAAAAACGGTACTTGTGTAATCAGAATGCCAGTTAAAACGGACTACATATGGAAACGGTATGGTCTGAATTGGGTTCAATTAGACGCGCCTCGTCATTTCTTCATCCACACTTTGGAAAGCATTCGGCTAATAGCAGAAAAGGGAAACCTACAAATTGAGAGTGTGGTTTTCGACTCGACAGAATTCCAGTTCTGGGGAAGCGAGCAATACAAAGAGAACATTCCACTTAAAGCGGAAAACTCTTACAGCGTGAATCCACAGAACAGTATATTTACGGAAGAAGATATTGTTAAGTTTCGAGAAATGGCACGAGAATTAAACGCAAAATCCCAAGGTGATCAAGCGGAGTTTTACCTAAAAAAGAAATTAAGTGAGGAATAGATTCCCTTTTTCCACATTCAACGTAGGATTTATAATCTCATCAACCCTTTCACTAAGAAATAGCAAATGAGAAATGATGTTAAAAATTAGATTAGACGTGGATTACCCTTACCCTTCGAGGCTTAAAAGTTTCCTTTTCACAACAATAAATATACGAACAAACAGAGAATATTTGAAAAACTCGAAAATAATTGCTAAAATGATCAACGAGTCCCCTGAAGAAGTTATGGCCTATTGGTTTTTTACTCCTCAAACTACGCCTGATCAAGAGCTCCTCGCTTTGCTTCATCCAGAAAGACATGAGGTTGCTTTACACGTTGCCACTAAGCCATACCCAGAATGGCATATGCTAGAGAAGGCAACCAACCGCAAAGTAAAATACTACACTGTTCATGGAACCGCCCGTTTGATAGCCCGCCTTATGTGGAGACGAAAACTGTGGGAGGCCATAGCTCCGATTCCAGCAGATTTTCCCCTAAAGTCTTTTTATGATTATCCTACGATAGGCTTAGATCGTATCTGCTACTCTAATCCGACAGAACAAGCAGTGAAAATTGCTCAAGAGAGTATTGCAAAAGGCGAAGTCCTACATATTCATCCCGAATGGCTTCTCCAGCGTGGTACACTTAACCATCGAGGACCCTACTATGAAACTCTAAGAAAAATTCTCAGCGTTGACGATGAGCTCCAGTTGATAGCAATACGAAAAAAAGGTTTTATCAAAATAGCGAAACGCCCAGAACAATACGAGTATGTACATGATTTTGTGCCTTCAGACAGGTTCTTTGAGAAGCTCGCTGAAAGAGGAATAGACATTTTTACCTTTGTTGAAAGAAAATGGTGTTGCCCCCTCATTGATCAATCAAATGAATGGGTGAAAGCAGAAGACAACATAGCGCTCATAAAAGTACCCTTATACTCAGAATGGTTAAGTCAAATCGGAAAAAAAACTCGCAACATGATTCGTAAAGCCGAGAAGAGCGGTGTAAAAACAGAATTAATCAACCCTTCTGAAGAGTTAGCTGAAGGCATACACAAAATATTCAACGAAACGCCTATTCGTCAGGGTAGAGCCTTTTCGCATTTTGGATGGACAATGGACAGCGTTAGGAATCTCGTGTTTCATTCATCCGACAGCACTTTCATAGGCGCCTTTCTTGAAGGAGAGCTTGTCGGATTCACGCAGCTAGTGCAGGGAGACAAGATAGCAGTAATGTCGCAAATTCTTTCGCTCCAAAAACACTGGGACAAAGCTGTAAACAACGCTTTAGTCGCAAAGTCAATGGAAGTCTGCGCTGCAAATAATACTCCGTGGCTTATGTATGGCAGAATGGGAAACCACCCGTCGCTTGACTATTTTAAAGAGAGCAACGGTTTTTCGAAATATAAACTTACAAGATTTTTTGTTCCGGTGACTGGAAAAGGACGAACAGCCATCAAACTAAGACTTTTCAAAGAGGCAAAAGATGCTCTGCCACAATCGCTTAAAGTCCCTTTAATTCCAGTTTTCAACTGGGTTAGCAGAACTAAGGTCCAAATCAAAAGAAGAGTTCGCTAGCAAATTTTGAAACATAGAACAGTTGCTATGGCAAAAGCCATTTTTCCCGAATTAGAACTTGATTTCCAATGAAATAGGCTGCCCTACCTGGACAATAGACAGAGAAAATGCTGACAATAATTGTCAAAGCAGCAGAGCAGCTAAAATTCTGTTAAGTTCTTCTCGGTTTTTAATACTTCGGAATATGGCTTTTCCGCTTGAGTAAACTCGAAAAGAAATATCTTCATAGGTTAACTCAAAAATTATTCCTGAAAGGTTATTCTTAATTGTTGCTTTTTTGAGGATGTTAGCTATGGCTTCTTGTTTTTTTTCGTATTTGAATGTCACTATGATGTCTTTTTCTGCGCCGCAGGTGCCTTCGATTCTTGCCACGTAGTCCTCGACAGTTGCCATTAGAATTGCTCCATTTCTTTCAATACCTCGATGAAGCGGTCAACTTCTTCAGTTGTGTTGTAGATGTAGAAGCTTGCTCTGGCGCTGGATTGGAGCTTAAAAATCTGATGTAAAGGTTGGGCGCAGTGGTAGCCACTTCGCACCATGATTCCGTAGTTGTCAAGAAATAGTGCAACGTCGTGGCTGGATAGACCTTCAACTCCAAAAGGCATAATGCCACATTTCAGTGACGCATCCGTTGTTCCGTAAAGTTGGAGTTTTGTGCAGCACTTGGACATCTGTTTCAGTGCATATTCAGTTAGAGCTTTTTCATGAATGTATACATTAGCCATGCCAAGGCTTTCTAAGTATTTGATTGCAGCTGAGAGGCCTACGCTTCCGGCTATGTTAGGTGTTCCAGCTTCGAATTTCCACGGAGGGTCATTCCAGCAAATACCGCATTGTTCTGTTTTCTGGTTTATGGTGACGTCTTTTATCATTTCGCCTCCGCCTTGAAATGGCTCCATTTGTTCGAGATAAGCTCTTTTTGCGTAAAGCGCGCCTATACCTGTGGGACCAAGCATTTTGTGGCCGGAGAAAGCGAGAAAATCCGCATCCAAATCTTTGACGTCTATGGGCATGTGCGGAACAGATTGAGCACCGTCTACAAACATTAAGGCATTGTTATCGTGTGCGACTTTGGCAACGCGCTTGACGTCGTTGATTACGCCGCTAACGTTCGAGACTTGGCTTAAACTGGCAAGTTTAGTGTTTTTCGAGAATTTGCCTTCAAAATCTTCATAGTCCAGCGTTCCATCGCTGGTCACTTTGCCGTATTTTATCGTGCAACCAGTGAGTCTCGAAATTAGCTCCCAAGGAACAATATTGCTGTGGTGCTCCATCATGGAGAGAAGAATTTCGTCGCCTTTTTTCAGGTTTTGAAGCCCCCAAGAATAGGCTACCAAATTGATTGCTTCAGTAGTGCCTCTAACGAATACTATTTCTGCGGTTTCTTTGGCGTTTATAAATTTGGCGACTTTTTCTCTGGCGCCTTCATGGAGTTCGGTTGCTTCCTGTGAGAGAGTATGGACTGCGCGGTGAACATTTGCGTTGTGATTTTCGTAGAAATCACGTTCAGCCTCGATTACCTGTTTGGGCTTCTGTGTTGTTGCTGCGTTGTCAAAGTAAATGAGAGGGTGGTCGTTAATTCTGCGCTTTAAAATGGGGAAGTCTTCGCTAATTCGTCGGGGATCAAACATCGTTACTTTTTCTCTTCCTCGGTCTTGAGCCTCTTTGAGAGTGTTTTTGCCAGTTCTTCCTCTTCAAGTGCTTGTTTTTCTTCAAAGGTGTGTTCTTTGGGTAACCAAGTGGGTGTGTTCCCTTTCTTTTCGTAGTAGAGTCTTATTGCTCTTTTAAGAGCGCCGACTGCGAGGACTCCGCAGTGGAATTTAATGCTGGGTAAGCCGCCGACTTCTTCGGTGACTTTTTTCCAGGTTATATCGCGCCAAGCGGACTCTAGGGCTAGTCCTTTGACCATTTCGGTAACTATGCTCGAAGTTGCAATGTTAGCGGCGCATCCATAACTTTCGAATGACGCTTTCTCAATGATATCCTGTTCGCTGATTTTTAGGTAGAAGGTGACCATGTCTCCACATGCAGGGTTTCCCGCAACAGAGACAACGGTGGCGTCTTCCATTTTTCCGAGGTTCTTGGGGTTCCTAAAAAGATCTAAGACTTTCGGGTTGTAGGGTAAAGGTACACGTGACAAGTTTAGTCAACTCCTGTGGATCCAACTATTCCTCTAATACGTTCGACTGAGCTAGGAATTGCATTCAGAACATAATTAATATCTTCTTCTGTATGATATCGCGTAGTTTTCATTAGAATGCTGCCGTGTGCTTCGCTGAAGTGGCGCCCAATTGCAACGAGAACGTGGCTTGGCTGGAGGAGTCTTCGGCTACAGGCGCTACCGCTGGAAACGTAAACTCCCTTTAGGCTCAGTTCGATGGTTAATGCTTCACCTTCGCAGCGGCGGAAACTGATGTTTGCATTGTCTGGACTACGCTTATTCCCTTTTGTACCATTGAGTGTAATATCAGTCACCTGAGCGAATATTCCGTCAACAAGTTTATCCCGCATTGCCCGCATTTTAGAGACGGTTGTATCGAAATTACTGAAAGCCATCTCGGATGCTTTGGCAAAACCCATTATCAGAGGTGTGTTTTCTATTCCTGGCCAAAGCCTTTGGGTTCCAATTGGTCCTTCAATGATGCGTTCAACATTAACGCCTTCACGTATGTAAAGGACGCCTGTTCCTCGCGGACCTAGAATTTTGAAACTGCTCAAAGTGGCCATGTCTACTTTGAGGTCCTGAACGTTGAAAGGTATCCGTCCATAAGCGTCAGAGGCGTCTGTGTGGAACAGCGCCTGAGGATTGCGGTCTTTAACGATGGCGAGGGCTTCTTTGATAGGTTGTATAGTGCCAATTTCATTATTTACTGTGTGAATGCTGACCAGCGCCGTTTCTTTGTCTACGGCTCCCTTGAGTTTTTCGAGGTCAATTAATCCTTCTTCTTTGCTTACGGGGACTTTTGTGATAGTATAGCCTTGTTTTTTCATTAGGTCTGTAATATTGAGAACGTTTATGGGTTCGATTTCGCTAATGACAATTTTCTTGCCCTTGGTCGGATTTGCCGAAGCTGCTCCCATCAAAGCGAGGTTGTTGGCTTCGGATTCGCCGGGGGTGAAATTGATTTCCTCGAGAGTTTTGGCGCCAATGGAATCCGCGATTGTCTGAGAAGCGCCCATTATCGCGGTGAAGGCTTCCCAACCGGGTTTGTGAGTGAGAGTTGGGTTACCGTATGCTTTTTTGTTGAAGTAGGGAAGCATTGCATCTATAACGTCTTGGGGAACCATTGTGCTGTTTTCGTTGTCTAGATAGACTTCATGTTTAATGCCTTCATGAAGCTTAAGGAGTTCTTTGACATTTTCAACCACATAAATCACGACCAATTTTTAATGAATAATAACACGCTTATGACCTACTACTCACTTCAAGTAAAAAAACCTAACCAAAGCATCAACACTATAAACCTGCCTTCAGCCATATTTACTCTGCGGCAAAACTCAAAATGGCGTGTTAGCAAGTGAAGATAGCGGAACTTCCCATCCCCGAACAATTAAAAGAGCTGATAATTCAAAATGGAATTACAGAGCTTTACCCTCCACAAGAAGAAGCCATTAAAGCTGGAGCTCTAGACTACAAAAACTTGGTTTTGGCTAGCCCAACTGCATCAGGCAAAACCCTTGTGGCTGAGCTTTGCTGTTTAAAGCATGTCCTTGAAAAAAACGGGAAAGCAATTTATCTGGCTCCATTGAGAGCGTTGGCAAGTGAGAAATTTGAAGACTTTAAACGATTTTCTAAAATAAAAAAGGCAAATGGGCAACCCGTAAATATTGGAATTAGCACCGGTGATTTTGATAGCAGTGACCCTTGGCTGGGAAAATATGACGTAATCATTACGACTAACGAAAAAGCGGACTCGTTACTTAGGCACAGGGCAAAGTGGATGGATGAAATCTCATTGGTGGTTGCGGACGAGGTCCACCTTCTGAACGAAGCCGAACGAGGACCAACCCTCGAAATAGTTCTTGCAAGGCTTATGCAGGTTAACCCGAGCATTCAAGTTTTAGCGTTAAGCGCGACCATGGGCAACGTAGACGAAATTGCTGCGTGGCTAAAAGCCCAATTTGTCATCACCGAATGGAGACCAGTCACTCTGAAAGAAGGTGTGCTGCTACATGATGAAATACAATTCAAAGACGGTGACTCAAGAAAAATTGAGAGAATAACCAATAACGAAACCGTAAACTTGGCTTTAAACACAGTGAAGATGGGTGGGCAGGCCCTAGTTTTTGCTTCCACTCGAAAAAACTCGGCAAGCGTAGCAAGAAAAATCGCTGATCATACATGCAAAGTTATTTCCAAACTTTCCAAGAAAGTTTTGGAGCGGGAAGCAGAAAAAGTAAGGACTGCAGATGAGAAGACTCAACTAAGCGAATCTCTCGCAGAGCTCGTGGAGTGCGGTACAGCTTTCCATCACGCCGGATTAGCTGGAGCTCATCGTAGGTTAATCGAAGACCTGTTCAGGCAAGGACGGATAAAGGTTCTTACAGCTACACCGACCTTGGCATTTGGAATGAATCTCCCGGCGCGCATAGTAATTGTGCAGGATTACAAACGTTACGAAGCGGGATACGGATACTACCCCATTAGCGTCTTGGAATACAAGCAGATGGCTGGCCGAGCTGGAAGACCCAAGTACGACAAGAACGGCGAATCAATACTTATAGCTAAAACCGCTGACGAAGCGGACTATCTTATGGATAATTTTGTGCTTGCACGCCCCGAACGCATTTGGTCAAGGCTAGCCGTTGAAAAAATCATTCGTGGACACGTGCTCGCAACTGTGGCATCGGATTTCGCCCACACTGAAAACGGTGTTTACGAATTTTTCGGTAAAACCTTTTACGCTTACCAATACGACGTGAAAGCGATCAAAAGTGTCATCGCAAAGATTCTAAAATATCTCTATGATGAACAGATGCTTTATGTCGACAAAGGAAATCTTTGCGCCACCAAATTCGGCAAACGTGTTAGCGAACTCTACATTGACCCTGTTTCCGCGGTGACAATTCGCGAAGCCTTAAAGCAAAAACCGCAGCGGATAACAGATTTGAGCATGCTACACTTAATAACGCACACTCCCGACATGGGACCGGTTATGCGGCCCTATGGGGAAGAAATAGAAAAAATCGCAGTTAAATTGGAAGAACACAGAGAAGAACTCTTTGTGCAGCCCCCCAACGAATGGGACGATCACGTTAGCTACGAGGAGTATTTAGGAGAACTAAAAACTGCCCTTATCTTAAACGGTTGGATTGAAGAAAATAGTGAAGAACAGCTGCTTGAGAAGTTTAGAGTCCAACCTGGAGACCTTTACCGAATTATAGAAAACGGTAAATGGTTGTTACACGCCACCCAAGAATTAGCCTTGCTACTAAAAGAGAATGAAATTTTGCCGTTTACCCACGAACTTAACGAAAGAGTGTCAAAGGGTATAAAGAAAGAGTTGATACCAATAGTTAAACTGGAAGGCATCGGGCGAACCCGAGGGCGCATAATCTATAATGCCGGATTCAAGAATATCGAAGACGTCAAACGAGCAACAATTGACGAACTTACCAATCTGCCGACTATAGGACCCAGACTCGCAAAGAAAATCAAAGAGCAAGTTGGCGGATTCGTAAAAAAGGAAGAATGGGAGCAACTTGACAAGGAAGAAGAATGGAAACAAAAAGCATTGTCAGATTTCTAACTCTTAACAAACGCTTCGGCTTGTTTGACAGCAGTCCCCAAATAGTTTTTGGGGTTTAAAGCCAAGTCAATTTCGTCGCAGTTCAGTTTTCCATGAATAAATTTGTCGGCGAGAAGAATCTCTTTGAAGGGCTTCTTTTCAACTTCACTCACAATTGTAAGTTTTCTGAGCATTTCGTGGGCTTCTTGCCTATTCACTCCTTTGCGGGCTAAAGCAATCATGACTGATTCTGACATGCAGCGACCTTGAGTCAAACTTACGTTTTGGAGCATTCTTGCCTCATCAACTTTCAAATTGGCAACGATGTTGATCATAAGCCAAAGAAGGTAGTCTGTCAAAATGCAGGATTCCGGAAGCAAAAACCGCTCAGTGGAAGATTGAGTAAGGTCACGTTCATGCCACGTGATTACATCTTCAAGTGCAGGAATCGCTAAACTTCTCACGATGCGAGATACTCCGCAAACGCGTTCACAGATTTCAGGATTTCTCTTGTGCGGCATTGTTGAGCTGCCAACTTGTTTTTCCGCCTCGAACGATTCGAACATTTCACCTATTTCAGGTCTCGCAAGTTCACGGATTTCTGTGGCGAAGTTTTCGAGAGATGAGGCAAGCATCGCCAAGTCACATATGAGCTCGGCGTATCGATCGCGTTGAACGATTTGAGTTGAAATCTCAGCAGCATTCATACCTAAGCGTTTCATTACGAGTTCTTGAATTTTTTCGGCGCATTCTCCCAACCCTGCTTGCGTGCCAACAGCGCCACTCATTTTACCTACCAAAACGCGCTCGTGGCTTTGCTTCAACCTCTGAGTGTGCCTTTCCACTTCGCGCCCCCAAACGGAAAATTTAAAACCCAAAGTTATTGGTAAAGCGTGTTGCCCGTGCGTTCGCCCCATCATAACCGTGTCCTTATATTTTTCGGCTTTCTTCTGCAAGATACCTTTAAAATTAGTTAGTTTTGTTTCAATTATGCTGAGCGCGTCTTTCAATTGAAGGGCGTTGGAAGTATCCACGATATCATAGCTTGTAGCGCCTAAGTGAACATAAGCACCGCTTGGACCGCACTGTTCGGAAAGCGCTCGGACAAGCGAAGCAATGTCATGCTTGATTTCTTTTTCGATTTCTTTTACGCGTGTCACTTTGACATATTTTGTTGAGGACTTGGAGATTATTTTCTCGGCGTCCTTTTTGGGTATATTTCCCACTTCTGAGTGTGCCCACGCCAGCGCCGCTTCGACATCGAGCAGTTTTTGGAGGCGCGCTTCTTCTTCAAAAACACTCAGCATTTCGGGTGTTCCGTAGCGACCCGTATCTATAGGTAAAATAGGCAATTTTGAGTCTCCTTTGCACAATGTTATGCGGGTTAAACATTAATGTTTTACCGAATCGTTAGCATTAGCAAATTGATCCTGGATGGCGTTTAAGCGTGAAAACTGTAATTGCAGTGCTTCGGAAAGATGGCGAGAACACAATTCCAATTCTCTTGGCAGCTCTTGAAAATGCACATCCGAAAAGAGGAAAAAGTTTTGGTTTAGCGACTCCCTCAAAAATCTTTACTGGCGAGAGCATCAAGGACTTGGAAACGCAAGAAGCAAGCTCAGGAGTAGCTGTCGGATATTCGTATTCTGGGGCAGCACCGAAAATTGACCGGCCAAATATGGTACAAGGAAAAAACGCCACAATCACTTTTGAAGGGAGAATTTACTCAACAAAGCCAAAAAGCCCTCGAGCACATACCCTTGAAACAAGAAAACCTTATCCCGACAACGCTGAAGCGATCATAACTTTTCTGAAACATAATGAAGGAGATTTTTCGCTATTTGTGGCCCAGGGATCAGGTATCCTTGCAGCAAGAGATCCTGTGGGTGTGCAGCCACTCTACTATGGCGAGAACAAAGAATTAATCGCATTAGCATCAAACCGCAAAACCCTGTGGAAACTCGACATAGAAGACCCTAAGTCTTTTCCTCCAGGACATTTAGGAGTTATCTCTCGAGAAGGCTTCAATTTTGAAGCGGCAAAAGTTTTAACTTTTAAAGAACCTGAACCCATTTCCTTGAATGAAGCGGCAAAAAAACTCCAAAAGCTGCTTGAACATTCAGTTCAGATCAGGGTTCTCGGGCAAAAGAGAGTTGCTGTTGCTTTCTCAGGTGGCTTGGATAGCAGCGTAGTTGCGAAAATAGCCAAAAATTGTTGCCCGGAGGTTCAATTATTCCATATGAGTTTGAAAGGTCAGCCGGAAACTGACGAGGCCATAAAAGCAGCAGAAATGTTGGATTTGCCGTTGTATGTTTATCTCTTTAATGAAGCAGATTTAGAGAAGGTTATCGCCAAAGTAGTAGATCTCATTGAGGAACCTGATCCTACAAAAGTGGGTGTCGGGGTTCCATTCTACTGGAACGCACAGAAAGCAGCTGAAGCAGGTTATCGAGTGCTTTTGGCGGGACAAGGGGCTGATGAGCTCTTCGGAGGATATCTGCGCTATGTAACTGAGTTTATGCGAGATGGAGATGAAAAAGTCAGAAGAACTATTTTCAACGATATCGCAGAAATTTATGAAAGCAACCTTGAAAGAGACGAAAAAATCTGCGGGTTTTACGATGTCGAATTACGTTTGCCCTTCGCCTCATACTCAGTTGCAGAGTTTGCTTTGAGTTTGCCGACCGAAATGAAGTTTGAGAATGTAAGAAATTCTTTGAGAAAGCTTGTGTTAAGAAAAACTGCTGAAAATTTAGGCATTCATCAAGAGATTGTGAATAAACCAAAAAAAGCTGTTCAATACAGCACTGGAATTAACACAGCGATGAAGAAGTTAGCCAAAAAACAGGACTGCACGTTGTCTGAATACATAGACAGAATATTTGTAGAAGCAAAAAAATCCAAAGAAAGTACATGAAAGAAGGGAATAACCAGTTAACTCTTCAGAAAGAGCTAACGGACACTAGGGTAATCGACGAGAATAATTCTTACTCGACGACTTGGATTGCGCCCTGCGGACATTGCGCTTCGCATGCTCGGCAAACTAGGCACTCGTCAACTTTGACTGGTGTGGATTTGCCATCCTTCATCTCGTAAACGCCAATTGGACAGGTGTTTACGCAGGTTTCGCATCCGTTGCATTTGTCGTTGTCAACCATTATTTTTACCATATTTCATACCTCTATTAAATTTTATCAAAAGCAAAAAAGAAAGATAAAAGCGTTTAGGTGAGGCTTACTGCATTTCTCCACGGAGCCTAAGGAGTAGACTGTCGAGTGCAGATTCAGCTTTTTGTTTGCGCCGCTCAAGATCGGAGAGTTGTTTTCGGTATGCTTCCATGGGTACTTCTCCTGTTTCATGGCGTATTCCGATGTTTCTGATGCTCATTTCGACTTCGTTGAGTTCAACTTCTGCTGCTTCTATTTGTCTAATGCTGTCTGCGTAGCTGCCTCCTGCTCTGCGCATTAGTTCCTTTTTCTGTGCAATAGTTTGGTTCAAATTGTCGAGACGAACTTCTAAAGACTTACGTTGAACTTTGTAACGGCGTCTTGGAATTCTGCCATGCTCTGCTCGCGCCTCCAGAGAGCTTATTTCCCTAGTTATCCTGTTTTTCTCTTCGTAGGCTTCAACAAAGTCGTTGATGTTCTGCGAGCTTAATCCTTGTCCAGCAACCATTCTCGATACTTGAACTCTCGGGGCTGAAACTTTAGCTTTTGGTCTTCTCCAGATGGCAACAATAACTAGTCCAACGAGCACGACAGCGAACATCCAAGAAGTCGGTCGGAATGATATCCAAAGGGGATTATAGTCGAATGTCAAGGACAAGAATTCTTGTGAAGGAACTGTACTGTCAATGAAACTAACGCCTTCTTTGTTAATTGCCAAGGTTTCCTGAAACGCGTCTCTTGTTAGACCATCGGTTGGACCTAAGGAGAACAATTGTGGAGTTATGATTTTTGCTCCTTCGGGTGGAGTGATTGTTACTGATGCAGAATTAATATAGTAGTTGAAGTAAGGAAGCAGGTCAATTGTTAGGACGTACTGCGCAAACTGAGCAGGAGATATCCCGAGCAAAGAGTAATCCAGGACAAGTTCACTTAGTTCACCCGCGTTTGCTGAAACCGCCAGAGTCACGTTTTCCACAAGCACTTGACTATTTTGCTGTTGAATTGCAGTCGAAAGAATTCTACCGAATTGATCTCTTGCCACAACGTTCGTTGAGTTAACGGGCAAGTTTATTAAAAAGGAGTTAATTGCCTTTGTTGAATTGTTTATTATTCTGTAGGTGTCAGTACAAGTTACAGCACCTGAGGGGCTAATGCCGATTTGGCGAGTTAAACTTGGGATTGTTGCTTGTTGGAGAGTCCCAGAACCCGCTGAAAAAGTGGCTATTGCAGGTGAATAAGTGAAAGGAGCCAAATTCGACTTGTCATAGTTTGTGGCGTTTACGACTCCATCGCTCTTAGAGATACCCACTATGGTTGCCCCCGAAGGTAATGTTAGAGTTACACTACAATCAGACGCAACTTGAGTTAAACCCGGGTAGCCTGGGAAATCGAGGTTGTATCCATTTGACGTTGGAGTCAGACCTCCATTTGATAGAATGAAAATAACGGTGAAAGAGTTGGAAGTCCCGGATGGTAAGCTCACGCTGACTCCGTAGAAGCCGCTTTGGTCTTGTAGTTGAACACCCAACCCCACTGGAAGAATGTTATAATTGCTATCGTAAGCCGTGCTTCTCAGGAGATATGAGCCATATTTGTATGGGAGACCAATCTGGAAAGTTGAGGGTAAAGTTCCGGTTAGTTGGATCTTGTCGCTTATTACGACCTGTCCAGAGTACAAAACTTGGACGCTGTGATCCACGTGTTGTATTGTGTAACTTGTTGCTTGGGCATTGGCTGCCTGAATGTTGAAGGTAATAGGCAGGAAAACTGCTAAGGAAAAAATAGTTAATGCAAGGATTACGGCGGTTTTCTTCACTTGAACTCCCCTGATGTCGGTTTTCTTTTATTTTACCGTGAGCTTGTTTATTTACTTTTAGACCATGGTAGGCTCTGCAGCTATTTAGATCTTCGTATATAACCAAGTCCTGAGGTCAGAGACTCTTGCAGCTAAAACTTTTTTTGAAAATAGGTTATTGACTAATTTTAGCAGAATTTTTAACAGAGATACACATTTTGCAAACTTTATATTACGTTGCATTCTACAGTTATTTGAAAGGTTATGTTTTCGGGCAAGATTAAGAAAAGAGATGGGAGAATCGTTGATTTTGATTCGGAGCGAATCAGAAACGCAGTCTACAAGGCTTTTTTGGCTGTGGAACTCGGCGGGGGTGATAAAGCTGAAAAGGTGACTAACGAAGTCTCCAAGTTGTTGGAAGAAAGATGCAAGGGAGAAATTCGTTCGGTTGAAGAAGTTCAAGACATAGTTATTGAAGTTCTCAGAAGAGATAGCTTTGAGGCAGTGGCCTTGGCTTATGAGGACTTTAGGAACAAGAAAGAGGAGTTGCGAAAACTTCGTGGATTTTTGGGTATCGAACCCAAAGTTACTGTTAACGCTATGGAAGTTTTGAAAGCGCGATATTTGTTACGTGACGAAAATGAAAACATTGTTGAAACTCCTTCAAAGCTTTTTGAGCGAGTTGCCAAATCCATAGCAAAAGTTGATTCTGTTTTTGGAGAAGATCCGATTGAAGCTGAAAAAGTTTTTTATGAAATGATGGCGAAGCTTGAATTTCTCCCAAATACTCCAACCCTGTTTAATGCCGGCACGGATTTCGGACAACTTTCCGCTTGTTTCGTTCTCCCTGTTGAGGATTCGCTGGAAAGCATATTTAGCACCGTGAAAAATATGGCGCTTATCGAGAAGACGGGCGGGGGAGTGGGGTTTGATTTTTCTCGTCTTAGACCCAAAGGTGACCTTGTCAAATCCACGAAGGGCGTTGCTTCTGGTCCAGTTAGTTTCATGCGCATTTTTGACACTGCGACTGAAATAATTAAAGCAGGTGGAAAACGGCGGGGTGCCATGATGGCCATCCTGCGGGTAGATCACCCAGACGTAATTGAGTTCATAACTGCCAAGCAAAACCCTACTTTACTCTCAAACTTTAATGTTTCAGTAGCTGTAACTGAAGAGTTTTTGAAGGCCCTATCAGATGATGGAGAATTTTGGTTAGTTAATCCTCGCAACAAGGAGAACGTAAGAAAACTTAGAGCCAACGAAGTCTGGGATACCATTGCCCGTTCGGCTTGGGCAAGCGGAGACCCTGGTCTGGTCTTCATCGATGAGATAAACAGGTACAATCCAACGCCTCAGGTCGGTAAAATCGAGTCCACTAATCCTTGCGGAGAACAACCACTTCTTCCTTATGAGAGCTGTAATTTGGGGTCAATCAATCTCTCCCTAATGGTGGAAAAGGGAGTTGTCAATTGGGAGAAGCTTCGGGAAACCGTGCGAAATGCAGTACATTTTTTGGACAATGTAGTAGATGCTAACGTTTACCCTCTAAAAGAGATTGCCGAGATAACTAGAGCCAATCGAAAGATAGGGTTAGGAGTAATGGGCTTTGCTGACATGCTCATAATGTTGGGCGTACCATATGACTCTGAACAGGCTTTGAAGTGGGGAGAGCAGATCATGGTTTTCATAGAGGAAGAAGCCCACAAAAAGTCTGTGGAAATCGCCCAGAAAAGAGGCTCATTTCCAAACTTCAAAGGAAGCATTTGGGAGTCGAAATATCCGGCTTTTAGAAACGCAACCGTTACAACGATTGCACCAACGGGAACGATAAGCATAATCGCAGGTTGTTCCTCAGGAATAGAGCCATTGTTCGCCATCTCCTTCATGCGTAACGTCCTAAATGGGGCAAGGCTATTTGAAACGAACCCATTGTTTGAAGAGGCAGCAAAGGCAAAAGGATTTTATGATGCCAAACTTCTGGAAGAGATAGCAAGATCAGGGTCAATTCAGAAGATTAAGGATGTGCCTGATGAAGTCAAGCGATTGTATGTTACGGCCTTAGACATTGATCCCAAATGGCACATTGAAATGCAGGCTACGTTTCAAGAGAGCACGGATAACGCGGTGTCTAAAACAGTTAATCTTCCAAACCAAGCTAAAGTGGAAGACGTAAAAGAAATTTATGGTTTGGCGTGGAAGCTTAAGTGTAAAGGGGTAACTGTCTTTCGTTACGGAAGCAAACCTGAGCAGGTTTTGTATATTGGAGAAATAAAAGGAAAAGAGGGAACGTTTGTTTCAGCAAATTCGGAGTATGCTGGTGGTTGTCCGACCCAGAACTGCCCGTTCCCGTCATAGTGAAGAGTGATCAAGAATGGGTTACATCTATTTGTACACTGGCACGGGAGGAGGAAAAACAGCCAATGCCCTGGGGTTAGCTCTTCGAGCGGTAGGACATAATCAAAAAGTTGTGATAGTTCAGTTCCTTAAGTGGCGAAAAGATATAGGGGAATATTTAGTCAAAGAAAAATTACAAAAAAACTACGAGATTTACCAGTTTGGAAGAGAAGTTTGGCTTGGCAAAGAGGACAAAGTGGAGGAGTTCGGAGGAGACGCCTTCAAAGTTGAAAGCACCACGGATCGCGACAAGGAACTTGCTGAGGATGGATTATCCTTTGCAGCCAAAATAATGCAGGAAGAGAAACCACACTTACTTGTTTTGGACGAGATTAATCTTGCTGCATATTGGAAGCTCTTATCAATAGAAAGAATATTCGAATTTCTTGGCAACGTTCCCGCTCAAACCACAGTTGTTATGACCGGTAGATTCGCTCCGCAGCAACTCATCGAACAGGCGGATTTTGTCAACATAATTCAAGATATCAAAATGCCGAAAAAATTCAAGCTCACAAAGGGAATACAGTATTAACTAAAAAGAAAAAAATGAAAATTATTTAACTAATTTTGGTTGCTATCAGCTTCCCAAATTCGAAGCATTTTTTCAAATCTTCTTCGTCAGGCACATATTTTATTTCTATTCCTGGTTCGTGAACTTCAAAGCCTGCTTTTTTTGCCATTTCAGCCATGTTTCGAACTGCACCACCTCCCCAGCCAAAAGAGCCGAAGAAACCCCATATTTTGTCTTTAGGCTTCAACCCTACCGCATAAGTCATGAAGGAACCAAGTGTAGGAAACATTCCGTTATTTAGTGTGGGCGAACCGACTAAAACTGCCTTGGCATCGAGAATTTCAGTCACAGACTCGGAGTTGTCTGATGCACGCAACTTCAACATCTTAACTTCGACTCCCTGGCTGATTGCCCCTTCTGCTATAGCCCGCGCCATTTTGTCTGTACTGCCCCACATAGTGTCGAAAACAATGGCGATTTTCTTTTTAGCTTTGCCTGCGCTCCAGTCGAGATAGGCTTTGATTATCTTAGAAGGGTCTTTGCGCCAGATTATGCCGTGGCTGGGGGCTATCATGTCGATGGGTATGCCCAGTTGGACTACTTCCTGAATTTTATGTGTTATGAGGGGCCCAAACAACATGAGTATGTTAGCATAATACTTTGAAGCTTCTTCCATGAGAATGTGATCATCTACTTCGTCGTCGAATCGACCCGCGGAAGCGAGGTGTTGACCGAACGCGTCGTTGGGCATTAAAAGTTTGTCTTCAACAATGTAGGTGAACATGCTGTCTGGCCAGTGGAGCATTGGAGCTTCCAAGAACTTGAGGGTGCGTTTTCCCAATTTTAATTCGTCACCGTTCTTGACTGTTTGTACGTTCAAATCCGGGCCATAATGTTCGAAGATCGCGTCTTTTCCTCTTTCAGAGGCAATTATTGTTGCATTTTTCGCGAGCTTAGCGATCATTGGTAGACTACTTGAGTGATCCATCTCCACGTGGTTTACTATTATGTAGTCGATTTTTTCAAAGCTTGTGATTTCGTTTACATGCGATATCAAGTCGCGAGAAAAATTGTGTTTGACTGTGTCTACAAGTACATTTTTGTCATCTAGGATCAGGTAGGCGTTGTATGTGCTACCGCGGCTTGTTATATATCCGTGAAAATCACGAAGGTTCCAATCTACTGCACCAACCCAGTAGATGTCTTTTGCCAGAGTAACTTTTTCCATATTCAATTCACCTGCTATTCTTTTAGTACCTTCAGGTTATAATTTATTCTTACTCCTGCTTTCTCGAATATAATACCAACGGGACAGTTCTTAAGGGTGAAATCATGGAGTCTTCGTGCCCTGTCTTCGGGAGCATCCATCTTGAACATTATCTCGAAGTTTTCTTCAACGATAGTTCCTGTTTCTTCAGACTTAAGAGCTTCTACTTTGACCTCGCACCCTTTTAGTTTTAACCGCATTTTTTCGGCTGTTAGAGTCGCTATAGTGGCTTAGCAATCTGCGTGGCTCATAACGCAAAGCTCAAGCGGAGTTGAACCTAAACCTGGAAAAGTTTGAGATGGTTGATCTGCAATTGTACAGTGCGACCTTCCGTTGTCAAGGGCAATTTCGCAACCTTGAATTGTTCTTGCTTGTGCATGAAGTTTTCCCATTTTCAATTGCTCCATAATTATCTTTCAAAAGAACAAAATGGCTTCTGTCTCACGAGTTAATATCGGTTTCTAGTTCCAAGAAGTTTTAGTCTCAAAAGGGTAATATGGGAGCAAGCCGAGAGTGTGTATTAGAAGAGTCTTTTGTTAGATGTTTAAGCTTGGAGGTCAACTGAACCGTGAGTTTATTACCTGATGACAAAAAAGAATTGCTTAGAAACGAGTTCAAAGAAAAACTGGTTGATCCGGTTAGAGTAATTATGTTCACTCAAGAGCTTGAATGCCGATTCTGTAGCGAAACAAGAACTTTAGCTCAGGAAATGGCAACCTTGAGTGAAAAAATTGCAGTTGATGTTTTCGATTTCTTAAAAGACGCTGATAAAGCAAAAGAATACGGCATCGACAAAATCCCGGCATTGGCAATAATTGGAAAAATAGACCACGGTCTAAGAATTTATGGCATCCCATATGGATACGAGCTTCAAACTCTAATTGAAGCCATAATCAACGTTTCAAGGGGTACCACGGATCTTTCACCTAAAACCAAAGAAATCATCAAGGATATCAAAAAGCCCGTTCATATCCAAGTCTTCGTAACTCTTACATGCCCTCATTGTCCTGCCGCTGCAGCAATTGCCCACAAACTTGCAGTCGAAAGTGACATGATAAGAGCCGATGTAATAGATGCAACAGAGTTCCCTGTGCTTGCTCAGAAGTACGGAGTAATGGGCGTGCCAAAAGTTGTTATCAATGAGAAATTTGAATTCGTTGGAGCCTTCAATGAGGACTTGTTTGCCGAACAAGCACTTTTAGGTGCATATCAAGCCTAGAAAGTGAAAACCTATCTCTTCTTTA
The DNA here is from genome assembly GCA_963825115.1 of Candidatus Bathyarchaeota archaeon. Classification (GTDB taxonomy): domain Archaea; phylum Thermoproteota; class Bathyarchaeia; order Bathyarchaeales; family Bathycorpusculaceae; genus JADGNF01. The sequence goes on along the minus strand of CAWGRS010000003.1, from coordinate 475,798 downwards.
CTCAAAACGATCTAGGTACCTTACAACGTTTTGTGCCCAAAAAACACTGATGTTTGAAGGTAAAGCAATTTCTTTTTTCAAACAAAAATAAGTGCGTTCAGTTCCAACTCTTAATTTTTTTGCTAAAGTGCATGTGGTTGGTACTTTTCGGGATGTTAGAACGACAACAATTGACGCAAGTGTCGATTCTTCCATTTGATAATCTGTAAAAATAGCAGAATGAGCTGGTTTCTATACCAGCATAGGATTGTTTTCTTTTCTAATGTCCGCCGCAACCGCAGCCACACGCATGACTAGTTCCGCCGGTTGAGCCTTTTGCAAATTTTGCGGGGTTCTTGTCGAAGGTGGTTTTGCATGAGGCGTTGCAGAAGTAGAATGTTTTGCCGTTGTAATCTGATTTGATCTTCGCGGTTTTTTCGTCCACCATCATGCCGCAAACTGGATCTTTAGCCATTTTTTTCAATTCACCTCCTTTGAACTGAGGGATTCCTTGTCCGTGTACTTTTCTGAGCGTAACTTGGCAAACTTTAGTAGAGCAGAATTAGTTACAACTGTTATGCTACTTATGGCCATTGCTCCTGCCGCATACATTGGTCCTTGAGGTCCCAAGAGTCCAGCGGCGGCGATTGGAATCATTACCGCGTTGTAGCCGAAAGCCCAGAACAGGTTCGAGTTGATTTTCCGCATTGTACGTTTGCTCAAATCCACACCCAATGCCACGTCTCGTAAATCATCTTTGATTAAGACTATTCCACCTGTTTCTTTGGCGATGTCGGTTCCGCTTCCGATCGCGATGCCTATGTCTGCTTGAGCGAGGGCGGGTGCGTCATTTATGCCATCGCCGACCATGGCTACGACTTTGCCTTGACCTTGCAGTTTTTTGATGGCTTCTTCTTTTTGCCAAGGCAAAACGTTTGCTATTACATTGTCGATGCCAAGTTGTGCCGCTATAGCTTTTGCTGTTCCTTCATTGTCGCCTGTCAACATGTAAACTTCCAGTTTCATGTCCTTCAATTGCTGAACTGCTTCGGCTGCGTGCTCTTTGGCGGTATCCATAGCCGCAATTGTTCCCGCGACTTGACCATCCAACGATAAAGTCATCACTGTTTTCCCCTCGATCTCCAGCTTAGTCAAATCAACCTCTATCGCTTCAGTTGGAACTTTTTGCTCCTGCATGAGTTTGCGGTTGCCCAAAAGCACCTGCTTGCCATTTATTGTGCATTTAACACCTCGTCCCGGCAAAGCTTCGAAAGACGCTGCATCGGAAAGTTTTATCTCGAGTTTTTGGGCTTGCTTAACAATGGCTTCTGCCAACGGATGTTCTGAGTTTTTCTCCGCTGAGCCTGCAAACATTACGATGTCTTTTTCTGCGAAGTCCCCGTAAGCTTTTACATCGGTTACTGACGGTTCCCCTTTTGTGAGTGTTCCGGTTTTGTCGAAGACTACGACACTGAGTTTTCGTGCTCTTTCAACGTATTCTCCACTTCTTAGCAGAACTCCGTATTCAGCCCCTTTTCCTACACCTGCTAGAATTGCTGTCGGGGTCGCAATGCCCATTGCGCACGGGCACGCTACTAAGAGAACGGCGAGCAAAGCAAAGAATGCTATTGTGAATCCAGAGGTTATGTACCAGAAGACAAACGATATGGCGGCAGCGGTAAAGACAATTGGCACGAACTTTGCAACTACGCGATCTGCGAATTTCTGTATAGGCGCACTTGAGGCTTGAGCTTCTTCAACCAGATGTACTATCTGCGATAGTGCGGTGTCTTCGCCTACTTTTGTGGCTTTAAACTTCAAAACTCCTGTTTTGTTTATGGTGGCGCCAATGACTTCGCTGCCAACATTCTTTTCGACAGGAATGCTTTCGCCAGTCAGGAGTTTCTCATCCACTGAAGAATACCCTTCGATTACAATGCCGTCTGTCGGTATTTTTTCGCCTGGCTTAACGATTATTATGTCATTTACTTGGAGTTGGTCTGCTGGAACTTCAACTTCTGTTCCGTCGCGGATCACCATCGCCGTTGTAGGTTGCAGTTCTAGGAGTTTTCTTATGGAGGCGGCTGATTTGCGGCGTATTGTTTCTTCGATGTACTTCCCTAGTAGAACGAATGCCAGAATGGCTATCGAAACTTCTAAATACCCTGCCCCTTCTGCGATGTTGGGTAGAAAGGCGTTTAGGGCACCATAGATCCAGCCTGCAACAACTCCTACCGTGACCAAAACGTCCATGTTTATTTTGCGGTTTCTCAACGAGAAGTAGGCGCCCTTAAAGATGCTAAAACCAGCTATCCAGATTATCGGCAACGAAACAAGAAAAATCACTAAGCCGTAAACTTGGAGCTTGCCTACTATTTCAAGGGACATTACCGCGCCGACCAAACCGAAAAGGGCGACGATTTTTAGTCCCGCAGCTGCTATTACTCCGATAAGTGTCATTGCGACTCGGCGTTTCATAGCTCTTAGTTCGCGTTCTGGCTGTTCGTAAACGTCCGCGCATGATTGACTGCAGAAGTAATACCATCGATCGCCGATTTTGCGTTTGATTGCTGTTTCTTTATCAACGGTCATTCCGCAAACGGGATCTCTTGCTGTTGCCATAGCTTTAGTTCTCCAGGATTGTTCTATAGATTATTTATTTTTAAACCTTATAAATATATCTATTTCAGATATATCTTTTTGCACATAGTATTAGAACTTTAGAAAGTGAATCCCACGATTCAAAAGGGTTTGCAGGACTGCCGTGGTTGGCCTTTTTTGGGAGAAAGGAGAAAAGGCAGGAAAAAGCAGATTTCCCCCACGAACAGTCTTTCTGCCACCTTCATATTGAATTAAGAAGTCTAGGATGAGCTGAATATGTCGGCAGAGGCGAAATAGGCGATCGGTTTTGAACAACGGTACATCTATTTCAATAAAATACAACTTTAAATGAGTCCTATAAATATATCTTAGCAAGATAGGTCAACCTTCCATGACAAAAACAGCCGAAATAAACGAGATAGTTTCAGACTTCAGCCGCGTTTACATACTCACAATTCTCCACGAGGGACCTGCCCACGGTTATGAAATAATTAGCAAATTCAAAAAAGTCATTGGTAAAGACATTAGCCCCAGCTTAGTGTACCCTTTCCTCAAAACCCTTGAACAGAAAGGTTTCGTAAAACACACACTGAAACCTGTAGGAGCCAAGAAGAAAAAAGTTTTTGAATTAACCAAAGAAGGCGTAGAGTTTTCTGAGCAGCTATTCAAGAGGTTCTCAGAACTTATTAGTGTCGCTTTAGAACCCAGCTTAGAAGTTTGTGCTCATTGCGGATGCAAAATCTATGAAGGGGGACATAGAGAAACGATTAAGAACAAAGAACTGATGTTTTGCTGCTGCCACTGCGCAGCTTCATACAAGCAAACTTTGGAGTTGTAGTGGCACACCAAGTGACAGGTTTACTCTGTTCGTTTTATTATGTGGTATCCGAACTTGGTCTTAACTGGAGCTGAGGTTTGACCTTTTTCCAATGCGAAAGCCGCAGTCTCAAATTCCTTAACCATTTGGCCGCGTCCGAATTTTCCCAAGTCGCCACCTTTCTTTCCAGAAGGGCAGAGCGAACAGGATTTGGCTATTGCAGCGAACGTTTCGCCCTTGGCTAAACGGTCTTGAATCGCCTTTGCTTCAGTTTGGGTCTTAACGAGTATGTGAGCACAACTAATTTTGTCTGGCATAGCAAAACTAAGCATACAATTACCTAATAATCCTTACCAACAAGAAAGATCAGACATATGAAGGAAATGCGAAACTGCAACAAAGGACCTAATTTACAGAAAACACTTTCGAAACTTCTGCAATACGTTTAATTTCCGCTTCACGCATGGCCTTTTTATGCATGAGTGGGCATTAGCCGAAGCTGTAATGAAAGCCACACTGGAAATAGCCGACAAAGAAGGCTTAAAGCAAGTTACGGAAATATACATAAAAATTGGAGAATTGCAGGACGTTGAACGCGAGATTTTCCGTTTTGCTCTCTCACAGCTTAAGCCTGAACGATTCAAAAGCGCGAAATTCCGAATTTCGAAAGCTAAAGCGACCTTCAAATGCCGGGTTTGCAGCAATACTTGGTTTTTTGAGAAAAAGAAACTTGACAAAGAAACCGCAGAAGCAATACATTTTGTGCCCGAAATAGCTCATACTTATATAAAATGCCCAAAATGTGGCAGTCCCGACTTTGAAATCATTGAAGGACGAGGGATCTGGCTTCAAAGCATAAAAGGGGCAAAATAATCGTGGCTGACCCACGGACAAGCATAATAGGCGACCGATTGAAACAAATAAGAAGAATAATAGCAGTTTCAAGCGGCAAAGGAGGAGTAGGCAAAAGTTTAGTGGCGACGAGCTTCGCTCTTGCACTAGTAAAGAAAGGCTGCAGAGTTGGCCTTTTTGATTTGGATTTTACAAGTCCCTCAACCCACGTCATTTTAGGCGTCAAAAATGCCGAGCCAACAGAAGACAAAGGACTCATCCCACCAATTGTGGAAGGCATGAAATACATGTCTCTGGTTTACTACTCCGGCAATCATGCAGCGCCTCTGCGTGGAGCAGACACGTCCAATGCTTTGATAGAATTATTGGCAGTCACGATTTGGAACGAACTGGATTACCTCGTAATTGATACTCCGCCTGGAATCGGAGATGTCATGCTTGATCTGATAAAACTTGTTCCAAGGATAGAATTCCTTGTCGTAACTACATCTTCGCAGTTGGCGTTTGAAACCGTGAAGAAACAGTTGCTTCTTCTTCAAGACCTAAAAATTCCCGTCATAGGTGTCGTCGAAAATATGAAGATGACTGATTCAAAAAGCGTGCAACAGAAAACCGAAGCGCTGGGGATACAATTTCTTACTGAAATTTCCTACGACCCAAAGGTGGAAGGTGCAATTGGATATCCTGAAAAAATCTCGGCGACTGAACTTGCCAAAAAGATCAGAAAAATGGCGCAAACAGTATAACGAGCAATGTAATATTTTTAGACCTATTAAATGAAAAGAGAGAATAGATTGCTACAGGCTAAAGCAATAATTACGGATTACATTGGCACGCTAACAAATGCCCGTTGTTACACGATGCAAGCTTCCATGGAAAAATTACATGCCGCACTATCCGAGGCGGGTTTTAGAACACAAAGAAAGCAATTCTTGGATGCTTACTCTAAGGCTCACGAAAAATATCGGGCAATCCGTTATTGCGAATTCAGGGAAGTGACAAATGCTGTTTGGGTTGCGGAAGCGCTTAGGATCCTCGGATTTGAGGTAAATACGAACGATTCGCGAATGAGAATGGCTCTTAATGTGTTCTTTCAAGATTACGTCGAATCTCTTTATCTCAGACCCTATGCCGAAAAACTCCTCGAAAAAGCGAGCCAAACTTTCAAGCTTGGGTTAGTCTCGAACTTCACTTATACCCCAGTCGTCTATGCTAGTTTGAGGAAGTTAGGCATAAGCCATTACTTCAATGCCATCGTTGTCTCCGGAGAAGTTGGCTGGCGAAAACCGCACAAAAAAATATTTGCAGAGGCCTTGCAAAGATTACAGATTAACGCGAGAGAAGCCATTTACTTGGGTGACTGCCCCATGGAAGACATTAGAGGTGCTTCGGAATCAGGCATCAAAACTGTTTTTGTCTCTTCTCAATTTTACAAATTCGAGGATCTTACTGCAAGTGGACAGAAAGCAGATGTTATTGCATCGGATTTGCAGGAAGTCTGCAAAAGCCTGAAAAGAATCGCAATTGTAGACTCTGCTGCTGAAATTTAGTCTCTAAGCTTGAGTATGGAATAGTGCTAATTCATATATTTTATATATTTGGAGTTGATAGTTTTTTCAGGTGAATGTGTTGCCAAAAAGACGTTCCGCGAGATTCTTATTGCTGCCCATTCTTGCATTAGTTTTCCTCTTTGGATGGCTGATGTATTCGCTCGGGGACAAAAGAAATTCTAAAAGAGAATCACAAAAACCAATGCAACCCATCAAACCAACAATCGCTTCGCAGAATGATTTTGAAATTGGCTTAGTTTCAGAATTAGCTGAGGAACAACAAGTTACTCATAAACGGCAAAAAAATTCAAATTAACATTAGTTTTAGCTTCCTTTTCTTTTGTCAAAAAGGCAAAATCAGCTCAGAAGGCTGTCCAAACGGCTTTCTTCATTTACCGAAACCACTTCATGCTTTTAATCGAAAATGTCCTAAAAGCTCATAAGCGCCATTTTCACTAATGCGTTTGCACTAAGAGGAATCCACATAGGCTGCGGTGTCTTTGGGGCAATAAACTTCGAAAATCAACCGGTCTTCTCTTACGTTTACTGGGGCATCCGCGCAGAAAACCACCGTGGCCACCAATCGCATGGCTTCTTGACTTACAATGGCGGCAAATTTTTCACCTACAAAAACCTTGATTTGGTTCCCAAACTAAAGACTAGTGCAATTCAAGAATGGTTTGGACGGCTACCTGGCAGCATCGGCATTGCAAACGTCAGGTACACAACCAGCGGCAGATGCGACGACCAATCCATTGTCCAGGGCACTCAACCGATGACTGCTGAGGCAAGCGGAATTAAGATTGCTGTTTCTTTCAACGGCAACATTGTAAATACACAGAGACTTTTGGAAGAGATGAAGGAGCATTTTCCAAGTTTCTCATGCAGTTGCGATTCAGACCTAGTCTGCAACAAAATTTTGGTTGAACTTAAGGATGGTAAAGATTTAGCTTCAGCGGTCAAAGCAACAATGCTAGGCTTAGATGGTGCATTCTCGGTAATAGGCATAACCGGAGATGGCACTCTTTTTGCCTTCAAAGATCCGCATGGAATAAAGCCTTTATGTGCCGGGCATAGTCCAGATGGCAAAACTCTTGCTTTTTCATCTGAAACAGTCAGCTTGGATATAAACGGCTTTGAATGTGATTTTGAACTTGAACCTGGCGAACTAGTTATCGCCACGAAAGACGGCTTCAAACGTCAACAGCTTATCGAAAACCCACGACATGCTTTCTGCGCTTTTGAATTTGCCTACTTTGCAAGGCCTGACTCTACTTTTGGTGGAAAATATGTTTACGAGATTCGCGAAGATTTCGGAAGAAATATAGTTAAGGAATTTCCTGAAGCTGTGAAAGAGGCAGATCTAATTCTGTCTATTCCTGAAACGGGAGATGACTCAGCTATGGGTGTTCACGAAGCTTCGGGGATAAGATGGGAACGCGCCAGTCGCAGACACAGGTATGTGACTGAACGGGCATTTATTTTGCTAAATAACGAGCGTTATTCAACCATTGATCGTAAAGTGAACATTCTTGGGTCAAAAGTTACAGGAAAAAATGTTATCATAACAGAAGATAGCATTGTGCGCGGAGACACTACCAAAGTTATAATTGAAAAACTTCGCAGATCAGGGGCCAAGAAAGTCTATATGTTTGTTACTTTTCCGCGGATCATCGGTCCTTGCTTCTATGGTATAGACATGTCCACTTATGGGCAACTTATCGGTTCGAATCATGACGAGAACGGAATCGCCAAAATCATTGGCGCCGATAAGGTTTGCTATCAGTCGATTGAGAACATGGTAAAAGCAACTGGTTGTTCAAAGGACGAATTGTGCATGGCTTGCATCACAGGCCAATATCCGACACCGTTAGCTCAAGAGTTCGCTGATAAGATGAAGAAGAAGTTCCTTGAAGGGTATCAAGAGAAAAACAGAATTTATGAAACAGTCAGTGAAGCGCAAGGCGTGCAGTGGTAAAACCATTTAAGCAAAAACGTTAATTCTCTATCAAACCGGTGGTCCTAATGGAGAAAATAGGCGTCCTAGTTGTCTCGTATGGTGCCAGAGAAGTTGCCATTGTTGATGCTCTTAGCCGAAGCCCAAACCACAAAGTTGAACTTTACATCGCGGACAAACAGCTAAACCCCTTCAACGTTAAAAAAGCCCTGAAACACGTTGTCATTCCCGATTTGAACATTGAAGCAATCTGCAATTTCGCTGAGGCAAACAAAGCGAATCTTAATTTCGTCATAGTTGGGCCAGAAAAACCCATAATTGAAGGCGCCCGTGACCTAATTGAAAAGCGAACAGGATTACCGGTTATTTGCCCAAAGAAAGATTATGCGATAGAAGTTAGCAAAGTTGAGCAACGTATGCTTTTTCAAGAGATTGCCCCCGAGGCAAATCCTAAATTCAAGGTTTTTGACCCCAAAGACTTTGATAACAATGGTTTGGTTAAGCATGCGGTTTACAAATGGCTTGATGAATTGAAAAATCAGGCTGTGGTTAAACCTGACAGACCAACAGCTGGGAAAGGTGTCGGAGTTTGGGGAGATCATTTCAACACGAGAGAGCAACTGTTTGAGCACTTCATGTCAAGTTTTCGATATGGCACAGTAATTATAGAAGAAAAAATTGACGGGGAAGAATCTAGTTTCATGGCTTTCTGCGACGGAAAGCACCTCGCCGTTCTTCCTGATACAAGAGACCACAAGCGCGCTTTCGATGATGATAAAGGCCCAAATACTGGCGGAATGGGCAGTTACAAAGATACTGTTGACCGTTTGCCATTCATGTTAAAGGCGGATAGAGATAATGAGGTGACAATCGCTCAGACAATCTTCGAAAAATGGACTGCAAAGATACCAGACAACACGGCTTTGCGAGGAGTGCCTTTATACTTGGCTTTCATGCATACCTCCAGTGGGCCTAAAATTTTGGAGAACAATAGCCGACCAGGCGATCCTGAAATAATCAACATCCTTCCTGTTTTGAAAGATGATTTTGTTGACGTCTGTTATGGGATGATAGAAGGCAAATTAACTCGTGTAGAAGTAGATACAACAGCGACCGTCTTGACTTACAAAGTGCCTTCAAGTTACGGTGGCTTTGCTGATGTTTTCCCCCAGAAGACAAACAAGAGCGAAGTTGATATGCCAGTTGATCTTAGCGCAGCATATGCTTTGTCGAAAAAGTATGGAGATAGAATCCGCGTTTACCCTGGTTCCATGGAACTCAGGGATGGCCTCACTTATGCCTTGAAATCTCGAGTTGTAGGTGTTTTAGGTATGGGGGAAAATATCGAGGAAGCAAGAAATGTCAGCTTGGAAGGGATAAACGCTATCAAAGGTGGGGCACTTTGGAATCGCACAGATGTTGCCTCAAAACGGACTATTAAGAAAAGCATCAAACACATGAAGCAGCTGAGGGTTCAATAGTTGAATGGTGTATTCGTCTCCGACTGCGAAGGACCTATATCCAAGAACGACAACGCTTTCGAATTAACGGCGCACTTTGTTCCTAAGGGCGACAAACTATTTTCAATAATTAGCAAATACGATGACGTACTCGTAGACGTTCTAAAGAAAAAAGACTACAACGCCGGTGATACCCTCAAACTTGTTTTGCCTTTCTTGAAGGCTTATAATGTAACTGATGACAAGATGAATGAGTTTTCCGCCCAAAACCTTCGGCTGATCTCAGGCAGCATTGAAACGCTAAAACACATAATGCGCTTCACTCAAGCTTTCATTGTTAGCACGAGCTACGAACACTACATTAGGGCACTTTGCAAAGCGATAGGTCTTCCATTTGAGAATGCTTACTGCACAAGATTGAGCATCGATCAATACAAACTTACACCAGAAGAAGAAGAAAAATTAAGAAAAATTGCGAACGAAATTGCTTCAATGCCGATGATAACAATTCCGCCTTCTTCAACCTCAATCAAGGATTTTTCTGGAAGAGACCAGAATTCGCTTAAGCGCTTAGACGAAATTTTCTGGAAACAAATCCCGCAAATGAGCTGCGGAAAAATCTTTTCCGACATCACTACAGTAGGCGGAAAACAAAAAGCCGATACAATCCGACATATAATCGACAAGCTGTGTCTACCTTTGTCGAGTTCAATGTACGTAGGCGACAGCATAACCGACGTTGAAGCGTTTCAACTTGTTCGTCAAAACGGCGGATTGACAATTTCCTTTAACGGAAATAATTATGCCGTTAGAAATGCTGAAATTGTAGTCCTATCTGAAAATAATCTAGTTATGGCCGTTTTTGCTGAAGTCTTTATCAAGCAAGGAAAAGCTCAAGCTCTTCAACTTGCAGAGAATTGGCACCTTGAAACTTTGAGAAACGGCTCTGTTGATTCGCTTGTTCTGAAAAGACTTCTCTCTCTTTACCCGAAGAGCTTGCCTAAGCTTCAAATAGTAACGGCTGAAAATATGGAATCACTCTCTGAGGAGAGCAGCGATTATAGGAAAAAAGTGAGAGGCGAAGCAGTTGGACAACTTGGGTAAAATCGCAGCACCAATAGAAGACACTTATGCAGAAGCCTTTGAAGGCATTTTTTGTCGTTTAATGATAACAGCCGACGATGAGGAAACCGTCCGCGCTGCGGGTATCGGTGCAACTTCTACACCTTCCGTTGTAATTGGCAGAATTGAGGGCGGCATCGAGAGATATTTGAATAAAAAGGAAACTCCTGACAAGCGTCCAGGAGCCATCTTGCAGTTTTGGGGGGAACTGAATCCGAATAAGAGTTTTCCTGAGATCATCAAGAAGTTTGAGGCTGAACTTTCATACAGAATTAGGCAAGATATTTTGGTGAAACCCTTCACCGCGGTTTTTGATGAGTTGCCCAATGCAGAAGGCAAATTGGATATGATGGAACGTGTCGGACATTGCGGTGATGGCTATGAGTACATTGAAAAACGTTTTAACAAAAAGGTCATCGTTGTACCTCTTATGGTTCCCGACTTTGTTATTGAACGCCATATTGGTTATGCCCACGGAGTTACAGGCGGAAATTTCTGGATTATGTGTCAAACTAAAGATGCCTTGAAAAAATCAGGTGATAAAGCCCTAGAAGCGATTCACAAAGTTCCTGGTGTGGTAACGCCTTTTGATGTTTGCTCAGCGGGCTCTAAGCCTGAGACCCATTTTCCGTTAATTGGTCCAACGACGAATCATTTGTATTGTCCTTCGCTTAAGAAGGAATTTGGTGACGCCTCTAAGGTTCCAGACGGAGTGAATTACATACCTGAGATAGTAATTAATGGCATGTCTTTAGATTCGGTTAGGAAAGCCATGAAGGCAGGAATTGAAGCTGCACGATACGTTAATGGTGTTGCATCCATTTCTGCCGGGAATTACGGTGGGAAGCTTGGCAAATTTACCATTAACTTGCGCGAGTTGTTCTCATGACAAGTTTTGATATAGTCGGTTTTGGCGCGCTTAACTTAGATAAGCTCTTCAAAGTTAACCGAATCGTTGGCGCTGAAGGGGAAAGTTTTGTTGAATCTGTTCATGAAACCTGCGGAGGATCGGCCGCCAACACAATTGTCGGATTAGCGCGTCTTGGATGCAAAGTGGGGTTTATAGGAAAAGTTGGCTCCGACTGCGATGGCGAAACGCAGGTTGCAGAATTCAAAAGAGAAGGTGTGGATGCAACCGGAGTCATTTGCTCTAAGCATGGCAAGAGCGGTGCAGTTTTGGGTTTTGTTGACAAGAAGGGTGAGCGAGCTCTTTACATCAATTCAGGAGTAAATGACACAATAACAATTGATGAGGTAAACAAGGAATATATCGCTCAATCAAAATTTGTGCATTTGACTTCTTTTGTGGGCGAAAAATCCTTCCAGACCCAGAAGAAGTTGCTTGAATGTCTTCCAAAAACTGTCAAGGTGAGTTTTGACCCTGGCGCGTTGTATGCGAGAAAAGGATTGACCCAACTCGAATCAATAATAAAGAGAACTTATGCCGTAATGCCCAACCGAGGTGAACTTGAACTCATAACAGGGTATTCCGATTATGTCAAAGGGGCGGACGCCCTGATCAGCAAAGGCGCAAAAATTGTGGCGGTCAAGCTTGGGAGCGAAGGCAGCTACATTACAAATGGTCGCGATCGGGTCAGAATAGATGCTTTCAACGTTAAGGCAGTTGACACCACTGGTGCAGGTGACGCCTTTGGTGCAGGCTTTCTGTATGGTCTTCTTAACAATAGAGGCCTGCATGAAAGCGGGAAAATGGGGAATTTCGTCGCTTCAAGATGCGTAATGAAAATTGGGGCTAGAGTAGGCTTACCCTATGCCAAAGATCTAGAGCTTCTTCGTTAAGTGCTCTAGCAACCCTTCGAAAATTAGTTTTCCATCCCCGTATTGGGGCATTTTTTCTTGGCGGGTCCAGTCGGGCTGTTGCCACCAATAGAATGCGCGTTCAGGGTGTGGCATTAATCCGAAGATTGTGCCGTCGCGATTGCAGATGCCTGCTATGTCGTGGAAACTGCCATTGGGGTTGGTCGGGTATTTGCCTTTGGCTTCTTCGCCGTTTTTGTCGCAGTACCGGAGAACGACCATATCATTGTCGATGAGATTCGCGAGAAGCTGCTCTTCCTTCTCTTTGGGAAGCAGGAGCCTTCCCTCACCATGTGCGATTGGCATACGGAGCACTTGATTTTGGCAGATCTTGCTTGTGAATATGCATTTGCCTTTGTTTTCGTTTTTGAGGTAGACCCATTCGCATTTGAAGCCTTGGGGAATGTTCGAAGCTAACGAAGCTTCAGGATGCTCTGGCATTGCCTCGAAGCCTGGGAGCAAACCTTCTTCGACGAGTATTTGGAAGCCGTTGCATATGCCTAGTATTGGTCTGTTGGCTTTGGTGAACTCGCGGAGCTCTTTGCCAAGCTTTGCGGTCATTAATCTTGCAAATATTGCCCCTGAGCGCACGTAGTCTCCGAAGGAGAAACCTCCTGGGAACACTAAGACGTGGTAGTCCATGAGGTTTCGCTGCTTGATTAATTCGTTAAGGTGCCGGGTTTCGACTTGGACGCCTAGTTCGCGGAAGGAGCGTTCGGTTTCGGCGTCGCAGTTGGTTCCGCCTACGCGCGGAATGAGAACGCGGATATCTTCAAGTTTCATCTTCAGGCCTCCGTGCTTAAGGTGCGTTTCCAAGCTGCCCGCAAATCTGCAATTGACGCATCAATAATTGTTGATCCTTCTATACCAATAATTTTCAGCTGTGAATTCTTGGTGACTTTGCCAATTTCTGCAAAACTTTTTCCATTCATTACCTTTTCGAAGTCGGCTTTGTCTTTCGGGTTGATTTCTACGAGGAACCGACTATTTGATTCTGAGAATAGAATATGATCGCTCCTTTCAATTTCTCTTGATGGAACCTTCCTGAGGTTCAGTTCAGCCCCACAATTGCTAGCCAGAGCCATTTCGGATAATGCAACGGCTAATCCGCCTTCTGAAAGGTCATGACAGGACTTGACTAAGCCTTGGTCAATGGTTTTTGATAACGCCTTGAAAGTTTTCTTGGCTTTTGCTGCTCTGACTTTAGGAACCGATTTGCCCAAGTAACCATTTAGTTTGTAGTATTCGGAGCCACCTAGTTCGGGGTAGGTCTTGCCTACGATGTAAAGCAGGTTACCTGGAGCTTTGAGGTCCATAGATACTGCGGAGCGAATGTCGGAAACTAACCCGATTGCAGTTATGAGCAGTGTTGGTGTGACGGGTCCCATTGGTGATTCATTGTAAAGGCTATCTTTCCCCGAAATGAACGGCGTCTTGAATGCTTTCGCCATATCGTAGCAAGCTTCGCATGCCTTAACCAGCGAACCTAGGCGTTCGGGTTTCTCTGGATTGCCCCACACGAAGTTGTCGAGCAATGCAATCCTGTTTCCACCGACTGCAATGTTGTTCCTTAACGCTTCGTCGATAGCTGAGGCCGCCATCCAATATGGGTCGATTTTTCCGTAGTTTGGATTCATTCCGCATGAGATTGAAACGCCTTTCCACGAATTGTCCAGAGGCTTAATTATGGAGGCATCGTTTGGTCCCGCGTAATCTCCGTGCAATGGTTTGAGGGCTGTGTTGCCTTTTACTTCGTGGTCGTAGCTTCGAACAACGCTTTCCTTGCTAGCAATGTTTGGAGCGGACAACAGTTGCTTGAGAACTTCTGCTAAGTTCTTAGATTGATCGAATTTAGGTTCTTTTAGACGGATTTTTTCGTAGGTCGCAGTTTTTGCACTCTTGATTGGCTGGAAGAGAAACTCCATACTAAGATCCGCAACGGTGACTCCTTCGAAATAGAGTTGCAAACGTTTTTCCGGCGTGAGTTCACCGATAGCATTGGCTTCTACATCTTCCTTCTCGAAGACCTTCAAGACTTTTTCGAGGTTTTCAGGTGGAACCGTCAAAAGCATTCGTTCTTGTGATTCCGATATGTAAATTTCCCACGGCGCCAAACCCGCGTACTTCAGCGGTACTTTGTCCAAGTTTACCGTGACACCGCAGCCAAACCTTTCTGCTGTTTCGCCTACAGCGCTAGACATTCCTCCCCCACCCAAGTCGGTTGTTGCCGAAGCGAGTTCGCGGTCGCGGATTTCGATTATTGCACGTTTTACTTTTTCTTCTTCGATTGGATCAGCGATTTGGACTGCTGGTCTGCTGATTTCTTCGGATTTTTCTGTAAGTTCAGCAGACGCAAAGGTAACGCCGTGTATGCCGTCGCGTCCCGTTTTTCCTCCCGCGACTATCACTATGTGTCCGGATTTGGCTTCTTTTTTAAATTTCTTTAGCGGAAGAAGCCCGATGCAGCCACAGTAAACAACAACGTTCCCAGTGTAGGAATCGTCAAAGTAAATTGCGCCGTTTACCGTTGGAATACCCATGTTATTTCCATAGGCACTGATGCCTGCTGTGACGCCCATGTAAACGTACTTGGGGTGTTTCACGCCAGCAGGTAACTTGTTATAATCATAATCTAAAGGACCAAAACCCAGAACATCCGTACATGCGATTGGTTCAGCCCAGACACCTAATACATCTCGGATTACGCCACCCACACCTGTAGCCGCTCCTCCAAAAGGCTCCACAGCTGAAGGATGATTGTGAGTTTCAACTTTTGCGGCGATCCCATAACCTTTATCGAAGCTGATTATCCCCGCGTTGTCCTCGAAGACGCTGATGCACCATTTTTGGTTCATTTCTTTTGTGGCTTTGGCGATGTAAGTTTTAAAGAGGCTGTCGATTTCTTTGCCGTCCATGCGGATTTTTCCTTTGAACGTTTTGTGGTAGCAGTGTTCGCTCCAGGTTTGTCCAATGGTTTGGAGTTCTATGTCTGTTGGATTTCGTTTTTGTTTTTTGAAGTAGGTTTGGACTTGTTTCATTTCGTGGAGGCTTAGTCCTAAGCCGAGTTCGCTGCTTACTTCTTGGAGTTGGGCGTCGGTAGCGCTTTGCGTGTTGATTGTGTGCATGTGGAATGATGTGTTTGCGCGGGTGTAGAGACTCATTATTGCTCCTCTAGAGTGATTGTGTAGTTGTCTTTGGTTGGGTTTGCTAGAAGTCGTTTTGCCATTTCTTCGGCTTTGGTTTTAGCCTCTTTGGTTGTAGGCGCTTCGAGTTGGATCGTGTATACTTTGCTAACGTTAACTTCGTTTACTGCGTATCCGAGTTCTTTGAGTAAATGTTGTGTTGTGTTGCCTTCTGGGTCGCTGTGTCCTGGTTTGAGGCTGACTTCGATTTTGGCTCGGTATTTCATGAATTAAAGTCAGAAGGTTCTAAATTTAAACGCTTTTGCCTCGAAACTGTGCAACCGTCTATGCCAAAACAATTTTCTTGTTCCCGTGCTTTACGGTTATTCTTTGTGTAGAATCGGTAACTTTGCCAATTATCTCAGGCTGCGCATTCGCTCTCTCCAGCGCGTCTAACGCTTTATCAGTGTCTGCCTTTTCTACGATTATTCCGAAGCCCCATCCCATGTTAAATGTTTGGAACATTTCTCCGTCAGTTATCTGAAGGCAGAAGTCTTTGGCGGCTTCTTGGATCAGACTGAAAATGGGGTGCGGTTTGAAGTTGTCGAATTCGAAGCCGATACCATGAGAGAAACCGGTTAAGTTGTTGAATTTGAGGTATGCGTCACCTGTTATGTGCACGGCTCCCTTGATTTTGACCGTTTCTTGGACTTTGAGGATTGGTTTTACGTAGATTCTTGTGGGCTCCAGAACTTCAGCAGCAATTTCTCGATTAAGCGTTGCTGGTTTGTCGGTTGGCTGGTATTTTCCGCCCCACGGCTTTAGGAGCATTTTCCTCGCGAGAGTTATGCCGTTGCTGTGTAAGCCGCTGCTGGGCAAGCCGATTATTGGGTCGCCTGCTTTGATGCCTGTTCCGGTAATTATTTTTTCTTTGGCGACTTGGCCTATGCTGCTGACGATCATATCAAAACCTTCTCCTGCTTTGATGCCGTTTATGATTTCGGCTACGTCACCAATTTCGCCGCTGACGACTGGGCATTCAGATTGGTTTGCACCCTCCGTTATGCCTGCGAG
Source organism: Candidatus Bathyarchaeota archaeon (assembly GCA_963825115.1). Classification (GTDB taxonomy): domain Archaea; phylum Thermoproteota; class Bathyarchaeia; order Bathyarchaeales; family Bathycorpusculaceae; genus JADGNF01. The sequence goes on along the minus strand of CAWGRS010000003.1, from coordinate 459,446 downwards.
CCAGCCTCTCACAAGTTCGGGGGTGCTGGCTTTTGCGTGAATGTTATCAGAAATTGCCAACGGGGTGGCTCCTGATCGGATTACGTCGTTTACCGCCATGGCAACAGCGTCGACGCCTATGGTGTCGTATCTTCCGGCTAATTGGGCGACGAGAACTTTGGTGCCGACGCCTTCAATTGTCAAGTCTAAAAATTTGTCTTCGGTGAGTTGGAAAATGTTGCTGTACGGCAGATGCATGATTGGCCCAAAACGGCTAAACTTGTAGGTGTCATGAAGCATCTCCAAAGCCTTTTTGGATTCATGCCGCTGCTCGCGGTTTACTCCTGCATCAGTGTAGGTGTAGTTCTTGGGCATCTCCGAGTTTCCCCTGTTCTTGTGTTCTTTTGTGGGTGGTATCTGATAACGATTTTGGAATTAGAAGTAATTGAACGCTGCTTATTCGCCTGTCAGTTACTGCTTCTCTTCTGCTCAAATGGATCCTTGTTTGACTATGCGACCAATTCACTTCCAAAAGTACGTCAGAACCGTTTTGTTGCACGAACTAGTAGTAATTGGATCCTACCAAAAAGTCAACTGCCATGAATTATTATGAGACATTGAGCCGGAAGATTTTGATTAGGATGACAGATAGTCGAAGAAAAACTTGCCCCTAATCAATAGTTAGCTTGATTTTGGGGTGTTGCGCTGTTCTTTTTTTACTCCAGACTTCATCATGTAATACCCTATCAAAATGAATATTATGCCACCTGCAACTATTGGAACGTAAGACCACAACGCTGTTATAGGAATAAGAAGAAGGGTACTGGCTATAATAAGACAGATAATTTAGATAACCAATAATATTTTGCCAAATTGCGGTAAACGCAACCAAAGAGGCAAAACACAGAATAATTAAGCCCCTCCAAAACAGATTTGTCTTCTCACCGTTGAACATCAGAGGTCCATCTTTTCGCATTATGTAAGGAGTAGTTTTTAACACTTTTCTTTATATTTTTTCAATTCACAAAACACCAATATTTTATTGAAATATCAGCAAAAATCAACACTGTTTTAGATATATGCATACGTGTTTTTAGACAAATGTTATTAATGCAAAAATATATAGCTGGAGTTAGGTGTGAGGGAGCAGAAAAGTGCTTGCGAACCCCTCTATAGCAACATATCCCTTCCATAACTTCTGCTCTCTCATACATAGACTGAAAAAGTTTTATTATTCATTCATCCCAACGGTATTTCTGTTTTTTATTTCTTAACAGTTCCAAGCTGCAATTATAACAAATTCCGTTGTGGCAACATACTAGTTCGCCGCATTTTTTGCATTTCCAAAGTTGTTGTTGGCTTTCAAGGAACTTCTCGATTCCGTTTTCTTTGATATAGCTTAAATTGTCTATCATGCTCATTCTGTAAAGAGCCTTGTACCGGGCTCAATTGCTTTTAGCCTGTCACATGGAAAACTATCGCATTCAAAACAAAAGGTGATTTCACAGTTTGATAATTTGGAGCAAGGCTTCTTTAGAAAAGCGCATTTCTTGTTTTTGGGTCGACAGCCAGCGCAGTAAGAAATTTTAACGCCCTTGGTTTTCAAATCATTCTTTGCGGCCAAGTAGCCGGAGCAAAGTGCACAATTCATTCCGCAAGGCGAAATTAATACAAAATCAGTTGCAATTTTCATCTTACTGCGCCATTTCTGTGTAAGACCAAGTTTGCTATTTTTTTGGTTTTTCCAAGTTTTCCTTAACTCGAAACTTCACAATCCTCTTTACCAAGTCAAATGGAATTGGCTTATCTAAAGGAAATCTTATAGTCCCCTTGCTTACCGCGTAACCAGACAATTCCTCTTTGAACGCTACCATAGCTGAAGTAGTGGGAAATAACCCGATGTGATTTTTGAAAGCTGCAAAATAAACCAAGATTCCGTTCAATCTGAAAGCAGGCATTTGATAGCTAATTACCTCTTCAGCTTGGGGCGCAGATTCCTTGATTGCTTGCCTCATTTCTTCCAAAATTCTTTGGACATTTTGGGGAGAAACAGCAATGTACTCATCGATAGTTTTGAATCCTTTCTTCCGCGCTTCCATACCGTTGTCCTTCGATTAATATTTCTGAACTAATTCCATCTTCTATTCTCTCGCCCCTCGATTTAGTTTTAACGGTAGAGCCAAAGCAAAGAAGACTAAGTCAAAAGCCTTTAATTGAAAGTATTCCATCTAACGCTATAGCAATTGGAGAAAAACAAACCTCTAACAAAGGGTCAGTTTGTTCCAGCTCCGATTGAAAAAGAAGTTAGATCTGATTTGGGCGGTCTTAGTCCAGCCTGGTAGGACATCAGCTTCCCAAGCTGACGACCCGGGTTCAAATCCCGGAGACCGCACCTCATAAACTGTAACAAAGGTAGATTTTATTTGATTTTCTGAAGAATTTGTTTTTCTTAGTTCAAATTCTTGCGGTACCTCACGAAGGCAAAAACTACACTTATTCGTTGAATTGTGTTTGTCGAATGAAATTCTCAATAATGCAAAAGAACCCAACAAAAAAGATAAATCTCCAAAAAATATTTCTTTCTTAGGTGAAATTTTTGTCAGTCAAAAAAGAAACACCTAAAGCTGAGAAGAAAGAAATTGAAGTTTTGAAAAAGAAAACTCCGTCGCCAGTCAAGCCTCACAAGAAGGCAACGGCCATAGCCCCGGCTCAATCTACCGATATTTGGCAAGGATTTGACGATGTTTTTGAAAGGTTTAGAAGCGATTTTCAGAATCTACTTTTGCCATCCACCCAGGCTTTAGAGAAAGCATTGAGTTCCATGCCAACTGTTAGAGCGCCAGTTGTGGATTTGCAGGATTGCGGAAAAGAATTCATCTTGAAGGCGGAGATGCCTGGCTTCAAGAAAGAAGACGTGGAAGTTAACGTCTATGACGATGCAGTCGAAATCTCAGGTACGGCAGGCTGGAAATATGACAAGAAAGGTGAAAGATACATCTGTAAAGAAAGAGCATGCGAAACATTCTACCGAGTCATTCCCATACCCGAAGAAATTAAGGTAGAAGATTCAAACGCAGAACTAAAAGACGGCGTACTAGAAATCAACTTGCCCAAGAAGACCCCAAAACAATCCAAGAAGGTAAGCGTAAAATAACCGCTTACATCCCTTTTTCCATTTTGCATTTCTTCTCCAAAAGAACTAGATCATTTCGGATTACCAACAACCGTTAAGTAAATTGCACTTTCTTCTTTTCCATCCAGCTCCAGAAGGCTATTGATTTCATCGTCGAAGAAGGCACCTAACTGGCAGGAACCCAATCCAATGCTCGCCGCGGACAAAGCTAAGTTTTGAGCGATGTGTCCAGCGTCTAGATACACATACCTGTAGGCTCTCTGTCGGTACTTCCACTTGGAGCGCGAAAAAATCGCCGTCCAAATAAAAACAACCGGCGCTTTGGCACACATATCCTGATCCAATGAGGAGTGAGCCACATCTCCACCATACGCGCCGACTTTCAGTTCTTCAAGAGCGTTGAATTTGATGCTGTAATGGTATAGACCGTTTGGGAGATCTTCAACATTGTTAACGGCTAGGTATGTTTCTATGGGGTAAAGAGCTCCAGCCGAAGGAGCTGTTCGGAATGCGTAACCTTCCTTTTTTGTTCGAATGCCCGTGGAAGCCCATAGTAGAAAAGAGAGTTCAGCAAGGTTCAAGGGCTTGTGGGAAAAGCTGCGAACACTGCTGCGGCTTTTCAGAATTTCCATGAGTGGAACGGAACGAGATTGCATAGTGGCATCGAACGAAAGAGAAATTCTTTTTGTTTTGTACACTTTATAAGTTTCGGGTTTTGTTGCCCAAGACAAAGCGTGGCTAAAAGATTGATTGCGGAGGTATTTTGTGCTGCTTTGGAAAACATCTCCAAAATCATCTCGCATCGAATCGACCTCACAAAGAAAACTGAAGTTCAACTAATATTTGAACAAGAAGGAACTCAGGTGCGAGCCCGCAAAGAAAGGCTTACCATGAAAAAAAACATCATGGCGTTAGGCGCATTTGGTCTCTTGGATAAAGTGAAACTTCCCGAATGTTCTTCTTACCAGTTAGAACCATAGTGAGCCGCTCTAGGCCAATTGCCCATCCAGCGTGGGGCGGCATCCCATAATCGAACGCTTGCAGGTGATATTTGAAAGATTCAGTGTTCAAGCCCTTTTCCTTCATCCGCTCAATCAGCATTGCCTTGTCAGATATTCTTGTGCCGCCTGAAACAAGTTCTATCCAGCGCCACATCAAATCGAACCCTTCAGAAAGATCAGGTTTGTCGGAGCGTGGCTTAATATAGAATGCCTTTGCTTGTGTTGGCCAATCAGTAACAAAGTAGTAGTATCCGCGGTCTTTACCTAGAGTTCTGAAAGCCTCGGTTGTGATGTCTTCGCCCCATGGAATGGTTATGCCTAACTCTTTGAGGGTTACGAGTATTTCGTCGTAAGTAAATCGTTTAAACGGAGCTTCAGGAACGGTAGCGTGATACTTCAATGCGCTCAGCTCTTTAGTGCACTTCTCTTTGATTGCTTTGCAGGTATGCTGGATAACTTGTTCAAGAAGCTGCATGACATCTTCAGCACTCGAAAACGCCTGCTCAACGTCGACGGACACGAACTCGCTCAAGTGTCGCCTCGTATGCGACATCTCTGCACGGAAGAAAGGTCCTACCTCGAAGACCTTCTCCATGCTCATTGTTAATTGTTCTTTGTACAATTGCGGACTCTGAGCAAGAAACGCTTTACGCCCAAAATAATCTACAGGAAACAGCTCTGCACCGCCCTCTGTTGCGGAGGCAATTATTCGTGGCGTGTGAACTTCCAAATAGCCCTTCTCGAAAAGAAAATCTCGAATAGCCGACAGAGCCTGATGTTGAATCTTGAAAGCGGCAGCATTCTGATCTAAACACAAATCCAGTGCTCTTGCGTCTAAGCGAACTTCGATGTTTGCGGGTGTTTTGCCTGTGATATCAATTGGCAGCTGTTCGGCAGCCGTGCTGAAAACTCGGACTATCTTCGGGACCACTTCGATGCCGCGAGGAGTCATGTTAGTTTTTTTTACAGTACCTTTTATCCCTATACTGAACCTTCTTTGGAGACATTCAGTCTTCGAAACCACTTCGGGAGGCACGCGTTTCTTAGGAATTGTAACCTGAAGGGTCCCCTCTCTATCCTGCAAGATGAGAAAACGAATTCCGCCAAGGTCACGAACCTCTTGGACCCAGCCAAAAAGAGTTACATCCTGCCCATCCATTTCAGGTGTTATGTTTGAAGAATAGCAGGTTCTAACCCAGTCCCCTAAAGAATCTAACAACAAAGTTAAGCTCCTTGAAAGTTAGTCAGCAAACTCAACGCGTATGGACATCTTACGAACTGAGCGGGCAATTTCCTTTATGGCTGCCAAGTCGAATGGCAACTGTGCCCCGCGCTTCCTGCGCAAGATTACCCGGGTTTCAGTGGTGCCATCAGGTAGCCAAATCGTGTTGATGGTTAAAATGTTTAGAGGAGTAAACAAGTCTTCGAGGAACTTGCGGTCATCCACACCGTTCTCTAAGATCCTAATGGATTTACCCGTTTCTTCACTTAAGGATTTGATTATTTTGCCACCGTAACCCAAAAGTTTTGGCACATCACCGTGACCAACAATCAAAGCTACTGTCCTGTTGGCATCAGCGGCTTTAAAGAAGCATACATTCTGCAGCGAAGGATACTTTTCCTCCAAGAGCAACAGTTGACGCGCTATTTTAAGATCTAAGTCACTAATTTCGCCAGATTTAACTTTGGCTGAACATTTTTGGCAAAGCATGCCACTTTTTAGGCAGAAACTGCAAAGTTCGGTTTTCATTTGGAGACGCCTTTTCCGCTAACCAAAGGAGGAGCGAGCGGTCAATTGCGCTCCAGCTTGGAAGTGTTATTTTCTCTGTAATGTTATTTCGATTGTGCTCACGTTAGTCAATCCTTCGCCGCCGTCTTGAGGCGAAAGCTGATCGGTTCCGATCCCAATCTTCTTGATTTTCACGTCAGGCAGGAATCGACGCCTAACAACTTCAACGACATCAATTGCGTGAGAGATTGCCTTTCCTCGTGCCTTAACGCTCACTTCTTTTGCTCCGCCATGAAAGAGAGTAATGCAGGCAAGCACGTAGTTCATCACTGGCTTCTTTCCGATCAACACCGAGTTGCTTTCCGACATACAAACGTGTCACTCCTAGTTTGCGACGTGGGCTTCTTAAATTTTTTTCTCCGCGAATAAATAGGTTGTGGTGAATTAATTGCCAAATCGGGGTGCCCATTTTTGCTCTTTTGAACGCCTTAAAGCGCTATAAGCGAATGTTTGTTCAAAGAAAAGAACTTTATTATTCGAGCCTCAAATTGCAGCCGCCAATAGTCTGGCCACATCACTTGGCTTTTCAGCGACCCTCACCCCTGCAGCTTCAAAAGCATCAATCTTCGTCTGAGCTGTACCAGCGTCACCCATAACAATTGCACCAGCATGCCCCATCCGTTTGCCCGGCGGCGCAGAGCGACCAGCCACAAACGCAACAACAGGCTTAGGGTAGCGCTCTTGAGTGATGTATTCCGCAGCGTACTCCTCTACATTTCCACCGATTTCACCGATCAAAGCAACAGCCTTAGTCCCTGGGTCGTCCCTAAACAACTTCAAAGCATCCACAAAATTCAAACCAGTCACCGGGTCCCCACCAACACCCAAACAAGTTGATTGCCCAATACCCGAACGAGTTAAAGCTGAAGCAATCTCATAAGTCAAAGTGCCACTTCTAGAAGCTATGCCAACTTTTCCCGAAGCGAAAACTTGAGCAGGCAAAATTCCCAGCTTACATTTCCCAGGTGTAATCACCCCAGGGGTGTTCGGACCAATGATTTTTGCACCCAAAACTTGAGCATGACTCATCAAGTTCACCGCATCCCGGACTGGAACGTGCTCAGTAATTACTACAACGATCTTGATTCCACTTTCCAAAGCTTCCAAAGCCGAATCCATCGCGAATGGGGCAGGCACAAAAATTATTGACGCATTTGCCCCATGTTTTTCTTGGGCCTCAAAAACCGTGTCATAAACTGGAACGTTATAGATGGTCAATCCGCCTTTGCCAGGACTAGTACCTGCCACTATATGCGTGCCAAAATCCAACATAAGTTTAGTGTGATAGCTTCCTTGCACACCTGTAATACCTTGAACTACCACTCGCGTGTTTGAGTCAATAATAATTCCCAAGATTAAAGCTCCTGTCTTCCTAATTCTACAGCTTTTTGAGCTGCTTCTTCCATGCTATCAAAAACAGGTATGGAGGCTTCTCTAAGAATGCGTTTTCCTTCTTCCTCGTTAGTTCCAACCAATCTGACAACCAATGATTTCGAAGTGTTGAGGCTTTTCCTTGCCAGAATAATACCTCGTGCAACTTCGTCACAAAGAGTTATGCCACCCAAAATGTTGATAAATAAAACCTTGACCGCTGGATCGGAAAGAATAACCGCCAAGGAGGCCTCGATTCTTTCCGGATGAGCACCACCGCCCATATCCAAAAAGTTGGCAGGTTTCCCTCCATAAGAATTCACCATATCTAAAGTCGCCATTACTAGACCTGCACCGTTTCCTGCCACTCCTATGTTGCCGTCAAGTTTCACATAGTCCAAACCGTATTTCAAAGCATCAAACTCTTGAGAAGTGAGGTCCCTTTGATCTTCCAGCTGTTTCTTCTTGAGTTCTGGATGTCTAAAAAGCGAATTGTCATCAATTATGAGACGCGCATCCGCACAAACGAAATCGCCACTCAAAGTCTCCACAAGAGGATTGCTCTCAACAAGTTCCGCATCTTGTTCTACACTTATTTGGTAAAGCTTTTCAAAAACACCTGCTAGCCTCATCATTTGGTCGCCCTTGTAGCCCATTTGCTTGGCGATTCGTACTGCGTGAAAACTCAGAAAGCCCAACTGGGGACTTATTTTCATTCGGAGAATTTTTTGTGGCTCTTTCTCAGATAGTTCCTCGATGTCAGCACCGCCCGTCTCAAACGCAACCACAACAAAAGAGCGATTGAGTCGGTCGACAGTTAAGCCAAAATAAAGTTCCCTTTTAATTTGGATTTTTTGCTCTATTAGAATCTTGGTTACGTGTATGCCCTTTATTTGAGCTCCCAGCAGTTTTTGGGCTTGTTCTTCTGTTTCTTCGGGTGAATTAGCAAAGAGTATTCCACCCGCTTTCCCCCTTCCCGCAACGAGCACTTGGGCTTTGACAACTACTGAGTTTCCAAGCCGTTTAGCTGTTGCGCGAGCTTGCAGGGGCGTTTCTCCTAATTCACCATTTGGAGTTGGGACTCCGTAACCTGCGAGTATGCTTTTTGCTTCATACTCATAGAGCTTCAAAAACGGTTCTCCCAATTAGGGAGGGCGCGAGCTACTTTATAACTTCGATGGTGACATAAGAACGCGTGTCTTTAATGCCGTCTATGGTGTAAAGCTTTTTGAGGGTTTCATCCATGTTTTCCCTTTCAACCATAATTAAAGCGTCTTCGTCTCCGGCTATTCTGAAAGCACGGGCTATTGCCAGATCTCTAATTTTCTCGTAAACCTCGATTCTTTTTGTTGGAGAAACTTTGATGAAGATGAATGCAGGGGTAGTGGACACGCCAAGAGCATTGAGTCCTTTTTCGGTGACGTCTATAAATCCTCTTCCAGTGCGGATATATCCTGAGCCCTTAAGCTTTCGAAGGTGCACATTCAGAGCCTGCCTGCTTATGCCTAGTTGTTTTGATAGTTCGTCTTGTTTAAGTCGAAGTGTGTATGTGTTTGTAGACGTTCCTTTGTCATACAGTGTTTTAAGAAGCTGGATTGAACGTTTCGTAAGCGGTTCCAAACCAAATCATTCCTCGAGGGCTTTGACCCTTGAATTAACGTTTATCATTGGGAGGTTGCTTAAGAATTTGATGCCCCGGAAAAAAAGGAATTCAATCTCCTCCAAGGCTTTCGCGCCCAAATTGGAGCGGGCTAAGAGTTCTTGGAAGGATGTTTAACTTGTTTGAGACAAAAAGTATATCTTTATGATAAGCGTCTGAGTCTTAGCCCGAAAAGAAGGTCTCTCTAGATGCCAATATTAGATCCAGTTAAGAAAGCAATTGCGCAGAAAGCTCGGTTACACATGAAAATCTGTAGAGACTGCGGAGGAAGAAACGCAGCAACGGCAACAAAATGCAGAAAGTGTCACAGTAAAAACCTGCGCTGGAAGAAGAGAGAACTAGTGAAGTAAACTGTCTTTTTCTTCTTGTTTATTCCTATTTAAAATCAATAGCGAGAAATCTGAAATCTGACCATGGTACCTTTTCTTAGAAATCGTTAGACCAAAAGTACAAAAAACAGGAAAGAAAAAACCCGTCTTAGAGCGTCTTGACTAAACTGTCAATGCTGAAAGTAGTATTAGCGCATCCATTCTTGAGCAACGGCACAGATTGACCAGTAACATGCATGCTGGCTAAGAGCTCAATAGACATTTTCACTTCTTCACCACAGGCCACACCCACAATGCCCTCGTATTTGTGAGCTTTCAAAATTTTTGGTACGCATGAACCGCCTGGCAAAACATAAACGTCGTAACCTTTTTGTTTCGCTATAGAATCTGCCTTGTTAACGTCGCAGTCAGGAGAACAGTGTGCGCAAACATACGAAGGTACGCTTGTATCAAAGATGGCTTTGCATCGACCATCCATATATTTTCGGCTGCAGTGAGGGAGAAAAACTGCTCGTTTTTTAGTGTTCAAAAATTGCCCTCTATTCATCAGGTTTACTGCCTGAATGTCGATTAGGTCTTGAATAAGAACCAAAGAGTCTTGAAGGTTAAGCCCAGTAGCTTCCTGAATCCTAAATTTTCTGATTATATCCTTCAAGGTATTTAGAAAGACCTTGTGAACACCCCTTTGATAGCTAGCCACAGCGATTTCAGCAAAGAGGTGATGTGGAGACTTGGAAATATCAAAAGTAAACTTGTACGGCATATTCAAAAGAATTCAGTTTACGCGCTTAAAAGAATATCTCCAAAAAATACATATTCTCAACGTTTACCCGTTGAATATTGAACATTCGGCGAACTTTGAGCAGCTGCCTTGGAAGGTTCTGCAACTAATTCACGTAGAGATCTTGCAGCCTCACGCATCTGTCCTACCTCTCCTTCTAATGCTGCAGCTCGAGACTCCGCCGCTTTCCGCAAAAGGTCCACTTCAATTGTTAATTGAGAACGTTCTTTTTCCAAAGCCAGAATTTTCTCTTTTAGTTCTGTTGCTGATTGCATGAGTTTTACCTTCAGCTGATTTATGCTACCAATTTATTCTTAAATGTTTGCAGCAAGCGAAGCTTTCAAGCCGGAGAATCGCCTATAGAAGACCGTGTAAATCCAACGTCACGATAAATTTACCGAGAACAGCTCATTACGTGTTCTGGTTTAGAACAAGAATTTGATAACAACACTCAAAATTTACAAAATAGAGAAAAAAAAGAAACTTTCTTAGATACTTATTTGGAACATCAGTCTCTCAACGAGTTCCTTGTACCTGTTTCGAATGGTGACCTCAGTTACCTGTGCTATTTCTGCTATTTCTCGTTGCGTTTTTCTTTCGCCAGTTAAGACAGAAGCTATGTAGCTGGCAGCAGCTGCGATTCCTGTGGGACCTCGACCAGAGGTAAGTTTAAGCTCCTTTGCCGACGCCAAAATCTTATGGGCTATTTCTTCAACTTTTCCTTGCATTGTTAATTGATTGCTAAATTTAGTTATGTACTGACTTGGCTTGAGGGGGGGAATAGAATAGTTGAGTTCTTTGATTAGAAAGCGGTAACTGCGGCCGACTTCTTTCTTGTTAACGGTTGAAGCTTGTGCTATTTCGTCAAGTGTTCTAGGTAACCCACATTGTCTGCATGCAAGGTAAAGTGCCGCAGAAGTCACACCTTGGATTGAGCGACCTCGGATGAGTCGCTCTTTGACAGCTTTACGGTATATGACTGATGCGGTTTCAAGGATGTTTTTTGGGAGATTCAGGTTATTGGAGATCTTTGTGATTTCAGAAAGAGCAAAAGCCAAGTTGCGTTCAGTGGCATCTGAAACTCTGATGCGGCGCTGCCATTTTCGTAAACGGTAAACTTGAGCTTTCTGTCCAGGCGACAGGCTCTTTCCGTAGATATCTCTGTCGTGCCAATCGATTGTTGTTGACAAACCTTTATCGTGAATTGTATAGGTTAGAGGAGCACCAACTCGGGTACGTTTCGAACGTTGCTCATCATCAAAAGCTCTCCATTCAGGTCCCCTGTCAGCAATTTTTGCCGCCACTACGAAACCACAGTCCATGCAAACAATCTCAGCACATTCGTAATCTCGCATAAGTCTCGTGCTACCACACTCGGGACAGGACTGAACTTTAATGGCTTCTATTTTCTGGGAAGTTGACTGGGAATTTGCACCTTCATTCAACCCGTTATTTCCACTCATTTGTGTTAAGCTCCGTTACCTTCTTGAGGGCGAAACGTAAAGCTGTCTATTTGACAATTTTTCAGGATCTTTAATGGTGGCTCTAACCACTGCATAAGGAGAGGAAACTGGGCCAATTATGTCAAAGACTCGTCCCACAACTTTTAGATTCTCATCAATTACCGAGGTTCCCAACCTCGGAGGTTTGTCAATCTTCACAACAATGCTTTGAGATGGCGTTACGCTGATTACTTTCCCCAATCTTTGCAACACACATTCCCCCCTCGAAAAACAACATCGTCAACGTAGTTCGCCTTATAAAGTTTTCTACAAAACACGATGGCAGAAAGGGAGATCAATAAGTTCTAAGCAGAAAGCTTCTTAAATAAGAAGCAAGGATAAAACTGTGCCTTAAATAAAAGGGTGAGGCTAATATGTCAAAACCATTCTATGTAAAATATGAAGCACCAAAAGAAGTTGTAGATGCAGCCTATGAAGCCCTGCAAATAGCTTCAAAAACCGGATTAGTAAGGAAAGGAACAAACGAAGCAACAAAGGCCGTTGAACGAGCCCAAGCAAAACTCGTCGTCATAGCCGAAGACGTTGAACCGCCAGAAGTCATCGCTCACTTACCACTACTCTGTGACGAAAGAAAAATTCCATACGTTTTCGTACCAAGCAAAGAACAAATAGGCAAATCACTAGGAATCGATGTCCCATCAGCATCAGCGTGCATCATCAAAGAAGGAGAAGCTACAGGTCTAATCAAAGAAATAATCACACGACTTGAGCAAATGAAAAGAGGCTCCCAGTAATGAGCAAGGAAGACAAGGGAGCAGCTGAACCATTAACACCAGCAGAAGTCATACAGATTATAGCTAGAACAGGTGTTACAGGCGAAATCACACAAGCGCGAGTACGCATACTCGAAGGAAGAGACAAAGGGCGCATCATAACACGAAACGTAAAAGGACCAGTACGAGTCCAAGATCTTCTGATGCTCAGAGAAACAGAACGCGAAGCTAAGAAAATAAACAGATAGAAAAGGGATAACTCATGCCAAAAAACAGAAAATGCTCATTTTGCGGTACCGAATTCCCAGCTGGCACTGGCATGATGTACGTCAAGAACGACGGCACCATTTTGTGGTTCGACTCAGGCAAATGCAAGAAGAGCTCACTGCTATTCGGACGCGACGCACGAAAGCTCAAATGGACAACCTACTTCGGTAAAGAGGAGAAAGGCAAAGCATAAACCGTTAATCGCGGCTAGTGCAGTCTACATCCAACAACTTTTCCCTATATTCAATCGTTTTTTAGATAATCCGCTGAAAGTTTTCAATGTCTTGCTTAGTTCGATTTTGCTAAATGTTTTTTAAAATCAAAACAACGGTCAAAGAGTCAGACGTGTAACAATCACTTCCATAGAGAATTAGAAAATTGTAGTAGCGGGGAGTAGATTTGAACTACTGATCTCTGGGTTATGAGCCCAGCGGGTTAATCCTGGCTACCCCACCCCGCTGCAATTTCTTAGGCACAACTTAAGAGGATTCTTGATACTACCTCTCTGCCAATTATTAATAGTTTCTTTTTCCAAATTACAAAAGCATTTTAGAGTCGAGTCTTAATTTGTACGTTCGAGGCCATAGCCACTTTGGATAAACCATACCTATTCGAGATGTCAAACCCAGCTTTGGAAAGCCCAATTTTCATCCAAGGCCTCCCAGGTTTTGGCAACGTGGGCAAAATCGCAGCTCAACTCTTCATAAAATACTGCAACGCAAAACTGTTTGCACAATTGTATTCCCCAAATTTCCCAGATTATGTGGCTGTAAGCACAAAAGGAATATGCCATTTACCAACATATGATTTCTATTCAGCAACTCTAGACAATAGCAATTTCATAATAATGTCAGGTGAAACACAACCATCATTTGACGATGTCCTTGCCCATTACGAAATCTGTGGAGAAATAGTAAAGTACGCAAAAAAACTGGGCAGTAAGTTTATCATAACGATAGGAGGCGTTCCTCTATCCGAAGAGAAAACGCAGGTATACATAGCTGCTTCCTCCCCAAGACTCGCAGCGGAATTCATGGAGAAAGGCGGCGTGATTTACAGCAGAGGTAGAATAGTTGGCGGGACCGGATTAACTCTAGCTTTGGCGAAGGAGCAGGGCTTGGAAGGAATATGCCTTTTAGGAGCTACAACCGGTTATAGCGCAGACAAGGACACAGGTTCGCTTGTATTCAAGTTCTTGATGAAAGCATTAGGAAAAGAGATAAAAGAAGGGTTACCAGAAACACAGTAAACCGCAAGCTAATGCAAGAGAGGGGTTTGTATGACAGACAACGAAGAAATTCAGACGCTCAAAAATACCAGCTTCATGGAATCAAAGTTTGGAAAAGTAATAATGACTATTATAGCGGTTTTCCTGGTTTTCGCCGGTCCAACATATGTAATCTACGGATTATCAGTATTAGCAAAAGTAGACCTTGCTGCTTCGGCCGTTGTGGGATTAGTCTTGTTCATAATTGGTCTATTCATAATGCGATATCTGGTTCAAAAGAAAATTATATCTTGAACATTTTTTGCCTCAGATACCCCAGGGTGCATCACCAAATCAGCTTCTAAAGATTCGTCATCGGCAGTCATAGTGACTTTTGGAAACTATTAAGGCTTATTCGGACTCAAAGAGACTCCAATTGAAAGCCCCTAAATTTTTGGGGTTTTTGTTTTTCCAGTTCAATCAAACTTTTAGAGCGAATTATTGAATTCGGAGATAGATTTTGAGTTAACAAAGCATATAATATATGCCCTTAAGTATAATGAGTATGCAAAGCGGTCTGAAGAGAATCCCCGGAGAAATCCCAGTGAAAAACGGGGATGCAGCAAAAAGAACAACAATCATTCTTGAGAAAGAAGAACGAGAGTACATAGATTTTCTTATACGTGAAGGAAAAGAAACTGGAATAAAGCCTCTCATCTCAAAAATGCTGGACATTTACCAGAGCATGATGATCCATGAATGGCGTTTTCCAGGAGAATATTACTGCGGAATAAGCAGGACTGCCTTTGTAAACGTCGAATTGCTAAATATCTTGATCCAACAGACGCCCAGAGAAAAGTGGCGAGAAATCGGCAGAAAAATGGGCACAACCTTGAAAGTGTGTATCGAAACAACCCTGGAAGTTCAATCAGTAACCCGCGAAAACTGGGAAAGCGTCTTCAAAAGGCTCAAAATACAGGGATTTGGAGATTTTTACACAAAAGACAAGTACCTTTTGGCAAAAACCCCTTTTATTGGTGAGTCTGAAATACTGGCAGGTTTGCTTGAAGGATTGTTGGAAGTAGAGTTGGATCTCAAAAACACTGTTCCACCCCTAGTTTTTGAAGTTCGAAAGGATCTAACTCGGATTCTGCTGAAATAAGCCCGAGTTAAACCTTAAATCATGAATCAACTCCTAAGATACGTTTATTAGAATGACTTCCTTATGGAGCGGTTCAGTGACGAAAGATGAGGGATTGCGTTCACCAAAGGCGATTGCATTCATATTCAATAAATGCAGTCCAAGCAGAAGCAGCCTATTAGCGAAAATCTATTCTGTCAACTCTGCAATCCTAATAGTCGCGTCAAGTTTTATAAAAACAAGAAAAAATGTAGAGAATAGACTATTTGTTCCTATAATGAAAGAATTTAGGTGACAAACATGGATAAATTGAAATTTGCAATACCTGCGGGCTCCTTAGCCAAAGCAACCTCCGAATTCTTTGGGCGTTCAGGATACAAAATCTCAGGCACCGACCGTACCTACAGACCCACCATAAACGACCCCCAAATTGAAATGAAAGTTCTGAGACCCCAAGAAATACCGGTCTTTGTTAACGAAGGCTTACAGGATTTGGGAATCACTGGACAGGACTGGGTACGCGAAAACCGCGCCGACGTAGAAATCCTTCAGAACCTCGAATATGGAAAAATTAGGCTCGTAGTAGCTGTACCTAAGAGCGTCGGAGAAAAATGCACTTTGGGCGACTTCATGGAAAATGTTTGGAGCAAAGGCAAAAACTTCCGAGTAAGCACAGAATACTTGAACATTGCCTCTGAATATCTCAAAAGCTTTCCAGCATACAAGAAACGGTTTAGAGACACCGACCCCATGATCGTGACCCCCTGGTGGAAAAAAGGAGATAACTCACGAGCAAAGATTTTCCTCTCCTTTGGAGCAACAGAAGCCAAGCCACCAGAAGATAGTGACTGCATCATTGATGTAACTGAAACAGGCTCCACACTTGACGCAAACAACTTGAAAATAATAGACACCGTTATGCAGTCTTCCGCAGTCCTAATAGCAAACAAAAAAGCTTTAGAAGACGCCGAAAAACAGGAAAAAATCTTTGACATTGTTGCACTACTCAAAGGTGTGGTGGATGGATCCAAACGAATCCACATATTTGTGAACGTTAAGAAAGAAAACCTACAAAAACTACTCACCGAGTTGCCAGCACTAAAGAACCCGACGATATCCCCTTTAGCAGATGATACATGGGTTAGTGTCAATACCGTCATCGAGAAAGATTGCTTAATAGGTATCTTGCCCAAAATCCGTAGATTAGCCCAAGGTTTAGTCGTATACGAGCCAAGACAAGTTTTGGCATTAGATGAGATAACACGGAGAAGAGAAGGCAAATGCCCAACAACCTCGAAGTGAAAGTCTGGAAAGCCTCAGACATTCCTTCAGACTTGCTCAAAAAAGTGAGAACAAGTGAAAAAGAAAACGCCACACTTGAGAAAACGGTAAAAGACATAATAAACGAGGTCAGAGAAAAAGGCGACGTCGCAATAGTTGATTTCACCGAAAAATTTGACAAGACCAAATTGACCTCGAAAACCTTACAAGTAACTCCTAAGGAAATCAAGGCAGCTTACAGGTTAGTAAAAGAAAAACAAGTTGAAGCACTTAAACTGATGAAAAGCAAATTGGAAACGCTGGAAAAAGAGACTCTGCAGCAACAGCTCACCAAGAGCGTTCGTGAAGACATAACCGTACAGACTGTTTTGCGCCCCTTAGAAAGCGTAGGCTGCTATGTCCCAGGAGGACAGGCAGCATACCCCAGCACGTTAGTTATGACTGCAACTCCAGCAAAAGTGGCAGGAGTCTCTCGAATAGTCGTTTGCTCGCCTCCAACAGAAAAAGGCACGATTAATCCGTTGATTCTCGTTGCTTCGGACATATGTGGCGTAGATGAAGTTTACAAAGTTGGCGGTGTCCAAGCCATAGCAGCCTTAGCATACGGAACAAAGACAATCAAGTCAGTTAGAAAAATTGTTGGCCCTGGAAACAAATACGTAACCAAGGCAAAAGTTTTGGTCTCGCAGGACGTCGCTATTGACATGCCAGCCGGTCCAAGTGAAGTCTTGATTTTAGCAGATGAAACCGCGAACCCTGAAATGATCGCTGCCGACATGATTAGTCAAGCAGAGCACGGATCAGACAGCGTAGCAGGACTAATCACGACTTCAAATAAATTGGCTGATGGAGTCATCAGCTGCCTAAGAACAATGGTTGCAAAAGCGGACAGAAGCGAAATTGTTGAAGCATCCCTTGCAAGACATGGTTTTGTGGTTATTTGCGAAAAGGCTGAAGAAATGGTGAAATTAGCGAATGCTTTCGCCCCTGAACACCTCGAAATAGTGACTTGTCAGCCAACGAAAATTGTAGATAAGATGATCTCAGCGGGACTAATCCTAATTGGCTCGTATAGCCCCGTCGCTCTAAGTGATTATTGCAGCGGAACCAACCATGTGTTACCCACTTGCGGCTTTGGCTTCTCCTTCTCGGGCTTAAGTGCGTTAGATTTCACTCGACGAGTTAGAATCGTTGAAAGCACAAAAGCTGGGCTGCAAAAAGTAAGGGCGACAATTAAAGTGCTCACCGAGGCAGAAGGACTGCCTAATCACTACAAAGCTGTTGAAACGAGGTTCGAAAAATGAATTCCAAATGCAAAAAATGGCTTGATAAAAAACTTGAGAAGCTCCAAGGATCAGAAATCTACGAGCCTGAAAGAACTAATGAAGAAATCGCTGCAAAGTACGGACTAAAAGTCAATGAAATAGTGAAGCTGAACTATAACGAAAATCTCTACATTCCAAGAGAAAAAGTCATCCGGCTGATGAAAGAAGTAGCAGAAGAATGCGATTTTCGAATTTACCCGCAAGAAGAAGAGGCTAACCTAAAAGAAAAAATCAGCGACTATTTACAAATTTCAAAACAATGCGTCACTTTAGGCAACAGCAGCGATGAAGTCATGGAACGAGTAGTCCGCATCTTCTTGGAAAAGGGCGACAGCGCGGTGACATTCACGCCGACTTTCAGTGTTTTCAAGTACTGCATTCAACACCAAGAAGCGAACTACGTTTCTGTTCCGCTAACAGACAAATTTATCATTGACATGGAAGGTATGAGTAAGGCGTTCACGCCAGAAGCGAGAATGCTCTATCTTTGCTCTCCAAACAACCCCACCGCCAACCAGCTTAAGCCAAGAGAAATTGAAACACTAATCGAAGAGTTTCCAGGCATCATACTGGTCGACGAAGCATATGCAGAATACGCCGACTACTCCGTAATCCCCCTGATTAACAAATACGAAAACCTGATCGTGCTCCGAACATTCAGCAAAGCCTTCAGCTTGGCCGGCCTCCGACTTGGCTACGCTATCTCAAATCCAGCTTTGGCAAAAGCCCTGGGCAAAACCCCCGCACCATACACAGTAAACGTGGTTTCTTTGAGAATGGGCAGAAAAATGCTAGAAAACATCAGTTTGATGCGCGAATCTGTATCAGCCTTAAAAGCGGAGCGGGGAAAGCTCATAAACAGTCTGAATGGAATAAAGGGCATAGAAGCTTTTGATTCAAAAGCAAACTTTGTGCTGTTCAACACCGAAAAACCTTACGAAGAAGTCTACGAAAGTGCACTACAAAAGGGCCTTGTAATAAAGAAACTTGGCAAACTGCTCCATTACGAAAATTGCCTGCGAACTACAGTTGGTTTGCCTGAAATGAACCAAAAGCTACTAACAGCGTTATCCGAATACATGGGTGATTAGAATGAGAATTGACGAAGTCCACAGGAAAACCAAAGAAACTGAAGTAACCGTCAGAGTGAACTTGGACGGAGAGGGAAAAATCGAAATATCCACAGGCGTAGCCTTCTTCGACCACTTATTAGCATCATTTGCGACCCACAGCATAATCGACGTCACCGCCAAAGTTAAAGGAGACCTCAAACACCACTCCATCGAAGACCTAGCCATAGGACTAGGCGAAGCACTAAACAAGGCTCTAGGTAACCGCGAAGGCATAACACGGTTCGGATACTCAACCGTGCCAATGGATGATTCGATAGCTTCAGCGGCAGTGGATTTAATAAAAAGACCGTATGCAGTCATCAACCTAAAACTCAAAGGCAAAAGAGTAGAAGACATGGCAACAGAAGACATCGTCCATTTCTTTGAAACACTAGCAACAGCGCTTTGCGGAAACATTCACATTTGGACCGAATACGGCGGCAACGACCACCACAAAGCAGAAGCCGCCATCAAAGCACTTGCACTTTCACTGAAACAAGCGATCGCCATCGATCCTCGCCGAAAAGGTATTCCCAGCTCTAAAGGAGTAATCTAATGCCAGAAGTCACAATCGTAGACTACGGCGTTGGCAACTTACTCAGCCTAAAATTCGCTCTAGAAAAAACTGGATTAAGAGCAGAAATTGCACTCCCAACTCGAAAACTGAGGAACGCTAACGCCATAGCGTTACCAGGAGTAGGCAACTTTTCGGCTGCGGCCAAAGCCATAGAACCCGTCAAAGAAGAACTAGTAGACATAGTCAAATCAGGAACGCCAATTCTCGGGATTTGCCTTGGGCTTCAACTCTATTTTGAGACTAGTGAGGAAGGTCCTGGTCAAGGCTTAGCCTTCTTCAAAGGAAGAGACATCCGCTTGGTTGGACCAGTTAAGATACCTCACATGGGCTGGAACACAATCCAAAAAGTGAAAGAAAACGAGCTGTTCGATGGCGTTAACGATGATGCATTCGTTTACTTTGTTCATTCGTTGTACCCGGTACCAACTGACAAGGAAATTATCTGCACCCAAACTGAGTACCAACAGATTTTCACATCGGCCATAGCAAGCAAAAACATCTACGGTACACAGTTTCACCCGGAAAAATCTGGAGATGTTGGGTTGAAAATTCTAAAAAACTTCGCCCATGCAGTAGCTAGGTGAGAAATAGTGCAAGTTATTCCCGCTATTGATTTAATGAATGGCAAAGTTGTTCGTCTCAATCGTGGCGACCCTAACACCGCTAAAATCTATGACGTTATCGGAACACCTGTAGAAACGGCGAAAGAATGGAAGAAGCAGGGCGCAGAGCGCTTACATATTATTGATTTGGATGCTACATTTGGCAAACCTAACAATCTGGAGGTAGTTGCAGAGGTTTCAAAGGCTATAGGTTTGCCAATCCAAGTGGGAGGCGGAATCCGCTCAGTTGAAGCTGTGGAAAATCTGCTCACAAGCGGAATACGCTATGTCATTTTAGGCTCATTGGCATTTAGCGATCCTTCGACTATTGCACGCATCCGAGATAAGTTTGGCCCCGACCCAATAATAGTTGCATTAGACAACAAGGATGGCAAAGTTATGGTGGCAGGGTGGAAAACTGCAACCAAATTCACTATGTTTGAAGCTTTAGACAAATACGCCAAGCTTGGAGTGAAAACCTTCCTCATAACTTCAATAGCTAAAGATGGCATGTTGCAAGGGCCAGATTTGGAGAACCTTAGAGAAGCTTGCAGATATCCTCATGTAAGCATCATAGCCGCGGGTGGCATAGGAGGATTAGGTGACCTATTGGAACTGAAAAAAACAGGAGCCTCAGGAGCTGTTGTTGGAAAAGCATTGTACGAAAACAGATTCACGCTTAAGCAAGCGATAAAAACAGTAGAAGGAGATTAAGAAGAATGCCATTAGCGAAACGCATAATCCCTTGCCTTGACGTTACAGGTGGCTGCGTTGTCAAAGGGGTAAACTTTCTTCAACTCAAGAAAGCAGGAGACCCCATCGAACTCGCAAAAAGGTATTCAGATGCAGGCGCTGACGAACTAGTTTTTCTGGACATCACTGCATCATCTGACAATCGAGATACATTACGAGATGTAGTTGAAGGTGTAGCAAAGGCCATCAACATACCGTTCACTGTAGGCGGCGGAATTCGCAACGAATCAGACGCGCGATTAGTCTTGTGCAGTGGTGCAGACAAAACTTCAGTTAACACTGCTGCCGTTGAGAATCCGGCCTTGATTTCGAACCTCGCAGATCTCTTTGGTCAACAATGCGTGGTGGTCGCAATTGATGCAAAAAGGAATCGCACCAAGCAGGAAGACAAAATCACTGTCAAAACTGCCGAAGGCCAAGTTTGGTTTGAAGTGTACACTTATGGCGGACGCAAACCCACTGGAATAGACGCCATCCATTGGGCTACGGAAGCCGTGGAGTTGGGAGCTGGCGAATTCCTGCTAACCTCTATGGATTGCGACGGTACAGAAAACGGTTTTGATCTGGATCTTACCAGGGCCATTTCTGAACGAGTTAACGTGCCAGTTATCGCAAGTGGTGGAGCAGGCAAACCTGAACACTTCCTTGACGCGTTTACGAAGGGCAAGGCAGATGCAGCCTTAGCCGCGTCGGTTTTCCACTATGATAAGTACCCAGTTGCAGTCGTAAAAGACTACCTGCGAAGGATGGGGGTGACAATTAGACCATGACAGAAGAAGACCTCATGCAAAAACTCGATTGGAAAAAAATGGATGGACTCATCCCCGTTGTCGTTCAAGACGCCAACTCCAAAGAAACGCTCATGATAGCCTACGCGAACAAAGAAGCTCTAGAATTAACGTTGACCACTGGTTTTGCGCACTACTGGAGCAGATCAAGACAACAGCTTTGGAAAAAAGGCGAAACCTCAGGGCACACACAGAAAATCAAACACATCGTCGCAGATTGCGACTATGATGCGGTCTTGTACATTGTAGTGCAGAAAGGACCCGTTTGCCACACTGGAGCAGAAACTTGCTTCCACCACGAATTTAAATGTCAATCTGAATAGTTTTTTAATACCAACTCCCTCTAATTCTAATCAATCTGCAATTAATGCTGCTTTAGGAGCAGATTACATGTCCATGCATCAAGCCATATTGTTTAATAGACAACCCGAGAAAAAGGTGAAATGCTGCTTATGCGCTCGCCGATGCCTAATTAGCGATGGCGCCACAGGCTTCTGTATAGTTAGAAAAAATATAGGCGGAACCCTCTTCTCACTTAACTATGGCAAAGCTGTTTCCGCTTGCGTTGACCCGATAAGCAAGAAACCACTTTCTCATTTCAACCCTGGAGCCTTAGTTATGTCAGTGGCAGCTGCAGGATGCAACTTTCGCTGCCAATTCTGCGACAACTGGATGATTAGCCAAGAAAAAGAAGTTGGAGGAAAAGACTTTCCACCTCCAGAAGTCGTCAAAACAGCCAGAGAAAAGAACTGCCAAGGCATTAGCTACACATACACCGAACCGACAATCTACATGGAATATGCACGCGACATCGCCGAGCTTGCACACCAAGTGGGCTTTTTCAACACCTTCGTTACAAATGGCTACATGACTCCCGAAGCCGTGAAGATAATTTCGCCCTTCTTGGATGCTGCAACCGTTGATTTTAAAGCAGCAGGGGATCCAGAATTCTACAAGAGCGTCTCTGCCGTCCCTGATGTTTCACCAATCTATGAGGCATTAAAAGAGCTAAAGCTACACGGCGTTCACATCGAATTAACTAACCTCATTATCCCGAAAGTCGGAGACGACATGGGTAAAATCAAAGAAATGGCAACTTGGATCAAGAACTACTTAGGAAAAGACACCCCATTTCACTTGCTTCGTTTTCACCCAGACTACAAAATGACTACCGTCCCCGCCACTCCAATTGAGACACTTGAAAAAGCATACATGACCTGCAAAGAAGCGGGCTTAAACTATGCCTATCTTGGCAACGTACCCGGGCATCCAGCCGAAAACACCTACTGTCCCAACTGCAACGAAGCCGTGATTAAACGTTACAGCTACGAAATTACGAGATGGAACCTCACGAAAGATATGCGCTGCCCCGTTTGCGGACAAAATATACCGATAAAAGGGCAACTGCACACAACAGGCTCCAAATTCCCGTACGCTCTCTTCTAATTCCGCCTCTATCTCAGCTCGATTACGATTGAGTAAAGCGTCAGTTTTTTTGGGAATCCATAAAGACGATGTTAAGGAGCTTCAAGGATGTCTTTTTATCAAAGAAAGACTTGCTAACAGTATGGTCTCTCATCACAAGATTGGGAGAAGATGAATTTGAGTATATTCAAGATTTTAGGTTTAGTTGGAAGCCTTCGCAAAGATTCCTTTAACAAGGCACTCATGCAAGCAGCGTTGGAACTTAAGCCTGAAAACGTGGAAATTGAAGTTTTTGACTTCGCAGAAATTCCCCCTTTCAACGCAGACTTTGAGAGACAGCCACCTCAAATTGTTAAAGATCTCAAGGGAAAAATCAGAGCATCAGACGCATTGCTAATTGCTACGCCTGAGTATAACTATTCCATTCCAGGCGTTTTGAAGAACGCCATCGATTGGGCCTCCAGACCTTATGGCGACAATGCTTTTGACGGAAAACCAGTAGCCGTAATGAGTGCCTCGACAGGGATACTTGGAGGAGCACGAGCTCAATATCACCTGCGTCAATGCTTCGTTTTCCTCAACATGCATCCCATTAACCGCCCCGAAGTTATTGTGGTTCAAGCAAGCAAACAAATCGACGAAAAAGGATGCTTGACGAACCAAGAAACTCGAGACCACGTAAAACAGCTTCTCGAAAGTCTCTTCAATTGGAACAACAAACTGTCATGCAAGCCATAAACTTAATTCTTTAATAAAACTTGTGCGAACGTACCTTACAGAATAACCTGGCAGGGCAACTATGAAAACGGAGCCATCGGAAACAATCTACGCTTTCGCTCAATGAAGACTTCACCCTGCAAAAAGGTTGATGTCTAACTCTCATTTTCTTGAGCACTAAATCTTACGAATAGGAAAATTCTCAGATCAAGTTCTGTGAGTTGCAAAATCTGATAGATTTTTAAGCACAACCAAACTACTACGACCAACACAACAAACAAAATTAATCTTTGATGGGGATGTGTTTAAGATTAGAGTAATCGCGGACTTGCACGTTCACAGCCGTTTCAGCCGAGCTACAAGTGAACAGATGACCATAAAAGAAATCGCGCGTTACGCCAAAATCAAAGGGCTCCAACTCGTAGGGACTGGCGATTTTACCCATCCAGAATGGCTAAATGAAATAAAGCAAACTCTCACACCGATAGCCGACTCAGGTCTTTTCAAACTGTCAGGCGATTTAGAATCACCAGTGCATTTCATGTTAACAACTGAAGTTTGCACAATTTTTGAATATGAAAACCAATCAAGAAAAATTCACCACGTTATCTTATCGCCGAACTTGGAAAATGTGATACAAATCAACGAAGACCTGGGCAAATATGGTAATTTGAGTTCTGACGGAAGACCCATCCTAAACATGACTGCGCCACAACTGGTGGAAGAAGTCATGCAAATATCCAACGAGACCATGATTTTCCCAGCTCACGCTTGGACGCCTTGGTTTAGTGTATTTGGCGCTTTCAGTGGTTTTGACAGCATAGAAGACTGCTACCAAGACATGACCAAATATATTCGTGCCCTTGAAACAGGTCTCTCAAGCGACCCTCCGATGAATTGGCGTTTAAGCGAGCTTGACAAGTTCACTTTAGTTTCGAATAGCGACTGTCACAGTTTTTGGCCATGGCGAATGGGGAGAGAAGCCAATGTCTTCGAATTCGAACGAGTCAATTATAAGGAAGTTACCGAAGCCATTCAAACCAAGGACACCAAACGATTCAAATATACAATCGAAACCGATCCAGCCTATGGCAAGTATCATTGGACGGGTCACCGCAACTGCAATGTTTCACTTTCCGCAGCTGAAGCTCGTAAACTCCGCAACATCTGCCCAGTGTGCGGAAGAAGACTAACCGAGGGAGTGGAGCAACGGGTGGAAGAGCTTGCCGATCGACCAGTCGATTTCAAATCTGAGAAGTCACCCGGGTTTATGCGTTTAATGCCGCTCTCCGAAATTATCGCTGCCGTCTTGAATGTCGATTCGCCTGCAACTCAAGCGATATGGAAAATCTATAGCCCCCTCATCGAAAAATTTGGCGACGAATACAGAGTGCTAATTGACGCTTCCAAAGAAGCCCTGTCAGCAGCAGTTGTGGATCAGCGAATTGCTGAAGCAATAGTGAAAGTTAGAGAAGGTGAAGTTAAGGTTGTCCCAGGATACGATGGTATTTACGGAAAACTGATCTTGCCTGCCAAAACGGATACCGACAGCAGTAATGAAGCACCAAGGACTGAACCTTCACGAATTAAGCCCCTACCAGGAAGAATTCAACAGACTGGCTTAGCAGACTTCTGGTGATATCCGCCCCAGTTGCAACTTTCCAATAGTGGAAAATGTTTTCTGCAAAAACAACAATATTTTGGAACCTGATTCGAAACTTACAAAACGCAACTATTTTATTCACTAGCCCCATTAGTCCTGTTACGAAATTGCCTCGGAGGCAATAAACTCTTGAAAGATCTTCTAACAAAAATAATCAACATAGCGACAGAGAGATTTGGAGCCGGATATGCCGAAGCTCGAGCCCAAAACCTCTCCAAAACTTCGTTCACAATGAAGGAAGGACGAGTCGAAGCAGCAAAACAAGGCATCGAAAGTGGCGTCGCACTTCGCGTCCTCATTAACGGAGCATGGGGATTTGCAACGGTCGGCTCTTTAGACACTAAAGTTCTAACTGAAGCAATCTCCGACGCTTGCACCATGGCTAAAGTGGCAAGTTACAGACTAAAAAACCCAATCAAGCTCGCCAAAACCAAGACAGTGGAAGACCGCGTTCAGATCAAGCCAGCTAAGAATCCGACTGAAATCAGCATCGAAGAAAAAATAGAGATGGCTACGGATGCAACCAAGGTCACCCTGAAACACGACAAACGGGTTAAAAGCTGTACATTTGATTACATGGACTTAACCGGAACATCCTTTTTTGCGAACAGCGAAAACACCTTCATTGAAATCGATAAACTTTACGTTTGGTCAAAACTCACTGCGTCTGCCTTGCAGAACGGAGTTTTCACATTTAGCAGAGAAGAGTTAGGGTCAACAGCAGGCTACGAAATATTTGATACTGAAACGCCTGAAGCGATAGGTGAAAGACTTGCCAAACGCGCAGTTATCCAGCTCAACGCGAAGACACCTAAAGGCGGCACGTTCCCAGTAGTGCTCGGACCAAATGTCGTGGGAGTTTTCGTGCATGAAGCTTTTGGACATTTAGCAGAAGCAGACTTAGCATTGGCAGGCGGTGTACTCGCAAACAACATGGGCAAGAAAATTGCTTCAGACTTGGTTACGTTCTACGATGATGGAACCATAAATGGCGCATTCGGCTCCTTCAAATATGACGACGAAGGGTGCCCTGCGATGAAAACGCTTCTGATTAAAGATGGAGTTGTCGCAGGCCTGCTACATAACCGTGAGACAGCACAAAAGTTCAATACGGAACCCACGGGAAACGCACGAGCTGAAGACTTCCGAGTCGAACCGATAATTCGAATGCGCAATACATACATGGCTCCAAGGGATATGTCAATCGAGGAACTTCTTGAAGGCATCAAATACGGCTATTTCTTCAAGAGCTTCCGAGGCGGACAAGCCAATTTAGACGGAACATTCCAAGTAGGCATCCAAGAGGCAACCGAAATAGTGAATGGAGAACTGGGCGAGTCCGTGCGGGATGCATCCATCAGCGGAAGTACACTGGAAACCTTGCTCAAGGTGGATGCTGTTGGCAAGGATTTTGAGTTAGGTTCTGGACGTTGTGGAAAAGGGCAGACCGCATTTATAGGGGATGGGGGACCACATATCAGAGTTAGCGAGGTGACCGTAGGTGGCAGCGCTTAACAAAGAAGCAATTTTAAGTTTAGCCGAAAACACCGTAGACGCAGCCATGAAGATAGGCGCCGCAGAAGCCGAAGCATTCGCCTATGAAGGCAAAGCCACAAGTGTCGGTATCGAACGGGGACAAATTACAAAGACCAACAGAATAATTGACGTGGGAATAGGAGTCAGAGTTCAAGTTAACAAAGCGATAGGCTTCTCCTACACAAACATCATTGACAATCCAAAAGTTATTGAAGACGTTATAGCTAAGGCAATGGCGGCCGCTAGGGCAAGCAAACCTGACAAAGACTGGAAAGAGCTTCCACAAAAGAAGCCTTACTCGGCTTCGCCAGAGAAAACCTTCGACACCAAGATCATAGACTTGCACTCAGAAGACCTAGTCAACTTAGCTTCCAGAATGTTGGATGCTGCTACTGAAGCGGATAAGAGGGTTTTCCCTATAGAAGGCGGTGCAGGAGCTGGATACGTCTCCAATGCAATAGTCAACTCTAACGGGATCTCAGCTTTTGACAAAGGAACCATGATAGAATGCAGCGTTGCGACGCTAGCAAGAGAAGGGAATGCGGTTACTCCGGTTTGCTTTGAATTTAACGCGGAAAGAAACTACAAGGTTGACCCAGAATGGGTGGGAAGAGAAGCAGCGCGCCAAGCCCTCTCTGCGTTGAAAATCAAACGGGTTGAAACCAAAAACTACAAAATCATTTTGACACAGTTTGCACTTCAAGAACTTCTTTACTATACTCTTATTAGCGCCGTAAAGGCAGATAGTGTTGAGCGAAATCAGTCACCCCTAAAAGACAAACTCGAAACAAAAGTCGGCTCCGAAGCAATCACTATCCACGACGATGGACTATTCCCTGGTGGCTTGCGCACTGGAATTTTTGACGGCGAAGGGGTTCCACATCAGAAAACGGTAGTATTTGAGAAAGGCATTTTGCGAAACTTCCTTTTCGACAACTACACTGCCAAAAAGCAGGGAAAAGAAAGCACGGGAAACGCTTCCAGAGCCGGATACTTGTCAACGCCAGAAGTTGAAGCCACAAACTTCCACATACTTCCAGGCAACAGATCTTCCGACGAACTTGTCAGCGAGATAGACGAGGGCTTAATGGTGTCCTATTTGCAGGGTGCACATAGCAGCAATCCAGTCAGCGGTGAATTCTCAGTCGTAGCAACTCCCGCTTGGAAAATCAAGAAAGGAAAAATCGAACACGCAACTGGAGGTGTAATGTTAGCAGGCAACATCTTCGACTTGATTAAGAATGTTAGCGCGGTAGCCAACAACGAAAGGAAAATGGGACAGCTAATTTCACCTTGGATCCAGGTTGAAGACGTAAAAATAATTGGAAAGTGACAAACCAAAGCTGCCCCTCGGTGAGAGCAAGCCAAATCATTAAGCCCAGAAACTTTTTGAGTACTCCCCAAGAACAGCCTCGTACATGCGCCGTGTTTGCTGGGCTATTTTGTCCCAGTCATATTTTTCCAGGATTTTCTTATAGGCGTTTTCTCTGAGGTACCTGCCGTAATTATCGTCTTGGAGAATTTTGGTGATACCCCACGCCAACGAATCTGTGTTGTTTGGATAAACTTTAACGCCCGTTACATCGTGGTCAACGATTTCTGATAACCCTCCTGTATCGGAGACCACAACTGGGCATTTCGCTGCCATTGCTTCTAAGGCCACTATGCCAAATGGTTCAAACAGCGAAGGCACAACTGACACGTCCGCAACTTTTTGCAGCTTAAGCAAGTTCTCCTCATCAACAAAACCTGTGAATAGAACTTTGTGTTCAAGCCCCATACTCCTAACTATGTTGGATAGTTGTTCTTGCATGTAGCCGCTACCAACGATGACGAATTTGGCGTCGGTTTTCGCGAGAATTTTGGGGACGGCATTTATGAGAATTTGAACTCCTTTTTCGTAAACCAAGCGTCCGACGTACAGTACAATTTTTTCCTCTGGCAACGCGTAGGTTTTTCGGAATTCGCCCAAGTCTTGTCTCGCTAGGCCATCGTATACGTTGTGGGTCACGCCGTTGGGAACCATCGCTAATTTGTCGTTGGGCAACCCATAAGCCCACTTCACGTGTTGCACCATGTAGTCGCTGCAGCAGATTACCCGCCACGCTTCGTACGTTAGCCATGCCTCGGTTTCGTGAATCATTTTTTCCGTATTTGTGTGAAGCCCTTCCCGTCGACCTATTTCGGTGGAGTGCATCGTAACTAAAAGAGGTCTTCGGAAAACATGTTTTAGACCTATGCCTGCTGTTGCGACGAGCCAGTCGTGGGCATGGAAAACGTCAATTGGTTCGGGCAGCTTGGAGGCGATGGCGGCTGCTTCTTTTTGCATATTCAGATTCATCAGATAAACCCATGAGGCGAAGTCAGGTGACGGGTTCTTGTAAGAGTCTATTCTGTAAACTTCCACGCCTTCAATTGTTTCGTGGGCAGGGGCGTCCGGGAAATCACAAGTCACAACATAGACTTTGACGTCGTTCTTTGCTAAACTCTTAGAAAGGAAGTAAACATGCGGGGATATTCCGCCAATGACTCGCGGAGGGAACTCCCAGCTGAACATCATTACGTTGAGTGGGCGCTTCATGGTTTAAACGTGCCTCCTGAAACGCCGTTGTATACTCTTAAGGACTTCTTTAACCAGGAAATCTGGTTTCTGCGAGATGACTACTACTTTTTCTTTGGGTACCTGGTATAGTCTCATAACTTCATTATGCATCCATTCTGATTTGGTTGTAACTTTCTTTGCTTCGTAAAAACCCAGCCATTCGATGCCGCGAATAGCCATGTTGAACGGTTCATTGGCGCCGGGGGAACGGTGGTCTTCGAGGCTTTCCACGGAATAAACGAAGGGTATGCCTAACGCGTTTTTGAGAGTTACAGCTGCAGGTATGAAGTGCCAATCAAAAACGTCAATCAGGTCGATATGTTTGCCCGTTTGGTAGTACACATTGGCGGCTACTCGTTCAATTTCTTGGTTAAGGGTTAGATCCCAAGTTATTAGGCTAACATGTGAACGAACAGGATTTGCCACTCTAAAAACTTTGACGCCGTTTGCTTCTTCAGAGGCCCCAGTTGAGGAATCGTTATATGTAACCACGTGTACTTCGACGTGATTTTTCACGAGCTGAGCAGCCAAAATGCTGACGTATTCAGCGAGTTTCCCCACTATTCTAGGGGGGTACTCCCACGAAAAAAGTACAGCACGCATTGGATTTCACTACGTGAATTGTGAGCAGACCTTTATTATTCCTCTTCCAGTGAGATAGTACCGCTTCTTTCCCTCGCTATCATAGAAACTTTCTGCAAACCCTCTGTTCTTGAAGTCGTCGAGGATTCTTTCTATTTCTCCAGGGTCTTTCTGCAGAATCCGCGCCACTTCATCGCCTCTCTTTGCCAAATCGGCCGCTGTTGCACAGAGGTTGTGAAGGGTCTGTAGAACGTTTTCTGGGAACGGAAGCGTCTTCTCTCATGTCAAATGCCCCTTTCAGCCACTAGAATATTCACTTTGTTTTCCTTATAAACGCATGCACATATTTTCTGCTTAGAACAGTCTGGTTGCAGCTTGGGCTTCTTCGCTAAGTACTTTATACCTTTTTTCAACTGCAGTCACGAGCTTGTTTCGCAGAAGGTCTCCTTTTAACTTGGAGACTTTAATAGTGTTAAGCTCTTCTTGTAGAACCGGGTCTTCGAATGAGTATCCAGCCCAGCTTGCAAAGTCGCCCCGTCGATTGTGAAACTCCAGCGCTCTTGTGTCGACATTTGCTAGTGCTTTCAGGAACCCTTTAAGGCTCCACGTTAAAGTACCCGTAAAATTTTCTTTTCCTGGACCAGTGTTGAAAAGGAAAGGTTCATTTGCTGTAAGAGTTGCTGTTCGGATTCTATTTTCGAAGTCAAAAATTGATGTTTCTGCTGCAACAAAGGCATTTACCGGTGATTCAAACGGACTAAAGTAACTATGAACTTCTCCTGGTCCTCCACCTTTTGCAAACATGTAGTAAAGGTGATCGCTGGTTTGGAAGTAACGCCACAGCTTTAGGAAATCTGGATCTTCTGCCTCCGTGATGAGCGGTTCTAATCGATGAAGATTGGTGTAGTATGCCCATTGCATAGCGTTTCCCAGCCAGCCACTACTGTCACGTTCAAGATCTGCCCAAGAAACCGTGCCGCCTGTTTCAGGGACATCAACTTCACCGGCGGATTTTTGTTTGTCAATTACTTCAGAGGGCGTCGACATCCTCAGATGAGGCCACTTCAATATTTCCTCAGGTAAATGACTCAGAAAACCGTGTATGCCTGTTTCAGGCCAATGATGTTCGCCAAAGGTCTCGTAGTCAGGGAATATGTTGATACAGTCACCTTTTGTGTCAGCTAACCAATGAGCATATTTGTCGGCGGTCAGGGGCCATTCGCTCCACCATTGAGCACTAAAGCGGAAACCGATGTCGTCAGTTAGCTTGTAGTTGCGTAGGAAAAGCTGGATTTTCTTGCAACCTGTGGGAGTGTAGAGGTAGTTCGGGGATTTTTCGCCCAAGATCCTTTCGATGCCTTCTGTAAAGATTCCTTTATACCCAAGGTTTTCAACAATTTTTGCTATTGCATTATTGTATAGTAACTCAGTGTTTTCGAAAACGGTGGGTTCGTAACCAAGTAGACTTTTAATTGTGTCGCGGTGGAGCTTAACTTGTGAAACAAACTCGTCTTTTTCTGGGTAAAGACTAGCGATAGAGTGGTAATAAGTCTGGTCCAGAAACTCTACACAACCTGTTTGGGCGAGTTGTTTGAAACTTTCGAGAAGGTCGGGGTTAAACATTTCGCATTGCTCAAGAAAAACGCCTGAAATGCTAAATGATACTTTTACTCGCCGTTTGCTCTTCTTGTGCGCTTCAATGGCGTTTAACAGAATCTGGTTTGACGGAAAATAGC
The DNA here is from genome assembly GCA_963825115.1 of Candidatus Bathyarchaeota archaeon. Lineage (GTDB taxonomy): Archaea > Thermoproteota > Bathyarchaeia > Bathyarchaeales > Bathycorpusculaceae > JADGNF01. Next base: position 427,853 of record CAWGRS010000003.1, on the reverse strand, counting down.
ATTTTTTCGCGGCGCGCTCAAAAATTTCTTTGTCAACTTCGTTGTCAAAATAATAATCGAACAATTCCTCTTTCTTGGCGCGTTTGAAAACTTTGTTCTCCCAGAAAAGGTTCTTTCGCAACCTATGCGGCTGGTGAACCTCAAACACAAATACGATGTCCGTCACAGCGTTCTCCTCTGCACAACAAATATCAGAGTGCAGGTTTATTTCTAATTTGCCGTAAAAGATGCGTTGCTCGAACTAATTGCGCAGTTTTGTATGCGTCTGCGTGCATAGTCTGGCTTTTTCATCAATAACTCCTTCTAGTAAATCTTTGCACTTTTCGCGGCAAAGAGTGACGTTTTGGCAAAGTTATTAGCAGCAAATGCAAAATCCGATCTAAATTGGAACCTTTTAGTCAATAAATGCACAAAACGAGATGCGTCTACCACGAATTGATGTTGTCATAGCCATACGCTCCAAATTTGGAGCAATACCGTATACAAAAGCATCAACGAAACACGGTAGAAAATAGAGAAAAGAAAGAAATAGGTTAGATTTTCTTTTTCGCAACAGCGTTTTCTAAAGCAACTACGCCTGGGAGCTTTTTGCCCATGAGGAACTCGATGAGTGCACCGCCTGCTGTGCTTATGTAGCCCATTTTCTTCTGCAACCCGTATTCTTCAATGGCTGCAATTGTATTTCCGCCACCTGCAAGACTGAATGCTTTGCTGTTTGCGATTGCTTCAAGCACTTTTTTGGTGCCGTAGTTAAATTCCTTGTTTTCATAAACGCCCATGGGACCGCTGACAACGATGGATTTGGCTTTAGATATGATTTTGGCGAATTCGGCAACTGTTTTGGCACCTATGTCGAATATACTGAGTTCGGTGGGTAGTTCGCTTACTTGGATTTCTTTGCGTTTGCCCTTGTTGTCTAGGGCTACGTCAACTGGGACTATGATGTTGTTTGGGTACTTTTGCATTAGTTCTTTGATTCCTGGTATGAATTGAGTTAACTCTTTCTTTGCGAGGAAGTCCATTGTTTTTTTGCCTAGGTCAACGCCTTTAGCGGCAAGGAACAACTGCGAAGTTACTCCTCCAAGTAAAACACAGTCTGCAATACCGTTGCCCAAAACGTATTTGCTGATTTCCAATGAGTCATCTGCTTTTGCTCCACCCATGACGTAAATGCAGGGTTTCTCTGGTTTTTCTAATGCTTTGGCAAGTGAGGTTAGTTCGCGCTCCATGATTCTGCCTGCTGCAGATGGAAGCACTGCTGTGAATCCAACCATGGATACGTGTCCACGGTGGGCTGCTGCAAATGCGTCGTTCACGAACAAGTCAGCCAAGGGTGCGAGGTTCTGAACTAGATTGGTCTTTGAATGCTGTTCAGGTGTGCCGTTTTTGGTTTCGCCGTCGAAGCTACGTACGTTTTCAAGTACCAAGATTTCTCCGCCCTTGAGTTCTTTGATTGCTGCTTTGGCTTTTTCGCCGTATAGATCGTCGACATACTTTACTGGGCATTTGAGAATTTTACTGAGAATTTCGGCATGCTGCTTGAGAGGTGTGTAGTCTGGATCGCCTTTCCTGCCTTGGTGTGCGAGAATAACGGTCTTTGCGCCTTTTTCGGCAAGTTCTCTAATTGTGGATTCAGCGTGTGCTTTTATGCGTACGTCGCTTGTGACTTTCTTTGTGGAGGGGTCAATTTCGCTGTTGAAGTCTACTCTCAGTAGGACAACTTTGTTCTTAACTTGGAAGTCATCTAACGTTTTGTATTTTGCCATGTATTTACATCTCTTTCTTTGGATTAGATTGAAAAAAAGAAAAAGTTGATTGAGTTTTTAAAGGTCCAGCTTCGGCTTTTCTACATTCCTGCTTTTTTGCCGACCATTTCGATAAAGTCGACCATGCGGTTGCTAAAGCCCCATTCGTTGTCGTACCAGGCGAAAACTTTAACGAAGTTGCTTTTCTCACCCATGACCATGGTTAACTTTGCGTCGAAAACTGCTGAGTAGGTGGTGTGCAGCACATCGCTGCTAACGATTTCGTCTTCAGTGTATTCGAGAATGCCTTTGAGCGAGCCTGTTGCTGCTTTCTTCATTGCTGCATTAATTTCGTCTTTTGTGACGTCTTTGCCCAAGATTGCGGTTAAGTCCACTATGGAGACATCTGGTGTCGGAACTCGCATTGATACGCCATTCATCTTGCCAGTGCAGCTTGGGAGGACCAATCCGATTGCTTTTGCTGCGCCTGTGCTGGTTGGAATAATGTTGATTGCTGCAGCGCGTGCACGTCTGAGGTCTTTGTGAACGAGATCTTGAACTTTTTGGTCATTGGTATAGCTGTGGATGGTGTTCATGAATGCTTTTTCTAAGCCGAAGCTGTCTGCGAGAACTTTACTTATTGGAGCGAGGCAGTTGGTTGTGCAAGATGCGTTGCTGAGGATATTGTGCTTAACTGGGTCGTAGGTTTCATGATTTACACCCATGACAATAGTTGCATCTGGTCCGTCTGCAGGGGCTGATATGAGCACTTTTTTGGCGCCTGCAGTTAGGTGCTTTGATGCATCTTCTTTTTTAGTGAAAAAGCCGGTTGATTCTACAGCCAGGTAAACGCCAAGGTCTTTCCATGGAAGTGCTGCAGGGTCTTTTTGGGCAAAGACTTTTAGGGTTTTTCCGTTAACGACCAGATCATTTCCGCTGACAGCAACTGTGCCGTTAAAGCGTCCGTGAACTGAGTCATATTTGAGGAGGTGCGCATTGGTTTTAGCGTCTGTAAGGTCGTTGATGGCTACGAAGTCTATGTTTGCTTTCTTCTCGATTGCTGCGCGATAAAGGAGTCTTCCGATTCTTCCGAATCCGTTAATTCCTACTTTTATTGCCATTTATATTTCACCTTTTTGTCCGTGGTTATCAGAGCCTTTGTCTTAATTAATTTTCCGACGAGAATCTGTTTCCACATGGAAAAATCTATTGATCCGGCAACTTGAGTAATTTTTAATGTTTCGATTTGCACTCGGGAAAAGCCATGCAAGAATTTCTTACGGATAACGATGCGGCTATTCTGCTTAAAACTTGACTGAAATTCCTCTGAAAATGATGATAGAATTTCGCATCATGCTTTATATACCAATTTTCTATTTAGTTCATTATACGTTTTGTAGGTGAACATCAATGGTTTCTCAGAAATTATTAGAATTTCTAAATAAAGGCATAGCCCGTGAACTCCAAGTTAGTATCCAATACATGTGGCAATCGATCCAAGTGACGGGTCTTGAAGGCGAACAGGTGAAAGATATATTCCGGAAAACGGCCATCGCAGAAATGAAACACGCCGAAGCCCTTGCAGAGCGATTGGATTATCTAGATGGCATCGCAACAATCAAGCCTGATGCAATTAACGTTGGCGGAAGCCTTATTGAGATGCTCAAACAGGACGAGGAAAACGAAGAAGAGGCCATAACCCTATACAAAAAATCCATACAGTTAGCTGCAGCAGAAGGGGATTACACGACCAGGCGACTCCTCGAAAAGATTCTTGCTGAGGAAGAGGATCATATCAACACATTTGGCAAACTCCTCGTCGGTATGACCGAACCATTCACCCAACCAGGAATATCAAAAATGACCTAGACAGGTCAATATTTTTTTTCTTGCTTTGAAATGGAAAAAGGGAAAACTGCTTAGCGCAGTTTCATGAGAACCATTTCAGCCGCTAAGACCATGGGTTCCCACGTTTCACACAACGGTGGCGCGTACGCAGTGTCTGTTTTTGCAAGTTCTCGCACTGTCATGCCTTTCTGGATAGCAAATGACAAAGCGTTTATGCGTTGAGTCACTTCTTCTCCTCCGATTACTTGAGCTCCGATAATGCGTTGTGACTCCTTTTCGACAACAAGCTTTACTTTTATTGGTTTAGCACCTGGGAAGTAATCTGCCTTGGTCTTGCTGCTTATAGCTCCAGTGACGACTTCTATGCGATTTCTGACTGCCGATGTCTCTGTCAAACCTGTGTTGCCTGCTTCAATCTCGAATAGCCTTGTGACAGCCGATGCGAGGATTCCTGTAAACTGAGCGTAGTCTCCACCGGCGTTTGTTCCTGCAACCTTGCCCTGACGAACAGCGATTGTACCCAATTGTGCGCACATGGGTCTGTGTGTAATTATGTTTGCGGATTCTGCGCAGTCGCCGACAGCGTAGACGTCTTTCACGTCTGTTTCCATGCGCATATTGGTCTTAATTGCACGTGTCTCGCCTAATGGGATGCCTGCGTCAACTGCAAGCTTTGTGTTCGCGCGGACACCAAAAGCGCTTATGAAAAGGTCAGCTTCGATTTTTTCTCCACCTGCCATGATAGCTGTGACTTTGTCGTCGCCGAGGAATTCTTCGACGCCTTTGCCTACGATGATGGTCATGCCTTTCTCTTGGAGGTGTTCTTGAACCATTTTCGCCATGTCTGCGTCCAGCAGCTGCGGCAAAATTTGAGGAAGCATTTCAACGATTGTCACTTTCAAGCCCTGCTCCATTAGGCCAACCCCCACTTCTAGACCAATTAAGCCTGCGCCCATGATGACAGCGGACTTTACTCCGGCCTTAACTGCGGCACGGATTTTCTCACCGTCTTCTAAGCTGCGGAGTGAAAGGATTCCTTGCTTTTCTTTGCCTTTGATAGGTGGCATAAAAGAGTCTGCGCCAGTGGCAATTACTAGGCTGTCATAAGACATTGTTTCTGGGATACCTGACGAGGCAACAAATGTGACTGTCTTATCTTTTGTGTTAACAGCGGTAACTTTGGTTTCGTTTTTCAGCGTTAGCTTAAGCATTTGAAAGTACGCGGGTGGATAAACGATAAGGTCTTTAAATTCAGCTATTTGTCCACCGATTACGAATGGTAGACCACAACGGCTGTAACCCGCGTTTTCTTCTTGAGTTATCAACGTGATTTCTGCAGTTCGGTCTTTTTTCCTTGCGGCAGAAGCAGCTTCAACGCCTGCAGCGTTGGCACCGATGACTATGACACGTCTAACCATCAAGGTTTCCTCTATTTGGCTTGGTTTTTGTGCCACTCAACTGCAGCGTTGAAATCCATGAGGTTAGCCAACTCTTCCTGCAAATTCACAGGTTTCACGACAATCAGCCAGCCTTTTTGGTATGGATCTTCATTAAGAAGCTCCGGCTTGGATTGGACTTCGTCGTTAACTTCTTCGATGGTGCCGCTTACTGCTGCGACTAAGTCGGAGACAGCTTTCACGGACTCAACCGTTCCATAAGGTTCGCCTTGCTTTACTTCCCCACCTGCGCTTGGTAGTTCCGCGTAAACGATTTCCCGCAGGGATTTTTGTGCGTAGTCGGTTACGCCCATGCGAACTTTGTCTCCTTCAATTTTGATCCATTCAAAATCTTTTGAGTAGTAGAGGCCTTCTGGCACTTCGTATGCTCCAACTTTAACCATTTAGTTTGCACCTTCTAACTAGAAGTATTCTGGATTATATCGAAGCTTAAAAGCCTTCACAAGGAAGAAAAAAGAATTAAAGACTTAGCGCTCGCGTTTGCCTGCTATCCAATCTTCCGTCCATTGCCTAGCTACGGGATCAGGGACTTGCATAGGCGGATGTTTAAATGCGTAAGCAGGCATGCTCAATAGGGCGCCAGAAATTTTGCGATCAAGAGCAATCTTGGCTGCTCGAATGAGGTCGATGACTACACCGGCACTGTTGGGAGAGTCTTCAACTTCAAGTTTGACACTGATGTTAAGTGGGCGATCTCCGAATTTGCGACCTTTCAGCGAGATGTAGCATATCTTCTTGTTCTTTAAGAAAGGCACATAATCTGATGGCCCGATCCTTGTTGGTAACGAGTAAGGAACAAGGCTGGTGACTGCCTCGGTTTTGCTTATGCGTTTGGATTTTAGGCGGTTTTCAACGGTCATATTTTGAAAATCCGTGTCACCGCCGAGGTTAAGTTGGTAAGTCTCATCAACAATAACTCCTCTATCCAAGCAGAGCCTAACCAAGTTGCGGTGTAGAATGGTAGCGCCTACTTGACTTTTAATGTCATCGCCCAGTACTGGCAAACCGGCTTTCTCGAATTTCACGCTTTCTTTAAGATCAGAACCGATGAATTCAGGCATGCAGTTTACGAAAGCGCACCCCGCGTCGATGGCACATTGGGCATAGTAGCGTACTGCGTCGTGGCTACCGACTGGCAAATAGTTAACAAGAACTTGGGTTTTGGTTTCTTTCAGAATTTTGACGACACTCGCTTTATCGATTTTGCTGTCGTCAAAGACGTTGAAGGTTTCCCGCATGTGTGGGGCAACGCCATCGAGAATTGGAGCTGGCGAAACTTTCACGCCTAAGTTGGGGACGTCGGCGAATTTCTCGCATACGTTGGGCTTTTCCCATATAGCTTCTGATAGGTCTTTGCCGATTTTGTTTTTGTTGACCTCAAATGCCGCGACGAATTTGATGTCGCCTATGAGGTACCCGCCGTAGTTTACGTGCATGAGTCCCGGTACGGTGGTTTCTTCTTTTGCATTCTTATAGTATTGAGTTCCTTGAATGAGGGCGCTTGCGCTGTTCCCCACGCCTACGAGTGCTACGCGGATTTCTGGCAAATGATTAACCTTCTGTTGGAAGGCTTAACGCTGGTCTGCGCTATAACTTTTTCTAGACTCATGACAAGGTTAAAAGGGACCTCGCACTAAACTGCTTTAGCAGGTTGATTGGAGTTTATGAGTGCAGCTGAAAGCAAAGTAACAATCAAGTATGAGCCCTTCAGAGAAATCGTTATTATGGAAAAAACCCGCTTTGTGTCGCCAGATGACTTAGCACGGTTCACTTCCGTAATTGCAGGAGGAAAGCTAGCAGGCGTGTACTGGGCCGAAGGTGTAGTGTTCTTGTATTTTCCGCTCCCACCATCCAATGCGGCTGTTGCAAGGATGCTCATAGAAAGTGGCAAGGTGTATTGGACATTTACCGGATATGCAATTATGCCAAAATACCTGCCAACAATTGAGACAAAAGAGAAAATGATTGTTCCAGTAATCGACATATCCGCAAACCCACTACTGAGTAAAGTAGCACAATGGCTTAAGGAACAGAAATAGACCTTACCTTGCAAACCCTGATTTTTGAAGGCAAAGTCGTCAGCGGAGAAGGTAAAGGAAAAAAATACCTTTCACTCCCTTGGGTAAAACAGCAGATAGAAAGTAAGTTAGGTTTCACACCTTACCTAGGCACCTTGAATCTGAAACTTGGCAAAGAAGGAGTCGTCAAAAGAAGAATTCTTAAGAAAATTCAAGCAGACTCGATTTGCCCAGCCCAAGGCCATTGTATTGGGCTTCTTTACAAGGCACAGATTAACAATAGAGACTGTGCCGTTGTTATTCCTCAAGTTAAGAATTACCCTCAAAATGTTTTGGAAATTGTTGCAGCTTCGAACTTGCGAGAAGAACTAAAATTGAGAGATGGAGACCTGGTCTCTGTTTCAGTTTTTCCTTAAAGTGATTACTGTTTGTTTCTTTTTTGCAAAAATTCCTTGATATATTCTTCAGCAGAATCGTTACTCTGCAAGTATTCACCATAAGAGACTAATGCCTTCATAGCTCGGGCAGCGTCTTCTGGTGAAGAATACGATGGAACACTCAGTCTGTCGAATCTACCTCGTGTATAGAGGGCCATTTCTGTTTCACCAATGTCACACATAACTATTGGTTTGGAATATTTCATTGAGATTTTTGCGACGCCGTCAATATATTTCTCGCGTAGTCCTGGCATGTGGTGCAATCCAAGAAAGATTATTCCATCGATTTCGGTGTCTTGGAACATGAGGTCTGCAGCCATAACGAACTGATCATCAGTTACTGAACCAGTTAAGTCAACGGGGTTGTGAGTGGCAGCGATCTTGAGTATTATTCCGTCATTCTTGAGTTTTTCAAACTTCTGCGAGGTTTCTTCAGAAAACGGTTCAACGGTGAGGCCCTGAATTTCCAACTCGTCCACGGTCATGACTCCGGGTCCACCAGCGTCGGTAAGTATGCCAATATTCCTGCCTAATGAGGGGGGTTGCATCGCAAGAGCTTTTCCGCAGCCAAAGAATTCTTCCATATCTCTGGCTCTTATGACGCCTGCTTGTTCAAACGCGGCGGTGTAGATTTTGTCTGAACCAGCAATGGCACCTGTGTGAGAAGCTGCGGCCCTAGCTCCTGCCTCGCTCTTTCCTGATTTAATGACCACTACGGGTTTTTTTACTGTGACTCGTTTAGCGACTTTGATGAATTCTCTGCCGAACTTTATGTCTTCCACGTATGCTAAGATAACTTTAGTATCCTTGTCATGTAGGAGATAGCATAGAATCTCTGATTCACTTACATCGCATTTGTTCCCAAAACTTACAAATTTGCTGACACCCATTTGACGACCAGTCAAGTAGTCTAAGGCGGCAACGCCGAAAGCTCCACTCTGAGTGATCATTGCAATGTTACCCGGCATAGGCCTTGGCGTAGCTATTACATCTTCACCAGTTGTCAGCACCTTCGTTTCGGGAAGAAAAAGCGAGTCAACCCCAGTCTTCGAATAATAAACACCTAAACAGTTGGGACCTAAAACCCGGATGTCACCTTTCTTGGCAATGGCGACAATTTCGTTTTCAAGGTCCACATTGCCAACTTCCTTAAAACCAGCACTAATAATTATAGCGGCTTTAACTTTCTTACGAACGGCGCCCTCCATAACAGAAGCAACAAACTTGGCTGGAACGATAACAACGACTAATTCAATCTCACCCGAGATATCCTCTAGTGAAGAGTAACATTTGAAACCTAAGATTGAGTCCTCATTTGGGTTAACTGGGTACAGATCTCCTTTGAAAACTCCGCGTCCCTTGTTAGTCACAAAGTTCTTGAAGATTACGTGCCCTGCTTTGTCTACTTTTTTGGTGGCACCTACGACGGCTACGGAACACGGATTGAAGAACGCGTCCAACTTCTTTATCGATTCTTCCATTGTCTATCCCGGTGGCGTCGGTTAGAACTAAACTGCAGTCTTTATGCTTTACTCTTTGAAAATCAGCTATACAGGACTTAAGTATTAAATCTAACGATTACCAAAGTGCAAGAATTGTCATATTTGCGTGGCTCTTCTAACAATTACAATTGGTTTGTGTTTAACAAAGGAAAGCATGTCCCAGCTCACGCCAGTAGTTGCTACTTTAAATCTTGCCGCCATGTCCCAAACTGTAGCACCTGAACCTGGACCTCTTGCTCTATCCGCAACGTTGGAAATCGTCAATGCATCTTCAACAGAGAGTTTGCCTCCAGCAACGGCTAAAGGGGTAGGGCGCTTCCTGAGTTTGAACATTTTGGCAACCAAGTACGCTACGATTCCACCTTGAGAGTGGATACCCTTCATGGGTTTTGGGCGTGGGGTGAAATGAAAGTTCCAAAAACTGTAAGTCTTATCCGTGTCTACAATAACCACTGTAACTCTTTTTCTCAATTTGTGCAGAATTTCAACTTGAATAGCTTGAGCAGTTTCTTCAGCCTTGCTCAAGGGTAAACTCACAAGGGAATATGGAAGATTTGACCCGTCGATGCCTCCTTCCGAACCAAACATTAGAGCCTGAGAAAAACCGGTGTATTGAAGTGCGACTTGCTTGTGCTGGCTACCAAATTCAGAGGGGTATGCTCGAATCCGATGCAACAACTTCTGCCCAAAATGGCAGGCTACACCCAAAAAGTAACCCCATGCAAAGGGCATCCAAATTTTGGCGAGAAAAAGGGCAGTTAAGCTTGGATGTACGGAGCTTTCGTCAACGATATTATTCTGAGCCGTTGAAAGAGCCTTCTCAGAAACAACTACAAAATCTCTATCGGCGACCCTTTTTTCTGTGGCTAATACAATCTGCTTTAGATATTCAGTTCCAGGCTTCCAGTACCCAGTGGTTAGCGCCAACGCCTGATATCGAGTCATTGGCTCTCTACTCTGTTAGAGCCCTCTTTTTTCGATTACGTTATGTGAATCAAAATCGGATCCAAATTCGTCTATTTCAAGCAAATAGAATTGCCAATACCTGACTAAACGTTAGATAGAGTTATTTTGTCTCCAGCTTTCGATCCGAATTTTGCAGCTGCACTTCCCTGATTCAATGCTATCTCTAGATAATTGTGGCTCCCGATAAGGGCCAATGGCTCTTGGGGCTTCGAATCGGCGTACGCACGAGAAAGTCTTAACTGAACCTTTTGATCGGAAAACTCTATTAACAACATGCCTTCTCTAAACTCGGCAATATCCTTTGCATGAATATTTGTGATTATGTTCCCGAAGTCATCCACATGCAATACCTCTCCGAACAAGAAATTCTTGTTCCGCACAACTTCCGCAAAATCTGGTTTAACGACACTGATTAATTGGGGACCGAACTCTTCAATCGCTGTTCCATTGACTAGGTGTGCTGCTGCAGGAGCGAAAATGTCGCGTCCATGAAAAGTGCTGGAAACATGGGACAACATGAACCGCCGACTGGTAAGTTCATAAATATGTTTGATACCTTGCGCTTCGGCTGGCAAAATCAGCAACCCGTTGTCCGGACCTACAAAAAAACTGTGCTTAGTTTCTATTGCTATTGGACGTCTCTGAGTTCCTACGCCAGGATCCACAACTGCAACATGAACTGTTCCCTCGGGAAAATAAGGCGTCGCAGAACCCAAAACAAAAGCACCCGCACGAATATTAAACTTCTCCACATCATGAGTAATATCAACAATTGCAACTCCCGGACTAATTCCTAAAATTGCAGCTTTCATAGCAGCAGCATATGGATCTCTTAACCCAAAATCGGTTGTCAAAGTAACAATTCTTGTAAGCAAACCACTCATCCTCCATGAACTACAGGGACAAAAACAACCTCATCGCCGTCTCTAATTCTCGTTCCCAAATTATCCAAAATACTGATTTCCCGACCATTAACCAATATCAACGCATTCGGCGTTGGTTCATTAAGGTGCTCATTAACCAGACTTCGACGCAACGCTGGCGTGGTTCGCGATATTTCATCCACTACATCCATTATTGAAGCGCCATTTTTGCAGTTCAAAGTTAATGTATCTTTACCAGAAGCATGTCGCAAGGCGCCCAAAAATTTCAAAGTTACAACCATTTTTGTTCCGGCCCTGTAAATTACAGAACCACTATGATGGATATATCGTTAACATTAGTGCCAGTTGGACCAGTAAAAATGAGGTCTCCGACCTGCGAAAAGAAATGGTAGGAATCATTGCTTTTCAAAAAAGCACGTGGGTCTATTCCCTTTGACATCGCCCGTCTTAACGTGGAGCTATCGACAATTGCTCCTGCGGCATCAGTAAGTCCGTCTACGCCATCAGTGCCAATTGATGCTATAACGCAGCCTTCAACATCCTTAAGAAGCAAGGCAGCCGATAACGCTAATTCCTGATTTCGTCCGCCCAAACCTTTGCCGACAACTGTAACGGTTGTTTCTCCACCTGCAACGACGCCTACAGGCTTTGGAAGAGGCTTACCGAGAACTGCAATTTCACAAGCAAATCGTGAAAAAGCTTCTCCAACATCTCTCGCTTCACCAAATAACGCGTCAGACAGCAAGAGAGTGTTTAATCCCTCAGCCTTCAAACACTTGCATGAAGCGTCAGTAGCCACATTGTTGTTTCCAATTACAATGTTGATAACCTTTTCAAATGCGACATCACCTGGTTTAGGAGTCTCATCCACTAGACCTCTAGCGCCGTCAGACAATAACTTGGAAACCGATGACGAAACTTTATTCAATAAGTTATGATATTTCAGGATGTTTTGAGCATCAGCAAATGTTGAAGGATCAGGGACAGTTGGTCCAGAAGCAATTGAATCTAACCGATCGCCCATTACATCCGACAAAACGAGATTAAGGACAGTAGCGGGGTAAGCCTTTTTCGCGAGCCAACCTCCCTTGAAAGCGGAAAGATGCTTGCGGACAATGTTAATTTCAGTTATTGCGGCGTCACTTTTCAGCAAAGCTTTCGTTAGATCCTGCTTATCTTCAAGAGTAATGTTTCCTCGTGGCAGAGGCATTAGACTAGAGCCGCCCCCCGAGAGCAAACAAATCACCAAATCATTTTCTTGGGCTTTTTCGGCGATTGCCATCATACGTTGAGTGCCTTCAAATCCTGCTTGATCAGGAGCGGGATGACCCGCTTCATTTAGTTCTATTTTCCTGGTTTCCTGACAAGCGCCCTTAGGAACGTTAACAATTCCAGCTGTGAGATATTCGCCCAAAAGTTCCTCCAAGGCCACAGCCATTGAGCTTCCAGCCTTACCACCTCCAACAACGTAGACATTTTCAAAGCCTTTCAAATCAAGAGAATCCCCATTCATTCTAAGACAGGAGTCCTCCAAAACAAGCTTCGATAGCAAAAGTTTCTTGGGGTCGGCGGCATTCAATGCCTCTTCAACGCAGTTCAGAACTATTGTTCTAGCTCTTTTGAGAATAGGAGTCTCCGCATGTTCAATTAGCTGATTCTTGTTCTTTATTCGAATCATAAGGATGTCGCCCTTACGAAAATCAGTGCTAACTCAAATTGTAAATAGAAACATAATAAATTATGTTTATGCCTAAAATTCGCCCGCTAATTTTCCGCTTTTTCTTCAGTTAGCGTTTCAACGAATTCAGATGCTACTTGCACAAAAGTATCTGCCTGTTTCATCATAGCGTCCCCGTTAATTTCTTCAATCTGTGCTAGCTGCTGAACTATCTCTTCAATTTCAATCAAAAAACGCAGTATGACATCGTTTGCAGGTTTAGGTTTACCGACTTCTTCTCGAACGAGAACTTCAATGAAGGCGGGTTCACCCAAGCTATAATAAATGGCGTTTCGTGCTTTTCGGATTGCTTCCAAAAGCAAACTGGGAGCCATGTAGGGCATTTTCTTGGCAGCATCTAATTCCGCTTTGGCTTCACGAAGGTACCGGTGTGCCCAACCTCGCCTGTACTCGTCCATCATAAGGGTTTTCCAATAAGGGGGATTCTTATTCTTCTGCCTCGTCCAGGATTTCTTCGTCGTCTGGTGGGAGGCCTCTCTCGTTTAGTGTACAAGTGCGTGTGATGTAACCTGCGACTTGGTTGCGTACTCTGGTTGTGGCGCCTATGGTGAGAGTGCTAACCATGTGTTTGTTGTCATCGAAGATAGTGTTAAATTTTGTTGGAAACCGCGTGATTAGATCCTTAGCTAGACGTTTTACCATTTCTGTCTTTACTTTTCCCAAATACTTGTTCCTCTTTGTTAGTGAATTTGTTTTCTTTGCCGCTTAGAAGCGTAAAGCAGTTCTCAATAGTAGCGAGGCTTAATTTAAGTTTACCCATCCAAAAGTGGTTTATTCTGAAAAATGTTAGTGACAAAAGCTGCTATTGAGTCAGTTTTATGTCGAAGAAAGTCTCAAAATTCTTCACTATCTGTTCGGAAGCTTCCTCAACGGGCACTTTTTTTACGTCTGCAATTGCCTTTACGACCTCCAGGATGAAAGAGGGTCTTGTCATTTGTCCGTTAAAAGGTGACTTTCTGAAGAGGACTGGACCGTCGGTTTCTGTTAACAAGTTGGTCAAGGGTGTGTTGGAGACAACTTCTCTAATGCCATTTGAATAAACAACAGGCGGACCCTCTGTGATGAAGTACCCGTGATCCATTGCGATTTGCAGTGCAGGCATCGGGTGACTGAACCAGTGAAGTAACACATTCTTTAGATTATAAGAAGGCAACATATCAACAATGAACGCAGTTGTTCCACGAGAATGAATTATTACGGGCAATTCGAGCTTTTCAGCCAAGTGCAGCATCTTGTCAAAAACCAACAATTGTTCTTCCCAAATCGATTCGTACTTACAATCTAAGCCAATTTCGCCGATCGCTGCAACTTTCTTTTGCTGATGTTGCTCGGTAATTAGAGACAGGGTATCCGCCAACTCCTCCTGCTTGAGAACGCTTACGTTCCATGGGTGAATGCCTAAAGCGACATGGATTAGCTCTGGATTCCTGTCCCTTAATTTCAACGCCCCAATACATGTCTCGTAATCCATAGCGTTCGAAACCAGTGCTAGTGCACCTGCGCTTTTGGCATCTTCAACAAGCTCATCAGTGTGACCACTGTACTCCTTGTCTGAAAGGTGAACGTGGGCGTCGACTATCTTCATTTTAAATGACTCAAGCCGCATATTATTGCACAGACAATTTTAATATTTTTCTCTTTGCAGAAAACAGAAATGATGTTGGGCTATAATTTAAAGAACTTTAGAACAAAAAAGGTTAAATATAGCTTGAAAAAGAGAAAGAAGCTGCTGAGGGTCTTTATGGCCGATTTGGAATTAGCAGTAGCTCCCATGCACAGGCTGTGCAAAAAAGCAGGCGCAGATCGCGTAAGTGAGGCAGCAGCAAAAGAACTCGCAAAAGCTCTAGAAGAAATCGGCGTTAAAATCGCCAAAGAAGCACTAGACTTTGCAATGCACGCAGGAAGAAAAACCATCAAATCAGAAGACATCGAAATCGCAGCCCGAAAAATCATGGGAAAATAAATTTGTTTAGTTTCCCTCTTTTCCTTTTTTGTCAACCAAATAAATCTAAGCTGTAGCTGAGGAATCCCACAGAAATTGAAAATATTCTCGAGCAAAACCTACTAAGCCTACGTGATTGCTCCAAATGATGAGGTTGGGTTTATCCTCACCAAGGAAAAGCATTGCTTCTTTGCCATCAGCAATTACGCCGCCGCCGAACATGTGATCGCGAACACGTAGCTCGTTAAGTCCCACAACTTTTTTGAGGGTTTTCCATTCGTCGCTTTCCCCCGCTACCATAAGCTTAACGGTTACATTCTTTTTAAGACCCGTGAGTAACTGATCCGCTGAAGCGAGTATGGGCTTGGCAAAAACTGGTGCAGCGATCATTACTTCTTTGTTAGCTTTCTTGAGAACCTCCTCCAACTTTGTTACAATAGCCTGCTGACCATGCAGAATGAGGATATCAGGCCTTTCCACCAGTTCACGTTTCTCATACAGAGGTTGTAAAGCTTCAGCAACAGTTTGCTCCCACCCTAGGTACTTGTCTTCCAGCCGCTGCTTCGTGAAAGCAGAAGCTTCCAAGGGAGAAACAGGATAATACTTGAACGGGCGAGTCTCACTGCTTTTGATCCACCCTTTTTCTTTAAGCAAGTTGAGAACCTTGTAGATTTTGCTATAGGGAACCTTGGCTTCACGGCTGATCTCCATTGCAGTCATTTGCCCGCTCTCCAATAGAGCGAGGTATGCATCAGCTTCGTAGGCATTCAAACCCATTTCGTGTAGCGTTTCTCGGGTGTTTTCGTCAATGGACAACGCGTTTCCCCTCAATAACCGTAGTAAACGTTTGGAAACCTTATTATTTAATACGTTTGCTATTTTTAAAAACACTAACACTTACGTAAGAAAACAAGTGACAAAAGATGAATACAATTAAGAGCACGAAGAGCATTTGCCCCGAATGTCTCCAAGCATTAGGCGCTGAAATTTATGAGGACGGCGGCAAAGTCTTCATCAAAAAAGAATGCCCACAACACGGAGCATTCCAGGAACTTTACTGGTCAGATTACGACCAATACATGCGAGCTGAAAAGTTCCGTTTCGACGGGGAGGGAATGGAAAATCCGCGAACACAAAAGAGCAAGGGGTGCCCCAATGACTGTGGTATATGCCCTGAGCACAAATCGCACACAGCATTAGCGATAATTGATGTGACAAACAGGTGCAACCTCAAATGCCCCGTCTGTTTCGCTAACGCCTCTGCCGCCGGATATGTTTACGAACCAACAGCGGAACAAATCACAGGCATGCTGGAAAATCTCAGAGCTAACAAACCGGTACCAGCCACAGCTCTCCAGTTCAGCGGCGGGGAACCAACAATCCGTGCCGAACTTTTTGACTTCATTCGAAAAGCTAAAGAACTCGGCTTCCGTCACGTCGAGATTAACACAAACGGCGTTCGAATTTCAAAGGACGTGGAATATGCTAAGCAGTTGAAGGCTGCAGGTGTTAGCACGATTTATCTGCAATTTGACGGCTTAACGCCTGATGTTTACAAGTTTATCCGAGGATTAGACCTCTACGACACCAAGATGAAAGCCATCCAGAACCTTCGCGAAGCTGGATTCGAAAGCGTCGTTCTCGTAGTAACACTGGTCAAAGGCGTTAACGATAGCCAATTAGGCGACATCGTAAATTTCGCCATCAAGAACTTCGACGTTATTAGATGCGTAAACGTGCAACCGGTCTCGCTCTGTGGAAGACTGCCGCAGCAAGAACGCGAGAAAATGCGCATCACCATCCCAGACTTCATGCGCCTAATGGAAGAGCAAACAAAAGGCGATATAAAAACTTCAGACTTCTACCCTGTACCAACTGTAGCGCCAGTCGCAAAAGCAGTAGGTGCACTCAAAGACAAAAGGTACATCGAGTTCACCGCACATCCACACTGTGGCATGGCAACATACCTCTTCGTTGAAGACGGCAAAATCACCCCCATAACAAGAATCGCAAACGTAGAAAAATTCACGAGCGCAATGAAGAAAGTCTACGAAGAAGCCTCGAAGGGTAACAAAAAACGAGCCAAACTCCGTCTTTTGAGCGCATCCAGACATGTGAAGTTTAACTTCCTGCGCAAATACGTACTAAGAGTACTAACAGAGGGCAGCTATCAAAGCTTGGGCGATCTACAACGAAAATCTCTCCTGCTCACTTCCATGCACTTCATGGATCCTTACAACTTTGACTTGGAAAGAGTGCAACGGTGCCTGATTCACTACGCAGTTCCCGACGGACGCATAATTCCATTCTGCACCATGAACAGCATTCATCGAACAGAAGTTGAGAAGAAACTGGGTATCCCGATCAAAGAATGGCAGAATAAACATAAGGTTGAAATAAGCCAGATAATCTAGAACAGAGACGCAAGTGATAATCATGGGTGGAAAAAAGAAGCTCGGCCTAAAACAGATGGAACGCCAACAAGGCAAAGAAGACGAAGCGAAAGCTGCGAAAGAGAAGAAAGAGGGAAAGAAAGCAGGGCCACCAGAAAAGAAACGAACAACCATTAGCGTGATTCCTCCAGACGCAAAAAACGACAAAATCATCGCTGAAATAAAGAAGATGCCCGTTCTGACTCCCTACGCCATAAGCACAAAATACAACGTACGCATAAGTGCAGCCAAATCATTCTTACTGCAGCTGGAGCAAAACGGCGCAGTTCAACTGGTTTCAGGTAACCACACAATCAAAATCTACAAACCCTGCGCTTAAATTTACTCAGCGCAGAACAAAATTTTGTTTTTTCAACTTAACAAGGAGCGTAAAGGCCGTTGGAGTTTCCAGAAAGAGTCTACACCGAGCAAGAACACAAACAAGCTAAAAAAATGGTAGATTCAGGCTACAAACATGAAATAGTAGTCTCTGGAGAACCAAACTTCGTTGAAAAAGTCAACAAAGCTCTTGAATTATCGAAAACCGCTGGTTCATACGAGTTTATTAGAACCTATATTCGACGAATCACTGAGATAGACGGGATAACCCAGCTGCGTGAAACTGAAGTTGCGATTTGGGCAAATAAATTCGCTGTAGAAAACGTCGTGGACTTCGCCAGTCTCCTCGTGCAGAAAGCTTATCATATGAAGGAATACTTAGAGGGAGAAGTCTACTACGGAGGAGCCTCGGAAAAACGCACGGTTCAAAAAAGGATTGAGTTTCTTGAGATTCTCATGAGCAAGACTGCTGATTCCAAGGTAAAAGATGAATGTGATCGGCTGCTGGAAATGTGGCACGAAAGCTCCTTAGCTGCCTAATGTCTCAATACGGATTCGGGTTCCGCTTTTCACTTCTTTGAAAACTTCCAGATTCTTCGTTACTTTTCCTAAAATGCTCACTGGGCTATATGGTTGCGAATGACCATAGAATACGCATAAAGCGCCGCCCATAGGCCAGAAGGCTATTGTTCCAGTCTCTACGGTTGCCTTTGCTTTTTCTTCACCCAATTTAACAGGCAACTCAAAGTATATCTCTTCTTTATAGAGTGCTGCACGACCCTCCATGGGAAGTTTTCGAACAATCGTATCCACTGTTCGCGGGGCCATAAATCGCACGAGTTCACCTTCGGCTTCACCTAAGCCCTCGATTAAGAATCTTATTTTTATGCGTGAGACATCTTCAGGGTTACTCAATATGTCTTGACCTTCTTTTCAAGAAAATCGTCTCAACCAATTTGAGACCGACAGCTCGTAACAATACTAGAAGTTCGTATTTAACTCTTACAGTAACCCAAAGAAAGGAAATTTCTAAAGCATTTGCAACAGCGTTTTACCTATGTATTCAATTTGTTCCTTGGAGACTCCTGGATGAATTGGCAAGGAGAAAACCTGCTTTGAAGCTTTTTCCGTTTCTGGAAGCTTGCGAGTTCCAAAATTGCTATGATAAAATGGCATAAGGTGAACGGGATTGACGTAATAAGCTTCGGCGCCGATGCCTTTCTTATGTAGCTCGTCCATTATTCGGTTCCTCTCAGCTTCCGCGCCGTTTTCCAGTCTGACAGTATAGAGGTACCAACCGTGTTTTCCTCCTTCTGGTTCTTGTGGTAATTTAAGTTTTTCGGATTTGGCGAGAATCTCGTTTAATCGTTGGGCGTTATGACGCCTTTTCGCGACGAAAGTGGGCAATTTTTCCAATTGGACAACGCCAATTGCGGCTTGCATCTCGGACATTCGATAGTTACATCCGAGCATTTCTGAGGCATACTTGGCCCTTTCCCCATGTGTGCGCACCATTTTCACCAATTCTGCAGTCTTGTCGTCGTTTGTAGTAATTACTCCGCCTTCACCGGTGGTCATGTTTTTGCTGGCATAAAGACTCCAGCAAGCTGAATTGGCAAATGCCCCTGAAGGTTTCCCTTTATACGATAAACCGTGAGATTGAGCTGCGTCTTCAACAATTGCTAAACCATGTATAGCTGCTATTTCCTGAATAGGTTCCATGTCAGCTGACAAACCGTAAAGATCAACTGGCACTATTGCCTTCGTTTTCTTTGTGATGTTTTTCTCAATTGCTTTTGGAGAAAGATTATAAGTATTAGGATCGATATCCGCGAACACGGGTATGCCACCTGCCAAAACAACGGCTTCAGCGGTTGCTACGAAAGTGAAACTGGGCAGAATCACTTCATCTCCCAATTTGACGCCCGCAGCGATAACGGCCGCATGCAAGGCCGCCGTGCCTGTGTTGACTGCAATCGCGTGTTTGGATTCTGCAAATTTTGCAAAGTTCTTTTCGAACTGGGAAACCATTGGACCGGCGCCTAGTCCGCTTGTTAGCATTCCGGTTCGCATTACCTTGACAACTGCTTCTATTTCTTCTTCACCTATTCTCGGAAGATTAATTGGAATCAAAGGGCGTAAACCTCAGGAATGTGAGATAATGTTGAGAGAAGCTATTTCAATTTATCTACAAACAAGAAAAAAAGAAAATAGATTTGGTTCTTGCTTCTATTGTTCGAACAGTGGAACATCAATTTTCTCTGGTTCGTAATCTACAAGTTTGCCGCTGAAGAACTGCTCATAAGCCGACAGATCTAGCAATCCATGTCCGCTGTAGCCCATGGCAATGATCTTCTTCTCGCCTGTTTTCTTACATTCCAGTGCTTTGTCGATGGTACATTTTAGGGCGTGCGCAGTTTCGGGGGCAATCACGAATCCTTCTGTTTGAGCGAGTGTTTGTGCAGCTACAAATATTTCTTTTTGGTGATAAGCAACGGATTTCATGTAGCCTTTGCAGATCAGGTAAGAAATAAGCGGTGACATTCCATGATATCTGAGTCCGCCTGCGTGAATTGGCGGGCATGAGTAGTTGTGGCCTAAAGTTAGCATTTTCACGATCGGAGCGGTTGCCGCTGTGTCACCATAATCGTAAGTGTAGATTCCTCGGGTTGTGTGTGGTACTGCTTTTGACTCACATGCGATGAATTCTGTGTCTGTTTTTCCTTTGAGTTTGTCCGCCATGAATGGGAACGACAAACCTGCATAGTTTGACCCACCACCGATGCATCCAATTACGATGTCGGGTTTTGTGTCTATTAGTTCAAATTGTTTCTTAGCCTCTAGCCCTATGACAGTCTGGTGCATGGCTACGTGGTTTAGAACTGATCCAAGAGTATATCTTGCGTTGTCATCTGTTAAGCAGTCTTCTACGGCTTCGCTGATTGCAACACCTAGTGAACCGTTGTGATTAGGATTTTCCTTAAGAAGTTTCTTGCCATATTCCGTGTTGCTGCTGGGTGAAGCAAACATTTCGGCTCCGTAAAGCTGAGCGACTATTCTTCTTCCGGGTTTTTGGTTGTAGCTGGCTCGAACCATGTATATGCGGCATTTCATGTCAAACATTTTCGCTGCGTACGCCAATGCTGTACCCCATTGGCCTGCTCCCGTCTCAGTGACAAGCCTGGTTGTTCCCTGTTTCTTGTTGTAATAAGCTTGAGGAATTGCCGAGTTTGTCTTGTGGCTTCCTGCGGGACTGAATTGTTCACATTTGAAGTAAATTTCGGCAGGTGTTCCTAGGAATTTTTCGAGTCTTTTTGCTCGATATAGCGGTGATGGTCTTGGGAGCCGTATGTAGGCGTCATAAACCTCATCAGGGATTTTGACAAACCGTTCTTGACTCACTTCCTGCATTACGAGTTCTTTAGCGAAGATGCGCATGAGTTTGGCTGGGTTTATTGGTTTTTTCGATTCGGGATCTAATGGAGGTGGGAGAGGTTCAGGGAGGTCGGCTTGGATGTTGTACCAAGATGTTGGAGTTTCATCAATAGGTAGTGTGACGTAGTAGTCTTTGTTTATTGGTTTGGCCATTCGTTTACACCTTTTTTTACTTGATAACTCTTGAATTTGTTGAGTTCAAAATCTACGGGAACATATTTATACGTTATTGTACATAATTGTACATAAGTGGCTTTTGGGAATGTGGAACACTATCAAAAAACACTTTGAATCTTACGGTGAAAGACTTAAAGTTGCCCGTGTTCTGGTGGAAAATGGATTAAGCGTTAAAGATGAAAGAATTTATCTGAACCAGATCGAAATTCCACCAATCCGAATTGCGAGGGTTGCTGGAGTAGATAGGCGAACTGTAAACGAGACTTTGTGCGCCATTAAAGCCAATAGAGAACTTAGACTCATATTTGAAGAAATAAGACCTGCAGGTCATTCACTCAAAGAAATAGCCAAGCACCTTAACCTTGGGGTTGTGGAAATAACACCTGTGGATGCAAGAGGTCATGGGATTCTTGCGAATTCTGCCATGATTCTAACAAACGGCGGTTTAAGCATTAGACAAGCGATTGTGGATGACCCAGAGCTTTCACCTGAACCTAAACTAACGCTTATCGTAGAGAAGAAAATTCCTGGTGATCTAATTTCTGATCTGCTCAAGATCAACGGAGTCGCAAAAGTCTCAGTCTACTAAGTGGATATCAGTTTTCATCCACACTTATACATCAAAGTGGCAAATAATGTGCGTTTGACAAAGTTAGGCATGGTTAGTTAAGTCATCTTCTAGAAAAACTTATATCTTAATGATGTTTTGTTGTTGTTCGCATTAAGGTGGTTTATAAGATTTGTCATTTAGTAACCAAGCTGGCGGTGTGCCAGTTCTAGTATTGAAAGAAGGTTCAAACCGTTCACGCGGTAAAGATGCCCAGCACACTAATATAACCGCCGCGAAAGTTGTTGCAGAAAGCGTCAGAAGTGCCTTAGGTCCAAAAGGCATGGACAAGATGCTTGCTGATAATTTCGGCGACGTGACTATAACCAGTGACGGACGAACCATCTTAGATGAGATGGATGTCCAGAATCCAGCTGCCAAGATGTTAGTTGAAGTTGCAAAAGCCCAGGATAATGAGGCAGGCGACGGAACGACATCTGCCGTTATAATTGCAGGCGAACTCCTTGCAAAAGGAGAGGAACTTCTCAACAGGAATGTGCACCCCATAGTTATTATAGAGGGTTACAAATTATCTCAGGAAAAAGCCTTAGAGACTCTTGAGAAAATAGCGATACCCATTGACCTTAAGAAGCATGATTACCTCAAAAAAGCAGCTATCACAGCTATGGCAAGCAAACTAGTTGCCGAGCACAAAGAATACTTGGCGGACATTGTCGTTAAAGCAATACTTGCAGTTGCAAAAAAAGAGGGCACCACCTATAAAGCAGATGTTGATGACGTCCGAGTTGAAAAGAAAACCGGAGAGTCGCTTAAAGAGACAAGCCTAATCAGCGGCATCGCAATAGATAAAGAAATTGTTCAATCTGGCATGCCTAAGCGAATTGAGAAAGCTAAAATCGCGCTTCTAGACACATCTTTGGAAATTGAAAAAACTGAGTACGACTCAAAGCTCAATATTGAGAGCCCAGACCAAGTAGAAGCATTTCTCAACCAAGAAGAATCTATGCTAAAAGAAATGGTTGACAAGATCGCGAAAGTAGGCGCAAACGTTGTAATTTGCCAAAAAGGCATAGATGACATGGTTCAGCACTTCTTATCACGAAAAGGCATAATTGCAATCCGTAGAGCCAAGAAATCGGACATGGAAAAAATAGCTAAAGCAACAGGCGCAAGTATAGTCAGTAACCTAGTTTCACTGACTCCAAAAGACCTTGGAGAAGCCGCACTTGTAGAGGAACGCAAGATCGCCGAGGACAAGATGACCTTCATCGAAGGCTGTAAGAATCCTAAAGCAGTAACCATCCTAATCCGCGGATCATCGCCACGTATGAACAATGAAACAGAAAGATCAATTCATGATGCACTTTGTGTAGTCAGAGACTTAATTCAGGAGCCAAAAATCGTGGCTGGCGGCAGTGCACCAGAAATGGAAATGTCTAAAACACTCAAGCAATATGCAGAAACCTTGCCAGGAAGAGAGCAACTTGCGGTAAAAGCCTTCGCTGAAGCATTAGAAGTAATAGCCATAACACTAAGTGAAAACGCAGGGTTAGATCCTATTGACATACTCTCCGAGCTGCGATCTCGACACGAAAAAGGCGAAGTTTGGGCTGGAATAGAGGTCCTCTCAGGCAAAGTTCAAGACATGTCCAAAGCAGGCGTCTTCGAACCATTAACCGTTAAGAAGCAAATCATCAAATCGGCAGCTGAAGCAGCTATGATGATCCTAAAAATTGACGACGTCATTGCAGCCCAAAAGATGAAGGCACCCCCAATGCCCCCAGGCGGAGGCGGAATGGGTGGTATGGGAGGAATGGGCGGCATGGGTGGAATGGGAGGCTACTAGTGACGATCACAGAAGAAAAAGTCACAGTCGGTCCGCCGAAAATCACCCGTTTCGAAAAAGCAAGAATAGTTGGTGCAAGGTCCCTTCAAATTTCTATGGGAGCGCCAATTCTTCTCGAGCTTGATGAAAGTCTTTCCAGCGGGGGAACTGGTTTGAACAGTCCGATCGAAATAGCTCTTAAAGAATTGGCGGAAGGCATTTTGCCCATGACAATTCGAAGGACGTTACCCGACGGAACATTCCAAGATATTCCGTTGAGATGGCTGATGGTAGCCTAGCTAAGTTTTTTTCTTTTGTTTCAGTTTCGCTTCTTCTAGTGTTGCGCAGATTTTTGTCCAATGTGCACCTTGCCAATAGACTGCGCCACAGTTTGAGCAATTCCAGAATTCATTGTAGTAGATAAGAGTGTTCCTTTCGACTTTTTCCACAATTTCCTCTTTGGGCACAGATGTGAGTTGGGTGTTGCACTTAGGGCAACGGGACTGCGACATATCTATTGACAGTGAAATTCCGAAACGGCTTGAAAGTTCAGATAGACGGTCAGATTCGGTGATTCCTTCGACGTAATATGCTTCGAAGTTTTTGGCAATTGCATGTTGGTATAGAGCTAGGTCTCTTGTGAGCAGGACTCGGTTTTCCCTCTTGGCAATGCCTAATAGTTCGGAATCACTATGCTCGGTCGAGTATATTACGTCGTGCCCCATCATTCGCAGCCATCTTGCGAGTTTCCCCAGCATCCCGTCCAGGATGAATTTCACGCATTTTCTCTCCGAAGAATAAGTCCGCTTCCAGGCTGCGTCACGATTTCCCCTTCATCCATTACTAGTAGTCCGTTGACGAAGGTTTTCAAAGGTTTGCCTTGAACATCCCATTTATCAAAGGGAGAGAATTTTGCTTTAGATTTGAATTTGGAGGCGTCCAAACGGTACCTCTGGTTGAAATCGACAACCACCAAATCTGCCTTTTTGCCTTGTTCTAAGCGGCCTCTGTCTTCAAGCTGGAAGATTTCGGCGGGTTTCTCAGAAAGCAACTCCATTGCACGAATTAGCGTTAACTTGTTTTTATGAACCATTGTTAGAATCAGCGGGAGAGTTGATTCAAGCCCAGGTATTCCAGCTTTTATGTCCCAAACACTTCTTGCTTCTTTTTCCTCCAAAGTGTGGGGAGCATGGTCTGAACCAAGCGTATCAATTTTGCCTTCAACAATTCCTGTTAGAAGGGCATCTGAATTTTCTTTATTTCGAAGTGGAGGCAATGTCAATCCCTGGACTCCAAAACGTTGTTTATAATAGTCTTTCGTTAGGAGAAGGTGATGAGGGGTTACCTCGCAAGTTAGGTTTTTGCCCGATTTTCTTGCTTCATCCACTGCATTCAGGGCTTTATGAGTTGAGATGTGGCAAAAATGTAATCGAGCCTTTTCAGCTTGTGTCGCAATTTCAATGATGTGTTCAACGGCTGTTAATTCTGCATTTTCGTCGTGTGCTTTGAGGAAAGCAGTTATGTCGTCGCGGTTTTCGAGCTTGAGCCTTTCTTCACGTTCTTTTAGTAATTTATGATCCTCAGCATGGATAGCGATTGGTAGGTCCAATTCGGATGTTCGCTTGAAGGCATTGAGGAGGGATTCGTCGTCATCTATGTTTTGGCCTCCGACTTGTTCAGCCATGAAGATTTTGAATCCTATTGCACCTTCACAAGCGATTGTTTCTATTTCGTCGATGTTAACCGGAAGTTCTGAGTAAAAACCGACGTTGGTGAGAACTCGAGTGCGGGCAATTTGCATTCGATTTCGAAGTGTCTCTCTACTCATAGTCACTGGAGAGTTGTTTGGCATGTCTAGAACCGTTGTTACTCCGCCAGCTGCTGCCGCTGCTGTTCCTGTTAAGAACGTTTCCTTGTAGGATTTTTCTTCGTCGCGTAGATGAACGTGTGAATCAATGACTCCAGGTAAAATCAGCATGTGGCGAAGATCTATTTTTTGATCTGTTTGAGGCATGTGGGTTTCTTTGCCTATTTTTTGAATGATGCCTTCTTCGATGGCGAAGCAGCATTCCACGATTTCACCATTAATTATTGCTTTAGCGTTGGTTAACACCGAATCGATAATCAATCTGAACACGCCTTATAGAGCGATACGTAACAAGATGTTAAGGGTCTTATTTGTTTATTTAATGCTATAAAAGGTTAGGTGTATTATTTGGAATTTTAGAAATAAGACGAAAACCTTTTGGGTTATTTTTCTTGTTCGACGTCTAATAGGCAGTCTTCGCAAAGGTTTTGACCGTTTTTGTCTTTAAGAGTTTCCGAGTAAACTTCGCAGCGATCGCAGTAACCTGACAGAGGGGTTTCTTCCGATTCTGCTGCTTCTTCAGCGGTCTCTATTTTTGTTCGTTCTTGAATTATCTCGACGAGTTCAGGCATAACTCCCAAGATGTCTTTGCTCGAGACCAAGCCTATGAGGTCGCCTCTGTAGATAACGCCTAGCCTTCGGATATCCATTCGGCTCATTCTTCTTGCAGCATCACTTATGGTCGCTTCAGGGTCAATTGTTGCCAGCGGAGAAGTCATTATGTCCACTGCTTTTACGCTTGCTGGCTGCAGGTTTTTGGCCAAAACCCTCACAACTAGGTCACGTTCTGTAATAATTCCAAGAGGTTTTCCATCTTTGTTTGTGACTATGACACAGCCCAATTTATTTTCGTTCATGAGGCTTGCAATCTTGTCGGTGGGAACTTTTTCGTCCGTGGTTAATACTGGGCTGCTCATAACGTCTTTGACTAGCATCCTAGTTCTTAATCCAATTTCAGACATTGTAGGTCACATCTTAAGTTGCTTTGAGGCGTTTTGGGACTACAATTGAAGAAAGGGAAAGGGGTAATTTAAGAGTTATCTAAAGTGACAAAGCCCTTCGAGCTGCCTTGTCTGGTGTGATTATTAGCCAAAAGCACAAATTTGAGCTAAGATTCAAAGATGCTCAACATTGACCGATTTGATTTCAAACACCAGGGCGTTTTGTTCTCAGAGCCAAGAGCAAATATATAAGATAGCAGAGTGAGTATTTTGGTTAGCGAACCAAAAAGAGGTTCTTTAAACATGCCATCTAAACGAAAAAGCCGAGGAAGATCAAAGGGAAACAAAGGAAGCAGCGGGCTTGTTCAATGCGCCAATTGCGGGCAGCAGGTGCCAAGAGACAAAGCCAAGAGAAACACACGCCGAGTGTCTTTCGTTGAACCACAACTAGCCAAAGAACTGCGAGCAAAAGGAACCTACATTGCATCCTGGGTAGATACAAAGTACTACTGCATTTCATGCGCGGTGCACCGTGGTATCGTAAACGTTAGAGCCGAATCTGAACGCCACTCACGAGCAAAACGAAGATTCTGAATTTCAGGTTATCTTTCTTTTCTTAACAATTAGAAGCTTTTGCGATTACATACGGGATATTTAAGATTTTGAGAATTAACAGCAAATCGATTTTGATCTTTATTTGAGATTTCTTAGTTTCAGCTAACGGTTTTGTGCTGTTTGCTCAAGAATTTGTAAACATGCCAGCCTCTTTGGATAACCGTTACAGTTGCCAGCACCGCAATTATCACGACACCCACGTTTAGTGCTGGTAGCCAGAAAAAGGCGACGACGCTCGCTGCGGCGAGGATAAGGATTCGTTCAGGTCGTTCGGCGATACCTATTGATTCCATTTTTATTCCTGCTGCCTCTGCCCGTGCTCGACTATAGCTGACCATGAAGGAACTTGCTAAGGCTGATAATCCTGAGACAAGGGTGAAGGTGGAGTTAATTATGATTCCTGCCCCGCTAATTATTATCCCGGCAAACACGAAGGCGTCTGCGTATCTGTCAAGAAGTGAGTCAAGGAACCCCCCGAAGGAACTTGCTTGCTGATAGGTTCGAGCTAGAATCCCGTCCAATGTATCGCAGAATCCTGAGGCCATCAAAAGAGCAACTGCCACAAGTAGCCACCAAGATTGATTTTGAGATGTTAGCGCGTAAGATACTGCTGCCAGGAAAGCCAAGAGGAAACCGATTGCAGTTACAATATTAGGCGTTAATCCTATCTTGTGGGCTGCCTTTGCCTCTGAGGAAAGCAATTGTTGAACTTTTTGCTTCAATCTGGTGAGCATGTCTATGTTCTCTGCTTTTTATGGAAATGCTTCTATTAAAGCTGGACTGCTAGCTCGGACCCTGCTGCGCTGCGGATGAGTAAACATATGTTGGAGCTTTGACTCGAGATTCGCATTGCGCGTTAATTTCAGCTGCTGAATGAATCAGATCAAACCCGGAAATGTGTAGTCTGGACTATAATTTCCGTTCCCATAGAACATATAAGGAAGCATGGAAAATATTAAAGTCAGTAACGCTCTGTCGCGTACAAACGCACAGCACCGGCAACGTTACATAAACACAAAAGGAGTAAAACAAAATGACAGAAAATGCAGACGTTATCTTCGTCGGAAACAAACCACCAATGAGCTATGTTTTGGCAATCATAACAAGTCTCTCCTCAGGACTCCCAAAAGAAATAACACTGAAAGCCCGAGGCCAAGCAATAACCACTGCAGTCGACGTGGCTGAAATAGCCCGGAATAGATTCGTGAAAGACCTCAAAGTCACCAAGATCGCCATAGGGACCGCTGAGATGCCACCAAGAGAGGGAGAGACCAGGTCCAGAATGGTTTCCACGATGGAAATAACTCTAAAGAAGTAGAAACCCTAACAGAGCAAAATCTTCAACCAAACTTTCTTTCACTTTTTAATGTTTTTCTACTGATTAATGACTTAGTTCTTAACCAATTTTAGATTTGAAAGCGCGAGAAGAGAATAGCCCTCAACTCCAATTGCCCCAATTAGAATAGGGAAAGAGTAGCCCCCTGTAGGGGTCATCGCAAGTTAAATAACTAACAAACTGCAGAATTGATTTGACTTCGTGACCAAAATGTTAGACATCAAACTCATACGCGAAAGTCCTGAAACGGTCAAAGCCAACCTGGAAAAGAGAGGAAATCCAGAAAATCTTGCAATGCTTCAAGAATTAATTGACACCGACAAGAAATGGAGAGAAGATCTAACCCGACTCAACGACTTAAGACATGACAGAAAAGTTTGCACTCAAGAAATCGCAACGCTCAAAAAAGCAAAGCAAGACGCCCAAAGCCAAGTTGAAAAAGCTAAGAGCATAGATGCAGAAATCACTGTATTGGAGAAAGAAGTATCTCAAATTGAAGAGAAAACTCGAAATTACCTAATGACACTTCCCAACCTGCTGCACGAAACCGTACCATTCGGAACAGGTGAAGCCGACAACGTGGAAGTGAAGAAATGGGGCAAAATACCACAGTTTAGTTTCACGCCGAAAAGTCACATTGACTTGGCACTAAACCTTGACATAGTAGACATAGAACGTGCGGGAAAAGTCTCAGGCGCCAGATTCTTTTACCTCAAGGGCTTGGGCGTATTTCTCGACTTTGCACTAATGAATTTTGCAATGGAGACCTTGGCAAACAAAGGTTACACCCTCATTGAACCGCCTTACCTCATGAAAAGGGAACCTTACGAGGGCGTAACTGCGATGGGTGACTTTGCAGATGTCCTTTACAAGATTGAAAATGAAGATCTTTACCTAATCGCTACGTCCGAACATCCCATGGCGGCTATGTACATGAATGAGGTCTTCAAGCAGGAAAGCCTGCCGCTCAGGCTTGCAGGTGTGAGTGCATGTTTCCGCAAAGAAGCAGGGGCGCATGGCAAAGACACCCGTGGAATTTTTCGAACTCATCAATTCAACAAGATTGAGCAGTTCATTTTCTGCACACCTGAGGACTCCTGGCGGATGCATGAAGAACTCGCCAGAAATGCTGAAGAGCTCTTTCAGAAACTGGAAATTCCGTATCGAATGGTGAACGTTTGCACGGGGGACATAGGCACAGTTGCAGCTAAAAAGTACGATTTTGAAGCATGGATGCCAGCCCAAGGCGCCTACAGAGAAGTCATTAGCTGCAGTAATTGCACTGACTATCAATCTAGGCGGTTAGGGATACGTTATCGAGAAAAAGAAGGTGCCGCACCTAAAGGAGTCTTGCATACTCTAAACAGCACAGCTATTGCTACTGGTAGAACAATCGTTGCTATCCTTGAAAACTGTCAACAAGAAGATGGTTCAATCCTGATTCCAAAGGTTCTACGAAAGTACATGGGTGATATCGAGAAGATAACCATCAAGCGCTAAAGCTTTTATATTGCCTTGAGTGTGTTAAAGGCGCAATCGGAGGATTAACTTGTCTTCGAAATCTACTAAACACGTTCGCGACAAATGGCGAAGCAAAGCATGGTACATGATGGTCGCGCCACCGTACTTCGGAAGCGTTGAATTAGGTTCTGTGCCAGCTGAAGAAGATGCAAAGGTCATTGGAAGAGTCGCTGAGGCTACATTATACGATATAACAGGCGACTTTTCGCATCAAAATTTGAAAATGTTCTTCCAGGTTAACGCCATCGAAGGCAAAACAGCGCGCACACTTTTCAAAGGTCACGAATACAGTCGTGATTACCTAAGAAGCCTTGTGCGAAGAAGAACCACCAAAGTCGACGGCTTATTCAACCTAACCACAAAAGACGGTTTCAAACTTAGAGTCGCAATTTCCGCGTTAACGTTGTCAAGAATCAAGACTTCACAGGAAAAAACCATCCGCAAAATCATGGATAGAATTGTAAAAGAGAAAGCAGCAGCATTGACACTGGATCAGTTTGTGCAAGAAATGGTTTTGGGCAAGATAGGCTCAGACATCTACAACGAGTCTAAACTGGTAGCACCATTGAGACACGTCGGCATTAGAAAATCCAAACTTGTAGGCCAGCCAGCAGTATTGCCAGGCGAAAAAGCCGCTGAAGAGCCAGCTGAACCTGAACAAGTTGAAGAAGAAGCAGAAGCCTAAATCCCCAAAAAGGTTTTCTTCAAACCTTTAAACATATTTTCTTCAAATCAATCTCACAAATTTTGTTGCAACGATCTGTTTCTTCAGAGGCGAATCCATTATTAGTGATAGTTTTCTTAAACATTCTAACAGGGTTGAGACAGAAATGACTCATCACGCAGGCGTCCATGAAAAAACTGATTTTAACTTACAGAACTTATTGGACAACATTAAGAAAAATGAAAACTACGAAAAAACTGGAGCAATCGGTCTATTCATTGGAGTTGTCCGCGGAGAAGACAACGAAGGCCAAAAAGTCCAAAAAATCACTCTTGAAGCCTACGAAGAAAAAGCCAACGAGGTTCTTGAAGGAATCTGCGATGATCTGCAAAAAAAGCCAGGGCATAGTGGACGTTCAGATTCATCATTTGCTGGGTGAGTTCAGTGTTGGCGAAGATCTTGTTTATGTTTCGGTTGCGGGTTCTCATAGACCCGAGGTTTTCTCGGTTTTGAGGGAAGCTGTTGAGAGGTACAAACATGAGGCGCCTGTTTTCAAAAAAGAGCAAGTAATCGACGAAGAAGGCTCAGCCAGAGACTCTTGGGTGTCGGAAAAAGGAGCACAGAGTAACTCAAGATTGCATGATGCTTTTTGAGTTGTGGTCAACTTCAAATAGGCTACAACAGACATTACTTCTGTACATAATTTTGGTGGAAAAATGATTACTGCTCTTGCAGGAGGAGTGGGCGCCGCAAAGTTGCTCACTGGTCTCTCAAAAATTGTAGATCAAAAAGAGCTAACCATTATTGTGAACACCGGAGATGACATTGAACTCCACGGTTTGCACATATCCCCTGATCTTGACATAGCAGCTTACTCTCTGGCGGGAATTGTAGACGAAAAAAAAGGATGGGGAATAAAAGACGACACCTTTCATTGTCTTGATTCCTTGAAAAGATTTAGTGATGATGAATGGTTTAACATAGGAGACAAGGACCTTGCCACGCACATTTTTAGGACAACACAACTCAAAAAAGGATATTCGCTAAGTGAAGCCACAGCGAAAATTGTTAACGCTTTGGGTTTAAGGGCAACAATTTTGCCAATGACCAATGAGAAGTTTGAAACAAGAATCAAAACCAGAGAGGGCACGATTCATTTTGAAGAGTACATGGTTAAACGAGGAGCAAAAGATGACGTTCTCGGAGTGGAGTTTTTTGGAGTTGAAGAAGCAATCCCGGCTCCAGGTGTTTTAGAAGCAATTGAAAACGCTGAATTATTGATTATTTGCCCCAGCAACCCAATTGTTAGCATTGGCACAATTTTGTCGGTGAAAGGTATCAGAGAGACTTTGAAACGAGCAGTAGGAAGAAAAGTTGGCGTTAGCCCGATTATCGCGGGTTTACCCGTTAAGGGACCAGCGGATAAGTTGATGCGTGGATTGGGTCTCCAGGTTTCTGCGTTTTCCGTGGCTGAACTCTATGCAGACTTTTTGGGCACATTCATTATTGACAGCGCAGATGTTTCTGAAAAAATGAGAATTGAGAAGCAACTAGGAATCAAAGTTAAGGTTACCAATACTTTGATGAAAAGACTGGAAGACAAAACTAATTTGGCGAAAATAGTTCTTGAAAACTGAGGCAGATCAACAAAAATAATACTTTTTGCTATATAGTCTAAAGTGGTTTCCATATAATATTTGGATAGGTCAAATAAGTCTGAAAGTGAATTCTTGTTTGGGAAGAGCGATGCAAAAAGCAGGGGGATGTTTGGCTTAGCCTCGTTTCTTTTGGAGTTTTGGTGACTTCGTTTGAGAAGAAGGGTTATATGGGAACTGTGTGAAGTATTGCTAAAGGAGATGTGACCGTGGAACGAAGAAGCTACGACTGGTTTGAAAAACGTCGCCGAACCAAAGGCTTAGAATTGGCCCACGAGCAAATAACAAAAGCCTTTGATACAGTGTCGCTGTTGCATAAAGCCACAAAGAGTTTCTCAGAAGGAAATCTGGCGGACACAAAAAAATACGTCTTGAACCTCTACAAAGCAGAGGAAGAGGTAGACAAGCTGCGAACTGACGTATTCACCGAGCTGAGTAAGGGTGCGGCGTTGGTTGCAGACTATCGAGAAGATCTTTTGCACCTCGTAAAGAGACTGGACACCTTGGCGGATCATACCAAAGATGCCGCGAGATGTCTTGAAATGTTGGGAGGAGCAAAAATTCCAGATGAGCTGTGCCAGAAAACTGTGTACATGACGGGCAAGCTTGTAGATACGGCTCAAGCACTGCGCGGTGGTATAGAGAAAATCTCGTCTAACCCGACTGAAGCGATTGCTGAAGCGAGGAAAGTCGAAGAGCTTGAACATGCCCTTGACCAAGAATATCTTAAGGCAAAAAGCTTGTTTGTAAAATACGGCGCAGAGATCAATTGTGGAGCCATGGTCATTTTTGACGACCTAATCGAGTTCATTGAACACGCAGCCGACATGTGTGCGGATACAGCAGACTACATAGTTATTCTTTCAAGTAGAGAATAAGCTCATCATTTAGTTTGTTCAACTTCTTTCTTTTTGTGTGCCTATTGAAGATTTTTTGCTCAGGCATTTCAAAAATAACAGATCCGATGCCGATGGACACTTAACCGCAATTGAAAGTTGGAGAAAATAAGTTTTATTTGACTTGTTTGGTTTTGCGCATTTTCATTTTTTTGCGTTGCCGAAATTAGTTTTCAGAAGCGATATAACTGCATTGCATTCTTCGGTTAGGTTTTGTGTGTCTGTTGCTTTTTCGCAGGAGATGCAGATGCCGTCTTGATAAGTCAATGAATATCCTTTTGCTTGCAATAACTTTAGGCACTTTAGTGTTTTTGACAGTTTGAGCGTGTCGACTTCTCCTGATTCTTTTGAAAGTCTGATGTTTACTTCGACAAAGAAAAAGGGTTCTTGGAGTGAGTCGGCTCTTGTCCCAACGCCCACTCGAAATACCTCATTTCTCTCTAATAGTGCATAGGCTTCTTTGTGCTTAGCGGCTTTGGCTTCTGCAAGTAATTTTTCGGTTTCTATCGGTTCGGCTTTCTTCAATTCTTTTTCACCTGTTCCTAAGGGTTTTGCTGAGTTGGTGGTTGTTTAGATTTTGAACCGCTTTGCGTACAGCAATATTCCGATTGCTAGGATAGCTATGCATGACAGTGAAATTATGGCTAAATCTAGCAGTATTGTTGGGCTAGCTATGGCTGCGCCTCTAAGGAAGAGTGAGGTTAGGGCGTCGGTGACGTAGTAGCTGGGTACGAATTTGCCTGCTATTTGGGCGGCTGATGACAGAGAGGCTCCAACGAAGGTTCCTAGAAACAATTGTGGGATTACGAAGAGGAATGCGATTCCTGTTGCTGCGCCTGATGATTTTGCTATTGTTGCAGTGATTAGTCCGAAGCCTACGTTTGACAGTGAGAATACTAATACGAGTAAGAATGCAAACGCGTAAACTGGAATACCGACGTTTGGTCTGAAGCCTAATGCGTAGATCATGGCAAAGACTAATGCTGCTTGGACTAGGGCGATTCCCATGTATGAGATGACTTGGCTCATCATGAATTCTGTGGGTGTCGTTGGTGTTATGCGGATGCGTTTCATCATACCGTTTTCTCGGTCTTGAGCGAACGATTGACCGACAATCATTATGAGAAATATTGAAGCGAAGGTGAACATGCCTGGAGCTATGAAGTCAAGTGCTGATGGTGTCTTCACCTCGACTAATGACGCAGTGGCTAGTCGCAGCGGACTTGGCGCTGCTTGCTGGTTTTGGTTTGTCATGGATGCCAGAACTTGTTGGAGGATTGGCGGAACTGCTTGTGTTGCTATGATTGAGCCTTTGTCTAAATAAAGTGAGATAGTTGTGTTAGTCCATTGGTTAGGGTTGTTGGGGGATGCTTCATATGAAGCCAGGCTTTGGCTGAAGTCTGGGGGGATTATTATTATTGCCTGGATCTTACCCTGCGAGAGGTCATTTTGGGCTGTTTGGTTTTTGTCGTAGATTTGGAGATTTAATATGCTTGTGTTGGTTAAGGCGTTGAGGAATTGTTGCGAAAGCTGTGGTCCACTGGTTGTTGAGTCTGTGTTGACAACTCCAATGTGATATACAGGTGTTCCGCCGCCGAAGCCTCCGAAGGAAGATCCGAATGCCACGACGAATATTATTGGGAACAGGAAAATCATGAATAATACTGCTGGCTCGCGAATTGTCCTTTTTAGGTCTTTTTTGGTGAGGGCAGTTGATTCTTTGGAAGTTCATTTAGAGTTCCTCCCTCATTTTTCTTCCAGTTAGTTCGATGAATACTTCTTCTAGGTTCTTGACGTTGTTTTTGACGATGAGTTCTTTGGGTGTTCCTAGGGCGATGAGTTTTCCGTGGTCGATTATGCCGACTCGGTCGCAGAGTTCTTCGGCTTCTTCCATGTAGTGGGTTGTTAGGATGATGGTTTTGTTTTGTGCCTTGAGTTCTTTGACGAAGTCCCATACGGCATGCCTTGATTGAGGATCCATTGATACGGTGGGCTCGTCCAGGAATGCGACTTGAGGATCGTGAATCAGGGCAAGAGTTAAGCTCAAGCGTTTTTTCATGCCTCCGCTGTATTTCTCGGCTTTTCTGTTGGCATCTTCTGCGAGGCCCATTTTTTCAAGCAACATGGCACTTCGTTTTTTTAGTGTTTCTTTGTCCATTGTGTGCAGGTTTCCGAAAAGCGCCACATTTTCCTTGCCTGTCAAGAATGGATACACTACGGTCTCTTGAATGCAGACTCCGATTAGTTCCTTGATTTTTGCGGATTCTTTCAACACATCGTATCCGTAGACTGTTGCGGCACCGCTTGTTGGTTTTATGAGTCCGCAGAGGATGTTTATGGTGGTGGTTTTTCCTGCTCCGTTTGGACCTAACAGTCCAAAAAGTTCCCCTTTTTTGACCTGTAGGTTTAGGTCATCCAGGGCCTTTACATCTTGATACTGCTTTGTAAGGTGCTCGATTGTTATGGCGGATTCGCTCATACATTCTCACTTTCCCGTTTCTTCTGAAGATAGATTGTCGGGGGAGAATTTAGGTTCATGTCAACGCAATGCTTCACAAAATGCCTAAAAATAGTATTCAAAATGGTCTTTTATCTCATGTCGGGTTGATGAAGTGGACTACGTCTTTTCGACTAACTGATCTCGCCACGTGTCGAAGATGTAGCCTTTCAGAAGAATGTTTGTTGCAACTGACGCCACGTTTTCTTCTTTTTCGAGCTTTTCGCGGAGGCTTTGTAATTCCAGCATGCTGTTGGTCCAAACCACGTAGGTAACTGTGTTTGGCATGTTAACGAAGGAGAAGTAGAAAAGAGCGTTTGGCGAGTATTTTCTTAGAATTGACTGCGCTTCACTCATGTTTACGTTAGGTTTTAGGTGAAGATCAACCAGTGTCATTATGTCGTTTGATTTGTCGGGGTACCATTCGATTGAAAGCTCAATCAAGGATTTTTTGATTAGAAGTGATAGTCTTCGGCGCGCCGTTTTTGCTGATATGCCCAATTCGTCTGCCACGTCTGAGATTGCCTTTCGTGAATTGTCTTTTAGGGAGCGTATTATTTTGTAGTCTAAGTCACAAATTGATAGATCAGTAAGCTTGTGACCCGGTTGAGGCGTAACAGGCGCCGTGGACATTATGCCGACCGTTGGTTCGAGTATACCTGCCTCTTTTTTTACATAGTCGACGAGTGATTCAAGTTCGTTTAGGCTTTTTAGGCATGATCCAATGTAGAGGAATTTTCCGCTACCAATTGCCAGCCAGTAAATGGACCCTTGAGCTTTAAGCTTGTCAGGCAAATCCTGGAAGCTGCCAAGTTGCGAAACGCCGGAAAGAAAAACCACCGTAGCCTGCTCGGCAAACAAGCTCACTTTGGCGGTGAACTTGCAGATAACACCAGTTTGAATCAGAAGCTGGATGCGCTTGTGAACGGCGTTTACGGACAAGTTTAGCTTATCTGCCAACTCTGCGTACGAGAGCCTTGAGTCCTGAGAAAGGAGCATGATTAGGCTCATATCTGTCTTGTCCATATTGCACCAGAGCGTCATTTATGTGGGTAACTCATTTAAAAGATTTTGAGCTGTAGCGCGTGCTAGAAGGAAAGTGGCGGGCCCGCTGGGATTTGAACCCAGGACCTCCGGCTCCGCAGGCCGGTGTCATAATCCGTACTAGACGACGAGCCCGTGACGCTGGATTATACGTCAAATCAACGATAATAAACACTTTGGTAAAGCTCAAAGCTGCCGGAATTAGCGAAGGAACCTTAATCAATTCAGCAATCAGCCAGCACGAGCCTATTTGATTTTTCTTGGTGGGTCAAAAAGCTTGTTTTTGCGGTTTTACTGCATGGGAAATTTATTATTTTCTTTGGAGAAAAATGAGCCGTTTGTTCAAAAATGATGTATCATTTAAAATTTGGGAGGGGGGTTCACAGCGTGGAAACGTGGTTTTCGTGGCGTTTTTCTGGTTTGGGGTTGTTTTCGGGGTTTTTAGGCTGCGCAGATTTGCACAATCCAGTAGTGTTTTTACTTTAAAATGCATTGTTAGAACCTGTTTTGATGGCTTTAACCCAAAAAAGCACAAACGCAGCAAACTGCATCGAACTTTCTTCGACAAGGATTTCGCTAAGTCACGACAAGTTTTTCCCAGGTTTCCTGGACCAATTTCAAACCAGTATGATGCGGGTGCGATGAAGGCGCTGCTGGAACATAAGCTTGAACTAACAAAGGTTTTCGGCAAATTGTGGGGAATCAGCACTTGAAGTTTGGTTTTGTGTTAGCTATAGAGTTGACATGACTGTTTTCGCTGTTTTGAGTTGCTCCATTGAATTTCCCTATCGTTGGGCAAATTGATTTTTTCAGCCTTGAATGAATTGAACCTGAAACATGAGAAGTGTTTTATGCTGATTCCGTGTACAATATGTGCTATCAATTTCGGGGCTGGCTTTGGATGGATGAAAAAATGGTTGCAGAGACAAAACAGACGAATTTTGCGTTGGGCTCAGCGCGCTTTCAATTACAGTCCGGAAAAAATAACTATGAGAAACTGCTAATCCCTTTTTGGGTCTCGAGGAGAAAGGAAACTTGGTTAAAGAAGGAAATGAGAGTGAAAAGAAGCCGTACGACGTGTACGGCCGTGGGAAGGAAACTGTACCTTTCAAAGTTGTTGTTAAACCCCGGTCGGTAATGGGTGATTATATTGCTCTTCACGGTTTGTGCCCGCAGAACGAATTGCCAAAGAACATGCGCGGCAAGATTCCAGAGGATGAAATCTGGATGCGGCAAGACGTTTTTGAGGACCCAAAAAGAAGAGAGCGGATTCTTCAGGGACATGAAAAATATGAACTCTCATTAATGGAGACTGAGGGTCTAACCTACAAGCAGGCGCATCGCAAAGCGGAATTGCACGAAAAGTTTTACCTTTTCGAAAGAGACCTAGAGAAGCTTGAAAAGAATTTGAGAATCAGGCGCCATGATGCTGTGAGAATTGTCGAGCCCACCCAAAAGGAAGAAAAAGAAGAAGTGGCTGACGACGAGCCAAAGCGATAGCGCGCAAAAAAAGACAGCAAACATTAGAAAAACCTAAATCTCAGTTCAACTATGGCATTCAAAAAATATCAGAGTTGACTTGTCAATGAAATCCTTAATGATAATGGTTTCTTACCATCACAACAACACCCAAAAAATAGCTGAAATCTTTGGAAAAGTACTTGATGCACAAATAAAAATGCCAAAAGAGACTACTCCAGAAGACCTACAACAGCATGAACTCATAGGTTTTGGCTCAGGAATATACTTTGGAAAACACCACAAAGACCTACTCAAGTTTGTCGATAAAATCCCCCGAGTCAACAACAAGAAGGCATTCATCTTCTCAACCAGCGGGGACGTAAGAAGAGGAATCAAAGTGCACCATCATCTAAGTAAGAAACTGGAATCAAAAGGTTACAGAATAATAGGCGAATTCAACTGCGCAGGGTTCGACACTTTTGGCCTGATGAAACTAATTGGGGGAATAAAGAAGGGCAGACCCAACGCTGAAGACCTTAAAAAAGCAGAGGAGTTTGCCCTAAACCTGCGCAGTCACACCTGAGTTATGTTGCTTGCAAGGTTTTCAGACAAAACGCATCTACAAGAGCGCCATATTAATTCTCCAGCTCAATACCGACTTGAAAAGCACTGTTTAATAATTTGGAAATCTTTGCGCTTTATGGAAAATGACAAGTGGAGCTAACCGAATGGAAATCGTTGAAGGTATCCACCGAGTAGATGAAGCCAGCGGAAGCATAGCCCACAGCAACGTCTACCTCATAATCGATGGACCAAGCCTCCTCATTGTAGACACTGGGTTGCCCGGCAACGCCAAAAAAACCGTTGCATACATCCAAAAAATAGGTCGCCAACCCAACGAAGTTACTACAATTATCATAACCCATTACCACGCGGACCACACCGGGAGCCTCAAAGAACTCCAAACATTCACGAAAGCCAAGGTCGTCGTCCACGCTGATGATGCAGACTACGTGGCAGGAAACAAACCCCTGCCAAAACCCAAAAACCTCTTGATCCGAGTAGCCTCATGCTTCATGAGACTTATCCCGACCCCAGTAGACACCCAGCTAAGAGAAGGAGACAGAATCGGCAGGCTCACAATCATCCATACACCTGGACACACACCGGGAAGCATCGCTCTACTCGACACGGGGCGAAAGGCACTCTTTGTTGGCGATACACTCAGGCTCAAAGGCGACAAGATTGTGGCTGGACCCGAACAGTTCGTCTGGGACGCGGTTAAAGAGAAGGAATCCATCCGAAAAATCGCTTCACTCGACTTCAACGTTATGCTACCAGGACATGGTGAACCACTTAAGGAAAAAGCATTTGAAGCCGTCAAAAAATTCAGCGAAACCGGGCAATAGACTGCCCAGGATCGATTCCTCCGATCAAATGGAGCTTAAAGAATTTGGGGGAGTCCCAGGCGAGATTGTAGCAAGAAACTGCTCCAGTATCCGAACGTCAGCATAGGAATTTTTCTCCGCGCGCGCAGACAGCAAGGTTGCGTGGTGTGGTTTGAGAAAATCAAGTTTTAAGCAAGTTTTGTACTCTATGCATTCTGCGCAGGTTCGGTAACCTCTATTCCTGACGCATGTACGAATTTCGCAGGTGGGGTTCCCGCAGGGTTCTTTTGTTGATGTACAACAAGTTTGTAAGTCGCCTAGTTGAGGGAGAAAGTCTATGAACTCCATAACTTGGTCAACTTTCTTGAAAGGTGGAAGAATCTCTTTGAACAAATCCAACGGCAACTCCTGCAGTGACTCTTTGAACAACTTAACTAGTTGTAAACGCCGCTCAGAACGGGCTTTACAGTCCTTACAGTTTATGCCGCAAAACGCAACTAACTCTTCATCAGAAAATAGCGAAGCTTTCTTTTTTGCAGACCTTTCGCCAGTCTTTTTGGCAACCACTTCAAAACCCTCCATACCAACAGCCATATGAAACAGTTCATTTAAAAAATCTTGCCAATCTATTCCCTTCTTCTTGCCTTTTCCACATTTTTTTGTCATTGCTATAGGGACTGTAGTAACCTTTGTTGAAATAGAGAAACTATAATGGAGCCTTAAAAAAGTGGATTTACGAGTGATGCCTTCAATAAGATGTAGGTCCGCATACTGGGGTTCATTTTGAACCTGAAATCCGTATCCCAAAGAGGCACCCACCAAAATCTCGTTCTTCGAGTGCTGCCTCATCCTCAACCTATAACATTTTTCACGATGAAAAAAAGCCAAGACTTGCCCCAATAACAAAGACACATGTCTCTAATCATTTTCTTTGTCGGCTTTTCAAGGGTTTGCTGAGCTCTACCTTATATCTACA
This sequence comes from Candidatus Bathyarchaeota archaeon, assembly GCA_963825115.1. Lineage (GTDB taxonomy): Archaea > Thermoproteota > Bathyarchaeia > Bathyarchaeales > Bathycorpusculaceae > JADGNF01. Next base: position 387,679 of record CAWGRS010000003.1, on the reverse strand, counting down.
TCATAAAGCAAAAAGGCGATAAAAAAAGAAAAAGGGGCTATGCGCGGGAGACATCTCCATTTGACTGGGGGGGTTCGAATCAGAAAGTGAGGCGAATCACAGGCAAAAGGCAAATGTGAATTGACTAATATCACAAATGCTTTAAGCTAAGAACAAGAAACGTACCCTTTTAGTTTCTAAATTGCACGGAGAAGTGATTGTGGCAAGTACATTCGTTCTGGTTCACGGCTCCTGGCACGGCGGGTGGTGCTGGAAGAAACTAACGCCCCATTTGGTTAAGAACGGACATACGTGCTTCGCACCAACGCTTTCAGGCATGGGAGAAAGACTTCACATAGCCGCTCCCAACATGGGTCTGTCGGTGCATATCCAAGACATAGCCAATATGCTTTAGTTTGAAGACCTCAACAACGTCGTTCTTGTCGGACACAGTTACACAGGAATGGTTATCACAGGCGTCGCCGAAAAAAGCTCGCGCATCAGCAAACTTGTCTATCTTGATGCCATAGTCCCTGAAAACGGGCAGAGCATGTTCTCGATAATAGGTGGGTTGGAAGCCCAGTTCAAACGAAACGCAGACGCCAAAGGAATGGTTCCTTCATGGGCACCTGAAGACTTCGGAGTTACTGACCTAAGTGACAAAGCATGGATGAAATCGCGTCTTACGCCAATGCCAATTTTGACGCATCAGGAGAAGCTCGACGCCCTCAAGATGAACGCGAAAAAACTGCCTCGCTACTTTATTCACTGCACACAGTTTGGGCTGGGAGATTTTGCGGAGAAGATACGACGCGAAGGAGGAATAGTCTTCGACTTGGATACAGGGCACGACGCGATGATAACTGAACCCGAGAAGCTTTCAACGATTTTGGCTAGAATAGCCTCTTCCTCGTAGGTTTCAACGTTTTTTTGTTGTGGTAGTGTGTTGTAAGCCACAATGTCTTATTTATCTGGCTCTCGACTATTCACGATAGAATTACTTCTCAGAGAGGTGAATAGTTAATGAAGAAAGAAATGGACCCTTTAACGGCAGCGTCTAATGTCTACAAGTTGCTGAATGAGAATGATAAAGTGCGTGTTCTGGAGGTAGTTTCGAAACCGGGCGACGTAGCGAAGATGCATCATCATCCCGACCATGTACTTTATGTTTTGAAAGGTGGCAAGGCGACTTTAACGTCTGGAGGCAAAACTCAAGAGATGGAAGTTAAGACTGGGTCGGTGCTTTTCCTCGATGCGCAAGACCATGAAATGAAGAACATCGGAAACACAACAATAGACCTTATAGTGATGGAACTGAAGAAATAATCTTCTAGTTTACTCTTGTATTCAAAGCTGAAATACGTTTAGGATGACGACTATTAGCAAACGCGCTCAGAGGTGTAGAACAAAAAAAAGGAATTTGGGGGTGACATCTCCAGCTAAAGTATAGTTCCATTGAACTATTGGTCACTCACATGAGCGTCTAAAAACCAGAAAAAAAGATGGAGATTTAGGCTATGTCGACACAACTTCTACTAGAGAAGTGAACCGTTCCTTTATTGCTTTGATTCGATCTGAGTATCCGCTTATTTTTGTTTTGTCGGATTTGGCTACGTCTTCAAAGTAGGAAATGTACGATTCTATTTCGTTAAGTATTGCATCAACCGTTACTGGTCGATTATAGTGTCGCCATGGTCCGTGAGTCCAAGCCATTTCGTCTTTCCCTTTGTTTGTGATTTCGTATTTGCCATCTTCGCGTCGCGTTACTAATCCATCCTGGACCATGCCGTCGAGCAGTGGGTACACTGACCCGGGTGATGGTCGCCACCAGCCCATGCTTGCTTTTTCGACTTCGCTTATTATGTCGGCCCCGTTTTTGGGTCCTGCATCAAGCATGGAAAGTATCCACGGACGCAGCCAGCCTCTTCTTCTCATTCCAAACATTTTATATCGTCTATTCGATATCGAATAGTCGATAACAGATTTAAACATTACGCAGGGCTTTCCTTTTTCCAGATTTGGAGAACAAATCCAAGAAAAAACGGAACCGCAAACTTCCAGCCTCAACCCAAACCTGACCAAAGAGCGTAAGTCACCCTCTCCTGTAAAATCAAGCTTCTACACGTAGCTCGTGTTGGGCTGGAGCTAGGGTATCCCCAAAACTACTCAAAACTGAGTAATGATCTGCACAAACCTAAACAGGACAAAATTGCCCCGAATTTCTTTCTGGTTTGGCTCTTTGCGCCGATTCATGGCTTTGATTCTGCAAAATTATAAATACCAAATCATTGCAAAGAAACGGTTCATAAACCTCGATATGGAGAGAAAAAATGAAACCCTTATTGAATAGACCTAAATTTAGAAGCAGCACCATAGCCTTGGTTCTTGTATTGGCTATGGCTGCTTCGACTGTTATTCTGCCAATGTCTAGCGCGCACACACCTGCATGGACCATTCCAACATATGCCTTCATCAGCATTCAACCGGACCCCGTCGGTCTTGGTCAATTCATATTCGTTAACTTCTGGATTGACAAAGTACCTTCAACGGCAAACGGCGCTTACGGCGACAGATGGGAAAACTTCACCGTAAAAGTCACAAAGCCCGATGCCTCAGTAACCACACTTGGACCGTTTAAATCAGACGACGTTGGAGGAGCCTTCACAACCATCAAAGCAGACCAATTAGGCACATGGAGCTTCGTTTTCAACTTCCCAGGACAAATAATGAGAGCTGGAGCCCTTAACCCCACCGGACAAATCACGAACTCACAAAGCATCGGCGACTATTATCAACCTAGCACCAGCAGAACAGAGTCCGTAACCGTGCAGTCAGCGCCAGTGCAAGGTTTACAGGATACTCCACTTCCAGATGGCTACTGGCAACGACCAATTTTTGCTCAGAACACCTTGTGGTACACTATAGCAGGAAACTGGATGGGAGGCGGAACTGGAGGAAACGCTGGATGCACCTACAACTCAACCTCAAACTTCGCACCATTCACCACAGCACCAAGCAGTAGTCACATAGTTTGGACTTCACCCTATGCACCCGGAGGCTTAATTGGAGGCGAATACGGAGGAAATCAAATAGACAGCAATTACTACTCAACAGCGCAATACGAATGCAAATTCGCAGGCATAGTCATCAACGGCGTACTCTACCACGTCATCATCCCAGGAAGCATGACCAACCAATACGGATGGGTCGCCCAAGACCTACGCACAGGAAAAACCCTTTGGGAAAAAGACACCAATGCATGGCTAAGATTGGGTCAAGTATTCGATTATGTATCACCCAACCAATTCGGAGGTCTTGCATATCTTTGGAGCGTTGAGACAACAGTTGCCCCGAACACAGGCAGCACTTTTGGCATGTACGATGCAATGAAAGGAAAGATGATACTAAGCATTGTAAACGCCACCACTCCAACATGGGCCTATGGACCAGCAGGGGAACTGTTAGGATACTACATTGACAGCTCTAACATGACAATGAACATGTGGAACTCAACTCGAGCCGTCCTCGCTGGTCCATCCGGCAGAGGCGACCAGCAAAGCTGGAGATGGAGCCCATCTCTAAACTCGCAAATTCTCTGGGCCTACGGGAAACAATGGTCAATACCTATGGTTACCACCATGACCGCATCCAACGGAACAGCTGTAAACATCGACAAATATTACGCTGAAGCCTCTGGAGTAAACAACCCTCTATCCCTAACCAGAGTCGGTGAAATACTACTCGTAACCAACGTACCAGGACCACAAACTGGATTCCAGCAACCAGGATACATTGTTGCGGAAGCCTACAGCCCAACTACAGGACAAATCCTATGGGGACCTACATCGCTAGCGCAACCAGCATGGTGCAGAGTATCCCAGAGTTCTATGGGCAGTGGAGTCTTCACCGTTTTCACCTATGAAACGCAATCGTTCAATGGCTACAGCATCGCAACAGGACAGAAGCTATGGGGACCAGTCTCAATAGGACAACCCGAAAACCCATGGGGCTACTACATCACCCAATCCATCATTGCCTACGGCAACATGTACACAGCAGATTTCAGCGGATACGTAAATTGCTTTGACGTCCAAACAGGCACTCTCAAATGGAGTTGGAATACCGGAACCAGCGGATACGACACTCCCTACGGCATCTGGCCTATTGCAAACATTCTGACAATTGCCGATGGAAAGCTCTTCCTTATGGGAGGCCACCTATACAGCCCGCCACTCTTCCACGGAGGTCAAATGTACTGCGTAAACGCAACATCAGGTAAACTAATATGGAGTACACCATCCTTCGCAATCACAAACTCCGCGAATGGCCTCATAACAGACGGCTACCTCGTAGTGCCAAACGCATACGACAATCAACTATACTGCTACAACAAAGGACAATCAGCCACAACAGTTACCGCTCCAGCTACAGCAGTTCCGCAGGGTACACCAGTGCTGATCCAGGGCACAATAACTGACCAGTCTCCAGGACAAACATGCCTTGGCATTCCAGCTGCAGGCACTCCAGCAATTTCTGACGACAGCATGACACCATGGATGAACTATCTCTATAGCCAACAGCCAATGCCCACAAACGCAACAGGCGTACCAGTACACTTAACTGCAACAGACCCTAACGGCAACTTCCAAGACATCGGCACAACAACAAGCAACACTTTGGGCAACTACGCAATGTCATGGACTCCACCAGTACCAGGACTATACACGATCACAGCAACTTTCGCAGGAACCAACTCATACTACAGCAGCAAAGCAGGAACCTCATTCGTAGTCTCCACAGCACCCTCAGCCGCACCAGCCGTAACAACTGCACCAACTCAAACCACTGCTCCAACAACAACCCGACGCAAACACCAACTTCACCATCGCCGAGCCCAGCAGTAGAGCCACCAACTAGCGGCATGCCAACAGCAACCTACATTGCAATCGGTGCAGCAGTAGTCATAATCGTAGCAGCGGCAGCAGCACTCATCCTGAGAAGACGCAAATAAGAAATCTAAAACAAAAAATCCCTTTTTCCTTTTTTTCAAACTCAATTTTCGATGAAACTGTTTCAAATTGCTTTTGCAGAAACCTAAAAAAACTATTTTTTGCAGAGTGCACGCTGCAACGCCGCGATAACGTTTTGCTTGCCCATAGCCAACACATAGGGTCCTAATTTCGGTCCTTGTGGAGCACCCATCAAAATTGTGTACAATATCTTGAAGAAATCGCGCGGCTGTAAACTATTGTCTTTTGCAGAGTTGAAGATTCCGTTTTGAATCACGTCTGGGTCTTCGGCGTTTTCAAGGACATCAATCAGGCGGGTCATCGCCTTTTTCTCTTGTTCAGTTAGACTTACAGGAGTCTCTTTAATTTCTTCAAAATCAAGAATCCAGTTAGAGGCGTATTCAATTCGCTGTTTCAATCCTGAATCTACTAGCTGATTCTTCTGCAAGTAACCGTAGCTGTGCAATTTTTCAGTTATGAACTGGTCTTGGCAATCTTTAGGAGCCATCTTCACAAGAAACGCCAACAGATTATAAGGAACATGCACATTCGGTTTGACGGGTGGTTTCAGTACCCAGCAATACTCGAACAATCCCTTGAGCTTAGCAAGTTCCCTTTCACTGACTTGCTTCTTTCCGAAGTAAACATCCTCGAGGTTATCAAGTTCATTCATATATGCGGGGATATCGGAAACATCCAATGTACGAGTACCAACGAAACGCTTAAGCATAAGTAGCAGCAGCGACTGCGGACTACCGTAACGGAACCACACCTGAGGGGTGAAAACGTTGCCCGCCGACTTGGAGATTTTCTTTCCACCTTTGTCCAGGAACATCTCATATTTGGCGTGGCTTGGCGGTTCATAACCTAGGACTTCAATACATATGCGGTCATTAATGCGAACAGAATCAGCAATGTCTTTACCGTATGCCTCAAAGCGAATGTCCAGAGCCTTCCATCGAGCGGCGAATTCGCCCTTCCAAGTTAATTTACCTTCACCACGAGTGATATCTGCTTCCCCTTCATGACCACAGCCTTCAATTAGCCTCCCTCTAATCTCCAACCCTTCACATTTGTATAGGACTTTGTCGGTTTCGGGTTCAAACTTGTAAGCTTTGGTGGTGTATATTCGACCGCATTTTGCACAAACTGGAAAGAAAGGCAACCGTTCTGTGTATCGTTCTTGCCCTACTTCTTGTTTGACAATTTCCCCAACTCTCTGCGCGTTTGCTAATATTGTTCGGATCTCAGGCAGGATTATACCCTTTTCATAAACTTCTTTGGCCGAAAAATAACGGTACTCGATGCCGCATCTATCCAAAGACTCAAGAAGCAGAGAGCTCATATGTTTACCGAAGCTCTCATGGCACCCAAACGGATCAGGAATACTTGAAACTGGAAAACCAAGATACTTCTCAAGATCCTTTGACAGCCCAGCCGGAACCTTGCGCAAGCCGTCCTTGTCATCACAATAGGCAACAAGTTCTGAATTGAAGCCCAAATCCCTCAATGCCAACGTAACTGTGAAGGAACGGGCGGCATCTCCGAGACTTCCTATGTGTGGAAATCCGGAAGCACCAAGACCCATTTCGGTCCTAATCTTGTCCATGTTCCTGCCAAGCGTTTGCTCCCTTTCAATCACCTTCTTAGCCATCATGTCATACCATGTGCCGCGACCGATAGTCTCTTCACTCATAGCTCGAGCCTTCTGCAAGTGTGACTGCATACTGGAATAAAAAAAGGTTTAGAGGGAAAAAACCCTCGGAGCTACTTGCGTCTCATCGCCGCAGCGATGGCCACTGCGCCGCAAAGGAGCAGTATTAAAACCAGCGAGTAAAGCCAGTTTATGGGGAACAGATACCATGCGCCACCTATGGCTATCAAGAGTACACCCATACTTACCGTGCTGAAAGTATCACGTGCATACTTCTGCGGGTTCGCCCTACTCATCGCCGCCAAAACCAACATCCAAATTCCAAACAGTACAAGAACCACCGGAATAATTAGAGTCCAACTGATGATGTTGGCCACAAAGAGAAGTATTGCCACAACGGCGATTATGAAAAAGACGCCGATTGTGAGGAGCTGCTGTTTACCTTCAGACATTGCTTAGCCATCCTACGATATTGTAGCACCGCATTCTGGGCAGAACTTAGAGCTCGCAGGGATTGAGTGACCGCATTTGGGGCAGTTTATAGTTGCAGCTGCCGGAGGCGTAAGAGAGGTTCCGCATTCAGGACAGAACTTAGACGTCGCCGGAACGTGTGAGCCACATTTGGGGCATATCACAAGCGCAGCAGTGGGCGCCTGCGTCTGGCCCGTTGGAGTCATTATTTGGGGAATAAGTACCATACCAGTGCCTAAGCCTGCACCTCCGCCACCAGATTGCCCCAAGGACTGAGCTGCATTTTTCACCGTTTCCATGCGAAGAACTGTGTCAGCGGGAGTTCCTCCAGTTTTGAGCCAAAACAACCTTTCACGATATTCAGGTGTGGTATCTATGCCCTCGAAACGTAGGTCGGTTAATTCGATGCCCAACCGTTTGAAGTAGTCCAAGACCGAGTTCTTGACAATTACTGATGTCTCGCTAAGCCTAGTGAAGACTGCGACCAAATCGTAATGTGAGAGTTCACCAATTATCTTTTCGTTGAGAAAGCCTCGAAGGAAGTTGTTGACGTCTTCTGTTGTGTACGCATTTTGTCCACCTACGACCTCGTTAACGAACAGTGAAACGTCTTCGATTTTGAACAGGAACTGCCCAAACACTTGCAGAGGAGCTAACTCTGTTGTCTGTGCGCGTGTGCCCCATTTGCCATTGAAAACTTTGGTGCTGATGAATATTACCGAGGCTTTGAACGGCTTGTTGCCACCGAATCCTAATAGTCGAGTGAGCAAACTTGTAATCAGAGGCAGATTCAATGTTGTTAGCGTATGCCTGCCCGCGTTGAAAACGTCGTAAGCTTTTCCATCCCTGAAGAATACCGCCATTTCGTATTCTTTTACGATTAGCTGTGCGCCCCATGTAATATCTTCGTTGGGGTATCTCCAAATTATGTCGTCTGCGCCGGCATTTACCCATTCTATTACTTGGGGCATTTTAGTTCACTCCCAAAATTACTTCTTTGCGTTTATCAAACGTGTCTTCCAAACCCTCAAGTTTGTCAGCCACATTCTGTATTCTAGTTTTCAAGTTACTGGTCACACCGCCAGCGAGTTCAGTTTTGAAGGCGTCTATTTCAGTCGATAACGCGGTAATCTCATCGATTAGTTTACTGTCGAAATCTATCATTCTATCCAAGTTTTCTTCTTTAACCTTGACCGCGTCGAAAAACCCTGTGTAACCGTAAGACGCGTGATTAACTTTTTCAACGACACGATCCATTTTCGCGACCAGCCGATCCATATCTGTCATGACATCTAAATAACGGCGATCAGCCAACTTTTGTGCAATAGTTCTAACGTCAGTTTTAGCCACGGAGAGTTTCAAGTACAACTGATTTCTCAACAGTCTGTCGCTTTCACGTCGCAATTCTTTTTCTTTGTAACCTCGGAAACCCGGAATGAATGCTTCAATGCGCTCAGAAAGGCGCATTTGACTTTTCACGTCTGAATACAAATCCTTTTTCTCGCTCATTTTCTAATCTCCGCCTTTTTTAATATTCGTTGATAATAGAGGGTTGCTCTTAAAGTTTGTTAATGAGAACAGGCGTTAGAATCTTAATGAAGGTATGTCACCTTTTAAAGCATTTCCAGTGGCGCCGTCGATTAACAGCTGATAAGCGTTACCCTTGTATTCATACTTGACAAACCATATTGGCGCGTGAAGATAGACAATTTGTTTTAGGGTAATTTCTGTTTTCAGCTCTATGATTTTGTCAACGTCTTGTTCAAGCAGGAAACGATGGTTCGCCTCGATCTGTTGGCGAGCAAGTTCCAAAGCGGCATCCCTGTCGATTTCACTGTTTAGAAGTTTTGCGAAAGCCTCTATTTTTCGAAAGTCGTACGGGATTTTTCCTTCAAGAGGAACCTCATATTCACGAGTGGGAAAACCTGAGGCTTCCCTTGCGAGAACCAACCAATCGTATTCTTTATCAATAGAGCCTTCTTTGACAATAGCGGGAGCAATGCGCTCGAATATCCCCTTATATGTGGTTTTAGCTTGGATTGAAGCAACCCAAAACGGCAAGTAAACAAGATTCTTTTCGTTAATTTTTGATTTTCGAACCAGATCGCCGGGCTTTAGAAATCCACCATTCATCCAATCCTTTATTGATTCTTCAATACTTGTTTGATCAAACTTGTTCAGAATTAGAGAATGTTCGAAGGTGAAAGCCTGACCAGTTTCGATAACCGTTGTGAAGCCACAATATTTACAGGTAGCAATGATTTCTCCAGGCTTGAAGTCAACTGGACCACCGCAATGGCTGCACTTAATTTCTTGGGCTATTGTATCCATTCTCAGACCTTCAAGTGTTCACGTTTCAGGATTTCCCTTGCCACGATAACGCCTGAAGCTGAAGCTTGGATAAGACCACGAGTGACACCGGCACCGTCTCCAATAGTGAACATGTTCTGCATCTTGCTTTCCAGCGAATTGGTTAGCTGCAGATGCGAAGAATAGAACTTCACTTCCACTCCATAAAGCAACGTGTCTCTCGAGTGGACTCCTGGGGCGATTACGTCAAGAGCTTGGAGCATTTCGCGTATGTCTTGGAGGTATCGATAGGGCAGCACGAAGCTTAGATCCCCTGGAGTAGCATTTTTCAGTGAGGGTATTACCACGCTTCGGGCCAAGCGTTCGGGTGTACTACGGCGACCAGCAACTAAGTCTCCTAATCGCTGAACCATTACGCCGCCGCTAAGCAGATTTGAAAGCCTAGCGATGTATTTCCCGTAGGCTATCGGTTCTTTGAATGGTTCTGTAAAAGACGTACTTACAAGGATGGCGAAATTCGTGTTGTCCGTTTTTCTTTCTGCATAACTTCCGCCGTTGACTGTCAAAACCCCGTCATAGGATTCCGTTGTGACTTCCCCGTAAGGAGAAACGCAAAAGGTCCGGACCATATCGTCAAAAAGCTTAGAGTAGTAAATTAGCTTGGGCTCGTAAAGTACCTTGGTAAGCTTCTCCATTGCTGTTGCGGAAACTTCAACGCGTACGCCCACGTCGACAGGGTTATTAACTGTTTTCAAGCCTCGGATTTGAGCCTCGGTTTGAAGCCATTCTGCGCCACCTCTGCCAGGTGCGAGGATCACGTATTTACCAAGGAACTTTTCACCTTTTTCAGTCTCTACTCCTTTTATTGTGTGGTTTTCCACAATCAGTCCTTTCACGTCGGTTCTGAGGCATGAACGTGATTTTGTCATTCAGTTCCTTTCGCATCATGCGCAAAGTATCAGCGCATTTCTCTGTTCCCATATGGCGAACTTCTTGCTTGATTAGTCTCAGTCCTGCCGCGGCTGCTTGATGCTCGATTTCATCCACAGCATCAGATTCGGCACCGAAAACTTGTTCACTAGCACCAAACTTTAGGTATATGTCATCAACGTACTTTACAAGGGCAGTAAGTTCTTTGTCAGAAATGTACTGGTTTAGCCAGCCACCTACCTCATTTGACAAAGTAAGCTTACCATCACTGTAGGCGCCAGCACCACCCCATCCCGATAGGATCGAACAAGGTTCGCAATGTTTACATTCTAAACCTCTGCTTGAGGGACATTTGCGCTGATCAATCTCTGGACCTCTGTCAAGCACAAGCACGTTAAGGTTGTTCTTTTCCGTCAACTCCAAAGCTGAGAAGATCCCTGCTGGACCCGCACCGACAATTATAACATCATACTTCATAGGGACACTAACTCCCTGAAACCCAGAATTAGATGCAACCACTAGCATATATTTTTAGCGAAACCCAAAGAAGAGGCAAGACACAAACAATGGCAAACGCAAAAAAGGACCTGGGTCTTTTAAATTTTCCAGTTTTCTGTATATCGCCCAAGCACTTTGCGGTAGTCAAAGGTCACAATCATTTCCTTCAAATTAATCGCAATCAAAGAAAGCAGCGTAAAAAAAGGAATCAGTGAGTAATAGTAAAGAGGCGTCGTAAAAGCCTGATTTGAAACCATATTCAGAAAACTGAATCCGACTCCAGTGTAAAGAAGCATAGAGTTAGACAAGACCAAAGTCCCAACGAAACTCACGAGTGATGCCTTGAGCCTTTTCCAATTATACATTAAGAAAAGTGGCAAAGCCAAGAGACCAAATCTGGGGTCAAAAAATCCAAATGCCAATGCAATCCCCGATAAGTAAGGTCTTCCCCGAAAACCAAAGTAAAACGAGAGCAAAAGAAGAAAAGTTTCAATAACTTTTGCTTGCCCTTCTCCCCACTGCCAATAATAACTCACAGAAAAACCCCAGTTCACCGTAGGAAACGGTTGCAACAAAGCAATAGCCATCACAACGAAAGTCAATAACAGTCCTTTCTTCCCAAGGAGACGATAAAGAAGGAAAGCCATCAAAGGAAGGAGAGCAAATTGGAAGATGTTGAAAACCAAAAGAGCTTGCTGATAATCCAACGCAAGCAAAGGAGATGCAAGCAGAAGAAAAGATGGCAAGTATTTGTAGGCTTCAGGTTGTGGGAGAATAGTTGGCTCTCCATCTTTCAAGGCTCCTGTAGTGTAGATGTGCGAGGGGTTGTTCCACAGCCTCCAAGCGCCAATGTAATAAGCCGAGAAATCCTTCGCTAAAATGCTACCTGAAGAGGTAATTCCTGGAGTAAGAGTCTGGCTCTCGGGATAGGCCAGAATAAAGGTGTATAGATTCAGAATAATCAATAGAGCAACCGCAACAACGAAAAGGGATTTGACATATGTGGAACTTTTTGTCATTTCTTGGGCCAACAACAGTTTTTACGCTTGCTTCTTTCCTCAGGGTGTTTGGACTTTTATATTTTAATTTTCCTTGTTTCCCAATTCACCTGGATCAGAACAATTATTAAACTATGTTAACAGTTGTTTATTTGGTGATGATTTGTGCAGGGGCAGGTCAGAACTGGTTTTATTTTGTCGATAGTCTCAGGCGCCCTCATAACTATTCAGGGAGCACTGCACATTATTCGCACTCAATGGGGATTGGAGCTCGGTATAGGTGAACTTCGCAGACATTCACTTAGGGGAATAGACATCAAAGTTCTAGGCATAGTCACCTTGATCCTCGGAATAATGGTACTACTTGGAGCATTTCTGATACGTACTGGAAGAGTAAGAGAAGGCGGAATTACAGTAATCGCGTTTTCTGTATTAACCATTTTCGCAGGCGGAGGCTACCTTATCGGCGTGATACTAGGAGTAATCGGCGGAGCCCTGGCACTAGGCTACCACCTGCCCCAAAAACAGCCATCTGAGCCAAAAGATAAGTAAAAATGATTAAAGTGTCAAGCTTTTCCCAAAATGCCGCGGTGTTAATGACTATTCTTTTGGATTCGGTATGAGGCAAATGAATTCTAGCCCGGCTTTGCCAGTATTCTTAAATTGGTGCCATTCATCAGCCTGAACAAAAATAACGTCATCCGCTTTAAAGGGAGTCACTTTTTTCCCGTCAAATAGTTGACCTTCACCCTTCAAAACGAAAACTTCATGTTCCCAAGCGTGCGTATGCAGTGGAGTGAAACCGTTCGGTTCAATTTCGAAAACCCTCATTGCAAAGTTCTTTGCACCCATTTCTTTTGTTATAAGCCATCGAACCTTTACCTTTGAGGCGCCGTCAGTCTCAACTTTTTCTAATTTCACCTTGTCATAGCGAAAAACATTCAAGTTTTCCACTGCACCCAAAGTTTCCAGCTTTCAACTAATCTTTTATTGCTTCTATTAAGCTCATAATGTTCCAAAGCTTAACCCTAGTGTAGGCGGGCATGTTGGGATCTTGGAGAATCTCATCCAAAATGCTTATGACATTTGAAGCCCGCACTGCTGAAGTATACTCTTTACTTTCTAGAGCAGTCATGGAATCTTTGGCAGCTCGTCTAATGTTGCGTGGTGTGGTGCTGTCTTCTGAGACTTGCCCAAGCACAATCAAAGCTTGCCTTGTTCTTTCTTCATACTCTTCAGTTTTCTTTTTTCGCACCATAAGTCGCACCTATTAAAATCGCGATAACCAAATTATATAAGCTTTGATACGTATTTACTTTGGGGTCCTTATATTGCAAAGCAAAACAGACGAGACACACATAAAAAGAATGGCAGACTTGCTACGCCAAGGAGCAACTCTAACAGATTTAGCGTGCCCAGTTTGTTCATCCCCGCTATTTAGATTACAAGATGGCACTTTATGGTGCGGCAAGGACGAAAAAAAAGTCATACTAGTAAAGGAAGGCAAAGAATCAACCAAAACCACTACAAACGTAGCATTCGACGCACTTGAAGCAACATTAATGGCAAAAGTTCAAGACCTACAAACCAAAATCCAAAAAACCGACAATATTGAGGAACTGGAAAAACTAGCCAATGCTCTCAGCGAATTACTAAACAGTCTAGAAAAAGTAAAAAGAATGAAGAAGAACTAAACAAAGATGCTCGGGATCTACGACAACTTTCCTCTTAACATTCACCGAACAGAAACCTTCTCCTCAACCCTCTCAAGAAAAAAACTACAACAAAAAATCGCTCAAACATTCCAAAAAATGAACCAGGAAACATTAACTTTTGAAGAAGTCGGGAACCCCACGATCCCAAATAGCCAAGTGATTTTCGAATTCGGAATCGCAGATGGCGGCAATTTTTGTTACTTGAACGAAGAAGAATCCAAGAAACTTCAAAACTCTTTAGCCAAGGAATCGTTGCAAACTATGGATTGGTTCTGTCTGATACGTTATTACAAAAACATTGAACAGAAAATCAAAAGGCCACTAAAATTTGATTACTACATGCTCCGAATGGGTTTTGGGGATAAAGGGATTGTGGACATGCAAATTTTTCACGAGCGAGGACCACGATACCTCTCGCCTGAAGACCTCGAGGCTTTCATAGTCCGCAAAGTGAATGGACTTTCGGCGAAAAGAACGTTGAGACAAATCGAACAAGATTAGCTTGGCACTTTCAAAAATTTCATGACTTCGTCGGCGACTTCTCGAGCAACCTCTCCTTTTGATTTGCCCCCATCAATCAGTTTAAGCTCACCGTTTGCAACAAATTTGAGATATATTTCGCGAACTTTTTGCTGAATCTTGAGATTCTCCATGACACTTTTCTTACGCTTCAACCGGCTAAGTACAACTTCAGGGTTAACATCAATGAACAACGAAAGATCGGGCTTCAACGCATTCTCATTTATCGTCTGAATCCAGTCAAGACTGAGCCCAGCGCTTCCCTGGTACGCAAATGAGCTGTAAATGTAACGGTCACAAACCACTAATCGTCCTTCTTCCAACTTGGGCATTATTTCATCGTGGATGTGTTCAATTCGGTCTGCCGCAAAAAGCAGGGCTTCTACGACTATTGGAGACCTTTTTTCTCCATACAGTACTCGGTTTCGAATAAACTTGCCAGTTTTTCCTTGGCTGGGTTCTGCAGTAAAAACAGCGTCATAACTTTGCTTGAGCTTTCTTACAAGGATCTTTGCCTGAGTAGTTTTTCCCGAGCCATCCAACCCCTCGATAACGATGAAAGAGCCTTTTCGTTCCATACCTACAGCCAACCTAGGTGAATCAACAACGGGTAAGGATTAATGGCGAGATGCATAAATAATAATCTAACTCAGAGTGAAAGAACATGCCAAAAGCGTACTGGGGCGAAATTAAAGATCCTGTTCACGGATACGTCTACATCACGGAAGCAGAAAAAACAATTATAGACTCGTATCCCATGCAGCGGCTACGAAGATTACGGCAACTAGCGGGATCAGAATATGTTTACCCAGGGGCAAATCACACACGATTTGAACATTGCATTGGAGTCATGTACCTCGCAGGAAAAGTGCTTGAGAACCCAAACATAAGCAAAGTTGTAAGTGATGAAGAAGCAGAAATTGCACGCATTGCAGCACTTTTGCATGATGTTGGGCACGGGCCATTTTCCCACGTTTTTGAGCATTTATTAGTTAGAGATCTAGATCGAACTCATGAAGACATCACTTCTTGGCTAATCGAGAAAAGCGAAGTATCAGACAAACTATCCAAGCTGGGTTACAAACCAGAAGAGGTAGCAAAACTCGCTGTGGGGAAGCTCCACAAACCGGGTAGGGCCTTCTTAGACCAAGTTATTAGCAGCGCGGTAGACGTTGATAAACAAGATTTCATCGTGCGAGACACATACCATACAGGTGCCGAATACGGATTCATTGACGTATTTCGGTTAATCCACGCATTGGATGTGCTTGGCGAAAATCTCGCAGTTGAATTGGGTGCACTATCAGCCTTGGAATCGTTTATCATTGCCAGAATTGAGTCGTTCAAAAGCATCTATTTCCACCGCGTAGGAAGAGCAGCCCAAATCATGCTTGCCACAGCCATGGAGAAAGCAAACGAAGAACTTGGCTTAACCTGCTTTAAAACCCCGGAAGAATACTTGGAAATGGATGATTATACGGTTTGGTCCGCGGCTAAGAAATGCGAAAAATCCAAAAGAATCATCGAAAATTTGGAAAGGCGTAAAATGCTGAAATGCGCCTACGAACGAACTTTTTACAACAAAGACACTATGATTTCAAACATTTTTAGCAGAGACGCCTACAGACAACAAGTTCAGGCCGAAATTGCTCAAGAAGCTGGCGTGACAGCGGAATCTGTAGTCATCGATGTGCCTACAGTACCTTCGGTACCCTACCACCACAGCGCGTTAATGGAAAACATGGAAATCCCAGTTTTCAGCAAGAGCGGGGCAAACGCGAAAACGATGTACAGGCTAAGTGATATTTCAAAGATTTTTGAAACCCTAAAAGGATTCATAAACATACTGCGAGTATACACTGACGCAGAAAACCGCGAAAAAGTGGAGAAAGCAACCTCAAAAGTTCTAGGAAAAATTCCATCATCCGCCAAAATTTCTTATTAAGAAGACACACTGCTGAAGAAAATCAACTCTGAGACTGCTGTCACAAGTTAATATAAAATAAATACAAGTCTGAAGATGCTTTCAATATGTGAGTCATTATTCGAGACATTCTAAGACGGATTAATGCTCTTTCAGCACACAGTTAATTTTAAATAAGACTGAGCCAATATCGAGGATTCGATCACCTGGTGTCTAATTAGTTGTTGGTCGTCTCAAATATCGACCTAACCACAGATTCGCACGTAATGAAACCCGCAACGTTTCTAGATGCTTCAATCAAAGAACCCACGCTCAATATTAGCAATGATTATCGCTATTTGAAAACTGGATACTACGTTTCTCTACATGCCGAAGTCCTTGGAAATCCAGTTATACCTTCATGTGAAAACATCATAGATTCTAGTAGAACTCCAATCTTGCTCCTCAGAGCGGCCAGGGCAGGAGTTCCGACACTGCCTTTTTTAGTTACTGATTCCGTAAAGAAGATAATTTCCGAGCTTGGTTTTCCAGTGATCGTTTTTGCAGTTAACCCGTTTATTTACGACGGCTACAAAACCGCAAATAACAAAAGTGCATTGTATCGTGCTATGAAGAGTTTAGGGATGAATTACAAGTTCGCCGTATGTGTCCAACCTCTCAAAGGCGAGATTTTCACCTTCAAATCCTTCTTCGGCAAATGCAACAAAGACGTTGAAATACAGAAAATCAGCACTGAAGTCTACGAGATTTTTGGAATACCAGTCTGCAAACTTCATGTACAAAAAGTAGACGGCAAAGCTTATCTTTGCGGGTTGGAACCCGTAAGCAAAGAGGAGCTTTCAGAGCAAGATTTGCAAATGATATCCAGAGAGGTTTCGCTCATTTCAGAGCAAGGTGAACCCTTCGGTGTCTAAGATCGCCTGTTTTGTTGAAAAATACAATTTCACTGACCCCAGAGAAGATGCTGCGCTCCAAAATTTCAAGCTCACTGCTGAAAAGAAAGGTCAAGAATTCCATTTTCTCTTTCGCGAAGACGTTTCCGACGTTTCAAAGTTCGACGCGGTTTTCATCAGAGCGACAACTGACCCGTTAAATACATCCTACGTTGTATCGAAAACTGCCTGGGAACTAGGATTGAAAGTTATTGATGATCCTGAATCAATAACGATATGTGGAAACAAAATTCATCAATATGCACTATTTGAAAAGTATAACGTACCGAGAATTCCAACTGTATTTTTGAACAAAGATGAACTACATCACAAGAAAATCAACGACATTTTCGAAGAACTTGGAAAACCCGTCGTAATCAAAGCGCCTTACACTAGCTTTAGCAAATATGTAGAGAAAGCCGCTTGTGAAACAAGCTTCCGCGATGTGGCAAAACGTTTCTTCAAGAAATCAGACGTTCTAGCGATACAAAAATTCACTCCGACAGCTTTTGACTGGAGAGTTGGAGTACTCAACAACGATGTCTTATACGTTTGCAAATACATGATTCCTAAAGGCAGATGGAAACACGGCGCCAAACTTCGAGGAAAACCAACAGTCGTATGGGGAAGAACAGTCGCTTTGAAGAAAGAAACCATTCCGCCACGGCTAAGAGAAGTTGCATTGAAGGCGTGCAGCGTCGTAGGCAAAGGGCTTTATGGAGTGGATATCAAAGAGGTCGACGGAGAATTCGTAGTCGTGGAAGTAAATGATAACCCAAGCATCTACGCTGGCTACGAAGACCAAAAAGACAAGGATCTTTACGGAAGAATAATCAATTACCTAACAGAGTAACAAAAACCTCTTTCTATTTTCCAGTTTTCGACACATATTTATCTCAACCCAGCCATTTTGATCACAATAAAGATAGGAGATCTGAAAACGTTGAAAGAAGCCGTCAAAGACTACGAGTACACAAAAGAAATGAGCGTTAACGAACTTGTCAACCAGATGGAGAAAGCATGGGGATTCACAGCCGGCAAACTCGCCACAGGCGTTAACATCATGGAATCCATGATTAGTGAAAAAGGCTGTGTGAAATTCTTCTCATTCACCGCAGACATCGTAGCCACAGGCACGCGAGGCGTAATTAAAGAGATTGTTAAACGCAAACTCGTCGACGTCATCATTACAACCTGCGGAACACTCGACCACGACGTGGCGCGATGCTGGAAAGACTACTACAAAGGTAGCTTCATCATGAACGATTCTCAACTTCACCACGAAGGAGTGAACCGTTTAGGAAACGTGCTCGTGCCTAACGACAGCTACGGCATAGTTATCGAAAAGAAAATCATGCCAATGCTTGAAGACCTTTACAAAGAAGGTAAACGCGAGCTTTCAACTACCGAACTGTGCCGCGAAATAGGCTTGCGCTGCTGCAACGAAACCTCAATTCTTTACTGGGCAGCCAAAAACAACATACCCATTGTTGTGCCAGGTATAACTGACGGCTCTGTTGGCTACCAACTGTGGTTCTTCAGTCAAGACCACAAGGATTTTAGGATCAATCTGCTTAAAGACGAAGGCGACCTTAACAACATGGTTTTTGACGCAAAGAAAAGTGGCGCCCTTATCGTTGGTGGGGGCATCAGCAAGCACCACACTATCTGGTGGAACCAGTTCAAAGACGGCTTAGACTTCGTCGTCTACATCAGCACGGCAGATGAATGGGATGGCAGCTTGAGCGGTGCGCGTCCGCGGGAGGCGGTTTCGTGGGGTAAAATCAGCGAAAAAGCTAAACACATAATGGTTGAAGGCGATGCAACAGTTATTCTGCCAATAATGGCCGGTTCGTTGTTTTCACGGTTAAGCAAAAAGTAAAACAAAGAAGAAAAATTGGGCGTTTAAGAAACGCCTTTGAAAAGCCAGCTCATATCCGGCCCTTTTCGTTTTGTTTTGACTCTTTCGCATAAAGCATGCGTCACCAGTGGTAACGCGATTGTTGCATCGGAGTAGCATACGGCTCTTGTTCCTGCTTGGCTGTTGATTTTGCCCCAGCTTATGGCTTCTTCTAGTGTGCAGCCGCTCAGTCCGCCCCATTGTGGTGCATCAGTGGTGATCTGAATTGCGTATTTGTGAGGATAGTAGTATTCTTGAAGACCTTTGCGAAGGTGCCCATCTCTTCCTTGAACACCCTGATCGTTGGTCTTAGGGGAAACTGATATTGCTATTAGCTGCGTCAAGTCTTTGGGAACTCCACCGCCAATATAAACAACACCAACCTCTTTGGTTTTCGTTCCAATCGTGATAAATTGGTCGAATTCCTTAACGCTGTCAAGAATCACGTTGTGCCCTTGATTTTTAGCCATCAAGAATGTTTCTCCGTAGGCACTGTCAACCATTGCGGGACTGAAAATTGGAACTCCTTTCTCATACGCAACGGCTGAGATAGCGGGGATTTTCTTTTTGCTCAAGAATTTGCCTAAAAGGTAGAAGAATTCGGCGCTTGAGTATGGGTAATCAGTTTTAAGAGTCATGACGAAGTCTGTTACGAGTTCTTCCATTTTGCGGTAATCAGTTTCTTTCCCATAAACGTCGTAGTATCTGTTGACGTCGTCTTTGAGGAGTTGTTCATCGTTAGCCATGTGGCTGCCTTGCCAATAACCGAATCCCATGGCGTCTACGATATCTTCGCTTACGTTGGCTCCTGTTGAAACGAGGACATCGATGAAGCGGTTTTCCATTAGCCAGTTTACGATTGTCCATTGTCCAGCGGTGCTCATTGAGCCCGCGTATCCCATGGCAATGGTTATGTCTTTTTCTTTAACCATGTTTTCCCATACGTCGACTGCTTCGCCAAGTTTTCTTCCTTGGTAAGCGGTTTTGCCCATTTCTGTTAAGAGCTGATTTACGCTTTTTGGCTTAACCTTGATGGGTTCAAGCTTCTTCTTGAAATAGTCACTCATTAATGTGCACCTTTTTTGTTACACGTGATTAAATGTCTTATATTTGAAATTTGTTATTCCTAAGAAGCTGAGGCAAGTTCAAAACTGCCATAGAATAGAAAATGCAAGCGATCACATTCTTGTACAGAATTATACTTGCCATGACTGTTAAATTAAACTTTAATTGAATTAATCCAAGGAGAATTAAAGAGGAAACCAGAATGTTAGTATTCCACTGTTGGGCTACGTCGGGGAGCTCGTTAACGTTTTCCGTTTAAAGTCCATGGTTTTTACAGAAATATTTAGATACACCAAACTGATCTGATTACAGAAATGCCACCAGCTAAGTTCGCTCAAAGAAAATTCGTTTCCGTTGACCCCTCCAAATGCACTGGCTGTGGAATCTGTGAGTTAGCTTGCAGCCAAGAGAAAGGTGAATCCAGCCCAATAGAATCACGAATCCGCATAGTAAGAATGAAACCACTATTCAACTTTGCGTTGGCATGTCGAACCTGCGAGGACGCCAAATGTGTTAAAGCCTGCCCAGAAAAGGCCCTTTCGCAGTCAGAAGAAACAGGAATAGTTTTGGTCAGTGATAAGAAATGCAAAGGCTGCGACTGGTGTGTGCAAGCTTGCGAGTTCGGAGGAGTTAAAATCCATTCAGATACGGGTTTAGCGACAGTATGCGATCTCTGTGGCGGCGAACCTCAATGTGTAGAATTCTGTCCCGAAGAAGCCCTAGAAACAATTACGAGCGACGAAGAAGCAGAAAAGAGATTCAACAACGCCGTCGAAAAGATGCCAGCACAATGTGAAGAACTGACAAATGCTGTCAAAGACAAGAACTGGAAACCACTCCTCGAAGAAGCAGAAAAGAGAAGCACAAAAGTTGCCGAGAAACTTGAAGCACTTAATAAGAAAGCCAAAAGCAAGAAAAAGGAATAGACTAACGGATCAAATCATCAAGAAACAGTGGCTCTTTAGCCTCTTAGACATAGTTTAAACCTTGCAAGTAAGTCAAATCTATATTTTCAGGGTAAATTTCAAGTCCGTTAAAGCTTTTCTTCGAACCCCGTCAAAAGCTGGTCAATATCAAGCCCGTTTTGTTCGCCATAATATCCGCCTTCCAAAACGAAGAAAGTTGGTTTTTTCAAACCTGCAATTTTACGGCCTATTTCTCGATAGCTATTTTTTGTCAAACCTAATGAAGCTAAATCACCTTGGTGAGTGTCTAGACCAACCGAAACGGCAACAGACTCAAACATATTTGCATTCAGAACACCTAAGGCTTTGTCGAGAGTTTCAAGGTAAACTTTTTCGCCACAATCACCCTGCAAAGAAAAATTTATGCAGTTTCTAGACGTAACAGCGCCGGTTCCCGGATAATGCGGATGCCTATGCAAAGAAACGTACCAAACTTTGGGATCGTCTTGAAAAATCTCTTGCGTCCCATTACCATGATGCCCATCAATATCTAAAATTAAAGTTAACTTGTTTGAAGCTTTAACAGCTACTGCCATGTTATTTACATAACAAAATCCACGAGTTGAAGCACCCAAAGCAGCACCGTTTCTTCCTGCATGATGACCAGGAGGTCGCATTAAAGAAAAACCGTTAACTTTAGAAGAAAGCATTGCACCGCCCGCACTCAGTCGAGCATGCTCGTAGATGTTGGGGTATGCGGGAGTGTCTGAGTCCTCCACCAAGCCTTTTTTGACGTTCCATAAGTAATCAACGTCATGCACACCGAACAAATCTTCTTCAGATGCGGGTTGAGGCTCAAGAAAACTGTAACCTTTCTCGAACAAAATTTCGCGAGCTCTCTTGATTCGTTGCGGACCTTCTACGTGCCAACTGCCGTACCCGAGGCATTTTTCAGAATATATAATTGGCGTTTTGGGTGCCATTATGCATCAGCTATGTAGATAAGCAGGCTTTTCAATTTAAAATATCGCCTGAGAATAACTAAGATTGATTTCAGAAGTGATGTGAACATGATGACTTCCAACAACCCATTCGAAGAGTTCCGAAAAGAATGCGAAACAGTCTTATCGGCTGCACTGAAAAAGACAGCACCAGAAGTCGAATTTGATGCTTTACCTATGAGTAAGCCTTCTAATCCGAACTTTGGACAATTGGCTTCTTCAGTAAGTTTTGAACTTGCTAAAAAATTGAAGCAGAAACCATTTGATTTGGCAGCTCATTTGGCCAAAGCCGTAGATAAGTCAAGTTTCACGTTGATTTCAAAAGTTGAACAGGCAGGTGGATACGTCAATTTTTACGCAGATTTCGCCAAGTTCTCAGAATTGACAATAGAATCAATAAAAAACTTGGGCGCAAGGTACGGCTTTGTTCAAACTGAAAAACCAGAAAAGATCATAATAGAACACACTAGTGTAAACCCGCTTCACCCAATCCACATCGGGCAAGCGCGAAATCCAATAATAGGTGATTCCCTAGCCCGGATTCTGACGTCAAGAGGACATGTGGTTTCTAAACACTACTACATCGACGATGTTGGGCGACAGAGCAGCGTAGTTGCCTATGGTTATGAAAAGTTAGGCAAACCCACTGCGGAGGAAAAGATAGATCATTTTATCGGCAAAATCTACACAATTACTGCATGTTTGATAGAGCTTAAACATTTGAGACGACAGTTTGAAATTGCCAAAAATCTGCAGCCAAACGAAGACGTCGCCAAAATTACTAAGGAACTTGACGAATGGATGACTATAGCGGCAGAGTTGGAAGAGAAATATCCCGAACTCTTCAAAGCCCTCTTGGAAAAAATCGGAGTAGACGCGAACCCAGAAGGGGAAATCAATAGATTGAACCGAGCCTATGAAGACGGTGAACCGAGCGCCAAGAAGCTTATCCGCGAAGTTAGTGATTTATGTCTAAACGGTTTTCAGAAAACTCAAGCTCGAGTTGAGATTTTTTATGATTCATGGGATTGGGAGAGCGACTTCGTTTGGAGCGGTCAGGTTTCCAAAGTCCTTGCGCAGCTTCGTGATTCTAGTTTCGTCTTCAGTGAAGGTGGAGTTCTGGAGTTTGACGCTGACAAAGTCATCCAAACTCTGAACTTGCGAGGCAAATTAGGTCTAAGGGAAGAGCAGGAAGTCACACCTTTAACACTCGTAAGAGCTGACGGCACAACTCTTTACACCACTCGAGATTTGGCTTACACACTTTGGAAATTTGCCAATGCAGAACGTGTGATAAACGTTATCGGAATGGAACAGTCACTGGCACAGTTGCAGTTAAAAATCGCGCTTTACGCTTTAGGGTGCCACGAGCAAGCAGAAAAATTGGTACATTTCGCATACAATTTAGTCACGCTACCAGGCTACAAAATGAGCAGCCGCCGAGGTCATTACATCACTTTTGACGAAGTTCTAGATGAAGCAGTGCAAAGAGCATATGAAGAAGTCTCAAAACGATCGCCACAGCTAACCGACGAAGAGAAACGAAAAATCGCAAACTTCGTAGGAATAGGCGCAGTTCGGTATGCCTTAGTGGACGTGGACCCAGGGAAACCAGTGGTTTTCACATGGGACCGAGTCCTAAATTTTGAAACCAACAGCGCACCATACGTACAATACACCCATGCAAGAGCATGTAGTATAATTCGAAAAGCCACCAAGAACTCTAGAAAACCATCATACAAATGTTTGAAGGAAAACCTCGAACACGACCTTATCTTAGCTCTTGCAAATTTCCCAGACACTTTCATTGAATGCGCAGAATACCTAAAACCTAACATGATGGCGGACTATTCAAACGCCTTAGCAGACAAATTCAACACATTTTACAACGCATTACCAGTCATAAAAGCAGGAACCCCAGAACTTGCAGCCGCGAGAATCGCTTTGACAGAATCGATAATAACCGTGCTTAGCAACGCGCTAAGCATAATTGGAGTTGTCGCACCGGAAAAAATGTAAAAAGACGACCAAACAATCAACCTCTCTAACGGCTATTTGTTAAAGATCGTAAAGGAACCTAGAGACAGATAATTCAAAACTCAATAACAAAACAAACTAATGAAGAATAGGAAAGGGAAAGTTTCCTGTCTTTCCTAGCTACCTAATTTTGCGGTCCAGCAATTTGCCCTGACTGTTGAGCAGTTGTATCTCTAAAGGCATAGATCCTACAGCGTGAGTGGCGCAACTTAGGCAGGGATCAAACGAGCGGATGACGGATTCGACTCTGTTAAGCATTCCTTCTGTTAGTTTTTCAGCTTTGACGTATTTCTTGGCAACTTGAGTGACAGCTTTGTTATATGCAAGGTTGTTGTGCTCAGTGGCGATTATCATGTTGACTTTTGTAATCATGCCTTGAGGATCAACAGTGTAGTGATGAATTAGTGTCCCTCTTGGAGCTTCTGCAATGCCGACGCCTTCTTTGTTATTTACGAAGGCTTTGCTGCAAACCCGTTCAGATAGTATTTCCGGGTCTCTGAGAATTTCCTTGGTTTTCTCTATGCAAAATAGCGCTTCAATCAACCGTGCGTAATGATAGTGGAAGGTACTTTGGACGATCCCATTTTTGCCCAACTTCTTAAATTCCTTCAGTTCTTGATCAGCAAGAGGTGTTCCGCAGTGAGAGCTTATGTTTAGCCTTGCTAATGGACCAACGCGGTACATGCCATTTGGATATCCCAATGGTTTGTAGAAAGGAAACTTCATGAAAGAGTAGGGCTCAACTGCTTCGCCTATGTATTCAGCGTATTTATTTGGTTTAATTTGGTCTTTAACGATGTTACCATCATTGTCGACAATGCGGATGTTGCCATCATACATTTCCAGTCCGCCATCTTCAGTTATTAGACCTAAGTAGTAGGATGGGAAGTCTCCGTAGGTTTCTACTTCTTCTGTGCAGCCTTGTAGCCAATCCTTGAACATAGCTATGGTCTTTAGAGTAGTCGTCAAAGCTTCAGGCAAATTTGACATTAAGTAGTCAGCGCGTTCTTTTGTTAAGGGCCACTTGGCGCCGCCGGGAAGAATCCATTCGCTTGAATGTATTTTTTTGCCAGCAACATTTTCGATAATTTCTTGACCGAATCTGCGCAGCCTAATTCCTTGTCTTACCAAGTCGGGCTGTTTAGAGATTAATCCAAAAACGTTTCGCTCCTCTGGATTTGCGTCCATACCAAGAAGGAAGTCAGGAGCAGAAAGATGGAAGAAGTTCAGTGCATGTGATTGTATCATCTGACCCATATGCATTAATCGTCGAAGCATTACTGCTGAGTTTGGCACGTCCACTGCCACAATTTGGTCGCAAGCCTTCGCTGAGGCGAGGAGATGGCTTACAGGACAAATACCACAAGCTCTTGAGGTTATGCTAGGCATCTCGTAGAACGGTCTGCCCTCACTGAATTTTTCAAACCCTCGAAAATCTGTGACCTGGAATCGGGCATCCTTTACTTTTGATTCGTCGTCTAGGAATATCGTTACTTTTGCGTGTCCTTCAATTCTAGTAATTGGGTTTATCACAATTTCTTTCATTTCTTATCCCTCGCTTATCCGTACTTGGATTTGCCCTCCATGCTAACTGGCAATCCACGGAGCAATTGTGAAATGACGTAGTTTATAAGACCTGCAGAAGGGGGACAACCAGGAATGTAGAAATCTATTTTGACCACTTCGTGAAGAGAAAGAGCCTTTGGCAAAAGTGCAGGAGTTTCTGTTGGAATTTGAGGTTGAACATCGGCAGTTTCTATATATGCGCGGTTAAGAACAGCTTCAACGTTGTCATTAAATGCATTCCGCAAGCCTGTTACGTTTCCTGTCACCGCGCAGTCACCCAAGGAAATCATAATTTTCGTACGTTCCCTGGCAAATTTGAGTAGTTCTTGCTGGTCTTCGTTTGCTACTGCCCCTTCAACAAGCGTTACGTCAACATTTTCTGGGAAAACCTTTACGTCTACAATTGGACTGTAAACAAGTTGGATTTGATTAGCCATGTCTATAAGTGCTTCATCTTGATCAAGGAAAGACATGTGACAACCTGAACATCCGCTAAGCCAAATGGTTGCAACTCTAACTTTGTCTGCCATTTAATGTGACCTCCGAGATAATACAAATTTTGCGATATTCTTGTCCTTCGTATCCTCCAAGGATTCGCTTTCAACGTAAATTGCCCCGACGGGACAAACTTTGGCGCATTTTCTGCATGACGTGCAAGAACTCGAGTCACCCCAACCATCATCAAGGTCCACAATGACTTGAGTGTCTTTGCCTCTGTGCATCAAATCCAAAGTGTGTACACCTTCGATTTCATCACAAGTTCGTACGCATCGGGTGCACAGAATACATCTATTACGATCTAGGACCAGGAAATTATGAGTGGAGTCAACTGTTTCGTGGGTCCATTCGCGTTCGAACATTACGTGATCTACGCCAAGTTCATTTGCAAGTTTCTGCAGTTCGCAAGTGTTATTGGCAACGCAGACCGAGCATATGTGAGTCCTTTCAGCCAGAATTAATTGCACAGCCATTTTTCGATATTCCTTGAGCTTGTCGGTGTTTGTCACGATATCCATGCCTGTGTTGGCGGGTGTTACGCAAGCTTGGAATAACTTAGGGGAACCGTGTATTTCCACCATGCATAATCGGCATCCGCCGTAAGGTGTTAAGCCTTCCAGGTAGCACAATGTTGGGATGGTGATGCCGTTGGTTCTTGCAGCTTCCAGAATTGTGGTTCCTTCAGGAACTTCAATGTCAATACCATCTATTTTGAGTTTAATTGGTCCAGTGCTCAAGATTATTCAGCCTCCTCGGAGGGCAGATCTCTAAAACATTTTCCTGCGCGGCATTTCTTGTCGACGATATGTTCCATGTATTCGCTACGGAAGTAACGAAGAGTTGTTAAAACTGGATTAGGCGCTGTTTGGCCAAGGCCGCAAAGGCTAGCTTCCTTAATAAAGCTGCTTGACTTATCCAATGAAGCGATGTCTTCAATTTTGCCTTCCCCTTTGATTATTCCGTCGTAGGTCTCTCGGATCTTTGGAAGACCTGCCCTGCAAGGAACACACTTTCCACAGGATTCTTCTACGCAAAAGTCCGTGAAGAAACGAGCAGTATCAACCATGCATGATTGGTCATCAATTACGACGATACCTCCTGAACCCATAATAGCCCCTGCCTTAGTCAAGGAATCATAATCTATTGGCAGATCTAACAGAGTTTCAGGCAAGCATCCGCCGGATGGACCACCAACTAGAACAGCTTTGAAAGGTCGTCCATCTGGGATTCCACCACCTATGTCATAAACGACTTCTCTTAACGTAATACCCATTGGTACTTCTATGAGTCCAGGATTGTTTATTTTGCCAGTCAATGAGAAGCACTTCGTTCCAGAACATCCAGCTGTCCCTATTCTTGAGAACCACACGCCGCCGTTTTGGATTATCACGGGTATGTTTGCGAGTGTTTCAACGTTTTGGATAAGTGTTGGTTTACCCCATAACCCAGAATTTGCAGGATATGGTGGACGTGGACGAGGTTGAGCTCGACGACCTTCAACAGAAGCAAGTATGGCTGTCTCTTCGCCTGCTACGAAAGCACCCGCCCCAAATCGCAGTTCTAGGTCAAACTTAAATCCCGTTTCGAGCACATTTTCGCCAAGGAGACCAGTTGCTCTTGCCTGAGCGATTGCTTTTTGCAGAGTTTGAATAGCAAGGGGATATTCGGCTCTTATGTAGATGAAGCCTTTTTCAGCGCCCACAGCATACGCTGCAATTAACATACCTTCAAGAATTGCATGCGGATCAGCCTCGGCCAAGGTACGGTTGGCGAAGACCCCAGGGTCGCCTTCATCCAAGTTCGCAACTATGTATTTCGGAGTGTTATGTGATCGTGCCACCAGAGTCCATTTTTGACCTGTAGAGAAACCCGCTCCTCCCCTACCACGGAGACCGCTAGTCTTGACTTCGTATATTACTCCTTGGGGAGTCATGGTTGCAAGACATTTGACTATAGCTGAGTATCCACCTTGAGCAATATAGTCTTCGATTCTTGAGGGGTCAATCTTTCCAGCGTTCCTTAAAACTAAGCGGTGTTGTTTCTTGAAGAAGGCTTCATTCCGGTACAGAAGATTTTTTACAGGTAAACCTAGAACTATGTGGTCGCGCACAATTTCGCGCACTTTCTCTGGTGTAACACTCTGATACAAGTAGTCTCCAGGTTCAATGACAACGGCTGGACCTACTGAGCAAGTGCCCACACAGCCTGTTCTGGCGACTTTGCATTCTTTTTGGACGCCAAATTCTTTTACTGCTTCATCAAAAGCTTTTAAGACTTTTAGGGCGCCGAATGGAACGCACCCGCTTGAGCAACAAACGTTGATTCGGTATTTGTAGGCTCTTTGGAAGTCTACTTCGTGTTCAGCTACTTTCTGCAGATCATCTAACTTCACGGCTTTAATCCTCCTGATGCGAGAGCAAGGCGTATCTTTTCAAGGACGGTGTCTTTTGTCGCTTTGCCAATAACCTCTTCGTCAACAATAATGTTTGGTGCCATTGCACATGCGCCAATGCAACGGGTGAGAAACAGGGAAAGTCGCCCATCTGGTGAGGATCCGCCTCGTTTAAGTTTGAACTCTTTTTCTATCGCGACCATTATTTCGTCAACTTCCTTGACATAGCAGGCTGTGCCGAGGCATCCTGTGACTACATGCTCTCCCGGAGCCTTCATCTTGAAGTAACTGTAGAATGTTGCGACGCCATAAACATGGCTGGGTGGAAGGCTGAGCGCTTTTGCAATGTAAGTTAGAAGAGTTTTGTCAAGGTACCCATAGATTTCTTGGGCTTTGTGGAGTATTTCTAAGAGGGAACTTTCTTCGTATTTGTGTTCCAGCATTACTTTGTCGAGTATGACTTTACGGTTATCTGGCTTCAACATGATTGGATTTTCTCCTGTATTATTTGGGGTCTTGCAGGGGAATATCTTGTCGTGGAACTACATCGTGCTCTTATATATAAAATTAAATGAAGGAGTCATGTGTATTTTTCAAAGCAGTTTTTGTTACGGATATTGTGGAACTATTATTGATAACCGAATTAACGCGTCGAGTAATTTGAGTTACCAGTCAGCGTGAGCTTTTCGATAAGGTCCTCGAGTTCTCAATCTGGCTTTGTTTTTCTTTTCTTTTTCTTTGAGATCTTCATCTTCTTCCTTATCTTCTGGCAGTTCGTTTTCAACTGATTTATCAAACTTAACCAAACATTGTTCCTCTATGACAAAGAGAGAAAACCAGCCCTTAATCCTATTTCCTTCTCTGGATATCTGAGCTCTTGATCTCACAAGCTTTTTCTTTTCAAAACAGCTAAGCAGCCAAAAAAGAACGCAACCCCAAATCCTGAGAGAACTGCGAGCGAGGACCAAGGAAAGACTTGTCCTAAAGCGGCCGCTCTCAAACATAGACTCGTGTGAGTAAGCGGAGATACTAGAAGAACAACCCTAAGCGTTTCCGGTACTTGGCTAAGAGAGAAAAAAGTTCCACTCAAAAAAGACATAGGTAGTATCACTAAACTCATGAACACGCTCATATCCTGATGAGAATTGGCTATTAAAGCAACCAACACCCCCAAGAAAGAAAAGACAAAACAGGTTACAACCAAAGTCAACCAAAACAGAGGGCTGATTGCCGGCAAAGGCGAAAAGAAAAGGCAAGCAACAAGTAAAGCGGCTGTGCTAATGAGCCCGCGAAGGACACCTATCAAAGTCTTTCCAACGACTATAGAGAACAAACTGATTGGGGACATCAAAGCTTCGTCAAAGCACATGAAGAAGAGACGGTCAACATGGAGTTTCATTCCTGCAGCGTTAAAAGCCGTTGTCATTGCCGTCAGCGCAACGATTCCCGGAACAACGAAATCAAGATAGCTATGGCCTTCGATGATAACTCCTCGCCCAAGACCATAACCAAATGCCAGAAGGTAAAGAACCGGGGCAATAAGTGTTGTTGCAAGGGTTTTATGCCAGTTTCGACTCAGAAACCGCAAGTCAACCCAAAGAACCGAGTAAATATCTTGGATCATACTCAACGTTCTTCTTCTCCCACCTTCGTGCCAGTGAGTTCTACAAAAACATCTTCCAAATTCGAGTCGCGTATCACGATCCTTTTCGTTTCAGGAGGCAAAGTATCGGCAAACTTCTTTGCGCATTCCTTATCACTAAAATATTTGTAAGCAGTAGATTCGCCCTCTTCCAAAACCTCAACCGTTGTGAGCCCAATTTTTTGCCTCAACTCCTGAGGCTTGCCGAGGGCAATTAATTGCCCATGGTTCACAATGCCAACACGGTGACACAATGCTTCAGCTTCCTCAATGTAATGAGTTGTCAAGAAAATGGTGGTTCCATTTCCGTTGAGACGTCTAATCAGATCCCACATGCGACGACGAGTCTGAACGTCTAGTCCAACAGTTGGCTCATCTAGGAAAAGCAGCTTTGGTTTATGCATTAGAGCACGAGCAATCATGGCTGCTTTTTTCATTCCTCCAGAAAGTTCGTTAATCACACGAGTACTTTGATCCGCTAAGCCAACATAATCAAGCAACTCCGCGATTCGGCTATTTCGCTCCTTTCTAGAAATATGATGCAGACGACCGTGAAGTTCCAGGTTCTCCTTCAGATTCAAATCAAGATCCATTGTTAAATGCTGTTGAACAACTCCAATGACTTTCTTGACTTCGCCAGGTTGCTTTTCCACGTCAAATCCTGAAACGCAAACTGATCCAGAAGAGGATTTTGCCAAAGTTGTGAGAACCCTTATTGTGGTGGTTTTTCCTGCTCCATTAGGTCCAAGAAAACCAAAAATTTCGCCTTCAACTACATTCAGATTTAGATCTTCAACTGCACAGATGTCTTTGTATTTCTTAGTTAGGTTTTTGGCGATTATCACTGGTTCCAAGTTAAAATCACTCGCCGCTGCCCGCAGGTTCGTTTCCATAATCTGTGCCTGCGTCAAATTATCTCCTGCTATTCCCATAAATATTGATTAAGGTTAGACAAGGAACTTGGTGCTGGGGGTGAGATTTGAACCCACTATAAAGAAATAGGAGAAAAAGAATGTTTCTTTTTGAGCGACCCTCATTGCCCTCGCATCACTTTAGGAATGTAACCACAAGCTGGATCAGACTCGAATAGATCGCCTGTATAGTATTCGGCGCGTGTTCGGCATCCGCCACAAATTTCACGGTACTCGCAAACGCCACACCTGCCTTTCAGATTGCTCTTGTCTCTGAGCTTCAGATGCAAATCTGAGTGCTGTAATTCAGTCCAAGCTGTCATTAGCTTCTTATCTTTTACGTTTCCTATTCTGTGCGCTTCGTGGAATCCACATGCCCTATAGTCTCCGTTTTCGGTTACACTCATGTAGTTTCCGCCTATGCTGCATTTTCCCAAGTACCCGTTTCTGAACCAGTCCCAAAAATCAGTGGGGTTCCTTT
This sequence comes from Candidatus Bathyarchaeota archaeon, assembly GCA_963825115.1. Classification (GTDB taxonomy): domain Archaea; phylum Thermoproteota; class Bathyarchaeia; order Bathyarchaeales; family Bathycorpusculaceae; genus JADGNF01. The sequence continues at coordinate 356,342 of CAWGRS010000003.1, read as the reverse complement.
GACGCACGATTCTGGCGTAGAACGGAGCATAAACATTGACCTTGACTTTTCCTGCATTGGCAATTTGCAGGTCATATATTTGGTTAAAAGCAGTCTCATATTCCTCTGGAGAGGGCGCCAAATCGGGCATGTTAGTTCCGGCGCGACCCACTGGCACAAGATTGTGGTAAACGACCATTCTGGCGCCATATTCAGCAGCCAATTCCGCCGGATGCTCCATGTCTTTGATGTTGTACTTTGTCATTGTAGTAACGATACAATCCAGTATTCCATTTTCGGACAGCTTTTTCACTGCAAACAGCGCCTTGTCGTAGCTTCCTTTACCTCTAATCCTATCGTTGGATTCCCGGGTACCATCAATACTGACAGCTGTGTGAACCTCGTTCTTGACGAGACGATTAAGACGGCTTTCGTCAAATGCGAACCCGCTGGTTATCAAGCTAACCTCAAAGCCAGTGCGTTTTGCATATTCAATGATGTCAAAAATGTCTTCTCTGACAAGTGGTTCACCACCGCTTATTCCAAACCACGGGGAACCAAAATCATAGACTTCATCCACAATTTTGTATCCCAACTTAGTGTTAACTTCAGCGTCTTCAGGTTTTACCGGGGGCGTATAGCTACAATATAGGCATTTACCGACGCATCTTCTGGTGCATCGCCAAGTAACCATATACAAGGGGGCTTTGCTACTCATAAAATCGCCAACCAAACCATCCTACAATCAAAACACAGCCCAGCCTCCACAACCTGAGAGAAAAGTCGGGAAGCTGGGCTAGTGTCCTTTGCCATATTCTTAGTCAAGTTAGTCTTCGGCCCCCGCGACACCAAGAGGACATTGTTCACAGGATACAATGGTCTCAAAGTGGTTTTTCAGACACACACAATTCTTCTTTTGGCTGCACATTTTTGAAGGCTGCATCTGTTGCTTATATTTCAAGATAGCAACATCGAATTGGTCTATGTCAGGTTGACCGTTTGATAGCCAAACTTCGAGGGTTTTATTTTGTAAGAGTTCCTGAATCCGTCTTATTTCTTTGTTTGTCACGAGTGGTTGAAGTATAGTTTTGCCTGCTTCTTCAAACACCATGAAGGTTATGCATTTCATTTCAGCTTCGATCGGTGCTGTGTGTTTTCTTGCAAGTTCGCATTTTTGTTTATTCGCAAAATTCTTCATTGCGAAGCCTCGGACGTATACCACAGAGAGGATTTTCACATAAAATGCTTCTTGTAAAGATTTCTTGTCACAAGAAAAGACTACTAACTTTTTGCTGGTTTGGTTTTCTTGACTTGAAACTTTGGCACTTTATAGATAAATTATAATGCATCAAAGTTACACTGTTCGGTAGTGAGAGGGAATGTCTGGTTCAGAGGAAGAAACCTATTCACTGATGTTTAGCTCGTTGAGGCATCCGGCGCGTCGCAAAATCTTGCGGATGCTTTCAGAAAGGACGATGACGTTTTCTCAGATGCTCGAGGTCCTTGCAATTCCTAGTTCTCATCTAACATACCATCTTGAAAACCTTGGCGAACTCGTTCTCAAGGACAAGGCTGGAAAATATGAGCTTTCGAGTTTTGGGAAAGCTTCAGTCACTATGATGAAGGGAGCTGAAGAACTGCCTGAGACCCAAAAGAAACGTTTTTCAAATTTGCCTCTGAGATGGAAATCGCTCTACGCAGCATTCATCATAGGCATCGTGTTTCTCGCAAGCTTCTCCATGGTACAATACTCATCCATTAACCAGCTGTCTACTGACTATAGCAAATTAAAAACCAACTACGACTCCGTAGCCGCCCAAAATGACAAGCTCCTACATTGGACCCCATCAGGAAGCCTAGCCGCAACAATCATTCATGATGTTGTCCAAATCGATGTTACTCAATACCAAGTGACCTTTGCCCCAGGCAGCGCGTTCATCCGCCAAGACATGGGAGGCATAGTCGAGGAAGATTTTAGCTACTTTCTTGTGAACAGCCAAAGCAAATTTGAGTTGGATCTTGTGTTCAGGGACAGCCACTTCGAACAATTTCAGCTAGTCCAACTTGAAGGCGCACCGAACTTCCCACCAATCTACAGACAGACGCAACCCACCGATCCCCTGCAGGCAACCAAGGCGTTGATTAGCAGATACCAAGCAGTAATGAACGACTCTTACATAGATCAAGCCGCCCAACTATTAGCATCAGCTACTGACACTGCGAGCGACCAGACTTTAGGAAACACAAAGCTAAAGCTCGTCTCGTATGGGTCAAGCGCTGAAGTGCACATAATGTACACAGAAAACGGAACCGATTTCACCTTCAAGAGCATGAACGTGGCACTCAGTAACCATATAATAACCAAATTCACCGACGACTGGTTCCTATTCAAAGCTGGTAACGCTCAAATCAACATCTCAAAAGACCAAGCCATTCTTGCCGTCAAAGAAGCTGCAAAAACCTTCTCGTGGAATACAAACGGCACTCAAGTCTCCAGCTTCCAAATATTGGACAGCCCAGTCCAAGCTGAGTTGACTTTCCACAATAAAGGAACAGACGCGTTAACATTGTACCCATATTGGATCGTAACTCTGCAGTTGGACAAGACATACCCTGGCGGAATAAACAGTATTCAAGCGGGCGTTTGGACAGACACTGGCAAAGTCGAAAACATGCAAGCCAAGTAACGGCAAGCCAAAGTAACGAACCTAGCCGCAGAATTTCTTTTGCGGCAGTTTTCTTTTGTCAAGAAATCGTCTATACAGAATTTTGCAAAAATCCGAGTTTAGAAAATTGAAGGCTTTGGTGCGGAGGGTGGGATTTGAACACACGAACCCCTGCGGGATAGGAGCCTCAGTCCTACGCCTTTGACCATGCTGGGCGACCTCCGCTTAAATTTTTCTGTTGAATCAGATAAGGCAGATAATAGAATCATGGTGGATATTAAAAGACTTTACGCCGCTTCATGAAAGCTATAGACTTCAAAAGTTTCTTCCTCGGTTGTGCGCTTCTCTTATATCTCCGGTTTCCCAAATACAAATGCGAAGGTAAAACACCGTGAGTTCGAAGTCATTGCATTCAAAGACAAAAGTCGAAGCAAACAAAGTAAACCCTGAAGATAGTGAATCGTGGAACCCAGATAAAATGATCAACAAACTCATGGCATGCGATGCGAAGGTAGAAAGCAACTGGGTTGATCTTGGTTTACCTAAACTAGTGGATGACGTCATTGAGAATTACGAAACGTTCGGGGGAATGGACCACCTTGAGGGGAAAGATCTACCCTCAAAAAAAGTAGTTATCGAAGTTCTAGAAGATTTATTGACTGTTTTCTTCCCAGGATATTTAGGCAAGTCGGAAATAACCAAGTCAAATGTGAAATACGTTATTGGAAACACGTTGACCTCAGTTCATACAAGGCTCACAATAGAAGTAGAAAAGAGCCTCAAGCACATTTGTCGAAAAATCAAGGTTTGCGGCGAAGATGTTTGTCATTCGCGGGCTCAAATCGTAGTAAAAGAGGTTCTTGAAAAGATACCGGAAATAAGAGAGCTTCTCAGCGGCGATGTGGAGGCAGCTTTTGATGGAGATCCTGCAGCGGTTAGCGCAGAAGAAGTAATCATAAGCTACCCATGCATTTTGGCAATTAGCACCTATAGAATAGCACATGAATTGTATCTGCGTGGGGTCCCATTGATTCCAAGAATAATGAGCGAACACATCCATTCGCTGACGGGAATAGACATTCACCCTGGTGCCAGAATAGGCAAGAACTTCTTCATCGATCACGGCACCGGCGTCGTAATTGGAGAAACCACGGAAATAGGCGACAATGTCAAGATGTATCAAGGTGTAACATTGGGCGCTTTGAGCTTTCCTAAGGATGACAAGGGACGAATCATCAAGGGAAGAAAACGTCACCCAACCATAGGAAATAATGTAATAATCTACTCTGGGGCGACATTGCTTGGAGCCTCAGCAGTAGTTGGCGACAATGTAGTGATCGGTGGGAATGTCTGGATAACCTCAGCTGTACCGTCAAATACCAGAATAACAATTTCTACGCCTGAACAAAAAATTAGAAAAGAGAAAAATGGCGACTAAGAAGATGGTTTAGATGAGGCGAAAATTCTCTTTTACTGTCGTCAACACTACATGTGTGTTGGTTCGCTCAACATAAGGCAACGTTAGTAGTCGCTTAGTGAACACACCCAGATCTTCTCTGCTTTTAAATTTCGCCACAATTACAGCATCAGTTAGACCAGTGACATCGTAGACACTGCATACGTTAGGAATTTTGGCAATTTCTGCCTCAGTTTCAACAAGCCTGCCTTTTGCCACAGTGATTTCGGTAACTACAGTAAGTTCATAGCCGAGCTTCTCGTGGTCCAAAAGAACGGAGTACCCCTTAATCAGACCTTCGTCTTCCATTTTTTTGGTTCTTGAAAGAACTGTTCCGACGGAAACGCCGACATTCTTGGCGATCTGTCTGCTTGAAAACCGAGCGTCTTCCAAAAGGGCCTTCAAGATCTTATTGTCTATTTCATTAAGCTCCATTTATGTTATTACCCCTGCACGTTTTTCCAATAACCTCAAGTATTTTGAAACGTTCTTTTAATAATCAAACGGTTAAGTTTATAAAAGTTTAGTTTCTTAGCCCCTATAAGTTCGACAAAGAACCCGAAATGGATACTTGCCTGCAGGTGAGATTGACAGGAACTTGAAAGCAATGTTAAATTACTAGACTAAACCCCCAGTTATACCCGTGAGACGGGGCAAAATGCAAACCAAATATGACACTATTCTGGTTCTTGACTTCGGCGGACAGTACTGCCACTTGATCGGCAGAAGAATCAGGGAACACGGCGTCTTTTCAGAAATAGTCCCACATGACATCACAGTTGCCGAAATTAAAGGGCTTCAAGAAAAATTCAATATTAAAGGTATAGTTCTTTCAGGCGGGCCATCTAGCGTTTATGGTCCAAACGCTCCCCAAGTAGACCCTGCAATTCTAGACATGAACCTCTCAGTTTTGGGCTTGTGCTATGGGCATCAGCTCATCGCTCAAATCGTTAAAGGGAAAGTTGAGCCAGCCGTCTGCAAAGAATACGGTATTGCAGAAGTAAACATTGACAAACCCGTTGGTGTACTAAATGGGCTGAATGCAAAAGAAACAGTGTGGATGAGCCATGGCGACACCGTCTTTAATTTGCCTCCCGAATTTGAGACATTGGCTCACACCGAAAGCTGCCCGGTAGCGGCCTATCGACACAAACAGAAACCGATCTATGGCCTGCAATGGCACCCTGAGGTAATTCATACCCAACATGGCGCCGCAATGTTGCGTAACTTCATATTCGACGTATGCAAATGCGAAGCTAACTGGAAAGTAGAAGACATTATCGGAAAAATGGTCAACGAAATAAAAGTCGACGTAGGCAATTCCAAAGCAATCATTGGGCTAAGCGGAGGAATCGACTCTAGCGTTGCTACCGCTCTTGCAGCCCAAGCGTTAGGCAATAGGCTGACCGCGGTTTACGTTGACCACGGTTTCATGCGAGAAGGCGAATCTGAAGCAATCAAATCGGCATTTGAGAAACTTGGCATAAACTTTGTGATGACTAAATCCCAGCAAAGGTTTATGGACAAACTCAAAGGTGTGGTAGAACCAGAGAAGAAACGCAAAATCATCGGAGAAGAATTTATCAGAGTTTTCGAGGAAATAGCTGAAAAATCATCCGCAGAATACCTTCTCCAAGGCACGATTTATCCGGACCGGATCGAATCTGGTTTCAGAAAGAACTCAGATGTGATAAAATCACACCACAATGTTGCAGGATTGCCATCCAAAATTAAGTTTAAGAAAATTGTTGAACCTTTGCGCGACTTGTATAAAGATGAAGTGCGAAAGGTAGCGATCATGCTTGACTTGCCAAGAGAGATTGTAAATAGGCAACCGTTTCCTGGACCAGGTTTGGCAGTTAGAATTATCGGCGAGTTGACTGAGGAAAAAGTTGAAGTTGCCAAAAAAGCTGATGCGGTGGTTCGTGAAGAAATCGAAAAAAGCTGCGTAGCAGAGAATCTATGGCAGTATTTCGCTGTCCTCACCGATACAAAAGCAACAGGTGTTAAGGGCGATTCTCGTGCTTACGGCTACGTTGTAGCTGTCAGAGTAGCTGAAAGCCGGGAGGCTATGACTGCTAACTTCGCCAAGATTCCATATGCAGTGCTAGAGAGAATTTCCACCAGAATAACAAACGAGATTCCTCAGGTTACCCGTGTCGTTTACGATATTACTCACAAGCCTCCAGCAACAATTGAATGGGAATAGATCCTTTTTTCATATTGTTTATATCCGAAAAGCTGCGAATAGTAGACTACTATTCGCTGGTCGTGAAATAACTGAAGGCTTTGATTCTAATTGGTGGATTCGCCACAAGATTAAGACCGCTAAGCTGCACTAGACCGAAAGCTCTCTTCCCAATTGTTAACAAACCTTTGCTTCAATGGACCTTCGAGAAACTTGCAGAAAACGGCGTTGAAGAAGTAATTCTGGCTGTTAACAAGTTAACCCAGTTTCACATTAAGCAACAAAAAATACCTAGACATGGATTAACTGTAAAGTTTTCCCTTGACCCGCCCAAAATGCCTCTTGGAACAGCTGGACCCGTAAAAAAGGCTGAAAAACTGATTGGCCACGACGAACCTTTCCTGGTTTTGAACGGTGATCTAATCACAGATTTAAATTATCGTGAAATCCTTCAATGCCACTTGGAGGGAGAAGCGGTCGCGACAATCGCTTTGCATGAGGCGGAAGACCCAAGCAGATATGGCGTGGCCGAACTTACTGATGAAGGTCGAATAGAGCGTTTTATTGAAAAACCGCATAAAGGAACAGAACCAACTAAATTGATAAACGCTGGAGTCTACGTTTTAAGTCCGAAAGTTTTCGATTACATTCCAAGCGGAAGAGCAGTTTCAATGGAGCGTGAAGTCTTTCCTGCACTTGTCAAAGAAAAGAAGCTCTATGGACATCAATTTAAAGGCATGTGGATCGACATAGGCAAACCAGAAGAGTACTTAGAAACCAACAAGATTTTGCTGAACGCGGTCATCTGTGAGAACCACAAAAACGGTATGTATGAACTAAAGAACCCAGTTGCCCTCGAAAAAGGCGTTTCGATAGGGGAAAACTCAGTAATTGGACCATATACCGTCTTAGGCAAGAATGTGACGGTTGGAAAAAACGTACAAATAAGCAACTCGGTGATTTTTGCAGATGCAAAGATTGATGATGATTCCATAATTTGCGGGGCTCTAATCGGTGAAGCGGCACGAATTGGTAAGAAAACGAAAATTTCGGAGGGTTGCATCATTGCTGATCACGCAAAAGTCAAAGATGGAGTTTCGCTTCACGAAAAAGTATCTGTTTGCCCGGCCAAGGAAATCTGAAAGAATATTAGAAACCCTCAAATTTCTCTTAGAGAGCGGAGATTGAGAGAAAATGAGTCAGAAGAAACTCTTTGGAACAAATGGCATTCGAGGTACTGTTAATATTGAATTAACTCCTGAGATGGCGATTAAAGCTGGTTGCGCCATTGGAACCTTCTTTGGGCGAAAGAGTTTGCTTGTCGGACATGATGCCCGCACAAGCGGGGCAATGTTTTCTAGGGCGGTAATTTCAGGTCTCACATCAACAGGATGCAATGTATTTTTCACAGGTATGGCGCCGACGCCTGCACTGCAATTTGCGGTGAAGAATCACAAAATGGATGGCGGAGTAATCATCACTGCATCTCATAACCCGCCCGAATATAACGGCATTAAAGTCATTTGGAATGACGGAATAGAAATTAGCCACGAGCAGGAAGATGAAATCGAGAACATTTACTTCGAAGACAAAATCCAATATGCTGACTGGAATAAGTTGGGCTCCAAACATGAGCTTTCTGGAATTAATGATGAATACATTGAAGCTATAAAGAAACATGTGGACCTACCGAAAATTTCGGAAAGACACTTCCACGTTGTGGTTGACGCCGCGAACAGCGTTGGCGGGTTAACCGCGCCCATTCTCATGAGAGATTTGGGCTGCAAGATCACCAGCCTTAATGCAAATATTGACGGAACTTTTCCCGGAAGGATGCCAGAGCCTCGACCGGAAAATCTCTCGGATCTCTCACGTATGGTTAAAGCTCTAGGCGCTGATTTGGGTGTAGCTTTTGATGGCGACGCGGATAGGTCGATCTTTGTAGATGAGACGGGGGAGATTCATATGGGTGACAAAACCTTTGCAGTTATTGCAAAGCAGTTTCTCATTGAGAACCCGAATTCACAAATTGTTACTCCGGTAAGCTCGTCCACTCTTATCAAGGATGTAGCAACCGCTTACAAAGGTGACATCGTGTGGACCAAGGTAGGAAGCGTCACAGTTTCACAGAAAATGAAAGAAGTCAAAGCTAAGCTCGGTGGAGAAGAGAATGGTGGAGTCTTTTATGGTCCTCATCAAGCAGTTCGCGACGGAGCCATGACGACCGCATTGATTCTCGACATAATGGCGAAGACGGGAGAAAAGCTTTCGAAACTAATCAAAGAACAGCCTCAATATTTTATAGAAAAAGGCAAGGTGGAATGCCCAGAAGAAAAAAAATTAGAGGTGCTAGAAAAACTGTTGGAACAAGTCAAAGGAATGAACATTAACACGTTAGATGGAGTGAAAATCTGGTTCGGTGACAAAAGCGCCATATTAGTCAGACCCAGCGGAACTGAACCAGCCTACAGAATGTACGCTGAAGCGAAGAACCAAGAAAGAGCAGTTAAGCTGGTTCAAGAATACACTTCGAAACTCGAGAACATACTTGAAACCATTTAAGAAAGAACAATTATTTTGTGGAAATGGCGAATACCGTGCCCACAGTCCTGCATTTGAGCAAAGAAGATGTTGACATTCCGGAAAAACGCCTACTTTATACCGTCGGCCTTGTTGGATGTGAGCAAAAATCTCTTTTTTACGGTCTGGTTTTTGTAGAAGCGGGTTTCAAAGTGGTTTGCACAGATGCGGATCAGAGTGTGGTTAAGCGATTATCGAGAGGAAGCTTCCAACTTGGTAACCGTGAGGCAGAATCTAAACTAAAAAGTTGCCTCAGAACTGAGAAGTTAACTGTTACAAGTGACTTGAAAACTGCTGTATCAGAAAGTAACATAATAATAATAACTGTAAGCGCGAGAATTGATCCAAAAAGAAGCCCTGATTACACAGAAATTGAGAGCACTTGCAAGCAAATTGGCGCCGCTTTAAGAAAAGGATCATTAGTCATCTATGCTGGAGTTGCAGGAGTTGGAGTTGCGCAGAGTCTGATTAAGGAGACTCTGGAGAATACTTCAGGGTTTAGAGTTGGAGAGGACTTTGGTTTAGCCTATAGCCCGTTCAACAACCTTTCTTGTAACGAGACTTCACTGTTGGGAGGGCAAGAGCTAAAAATCGCAGCAAACGATAAATACAGTTTGTCTTCGGCTTCCTTGATTTTTGAAACAATAGCAAAAAAAGGCGTCCGAAGAATTACTGACACAAAAGCTGCAGAAATATCTGCGCTTTTTTCAGCAGTGAGCAAAGACGTAAGTGTTGCTTTGGCTAATGAGTTAGCGGTTTTGTGCGAGAAGGCTAGAATCGATTACGTGGAAGCAATTGGGCTTTTGGATGTAGCCTGTGAACGAATGTCGCCGACGATTGATGAAGAAGACAATCGAAAAGAAGCATATTTTCTGATTGATAACGCAGAGAATTTGAACGTGAAAATTCGTTTGCCATTGCTTGCGAGGCAAATTAACGAGGATATGGTAAAGCACGCATTTAATCTGACTCAGGACGCTTTGCGCGCCGGCGGGAAGACATTGAGAAGAGCTAAGATTGCCCTTCTGGGTGCCACCCAAACTGGAACAGGTGCGGATGTTCTTATTGAACTCTTAGAAGCGAAAGGAGCAAAAATAAGCAGATATGATCCACTAAGCCTTGGAAACGATAATTCAGAAGGAGTCTCCTCAAGTAAGAAGACTCTTAACGAATCGGTTGAAGGCACAGATTGCGTTGTAATTTTGAAGCAAATAGAGCAACTAAAACGTCTAAACCTTAAGAAGCTAAAAGCAGTAATGAAGTCACCAGCTGGCCTGATTGATCTCGCGGGATTAATAGAACCAGGAAAAGCCGAGAGCGAAGGTTTCATTTATCGAGGAATAGGAAGAGGAGTTTGGAAGAAATGAAAAAACTTGGAGTCGCAGTAATTGGAACAGGCTTCTGGGGAAGAAATCATGCAAGAGTTTACAAAGAATTGGAATCAACAAATCTTATTGCAATCTGTGATGTAAACGCTGAACGAGCTAAAACCATCGCCAACCAGTTCGGTGTTAAAGCTTATACCGACAGTTCTCGGATGCTAAGAAATGAGGAAATTGAGGCAGTCAACGTCTGCACATGGTCAACAATGTTGGCCAAAGAAGCCCAAAAAGCGCTCCATGCAGGAAAACACGTTCTGGTTGAGAAGCCTATGGCTACTAATACAAAGCAAGCCGAAAAACTCCTAGCAACGGCAGAGAAAAATGGCTTGCTATTAACCGTTGGATTCTTGATGAGATTCATCCCTGGATTGCGCTACATTCGAGAAGCCGTGGAAAACAAGAAAATCGGTGACCTCGTCTCAGCTACTGCAAAGAGAGTCTCTCAGTGGCCAGAGAGAATAGGCGATGTAGGCGTAGTGAAAGATACAGCCATCCACGACATAGATATTATGAGGTATATTTCAAACAAGGACCCCATCAGTGTATACGCGAAAACGGGGAACATGAAACACAGGCAATTTGAGGACTACGCTCAGATTATGTTGACGTTTGAAGATGGAGAAAGCGCTTTCATAGAATCAAACTGGTTAACTCCTTACAAAACGAGAACATTAGCTGTTACTGGGAGCGACGCTATAATGAGGCTTGATTACATTACCCAAGAATTGTGGATAGAAAACGCGAAAGAAACGCTTCAGCCTAGACGCCCATTCCAAGAACCTCTAAAAGCGGAGCTACAGCATTTTGTCGAATGTATTGTAGAAAAGAAGAAACCTCTTGTAACTGGTGTTGACGGCTTGAAAGCACTGCAAATAGCAATGGCGGCACTACAATCTTCAGCTAAGAATACTGCCGTAAAACTGAAGCAATCATAAAAGAAAAAAAATTAGCCGTTCAACTTGAAGGGCTTGCCTTCAGTCACTATTTCTTTGGGGATTTTCTCCTTCCATTTTTTCAGAAACGGCAAATCCTCAGCTTCCTTCCTTAATTCATCGGGAAGCATTTCGGGGATTTCGTCTCGTATTGGGTACCATCGGTGGCATTTTGGGCAGACAATTAGACCTTCGACAATTTCATCTTTTTCTTCGAAAACATGGAGATCAAGAGGATAAAACTTGTCGATTGGGCACGCGAGGATATCCATCAGTTTTCTTTTCATTGCCGTTCACTTAAACAAGACTATCGGGATACCGCATTATTAAAACTTACCAACTCTTCATCCGAATGTCGGCTACAACGTGATACCAGTTTGGACCAGTTTTGCGAACTTCCCTCGAAAACGGGATATCAAAATCCAAGCCTAATTCAGTAATTTTCTTGCTAATTCTTGCTTTTGATTTTTGTGCAGGATCTTCGGTTTTGTTTGCATGTTCGAAGCAGTGGGAGTGGACAGTGCCTCCTGTTCTTTTGAGAGCGGAAATTGCAAACGGCAAGTATTCTATAGCTTTTTCAGGAAGCGGCATCAGAACTCGATCTGCTAAGCCACATAGCTGACTCTGGATTATTGTTTTTGAGTCGCCCAACAAAGGAATCACTTTTCCATAAACCTTGTTGGCCCGGACGTTTTCGGTCATGAAGTGGACCGCCTCTGGGTTTATATCTATAGAATATATTTTTGCTGTTGGCACTTGATTGGCGATTATGATGGAGAAGCAGCCTACTCCTGCGAACATGTTAACAACTATCTCATTTGGCTGCGTCAGTTTTGCCATCCGCCTTCTTTCGTGTATTAGTCTTGGTGAGAAATAACAAGTTTCTAAATCCACTGAGAATGTGCATCCAGATTCTTTGTGTGTGGTAATGGTTTTGTCTTGTCCTGCGATGCAAATCAGTTTCCGAAGCCTATGTTCTCCTGATATTCCTGTGATCTGGGACAACACTGTCTTCACGTTTTTGTGACGAGTCAATATGGCGTGCCCGAGGGCTTGGGACGCTTTTTTGGAGATTGAAGGTAATTTGGCAACCGCGATATCGCCAATGATATCGAAGGCGTTGTAGACACCTAATTCTCCGTTTGACGCTTTGATGTAAGCCAGAGTTGTTCTAAGTCTTTCCCGCAATGTTTGTCCTTCATTAGTTTTACGTTGACTGAAAACGTTTAAAAGCAAAAAACGTTTCCTTTGTAGAAAGAGGAAGCTTTATGGAAAAATCTGGAATTGTTTATGAGTGTATGCGTTGCGGTGCTCGGGTTCCGTCTGAAGAGCTTGAACTGCGAGGCGGAGAAACCAAATGCATTATTTGCGGGTATCGAATTTTGAAAAAAGTTAAACCGCCTGTCGTTAAACGCGTTCAAGCAAAATAAATAGAAAAAGGCGTCTCCGAATTAACGAGCGCGAGGTATTTTTTTCTTGTTGTTTTTGGGTTAGTCTTAGTAAATCTCTCTGTCTCCAAACTTGCGCAACGCTTTTCCTTTAAGTTTCACTGGTTCGTCTATCTCGTCTTCGAAATCTCTTTCCACGGTTTGACGTTTTACCGTTTCTCCGCAGATAGCGTGGGGAAGTAGACGCCTCTTCATGCACATTGAGTACTGGCAGTTTGCGACGTTGCACATTTCTTCTGTCCACCTACATTGTACGCCGTCGCGGCGATAGAACGCGGAATTTTGTGCGCATTTAAAAGATGGGCAAGTTGGAGAACAAGCTTTTGCTTGAGCCAATAGGTTACACCTCTATTGTTAAGTTATAGAATTCATGTCACGTGAACTTTGCTGATAGGTGTATTTCTTGAAGATAATATAAAGTTTTTCGCGCAAGACTCCTTTTCGCGATCTCAATTTTCAGTTTTGTGAGGTAGTCTGAACCCTGTGCGCCTGTAAACTTCTAGGATTATGAGCAGAAGGATCACGATTACAACCAAGATTACGGTTGCCAGTGCACTGGTCTCAACCAAGGAGCCTCCGAGGACGACGTATTTAGCCATTGAGAGTGTAACTGTTGTTGGGGAGGAAATTTGCAGATTTCTTGCTATGAATGCGTTTTTGTTTCCAGTTGGGTAAGCTGTTATTTCCATGCTGCCGCCGATAACGTTGTTGAATGTTACGATTCCAGTACTTGTTGATGTCGCTGATATTGAGTTCATTCCTGGTCTACTGAGCTGAACGTAGATGTTGCCAATTGGAGTTCCGAAGTAATCAACTATTTTTATGGATATGGGTAAGTTGTATAGGGTGCATGTGATTTGGCTTTGCGTGTTGTTTAGGACATTGATTACTGTTTCGTTTAGGAGTATGTTGTCTGTTGTGTATGCATCTAGTCGATATTGTCCGAATGTTACTTGAAGCTGCGCCGTTCCGCTATTGTCTGTGGTTGTACTGTAGAAAATTCCGCTTGCCTGCTCTATTAGTGTGATTCGGGTGTTTGTAAGTGGGTTAGAGTTGTAATCTACTAGCTTTACGTTTAGAGTTACGTCGGGGCAAATTATTGTGATTTGGGAAAATGGTTGCGCTATTATGGTGCTTGACGTCTGATTGAAGACTGTATTGTATTTTGAAGCTGTAATTGCATAGTTGATTCCCGGTAACGTTGAATTCAGTATATAGATACCAATAAGGTCTGTTTGTCCCGTTGCGTTTCCCGCTTGCGTTTCGCCGGTGCGTGTTACGTATTGGTAAGTTACGTTTAGATTGGTGAAGGGTATTACGACGCCCTTATTGTCTTGCACTTTAATTAAAAGATCAGTCAATTGACATGTTATGCTGGTACTGCTGATTCCAGTTATTGTAGCGCTAGCTTCGCCCACTTTGACTTGGTTCCAGTACGCGTCCAATGTGGCGCTTCCTTTTTCAAGGTTTATTGTGGCTTCGCCTGTGAAATAAGTGATGTTGCTGAAGGTTTGGTTTGCCGACTGATCAATAGCTTCAATTGTTATTTGAGGAACGATTTCTCCTGCCAAGTTTAATGCTTTAATATTTACTGGATATCCTGGAATTGTGAAAGCTTGGGTGTCAACAACTAATTTTGAAGGATTTGTCTGAGGACTTAGCGTTACTGTATAAGATCCGATTTTTGCATCATTTGGAACTACCCAAGTTGTCGCAATCACACCTTGGCTAGTGGCAGTTATTGGCTGTGAGGAGATTGGTGCATTGTTGTACGCAATAGCTACTGTTACAACTTGGTTAGGTTGATAGCCCAAGGCATTTATCTTTACAGTGTCTTGTCGGTGATATTGGGTCAGGTCGGTGAAGCCTACGTTAAACGTGCTTTGGGCTAAACCTTGAGATTGATTAAAGTACACTGAGTATGAGCCAGCGTAGAGGGTTGAGGAACCTGAAGGGGAGAAGCTTGAATCCGGGTAAGTTATCAAGGCTTGGGCAGTGCCTAGGGATGATGTGGTAAAAGAAATAGTTTTAGTGTAATTGAGGGCGCCATTAGACGCTAAAACTCGGATTTCTGCGCCGTAAGATGTATTCGAAGTCCCTCCGAGTACGGTCACATTCATGACTACACTATTCCCTTCCTGTATCTGAGAAGGCGAGGAAGGAATTCCTGGTTTCACTGAATAAGCGGTTAATATTGGAAAGGGTAGCGAAGTGTTTTGGTTTATCGCAACATCGGTTAACACAAAAGTGTAGTCTCCTGCCGGAACTTCTGGAATGCTAAAATTGGCGTCAATGAAGAACCCTTGAGAAAGTCCAGAGTCTATGAGTTTGTCGTTGAAGTAGAGTCTATAGGAGCCATTGGATGTGACCATTGAAGCAAGGAAACTTACTGGCTGACCCACTGTTGCATTTTGTAGTTGTTCATAGCCTCCCCGAGAAGTTAAATAAAATATTTGTAAGCCGTAAGGCGATGTCCCTTGCCCTAGAACTTGTGGGCTCAAAATTGATCCGAACAGAAGGGCGACACCCATTATATTTAAAAGGGTAACTGTGATGGCTTTTTGGTTCAAACCAGGTTAACTCCTATATGCGGTCAAGTTTGCTCTTCGAGATTGAACATTTACTATCTGAGAACATTTTAAATCTTTGCCTTTCATTTTTCTCTACCGTCCAAGTTCTGTTTTCCCTAAGATATCAGTACTTGTTTTTTTCAGCGAGCGCCAAAAAAAGGCACATTCCAGAACTGCGTGTTTTTGTTCTTTCAACTAGTTAGCCACTTCGGGAGAATTCAACAATGTTGATTCGGTAGTGTGATAGACTATTTTACTTGACATTCATAACTAATTTGGAGATGTTTTTGGAAAATTTCTGGGGAAATAGTTTCATGCGATTCTTCTCAATGTCCAAAATCAGCTTGTAATGCGAGACGGTTTAATAACGCGTGTTTAGCTAAGTGTTTCTAAACCTATCCGCTGGATCTGTGAGTCTTTGGAGGAACTTGTTCCTGCTCCGCTCATTCAGGCATTGAGAAAGCAGAAATACCATCGTGTTGGAACGCACTCAGCCGTGAAAAGGTGTAAGTGGTTCTACGAATCGTTAACCAGCGGCAGGTCATGTTACAAGCAAAGGTTTTACGGAATAAATTCACATCAATGCATCCAGATGTCGCCAGTTCTATTTTACTGCACCCAGCAATGCCTGTTCTGCTGGAGAGCCCAAAATGGCGACCTTCAAATTTCTTGGGACGAGATGAGGTTGCCGGAGTGGGATCCACCAGAAGAGATAGCGCAGGGAATACTTAAGGCACAAGAAAGAATCCTAACCGGTTATAAAGATCACCCAAAAACCGACCCCAAGAAACTGCGTGAAGCTTATCAACCGAGACATGTTGCCATTAGCTTGACAGGAGAACCACTTATGTATGCACCGCTCGGTGAGCTAATTCGTACTCTGCATTCTAAAGGGTTAACAACATTTTTGGTATCCAACGGAACGTTACCTGACAAACTTTCCAAGTTAAGCCACGAACCCACGCAATTGTATACTTCAGTCTGTGCTCCAAACGAAAAGATCTTCAAACGAGTTTGTCGACCCCAGGTACAAGATGCTTGGAAACGATTGAATGAAACTTTGGCTTTTCTTCCGAGCTTTCGATGCCCCACTGTTATTCGTTCGACCTTGATTAAGGAACATAACATGGAAGACATTGACGGCTACGCTAAGCTCGTGGCGAAAGCTGAGCCAACTTATATTGAGGCAAAAGCATACATGCATGTTGGCTATTCGAGTTTGAGGCTATGTTTTGATAAGATGCCAAGTCACAAAGAGGTTTTTGACTTTGCCCAGCGGTTGTCGGAAAAGACAGGTTACAAAATTTTAGATGAATCGCCCGATAGTCGAGTTGTCTTGCTCAGCAAAAGAGAAAAGCCGATTCGGTTCAGTTCGCCCTGAACAAGTGGGCATCTAGTAAATCATTCATTTTTTTACTTTTTCGTTTTAAATTAATAGGACTCTGGGTGAAAACTTGAATTCAATCCTTAAATAGACAATTTGTAATCTCCTAACCTTGAACCTACAATTTAATTTGAAGGTGGTGAGTTAATTGGTTAATGAAGGGAGAGGGCGCTTGTTTAAGAGAAAAGACGGCAAATACTTGGTATATTTACCCAAAGATCTAGCCGAAGACAGTATGTTTCCATTTAAAGAAGCCGACTCGGTTTTTGTAAAGGTGAGTTTTAAGCTTGGAGACAGTAAGCTTCACGTTGAGAAATGGACCGAACCTCAAGAAACAGGTCTCTAAAAGGAAACCTATAACAGGTTTCCGTCCTTATTTTTAATAAACCAGCAGAAAACTCGGATTTGAGACTTTGCCATCCCTAAAAACTTTGCTAAAGGAAGTCAAGCATGAACTCACTCAAAAAGAAAAGGTTTGGGAAGAAGCCCATGAGAAAATGCGAAAAATAACTAGTCTATCAAAGCAAGCCATACTTCTTAGTCACCAAAAAAGGCTCGATGAGGCAAAAAAGAACATAGAGAAAACTAAAGAGCTTATTCTTCAACTAAGAGAATCAACAAAGGATTTTCCAGCTATATCATACGGGGGTATGTTTAGCGCGGCGCTTCAAGAGTATTCAGAGGCTTGCATCTTCATCACACTAATAGAGGAATCACGATTCTTAACTCCGACAGAGATTGATGTTCCGCCAGTTGACTATGTTCTCGGTTTGGCAGATGTAGTTGGCGAATATAGGCGGTTGGCATTGGATGGCCTTCGCGAAGGAGATGTTGCAAAAGGCGAGAAATGTTTGCAAACCATGGATGAAATTTACGTGGAACTAGAAGCTTTAGACGAAGCATACATGCTTGTTCCTGGGTTAAGAAGGAAGAACGATGTAGCAAGAAGAATAATTGAGTCGACCCGTGGTGACATAACTCAGGAGGTGCGTCGAAAATCTTTAGAAGATTATCTTCGCGAGTTTGAAGCTCGTCAAAAGAAGAACGCCCAATCCCAAAAGGGCAAAACCTCATGAGCAAGAATGGAGTCGCCATTGAGTTCTCAATCAGCAAAGCCAGAAAAGCTCAGACGCTCATAGCTCAAAAAGTTATTATGCAAGACGAACTCCCCAAAAATGTACGCCTCATTGCAGGTGTTGACGCCGCCTACTTCGGAAGCTTTGCAGTAGGAACTGTCGCAGTTTTGGATTACAGTTCTTTTGAAGTTTTGGAAACCCAAGTTGTTACTCAGAGAGTAGAGTTCCCTTATGTCCCAACCTTGTTTTCCTTTAGAGAGCTTCCTGTTGCGGTTTCGTGCATTCGCAGGCTGAGTGTTCAGCCAGATGTTTTTCTTGTCGATGGTCACGGCAGAGCACATCCATTCAGGTGTGGATTAGCAAGTCATCTTGGAGTAGTTTTAGGTAAGCCCACCGTGGGTGTTGCAAAAAACAAACTTATCGGAGAACCAAAGCGAGTCGGCGAAGACACTTTTTTGGTTCAGGATGATGAAATCATTGGGGCTGTAATCACTAACCGTTTTGCGAGTAAGCCTCTTTATGTTAGTATTGGTCACAGAGTGAATCTTGAAACCGCCGTAGAGATCGTGAAACATTGCTCTTTTCGAAACCGAATTCCTGAACCAATCCGCGTGGCACATAGGATTGCGTCTGAGGAGCGGAAAGCCAAAATTCCAGCTTCCCCAACTATGTTTGAGAAGTGAAGTCAATGTTAAATTCCAAACTTAAAGAACTAATTGACAAAATCCAGAACGGACCGCTTCGAATGAAAGTACTGGATTTCTTGGAGGATCCCACGTTCAGATTAGACGGGAAAGTGTATTCCGGACCCTCTTTTGACGTTTCTCCTGGGGGAATAACTCATCATCACACTTACGAAGGTGGCTATCTAGAGCATGTTTTGGCAGCTGAGAAAATCGCTTCTGCACTATGCGATGTTGCCGAGAAAATTTATGGGGGTAAGGTGGACAGGGACCTTGTAACTGCAGGTGTCTTGCTACATGACATCTACAAACCCATCACGTACGTAAACGATGAAAATGGCGGGTTCACTTCTTCGCCGTTGGTTGATTATTTGGACCACATTTCTTTAGCAACAGCGGAACTTGTCCGAAGAGACTTTCCAATAGAGCTCATTCATGTCGTCACGGCGCATTATGGCAGAAATGGACCTACCCACCCCAGAACCATTGAAGCGCTAGTGGTTCATTTGGCGGACAATACTGATTCGCAACTTAACGGACAAGTGCTTAATGCTACTGGATTCTTAATGCGAAAAGCGAACGGTGAAGGCATACGCAATCTGACGTCGAAGGAGGCTTTCGAAATTGTTCATTCGAAGGTCACCGAAGGCTGGAAAGGCGTTGAAAAAACTGTAGAGAAAATAAGCCAGGAACGTTCGTCACAGAAAACTTAATACCCATTCTGTGTGAAAAGGCAGGTGGCGAACGGTATGGAAGCTGAGAAAGTAGAACAGAAAGAAATGTCACCAGAAATCACTTTTGACGAGTTCCTTAAGCTTGACTTTCGCGTTGGCAAGGTTCTTGAAGTTATCCCAGTTCCCAATTCGAAGAAACTTTTGAGGATCATTGTTGATTTTGGCGCTGAAAAAAGGCAGGCGGTAGCCGGATTAATGCAGTATTATAAGTCTGAAGATCTGATTGGCAAGAAATGTGTTTTCTTGCTTAATTTGAAGAGGCGTGTGATGGCTGGTTTTGAGTCTCAGTGTATGATTTTGGCTGCTGAAGATGAAAAGGGAACGGTTTCGGTGTTGCAGCCTGAGAAGGATGTTGCTGAAGGAAGTAAAGTCGGATAGCTATTCCCGATTAACCGGTTCGGCTTTTCTTTGATATTTAGGTGGAAAAGTAAATTAGGGCAACGAAACACGTTTACTGTGCTTTATTTGAGGGTTATTTATGGCAGCTGACGAAGAAGCTTTGATGTGGGTCGAGAAGTACCGTCCAAAGAAACTGGATGAAGTAGTGGATCTTAAGGACATTGTTGAAAGTTTAAAGGCGTTCATGCGGAACCCAAAAACGATGCCGCATCTTTTGTTGGCAGGAATTCCTGGAACGGGTAAAACCACCGTCGCTCTTTGTATAGCTCGTGAATTGTTTGGTCAAAACTGGAAGACTTTCACGTTGGAGTTAAACGCTTCAGATGAGAGAGGTATTGACACCGTCCGAGATAGGGTCAAGGATTTCTCACGTTATAGCAGATCAGCATTTGGAAACGTTCCCTTCGCCCTGATAATTCTCGACGAAAGCGATCAAATGACTGGACCGGCTCAGACTGCACTGAGGAGAATTATGGAGACTAGTTCGCGCACATCCAGATTCATACTCATATGTAATCAGTCAGGCAAGATCATTGAGCCTATACAGAGTCGATGCGCTATATTCCGTTTCTCCAAGCTAGACCACAAAGCCATGGTAGAGCAATTGTACTGCATATCAAAGAAAGAAAAAGTTACACTAACACCCGAAGCAGCTGAAAAAATCGTGGACTATGCAGAAGGTGATCTTAGGCATGCGATTAACGCTCTGCAAGCTGCATCCGCCTACAAAGATGGATTAGTCGATGGAAATATTGTTTCAAAGGTTGTTGGAGAAGCTAGTCCAGCCCAAGTTCAGATAATGATAAGGAAAGCGCTTTACGGCGACTTCATCGAAGCGAGAAAACTCATGTATGAACTGATGGGCTCTTACGGATTCTCGGGATCCGAAATCGTCCGTCAAATGCAGAGAGAACTTTTCAAAATTTCCTCTCTAACACCTGAGCAAAAAGCCGATTTATCAAATGTAATCGGCGAATACGATTACCGTTTGACGCAAGGTGCCAACAGCGACATACAGCTAAGCGCATTACTTGCCCAATTCGCCAAGATCGGAAGAGCTTCAGGGGAAAGCAGTTGAAAGAGGACCTTCTATGGGTTGAAAAGTACCGCCCCAAAAAAATAGGTGACGTCATAGGCAACGAAGAAGCCAAAGTTGCTTTCGTAGACTGGCTCAAAAATAAGCGCCGCACAAAGAAGGCAGTTCTGCTTTATGGTCCACCAGGCGTGGGCAAAACTACCCTAGTTAACGCTGCTGCAAACGAGTTTGGCTTCAGAGTCATTGAAATGAATGCCAGTGACACAAGATCAGAAAAAGCAATTAACGCTATAGCTGGGCCAGCCACGTCTTTTGTAGCACTTGACACTTTTTCATCAGACGCAAAGGGCAGCGTTCTTTTCCTGGACGAAGTCGACGGGATTACTGGTAACGAGGACCGCGGCGGAGTTGGGGCCATAATAAAAATAGTTGAGAACGCGCGAGTCCCCGTAATCATGGCCGCTAACGATCCCGATTTAGAAAAGCTTCGACCGCTTAAGAAAGTTTGCTCGTTAGTTAGATTTCAACAAGTACGTATCCCGCTGATAATTGCCACTCTCAGGAAAATATCTCAGAAAGAGCATGTTGAGGCTGAATTTGAAGCTCTTGAGAGAATAGCCCAGAACAGCCGAGGCGACGTTCGTTCAGCAATTAACGACTTGCAAGGTCTTGCTGAACCGAACAAAGTTCTATCGCTTCAAGATACAATGATGCTGAGCTTAAGGAATAAAGACGTCAGCATGGATGAGACGTTAAGGGGATATTTCTCCGCTAAGTCTCTTTTGGAAGCATCTATGTTGTTGAGTCGTTCAAGCGTAGATTATGATGATTTGTTGATGGCTATTGGCGATAACCTGCCTCTTCGATACTCGAACCCTGCAAAGCTTGCTCAAGCATACGATTTCGTTTCGCAAGCCGATATGTTCAGGGGTAGAATTGGCACTGAAAATTGGCACTTGTTGAAATATTTCTTCAATTCTTTGTCTAAAGCAGCAGGTGTTTCGCCTGAATCTTATAAGCCGTTTACGCTCATTTCACCGCCCATAAGAGTTATCACTTTGTTCTGGACGAAAGGAAAACGGAACATGCTGGATGCTATTTGCGCCAAGATAGGAAAAAGATGCCATGTTTCTCGGAAAACAGCCAAAGAAGACTTCATACCTATCCTCAAAGTGTTACTCTCAAATCAAAAGGCTTCTCAGATAATTTCGTGGCTTGAGTTGACATCCGAAGAAGCTGACTTCTTGGCTAAGATGAACAAATTTTAGCGGAGTACGAAGAGAAATGGTTGTTTTGAACAAAAAGGCGTTCAAGCTCCCTCGTGTCGAGAAAGAGAAATTCGTTCTTCTCATGAGGTTAGGTTTGGAATACGACCGAGTAAATAGCACTTTCAGCATAAGCAGCTACAACAACATCGAAAAGCTCACTGACACTATTTCGGAAATCCTCAAAGACGATAACGTAAGCTTCACTCAGAGCTGCCTTATTTGTAGCAAAGATTTTCCCTGTCAAGAATGCAAGTACATTGAAATGTGCTCGACGAAAAACTTACCTTTCCATTGCGTCTGCTCGAATTGCCTAAAAGAAGTAAAAACACTGAAAGAATAAAACAAACTGGAAGACTATTTTGACCGAGCAAAGTTAACATCACGAACCCCTCTGATTCTTGAGCTATAGGAAAATTTAATTAAACGCTCCAACAGAATCTCCATCGTAGAAAATAATTGTTTTGGAGCAATTGTTTATGGTGAAAAGTAAACCTAAGACTGTGGATGAGATTTTTAGCAAGGTTGATGATGAAGAAAAAAAGATCGCGGATGGTCTCCGAGCCTTAGTGAAAGAAGCTGTGCCCAAGGCCATTGAGATTGTTAGACGAGGGAGACTAACTTACACGATGAATGGAAAAGACTTTGCCGGAATTCGACCAACAAAGGGACATGTGGATTTACTTTTCTTCCAAAGTGCAAGTTTAAGCTCGCCACATTTGAAGGGACAGGGAACAATTGGTGATCCAAAGCACATTATAGTAGTTACGTTGAAGAAATTTGAAGAAGCCGAAGCAAAGAGATTGTTGAAAGAAGCAGCATCAATATCCTAGAATTCTGGTTGTTATCGTATGGCAGAAGAACATACTGGTCTAACTGTTGCTCTGGCTCAGCTCAAGCTTGCAGCTCAAAGACTCCAACTGAATTCTGGAATTCACAAAATGCTCAGCCAGCCCAAACGCTCTATCTTAGTGAGCATTGATATTCGATTAGACAACGGCTCAATTGCAGTTTTTAACGGAATCAGGGTTCAACATTGGGACGTGCGTGGACCTTTCAAAGGTGGACTACGCTTTTACCCAAACATAACTCTTGATGAAGTTACTGCTTTATCTATGTTGATGACTTGGAAATGCGCCATTGCCGATATCCCATATGGGGGAGCCAAGGGCGGTATCTGCGTAGATTCTAAGAAGATGAGTAAGCACGAACTTGAACGGCTTACCAGACGCTATGTTAGTTTGATTTTCGAGTATCTCGGACCACACCGAGACATTCAGGCGCCTGACATGTACACTGATTCTCAAACAATGGCGTGGATTATGGATACGTACAGCCAACTCAAAGGGTATAGTGTTCCCGAATGCGTAACGGGTAAGCCCATTGAAATCGGCGGTTCTGAAGGAAGAACTGAAGCCACAGGCAGGGGCGTAATTCACTGCGTAAAAGAGGCTGCGGAAAGAATTGACTTGAAGTTGAAGGGCGCGACTGTAGCCATTCAGGGTTTTGGCAATGTTGGATATCATGCAGCCCAAACTGCAAGCGATATAGGCTTTAAGATTGTGGCGGTTAGCGATTCTTCAGGTGGAATCTATAACGCAAACGGTATCGCTCCTGCTGAAGTCTTAACACATAAGGCGAAAACGGGGTCTGTTCAGAATTACCCCGGATGCAAGAACATAACAAACGAAGAACTCTTGGAAACCCAATGCGACATCCTTATCCCCGCAGCTATGGAGAACCAAATAACCTGCAAAAACGCTGACAAAATTAAAGCTCGAATGGTCGCAGAAGCGGCCAATGGACCGACCACCCCCGAAGCTGACAAATGCCTCCATGAAAAAGGCATATGCCTCATCCCCGACATCCTTGCCAATTGCGGTGGCGTAACGGTGAGTTATTTCGAATGGGTCCAAAACCTAACTCGAGAACATTGGACACTTGAACAAGTCAACGGTAAGCTCGAAACCAAGATGACCAAAGCATTCGACGATGTTTACGCCCTGTCAGAAAAAGAAGAAAGTGATCTGCGAACGGCCGCTCTAATGCTTGGCGTGGGACGAGTAGCAAACGGAATCAAAGTCCTCGGACTCTGGCCATAATACTTCCATTTTCGATTATGTCAGAAGTGATTTTCGTTTTTTGTTGCTACTTTGTCTCTTATTGATTTAACAGCATCGGCTAAATCAAGTACTCCGCATCCTTGATTGTCTTTGTTCCACTAATCACATTAGTCTTTCAAATAGGGTTTACAAAACGCCAAATCTTTGCTCTGGTTACGTCATGGAAAGATAGGAAACATTTCTTTTCGGGTCATAGACATCGCCAGCCTAACTGTATTTTTTGATAGTTCCAATTTAGCATTTTGTACTTAATAGATCAATTTGCACTTGTGTTGCGTTTCGTGTTGGTTATCCTTCAGAATATCAACGCAGAAGACAACTAGTTCCATTCACTGCTCCTAAAATGCAAAACACAAAAACATATTGGTATCTAAAAACCTTAAAATGGTTATGAATTATATCTTTTAGATCTCAAAAACGAAAAGTTAACTGACCTTGAGGAATTAGAGTTGCCCCTGAAACTGGAAAACTTAGGCTTTCGATTCGAAAACAGCCGCGTGAAAGTCATTGCAAACAGGAACTACCCTGAGATGAAACTCGCAGGACTCAATGTTGGCCCATTTCAGGAAGGCAACGAATATGATGTTTACTACTGGATTGCGGCAGAGCTTGCCCAAGCAGGTATCGCACATTTACGTGAAGAAGACAATCTCGACGCTACTAAGCTTTACAAGGCACAGTGGAAAGAACGCGTCCAAGTTGCGGGGCAAATCAGCGAGCTTCCAGAGGACTTCTACCCTAAACTTCGTTTGTATCTTGGGCAACTGAAAAGCGAAATTGCTAGGCAACCCCAGAAAATCCAAGAATACGAGAAAGCTAAATCTCTCGCATCGGATATCGTGAACTCCAGACTGAAGAAAATAGTAACCTTGTCTGCAGGACCAATACAAGGAGAACAAATTATTCAAAAACTCACGGCTGAAGAAAGGCTCGTCTACATGCAACTTGGCAAGATAATCGGCCAGTGGAGAACACAAATTTTAGAGCATCAATTTGAAGAGTGAAAACTGAATGGCTAGAGAAGAAACCATTGACCCACAAGAGCGATTCCTCGAATTCTTTAAGAAAGAGAAGTACCGCCAAAGAATTAGCCAGATGGCCATTCAAGGAAAAGAATCTTTCACAGTAGATTTTGAAGAGCTCTTTGGGTACGACCAAAAAATCGCCGAAACCCTCCTCGACAAACCAGATGCTTTCCTCGAACATGCAAATAACGCCGCCTATGCTCAACTTGGCATAGAAGACAGAGAGTACGCGGAAAAAATGGAAAAGATCACTGTCCGCATAGCACAATTACTTGGCAGGGAACAATTGCGCAAACTCGGCAGCAAACAAATGGGCAAACTCGTAATGATAGAAGCCATAGTAGTCCGAGCCACGCCGGTCAGACCTATGGTTATGCAAGCAGCATTCAAATGCAAACGATGCGGTACCGTAAGCCGAGTAGAACAATCCGGGCAATTTCTGAAGGCCCCAACAGTTTGCACTAGTCCAGACTGCGGGAAAGACGGACCATTCGAGTTCGTTCAAGATGAATCCGCATTCATTGACTCACAAGACCTGCGTTTGCAGGAACGCCCAGAAGATTTGCCTCCAGGACAGCTTCCCAGAACACTGGCCGTGAAACTAATAGGAAGCGAAGTCGTTGACGTAGCAAGGCCTGGAGACCACGTGTCCATAGTTGGCATAGTCCACGCATTCGCACCTTCACGACCAGGCATAGGAAAACTTCGCACCTTCATTCTTCAACTAGATGCTAACAGCATAGAAGTCATGGGCAAAGAACCCGAAACATCAATCTCAACAGCAGAAGAAGAAGAAAAAATTATCGCCTTGTCAAAAGATCCCCTCATCCATCAAAAACTCACGAGCTCAATAGCACCATCCATCTTCGGTTACACACATATCAAAGAAGCAATCCTGTACTTACTCTGCGGAGGGGTATCAAAGAGCTTGCCTGACGTAAACGTAAGAGGTGAAATGAACGCCCTCTTAATTGGAGACCCAGGCACGGCAAAATCGCAGCTTCTCCAATACGTTGCCAGAATCGCACCTAGAGGACTATACACTTCAGGTAGAGGAACAACCGCAGCAGGCTTAACCGCAGCTGTAATTCGCGAAAAAGGAGGAAGCATGAGCCTTGAAGCAGGTGCACTCGTATTGGCAGACAAAGGAATCGCCTGCATTGACGAAATGGACAAAATGCGCCCTGAAGACCGAGTCGCAATTCATGAAGCCATGGAACAGCACACGGTTTCAGTGGCGAAAGGAGGCATAGTCGCAACCCTAAACGCTCGAACAGCGGTTCTTGCGGCAGCTAACCCAGCCTTAGGCAGATATGAACCACACCGCACTGTAGCAGAAAACATCAGTTTGCCAGTTACAATTCTTTCCAGATTCGACATCATATTCGTACTCAGAGATGTCCCCAACAGAGAAGCAGACGCAAAAATGACTCAGCATATCTTGGAAATTCACCAACGAGGCAAAAGCCCCGTAGAGGCTCCAATCGACGCTGATCTTCTGAGAAAATACATCAGTTACTCCAAATCAATCCAACCCGAACTGAGCAATGATGCGTTAGGTCGTCTCCGCGAGTTTTACTTGGCGATGCGTACAGCCAGCGAATCCGAAGGGTCACCAGTCGCAATTACTGCGCGACAACTCGAATCCCTAGTTCGAGTAAGCGAAGCCAGGGCGCGCGCTGCGCTGCGAAAGGAAGTCACTGGAGAAGATGCAGAGGCTGCAATAACACTGATGAAAAGATCTTTGGAAGAAGTCGGCATTGACATGTCTTCGTACAAAATGGACATAGACCTGATTATGACGGGCAGACCCAAAAGTGTCAGAGACAAATTACAGGTAGTGCTTTCGGCGGTAGTCGAAATGGAGAGAGAAACAGGTGCAGTGGAAAAAGTTGCACTCGTAACAATGTTGGAAGAAAAACATAAGCTTTCCAGATCTGAAATCGACCGCATGATAGGGCAACTGCTCAAAGAAGGAACACTTTACGAACCAGGAGAAGGGCGCCTAAAGAAAACCTAAAACCTTTTCTTTCTGAAAAAAGGGAGAGTAGAATAACCGCTGAAAGGCGGATTCTTCTAATTCTAACCTAAAAGAATTTGGACAAACGGATTTCGATACAAAGTCTCGAACTACGAAATGTAAGTTGTTTTCTTATCTTCTTCTTTTCGAGTTTCCTCGGCCTGTTCTACTCTTTTCTCTTCAATTTTTTGCAGGCGCACAACCATCTTTTCAGCTTTTCCCACTTCCTCGTCGAGTCCTTCAAGGTTGATGTTGAAGTTGAACATAGTTCGTATCACATCCAAAACGCTCCTTGCTGAGAGAGGATCAGGCAAGTAGCCACGAGTCTCGCCCAAGAGACATAGAGCATCAATTTTCTTGAAACGTGATAAGCCGAGAATTAGTCCAGCGGTTCCGACAATAGGGCTCCCTGAAGGGCTAACCATGGCACCAGCAGCTAGAGCCTTGCCTAGGATCTCTTGAGTAGTACCTGCGACGATAACTTTGGGTTTTCCTTCCGTTTCCATGCGGTACCCACCGATGGTAACGATAGTGTGGACATTGTGTTTCTTGCTAAAAGAAAGCATTTTGTCGGCGATTTCGTATTGCCCTTCAATTGTTTGGCTTTGGCTGTCACCAGTGAAAAGGATTATGTCATTTGGTCCATCCGGGTTTTTCACGTAGTAAAACGCTCCTCGAAGAAGTCGAACGTTCCCCTTTTTGTTGACTAAAACGAAGTAGGGAAAATGTGGACTGTAAAGGTAGGCGAATTTTTGAGCCTTCAACTGCTTAATTAAGTATCGAATTGCAATTTTACCTACAAGTCCTAACCCTGGAAGTCCTTCGATGAGCACAGGATTTTTTGCTTCGATTGACCTGAGTTCTTTAATGTAGGTCTCCTTCACTGGTTCGCCTGCTCCTGTTGCTTCTTCATGACAATTCGGTACTTTTGGTACTTATCGTCAGGCGAAAACTTGGCAGGATGCGGAATGTGAACTTTGCCACCGCAATACGGACAAACATCTTTCTTTAAAGTATAATTACCACATTTTTCACATTTGCGCAGTAGCCAAACCACTATTTCTCCCTTCTAAAGGAGCCCTGTCCACCTGCTTTAGAACTCGTCCTACTCTAAGACCGCTTGTACATCGCCCTTGAACTTGGCTTTTCCACCAGTTGGTTCAGCGAGCACTGCGCTGCAGACATTGCAGGTAACTTTGTTAACAGCATTGCTGAATATGAGCTGTTCATTGCCACATTTGGGACATTTAATACGCAGAAAAGTGCTGCTTGGCTTCGGGATGAGTTTGTTCCATTCGCTCACTTAATTTTCCTCCTAAATAATTATCCTATAACTAGCTTTCTTAGACGTATTCCGTCTTTGTGTCTCATGTAATTGCAAACCTTGCACTTCAATCTCAGGGTTTGCTTTTTGGTTGTTTTGGCGAACTCTTTCTGAAGAGGATATTTTTGTCCACCGTAGCCCTCTTTTTCTCGCTCGTGGTGGCGTTCGCCTTTGGCCATGGCTCTACGTTTGCCAGCCTTGTACAAAGAGACAGCATGAACTCGATGCTCTTTACATTTTGGACAGTACGTTGTGACTTCTTTGGGAACGTTCACGTTATTCACTACCAGCTTTCCATAAAGAAAACATTCGCATTCTTATACTTTTTCGCCATCAAGCGCTATTCGGTTGCTGGCTGTTGCCTTGACCAAATTTTATTGTAAGTAACCAACTCATATTTAAGAGAAGACTAAGGGGTAACCCGCAAAAAACACTTCGTTGACACCAAAGTTCTGATCAAAAGACTTCTTACGAAAACTGACTATTTTTTGCAAATTGTTTTTAAAACAGAGCTAACCGTACTGTTGACCTAGGTCGGGCTGCGATGCGCAATATCCTTCGGGCTGTCAAGGAACGCCAGAAATTGCTGATGAAGCTTGTTCCACTGGTAGCATTCGCAGTCCCTTTGCTTTGGTTATACTTCCTGGAACCAGCAACTTTTGAGTTGATGTGGAAAGGCAGAACCTTTCAGTTATTTTTCATTTGGCTAGTTGGATTAGAACTAATTTTGGGCTGGGAAGACCTCCAAGATTTCAAAATACGAAAGACGTTTTCAGCTCGGACGATTGCACTTTTTGTATCACTTGCTCTGCCCACCTTGTACATTGTGGCGTCATATTACTGGGGCCTAAACGAGGAGATAATAAAGTGGGCAACCCAGAGCCACATACAATGGGCAAGTTCCATGCCCCTCTCAACGGAATATCTTGTCTTCGCAGCCTTATTTGGTGCAATAATTTCCTTATCCTTTGGCTTCAAAGGCTTGAAAGCATTCTCGGTTCCAGCCTTCTTCCTCGCAATAGTTGGATTGATTTACACCATCGACAACGTTTTCCCCTACGGACAATTCACACCTTTCCAGATCTTTGTACCCACAACAACTGCCCTGGCAGCAGCCATATTAAACCTCATGGGATACACAACAAGCATAGCGTACGGGCAAAGTAGTCTTGAAGGTAACATGCCATTTTTGACCTCAACGGACCCTCACCGCCTCAACGCTTCCGCCACTTTTTCAATAGCTTGGCCGTGCGCTGGTATCGAAAGTTTCCTCATATTTACCGTGGTCATTCTTTTGTTTCTAAAGCGCGTGCCCATTTCATGGAAAGCAAAAATAGGATACTTTGCTTTCGGTGTCGTAGTAACCTACGTCATCAATGCCCTGCGCGTAGTAAGCATCTTCAACATTGGAATGCAATATGGCGCAACAAGCTCACAAGTCGATCTTTTCCACTTTTATTACGGACCACTCTATGCCGTAGCATGGATAGTATCTTACCCACTAATAATTCTCGTCAGCCAAAACTTGTGGCGCAGAATCAAAAATCCCAAACCGACGTCTACTGAAGCTCAACTACTTTCGCTAAACCCTGTTTGACAAGAATTTTCCCGTTTTCTGCAGGAACCGAAGCCACATCCTCCACAAGGAATGGTCCGTATGTTTTCATGTCTGATCCGATAATGGATGGGACAGGTTTTAGGAAACGCAAGGTTACCCGAGTGTGAACAACTTCTGGCGTTTGGGGTGCCACTTCAATTTCTATCTTGACGATTTTTCCTTGAAGAATGCCTTCCACAAACTTCGTATATGCTCCCGCAGAAGGTGAAACCCCGTTGTAGAGTTGAGCTTCCTCAGCTGCCAGTGATTCGACAGTTACTTTTCTCCCGGCTAGAACCATTTTGAGCATTTTCTTGTATCGTGCCGAGATCAGCTCCTGAACCATGCGTCGGGCATTCTTTAACTCATGTTCCAAAAGAGTCGTTTTGAGGCTCTTCTTTTCAATCATTTTGTTTTCTGCGTTAATCCGCCGCAGGTATTCGGTGGCGCGCACGTAGAAATCAGCAGGCAAACTACCTAACTCTCCGTTCTCGATTTCTAGTCTCCACGCAGCATAAAGTTCATCGTACATTACTATTTTGACACCTCAGCTCTATTCTTGAGTATAAGCAAGACAGCCGCAGCGGTCGGCAACTCAACCATCTGGTTCTTGAACGGACCAAACGATTTCCCACTCAGCTTAAACTCAGGAGCCTCCGAGACCTGAACTTTCGCCGTGCCCTCTTTAAAAGCTACTGCTCCCACAAAAGGATCAAAACTATCAAGATCCTTCACGGGAAACTCAACTTTAAGCAACCCAGTTTTACCATGTAAAGTGCCGTTCGCTCGGATAAGTCGATGAACATCGCTAGTAACTACAGTGTCAATCTGGGCAGCTTCTTGATTCTTAACGTGTTCAGCAATGCGCATCCAAGTTTCAAACCCAACGGCATTAACGCTACTCCAATAATTGTCTTCAAAACAACGTCTCAAAACTGCCTCTTTGTCTTTAAGTATTGCGTCAATGTTAGCTTTGACACCTATCTTCTTGAAGTCGCTCTTGGAAGCTGATTGAATGAATTTTCGCATTCCATTTCTTAAACGTCTTCCCCAACCATAATCAACCAATCTAAAAGAGGAAGTGGAGCTTTTTCCTTTTCCCCCTTTTCGATTTTTCTTGTTCTTGTCAAACAGTTCCAAACCATTTCCGCAAACATAGTCGACAATTTCTTTCCTGGCCATTGTATCTAGATTTTTGACAGACTCATTTTCAACGTGTATGTGATATCCTCGGTGTCCCGAAAAGTAAGTGTGAATTTCCTTGTCGGCAAATCCAAAATCGTTCATTAGGATGTCTAGCAACTTGCGCGTTTCCACTCGTGTCGAGTCTAGGCACAGATCACAGGCCCAAGTCTTGGTCTCAAATTTTGAGCCGCCACAGATCGGGCATTCTTCTGGAGTAATTCCTTTGCCGTAAAAACCGCATTTGACGTTGCTGCACTTCCATTCGTCATGAATTTTGTTACAGCCTGTGGGGATGTGGTCTGCGTCGATGTCGAAAACTAGATCCGCACCTTGCCACCCCTTCTTCTCCATTTCTGCATCGGGGTTCTCGTAGTATGCGCATGAGTGGTATACATCAGAAGGAATCCTCTCCCTCATAAAACCACGAAGAGCAGTTGGAATAGCAAAACTTTTGTGCCGTACCATTGCGCGCTCTTTGAAGAGCAGAAAAGCGTATTCTCTTTGACCAAACGATGCTGGAGAGGGAAACACGTAAGAGGGACTATTGTAAAAGGAGCTGAATTTCTCGAAAACCCAATCCCTAGAAGACGCTTTTGTACCTCCATTCGCAACGTTATAATAGATTGTAGTTTATTGCTTGGCAATTAAGCTCTTTGGGAAGTTATGGCAGTTTTCAACAACGAACAGGTTTTCCAACTTTTGATCCTCTAACAATCGTTCCTGGACCGCTCGAAGCAGCAGTCAAAATTGCCGTATATACAAACGTATTAGGGGTGTGCACTATTCCCTTTTTTGAGAGATTGTTTCGTTTTTCTATTAGACCTAAGAACTGCCGTTATACAAGTTTTACACCAAAAAATAGACAAAATCGAATTGTGCACACCCCCTAAAACGTATATGAAAAAAAGAAAATATTCGCACCCACCGGCCTTCTTGTTGCGAACCCACAGACTGATGCTTAAGCAAATTCGCCTGACATCGGGCTCAACAAACAATCCTGCATACAGAAACATCAACTAACAGCCTAGAACTTGAAGATCCTTCGAACATTATCCAAAATCGCCAATGGGTTGTAAGATAAACCACCGAATGAAAGGACAAGCAACATGAAAATCAGCCAAATCATAGTCACCTCCAACGAGCGTTTTGACTGAGGAATTAATGGATAGACAAAGAAGAAAGGCAGATACCACGGTTGGAAATAAGGCATCGTGAAAGCCGGCAACAACGAAAACAACATGACCATTGACATAAGCCTATTTTTATTTAGAAGATATACAGAACAAACGAGAGTCAGACTTAGAGTAAGCAATACCGCGAAAGCCTGTAGCGACCACGATATTTGGGCGTGTGGGCTAAATGCGTTCACACCATTCATAATTAGCTCGGGTCTGGCACTTACCAAAAAGGGCGCACTAAGATAAGCGGTAAACAAATCTACCCCAGCGAATGCAATTGAAGCCAGGACAGCTTTGTTACGAAGAAATCCAAACGATTTCGATTTCTGATAAAGTCGGATGAGGCTAATCATTATCAGAGGAAAGAGGAAAATTCCCGCTTGATACTTAAGAGTTGAAGAAATAGCGACAAACAGGAGGAAATAGTCATATTGCTCTCCAAGAAACATCGCGATTCCTATCAACGTAAAGAGAAATGCTATGGAATCAAATTGACCGTTTGCCGCGTAGACGACCAGAATGATGTAAAGAATGTAGGTTCCTAACGCTTTCAGCATAAAACCAAACTCTTGCTTCCAGAAAGGTTTAAAGTAAACTTCTCTTGGAGAGAGAGTTAGTTCGTTCTTCCAGAAACTCTTAAGGAATATGTAGAAGCATAGGTGCGAAATTATTAGGAAAAGGGCTATTTCGAACTTAAAAACGAGTACATGCGCAATGTATGCCTCAAGCAACATGCCAAAAGGAAGGAAGAGGAAGACACTTCCTATTGGATAAAGATGGGGCATCTCACTCCACGTAACAAACTTGTAAAATGAATTATCCGAGCTCGAAAGGCTACCCAAAGGTGTATTGAAAACTGAGAAGCCAACTTTGGTGAACAAGACCGACGTGTAAGGGTGCCTTGCGCCTTCAGTGTACCAGTTCTCAAAAGTTCCTAATGGATAAGTGTTCACTGCAAGAAGAATAAACCAAAAAACCAAAGAAATCGCAATGGCAATTTGCAGGTATCTGAGGTTTTTGCGTTCTAAATGTGACCAGGTAAACTTTGGCATTCTTTGAGTTAAACCAGTCCTGAAAAAAGGTCTGAAAAGAATGGTGATTGTGGCGACTATGCTCAAGATGAAAAGCACCTTAGCACCGACGCCAACCCAAGAAAAAGCAAAATCGACAACTGGTTTCTGGACAAGCACTTGAAAGTGAACTGTGGCTGATGTTGTTGCACTTGCTAGAAAGACTGCTTCGTAATAGTCAGCACCGGCGGGAAAAGAGTAGTTTATGTCTGGAATGGAATTGTTGGAATAGCGTACCCCAGTGTAAGTCAAAAGTGTGAAGTTGACAGGAGTGTTCCCGGATTGGCTTACGAAAAGGGTTATGTTTTCATCGCCATGAAAAGCCCCCAAACCCTGCCGATATGTTTCCAGCGGCGTTAAATTAAATGAAGCATCAATAATTACCGAACTCTGCTTTCCATCACCAGTTACAGGTAGAAAACTCACAAGAGCAAGAACCACGCTAACAACAAGAAGCAGCAAAGAACCAAAAAGAATCCAGTTGCCCGTCAAACGACTCATCTAGTTGTTCTCCGAAAACAAAATCTTGGCTCAACAACGAGCGCGGGCATGTTGCCTACTTTATTCCACATAATTCTTAAAGGTTCACCCTAGAACCAACAGCAACCCTATCCATGAATTACGGTCTTGAAAATATAGGACACGTAATTCTCGATTTCCAAAACGTTAAGCTTAGATTTCCCCCTTTTCCGATTAACAAAAACAATCGGAACCTCCTGCATCCTAAAACCTTGAGAATGCGCTTGCTTAACAGTCTCAATTTGGATATCGTAAGTATGACTGTGCAAGAAACCGATAGTCTGTTTTAAGAACGCTGAAGAATAGCAACGAAAACCACTTGTGCAATCATGCAACGTTAAACCCAAAATCCCGCGAGCTATAGCATTAGCGCTGCGGCTAATAATTCTTCTTGAATAAGGCCAACCTTCTGTCGCCCCTCCTTTAATATATCGACTGCCTACAGCCAAATCGCAGTTGTCCATTTTCGAAACCAACCGAGGCAAGTCTTTGGGGTTGTGAGAATAATCAGCATCCATCGTGACAACAAATTCAGGCACATTTCTTAGCTCCAAATAGGTTCTGAACCCATCGGTGATTGCTGAGCCTAAACCGCTCTTTTGCGGTCTTACCAAAAGCAGAATGTTTTGGTATTTATGCTGCAAATTTCTAATAGATTCAGAGGTCCCGTCTGGACTGGAGTCGTCAATAACTAATATTGAAGTTCTAAGGGGCAGACCTTCAATTTCAGCGACTAATCTCTCTATGTTTTGCGCTTCGCAATAAGTAGGCAGAATTACGCCGATTCTTGAGTTGACTTCAAAGTTGCCCTCTAAATGGGACATTAACATTATCACTTTACCATACTGGGTTTCTTTAGTATATTAAAGCTTATACAAAACGTATTCCACAAGAATGTACTTCCCGAACAACTTATCTTTTTGGGAGGAAAGCCGACATGACGTTCCGAGTAAAGTGAAGGTCGTCCTATTATGAAAAACCTTTCACATGGGTGTCGGCAAGCTATTCCTCCACTATTTTTGCAGTTAGACTTTTAGAACTAGTCGTTAAATTATCGCGTTGATTTAGCTTTTGTTTTCGCAGGTGATATGTTAATGGATTGTTTATAGTTCTGCATATTGGATCCTTGGGACCTGAGCAGACTCCATGAGTTTGCAAAGTGGCGCAATTGTAAGTAATATAGGCCTCGGTTCTACCACCGGTCTTTCCGGCCAAGTTTTCAACTTGGTATCTAGTTTTTGCTTCCTTGAAATCGGAGACATTAGAAAACAAGCTTACAATGGAGTCCACACTTACTCCCTGATGAAGTAGGTAAGTCACTAGAGTGAATCGTTCGGTATGTGAAAGATGTTTACCTTCTGCTGCTCTCTTCAAAAGGATACTAACACAAGGTGGATATTCAGATTCCTGAGCTTTCACTACTTGATCAAATTCTTCTAAGTTAGGCTTCATTTTTAGAAACTCTTCTTTGAGTTCGTCCACATCTTTCTGGATTTGTTCTGGAAGGTCTGTTATCTTCTCTTTGGCACTTTCTTCTATGCGTTCCTTGACTTCTTCTTGCAAAAGCCGAACCAATTCGATTGGAGTTACGGTTACCCAGCCATTTTCCAAGTTTCTATTGGCAAGCTTCCATTTTGGGTCATGCAACAATCTCCCACTTGTGGTGTTTTTGAGAAATTTGGTAAAATGAATCATAGTTAGATCGCCGTCTGTCTTGACTTGCCATTTAAAAGCGTGGGCAACTTCAATAATGATTTCTTTTCGTTTTTCAATATTGAGGTAAACGTTAATTTGTTTGGCTTCAAATAACGCGAACCGTTCAATCAGACTGCGGTCTTGCGTTGCCGCTGCAAGCATTATTGCTAAAGGATAAGACGCAATTTCAACTTCAAAATCCTTACTCGAATCGAGTGAAAAGCGCTTTGCAAGTGAATAGGAAGATGAAATTCTTTGTTTTGCTCGATTTCTAACCTCGGTCCACTCAGCCAATGTCTTAAAATCCAACTCAGTTTCAGAGATGTGCCTTCGGGCTTGCGGCAAAAAAGGATATTTCACCAGATCGGCTACAGTAATTGAAATGATTACACCCAAAATACCAAAGAGAGAAGAAAACTCTCTTATGTCTTCCCATTTTTCAATAACATACTGAACTTGATTGCGAACTTCTGAATCTGGTTTCTTATCTACTCGCTTTCGATTCTAGGCGCCAGGAAGAAGGTCAGTTTTCCTTCTTTGGTTTGTTGAAAATCGATTCGAACAGGCATATCAGTCGAGAACTCAAGAGTAGCGATATCACTTGTGGCGGAGGCTGCTTTGATTATTTCAGACAAGTAACTTAAGCTAAAAGTAGCTTTGGAAGCTTCCTTCGCTTCCAAATCTAGAAGCGCATCACTTCCTTTCTGCAAAGTTATGGTAGCGCCCATGAGGTCGCCTGCTGCGTTTAATGTCAACTTTTCAGAGTCAGCTTCTATCTTCACGTGATCGCTCACGAGTTGAGCATCTTCAATTGCCTGGCTCAAACCTTGGGTTGTGGTTTTTGCTTTGACGTTGAAACTTATCTTTGGGGTTGGAACCTCTTCCTCGGAAGCTTCTAAAGTGGGCATTGTGAAGTTTCGAGAATACTTACCCATAATCTTAACCTGCAATCGCCCAGTCTTATCGTCAAGGCTAAGCTCAACCGACTCTTCTTTACCTGCACGTTTGAGAAGTTTAAGCAATTCACTGATGTTTATGCACATTTTGGAGGCTTCGTTGGACTCGTATTCTTGGAATATGGATTTGGGCCACTCGAAATCTATCATGGCGACACGGGAAGGATCCATCGCCCGTAGCTTCAAACCGTCAGGGTCAATCTTGAATGTTGCTTCATCAACAAGTATTGAGATGGCAGTAGCCATATCTCTCAAGAGTTTCGCATCAGCCACTTTGAGCTTAAACATTAATGTCAACCTCTAAACTAAGCATACCTTATTTCGCTTTAAAGACTTACGCACTTATGCATGATGCACATAAATAAAAGTATTCTTTAAACAAAACAAACAGTAAAGGTTAGAAGCTTATTACAAAAACGACCTCTACAACTGCTTAAATACAATTAAGAACCGCCTCCCACACAGCAACTAATGGGTAAACAACCAAAAGGTGAATAAACCCACCCAAAAATTGAAGTATCTCTTCACAAATTCATAGAAGCTGTTCACCTGTGGAAAAACTAGACCCAACAACAACTTAATCAAATTTTAGCTACACAGCATCCAGAAACAAGTTTCAAATAAGATGATTTTTAAAGGAAGAGAGGTTAGAAAATCGAAAGTTTTACTAAAAAGAAAAAGATGAAAATCTTAGCTATATTCTCTAAATGTATAGTTGCATTTAGTACAGCGTAAGAACTGAGTCGAAGATTCATCAGCGCCTCTGGTCTGAACCTGCCAAACATAAGCCGTGTTGTTGCCGCATTTAGGACATTCTATCCTGACGGTTGGGAGTGTGCGCAGTTTCTGCTCCTCTTTACCTATAACAGCTACAAGCTGCGTCGGGCTATGCTGAATAACCTTACCGACTTTTGGTGGTTCAACCTTTTGGCCAGGCTCTTTTTTGTAACCATCTTTAGGACAAACAAGAATTAACGAAGTCTCTTTACCGCTTTTGGATTTTTTTGGCTCTAGACGTGAACCACATTTAGGACAGAATTCCATGGGTCAATACTCCGTTTGCGCTATCTCTTTGCGTCATGTCTTTTTAACTTTTCCGTAATCTACACTCACAGACCTATTTAGGCTTATTCCAGATGCAATAAGATGAGCCACTCGCAAAGGCTCCGGAATCTTGCTTCTAGTAGAAGTCAACTTCAGAACCTCTACCGCAAGATCTTTAGAGATTCCTATCGTCTCCACAAATATTCGCTTATTCGCACCTCGAGTTGCTACTGGA
The DNA here is from genome assembly GCA_963825115.1 of Candidatus Bathyarchaeota archaeon. GTDB lineage: Archaea > Thermoproteota > Bathyarchaeia > Bathyarchaeales > Bathycorpusculaceae > JADGNF01. Next base: position 318,593 of record CAWGRS010000003.1, on the reverse strand, counting down.
GAAATTTCTCCGGCATTCAAAATAGCCCTCAAACGTTCCTCACTGCGAGGCAAATGTTGAATCGCCAAATGAATCTTCTCCAAATTGGGTTTTCTTTCACTCACTACAATAACAGGCAATCCAGTCATTTCATTCAATACCTTAATATCAACTACGTTGAAACCCCCAAAAGTTATCCCATTGAGCATAACTACTCGCAATTGCCCAAAATGAGTTGAATTAATTATCATATAACCGATATTTTCAGTGGCGTCGAAACCGTCAACTGTAACTTGAGAACTCATCACACCGTCAAACCAATTCCCTCCTCTGAAAACAACACCGATAACGGGAACCTGCTCTTTAGAATGAAAAGTAAATTTGCCGTCATCTATTCCCAAAACGCGAATTTCAGGTTTGATAACCCTCAGACTTCTCAGAGGTAAAACATCCCTTCAAGAATTAAGCAACCTTTTGCGATAAAAGCTTAGCTAAATCTGCTACAAGAACCTAAAAAGCAGGGCACTTGAAAAATAGTCAAAAACGATTAAAAAACAAAATATTAAGGTTAGAAAAAAGGAGAAATTATTTTTTTAGGACTTCTTCCAAAGCGTCTCCAAAGGCTTTGTTTGATTCTTTAGCCTCTTGAGCAGCTTTGTACAACGCTTCCTCTGGCTTTCCTTTTCCCTTCATTCTTACATAGATGACGGGGTTTGAAGCCAATGGATGTGGCACATCATAACCGGCCTGCTCTATGTTTTCGTTCTCTAAAAGTGTCTTTTGAAGCAGGTTACATAAGCCGTGCCCTGCGCCTTCAATTTCTACTTTTAGCTCATTTGATGTTTGCTTAAGTATCTTAACTTTCATTTAGATTTCCTCTTTTCCATAATCAAATGTGGTTTTACGTCTTTCTACGTTGCCACACTTAGTGCAGTGCATTTCATGTCGCCTTTGCTCAAGTAAGGTGCCACATATTGAGCAGAAACCGAACATAACGCCCAAATTCTTGTCGTTAGTGGTCAAATGGAAAATCTGATTTTTCTCACTTATGACTTTAGCCCGAATTAAATCTCCAGGTTTACAGACATCATTCATGGAATCAATGTACCTGTCCGACGCATCACTGATGTGAAGGATCCCACTGAATACACCTGACATTTTCTTCTTGCTGCCGACTTGAAGTATGCGAACCAAAACGTTATCTGACTGAGCGTTACCAACCTGGCCGATCACAGTTATGCCAAGTTTTGGAACAACAGCTCCCTCGACAAGAGGATAAACAGAGACCTTTCGGTTCAGCATGTCCATCAATGCTCGACCAACAATCTTGGAGTAAATTACTCCATCTTTTACATACGTGCCAGAATCAGGAATGAACTCTTCAATTACACCCAAACGTTCCCCTGGCGACACCAAACTACCGTTTCGTTGTTCTGATTTCAAAGCCATTACGAATCCCTTTGCCTGAGACATAATCTAAGATGAGACGTTCGCCGAACGAGTACATTCCATAGATTCCAAGCTGCGCAATAAACCTTTTGATGAACGAAAAGGCAACAGAACGTAACGCAAAAGAGTAATTTCGATACAAATCACTGCCTTCGCCTAATAACATACAAGTCAATTACAATATCATGTTTAGCTTTTGTGTGGAAATCAAACATCTTTGGAATAGCCAAAGACAAGGCATAGACACCCTCAACCCGGCCTCCGCGTTCTTGAACGAACTTTTGAATGAAAGCTGATGCTTCAACTTGCAAAAGCTGCCCCCCACTTGCCTTTAGTTTACCGATTAAACGTTTGTCAGTGACAGGATGATTATGAAGAGAATACACAGCATCTGCAACGTGCAAAGCTTTTTCCAAAAATCGTCGATCAGCCCCACGTTTCTGAACACCAAAAGGAGGATTCTGCAGAACCGTGTCAAATTTGCCCGAGACTGCATCGATATCACCTGCAACCCAATCCACATTTTCCTTAAAATCTACTTTAACACTATTTTCAAAAGCGACTTTTACCACGGCTTTATCAATGTCCACGCCGACAACGGATTCTGCTCCAAGAAAAGCTGCCCCTAGCGCGAGTCTCCCAGTCCCACAACCCAAATCCAAGATCCGCTTGTCCAGTATGCCACCGCAGCTATAAGCAGCCAGATAAAGAACTGATGCAGCAGCAGATTCGGACAAAGTATATTGTTCAAGATCTACGTCAGGTGAAGGATTCGGCTTGACCTTGGACAAGAACCGCTCCAATTCTAGTTTTCGAATAAGCCTTTTTTGAGCAGGTTCTCCCATGAAGACTCGCCAGAAACCACCATAAACTCTTGAACTGTCAAAACAGGCTTCTTAAACTTCGAAGCATCGTCAAGCGAAATACGCGGACACGCCGTATTGACATAAACATCTACGATAGGGAACTCCGCAAGAACATCGGGCAAAATTTCCCTGACTGCAAACAGATATGCAGCTTTCCCCATTTTCTCAACACTTTCCTTAATTTTCAAAGCGTCTTCCAAATGTTTCTGTCCCGGCTTCAAGCTAATGAGAACACCATAAACTTTGGCGTGCTTTGCCTCTTCGATGCAGGCATAACGTTGTTTAAGAATCTTGACAATTTCATCATGAAGGGTATAGGAGCTTCCGCCATAAGGATCCGCTATTATTGTGGGCTTTGAAGTAGCCAAAGCGACACCCAACGCATGGAATTTTCCGCCGCCAACAAATAAAAACGCATCAACGTCTGAAGCCACAGACTTAACATTGCTGTAGTCGCAACCCATAACTTGCCCTGGATATGCCAGTCTTCTAGCATCGCCTATTTCAATTGTCTTGCCTGCTCGAACAAGGATTTCTCTGACAAGGTCAAGTGTTTGTACATGTTGAACTGTTGTCGCCAAGCCGATTCTGTTATATCCAGTCAGCAAAGGAATAGCGGAAACTATTGCCGCATCAACTGGCAATGTGGCCCTAGCTTCCAAATATAAAGTGGGAACTTTCTCATGTGTCAGAAGTTTAGCGTGCCCAAAATGCAAAATCAAATCTGCGCCCAGGTTTTCTGCTTCAGAGGCAGCTAAATCACAAGCACCGTAACATGGATCTGCAGACACGATAGCCAAAGCACCCACCTTCTCCACAAATTTAGCCAAACGAGGAGCTTCAGGCTTAAGCCCTTCAGGTAACTGCAACAAGACAAGCTTTGCATTAAGACGCCCAATCTCTTGCTTTATGCGTTCCTCCTCAAAATCAAAACCCTTCATTTCTCAATCCTTCAATCTATGGGAGACACCAGAAACATAATAAAAGGAAAGAAAAGAAAAAGATTGCTCGTTCCGTTCGACCGGGTTTTGGTTGGATGCGTCTAAGGAGTCCATTCCCAGTCTTGAGTTGGCTTCTTAAGTGGCTTCCCAACTGCCAAAGCAGCTTGCTCAGCAAGGCGTTCAAGAATTATTTTTTGTTCAACCGCCGCGACATTCTGCTTCGTTGAGATTACAGCATCGTTGTTCACGGAAATACTATCAATACCCATTCGCACAAGGAACTCCGCAAAGTCGGGCAGGTTAGAAGGACCTTCGCCACAGATACTAACGGTACAACCGTTTTCATGGGCAACTCTAATGAGGTGAGCAATAATCCTTTTCACGGCGGGATCGCGCTCATCGAAATATCCCATTTGGCCAAGTCGTTCAGAGTCGCGATCAATCATTAGAATGCCTTGCGTCATATCGTTGGAGCCGATTGAGAAACCGTCGACCAGTTTACTGAATTCGTCCGCCATTATTGCGATTGATGGTGTTTCAGCCATAAACCAAACTTTGAAGTCTCTACCACGTTCCAATCCTTCTTCCTTCATGATTTCAAGAACTTTTCTTGCCTCCCATACTGTTCGAACCATTGGAAGCATGACATAAACATTTTTGAGACCCCATTCGGTACGGCATTTCTTTATGGCTTGGCATTCAAGTCTGAAGGCGTCGATGTACCATTTGCTTATGTAACGGCTGCAACCTCTCCACCCAAGCATCGGATTCTCTTCGACAATTTCATATTTATCGCCGCCTTTCAGGTCTCGGTACTCGTTAGTCTTAAAGTCGCTAAAACGAACTACAACTGGACGAGGCTGAATTGCCCTGGCTACGATTGATATACCATCAGCCAACTTATCCACTAGTTTCTGGCTTTGACCAGTTTCGACAAAGCTACAAGGGTGCTCGCCTATGTAGCTGGCGAAAATGAATTCGGTTCGCATTAAACCAATGCCTTGAAACGGCAAGTTCTTGTAATCTTCTATTTTCTCAGGAATCGCAAGATTCATCAGTATTTTTGTAGCGGTTACCGGTGCCGATTCGATTGCTTGCATAGCAAAGGTTGTTGTTCCGGTTGATGAATCAGGTACTTCTGCAGGCTGAACGGCTTGAGCCAAAACGCCTTCATAGATAATACCGTTTCTAGAGTCAACGGTGTATTTCTGACCTGTCTTCATAATTTGAGAAGCATTCTCAGTCCCAACAACGCAGGGAATGTTAAGTTCACGGCTTACGATAGCAGCATGAGAAGTAACTCCTCCCTTGTCCGTCACAATGGCGCTTGCTATCTTCATGAAAGGCACGAAGTCAGGGTTAGTCATGTCGGTTACAAGAATATCACCCTTCTTCATTTCTCTGTTGGCTTCATCAGGATTTAAGACAACTTTGGCAATACCAACGCCGTAACCTCTTTTTCCGGCGGAGATCCCTTTGACGACAACCCTTAACTGTTCTTCAGGGTTTTTCAATTCAGCTACTCGGTTTTCCACAGGTTTCGAACCCCAAACTGTTTCTGGACGAGCTTGAACAATAAACATATTTTCCGGAAAAGGCAAGTCTTGGTCAATTGCCCACTCGATATCCATTGCTTTACCATAGTGCCGTTCAATTCGCTTAGCGAGCTCAGCAAGCTTAAAGACTTCCTCGTCACTCACGCAGGGCACCTTCTGTCTATCTTCGGGAATCTCCAAATGAACAGTACTACCTGTTTTTGGATCTCGAAGATATTGTATATTCTTCTTTGATATCCTTCTTTCCTTAATTGCAACTGTTTTCTTGTCAACCAAGTAGTTGTCAGGGTTGACTACGCCTGAAACAACGGTTTCGCCCAAGCCGTAGTTTGCTTCAATCATAATTTCTTCAGGGTCACCGGAGATCGGATTAATTGTGAACATGACGCCTGCAGCGCGGGAATTCACCATTTTCTGAACCCCGACGCTTATGAAAACTTTTTCGTGCGCGAACCCTTTTTCGTTGCGATAGAAAATGGCTCTTGGCGTGAATAGGCTAGACCAGCATTTTCGGACTTTGTCCATCAAGTCGACGGATCCTCTGATATTCAAGAAGGTTTCTTGTTGTCCGGCGAAAGAAGCGTCTGGAAGGTCTTCTGCGGTTGCGCTTGACCTAACGGCTACAAAAGTCTCTTTTAAGTTGAGACGTTTGTTCATTTTTTTGTAAGCTGCTCTTATTGCAGTTTCAATTTCTTTTGGCACTGCCGTTTTTTCAATGAGTTCGCGTATCTTTTTTGATGCAACATCGTAGAGCTTCGGGTCATTTTTGTCTGTGATTACTTCATTAATAACTTCGTAAATTTTCTCTGCCAAATGCGTTTCTTCAAGAAACTTCTCATAAGAATAGGCTGTTACTGCAAAACCAGGGGGAACGGGTAAACCCGCATTAATCATTTCTCCGAGGCTGGCATTTTTACCGCCAACAACGGGAATATCTGTCACTCGGAGATTTTCAAACCAACTTACAAGCTCTCTTTTTGCAGAGCTCACTCGACAGCCACCTTGCCTGCGTCATCTATAGCTTCGACTTTGGGTTCGAGTTTTTCGATGACTATTTTACAGGTGAGGGGGAGCTTTGCTAAGCCTCGTTTTAGCGATTCTTTCGCAGTCTCGACAGCTGCTGCTTTGACTCTAACGATGATGAGGGTTTGACCAGGTTCTATTCTGGCTGCTGTGCCGATTGTTCTGCCAAATGATCTGCGCATGCCTTGTTGAAGTCTGTCTGCATGAGCGCCGAAGATCATTTTATTTTCCCTAAGGATGATATGCGGGTAAGGCAAAACTAACATGAGATAATCGTTGATAAGTTTGTCCATGAGGATACGGTTCGTTGCTACACGGGTAGCTTCCAAAGCACTGTGGCGGATTTGTTTTCTTTCTGTAGCTATTAGACGCGCTTCGTAGTCCCATGTTCCTTTAGTGTCGCCCATGGTGAACTTGACGATCTTTGGCGGCGGAAAGCCTTTAACGTATTCTTTTCGTGTGTAAGCTTGTCCTTTGACTGGACCGTAGTTTTTTGCCTTCATTAGACAATCCCTTTTTAGGGATACTTTCAGGGGGATATTTAAACCGTTTGTACTTCGTTTAACGATAAAACTAAGAAGGTGCCAATTTAACATAAATGAGGGTTCACAATTGAAAAAGTTTCGCGGCTAGATTCATTTTGCAGTTATGCTATCATTCAGCTGTTCTTCAAGTTTATTAATTTCCTTCTCAGAATATTCAATAATTCCGAATGTAAAGGATAGAACAAGAATGACGTTCGTCGCGAGACCTGATTGGGACAGATATTTCTTGGACCTCTGCGAAGCCGTTTCGAAGCGCGCCACATGCGACCGAGGCAGAGCTGGCTGTGTTATTGTAAAAGATAAACGCATCATGACCACTGGATATGTTGGAGCCCCAGCAGGGCTGCCACACTGTGACGAAGAAGGGCACGACATGCGCAAAGTAATCGGATACGACGACAAAATCACTCAACACTGTGTGCGCACTCTTCATGCTGAACAAAACGCAATTATCCAAGCCGCTCGATTCGGAATTCCTCTTGAAGGCGCAACGTTATACTGCAAAATGACGCCGTGCAGAACCTGTTCAATGATGATAATAAACGCGGGCATAAAGAGAGTGGTATGTGAAAAACGTTACCATGCCGATGAGGACACCTTAAAAATGTTTAACCAGGCAGAAATTGAACTACTAGTAGTCAATAATGAAGTAATCAAGTACGATGGGCAATAGTCCGCGTCAATTTGCAATTGAGCTTAGTTTGTTTTTTGGAAAATACTGATTTCTCTGCCAATCTTATGCTTCTCGTCAACATCTACAAACGAAGTTAAATTTCTTAATGGAAAATCCGCCGCACTCTTGACAAAAACTGTTTTCTCAAAAGGCTTCACAGTTCTAAATCCCACGTGTTGCGCCATTTCTTGGATGTTCATTGTGACCGGTTTGCTTGAACGCGTCTTAATGAACGGGGTAACAACAACCAAAAAACCTCCGTCTCCCAAAACTTCGTACGACTCACTTAGGAAACCTTCAAACAAAGGTTGCAGCTTTTCAAGTATTTTCTCTGCATAAGGAACAGTGGGGATCTCCCGCAGCGTCGGTCCCAAATCGGGTTCTGTCGCGATGCTGTCAACGGTCTCTCTTATCTTGCTTGCTAGCTTCGTGGCATCGCCCTGAATTACTCCGAAGTCGGCATCTCCCAACGAATACTCTCTTGCAAGCCACTCAAGATTTCTTCGAGCTGCTTCAATACACCAGCGATTAATATCTAGACCAATCACTTTGGCTCTAATGAGAAGCGCTTCTTGCAGGAAAGTCCCCACTCCACAAAATGGGTCGAGAAAAACTCTCCCAGGCCCACAATGAGACAGATTTACCATAATTTTTGCTACCCGAGGAGATATGCCAAAAATTTTGCGCTGAACAGGCTTCTCCATATCACGTTTCTGGAATTCAAAGGGATTATGTACAGCGACTGTTGTGCCAATTGCTGTTTCTTGCTTGCCTATGCACAGCAGAATTTCCGCATGATTTTCTAGCAAGCCCTGCTTTAAGACCTCAACCGGTGTAAGTTGAGGATTATCTCTATCTCTCGGGAACCCCATAAATCGAGCTTTCTTATCTTGCAGTCGAAGAGCATCTTTTAATACGCTACCCAGGAAACGTTGGCAGGCATATCCAATTGGCCGAAAAATCGGATCCGCCCAGTAAATGCTTACTCCGAAAACCGATTTCCCTGAATCAGCCCCTGGAATTTTGTCAGTCAAATTTTCCAAGGGAAGCTCATTCTTAAGATGTTTTTTAGTTTGCTTATTTTCTTTCATGAACGCTTCGATTACTAATTCAGTTGGAAAGAACGCGGAAACCCTAGCTATTTTCAGCGTTCCGCCTAAATCATTAATGGCCGAAACATCAAATTCCTCTCGGGCTCTTATCGTAAAGAACGAACGCGAAAAGTCCGAGATTTCAAATAGACATCCTCTTGATTCCAAGTAAGAGGTTATTTCGGCAAGAGATAGTTTCCAGTTTTTACCAGAGACGAAACAATAATCATTCTGAGGGTGAGTAAACATATCAGCCAAAGTAGACTTCGCCTCCGAGTCTTTTGACTGTAACGGTTCCAAGATGGAACACTATGACAAATGTCCTTATGAATATTCAGAAAACGGTTAAATTCAACTGAACCGCAATCACTTCAGGGATTTAAAATGAGTTCGATGGCAGAAAACGTTGCAGGAGCTCTTTATCGTTCAGGCTGCATAAAATTCGGCACATTCAAAATAAAATCCGGAGCTCAAAGCCCATACTACATTGACATGGCACGACTGCTCGCCGCACCTGAAGAATTCCGCGTAATTACGCAGTTAGCTGCAGATAAAATCAAAACAATTATGGTTTCAGAAAGAATAAACAAAGTTGCATCAATCGAGCTCAAAGGGGCATTAATAGCGCCAAGCATCGCAATAAGTCTTGATTTGCCCTGCATTATTGTTAGGAAAGAAGAAAAAGCCTATGGGGTGACTGGTAGAATCGCAGGAGCCGAAGTCACCAAAGGAGACAACGTCCTGTTTTTCGATGACGTAATAAGTGAAGGATTATCCAAATTAGAAGGAGTAAAACCGCTTCAAGAGTTAGGCGCTAACGTGAAACATCTCTTAGTGGTCGTCAACAGAGAACAAGGCGGCAAAGAAAACCTCGAAAAAATGGGCTATAAAGTAGATGCTCTGGCTAGAATCTCAGAAATTGTGGGTGCTCTGATGAAAAACAAAAGCATCTCAAAAACGCAGGGTGAAGCTGTGCTGAACTACATTAAAAAATAGCTTACTTTGTCGCTGGCTGAGAATACCAAGCTGCAATCGCATTGGTTGCTCTCTGAGAATATCCATTACTTCTGAGAAGTTGCTTTAATTCTTCTATTCCATCAGATTCCGTTACTTTCTCCCCCTAATGATTGCTAATTGTCAAAAGAATATTTAACAGTTAATTCCAGTGTCGCAATATGTCTTAGTGTTCTTTCCGTTACGCGTACAGATATCTCTATATTTCTCATTGAAAGCATGTTCCCAACAGGAAAAGGGTATCGTTAAGAAAAGGGAGAAGAGATGCAAGCTCAAAAGCAAGTTGTAGAAGCCCTATTGACTCCCATGGCATATGACGAACCTCCAGGGCAAATTGAATTGGTACAAACTCACATTTCCTACGTCTTTCTAACAAAAAACCTAGTATACAAAGTTAAGAAAGCAGTTAATTTCGGATTTCTTAACTTCGAGACTCTCGAAAAGAGAAAATATTACTGCGAAAAAGAGCTGCAACTCAACAAGAGACTATGCGGAGACATGTACATTGAAGTCGTACCCATCAATAAAGGAGAAAAAATCAAAATAAGAGGCGAAGGAAAAACCATCGAATACGCATTGAAAATGAAGAGGATGCCTCAAGAAAGAATTATGACACGGCTTCTCGAAGATAACATGGTTGATGAAAAACTCATTACTGATATTGCAAAGATTGTAGCAGAATTCCATTCAAAAGCAGAAACCAATGATGAAATTAGCCAATTTGGGTCCTTGAAGGTAATAAAGACCAATTGGGAGGAGAATTTTGACCAGACCCGAAATGTTGTAGAGAATACTATTTCAAAGAAGAACTTTGAATTAATCCGCAACAACATCAACCTCTTTTTGAGAGAGAATTCGCCTCTATTCAACAGACGAATAACTGAGGGTAAAGTTAGAGATTGCCATGGAGACATTCACTCAGGAAATATCTTCGCTACTGACCGAGTGTATATTTTTGATGCGATAGAATTTAATGAAAGGTTCAGATATTCAGACGTTGCCTCGGACGTTGCCTTTCTAGCAATGGACTTAGACTTTAAGAATAGAAGTGATCTATCCGACTTGTTCATAAACAAATACGTTGAATCTTCTGACGATCAAGAATTGAAAAAGCTTCTCTCATTCTACAAATGTTATAGGGCCTACGTGCGAGGAAAAGTTGTGGGTTTCAAACTTCACGACCCCAATGTGGGAATCGAAGACAAAAGGAAAGCAGGTGACGAAGCTCAAGCATACTTTAAATTAGCGTCCTTCTACGCCCAAAAACTCTGAGTGCAACCAAAATTAGAACTGATCAGCCACTAATTCCGGAACGGCAACAGTCCCCATTAGGACAGGTTTTTGATGACAATCACTTCCCCCAGTGAGAATCAAACCAAGTGTTTTAGCGAAGGTGACGTAATGGTTTGTGGTTTGAGAATCATTTCTCGAATGCCAACACTCAACGCCATCTATATAGTCAAGCATTGAATCTCGCACGATGCTGGTTTGTTGGTCCAAATACTTAGTTAATGCTACAAGAGAGGTTCCATTTGGATCGTTGGGATGAGCTAAAATCAGTTTCCCTCCAGCAGCTCTAATTATTTTTGAAGCCTCTTTGAGGTACAATGGATATTTAGGAACATCACATTTTACGAGGTATTTGTCGAAAGCTTCCTGTCGAGTGTTAACAATTTTCTTCCTTACCAGATAGTCAGCTATGTGAGGTCTACCAAGGACTCCATCAGCAGAAGCCTCAATTTCTCTAAAGTTCTTCTTCGTGAGCGTTTCGAGACCTTCCTTTGCAAATTCGGCGTTGAGGTTTTCCAATATTTTTGCTGCCCTTTCCTTGCGATATCTTGCAACAGTGTCAAGTTTGCTCTTGAGAGCCTCGTTGTTCGGGTTGAATTGATAACCCAAGAAATCAAGTGAAACTGTCTTACCCTCGCGATACAGAGGATGCGAAAATGTAACATTTAGTTCGACTCCTGTTATGTAACGTATTCTTACGTTCTTCGCTAGTCCTAATGCGTCGCATTGAAAGACAATGGAGTCGTGATCAGTAATTGACAAAAACCCGATTCTTCTTGCTTTTGCTTCCTTTAGAATTTCTTCTATCGTAAATTTTCCATCAGAACAAGTTGAATGGATATGTAAATCGGTAATCATTTTGTTGAAAGCCTAACTATCTTTTTTCCGATCCAATCACATACCAATCCTTGGAATCATCATGGCACGTGTCAACTGTCAAATGAACTAAGCTGAGCTCAGGATTTCTCGCCTTGAGGTCATCAAGGTCAACAACTTCGAACTTTGTCTTGTTGGCTAGATACGCTTCCTCAGTTAGAGCGTTCGACTCATACTTTTCTTTCGTTCTGCGCTTTATTCTAGCAAGAGATACTTCTTGAGGACAACTTGTCTGAAGAATAACAAAGGTCATTTTATGCTTGGCCGCTATCTGGGCCGCTTTTCTTCTAAGTTCTTGAGTGACAAACGTGGCATCTAAAATTAGCCCACTCTTACTTTTTCCTGCAACCTCGTCAGCCCGTCGAAATACTTCGTCATAGACTGACAACCGTTTGTTCATATTCCCTGCGACTTTTGCATCGAACACATCTTCATTTTTGAGCACTTCTAACCGAATTAAATCGCTACGGAGAATAGGATAACCCTTGATCTTCGAAATCTCTTCCGAGGTCTCAGTTTTATAACTTGCAGGTAACCCGCAGGTAATCAGTAGTGTCCTTGGCCCTAATTCCGTTTTGACATAATGGGCAAAAGGTTCCTTCAATTTTGTACCCTCACACTTACGGTTAATCATGAAATAATTAAGCTTTTCCAGAGCCAAAAACGCTGGACATAGTTTGCAGGATTTCTAAACTCATCCTTAATTTGTTTTCAATTTGAAGCAAATTCTATATAGTCAGTCGACACATTCTTCCTAAAAAGAGGAATCATAATGGAACAATTTCAAGTTAAAGACAAATCATTGGCGCCTCAGGGCAAATTGCAGATTGAATGGGCCGCGGCGCATATGCCAGTACTTTCTCAAATTAGAAAAAGATTCATCAAAGAAAAACCTTTCAAAGGATTTACGCTTGGTGCATGCCTCCATGTTACAAAAGAAACAGCAGTACTAGTTGAAACATTAGTTGATGGAGGAGCTAAAGTTGTCCTCTGTGGTTCTAACCCATTGTCCACTCAAGATGATGTGGCCGCTGCATTGGCTAATGAAGGCGTTCATGTTTTTGCCTGGAGAGGACAAAACACTAAAGAATATTATGATTGCATCGATAAAGTGTTGGATTTTGAGCCTGAAATAACCCTTGATGACGGTGCAGACCTAGTTGGTACATTACATAGCAAGCGGCCAACCCAACTAAAGAAGGTAAAGGGCGGAACTGAAGAAACAACTACAGGTGTCGTTCGGCTAAGAGCAATGGAAAAAGAGGGTAGCCTCAAATATGCAATTATTGCAGTAAACGATGCTTACACAAAATACCTTTTTGACAACCGATATGGCACAGGACAAAGTACTATGGATGGCATACTCAGAGCCACAAGCGTATTAATTGCAGGCAAAAACTTCGTGGTAGGCGGGTATGGCTGGTGTAGTCGGGGAATAGCCATGAGAGCCCAAGGAATGGGAGCAAATGTCATAGTTACGGAAATACAGCCTACGCGAGCGTTGGAAGCAGCAATGAACGGCTTACGAGTTATGCCTATGGCAGAAGCAGCTCCAATAGGCGACATTTTCGTTACAGCCACTGGTGACATTAACGTGATACGCAAAGAGCACCTGCAAAAAATGAAAGACGGCGCCATAATGTGCAACAGCGGACACTTCAACGTAGAAATCAACATTCCAGACCTGGAATCACTAACAAAAGCCAAGAGAACAATGAGACCCAACATGGAAGAATTCACTTTAAAAGACGGCCGAAAACTCTTCTTGCTGGCAGAAGGAAGACTTGTAAACTTGGCGGCAGCCGAAGGGCACCCATCAGAAGTAATGGACATGTCTTTTGCAAACCAAGCGCTTTGTGCCGAAAGTCTTGTTAAAGAAGAAAAGAAGCAACCAAGAGTCTATACAGTACCAAAAGAAATAGACGAAGGCGTAGCCGAACTGAAGCTGAAATCCATGGGCATAAACATTGATAAGTTAACTCCGGAACAACAAAAGTACTTGTCGACTTGGGAAATGGGTACCACTTAACCCTGGCTTGTATCGAGTATCATGGTAAACTTTAAAAGTACTAAGACTATAAAGATGGTTCAATAAAAGTAGGTGAACATAATGAGTAAAGATCAAGCCATAGGTGGAGCAATACTTGTTGTATGCGTTGTAGTCGCTTTATTGTACATAGTAACACTATTCTTCCCGCAGTGGTTAGGTATACTTGGCTTAGCAACCACAGCTGATGCACTGAAAAACTATCAGTTCTGGGTCGTTGCGGTACCCGTATTCATCGCATTCGTAGCCATCATGCTGATAGGAGCTTGGATTGGTTGGACAATGGCAACTACCCCCCCGCCAAAGCCAATTGAAGAAATCACAACCGAGATGGAAGAAAAGAAAGAAGAAACACCCGCAGAGCAACCAACAGTACCCGCAAGCGCAGCTCCAGCACCCGAAAAGAAGAAAAAGAACTAATAAGAAACTCTTTTTTCTTAACTTTCATTTCTACAGTTTTTCTTTTTTAGTAAAATCAAATCTCTGTTTTAGCGAGGGAAAGATCCTTCCTTTAAAACGCCGACTTAGTCTTTTGTTTTTTTGCGCATACACTGAACGACGTCGCTGCAGGTTAGACATTCGTCAGGGATAGGAACATTCGCAGCCCTCTCACTCAGAAAGCCAAAATGTTTTTTGCATCCAGGAGACAAGGCAACTTCCTCTTTTTGACTAATACCCTCAACTGCGGGTGCTGGAGGCATTTTTTCTTTTGAGGAAAAATTAGAAATGATTTCTGGATCTCCTGTTATTTTAGTTAGACAAAACGGACAGGCTTTGTAGGGCTCAGCTGAAATTTGAACGTTAGTTGCCTCAATGGGGTGAATAAAGATCTTGTGGCATGATGTATTGGGACAAACATAACCGCTTGCATCTTTTGCTATTTCTTTCGTTTGGGAGATGAATAAGCCTCCTCGGGAGAACAAATAGGTGGTCCTTATTTATAGTATTGATGAATTTTAAATCTGTAGTTTGACTCTACTCAAGGGAGCATGTTTGCTCAGGAGAGGCTAGTTTCTTGAGATCTTGAACGCCTTCAGAATATCCAGACGCAATTATAATATCACCCAACTGAAATTTTGAGTCAGCCTTCGGGCGCAGAGTCTTTTCTGATCTCTTTATTGCTAGGATCCACATTCCCGTCTCCTCATGCACACGTGCTTCCTTCAGGCTTTTGTTTAGGAGCGGTGAGTCTTGGGTAACGCATGCCTGCGTCACCGTTTCTTCCGCGTCCTTAATAGTAAGTTTCAAAACTGGATGTGGTTCAATTCCTCTAAGCACCACTTCAGCCATCTCAGCTGCAGCATCAGCAATTTTTTCAGTTGCCACTCCTAACCGAATCAATCCCAAAAATCCCGAAGCTTCTTCTTTCTTAAAGTCACTTGTTAGAGCGAGGAGTTCGAAGTCTGTGTGCATTTTATCCATGCTTTCTTCAAGGCGTTCAACTTCCTCAGCTAACTCTTTACTGTTTAACAAAAGCGCCGAATAGGCCAAATCCATCATTAGTTCAGAGGTGTCTTTGAGTTCGGCAAGGCGAGTCACTATTTCCTCGAATTGTTTTTGCTCTGTCAATATTGTTCCTCCAATTGATTGATTCTGCCTTCAGCCAAGTCTTTGAATTCTCTAGTTCCAAGAGGGGCTCCACGAGTTATGAGAACGTCATTTATGAGAATTTTTTCGTCGGGCTTTGGATTAATGATCCAATCTTTGTTTCGTCGAATCGCTATGACATCGATGCCCATTCTTGCAGCCAAGTCGAGTTTGCCAATTCGTTTCCCAATGATTATTGAACCCTCTTTTACGGTCGCCTTCATGAGGCGTTCTTCAACTTTCTCGAAAATTGACCCAACAATAGGATGTACCCCAATGTTGCGGGTAACAATAGCAGCTATGTCTGCTGCGGCATCAGAAATTTTGTCCGTTGCAGCAGCCACCGTTGAAACGCCAACCAGTGCCTCAGCGTCTCTTGGATCACCTCTTGAAGCGACCATGATTTCGATATCCAACAGATAATTTAACGTGTCGATGTGTCTCTCCAAAGCTAGGACATCTTCCGCAAGTTCTTTATCGTTAAACAAGGCTGCAGAATAAGCGAGATCTATCATCAACTCTGATAGGTTCTTCATTTCTACAAGAAGTTCCCGGACGGGTATAGGTTTGTATGCTATACGTTCGAAGCGAGGCATAGAGTCAGAATCGCCCCGAGGGTATACATTGGTTGTGGAATATTTTAATCATGCTATATCAATGAACCAAGAGTTAGAAGGGTAAAAACAACGAGCAAAGCTAAGGTAGTTATGCTAGCCGCAAACGCATTTTCTATGGGTATGACAAAGTTGCCAGGGTCAAGCCCTTTTTGAAAAGTTATGATTGCTATAGCAAAAGAAATAATCACAATTAAAGTTACAGCAACGAAGTTAGTAGCCAAAAGCACAAGAAGGTGGTTATAGAAAGCAAAGGGGGAGAAAAGCCCATGAATCAACAAAGGCACAAATGCAAGTATAGCAAACATCACTATGGACGCCACCCAAGCACTACCAATGTTCTTGGCGTGTTTTCCAATTGATGAAAGTCTGGGTTCAAGCATGCCCAACGCAAGTTTTGTAGTCGCAGTTGATCCTACAACTGAGCCAACGTCACTTATCAATCCGATTAGCGCAGGATAAATTGTGTAGAACTCTATTCGACTATTCGCGAAACGACCTACTCCCTTAAGAAGAGTACCCGTTAGGCTAACAATTACTGCGACAATCATCAGCGCAGCTAGACTTTCCCTAATCGTTTTTATGAACTCCGCTTCATGTAAATTCTTTGAGAAGAGATAGAGAACCAAAACTAAATTGACTACTCCAAGAAGGGTAACGACTGCCATGCCAGAGCTGTCGAAGTTGAAGAATAAGTTTAGTGTAATGATGTAACAAACTGTAATGAAAACTGAAGCGATTGTTGACATAACCGGATAAACCACTATGTCAGGGTCGAATCCCTTCTTGAAAGAAAAGAAGGCGACCTTAATCGTTACTACCAGAAGGAGCAAACCCATTGTCATGGTTGCAACCATTACCCCAAGAATTGATGCAAAATCAGCGAAAGTTATGCCCCAAAACAATTGACCGAAAACCAAAGAAACGCCGCTCATCGCGGTGCTTGTTGCCAAAGTGAGAACGATAACCGATTTGATCAAGTTGTGAAAACTTTTGGTATTGTCGGAAAACTTTGGATATATTACTCCAAGATGCAGTGCCGTGCTCAGTCTTCCGCTTAGAAGGCCCTCAATAACGCCTTTCGCGCCGAGCACTGCAGGGTAGAGGGCTATTGCCCAAGGCGTTATGCGAAAAACTCCAAGTTGGTAGGCAACCAAAAATCCGGCGATTATGCCGCCCAAGTCGAACGTAAAAGCAGTAAAAGTCTCTTTTAGTGCTTTCGAAAAACTTGAATTGCCGGCGTGAGACATTCAAAGTTATCTCCGTTTGTGGGCACCAAGAGACTATGGAGGCGTTGACGTGTGATATTAACTGCTAAGCGTCACTTCAACGGCACCCTAAGTTTCTAAAGGTGGATACCCATCGCTTAAATAGGTTTCCAAACCAAAAAAACCTAGCCAAAAGTATACAAGAGCCCAAATTGTGTAATCACGCATGAGTAACATCTTCTTGAGGTTACTGCTTCCTTGGTTGATAAACGCACCAAGGATCTTCGGTCAGATAGTCTCCTTTCAGTTCACCAGGCTCATGAAGATCACCACAGTAGTCTATAAAATCACTAGAAAGACCATAAGCACGAGCTCTGCATCCCCCGCAAAGCTGTTTGAAATCACATTCTCCACACTTGCCTTTAAGAGAATCTGGATTACGGAGTGCCTTGAAAATCGGGGAATTAAACCATATTTGTTTAAAGCTTTGTTCACGAACATTTCCAAGCTTTATTGGAAGATACGGGCAGGGTGTAACGTCGCCGTTCGGGTAAACTCTACAATAATATAATCCCGCAATGCAACCACGAATCCATTGCCTCATGTCCAAACCCTTGTCTTTGGCTATGCGCATAAATTGAGGCGCACAAGAAGGCCTAACATTAAGTTTGTGCCTGGAGGTCTTAGCAAATGTATTCGTTATCATTTCTTCGTACATAGCAGGTGAAATATCCGTCATTTTTGCGCCCCTGCCAGTCGGTACAAGGAAGAACAAGTGAAAGTTTTCGACTCCGATTTTTTCCACTAGACTCATAATTTCGTCAATTTGATTGAAGTTCTGTTGAGTAAGCGTCGTGTTTACCTGAACTAGGACGTTGTTATCCCGTAGCGCCTTGATTGCGTTTATCGCTTTGTTCCATGAACCAGTGACTCCTCGAAATTCATCGTGTTGTTGAGATACTGGTGAGTCTATACTGATTGAAACGGTCTTAACGCCTGCTTCCTTGAGTTTTCGTGCTGATTTGGTGTCTATTAAGCCGCCGTTACTTCCTAAACCCATTCGTAAACCCCTTTCTCTTCCATATCGAATAAGCTCGTAGACGTCATCCCTAAGGAGGGGTTCACCACCACTCAGTATAAGCAGTGGACGGCTGACTTCGGCGATTTGATCTATGAGACGTTTTGATTCTTCTGTGTTCAGTTCGCCGTTGAGTTCTTCGGAAGTTGCATTTATGTAACAGTGAGAGCATTTCAGATTACATTTTCTGGTTATATTCCAGGAAACGACGAGGGGAACAAACTTCTCTGAAGATGTTGCATTTGGGGAGTACCCTAGTTTTAGGTAGTATTCACATTTCTCATGAGTAGCCATAATCTCGGGCTGAGTTAAATCAAACGTAAATGGAAGCACAGTTTCAAGCATAGCCTTTGCATGAGCAAAGCAGAAGTGTTTACAGAATAGAGAGGTAACCTCCTCAGTGATACCCAGCTTTTCGCCGATGTATTTGTGTCCTCCATGGATCGGGCAGTTCAGAAACTGCATCCTGCCGTCAAGCGTCTCAATACTCATTGAATAGTTGATATAATGGTCACTGAGCATGATTGATTGCAGCTTTTCTCTGCGCATACCCACTTTGAGAGTAACGTCCAGAGCGATGCTGACGGTTTCTTGGCCAAAGTTTTCCTTCACCTTCTGCATCGCAGCGCTTAGCTTGTGAATGCCTAATGTCTTGGCAAGGAACGACAGAGTCAACAACCCTTTGATGGTTTGGTATTCTTGTCGAAGTCGCATCTCTGCCACCAGGTTTGACCACTCTCGGAACAGACTTTCCAAGAACTCCCTGAATTCAGGGTTTTTGCTTTTGAGCATGCTGGAGACATCGCTGGTTTTTCGATTTAAATTTGTAAACAAAGCAATTTTCTCAGTAGTTGTTGGACTTGGCCCCGAAACAGCTGCTATGACGCTTAAGTCGAGAGGTAAATGTTCTTCTGTAAGAGCAGAAGCGTCAAAAACGAAGTCGTTGTAAAACCGCTGTAGCTGCACATTGATTTCAGGCGCCTCAACTCCGAGTTCTTGGAGAAGAACACGTGTTTCAGTCTCCATTTTGCTAACCATAGCCATATGGTAAAGAAGGGAGCCTGCCATTCCAGGTTCAGCTGCCTTTCCAGAAGGCACACCGTAAAAAATTTCCTGGAAGAGACCTTTTGATCCGGAATAGTTTTCCTTATCTAATTCAACGAAGAGCTGTCCTAATTTCTTTCTCCTTTGATTTAGGAGGAGGGCCCATTTATGGCAGTGTCGTTCGTCAAAGTTTGTTACCTTGGAGCACCAGCTAGAAGGTTAAACTACATTTGGTCTGGTAAAAAAGCTAACGGTCGTCAATGCCTTAAACAACTTGCTTTTGTTGAAAACGAGGCTAAACCCTCATCAGATAAGCTATTAAACCGGTTCGCTTTTAAGAAATAGATAATTTGGAATTGAGTGATGAAACTTGGCTTACGACTGGATCTTCGCAATAGTCGGTTTCCTAATAATGTTCGGGATGCTTGCGGGCATAGGAATAAACAAACCCAGAGGAATAAGCGTTAAAACATGGTGCTACGGCTATCTAGGTATCTCTGTTGGCTTCGACTTACTTGTAGTGATAGCTTTAGCGGGTGCATCACAATTTGCGTGGCTTACTAACTTACTCTTAGGACTCTCAGCCGGTGCTGCAACAGGCTTAGCTCTTCACGTTGCGCATCACATTTCTGAAGAAGACGAACACGGCGAACAAGGCTCAAAACAGAAGTCAATGTTGGGGTTCTAATTCCACCTTTCTGAGAGCAAAAGAACGTAGTTGCATTTTTCGAATAACGTTGGGTTTACTATATTTTAACCCTGTTTGTGAGTTTCAGTCAATGAAATCACAATTTCTTTATAAACGCCCCAAGCTATACCCGGATGGCGCCGGGGAAGGGATTCGAACCCCTGCGAGCCAAGGCCCACTGGCTGGCTTGCCCATTTTGGCACGGCCCTTTTTGTGCAAACTTGGATCTCGAGGCCAGCGCGATAACCACTCCGCCACCCCGGCTTGAATAGAAGAATTACTCTTTGTGGCTAAAAACGTTTCAGTCCAAGTTAGAATAGCCAAGAAAGGAGATTGCCTCTTCGAATGGGAATGTGTCAAGCTGAATCAAGTGTGAGAAAAGCCCCAGGGGTTAAATGACAAGGTCTGCCAAGTCCACGCTGTGCTCATAAATCTGCTTTAGAAAAGCCGTTATAGCCAATGTTTGCGGTAAAACTTCAAGCGACTGCTCCTGCGCCACTTTTTCAATGTTGGCGGACAATGTTTGAGCCTTTTCCTGCATTTGTCGCACGCTTTCTGCAGACGCTATATCTTTGTTGATAAACGCTTTTATTGCTTGTTCATGAGCCTCGTAGCACACTGTCTGTAAATCCGAAAGGAGTCTTTTCAAATTTTCAGTTGGTTTCGCA
Source organism: Candidatus Bathyarchaeota archaeon (assembly GCA_963825115.1). Classification (GTDB taxonomy): domain Archaea; phylum Thermoproteota; class Bathyarchaeia; order Bathyarchaeales; family Bathycorpusculaceae; genus JADGNF01. Next base: position 298,356 of record CAWGRS010000003.1, on the reverse strand, counting down.
CTCTTAAGTTCAAATGTTTTCGTTGCAGCTTGTACGCAAGCATCACCTATTGTTTCAACTAAGCTAGCTGCTAGGCGGAAATCCAAACAATCTAAGGTCGTTAGACCAAGCTTTTCGCCTAATTGCGGATTCTGGATTATGGTTCGCAGGATTCGAACAAGAAGAAAGTAAAGTCTGTTGTTTTCATCGTCTCGAGCAATCACACTTTTTGCCAGTTGAGGGTCGACATCAATAAAAGAGTTTACGGCATCACGCTGCATACCTGCAACTATGGAATAGTTGCGGCGTAGAATCTTTTCAGGGGGAAATCCCGAAGGCTCAAGCAAACACTGCAAAACTATTTGGGAATAGCTCTCTTCCACTATCTCCAAGCCGATTAGAGAACCCACTGTGGCTTTGACAACACTTCTTGTTTCTGAGTCTATTCGTTCTTTCGCCTCTATTCGAATTATGTCAGAGCCTAAGAGATAGTGCCCAGTAATTTCCCGCCCTAAATACGGTCCAACAATCAATGAAGTGCTCTTTGGAATTGGCTCATCGTTGTATTTTGGATTAATAAAGAGTCTTCCATCGCCTGTTTCGCTTAAGGCGACTAGGGTTCCTTTTCTAAATCCATGTTCTTCAGACCAAGATTTTGGAAGACTCACGAATAGTGTTCCAGTCTGAGTGCTTTGGATTTTTCGCAAATCAGTCATAATTATTCCTCAAAATCGCAGTTTGCAGGATGAGTCTAAAGATCCATCTGGAGCCCATTAATATAAAGATAAACTGAAGTGTTATAACAAACATGTGATTGTTTGAACTAATAGAATACTTTGGCCCGTAGAACTTCCCCAAATACTACGGGGAGTAGAAGCAAAGATCATTTTGGGTTGCTGCTAGGTTTTGAGAAATTTGTAATCTTTCAACATGATAGAAAAATTGAATAGACTAATAATGGAAAAGATAAAAGAGCAATCGTGCGCAGCGTAATTGGGTCAGAGAGTTGAGGAACTTACGAAATGAGTGAACTAAGAAGCCTTCAAAAAGCTGTGGAAACAACTATCGCAGCAGGATATCAGATTGATAGCGAAGCCTTCGCATTCCTCAGCGTAATATCAGCAACAGACGACCCAACAGCTCTAATCGGCAAAGCTTTGCAGAAACTAGAAAAGCTTCAAGAAAAGCCCATGTTTATAGGAAGAAGTTTCTTAGAATCAATTCATCAACAACCTCAAATCCTTCAGGAAACTCAAATTCAAACTTCAGCTCAATCAGAAACCGAGAAAGTTGTAGAGGTTGCTAAGAAAGAGCTATATCGTGAAATATCTAGCCCATTTCTACCCTATGCAAAGGACGTAGATGCCCAGATCAACGTCCTTGAAGATCCAACTGAAAAGCTTAGTTCCAACGGAACAATGGATGAGTTTCTCCAGTATTTTCAAGATAGATTCAAACGATTGGAAAAAATACTCAGACAAAGAATGGATGTAAAAGCCGCCACACCTATCTCAGAAGCACTAAATTCTCAACCAAAAACCAAATTGAAAATAATTGGGATGATTACCGAAAAAAGGGATGTAAAACAACAACTGCTCGTCACAATCGAAGATTTGAATGCAAGTGCAACAATTCTTGTGCCAACCAAAGCTTCAGAAGAGGTACAAAAGAAAGCCCAGCAACTGATGCAGGACCAAGTCATCTGTGCAGCAGTGATCAAGACTAGAGGAACCATTTTCCTCGTAGAAGATATAATCTTCCCAGAAGTAGGACAGAAACCATCCAGGCGAGCTTCAGAACCTGTTTACGCCGTACTCACATCAGACTTACATGTAGGTAGCAACAAGTTCAACCAAGAAGCATTCAAGCGCTTTGTGAAATGGCTAAATGGTCAATACGGAACCGAACGCATGGTGGATATTGCAAGTCACGTTAAGTATCTTCTTGTTGCTGGAGACTTAGTTGACGGAGTTGGCGTCTTCCCTGGGCAAGCTTTGGAACTCAACGTTCGTGATGTCCACAAGCAATACAGGCTGGCAGCAAAACTTCTATCAAAAGTTCCCGAACACATCGAAATCATGGTTTCGCCAGGAAATCACGATGCACCCAGAAAAGCGCTTCCGCAACCAGCAATATCAGAAGATTACCTACCAAGTCTACAAGGCAAAAGAAGGATCTATTCTCTTGGAAATCCTTGCACAGTCAGTTTGCACAACGTAGAAGTTCTGATGTATCATGGTCGCAGTTTAGACGATATTATTGGCGCAGTTCCAGGTACTGACCATGCCCATCCGGAAAAAGCGATGAAACTGTTAATGCAAAGCCGCCATCTCGCACCCATTTACGGAGGCAAAACAACACTATCGCCTGAATACAGAGATTTCTTAGTCATTGACCGGGTTCCAGATATCTTCCACGCAGGACACATCCACGTTTTGGGCACCTGTAATCATAGGGGTGTTTTGGTTGTAAATTCTGGTGGGTGGCAGGAGCAAACCGACTACATGGCAAAGCTCGGGTTGGTCCCTACTCCAGGAAAGGTGCCAATAGTAAACCTTCAAACGATGGAAACTACAGTACTCGACTTCCTTTGATAGTCGCATTGAACCTTTCATGCGAATGAAGTCTTACTGGAGCACAAGACTTGTCAATAAATTCATCCAATAATGTTTCGATTAATCAATGGGGTGAGAGTAAGTTTTTAGAAATGATTTTTGATTCAAAGTTAATCATTCGCCCTAATCTAGTGTCATTTCCGAAGACTTCCTGTATGAGCGAGCGTGAAGTCTCTAGTCGAATCTTTTTCGTCCGACCATACCGTCCCATACTTACGACTTTTGAGTTCAGAAGACCAAGAGCATCAAGTTCATTGATAAGAGTACCTAATCGTCTTTGAGTGAGAAGACTTATTCCGAGTTCTCCGCACAGTTCATTGTAAACATCGTAGATTTCACCTGTAGTCGCGCTGTTGCCGCTTGCTTTGCTTAGATGGTAAACGCTAAGGAGCACCAGCTTGGAATGCAGAGTTGAATTCTTCAGCGCTTCCATGACTTTGTTGTGTTCGATGTGCCTTTCAGCTTCCCGAACATGCTCTTCAGTGATTGTACTGGAACCTTGACGTTCAGCAACTTCGCCTGCCATTCGCAGCAAGTCAAGAGCTCGACGCGCATCTCCGTGTTCCGCGGCGGCAAGTGCAGAACAGATGCTTAAGGCTGCTTCAGAGAGAACACCATCTAGAAAACCTATTTTTGACCTTTCCAGAAGAATATTTCGCAGTTCACTTGCATCATAGGGCCTAAAGACCATTTCTTCTTCACTTAAAGAGCTGAAAACTCGGGGGTCAAGAAACTCTTTCAATCTCAAGTCGTTTGATATACCTATTATTGCAACTTTACTCTTAGTTAGAGCTTCGTTTATTCGGGTTAATTCATAAAGTAGTCCGTCGCCACGCTCCTTTATCAAAGCGTCTATTTCGTCTAATACTACAATGAATATTATTCGAGAAACGTCGAGTCCATTCCGGAACCTGTCAAATACTTCGCCAACGGAAAGGCCTGTAAAGGGAATAGACAAACCTAAGCTTTGGCTAAGGGCTGCAAACACACGGTACTCGGATCCGGTCATTCTGCAATTTACAAAACAGAATCTTACTGGTGCTCCATACTCTTTTGCCTTAGATTCCAAATGGCTTAGCACAAATTTTGCCACTGCAGTTTTCCCTGTACCAGTCTTACCATAAATGAAGATGTTGGAACATCGGGATTCTTTGAGGACTGGAGCTACTGCCTGTCCAAGCACTCGAATTTGATCCTCACGGTGGGGAAGTTTTTCCGGTAAGTAATCATGCCTTAAAACTTCTCTATCTTTGAATAATTTGGCGTCGTTAACGAACTTTTCGAACACGTCATCCAATATGTTAGGATTACCCATCTTGATTCCCCTTTTTACTTCAGAGGTAACACCGATATTTCGTATGGAACAGATAAACCATGCAGTACAAAAAAATAGTTGCGAAGCATAACTATCCTAAAAATAGATGAGTAATCTTCGTTGAAATAGGAGATTTATCAACAGCCACACCCCGAAGTTTCTACTGGAACTCTGTAATACTCTTGTGAGAATATGTATGATATATGTGTGTAAGAAATATACTCTGAGAGGTAATCCTCTCTTAACTATATTAATAATTATCGTTAAAGTTTTTAGATGAATAGACTTTAAAAAATTTTAACACCCTTGTCAATTGACTGCTTAGTGAAAAGTCTTCGAGAGGAAATGAAGGGGTGTCCCTTTTTACCATAAATTTCGAATATAAAATGAAAAATATACCATTGATGCCTACTAAGGAGATTGGGTTCTCTTTGAACTTTTGTCTCTGCAATCACAGCAGCAAAAATAGATTGTTAACTTGGTCCTCTAGGTTCACAATTATGTGAATATCATGTGAAATTGAATTGAAAATGTCCGCAAAGGATTGTCCTATTCTACAGAAATAACTTATTCTTGTCTCTTTACAGTGAATCACACACCCCTACGCTTCTACTCGAGATACAGAACCAAACCGTCCTTAGAATCATTTCCTAAATTTGAAATAGTGTGAAGCCTGTAATTCTTAAATCCTTGGAATTATTGATTGTTTCACCAAATTAAGCCAGATTGGGGGTGATCAATTTCGCTATATTCACCATAACAGCTATAAAGTGTGAAGTGTTAAGTTGTGAACTCTGTTAAGGTGTACATCGAAGATGCCCGCTCGGAAAATGCGTGTAGAGCTATTTGACAATGAAGGCAATCGATACACCGTGGCATTTGAAGGACAAATCACAAGAGACAAGGCTTTGAGGCTTTTGGATCTGGTTGAACTTCTTGGAGGCATGCCTGGCCAAAATCCACCTTCTGGTGCTGAGCCCATGCAATCTATTGGCGTTTCTTCAAGGTTTGAAAAAATTCGTTCTGTTGTTCAAAAGAACTTTCCCCTCGTTTGGTTCTCATCAAAAGATATTCAGTTAGTGTATGAGCAGGAAATAAAGGAGCCTGTAGGCTTAAGCACAGTTTCAACGTACCTAGCAAGAATGGCTAACAAAGGTTTTCTTCTCAGAAGTGGCAGCGCCAATAACATAAAATACAAAACTTCAACTGCAACTCCTCAAGCCGTTATTAGACAAAAACTAAAGTAGTCTTTCGAAAATTCCATTGGGAAGAAGAAACATTGAATTTCTCTTTCCGAGCCGGTCAAAGAGTCTTATCGAGATTATTGGACTTGTTGTTTGTCCTGTCTTCAGGCTGTTACGTGAGTATGTCAAATTTGCTAGAAAGTTTTGGGTTAGTCTATACCGAGGGGCTTACCTGTTTCTTAAGAAGGGTCTCCATTTCTTTCTTAACGCTGTATTTGAAAGGTAGTTTGCTTGTTTCTCTCTCCAGGTAGCCTTCTTCGTAAAGTTTCTTCATGAGACGGGCAGTGTGTTCTCTGCTAAGTTGCACTTTCTCTTTGATCTCGGGTGCTGTTTTAGGCCCTTCAGCTGCCAGGAACTCCATTGCCGAAATTTCTGTTTCCGTCAAAGATGCCATGGCTTTATCTCGTCTTAAAGGCATAACTGGAAATACGGCTTTGGAAGTCACTACATCTGTACTAACTTCGGGCGCCGCAGATAGTTTTTGCATTCGTTCTTCCAAATTAACGATTTTTGCTTTTAGTTCTTCTTGGGAAAGTTCAATATTTTGAACTTTGGTGTTTACCTCAACTATTCTTTCCTTAGACGTTGCAAGGTCACCAAATTTGGTATCCAAGTCTAGGTTGGAGATTATTTCAAGAGCTTTCTCATTGTTAAAGGAAAGTGTGTCGATGACCGTGTTGATATTGGCAACTTGGTTGCTTATGCCTTTGATTTCATTTTCAATGGGAGTGACACGGGTTTCAATAATCTCTGCTTTTCTTATCCCAACTTCAGCTTTAGATGTGGCCCCTTCCACTCTGTAAGATATGGTTTCTATTTTTTCAGCTTCCCTTCTAAGTTCCCTATTGAAGCTAAGAACAATATCTTCAACAGAATCTTTTGCCTTCTCGTATTCTTTCTGGGCCTTGCGCAGTTGTTTGGTGTATTCCCTCACTGCATAAATTGTGAAAGCCAACAAAATAGCCAATAAGATTCCTATCCCGACAGTAAAAAAGTCAATCAGCTGTGATATCCTCCGTGATTCTTATGTGATTAAGCCGTGACTTAGCTTGTTGCATCACACATCACAATTATTCATGGAAAATTTAAGGTTTGCGGTTTAATTACTTAACTCCTACTATGATGTCACACATCACGTATCACCCTGTTTGTAAATCCGTCACAATTTTGCTCCTATTAGTAATTAAAATAACCTGGAAATTGGGTTTATTATTGACTATTAAGCTCAATTTTGATTTTTAATTATGTGCTTTGGCAATGCCTTGTGATGCCTCTTCTCACACGTGATTTAGACTTGTATTTCTCGTCTTTTATGTGATACGTGACGTCACGAGGAGACTCCAGAAGGGTTGGAAAGGCGTTTTAGGCTTGTTTCTAGCTCTTCTCTGATGATTTCCATGACTCTCGCGTGACTTTCTACTCCCTCTAATGTGTTCGGGAGGTCTTCATGTGCCTCCAAGTACTCCTTCAATTTATTGGCTATTTCGAGATAGGGGTCAAGAGTTGTGCTCTCAAAGACACCTAAGTAGCCTAGGAGCAGTACTGTGTAGATGGATTTTATAACATTATCTTTAGACTGCGCAAGTGTTCTATTGAAAGAACCACGGCTCAATTTAGCCTTTATTAGCCTCAAGCTGGCTTTTTCGTCATACGTTAAGGTTTTACCTGAAATATTCTCGGCTAAAATGTCTATTAATAATGTTTCAAGCTGCGTTCTCGTTAATTGGCTATTCTTAGAGAGTATTTTTACTATGGGGTCATTTAATGCTCCGTTTAGCCACAGTTGAACGTTGTCTTTTAGTTTCATTCTCATGATCTCCGCGTTACATTGAATGGATACGGTTTTGTATACTTGGTGGTACTTTAAAAAGTATCGTCAATCATTAGCGTTAGAAAAAATAGTAATTAACCACATTTAGGTCCTTAATTGTAGTAAGGCTTGTAATTCAGTTGAGCTATCAGGAATGAAGTAATTCTCGAGCTTTAATTGTCATTAAGGGCACAAATATCGAGGTAAACTTTGCTAAAAAAACTGAGCACTTTCAGCTATTTTAGCTGTTTTTGTAGAACTTCAGGATAAGCACTTCCAAAATCACTTCCGAAGGGTAAACTATTTAGCTCTTTCAAACGTTGTTTATCCATTAAATTTATGTTAAATCCCTCTTTTCGACATCTTACTTTACCCTGAAAATCTCCGGGTCCTCACGCAACTGCTTATTGTGACATCATGGATTAAGTCGTAATCACGGTTAAATCACAAGAAAATCACAAGTGATTATACGATTTTCCTATGATATCACGTTAATGTGATGCATACGTGATTTGTGAACCACCCCTTTTATGCTGCGTTTTCCTGAAAAATACACTGAATTGACATTTGATTTGTGAACATCTAACAGAATTCAGAGAAGTTCTGCGCTCTTCTTCAACGCATCAAATAGTTCTGGACGAAGGTCCCTTAACGTAGGGATGAAGGTTTCCGCAGATCTTAAGTCATCGTAGTTTACCTCACAAAGCACTAAGTCCTCTTCATCATACTTCGCCTTGGCTAGGACATCTCCGGTCGGACTAACAAGTCTGCTTCCTCCCCAGAACTGCAATCCGTCTTCAACTCCAACAAGATTGACATATGCGAGGAATGCTGTGTTTTCCAATGCCCTTGCAGCAGTTAAAATTTCAAAATAGCTCCTTCGAATGGCTGGTGAGGCTGAAATGCAAACTATTAGCTGTGATCCGGCCAATCGGATTAAACGGGTTACTTCAGGGAAGAAGATATCATAACAAATGCATAAACCAATTCTTCCAATATCCGTATCCAAAGTTGCTGCTTGGTAGCCAGGGCGAAAATGTCTCTTCTCCTCAAAGACGCTGTGCGTCGGGAGGTACATCTTCCGGTACTTGCCAATTAAGCCGTTGGGACCAACCAAGACTGACGAGTTGAAAATTGTTGCCCTGGTTTTTTCGCTCAATTCTGGCATTCCGAAAATAATGTGAATCGCATTGTTCTTAGCGATTTCTTCTACTCTCTTAGTTGACGAACCCGGAATATTCTCAGCTAGTCCATAAATTTGGTCTCTCACAACGTAGCCAGTCAATGAGAGTTCAGGAAAAATTACAAGGTCTGCACCTTGCTCCTTTGCCTTTGCAGCTACAGCTTCGAACCTATTTAGGTTACCTTCTTTGTTTTCCCTTTTGCTGCTTATCTGAGCTAAAGCCAACTTTATCTTGCCTTTCATTCCTTTTTCTCCATCTAGTAGGCACCGTGCGGAAGTCTAAAATCAGTTCCAACCGTTCTGAATTCAATTTTTGGCGTTAGAGGCATCCGCCTCTTATGTTCTACTCCAAGCCACCTTATTCTAACTTCTTCAACTCGAGATTGTTCAATGTTTAGTTGCTCTGCTATTTCTTGCGGAGCCATGAAACGTTCAAGCCCAAATAGAATAAGATCAAGAATTTCATATTTAATTCCTAGTTCATCCTCTGCAGATTGATTAGGCCAGAGTGCAGGGGTGGAAGGTTTTGTTGCAAGTTCAGTTGAGATTCCGATGTGTTCCGCAAGTTTTCGCACTTGTGTTTTATATAAATCCATAATTGGTGCTATGTCGGCTGCTACGTCGCCCCACTTGGTGAAGTAACCCATCATCGTTTCTGATTTGTCACTACTTCCACAGACAATTCGATCAAGCTTGTTAGCGTGATAGTAAATGTAAATCATTCGAGTTCTGGCTTTAATGTTGCCCTTACAAATCCTATCCGCCGGGTCAAATATTGGTATTGAATTGTAGAACCCTTCGAGGGCCGGCGTGATCTCACACATCTGGGTTTGGATGCGGAACTTCTCTGCCACTGCCTTAGCGTCTTCGATGTCTTTAGAATTATACGTTTCTCTTTCAGGCAGCACAAGCCCCAAAACCTTGTCTCCTCCAATAGCCGATGCTGAAAGAGCAGCAATAGTGTTGCTATCGATTCCTCCAGACATACCAAGAACTATGCCTTCCATCCCAGAGTTGTCAACGTAACTTTTGATGAAACGCTTAATTCTGGTTTCAACGTCTGCCATGTTCAGATTTAGAGCCAGGAGATTAAGATCCATGGGTGACGCCTGCTTTCTTATTGTTTTATGGATGTAGGCAAGTATTTAAGGGCAAGCTTAGATATTATGGAAGGATAATCTCAACATTCAGGGATGCCAACATGGGGCGAAGAAGGAAGAAAGTTGTTCACATTCCAAAGAAACGTTTGCCCAAATTCTTCTCTTGCCCACGATGCGGCAAAGAAACCGTCCGAGTAGAAATTTTGCGTGAAGAAAGTCGAGCTAATGCTGGCTGCAGCAGCTGTGGGTTACAAGAAGAATTCCCAATTAAACAAGCACAAGGCGAAGTCGACATTTACTGCATGTTTACTGACAAGATTTATGGTGCTTCCAGAAGATCTTCAGTAGCCAACGTTAAAGGTGCTTAGTCAGGACCGGATAAGTACATGCTTGGGCGTGTCGAAAATTACTTACTCGAAAAAATTAAGACCTCCGGCTCAATTCACATAACCTTAATTGACCCGGAGAAAATCACAGTCCAGCAAGCAGCTAAAATTGTTGAAAATGCAAATGCCAGCGGAACAGCTGCGATAATGATTGGTGGTTCAACTTTTGTTTCTCAATCACACTTGGATGATGTACTTAAAGCGATTCGGGAAACGGTGAAGATTCCCACAATCCTTTTCCCTAACAACATTACAGGAATCAGTCGTCACGCAGACGCAATCTGGTTCATGTCTTTGCTAAATTCAGTTGACCCCTACTTTCTCATGGGTGCTCAGATTCTAGGCGCTCCATTGGTTAAGAAGTTTGGTTTAGAACCAATATCAATGGGCTACATAATCGTGGGCGAAGGTGGCACAGCAGGCATAGTCGGCAAAGCAATCCCTGTGCCCTACAGCAAACCTGAACTTGCAGCTGCTCATGCCTTAGCTGGGCAGTATCTTGGTATGCACTTCATTTACCTTGAAGGAGGCTCTGGCGCTAAGAATCCTGTTCCTGCTGAAATGATTCAGGCAGTCAAAAGCTATGTTGACGCAAAAATTATTGTTGGTGGCGGAATAAAGACAAAGGAACAAGCGCTAACTGCCGCTTCTGCTGGAGCAGACATTATTGTAACAGGAAACGTCGTCGAATCTGTAGGCTCTGAGCAAAAAGTCACCGAAATCATAAACGGTATTAAGAACGTTAAAGAATGAGCTTAGGCAGTTCTTAGTTCAATTAGTTTTGTTCTTCTATTCTAAGACTTAACCAAATAAGCCTTTTCTTGTTAGAAAGCCAAAATAGACGGGTTGTTTATCCTTGTTGCGGGGAGCTAATGCAATGTCGTCTAGAATGAGCAACGCTTATCGTAGCTATCTGGATTCAATGCAAAGTGAGCTCTCCAAAATGCGTAAAATAAGCGAGGCTGCACGCGAAAAGGGTTTAGATCCCACATTAAATACTGAAAGTATCATAGCCCAGGACATTGCAGACCTCGTCGAAGGGCTTGTTGGACCTAAAGGCGTAGCGGCAAGCATTCGCGAATTAAGCACAAGAATGAATAGGGAAGAAATTGCCTTCAAGGTCGCAGAGCAAATTGTCACTGGCACCTTTGGTCAAATGGACCCTGAACCAGCTGCAGAGCAAGCCATACGCACAGCTCTTGCAATTTTTACTGAGGGCTTAACTGCTGCTCCGATCCAAGGCATTGCTCAAGTAAAGATAAAAGTCAACCTTGATCGATCAAAATACTTAGCAATTTACTTTGCCGGGCCAATCCGATCGGCTGGAGGCACTGACCAAGCGCTAACACTTGTTGTTGGCGATTTCGTGCGTCGAATGCTAGACTTGGATCGATATAAGCCTACTCAAGAAGAAGTCTCGCGCTTCATTGAGGAACTGCGTCTTTACGAAAGGTCAGTTGGTCGTTTCCAGTACCACATTCCCGACGAAGAGTTGAGAAAAGCATTCGACTATTTGCCTGTAGAAGTAACAGGCACCGAATCAGATCCTATTGAAGTTTCATCATACAGAAACTTGCCACGAGTTGAGACTAACCGCGTAAGAGGTGGCGCGCTAAGAGTTGTTAATGACGGAATTGTTGGACGCGCACTTAAGGTCTTAGTAATCATCGAGAAGCTTGGATTTCAAGGATGGGACTGGCTTCGTGAGTTCAAAAAGAAGTCTGAAAAGAAGTCTTCAGGCTTTATGGATGATGTGATTGCTGGACGTCCAATTTTTTCATTTCCCTCAAAAAGGGGGGGCTTTAGACTCAGATATGGTAGATCCAGAAACACTGGACTTTCTGCTGTGGGCATTCACCCCGCAACTATGTTGGTTGTAGAGAATTTTCTGGCGGCAGGCACCCAGTTGCGTTTGGAGCTTCCAGGAAAAGGCGGTGTAACTGTACCCGTAGATTCGCTTGAAAAGCCGGTTGTTTTGTTGAAGAATGGATCTGTTGTCAGAGTAACTCTCGAAAACTACAAATCATTAAGAGGAGAAATTGAAAAAATATTGTTCTTGGGGGACATCCTTATTGCATTTGGCGATTTCTTGTACTGTAGCAAGGTGCTTCCTCCATCAGGGTATGTTGAGGAATGGTGGATTAAGGATCTCAGTTATGCCATCAAAGAGGGGTTCAACGGCAATGTAGCAAAAGCTGCTAAAGCTGCAAAGGTCTCCTTCGAAAAAATGCAACACGTTTTGAAAGATCCTTTCAGCAACGAGTTAACTTCCATGGATGCTTTTTCGATCTCTCGGGAACTTCATGTGCCTTTGCATCCTCGGTTTACTTTTTTCTGGTCAAACCTCTCTTCGATTCAAGATGTTAAAGCCCTCAAAGAATGGATATCCTCATCCGAAGTCATCAAAGAAGGCGAGACAGCTAAAAGAGTCACTGGGCTTCTAGATCGGACTGTTGCTTCAATTTTGCGGAAACTTTTCTTACCACATTTAGTAGTTGGTGAAAAGATTGTACTTGAAGATGGAGACGCTAGCTCTTTGGCTTTTTGTCTTGGTTACGGCTCTTCCAGAACCCTTGATTGGGAATCGGCCAAAGCTGTATTGAAGACTGTAGAACAGCTCTCAGGAGTGGAAATTAGAGATAAGGCTCCTACTTTTGTAGGCGCCCGAATGGGGCGACCTGAAAAGGCGAAACGGCGGGAAATGAAGCCTTTGGTTCACGTCCTTTTTCCCGTGGGTCAAGCAGGTGGCACTCACCGTGATCTCGTAGAAGCTGGTAAGAATGGACCCGCGTTTATTGAGGTTGTTAAGCGAAAATGTCCCAATTGCAAAAATTACACTTTCAGGGTGAAATGCGTTGATTGCGGTTGTAAAACCACATTTGAGAAGAGTTGCCCCCGATGTGGGAAGCCTCTGAAGGAAAGTGGTTGTTCAACATGCAAATCTGACAGCGTACCCTACCAGAGGCAGACGCTCAACTTTAAAGAGTTAATTGATGTAGCTTCCAGAAACCTCGGCGTCGCTTCGCCGAAGATGCTTCGAGGCGTTAAAGGATTAACCAACGAGGATAAGACTCCTGAGCTTCTTGAAAAAGGAATTTTGCGAGCGAAATATGATTTATCAGTCTACAAAGATGGTACGATTAGATTCGATGGCACTAACGCTCCACTCACCCACATTAAGCCAGGCGAAATCGGAGTGCCAGTTGAAAAACTGAGGCAACTGGGTTACACACATGACATCTACGGCTTACCCTTAATTGATCCGAATCAGGTTCTTGAACTCAAAGTTCAGGACGTAGTTATTCCTCGAAATGCCGCAGAATACTTCATGCAAATATCCAAGTTTATAGACGATCTTCTCGTCAAAGTTTACAAACTTCCAAGCTACTATAACATTAATAGTCCAGATGAAGTAGTTGGGCATCTACTTTTTGGTTTAGCCCCACATACATGCGTTGGGATTCTGGGTCGGATAGTTGGATTCACCAGTCTTAAGGTTATTTACGCTCATCCTCTTTGGCACTCAGCTAAGCGAAGGGATTGTGACGGCGACGAAGATGCGATTATATTAGCTATGGATACTCTTCTAAACTATTCAAAAAGATATTTGCCAGCGCAAATAGGCGGTATTATGGATGCCCCAATACTGGTAATTCCTTTTGTAAATACTAAAGAAGTTCAGCGACAAGCTCACGATTTTGATGTTGACGCAATTTATCCGCGCGAATTTTACGAGAAAACTTTGGCTAAGGTCGAGGCAAAACACGTAAGCCCAATCATGGATGTTATTAGCCACAGATTGGGAACTGAGGCTCAGTTTGAAGGTTTTAACTATACTACTCCTGTTTCTAACATAAGTATGGGGAACACGGAGAGCAGTTATAAACTGTTCAAGTCTATGATTGAGAAGTTAGAGCTGCAACTGGAATTAGGGGCGAGGATTGAAGCCGTAGACGTTCGGAGTGTAGCTCTCAAAGTTTTAACGAAACATTTCATGAGGGACATTTCAGGCAATTTGCGTGCCTTCTCAACTCAAGCTTTTAGATGTAAATCCTGCAACAAACGTTTTCGTAGACTGCCCTTGAAAGGCAGATGTCCCAATTGTCAGGGCAAGCTTACCCTAACAGTTTACCGTGGAGGTATCGAGAAGTACCTTGAAGCAGCTCAACAACTAGTAGACAACTATGGGCTCCCCAAATACTACACGCAAAGGATCGTAATGATAAAGGAGGAAATTTGCTCCATGTTTGACAACAAGAAACCTAAGCAGGCAACCCTCTTCGATTTTGGATAGCGTCAAAGCTTTTCAACTCAGACTACTATTGTATTTTTGGTGAGGTAAAAATCAAGGACAACTATCACCCGAACGCCTACATGGACTGGGTAAAGAACGTGAAAAGTGGTCTAGCGGCCAGAACTAAAATCTTGAATGTTCTGGAAAAAGAAACTTTCAGTGCGGGCGCAATTGCTCAAGACACGAGAATGTCCTATGCTTCAGTTTTGCACCATTTGCGACTTTTGGAGGCGGAGGGAAAGGCTTGCAGGAAAGGGCGAAGGCCTTGTATTTGGATGTTGACGGGTTTGGGTCAGAGTCGCTTGGTTTCCTAGAAGGCGCATTTGCAAGGTGACTTCTGACATTTTGGGCATTTGTGTGGATACTTGCTAAATGCCGCTATTTCCAAATCAACGTCTACTATGTTAGCGAGAGACGATAGCCAAGCAATGACATCAGCGAATTCTTTTTCGGTAGCTTCCTTATCTTTCCCCTCCAGGGTTTCTCCGAGCTCTCTAACTTCGTCCACGAGCCAGTCATAGGTTCCTCTTATTCCACGTTCTGAATCTCGTTTGAAGTAAATTGTTCTCATCATTTCTTGAAAAACTCTTATGTCCACTGCTTGCTCACCACAATGTCTAAGAATTATGTCGTCTCAGACTTTAAGTTTGATTAATCAAAGTTCTCCGCGGTTGTTTTTCATGATAGATCGAATTAACTTATTAATTTTCAGAGCTGAGGCAAATGATTTGTTTAGTTTTGTTGATGCTTTTGTATACGTTGTATTACTCGGGTCAAAATCTCCCCTGTTTGCATATGGGAGACTCTATCTGCAGGTTTGACTTTCTTCAGAGTAGGGTACTTTCTATTAACCTCCCTTTTCTCTACTAGTCTATTTGCCAGGTCTATGCGTAACATTAAATAATCATTTGACACATTGCTTTCGCATTAGCAGGGGAATAATGCTTTGAGTCGTAAGCGAAAAGAAAGCCAAGGTCCAATGCCCGCGGCCAGTGCCGGACTGCTGAGGTTCTTTGAGGAAGAAACTGAAGGGATAAAGATTAGACCTGAACTTCTGATGGTCATGGCAATTGGATTAATTGTAATCTCTGTCCTAGCTAAGATCTTTTAGTCGACCTACTTGGCTGCCTTAACGCCTTGGTGTAGTCGAGTGCAAGACTTCTATTCTTTGAACTGAAGAAAGGTTAAGGAAAATTTCGCTTCGTTCTTCTCTGCTAGCTACTTGTGGTATTGGCTGGGCCATTGTTGACCGCAAGACAATCGCTTCAGCATCTGAAAGCCAAATGCCTGCCGGTTCGCTTGTAACTGCTATTAATGTGCCGTCGAAACCGTATGTCGGGTCAAGAATTACTCTTATTTTTCTGCCTACGTTTCTTTCAAGCATGTGAAATATTGACGGAGGCAATTCTTGCTCAGGCATAGCGTTCGCAAAAGGACTACTATATCTTGTTTAAAGATAAAACAGTTACTGCTTGATGAAACATACCTCTTTATGTTATCTTTGACTCCGCTACGCCAAACTATACCTTATGAATTTATTACTTCATTAAAAAAGTCTCACGCCAACGGCTTAATATTTGTTCCTAAAGTGTTCTTTTGTAACCAGAAACTCGTTTAACTTCGATAGCCTTTAATAAGAAACCCTTCCCTCTTAGAGAATTCAACTCCGAGGTAATGGATGTGGCGACTGACAACTCCCTTAATCAGTCAATAAATAATGCGCAGAAGCATTACGCATCCCTCTTCTTTCTCCCATCTTTCAAGAAAACCCTTGCCCTGCTCGCCTCTGTATGCATCATAGCAGGCCTATCCACAATGGCTTTCTTTCCTTCCCTCCAGGGATTAACTTTCGGATTATCTTTGGGGATGGCTTTTTTTTCAATAACCCTTGCCGTCGATTTTTTTGTGAGCAAGTTTATTCTTAGAGACGTTATCTTTAACCTTAGGAGAACGGTTGTTCTTTCCCTTTTCAGTTGGCTTTTCTGGCTTTTCTTCATTATATTGGGAGTTGTCCTAGGAATTTCAATTGGTTTTCTGTGGTGGGTCAAACTTTGCCTCTTAGGGTTCCCCACGCTGTTAACTTTGCGCACAATTGTGTTCCTTTCGGTTTCATCAGCAAGCTTTGGACGGCGTACACTTGCCATTGTGTTTCAGCCTGCCGCTTGCATTGTGCTCTTTGCTTTATTCTTTGCAGAAGTTAACGTTGCGGCAGTAGCTTTTCTTCCTTTCATAGCTTTGGCGCCATTTGTTGCATGCATTTGCGGTTTCGTGTTTGTTCATATGTTAGATACTATTGGACAGAAGACTTACGGTGTAGCTTCAATTTCCATTTTCAAAGCTTTTATGCTCAATTGGGTATCAGCTCTCAACGGACCCTTGGAAACATACTTGGAAAAAATGGGTGAAGACGCAGATATTGAAGTTTCGCTTCTAAAATTTGACTCTTCAAAACCCAAAGCTGCCCTAATCGTTCCTCTTGTACATCCCGGTCCCTTCAAAAACATAGGTAGTAGCTTACTTCCTTCCTTGCTTAAGCAAGAATTTGAAAAAGAATATGGTTGCGAAACCTGCGTACCCTTGGGTCTCTTGGGACATGAGTTAGATGCGGCGTCGCAAGCACAAAACCATAAAATAATCAACCAAGTCATAGCTTCGGCAAAAGTTGCCTCTTCAATCGACCAGGCAACACCCTTCGTCAAAGTCTCTGAGGATTTTGTAACGGTATCCTGCCAAGTATTCGGAAAAACCGCTTTGCTCTCATTCACCCTTGCCCCAAAGACAACTGAAGATTTGCCTCAAGAATTAGGAGGCATAGTCAAAAAAGAGGCGGAAAAACACGGACTGGACTCAGCAATTGTGGTTAATGCTCACAACAGCTTGACCGGTAGCGTTAAAATTGAAGCATCTGTAGAGATGTTAAGAGACGTTGCCTCAAAATGCCTTCAAGAAGCGGTTTCTCAAAAATCCTATTCATTTGAAGTTGGAAGCGCAACCGTCTACCCTTCTGAATTCACACTAAAAGACGGCATGGGAGCGGGCGGAATCACAGCCACAGTAGTCAAGGTGGCTGAACAAAAAACCGCTTACATCGTAATTGATGGTAACAACATGATTTCAGGACTGCGTGAAAAAATCCTTACATCACTCAACTCTGCTGGCTTCCAAGAAAGCGAAGTCTTCACCACTGATACGCACGCAGTGAGCGCAGTTGTCGTTGGACGCCGTGGATATCATCCAATCGGGGAAGCAATAAACCAAGAAACGCTCATAAAACACATAACTGCTGTTGCTCGAAAAGCAGTGGACCAACTTGAAACCTGCAAGGCAGGCTGCCAACAGATCGTGGTTCCAAAAGTTAGGGTCATAGGCGGCGATTGTCTAAACTTCCTGACGGTCTTAGTTGACAAAACTATCCAAAAAGCAAAACGAATAGTAGTCCCCATATTCGGAGTTGAAGGGCTGATCCTTCTTTTGCTCTTGACGCTCCTGTAAGCTATATTTGATCTATCCTCTTTAATAATAGTTTAGGATATTCAAGATGGAGCCTATAATCCCGTATTTTTGGGGCTTCTCTCAGTTTCTCTGTGGTTTTCTCTTAAGATCCGTTCCACAAATTGAACATGCTCTTGATCTGTGATTTGCGGGATACGTTCTGTGGCAAGCTGGGCAGTACCTGATCCAGCTCAGCTGCCGGCGGATCCCAAAGGTTACCAATGAAACAAAATCTATTCTCAATTTAGTAGCGACATTCTGAATCGAATAATCATCCGTTACAATTTTCGGGTTGTCGCCCCGAGTCTTAATTTCTAAAGCTAAAGCGAGAACATGCATATCTGTTTCCGAAAGAAAAAATGAGTCCCCCAAACAAGTGGCTGAAGCCTTAACTTCATCCAGGAATTTCTGAGTTGGGGCAAAGATCTTCAGCCTCCCACTTTCAACCGCAGCGCAAAACCTCAATAGGGTCATCGAATTCTTTTTTACTTCCTCTTCGACAGCGGGAGGAGCAACCTGTTCCTCACGTATTGTGAATGGGTCAAATCCCCCAATGAATGCAGAAGTATCCAAGACCATGATGCGCTTGCCCGCGTTGCTGCTTTCTATTCTTTCATCCCGTTCCCTTAAACAGCAACCTACTTTGAAGCCGATTGTAGAAATCCTCTTTGAACCTTATGAATGAAGTTACATTCTTTGAACGAAAAACTGTTACATTGGGATGATCAGCTGGTAGTAGACGACGGTAGCTGCCATCAACTAAGACAAGCATGTCTTTGGGCCTAACGGATTCAATTGTGATTTTCGAGTTTGCAGGAAAAACCATAGAACGAAAAGTCGTCAAGGAGCAAATAGGCGTCAAAACAATCGCGTCAATATTCGGATCCAAGACTGGACCGCCAGCTGAAATCGAATACCCAGTAGAGCCAGTCTGAGTTGCAATAATGACTCCATCTGCCTCAAGCTGAACAATCGGTTTGCCGTCTATGTAAACCTTTAAATAGAGAATCTTCGAAGGCTCGCCACCGGAAACCACCACATCGTTCAAGGCATCAGGCATTGGATCATCATTGGCTAAAGCCGAAAGTTTCGTGCATTTTTCAATTTTGAACTGGCCTTTCAAAATTCCATCTACAGCATCACAAGCACTTTTAGGGTCAACTTCCGTCAAAAATCCTCGGACGCCCATATTTATTGCCAAAATCGGCGGCTCAGGTTTTGGAATATTGATGCATGTTCTTAGTATGGTGCCGTCTCCGCCTATTGTTATGATAAAATCGGTTTTCATTTCTTTGAGAGGGGCCATTCTTCCTTGGCTCTTCACTTTACCTTCGAGGGTGTTTTCAAAGTAAACCTCCAATCCTCTCTTTGCCAAGTAATCGGAAAGCTCGTCCGCAAGCGTTAGCGCTTGTTTTTTGTCATATCGGGCGACTAAACCGACGCTTTTAAACAATTTTTGCACCGTTCAGTAATTAGCGATACCTTAATCTATATATGCATGTTGTTCAGATTTGCATTTGATATAACAGTAATTCCGTGAGAGTAAGAGCATGACTAAACCAGTTGACGTTGGAGAATTACGAGTCGGCGGCTACATGATGATAGATGGCGAACCCTGCAAAATCATGGACATAGCCAAATCCAAGCCTGGAAAACACGGATCCGCCAAAGCCAGAATAGTCGCAATAGGCATCTTCGACGGGCAGAAAAGGCAATTCGTGAAACCCGTGGATTGCGCCGCCGAAATACCTATAATCGACAAGAGAGCAGGCCAAGTCTTTGCACTTAACCCTAACGGCGTCCAGATAATGGACCTGGAAACCTACGAGTACATCGATGCACCGTTTCCAGATGAAGAAAAAGTTCCCAAAAGCAAACTGGTTTCCGGCGCAGAGATTGAGTATTCCGTGATTCTGGGCAGAGTAATGATAAACCGAGTCAAATAGCCAAATCCTTCTCACTTCTTGTTTTTCCTTTTGATAGAATGAGGCGTCGTTAGGGTTAGCTCTGCCTGCCCCCTTTGTCGGCGATTATAGATTCACTGACCTATCTGGATCCTAACTAACTCATAGCAGGAAACCCATAAGGGGTAAGTCCCTATTGGCTGAAAAACAAGTTAAAACCATGTTAAGATGCATACAAAAACGGAGCAACTGCAACCTGCGGAGCCGTCATCCTATTATCCAGCGTTTTGCTGTTGTTCTTTTGAAGCCGATGATGCATGAAGAGCCGTCGGAGTTGTGAAGAGGATTATATATGGGGAAACTGAGGCTTCGTATTATCTACCTTCAAGAAAAGTGTTGGCTTTTTGAGTTCGTCAAAGCTTTCGCGGGAAGCTTTTTCCTGCTGCAATATATATTTAAGAGCGCTGAGGGTTTTTACGTTCGGAGACACTGATGGCACTAGATCGCTTGGGTTCATCACTTACCGACGCAATAAAGAAAGTTTTTAGGTCTTCAGTAGTAGACGAAGCTACGGTAAAAGAACTTGTTAGAGATATACAACGAGCACTTTTGCAGGCAGACGTAAACGTTCAACTTGTACTAGGCATTTCAAAAAGAATTGAAGAGAGAGCGCTAAAAGAAAATGTTCCCCCAGGCGTTTCGAGACGTGAACATGTTATAAAAGTTGTTTACGAAGAATTAACTCGTTTTGTTGGAGATAAATCAGTTCCGCTGAAAATGGAGCCAGGCAAAAAATATGTGCTTATGCTCGTGGGAATTCAAGGTTCCGGAAAAACTACCCATGCAGCCAAGATTGCACGATATTTACAGAAGAAAGGTCTGAAACCAGCGCTAATTTGTGCAGACACTTTCAGACCCGGAGCATTTGCTCAACTTCAACAACTAGCGGCCAGGATTAACGTTCCAATATATCGGAGACCCAAAGGCCAAAGACCCCGTCAAAGTAGTCTCCGAAGGTCTGAAGCAATTCACTGACAAAGACATCGTAATTGTTGATACTTCAGGTCGCCACAAAGAAGAACAAGAACTAATTAAGGAAATGAAAGATCTAGAGAAAAGCATCAAGCCCAACGAAGTAATGATGGTAATCGACGGCACTATTGGACAGCAAGCCTTGATTCAGGCGAAAACTTTCCACGAAGCCACACCCATCGGGTCGATTCTTGTCACAAAACTAGATGGTTCTGCCAGAGGTGGCGGTGCACTTTCGGCAGTTGCAGCAACTGGTGCTCCTATCAAGTTCATTGGCACTGGTGAAAAAGTAGAAGATATCGAACAATTTGTTCCATCGCGTTTCGTCGGGCGCCTTTTAGGTATGGGCGACCTCGAAACACTTTTGGAGAAGGTTCAAGAAGCCGAAATAAAAGTTCCCCAAAAGAAAGCTAAAGCCATGCTTAGCGGCAAATTTACACTTACGGACATGTACGAGCAGTTTGAAGCTGTGAAAGGCATGGGGCCCTTCAAAAAAGTGCTTCAAATGCTTCCAGGCATCTCCGGCAAAGTTCCTGACGATATGCTTAACATGGCTGAAGGTCGATTGGAAAAGTGGCGCGTTATCATCCAGTCCATGAGTCCTGAGGAAAAAGAGAATCCGAAAATGTTCAACTACTCACGCATAAGACGCGTTGCTCGCGGTTCAGGTTCCAGCGAAAAAGAAGTCAAAGAACTCTTGAAGCAATACATAATGATGCGCCGGATGCTGAAAATGATGAAGAGGAAAAAAGGAAAAATACCCTTCATGCCTGGAATGGGCGGTCAAGGTTTTCCCACTGACTTCAAGTAGGATTTTCACATGAATGTTTTAGTAAATGCTTTTCAGATGATCGAGAAGTATCCATTGTGCGATCATTGCCTTGGAAGACAGTTTGCCCTACTTGGCTATGGAGTAGAGAATAACCGACGAGGAGAAGCACTCAAGCTCAGTTTAACTCTGCAAGCAAGTGCAGGCGCAACTTCGAAAGACGCTGACAGCGTAAAACAGTTGAAAATCGTAGCCACAAATGGTTTTTTTAAAGTGGCAGAAGCAACTCTGCGGAAATTGAAAAAACGTCTCCCGAAAGCAGAGTATAAGCGATGTTTTCTTTGTGATGATCAATTTCAGCATATAGACCTCTTAGTGGAGAAGGTCTTGGGGAAAATCCAACCTTTCGAGTACACGACTTTTCTAATGGGTGTTGAAATCCCTATTGTAGTTGCAGAGCGTGAAGATGAGTTTAAGGCGGCAATGGCGGTTAACTATAGTGAGAGTATTAAGCACGAATTTGGACGTTTGCTTGGCAAACAAGTGGAAGCAAAAACGAGCAAAACTGTTGAGTACCGAAATCCGGACTTGATGATAATTGTCAACCCTTTCACCCAATCAATTAGGCTTCAGGTAAATCCTCTGTTTGTTGCAGGAAGATACCGAAAATTAGTTAGGGATATTCCCCAATCTAAGTGGTTCTGCTCTGGTTGTCGGGGAAGAGGCTGCAGCAAGTGTAGTGGAACGGGACTGCAATATCCCGATTCTGTTGAGGTTCTGATTTCTAAGCCTTTATTAGAGGCTGCAGAAGGGGAAAAATCAGCATTTCACGCTTCCGGTAGAGAAGATATTGATGCCCGAATGCTTGGAACAGGGCGTCCCTTTGTAGTTGAGGTTTCGAAGCCAAGAAGAAGATCAATTAACCTTAAGGATCTTGAAGGGGTAATTAACTCCGGGGCAGTAGGCAAAGTCGAAATTTCGCGTTTACGCTTTTCAAGTCGCGAATCTGTTCGAAAACTTAAGAAATCTGAGAACGCTCAAAAAGAATATCGCGCTCTTGTTGTTTTCGAGAACGAAATTTCTGATTTAACTGTTAAATTATTGGAAGAAAAGCTTAATGGAATATTGATTAAGCAACAAACTCCATTGCGCGTTTTGCATAGACGCGCAGATTTAGTCCGAGAAAGGTACATATATAAGCTTAAAGTAAAGAAGTTGTCACCACAAGAGGCTTTGATGGAAATACGCTGTCAAGGGGGCCTCTATGTCAAAGAATTGGTGTCAGGCGATGAAGGACGAACAGTGCCCAGCGTTGCAGAATTGCTCAAAAACCCAGCGAAGATTATGAAGCTTGACGTTTTGAAAGTTATTATGGACGACCATTAAGGTGAAAAATGTATGAAACCATCTAAGGGATATCGAGCCGGAACCCGCAGTCTAGCCAGGAAAGCGCTTAGGGACAAAGGCAAGCCGAAACTAACAAAGTTCCTTTACGAGTACGAGAATGGCGCAAGCGTCATAATTAAGATTGACTCTGCCCAGCAGAAGGCTTTGCCGCACAGAAGATTCCACGGCAAAATTGGTCAAGTAATCGAGAAGCGTGGCCGCGGATACGTTATTCAGGTTGCCCAAGGTGACGCTACAAAGAAAATCATCCTTCGAACTGAGCATTTAGAACCATATAAGGGTACTTAAGAGAAGGTTAATTGTATGAGCAAAAGAGAAATAAGCGAAAGCAAGCTCACTTTGCCTCAAGTGAAAGAAGTTTTAGAATCCGTTGGAGAGGAAAATTTAGATCAGTTCCAACGACGCACTTTAGATTATGTTTCGAAGTTTACCAAAATCGAGCCCGCAAATGCTGAACTTCTCTTACAAAAACTCGTAAAAGAATATGATTTGGACGAAAATGAAGCGGTTCAAATCATAAACAGTATGCCTGAAAGTGTAGATGAGCTGCGCATTTTTCTAGCTGGCGGACGAAAAATTATCGAAACCCAAAAACTCGCTTCAATCGTTAATTTATTAGAACGAAAAAAGGATCCTAAAGTAGAACCTAAATCATAACAAGTATTTTTAAGCAAAGAGGCACTAAGATAGAAGGGACTACTATGGAGAAGCAATACGAGGAATTCGCTTACGTACTCGACTTCTTACAACACGGCAAGCCAGGTTTTCGTCCAACTGGGCGGGCAGGCTACAGAGCAGGGGCTTTAATTCAATGTGTCGGCGAAGAATTTTTCACGCTTCTCGAAGCTCTAGTTAGAGAAGAGCTAGTTCTTAAGCCAGCGGACCGCGTTTACGTAGGTAAAGATAGTCGCCAAGAAGTAACATACATTATTGGGCGAATCGGCTATGAAGAACTAACCGCTTCAGCTAAGGCGGAGTTGCCTTCAACTATAAGCAGAGTTGTTCAAAACCGTGAGGCTTGGTTCGTAAACTTCTTCAACACTGCTCGAGCAATTACTCCTCGCATGCATGCTTTAGAGTTGATTCCTGGAATCGGAAAAAAATACATGTGGCAAGTTATTAATGAGCGCGAAAAGAAGCCTTTTCAAAGCTATGATGACATTACAAAGCGGACCGAGTTGCCTAATCCCGTAAAGCTGATAACGAAACGTGTTATGGAAGAACTTGAAGGCGAGAGCAAATATCGCTTATTTACAAGGTTCCATTAATCGTCTAAGGTCGACATTTTCCTAGATGATTCTCGAAGAAGTGAAGTCACTGCTTCACGAGCATCAAATCGTTCCCAACAAGCTCTTGGGACAAAACTTCATGGTAGATTTTTCAATTTTTCCAATATTAAGTGACTATTCTGGGTTAAGCGATAAGGATACAGTTTTGGATGTCGGGGCGGGGTTTGGTCTTTTAACGCGTTTTCTTGCAGCCAAATGTAAAAGTGTTTTGGCGGTTGAAAAAGACAGACGAATTGTTCAGGTTCTCCGTGAACGAGTCAAAGACCTCAAAAACGTGATTGTTATAGAAGGCGACGTGCTCAAGACGGAAATTCCCTTCTTCAACAAAGTCATTTCCATTCCTCCGTATTATCTCTCTTCACAGCTAGTTGTGTGGCTATTGACTCAACACTTTAATTCCGCTGTGTTAATTGTCCAAAAAGAATTTGCACAACGCCTAGTTGCACCAGTAGGCAACGAAGGCTATGGCTGGCTAACAGTTGTTAGTTTTCAACGCGCAGAAGTTGAACTTTTGGATGCGATCCCAAAATGGATGTTTTATCCAGAGCCCGAAGTCGATTCGATAGTAATTAGACTGAAACCCTGGTTGAGTATGCCTTTTTCAGTTAAGAACCAAGCTTTCTTCTTAAGGTTAACGAAGTGGTTGTTTACTCAGAGGAACAAAAAATTGATCAACGCTTTATCGCCTTTTATTAGGAGCGAGCTTAAGATCGATAAGGCTGAGGCGGAAAAAATGTTTTTTGCCTTCCCTTTCAAGGACACACGCGTACGAGAGTTGGCTCCTAAGACTTTCGGAGAGATAGCAGATGCACTCATCGAATAAGAAAGTGTTTTTTGATGAGTATGTTTTTGAAATCTGCGGTAATGTTTATGAGCCTTCTGAAGACTCTTTTTTCTTCGCAGAAAACTTACATTTGCGTGCGGGGTTACGCGTTCTAGATGTGGGAACAGGCAGCGGCATTCTAGGAATAATTGCATCAAAAAATGCCCGAGAAGTCACATTCATCGACATAAATCCATATTCCGTTCGGTGCGCAAAACGAAACGCCCTTCTTAATAAAGTCAAATCACACATCAGATTTATTCAAAGCGATCTGTTTTCGCCGCTAAAGGAAGGGACAAAATTCGATGTAATATTGTTCAACGCCCCCTATTTGCCGACTGAACAAGCTGAAGAGGAATCGTGGATCGGACGGGCGTGGGCGGGAGGAACTACAGGGCGTCAGGTCATTGACAGATTTATTTCCACAGCCTCAAAGCAATTGGAGCCATCAGGCGAAATCTTTTTGATGCAATCCAATCTGGCAAATATTGAAGAAACTCAAGAAAAGTTTCTGTCCATGTGCTTAGAAACGGAAGTTGTTGCAAGTCTTAGACTGGCCTTTTTTGAAACACTGATCTTGCTCAAGGCATCCTTTGTAGGTGCTCCAAAAACTTGACCAGTCCTGGCCGCTTCTATTTTCGACTGCAATATAAGAACAAACCTCTTAGAGGACACACAATCTAAAGAAAGTCAGGCTAATGTCTTAGGCTTCTCTTAGAAATACTCTTAAGAAACTTCTTCTAATCTATTATGTCTAAACAGCATTCTTGCTAAGAACTGCAAACTAAATTGTAAACGTAACGGTAACGTTTATAACTCTAATTTCTCATTGCTAACCTTCGCGAAGCGGAAGTAAGATGGGTCACCGAAAAACTCATGCTCCAAAACATGGTTCACTAGCATATTTACCTAGACACCGCGCCAAAAAACCAATAGCGAGAATTCGCTATTGGCCAAAAATTAAAGCGGACGCTCCTAAACTATTGGGTTTTGCAGGCTACAAGGCAGGCATGACTTATGTCTTTGCAATTGAAGACAGAAAGCGTTCACCAAACTTTGGCAAAGAGGTCATGAAAGCAGCAACTATTCTAGAAACTCCACCGATCTTAGTGTGTGGTGTTCGAACTTACACTCATAACCCGTATGGCCTCCAGCAATTAACAGAATGCTGGATGAAAGAACCAGCAGCTGGACTGGAACGTGCATTAGTTCTTCCAGAAACTTTCAAAACCGAAGAAATGTTGCAGAAAGCAACCGAAAGCTTGAACATAACCACAAACATTCGGGCCATTATTTCTACCCAACCCAATCAGGCCAACTTGGCTAAGAAGAAGCCCGAAATAACTGAGATTGAAATTGGCGGAGGAACAATTCCTCAGCAGTTTGAATATGCAAAATCATTGCTGGGTAAGACAGTTACAGCTGAAGAGGTCTTCAAAAGCGGGCAATTCACCGATATCGCCGCTATTACGACAGGCAAAGGCTTTCAAGGACCAGTGAAACGTTGGGGCGTGACTATTCTCCAAGCCAAGGGTCGCAAAACTAAGCGTGGTATTGCCACTTTAGGTCCATGGAACCCCCACCACCTTATGTACTCAATTCCGCGTGCAGGTCAAATGGGTTACCACCAACGCATTGAGTTTAACAAACGCATTCTAAAGATCGGCAAAGACGGCAAAGAAGTCAACGTCAAAGGCGGATTCATACGTTACGGTAATCTCAGGTCGCCCTACATGATAATCGAGGGAAGTGTTCCAGGAACTGAAAAACGCACAATCAGACTCCGCGTTCCAGCACGTCCACCAACACATATTGCAGAAGCGCCTCCACAGGTAACCTATGTTTCGTTGGAATCGCCTCAGGGAAAGTAACGGTGAAGAATAATGCCAACTAGGAAAAAAGTTCAAGTTTTTAATCTTGAAGGAAAACCAACAGGGAGCATCAGCGCTTCCCTCTGTTTTTGAGACTTCTCTTAGACCAGACGTAATCAAACGCGCTGTCCTCTCAATTCAGTCTCACAGACTCCAACACCAAGGCAGAGACCCAATGGCGGGAAAGAAGACATCCGCAGAATCCCGCGGAACAGGTATGGCTCTCGCCAGAATTCCCCGCGAGAAAGGCGGTGGTGGAAAAGCAGCATTCGCCCCAGGAACAGTAGGAGGAAGACAAGCTCACCCACCAAGAGCTGAGAGCAGAATAACCAAAGAAATTCCAAAGAAAGAAAAGCGTCTTGCATTGCTCTCTGCAATCGCAGCCACAGCCTCAAAAGAGACCGTGGCAGCTCGAGGACATGAGATAGAAGGCGTCCTGGAAATTCCGCTGATAGTCGAAGACTCAATTGCAGAGCTAACAAAAACAAAAGAGGTCGAAGAAGCTCTAACAAACTTGGGCCTATTAACTGACATCTACCGCGTAAGAGAAAGCCGAAACATTCGAGCTGGAAAAGGCAAACACCGCGGAAGAAAAATGAAACAAGCAGTAGGTCCACTTATCGTGGTCACGGAAAGTAAAGGTTTGGTTGATGCAGCAGGAAACATTCCTGGCGTAGATATCGTCAAAGTTAAAAACTTGAATCCTGAGATTTTGGCGCCAGGTACGCATCCAGGGAGACTAACCCTCTGGACAAGCAGCGCTATAAACCAGCTTGAGAAACTTTACGGTCAAGGAGAAAATGCATAATGGAGTCCCACGAAGTTATTTTTTACCCACTAATGACGGAATCAGCCAGCCTTATGGTTGAAAAAGACAACAAATTAATATTCATAGTAAGCTTGAAGGCAGGCAAAAGCGACGTTAAGAAAGCAGTTGAAGAACTCTACGAAGTGAAGGTTGCAAGAATCACGATGCTCATAACTCCGCAAGGCCAAAAAAAAGCTTTCGTAAAGCTTGCTCCAGAATTCAAAGCATCCGACGTTGCAATTAAACTTGGAATCTTGTAAGCTCGTATGGAGGACTGATTATGGGAAAACGAATTCGTGTACAAAGACGTGGACGCGGTGGTTCAACTTATAGAGCTTCAACTCACAAAAGAGTTGCTCCAGCGCAATATCCCCCTATGACCCCTAAAGAAGCTTTTGAAACTTCTATGAATGGTCTGGTAAAATCTCTTCATCATGATCCTGGAAGAGGCGCTCCATTAGCATTTATAAAATTCGAAAACGGACAAGACTGCTACATTGCCTCTCCAGAGGGAACTCATGAAGGACAAGAGATACGGCTAGGTGGAAAAGCACCCGCGGAAATCGGCAACATTATTCCCCTTGGAAAAATCCCTGAAGGTGTTTTAGTTTGCAATATTGAGCTTCGACCAGGCGACAGAGGAAAACTCGCAAAGTCGTCCGGTGCATATGCTACAGTTGTGGGTCACACACCTCAAGGTACAATGATTCGATTACCCTCTGGACGAACAAGGTACATTAATGATTATTGCATGGCCACCATCGGTGTAATTGCAGCTGCAGGTCGTACCGACAAACCTTTCCTGAAGGCGGGCGAAAAGTTCCACCTCATGAAAGCAAAGGGTCACAAATATCCCAGATGCAGTGGACGGAAAATGGTTCCAGCTGTACACCCATTCGGAAGCAGCAAACGCAGCGCACGCAGGTGCACAACAACTTCACACGGCGCACCGCCAGGTCAGAAAGTCGGCTTAATCGCTGCCAGAGGTCCAGGTCAGAAAAAGAAACGAGCCATCCGATAGGAGAAGGTTTATAGCACTTAGAAACTAGCCAAGAAGGTTGAAGAAAAATGCCGAAAGAATTCATGTATCGTGGTCACTCGCTCGTCAGTTTGCAAGGCATGTCTATGGACGAATTCATAAATATGCTACCATCAAGACAACGAAGAAGCCTCCAGCGGGGATTAACGCCAGAACAGCGTATTCTATTGGAAAAAATGCGTGCTGCACAAGAATCCCTCAAGAAAGGCAAGGAAGTCACCGTTAAGACGCACGTGCGCGATCTAATAATTCTTCCAGAAATGGTGGGAGCAAAAATTCATGTCCACAATGGCAAAGAATTCGTTGCCTTGGACATTAAAGCCGAAATGATTGGCCACTATGTGGGCGAGTTCGCAATAACCAACAAACCAGTACGACACGGAACTCCAGGTATCGGGGCATCAAGATCATCAATGTATGTGCCGCTAAAGTAGAAAGTGAAGAAACATGGACGTCAAAATAACAGCGAAGAAAGAAAACCCTCTCATGAAACGAAAAGAGGTAAAGTTCACAGTTGAACATATTCAAGGAAAAACTCCTGCCCGACTAGACATGAAACGTTTAGTAGCAGGTGCTCTTGGGGTAAACGAGAAATTCGTCTTCATAAAGAAAATGAAGACAATGACCGGAACTAGCATCGCAGTAGGATTTGCAAATGCTTACGAATCAGAGGCACAGGCTAAACTAATCGAGCCAGCATATATTTTGAAGCGCAACAACCCAGAAAAGCCCAAAGAAGAGGCGAAGACATAAAATGTCAAAGAAAGTAGAGAAGAAAGAAGCAGTTCCTGCGGCAAAAGAAACGCCAGCAAAACCTGAAGCACCGAAAAAAGAAGAGGCAAAACCACAGAAGTCTTCACCTGCAGCTGCACCAAAAGCCGAGAAGAAGGCAAAGAAAGAAGAGAAGGGTGTTTACAATTTGTACAAAGTTGAAGGCGACAAGGTGACGCGGCAGCGCCCTACATGCGAAAGATGCGGACCAGGATATTTCATGGCCGACCATCACGATAGGTTTACTTGTGGGCACTGCGGGTTTACACGCTACAAGCGTACCTAAGCAAGAAAAGTTATAAGCTGTTGACACGCTGATACGTCTGCTGATGTCAAGCATGATAAAAGTCAACGTGTCAATTGCAAATGTTTCCGCAGAACGTTTTTGGGATAACAGGAAACTTGCCCCTAACATTCAAATCAGCACCAACATCAATATTGTAAACATTGAAAAGAAACCAGATGATTCCTTGGAGGTTCCCTTTGTTTTAACAATTAGTTATAATCCTTCAATTGCTCAGTTAAGCCTGAAAGGGAGCGCCTATGTTCAAGGCGATAAAGGGGAGTTAGAGAAGATTGTTAAAGACTACGAACAGAAAAAACCGCCTGCACAGATTATTTTGCAGTCTATTTCGAATGTTGTTTTCACAGAGTCGATTATCATATCGAGAATAATTGGAATTCCACCGCCAATACCTTTACCTGTCATTCCTGAACCAGGCAAAACTCAAGATGCAAAACCCACTGGCAGAGATTATAGCGCTTAAAAAGATTTAGTATTTTATTCTTTTGGTTGTTTTGATCATTTTCCAGATTTTCTTAGCTTCGTCTTTTTTCTCGAGCGTGACCTTAATGGCGACTCCGCCCTTGCTAGGTTGTCCATACACCACGAGAGAATTTTCAGGTGCATAAAGAACAACTATTAGCGTTAGCAGGTCTTCTTCACCGTCTACAAGGATCTGCACCTGTTCCTTGGACTTGAAGGCTGCTTTAATTGTTGTGATAGCTTCTTGGGTAATAGTTCCGGGTGGATTATTGGTTTTGACTATGGTTTTGTTTGGAAAGGTTTGTGGTTCTAATTTTTGTCGCATGCTCTGGTTGTCGGTAATTGATATCTTGGGAATAATGTTGTGTTTGTGTAGATTGCTTGATACAGTATCGCCTACCGAAATAATCATGATAGGGTTCTCTTTTTTCACAAGAGCGTCAAGTTTTTCCATGACTTCCGAAAAGCTGCCTTCTATAAGCATTCCAAAAGGCTCCTTGAATTTTGCTAAAACTTCCGGGGTGATGACATAGTCGACTGACATTTCACTTACCTTAGCCGAACGGAGTATGACTATGTTCGCTCTTTGGACTTATAAAATTGAGATATAGAACAGTCTGTCCTATCTGACTTTTAGAGCGTAACGGCCTTTTTCCTTAATTTTCATGGCTTTCGCGACGGCTGAGTTGGCTGGGTCAAACACGATAACTACACCGCCGAAGTCTTCGCTAAAGCTTGTTGATCTGCACTTTGGACAAACGTTTTCTTTGCTTATGAAGTGGCAGTTCGCGCAGGCTTTTTCACTCAATCTATTTTTCCTTCTTTGTGGGTTTATTTTCTTTTTCTTCGGTTGGTTTCTTTGTGGATGCTTCTTTAATTGCTGCAGCTTCCTCTTTGAGCCATTCTAGTTTGCCAAGGAACGGTTGTCTTGCGGTTACACCGATTTTGCCTGAGCTGCCAGCTCTGCCTAGTGACACTGCAGTGATTCTCACTCGGACTTGGTCGCCAGTGGCGAGTTTTCTTTTGCTCTCTTTGCCAAGTAGGACCCCTTGTTTTTCATCATAAGAGATGAAATCGTCCATTAGTTGGGAAACGTGGAGCAATGCGTCAACTGGTCCGATACGTACGAAAGCTCCGAAGTCTGCAATTTCCACTACGTCGCCTTCCACGATTTCTTGGATTACGGGATAGAATGTTAGAAGTGAAAAGTTTACTTTGTGATATGTGGCTCCGTCGCCGGGGATAATTTTTCCTATAGGACTAACTTCAACTTTGCTCACGGCTATTACGTAGCCAAGTTCTTCGTCAACTACACCTTCGTACTTTGCCTTTACTTGTTCTTTGCCGACTGCTTCCAGTGGGTTGCCGAAGGTGTCAGGCGGAATGCGAATGGTGTCTTGCAGTGTGATAAGTTTAAACATCTACGATATCAACCCGTCAATTTCCAGGCGAGATTTTTGTCTCACATAAATCACTGGCACACTTATATCCCTTAGCTTCTCCTTCAGCGCTTTGTCGTTGGTGAAAACGGGCGAATTCCATTGCTTTGCTATTCTAAGAATGGCGTCATCTGTTAACTCCAATCTCTTTTTAGGGACTT
The DNA here is from genome assembly GCA_963825115.1 of Candidatus Bathyarchaeota archaeon. Classification (GTDB taxonomy): domain Archaea; phylum Thermoproteota; class Bathyarchaeia; order Bathyarchaeales; family Bathycorpusculaceae; genus JADGNF01. The sequence goes on along the minus strand of CAWGRS010000003.1, from coordinate 266,859 downwards.
TTATGTAAGTGCACTTACTTGCTAAGCTTAGTGCAAATTTTGCCTTCTTAGTCATTTCCGGTGAACTTTTCCTGGTGAGCATTTCCAGTTCATTTTTCACAGGTGATAGTAGAATCAATTCGATGTTCTTGTTCAGGAGTTTTTCCAACTCGGTGAAGACGTCGATTTTGAATTGAAGTGGAACAAAAAGTGCGTTCGAATCGAGAATTATTTTCAATGGAGGCTTCTTTGATGAGGGTGTAGTCATTTTGTTATGCTAACCTTTAGTCGCGGTGATACACAAAGATTCTTTAACATTCTTTCAAGGAGAGATCTTATAATTGTTTACTTCGGAAATTATGCAGAGGCAAGGCATTGTTCATATGACTTTGATAAAGCTAATCTTAGGATTTTCAAATCTTGGACAAACGACTCTTTTTTTTGGTAACATGTTCAGAATCACTTTTAAAGTTCAATTGCTTAGTCATACGCTGAGAAATTGGTGAGCGGTTCATGTTGAACGAAAAATCCTGCGGTGCTGTAGTATATTCAAAGAATAGTTCCGGAGTAAGCTACCTTCTGCTTCAATACGAGGCTGGGCACTGGGACTTTGTTAAGGGTAACGTTGAACAAGGCGAAAATGAAAAAGAAACAGCGGCTCGAGAATTGGGCGAGGAAACGGGAATAACTGATGCCCATTTCATAAACGGATTTAAGGAAAGAATAGGGTACTACTACAAGAGGCAAGGAGCAACCGTTTTCAAAGAAGTTGTTTTCTTTCTGATGGAAAGCCCTACCACCAATGTAAAGTTGTCCTTTGAGCACATAGGTTTTGCCTGGTTACCATACTCAAAGACAATGGAGAAACTAACGTTTAAGAACGCACGTGACGTTCTGGAAAAAGCACAGGCGTATTTGATTAAACAAGGACTAATAAAATAGTTTTTTTCAAAGCTTATTTCCCTGTTTCTCAGTGATAAGCCCGTAGCCTATTAGTCGCCATCTGGCTGTTATTTTCCTGCTTATTGCCACTCTGGAACCTGGCAAAACGCAGACAGGCCTGTTTAGCTTAACCCTGATGAGGTTGGCTCTGGCAGCCGTAACTTTTCCAACATTTACTGCCGCACCAACATGGAGAAGCAAAGCTTCTTCAAGATTTATTTTTTCTACCTTCAAAAGTTCCTTTGTTCCAACTACACGTTCCATAACATGTGTTTCTAAGGTTAGTTCCGTTAGTGTTTGAGGAAGCATGTCTCTTCCTTCCAGCAACGTTTCCTGTCAAACCATCGGCTTTTGAGTAAGAAGGGTCAAGTGAAGTGCCGACACCTACTAGTCCGCCGCATGTTGCCTCTTTAACGTATTGTTCTCCTGCTTGAAGGGTAACTATTTCGCTTATGAGGGGGTCGTAGACTGTTTTGCCTTCTCGTTCGCTCATTATGCCTGGACGGATTTCGATTTCTTCTCCAACGACGAATTTGCCTTGGGCTATTGTTCCCCCTACTATTCCACCTTCCATTTCATCAATTATTGTCCCAGGTTTGTTGACGTCAAAACTTCGGATTATATACATGAAGGGTGGTTTCGTTTCATCTCTTTTCGGAGTTGGAAAAACTTCTTGGATTGCGTTAAGCAGAACATCGATGTTTATTCCACGTTGTGCGGAAATTGGGATTATCGGAGAGTTTTCTGCCATGGTGCCTTTTACGAAGTTTTTGATTTCTTGGTAACTTTGCACTGCCCTTTTTTCATCGACGATGTCGATTTTGTTCTGAACTATTATTATGTTTTTTATGCCGATGACTTCTGCTGCTGCTAAGTGTTCTCGAGTTTGTGGTTGTGGGCATGGTTCATCAGCTGCAATGACAAGTATTGCTCCATCCATTATTGCGGCGCCTGAAAGCATGGTTGCCATGAGCGCCTCGTGTCCGGGGGCGTCGACAAAACTTATAGCTCTCACAAACTCTGCTTTTTCAGCGCAGGCTGGGCAAACAGGTTTAGTTGAATAATTTTTTGGTGGGTCACATTTTGGGCATTTGTATATAGGAAGGTCAGCGTAGCCCAGTTTTATTGTAATGCCTCTTTTTAGTTCTTCGCTATGTCGAGACGCCCAAACACCAGTCAGTGACTGCACCAAGGTAGTTTTTCCGTGGTCTACGTGTCCTATGGTGCCTATGTTGACTTCAGGTTGCTTGGGAAGGGCTTTACTTTCGTTGCTCATACTACTTATCACAAATGCCTATGAATATCTGGAAGAATAAATGGTGGGGAGTTAATAAGTTTTGAGAAATTATGCTGGATTTGTTGTCGGAGCTTGTTGTTTAGCTCCTTCTGCCTTTGCTTCTTTTGGTTTTGGGGTTTGGTCAACTATTTTCAGGTTTAGCTGAACAATTTCGTCCGTTATGACGTTTCCCCTCACTGCTTTGCGTTTTCTCATGCCATATTTTGTTGGTTTGAAACCTACTCCACCGCTTAGAACAATCTTTCTTCGTACACCGCCGTGGACATCAGGTCTCATGGGGACGCCGTCTTTGTCTGATCCGCCTCTTATTTGTACCTTAGTTGTTGCCATGTCGACTATTGCGCCGTCGATTATATCACCGATTTTTCTTCCGATGAAAGGAGCTGCGCTAGCTTCTTCAACTTCAACGACTTTGGAGGTCCCTGCCTGGGGGTCTGATATGATTACTTTGAACTTTGCCATTTAACGTCAACTCTCTAGCGCAGTATCAAGGTGAAACTCTCTCTATTAAGTATTTATGAGCAAGGGAGGGCTTCTTGCAGACGACGCTTTGCAATTTTTGGTTGTTTAGGGTAAAAGTTTTAATGCACCTTTGAAACAGTGCTTTTGCTATGTGGCGGCTAGGATTTTTCTTTCACGAGATAGCGTTCGGGCTACTGAGCGTCTTCATTCCACTCTATGTAGTGACGTTCAAGGACACAGCAATACTTGGAGGTCCACTAGTTGCCCTTGGGGTCATGACCTCCTTAGCTATTTTCTGCACAATTCCAGCTTCCTTCATATGGGGTTACCTCTGCGATTCTACGCGCCACTACAAAATCTTCATTATGCTTTCTTTCTCTACGTCTGCGGTTATACTCTTTCTAATGACGCTTCCTTTCGCTCAGAATATTCTCCTTTTCGTGTTTCTTTATGTGGTTATGCAAGTGCTCCACGTAGCTCATGAAGCGCCAAAAAACATTCTTATCGCAGAGCATTACAGCCGAGAAGATTGGGAGCGAAGTTATGGGTTTTACGAGGGTCTCACCGAAATTGGCTTCATAATCGGCTTGGCTATTGGGTTACTTGCTTTTGCGTCAAGTTTGAGCTTCAGTGTGATAGGAACTTATACCTTGTATCTGTGCAGTGGGTTAAGCCTGGTTGCCTTCATCTTAGCTATTGTTTTGATAGCTGACCCACTTATGATTTTTGAGAGGCGTCTGGTTGGCATCGAGAAGCGAATAGACTACACGTATCGAGGAGTTGAACATTCCTCACGGCTTATGGACGGTTTAGGTTGGGATGAATCACTCAAAGAAGACAGTTTCCTCGGGTTCGCATTAGCCATCGTTTTGTTCTCCTTAGCCACCAGTATATTCTTCACGCCGCTGCCCATATTTCTGAACAAAGGCTTAGGGCTGAGTGAAAGCTGGGTTTACGTAGCGTATATTTTGAATTCCATTGGCGCTACCGTGGGTTACTTCTTCGTTAGGGGAAGGGCTCGATCGATAAATATCCGAAAACAAATGCCTCGGTTCGTACTCCTACGCAGCCTCCTCATTTTTGGGCTGGTCGGAGCAATTCAATTTTCCATTTCTCCCAACGTTTTAACGGGAGTTGTGTTGATTTTCATCGGCTTTGCTTACGCCATGTATTTCATTTTGATGCTCTCACTTTCAATGGAGCTTATTCCGGCAGGGAAAAGCGGAGTCTTCGACGTTCTAGTAGGGTCAGGTGCTGCAGTCGGCTCTTTCCTTGGTCCTTTCTTAGCTGAGAACCTGAATTACGTACCTACTTTCATTGTTGCGGCAGTGATCTTCATAGTTGCGTTCTTGGCACTGAAGTTGTTCTCCTAAAAATATTGAATTAAAAAGGAAAAGGATGAGCGAGTTTTCGCTCATGTTTAGCTGATTTTATTCTACGTGGACTCTGTATAAGTCGACGTCTTCGCGCATGCTTGGCGTTAGTTCTAGGAAGTTTCGCACTGAGCGTTCTATGTCCTTTGACTGCGTTATGTATCTCCCAACGATTAGTATGTCTGCGCCCTTCTCTAGGGCCTCTCTGGCTGTTTCTGGAACGATTCCTCCTGCTACTGCTATGAGAAATTTCTTGTCTGGGAAGGCTTGGCGAATAAGTGCAATACGTTCTAAACCGCTGCTTCTGCCAGTTTCTTGATCTATGCCTCTGTGCAAGATGATTACGTCTGGGAACTCTTTGAGAGACTTGAGCTTGCCCAGAACGTCTTCAACGTTAAGCATATCTATAAATCCGTAGATTCCCATTCTTTTTGCTTCATGAACTGTTGCATCTAGTGTTTCTGGCGGTGCAAGTCCTGCAGCAACAACTGCGTCTGCGGTATCTTCGTAAGCAATGTCTGCTTCGACTTTTCCAACGTCAAGTGTTTTGAGGTCTGCGACCATGAAGAAATCTTTGGCAACTAGTCTGAGATCATTTATGATTCTTGTTCCGTAGCGTTTGATCAGCGGTGTACCGACCTCGATAATTATGCGGTCGCTGCCTGGGATTTGGGCGAGAACTTTCTTGGCGTTTTCTAGTGAAGGTGCGTCAAGTGAAATCTGTAGGTATGGTGGTCTCCAGAGACGTGGGACTTTGAAGCCCATAATAGGGTGCTTTGCGCGATCTTTGTCGAAATTAATCTTTTCAATTGATGGGTATTTCTTGAGAGCGCGTTGTATGGCCATTTTTGTGGCGCCGTAATTGTATTGGTATATTTTTCTCATATCTGCAGCTTGAGGGTGAATGAATACACTGCATATGATTACCCAATCGTCAACCTTGTCTGCTGGGAAAACTCCTTCTTCTACTGAATCTGCAACAGCTTTTGCAACTGCTGCTTGGGCTGGGCCGAAAATTTTTCCAACGTCTTCCATTTTCTTAACTGTGACTTTTGGCACAATGAGCGTATAGGGCTTAGGAGGCAGGTTTGGTCTTATGACTGCGAGTAGCGGCGTGTGTCCGGCTGACAAACTTGTCATACCAGTGGCGAAGGCTTGTCCGATGGGTCCATCTTTGTTTCCTATCATGAGGTCTATGTGGGCAACCTCGTTTCCTTCTCCAACTAGTGATTCGCCTATTAGATATGTGAATGGCTTGTCTTCAGTCGCATCATCTAATGCAAATGTCGGCACTTGGTCCAAGACTTCTTTGAAGTCGACATTGTATTCTTTCATCCATGTATATAGTGTGTCTCTGTGAATGTTCAAAATTTTGGCTGTTCCAGAAATTGTCGGCTTTGTCGGTTTTCCTTTTGAATTTGCTTCTCTTTTTGCGGCTTCTGTCAATACTTTTAATAGTTCTCCTTTTGTCTCAGGTTTTTTAGCGTCAATACCCGACATTTATGTTAATCTCCGCGTTGAGTGTGCCAACATCTTGTATTTAAGAGTGTCGGATCCTGATTTTGTTGTTTTTAGTTTTTGCTTTTTGATCAATTATTGTCGGTTGAAATTAAAAAGGCAGCTGCTTTTATTGTGAATTGTTTTAGTTGCACACTTTTTGTTGTTTCCGAGTAGGTAACTCTATATATCAATTTGGATGTAACGTTTTCAAGATTCAATCGCAGGAGTCATTGCGTTTGTCACGTGAAGACTGGGCATGCATATGTTTTACTATCTTAGGAATTGTCCTTTTCTTAGTTGGCGCTAACTACTATAATTCCGTAATAGGTTGGATAGGTGTGTTTTTTTTCTTAGGCGGCATCTTGGCGCTAATCGCTCTGTACGTTTATAATCTACTATCCAAGCCAAAATTGCAGAAAGAGTCTCCAGTTGAGGTTAATGAAGAGGTTCAGAACCCATAGAGTTTGCTGTATTTCTCTTCAAGGTATTTTAGGTAAGTTTTTACTTTAATTTCGGATCCGGTCGCTTTCTTGATGAGATCATTTGGATCGTAGAGGTTTCCTTGATTGTATATGTTATTGGAGAGCCATTTTCGAATGGGTAGCAGGCTACCTTGGGCAAGTTCGTTTCGCCAATTTGGACTCTCTTGTTGTATGGCATTTGCTATTTGTCCGCTGTATATGTTCCCTAGCGCGTAGGTTGGGAAGTAGCCGTACAATCCGCTTGCCCAATGCGTGTCTTGCATTACTCCTTCGGAGTCATTTTCTACCCGAATGCCCATTATTTCCTTGTATTTTTGGTTCCATAAAGCTGGGAGTTCGTTAACGTTGACTTTGCCTGCAAAAATTTCTTTTTCAATTTGGAACCGAATTATTACGTGAAGACTATACGTTACTTCGTCTGCTTCGATTCGAATTTTGGATGGCTTTACCGAGTTTATGGAGCGTATAAATCTGTCAAGTGTTAAGCTAGTGAGATTTGGCTTTGCAAGATTTTTCATTTTTGGCAAGGCAAAGGTCCAGAACTCAGATGATCGCCCAATGATGTTCTCATAAAGTCGTGATTGTGATTCGTGGAATCCCATGCTGCACGGTGATCCGATGGGTTGATACTTCCAGTTTTGTGGCAAACCTTGCTCGTACAAGGCATGTCCAGTTTCGTGTAAGACGCTGAAAATTGAGCTGGCGAAGTTGACTGGGTAGTAGTGGGTGGTTATTCTCACATCATCGTAGTAGCCCGTTGTGAAGGGGTGTTCTGTTTCGTCAAGTCTTCCAGCTGAGTTGGGTGAAGGGGGGGTCTCATATCCGAGGCTTTGCATCAGCATTTTGGCTATTTCTCGTTGCTTTTCGGGAGAAATATTTTCTGTTAAAACGTTTTTTTCTGGCCTTTGGCACGCGTTTTCAATTTTTGCTAATAGGGTTTTTAGTCCTTCTTGGAGTTCGCTGAATATTTTTGTAAAGTTTTCGCTTGTTATTTTGGGTTCGTAAATATCTAAGAAAGCATCGTAAGCTGTTTTGGTTTCTTTTACTTTCTTTAGAATTTCTGCGGCTTGCTTGTTTAAAGTAATTAATTTTTCTAGTTCAGGCTTGAAAATGGAGAAGTTTTTGGCTGCTTTCGCTTTTTTCCAAGTGTTCACCGTTATTGTTTGTTGCTTAGTAATTGCTGTTACTAGTTTGGTTGGTAATTTAGCTTGTTCTTCGTGGTTTTTCTTGATTAGTTGGACATTGCGTTTTTCTTCTTCCTTTAAGCTGCTATAATTTGGATCCCCAAGAATGGCGGCAATGAGTCTTCCCATTGCTGGGGCGGTAATCATTTTGTGGTGAATTTGACTTAGCAGGGCAAGTTGTTCACTTCGGAGTTCTACTGCTTTTGGGGGCATCATAGTTTCCATGTCCCAGTTAACTAGAGCTTCCGCTGAACCAAGCACTATAATGTTTTTGTTTCTTTCCAAAAGTTCCTTGTAGGCTGAATCTGAGTTAGATAGCATGTGCTCGACCTTCTCGTTTCTTACCACTCTTTTTTATTTAATGTTTTGTGAGTTGCCTGAGAATATGCATGAGTAGAATATGCAATTGTGGGATTTCTTAAAAGGAGGAGTTTTAGATTTTCCCTTTGACGTTCTTTCTTAATAGAGACATCTATGAATTCGCATATTTTTAATAGTAGAACGCCCCTGCAAAATATAGGGATGAAGCCATGCTCTTTGGGCACAAGAACAAATTGCAAGTTGATTTAGGCGACTTGGAGAATGAACAAGATCACCTTTCCAGTTTCTTGAAATCAAATCTAAAAGTTGATTTTGTTTTAAACAAAGGCAAACTTTCCTCTGATTCTGAAAAGATTGCGCCACAAGATCTTCAAAGAATAGTCACCAAGTTTGTTTATCGTCGAAATTTGAACAGCTCGCATTGGGTTTCATTGGAAGGTAGCCTTGTCAAAATCAATAAATTCAAGGGCGACCACAAGAAGCCAGAGAAACAGCACAAGAAGAGCACTTCGTCGTCATCTTCAATTACCCAAAGCTGGGGGCTTTAGACAAGAAAAAGAAAAATCAATCGCCCCATAAGTGGAATCGTGGTGCTCCGGCCGGGATTCGGACCCGGGTCTTCGGCTCGAAAGGCCGGAATACTTGACCGGACTATACTACCGGAGCACACCTTTTGAGGAGAGCACAAGCAGAATGATTTCTCCTTCGAATAAACCTTACCCTTCAACAAGCTGTTGCTTTCATGCCGTGGGCTTCTTTTCTTTGAACAAAAAACCGGTTATTTGCTCAATTAGCTTGCTGTTGGTCTGCACCTTATCTCCGAGAGTTTCTACGCGTTTTTCTAGGTCGTTGGACATTATCTTGCCTTCTATTCTATTGGCGGATCGGAACATTAGCATCATACGGAAAACTTCAGCTACGGCTTTATCCTGTTCCTCGGCAGAAGCTGGTTTGATCCCAGCGCAAACAGATAGTAGCTCAATATAGTGTTCTTTGATTTTTAGTTCCTGGTTTACAGACGGGTCGGTGGGAAATGCTATGGATAGTGGATTCTTTTTGCTCAATTCAGCGGCGGTTGGAAATCGAATTATGATATTTCCCTTTATCCATGAAGAAACGAATTCAGTGACTATACGTCTGACTTCTTTTGGTGAGAAGAGCGTCGCTGGTTCTTCTTTATTTTTGCGAATCTTGACTTTAATTACTTTCTTGTCTTCAGCGTTGTCTTTGACGGTTTTTTCCATTTTGGTTCGCTCCCTGACCTTTATTTTCCCTTCGTAGTTCCTCACCTGAATCATAGATTAAACGTTTTCTATACTTTATTATTAATTATGAGCTGATTATGTGAAGTGTGACAAGTTGTGTTTTCACGGAAATGCCTGTTTATTCTCATGAAAATTTGCGTGAAAGATAGTAAAGAACCCAGAATTTACAGTTGTTTGCGTGAAAATGGAGGTGCCCGATTTTAAAGCTAAATGACATTAGTCTAAAATGTTAGCTTCAGTTTCAGTTTAAGATATCCCTGCTCTTCCTTTTCGTCTTGTTTGTGTTGACGTAATCGTAGTCATGTTTAAGATGTGCTTTTGAGCAATAATCGCAATTGAAAACATTGAATGAACTGAAAAGAGAGAGACTTTATGTATAAACCTCTCGAAGTTATGGGACCTGAACATGAATTATCAGTTGTTGATGATGATCTACACCCTTTGCCTATCGTTGACAAAATCATTAAGGCTTACTGTGGCAAAATAGTGAATTTTGTGGAGTTACCAGGGTTCACTTTTGGCAAAGAAATGCAATTGCACGTTATGGAGATAAAACCTAACCAGCCATTCCAGTCGCCTGAAGTGGATGAGGAAACAATGCAAAATGCCATGTTGACTCTCTCAGATTTTGTTGAGAAAATATGTGATGCTCACTTGCTTGGTACTGGCATGCATCCATTGTTGAGGCTTGGAGATACAGGCGTTTGGCCCCATCGGCACAGGAAGATCTATGAAGAATATGGCAAGATCTTCAACCTGAAACAACATGGATGGCTTAACATCCAGAGCTTTCACCTAAATCTACCATACCAAAAAGAAACCACCGGCATACTCCTTCACAATTATCTGGCGAACATATGTCCTTACCTTCCTGCGATCTCCGCTTCGTCCCCGATCTACGAGGGCTCATTTGGAAGGAACATAGACAATAGATTAGCATTCTACAAAATCAACCAAAGCGAAGTTGCGTCGGTCGCCGGTGACGTGGTTCCAGAATACGTTTCTTCGTTTAACATGTACAATAAAGACATAATCGGGCAATACTCAAGAGACCTGGCGAAAGAAGGTGCTGGTGAGGCAATTCTTTTCAAGGAGTGGGTTAATTCCAGGGGCGTTATCTTCAGATTCGATAGGGCGGCTCTTGAAGTTCGGGTGATGGATGAGCAGGAATGCATCAAATCCGACGTTGCCTTAAGCTGTTTTATCAGAGCTGTCCTCAGAGGATTGCTTTCGAGCGAACCTGAACTATTGAAGCATGAACTCCTTATCAACGATTTCAACTCGATTTTATCAAATGGTCTAAATGCCAAAGTCCTAAATCCTTACGGTCCAACAGCCCGCCACGTCTGCCGGCGTCTTTTTGATCTGGCTTGGTCAAGCGCCACTGAAGATGAAAAAAAATATCTCTCACTTGTCAAGAATAGAATTGAGAAAGGCAACTTAAGCGATCTAATTAAGAAACATGTTGAGAAGAGAGCCCAACATACGGATTTGAAGGAAGCAATAGTCAACGTTTATTCAACGCTTATTAAGTGCCTCATCAATAACGAGCCTTACTTCTAAGGGCACGAAGGCGTCGTTCAAATATCTGAAGATAAAAAAGGAAAGACCTACTCTTTCGACGTTTGCTCTCAATGCAAACTAATATGTTGCCAAGGTGCAAATCCACCTCTAACAAATTCAAGAAAGGTTGCAATCAAAACTTACTTGGATGAAAGAGAAGCTTCTTTCAGAAAGTTTGTTGTAAATGAAGATTATACGCATCTGGCGGCCGATGGTGAAGAGTTTTGCGTATTATATTGCAAGAAAACTGGAAAATGTAGTGTTCATCCAGTAAAACCTGAAACCTGTAAAGCAGGGCCGATAACCTTTGACATAAACTTGAAAACAGGCAAGATTGAATGGTTTTTGAAGAAGTCAGAAATATGTGCGCTGGCTGGAATACTTTACGCGAATCCCACGCAGTTTAAGGAACATTTTGAAGTTGCTAAGGCTGAGATTATGCGTCTTGTTTGCGAGTTGGAATCCGTTGCGTTGAAGGCGCTTCTCAGGATTCCCGAACCGCAAACCTTTAAGATTGGTGAGAATGAATTGCCTCAAAATGTACTAAATAAGCTAGGAATCGCATAAGAACTCACCTTTTCAGGAATCAGGTTAATAAAGGTCTTCGGCAAAACCATGATTACTCCTAATCAAGAAGTGGAGAAGGCATGGTCTTAAAGGAATTAGAGCGAAAGATGCTCTCTGAATTACTTAAAAATTCTAGGAGAAGCGATAGAGAATTAGCGAGGGCAATCAGCGCTTCACAACCTACAGCTACAAGAATCAGAACAAAACTTGAGAGAGAAGGGTTCATAAGAGAATACACTGCCATTCCAAGCTTCAACAAAATGGGTTATTCTATACTTTCTATAAGTTTTCTCAAATTCCATGTTAAGCACTCGCTTCCCGTACCCGACCTTCGAGAATTTAGGAGGAGACATTACGAGGCTCTTTCAAAGAACTCGAGTACGGTAATGCTTGCCAATAGAGGAATGGGTATGGGGTACGATGCCGTAGTTGTTTCTCTTCATCAAGATTATGCTTCCTGTAAAGATTTCCAGACTTTCATCAGACAAAGCATGACCGACAGTATTGTTGATTTAAACACTTTTTTAATCAATATAGCTGAGGAACAGAACAGTCTACCTTTTAGCTTCAATTTGCTGGCCAGTCAAATACTTGCTTCAGCTGGAAGTGACAAAGAGCAGAAAAGCCCAGTTTAAAAGACATAACCGGAACTTTTTCAATAAATTATAGAAATCCGGCATCCCTTAACTTTAGAGCTAAAGCTATGTTGCCTTTGAATTGTACTTTCCCAGAGAAGAACGCCTTTTCAGCGCTTATTTTGCCGTTTACCAAGTCCAAATAATTTTTTTCTGCCATTTTTAGCAGCAGATTTGGTGAAGGATGCAAACCTGGCTCTACTTTCAGTTCTTGATTTTTTATTGTAACTATCCAGTCGCCGCCATTGTTTCCTGTTATGCTGACCTGGACAATGACGTCTATTCCAATTGCTTTTTCTGGTTTGAATTTAGTAGGCAAGATTTTCTCGAAGAATTCTTTGGGTGTCGTTGCCTCCATGTTCTTTTCTTCCTACCTGAACATGTCTTTTTCTTTCGGTCTGGTTAGTTCTGTTCCTGAAACTTTCTCGGCAGTCTGGTAGTGATATCCCCTAATTATTGCGGCTGGTATTCCTTCGCCTGCTTGGCCGATTACCAGTTCAGCAGCTGAGGCTAGTTCATCTGCGATGCATGTTTGTTTTATTCTTAGCGTGTAGCCGAAGAGGTCTTTTTCTCCTCGTCTGTCTCTGATCGGTTTGATTCCAGCTATGCCTATGGCGATGTTAATTTCGCCGTTTCTCAGTGGTCGTCCATGAGTGTCTGAAACGATGACAGCTACGTTGTGGCCTGTTTGTTTCTTTATTTCGTTCCTTATGTTTCTTGCTGATTCGTCTGGATTCTTTGGCAAGAGTGCTACATTTCGGTCGCCTAACACATTTGATCTGTCGACTCCTGCGTTTGCGGACACTATGCCATTCTTGGTTTCGGTTATGAGGCTGTTGGGGCCCATTCTGACGATTTCTTTTGTTTCGCGTAGGATAACTTCGACCATGGCGGGATCTTTGCCGACCTTTTTCGCTATTTCCAAGGCGTGTTCAGAGGGCACTACCTCATCGAGGTTGACGATGTTTCCTTCGGCTTTTGACACTGCGACATGTGTGACAACTATTACATCTTTTTCTCGAATCGGTGTCTTTTGTTTTTCTGCGGCTTTGCAGATCTGTAGACCTATGTTGTCGCCTTTCTCGAATAAGGGCAAATTTTCGACAGCGATTACTTTTACCGGTTCCAACGTGGTACCTCTTTTTGTCAAGTTAGCAGACAAATGGTATAGAAGCCTTTAGGTTTGGCTTATGTAAACTTTACCCTCAATCTGCTGACTCTGTTAGTCGACATCTTTTTAAGATCACGTTTAGTAACTATTTTCCCCAGAGGAATCGTCATGGATTACCCCAAAATCGTCGAAATGGTTCCCGCTGAAAAGTGGGGATCCCTATCAGACCAATTAATCGGTGTAATTTTGAACTCAAAAAATGATGACAAAATGCCCAATGGTCTCGCCAATGCGATGCTCTTGAAGATGAAGGAAGGCAAAACAGGCACCAAGGAAGGCTTGGCTCTTGTGTTGGAAGCTGCGGTTACGCTGGACGCGGAGAAGACTGTTGTTGCGTTGGGCGATATGCAACTTCTGAAAATAGCTGAACAAGTTGTACAGGGAATGTGATTAGGGAGGATTTGAAATGACACTTAAATTCGGAATAGAATTCGTTCCAAAAGACCCATACTGGAAACTTGCCGCGTACGCAATTCAGGCGGAAAACAACGGTTTTAGTAACCTTTGGGTTACAGATCATTATGGTAACCGCAACGTTTACGTTGCTCTTGCCGTAGCGGCTATGTACACAAATAAGATTACTTTCGGTACTGGCGTCACTAATCCGTGGATGGTTAATCCGGTTATAACTGCTCAAGCAATAGCTACGTTAAATGAACTTGCACCTGGAAGAGTCGTGTTGGGGATGGGTGCAGGAGACAAAACTACTCTTGAAGCAGTCGGCGTCGAAATGGGCAAACCCTTAGCTGCAGTTAGGGAAGCCATAGAGCTTTTCCGAAAACTTACTGCGGGTGAGACCGTAGCTATGCAAGGTGAAGTGTTCAAAACTGCAGGGGCCAAGTTCAATTTCAAAACCAAAAACAAGATTCCAGTTTACGTAGGCGCCCAGGGACCAAAGATGTTGGAGATGGCTGGTAAAATTGGAGATGGTGTCCTCGTTAATGCCAGTCACCCAAGCGACATAGAATATGCAGTCAAAATGGCGGGCGAAGGCATGAAGCAAGCAGGCAAAGCCGCAAGCGACGTTGACATTGCAGCGTACACCTCGTTTAGCATAAATGAGGACATAAAGAAAGCTCTCAAAGCTGCATCACCAGTCGTCGCTTTCATTGTGGCGGGCAGTCCAGCTCCAGTTCTTGAGAAACATGGTATTAACGTAGGCAAGGCAGACGAAATCCGTGCGGCACTCAAAGTCGGCGACTTCCCCAAAGCTATTGGTGCAGTAACACCTGAGATGATTAATGCTTTCTCTATCTGTGGAACTCCGGATATGTGCGTCGAGAAGATAGCGGTGCTGAAGAAAATCGGAATCGGTCAATTCGTCGTGGGTTCGCCAATCGGGACAAATGTTAAGCAAGCAATTGACTTGATCGGTAAGAAGATTATTCCGCAGTTCAAAGACTAAACGAATAGGCGCTTTTTTCCCGCGCCAACCTTAATATTTTTAGGCAACTACCACGCACACAATTTGAAAACGTTGAAGTCGCAGAATGCGACTTGGCGTTGCGGTGGTGTGCAAAGTGGCTGTTTATGCGGTTGTTCCCGTGAAGAACCTCACCGTTTCAAAGCGGAGATTGTCTGCAGTTTTCACTCCGCTCGAGCGCAGGCAGCTAACTCTTGCTATGCTTGAAGACGTCTTGAATGCTCTGAAAGCTTCAGTTGTTGACAAGATTGTCGTGATAGGCGAGGATGTCCCAGTTCAGGAAATGGCGGTTAAGTTTGGGGCGTCTTTTCTTTGGGCAAAAGGTGCCAGTTTAAACCCTGCTATTGAAGAAGCTACATTCTGGAGTGTTCGGGATGGGGCTAAATCGGTTCTGGTTTTGCCCGCGGATATCCCGCTCTTGATTGCCAAAGACCTAAACCGGATCCTTGAGCTAGGGCTGAAAGGAGGTCCCGCTGTTGTTTTGTCTCCTTCCCAGAATTGGGGAACTAGTGCTCTATTTCAGAGTCCACCTCAGCTGATTCCCCCACGTTTTGGACCTAAGAGTTTTCTGAGCCATGTCCAGGAAGCATATCGCAAAGGAATTAGCGTTAGACTTCACTTTTCAAATGGCCTTGCCACTGACATCGATTCCGCACAAGACCTGAAGAAATTATTTGCAGCTGAAAAAAAAACTGTCTGCAGGAAAGTTTTAGAGCAGATTGTTCTTAACAGTTCGAAAGCAAACAAGTTTTTTGCTGCTAACTGAGGATTGAAAAATAAAAGATAGAGAGGGCTAGTTGCGCGGAACGCCGATTAGGCGAATTCCTGCACCTTTAATTTTATATCGAATGTTTATAGCGATTAGCGCTGCGGTCATTGTTTCTACGATGACGGCGTTTTGTATCATGCCAGCGTCGAAGGCGTCTATGCCGACTTTCTTTATGAGGGCGATAACAATGTCGCGTGTTTCTCGGTCTGCTCCGACAACTAGGACGTCTGTTTCGATTTTTTCGTCGAATTTTTCAAGTTGTTCGGGGCTGATGTTTTGGAATGCGTCAACAACTTTGGTTGTTTCTCCGAAGAAAGTTTGGATTTCTATGGCTATGGATCCTGCTGGGTTGATTCTGGCGCGGCTTTTCTTTTCGGCATCTAGTGAACTGGCGATGTTGATTATGATTTTTCCTGCTGCGGCTGGTTTGATGTCTTCGAGGATTGGTTTCATGCCATCGTATGGGACTGCGAGCAGGACGATGTCTGCTTTTGCTGTTGCGTCGCGGTTGGTGTAGCCTTCGACGTTTTTTATTTTGAATTCTTCGTTGATTTTGTTTGCTGTGTTTTGTGCTTTAATGGCGTCTCTGGATCCGATGAGGGTGCGGACGCCTGCTTTCGCGAATCGTGCGGCTATGGCGCTTCCTTCTTTGCCTGTTCCGCCGATTATAGCTAGTGAGGGGTTAAGGTTTGACATTTTTGTTTCCTCTGGGTGGTTACTTCATGCATTTGTATTTATATTTTTTATGGGTCAGCCGAAAGCTATATGGAAATGCACTGTTTTGTTTTGTTAAGACCAACTGGCGGGAAATCCGTGTCGACTGAATTGAGCATTGATTATGTTTCGGGGAACCAGATTTTGCTTGACGAAATAAGGTTTCTTTGGGGGTAACTCAACCAGCATATGACTGTGTGCTCCGTTGATTTTAAGCGGCATTATTTGTCCATGACTTTCGAAAACCGTAAGCGTGCACTTTTGGAGAAAGCAGCCTGTGGCGAAATGAGAGTTGACATTGCCGTCGACAAACAGACCAACCAGAAGATTGGGTACTGCTTAAGCAGCATAAATGAAGCGAAAACGGGTGAAATTGAATCTATCTTTGTTGCTGAAGATTATCGGGGTTCGGGCGTTGGTGGAACATTGTTGCAGAAGGCTTTGACTTGGATGGATGTAAAAGCTGCAGAAAAGAAGGTTGTGGCCGTTGGTGCGGGAAACGAGAACGCCTTTGGGTTTTATGGTCGGTATGGTTTTCGTTCAAGAAAGACCGTCATGGAGCAGACAAAAAATGTCACTGTTAGACTTTAGAGTGTTTTGTTGATGCTTTTGTATGCGGAAATATTTCCGCTTAGCCTTCCAAAACGTAGAAAAATGAAGATTTCCGCGTTGGCTTTTACTCTATTCTCAGTGGCTTTCAAATCCGCCAACGGCGACGTCTTGTGCAAAAAAAGCGAATGCCCCAATCACTCCTCACACTAGACTTCCTGGATTTTTCGAGGAAACGTAAATTAATCTTCAAACAAAGTAATTTTCTGGTGTTGTGAAATAATGAAAGTTGCTGTCTCCGGAAAAGGCGGCGTCGGCAAAACACTCATAGCAGGCGGCTTAGCCTTGGGCTTTGTTGAACGCGGCTTCAAAACTATGGCGATAGATGCAGATTCCTCGCCAAATCTGGCGTTGACTCTTGGCTTAACTGCAGAGGAAGCGCGCAAAATTCTGCCACTAACTGAGAATAAAGAACTTGTCGATTCTAAAACGGGCACTGGATATTCGGGCGTTTATAACTTGAACTTCAAGGTAGACGACATAATTCGCGACTATTCCGTAAGCACTCCATTGGGCGTAAACTTGATAGTAATGGGTACAGTAAAAGCGATGGGTTCTGGATGTATGTGTGCACCAAACGCAGTTGTCCGCGGCCTACTCAGGCATCTAATCGTGGAACGCAACGAAGCAGTCGTCCTGGATCTTGAAGCAGGCGTGGAACACATAGGTAGAGGAACAGCAAGAGCAGTAGATACTCTCCTGATCATCGCAGATTCAAACCTAAAAAGCCTAGAAATCGCCAAGCACATCCACGAAATGTCCGCCGCAGCCGAAATGAAGCAAGTTTTCTTGGTTGGAAACCGAGTTATGAATCAGGCTCAGGAAGATGCAATCAAAACCTTTGCTGAGAAAAACGATTTAAAAATTCTAGCGCTGGTGCCCTTCGACCAAGAGGTTATCGAAGCAGATATGCTGGGGAAAACGCCGCTTAGGAACAAAGATATTGCTGCCGTCAAAACCATAGACAATATATGCGACACGCTGCTAAAGAAAAACAATTGAGGCTTGTCGCATGAAAACTCTTGTTACCATTGGTCGTGGCGGAACGGGCAAATCCAGCTTCACTGCGCTAATAGCAAAATGCGTCATAGAAGCGGGCTATTCGCCACTTTTACTTGTTGACGCTGATCCAGACCAAAATCTTGCCGAAATGCTTGGCATAGATCTTAAAGAAGCCGGAAAATCCACCATGGCCGAGCTTATCGTTGATACCTTCATCGAGAAAGGCGGTACTACTGTTGGAGTTTCACCTACTGAGCGAATCGAAAGTCGCATTTGGGCAAACGGCCTGTATGAAAGCGAAAATTTCGACTTCATGTCAGTTGGAACAAAATGGGTGGAAGGCTGTTATTGCATGCCAAACACCGCGTTGAAAGCCGCCCTAGAAAATTTAACAAAAAATTACAAGTACGTTCTCATCGACAGCCCTGCCGGGTTAGAGCACCTTAACCGACGTGTTGCCTCAAAAGTTAATGACATCTTCGAAATGCTAGATCACTCTAAGAAAAGCGTCGATCATGCGAAACGTGCCTACCGTATAGCAAAAGAAGTTGACATGCAATTTGAAAATTTTTACTTAGTTGGGGGCTACAGATTCCCTGCGGAATTGGGCAGCAAGGCTGAGGAAGAATTGAAGTTTAAGTATGTAGGCAAAATACTTGCGGACGAAGAAGTTGATGACTACGTTCTTAATGGAAAGTCGCTATTAGACCTACCTTCTGACAACCCTGCCTTCGCATCTGTAAAGGCTATAATGAAAGCTACGGGTTACATACAACAATAGCCCCCCTACATTTTGTCTAAACTTGCGGTTTTAGACCTTACATTTTTCTTTCGAATCATGACTTTTTAGCAGGGACTCTGGAAAGGTTTAAAACAGTGTAGCTTAAGGTATAATTTCAAAACCTTTACTGAGGTTTCACCTTGACAACTAAGAATGTACGGGTAAAAATAGCTGAAATGAAGACTAACAGTGGTCTTATCAATAACCTTGAACTTTCTATAGGAAAACTTGTTCAGGACAATTATACTGAGCCCATGGGACCAACCCCAATGCCCTCCATGACTGCCCTTCGGGACTGGGACATGAAGCTCCTTAACAAGTACAAACCATTTTACATGCCCGACTGCGATCTTTGCTGTCTATGCACTTTTGGCAAATGCGATTTGACGGCGGGAAAACGCGGCGCATGCGGCTTAGACATCGCAACCCAATCTTCTCGCATTGTGATGTTAGCTTGCGCTATAGGAGCGGCTTGCCACACAGCACACTCACGCCACTTGGTTCACACTCTAATTGAGAAGTATGGTCGCAGATACCCTTTAAACGTCGGCGGCTTAAACATAAAAGTCGAAGCACCAGTCACCAGATTGGTCACAGGCATAAAGCCTGAAACACTCGGCGACTTGGATGATGTTCTAACTTACACTGAAGAGCAAATCACCCAAGTCCTTGCAGTCGGACACACAGGCCAAGAAGGCTGCAACCTCGACTTTGAGTCAAAGGCATTTCACGTTGGTATGGTTGACCACGTAGGCATGGAAGTCGGCGACATCGCGCAAATCTCCGCCTTAGGCTATCCAAAAGCAGACCCCGAAGCTCCACTTGTCAAGCTCGGCATCGGCAGCGTCGACAGAACCAAACCAGTCATCATGTGCATAGGTCATAACGTTATGCCATCAGTGGGAATCATCGACTACGCAAAAGAAAACAAAGTCGACGAGCAAATCGAAGTAGTCGGCTTATGCTGCACATCACATGACATGACACGATATTACACCCGTGCCAGAATTGTGGGCCCAATCAGTTGGGAACTTAGATTTATACGCGCAGGACTAGCAGATGTCGTAGTACTCGACGAACAATGCATCCGCACAGACGTTTACGACGAAGCAGGCAAAGTAGGCGCTCCTGTGATCGCAGCATCAGAAAAGAACTGCATGGGCTTCAAGAACCGCACAAACGACCCAGCAGATGAAATCGTCTGCTGACCTTGTTAGCGGCAAAGTCAAAGGCGTACTAATTCTTGACCCAGAAAAAGTCGGCGAAGTCGCGGTACGCGTTGCCCAAAAAGTTGCTCCCGTCCGCAAGAGAAAGAGTGTTCTTCCAAGCATAGAAGAACTTCAACAAATCGCCAAGACTTGCAGGCAATGTAACCAATGTCAACGTAATTGTCCACAAGACTACAATATTCCTGCCGCCCTCAAAGCAGCAGCAGAAGGCGACATGTCCCTACTAACTGACCTCTACGAAACCTGCATCGGATGTGGAAGATGCGAAGAAGCCTGCCCAGAAAAAATCATGGTCCACAGTCTCATCGTTAAAGCAGGCGAAAAAGCAATGTATGAAGAAAACAACCTTTGTCGCTCTGGCAGAGGTGCAGTCTCGGACGTCGAAATCCGCAACGTCGGCAGCCCAATCGTCCTTGGAGAAATCCCCGGCATCGTTGCAGTCGTCGGTTGCAGCAACTATCCAAAAGGCGGCAAAGACGTGTACGACATATGCAGAGAATTCGCCCTTAGAAGATACATAGTTGTCCTTTCAGGATGCTCAGCCATGTCCGCAGGCAGCTACCGCAACAGCGAAGGCCAAACCCTCTACGAAGAATTCCCAGGCGGATTCGAAGCGGGAGGCGTACTCAACGTTGGCTCATGCGTCGCAAACAGCCACATCGCTGGTGCAGCCATCAAAGTAGCAAACATCTTCGCCAAGCGACCTCTACGCGGCAACTATGAAGAAATCGCTGACTACATCCACAATCGCTTGGGCGCAGTCGGTTTAGCTTGGGGTGCATACTCACAGAAAGCCGCAGCTATAGGCGCGGGTTTCTGGCGCTTAGGCATTCCAGTGCTCGTTGGCCCACACGGGGTAAAATACCGCCGAATGCTCATGGGTAGAGAAGACAAACCAGAAGACTGGGAAGTCCTCGATGCACGCACAGGCAACAAAGTTAACGTCGGACCCGCACCAGAACACCTCTTCAACTCAGTTGAAACCAAAGAAGAATGTATGGTCGCAATCGCAAAACTCTGCATCAGACCAAACGACACATGGAAAGGGCGCAGCATAAAACTGAGCCACTACGTCGACCTAAGCAAACGTTACCTAGGAGTCATGCCAAACGATCTGCACCTGTTCGTCAGAACAATGGCAGATGTACCTATGACAATGAAAGACGAATTCCAAAAGATCTTGGAAGCAAACAACTGGAAAGAAACAGTAATTCCAGACCCGACCTTGCTACCGAGAATGGTACGGAAAATGAAGGAGTAACCAAGGAGGCAAATGAAATGTCCTGCGAACCATGGCAATGCGCAGAAATAGCATCAACAAAGAAAGCTAACCCCATAACTAAACCCGAGATAGCAGCAGCAATGATCAAAAAAGCCCAACGTCCACTTCTCATTGTAGGAAGTAACGCTACTGAGAGGTACATGGAAGGCAAACAATTAATTGAATACATGATTGACTTCGCAAACGCCTCCAAAGTACCAGTAGTAGCCACAGCCCACATGGTTGGCGAATTCCTCAAGCGAGGATATCAACCAGCAAGCTTCATGTCTGCAATGGACATAGGCCAAAGAATTGTTGACCCCACTTGGCAAGGACTCGATGGCAAAGGACACCCTGACCTAATTCTGTTAGTCGGGCTACCCTACTACGTGGAATCGCTGATGCTCTCAGGCTTCAAACACTTTGCACCAGACCTAAAAACAATGACTCTTGATAACTTGTTCCACGTACATGCAAGCTGGTCCTTTCCCAACGCAACGTTGGAAGACTGGGCAAACAACCTCAAAGTCATGACTTTAAAATTTAAAGATGGAGGAAATTAAGAAAATGTCAATGTTTAAGGATATTCCAGTAGAAGTTGGAGTAATATTCGAAGGAGAACGTATACGCAGAAACGACATGCAAGTCGAACTCGGCGGACCAACAGTCAAAGAAAAATTCGAACTAGCCCACGTTAAGCCCATGAGCGAAGTCGAAGACGGTAAAATAACCATAATCGGTCCGGACATCAAAGACCTCAAAGAAGGCGGCGCATATCCACTAGGCATTCTCGTCGAAGCGGCAGGCGCAACCCTCGACGCAGGTCTTGAAGGCGTAATCGAAAGACGTATTCATGGATACCTAAACTACATTGAAGGATTCATGCACCTTAACCAACGCTATGACATCTGGATACGTCTCGGCAAGAAGTCATTCCAGAAAGGCCTCAATAGCTTCGAACCTATCGGCAAAGTTCTCTTCCGTCTCTTCAAGAGCGAACTGCCAATCATAGAGAAAGTCCAAATAACCTTCATAACAGACCCAGCCAAAATCCAGCAAATGTACCCAGCAGCAGTAGCAGATTATGAGGCACGTGACGCAAAAGCACGAGGTCTCAAAGACGAAGACGTTGACAAATTCTACGGGTGTGCCTTGTGCCAGTCATTCGCACCAAGCCACGTCTGCGTAATTACACCTCAACGCTACAGCAACTGTGGTGCCATCAGCTGGTTCGACGGCAAAGCCTCAGCAAGTATAGACCCTAAGGGTCCAGTGTTCGCAATAGAAAGAGGACAACTAATCAACGCAGAAAAAGGTGAGTTCTCAGGCGTCAACGAGATGGCCAAGAAACGCACCATGGGCGAAGTCAACCAAGTCTGGCTCTATACGGCGTTTGACCATCCCCATACTTCTTGCGGATGCTTCGAAGCAGTTGCTTTCTACATCCCTGAAGTCGACGGGTTAGCCGTTGTAAACAGGAGCTTCAAAGGCGCAACAGTAAACGGTTTACCCTTCAGCACGATAGCAGACTCAGCGGCTGGCGGGCGACAAATTGACGGATTCCACGGAATGTCTATCGAATACATGCGTAGCAAGAAATTCTTTGCAGCAGATGGCGGATGGAATCGCGTAGTCTGGATACCTAAAGAAGTCAAAGAACGCGTCAAAGAATTCATACCCGCAGACATCGTTGACAAAGTCGCAACAGAAGAGGACGCAACTAACGTAGATACACTCAAAGCCTTCCTGAAAGAAAAGAACCACCCAGTCGTCGCAAGATGGACAGCTGAAGAAACCGTAGCAGCGCCACCAGCAGAAGTTTCAACTGAAGTCCAAGCAGCGGAAGGCGCAATGATGCCAGTAATGACCGCATCCTCGCTACCTATAATGGCGGGCGGATTCAAAATCATACTCAAAGATGCAAAAATCTACGCCAACAAAGTCATCATAAAAACCGTCAGAGACGAGAAATCCAAGTAGCGGTGACACCTTTGCCTCACCATGAGAAAAAAGACAACAAAGACTTCGCTGACGCCCTCGGGTTAAGCCCGGAAATCTTGGATCTTCTAGCGAAGTTCCAGGAAATCGAGATTGAAGACTTCCAGATGGACGTCAGTGAAATGGAGTTGTCCTTTGAGCCTGGTATGGCTGGACAAATGATGCCCAAGCTTAAGTTGCCACCTTCATTGAAGGCGAAGCCTGTCTCCATGTTGCAGGCGACTTTTGCGCCTCCAATCCAAACTTACCCAAACACAATCGCTGAGGTAAAGTTGGGCGGCACTAAAGGCGAAGGCGGCACCCGCGGCAAAAGCATAATCGTCGGTGGAGAAACCTCTCCCGCTTTCTATACTTTCGAGCGACCCATAGTTCACGCACCCATAATCACCTTAGACGTTTTCGACATGGAAGTTCCCCTGTCAAAGGCAGTGAAGATGCACGTAAAAGACGTTGTTGGCGACCCAGCAGCCTGGGCAAAACTTGCAGTGGAAAAGTTCGGGGCAGACATGGTAACAGTTCACCTAATTAGCATCGACCCCCTGCTAAAGAACGCCACACCAAAAGACGCAGTGAAAACCGTAGAAAACATACTACAAGCAGTCGACGTTCCACTCGTTATCGGTGGCTGCGGAGACCCAGTAAAAGACGCCGACGTTTTCGCAGAAATCACAGAGACCTTCAAAGGCGAACGCTTTCTCATAAGTTCACTAACCAGAGACATGGATGTTGAACGCTGCGCAAAATTCGTTAAGAAAAACGGTCACGCAGCACTGTCCTTCACGCCCATGGACTTGAACTTAGCAAGAGAACTTAACCGCAGACTCTACGACTACTTAGGAAAAGAAGACATAATCATGGACCTCACAACAGCCGCATTAGGCTACGGCTTAGACTATGCATTCACCAACATGGAACGCGCCAGAATGGCAGGGCTGATGGGTGACACAGAACTTGCACACCCAATGTCTTCAGGCACAACCAACGCATGGGCGGCAAGAGAAGCTTGGCTAAAGATGGCACCAGAATGGGAGCCACGCGAGCTTAGAGGTCCGCTCTGGGAAGTCACCACAGCAATAACTCTTCTATTAGCAGGCGTAGACCTATTCATGATGATGCACCCCGCAGCAGTCAAGACGATGAAAGACGTAACCAACCGAATGGTAACCGGAGGAAAAATCGACGCGGCAAAATTCGCTGACTGGGTAACAATCAAGGTATAATGGAACGTGACTGAATATGAGCAAAAGAGCAAGCATGAAAGAACTAAGCCCAATAGACGTTTACAAACTTCTCCCAAAAACTAACTGCAAAGAATGCGGCCAAGAAAACTGCATGGCATTCGCCACCAAAATAGTAAACCGCGAAGTTGACATCGCCTCATGCCCACCACTGCTTAAGAAAGAACACGAAAAAGCTTACAGCCAACTAAAAGAACTACTGAAGCCTGCGGTCAAAGAAGTTATCGTCGGCACAGGCGACAAAGCCAAGAAGATCGGCGGAAAACTCGTCATGTACCGACACGAATTCACATACACCAACCCCACCGCCATCGCCATCGACGTAACTGACGAAATGCCCGAAAAAGAATTAACCAGCCGCATAAAGCAAACCGAAAACTTCAGCTACGAATACATCGGCTACACACTAAAACTTGACATGATAGCAGTTCGCTGCACTTCAGGCGACGCAGAAAAATTCAAAGCCGCCATCAAGAAAGTCACCGAAACCACAAACCTACCGTTCATAATCTGTGCACTGAACCCAACAATAGCCGAAGCAGGCTTAATGGCAGCTCCAAAAGCACGACCATTACTTTACGCAGCAAACAGCGAAAACTGGAAAGACATGGCAGAACTCGCCATGATGTACGACTGCCCCCTCGTGGTCTCAGCACCCAACGACCTCGATATGCTCGCTTCACTAACCAAGACACTAATAGCTTATGGCGTCAAAGACCTAGTCCTCGACCCAGGAACCTTTCCAAATGAAGGCCTCGGAACCACAATAAACAACTTCACCATGCTACGAAGAGCAGCATGCAAAAACGGCGAAGAACTCGCAGGGTTCCCAATCATGGGCATTCCAATGGTAACCTGGGTTGGCAAAGGCGAAGCCGCAGATGAAATCGTAAAGTGGAAAGAAGCATACCTCGCGTCAATGTTGATAGTTCGATACGCGGACATAATCGTCATGCACGGCAATGATGGCTGGTCACTACTACCGTCAACAGTGCTACGACAGAACATATACACAGACCCGCGCAAACCAGTTGCAGTCGCACCAGGATTGAAAGTATTCGGAACTCCAGACGAAAAGTCACCAGTGTTCTTCACCTCAAACTTCGCACTAACATACTATACAGTTGCATCAGACCTCGAAAGCTCCAAACTCAACGCATATCTAATCGTCGTAGAAACAGAGGGCTCAGCCATAGACAGCGGAGTAGCAGGACGAAAACTCACTGCAGAACGCGTAGCCGACGCAATTAAAGCCTCAGGTGTCGAAAGCAAAGTCAAACACAGAAAAATCATCATCCCAGGCAAGGCCTCACGCATCAGCGGCGAAATTGAAGAACTCAGTGGCTGGAAAGTCCAAGTTGGACCACGTGACAGCTCAGAGATTCCAAAGTACCTCGTAGAAAAATGGCAACCTTAAACCATACTCTTTCTTCTTTGGTTTCTTTCTAGACTCGTCGAGTGCGTTTGCGACCTGTTTCCCTGAGGAAATCCTATTTTGAGATAGTCTCAAAGTGATTTGGGGATTCTCTAAATGAAGTCGCAAAATTCGTAGCTGAAACCGTACGGCAGAAATAGGCTCCGACGTTGAATGACTTTTCAGGAAAGAAGATAGCTATTTTCGTTTCTCTGGCTGGTAAGAAGACCAGACCAAAGCTCAGGAGAGAGTCAAGGCAATGATGCCTAATTCTGAATTTGTCAGCAAATGCGTAAGCAAGAGTCTGAAAAGCAAATCTCGGCAGGTGTAGTACGCTAAAAACTTGGCTGAAGCAAACCCTTCTGAAGCGAAAAATGATTCGTTCCAAAAAAATGTTTCCTAATCATTTCTCACATTAGATCTTCTGTGATTTTTGTTCTTAGCATAGCAATGCCTAAGAAGAGAAACGGCAGCGTCCAAACGTCAATTTGCATTGCGGAATCTAAATTGCTACTTGTGAAGGAATATATAACGTACACGACATAGTACAACCCAATCATCACAAGTGAGAGTCCAAACCACCAGATTGATTCTCCCTTGTTCTTAGTAACAAAATAAGCTCCCGGAACGGCGAAAACCACAGCCAACGACATCGCAGTTAACGACACCAAAAAACCCCATGAAGTTGCTCCTCGCAGTAAAAATTCGCTGCCGATAACCGCTATTTGATCAAACCAGCGGAACACACTATTAAACCATAAGGCTACGACATACGCCAAGCTCGCTATGCCTACCCATTTTAGCACGTTTGTATTTTTTCCGAAATCCCTAATTTTGAAACTTAACATTATTAGCATTGACCCGGCACAAGCAGCTTCCAACAAATAAGCTAATCCTAAAAAATTAAATCCTAGTCCAAGCCACCATAACCCCGAAGGAAACAGCAACACAAAGTAAGTTCCCTGCAAGAAGAGCGCCGCTTCAGCTACTCTTTCTGTTTTCATTTTTGGCCAGATGTTTCCTCCCCACACCTTAAAGCCGATTCTCATGGCAAGAATAACCGCAAAGAAGCTGGCAATTAATCCAGCAAATGATGACACGAACATGCCAATGTTGCCGTTGAAGAGATCGGGTTTTCCGAGAAAAACGTTGAAGAGGTGGGTGAAGTTAGAAGGCATTAGAAAAACAATCCAGATCATCAAAGAGCACAAGCTAGCAAAAACCAAAATCTTAAGGTTACGCCCAGCCGAAACCAAACCTTCAACTTCTCCATACAATTGCTTCTTGTGAGCTTATTCTCCAAAGCATTGGCTGCTTTTAAAACCTTAACCTAAAGCTGAGTTACTTTTTATATCCGTATTTTTTGCAGTAATCTTCTGCATTCGGGAAAACGTCGCAAATGCGCTGGAAACGCTTCTTCGCATTGCCTTGGTTTTCAAGAACTAAGATATCTCTGGTTTTCCCAAAACGTTCTTCTTTGCCATCTTCTCGTTTCCGCGTTATTTTGATGCAGTCATCGACCATACAAGACAGCACACAGGCCTCGCAGTGGACGCATAGGTCTTCGGTGACTCCAATCCCGCTGTTTGTCCAGTACAGGGCATTTGTTGGGCAGGCTTTTATGCAGAGTTTGCATTGAACGCCTGTGCAGGTGTGTTTGTTGATTGTGATTGTGCCTTCAGGAAAGAGATCTTTAACGCGTGTTGCGGCGAGGAGTTCTTCTCTTTGCGTTTTCTCCAATGGTTCTTCTTTTGGTTTCTGAGCCTTTTCTTCGCTATGCGAAAGCAAATCGAATATGTCAACAGCGGGGGAATTCTTTGCAGGCATAACCTCTTTCCCTATACAGTAGTAATCTTTACGATTTGCAATTTATAAGATTCATGAATTATAATTACTTATCTTGCGAAAATTACGGAAATTTACATGAGATAAGCAAAATGCAACATATTTTATCATTCCACGTTCATTGAGTTGATATTTCTTCACACTTGAACACGTGATCCATCGGTCACCGAGAAAGCAGGCGTCAAATTCCTTGATTGTTGGGACTTAAACGTTAAATTGATATCGCACACTATTATGAGCGCGCGCGGAAATAGAGATAGATGAAAGCGAAGAATACCCAGAGAAGTTGAAAGCATGAACAGCAAAGACGAACTAAACAGTCTTCTTAAGAAAATGATAGGCAAACGTATGACAAAAGAGCAACAAATAGAACTTGAGAGATTAAGGGCACAAGTTAAGAATAAAGAGTTAACAGTACAAGAAGCACAAGACATTTGGAACAGTAAATATTTTCCAGAGAAAAGCGCGCGCTAAGCTTTAAAGCCACTATATCCAATCGGTTGACTCCGTTAATGATAATTCGAGTTTCCTGTCTTTATTGCGCGCGTTGAAGGTACAATAAGCTTCTATTACTAGAGAGATACGCTAGAAGAGTCCCGCTCAGTAAAGTAGAGAATACACTACCTAAACCCCATAAGTTAGAGACGGAGCTAGCGCGCTTAGCCTTAACTATAAGGCAAATCGACTCTAAGCTGATCCAATTTTGCATCCGTGAAGAATAAAATGTTAAATGTCAAAAGTTTCAAGACAACAAAAGGGTAAAACAAGTAAGCTAAAAAAACGACCTGAGCTATTTTAATAAGCAAAAAAGGGTTGCAGGATATGAAATCAGAGCCGATTGAAACGTTACTGAAAGATTTACTTCGCATAACAACAAGAGAAACTTATCAGCTATCAGAAATATTGCGCGCGCGCGAGGTCATCATAGCAGGTTTATCTTGAAACTTGCGAATGTAGCTCCAAGAAAGGTCTCTTGCTTCTTTGCGCTGCATGCTCTGGAACTGTTCAGGAGTAACTTTAGCGAATGTGCAGAAATTAGAAAGAAAACGTCCATAATTCTTCTTTGTGTTGGGAGGTCTACGACATAGCCACTCTTCGACACATTCATGCTCGTTCATGAAATGTTGATAAATGCAACCAATATTCTTCATCGATTTACGCCTCGAGAAAGGCGCGCGCCTCAAAGTTCGTATTTAACTGTTTTCTATATCTCAAGAATATCCATAGCTCATTGAAAAGATAAAATTCTAAAAGAGTGTGCTCCTAAAAAAATTCAAATCAGCATTCTTTACTCCTTTTAAGAGGTCACTACTTAAGGCGACTTTAAATCATAACCTGCCGCTCGGAGTTCTTTTGTTATTTCACGATAAGCTTCATCCACTTTATTTATAAATGAAATATACACGACTCCAGATATATCGGTTGGTTTTTCTAAATTTCCTTTTGCCAAGCAGCAGACTCTTCCTCGTCCCAATTTTGCGAAGAAGAACCCCATTTCAAGAACAACATTTTGGCGAGGACGAAAACAAAGACCGCCTTTTTTTTCATCTTTCTTTATCTCTTCGTAAAGTTTTGATTCAATGCCCAAATCGTCAGGAGTCATTAATATAAAGGCGTAACCCACATCACAGGCTTCCTGTTCAAATTTCTCTATTATGGTTCTCCCTTTGTTTGGTTGGTCGTGCAATATTACAGGGTTAAGACCGATATCATACAGTATGTGTGCAAGTCTCTCTTTTTCAAGGTCATCATGTCCGTGAACGATGAAAACTCTATTTGAATACTTTTTTTCATTCTCATTTGCAGGAGGTACTTCGATTTTTGTTAGTGAGAGGTCCTCTATGATTTTGGTTAAGAGATTTATCATTTCTCGTTGTCCAGTTGCCCAAATTCTGTGCTCTGCTTCAGTAGATGTGGGGTAAGCCATCGGGTAAAAAGTAATGTTTTTTGAATCCTTAAGGTATGGACTTGAATCGCCGCATGTTTTAGAAATAATCATCGTTGCGCGTCTTCGAAGGGCATCCAGCTTTCCCTCATCATCAATTCGAAGTTCTTCAAACTGGGTAATTAAGCTCCTTATTAGCTCAATTTTTCCAGAATTTGCTTTTTTTTCTAAATCCCTGTTCATTTTTGCAGTCCTTGACTTCCTAATAATTAGACGCTACTTATCAGTTGCGGTGAGGCTGTCAATTCCTTCTTTGAACATAGGTTTAGTGAAGAAAAAAACCTGGAGTCAAAAGGCGCTGGAGTCAAAAGGCGCGTGAGCGTTTTTTGGAGTAATAATTAAAACTGGCATTTTGGACAAAAGATCTAATGACCCGAATTTTCCTAGTAATTCTTAAGCAGATTCATTCATAGTAAATATCCGGATGGCAGCGACACATGCTTTGGTGGCAAAAAATAAGACTCGTAAGAGAACCGAAAATGGATGTTCACCCATTAGGGTTGAGCGACGCACATTTGTTTGTTAGGAGAAAAAACGAAGAAATTGTCAACAAAGTTTTCAATTTACTCGATGATCCAACTCTGTTTTACCACAAAGTATTCTCAATTTTGGGAGAGTTTGGCAGCGGAAAAACAACTATCGTAAATTATGTCCGATACAGTTTTTTTGCCAAAAACATTTCTCAGCGTAATCTTAACATTACTTGGAAAGCTAAGGTCGAAAATATTTCAGGAGCCAGTACCATTCGGACTTGGTTCTTGGAAGAACTAAAAAAGGAATTGATTAACGAAAGCTACAATGCTCTGGTAAATTTAGGACAAGTTGAAAAACAACAAATTGAAGAAACTCTGAAAAAACTCAAAGACCCATCGACAGATGAAACTGAAATAAAGTATGCGTTTGAAACCCTTTGCAAATACTATCCCGGCTTCATAATATTCATTGACGAGTTGCATCGCCTCAAGGAGTATCAACATGTTCTTGACTTCCTCAAATCAGAGCAATGGTTGTTTCAAGAACTCTGCAAACAACCCGTGGCGATATTCATTGCTGGAACACCCGAATGGGAGAAACATCTACCACTCCCTGAATATAGCGGAATTTTTGACGAGGTTGTCAATCTGCCAAAATGGGACTCAAGAAACGCTTACTTATTGATAGATACACGACTGAGAGACGCTGCGTCTGACCCTTCGAATTATCAAAACCCCTTTGCTAGAGACGCATTAGACCGCGTGCCAAATACAGCAGCGTCTGCAACACCTCGTGATTGGATAAGATGTGCAAAAAAAATTCTAGAGTACGTCCCAGATGATACTGAAATCATAAATGCCCCCTTAGTGGCTAAAACGCTCCATATTGTGGAAGACCTAAAAATTAAGGAGATCCAAGACTTGCTCAAAACGGAATTTCCAATAGCAGATAGACTCCTTGAGTCAATACAAAATGCCTATCCATCCAAGGCAGGTGACCTAATGAGCGTTGTAGCATACTTGTATCATGAGTCAATTCCAATTGGGCTGGTTGATTTTGATCAAAAAAAGGTAGGAGTCAAGGACTTGAGCATTTTGCTAAACATTCTTGAAGGCTTAGGAATAACGGTTATTGGTAAGCAATCCCATCCGCCATTCAAGGTAAAACGCAAGAATGTAGAGTTTCTGGAACTTTTTGCGAAAGTCTTTCAACTTGACAAGCATGTTCTTGAGTTTTTCACTGAGGTCGAAGAGAAAATGAGTGTGGTTCCTGGCGATTATGTTTTATCACTTTCAAGAAAAGAAGAAAACATTGGAGATATTTTGCCTTCAATGCAGACTGATAATGTCAAACACCTCAAGGAGAGTCAAGAAAGAGCTGTCACAATTAGGGCAAAAGACCATATTTCACGTGCCGTTATTTTTTACGAAAAATTTGCAGCCAGTATTTATTCAGATTCGGGCATTATTCAATCAAACTTGAGATACGTTGACATGACTGTTTTTAATATTGTAGCAGCCTATGCAGTCGAGAACTCTATGGAAAATGAATACAAGGTAGATTTTGAAAAAGACCTTAAAGAGATGTTGAAAGGTCTAAACATTTCTTCAGATATTGAACCGACATTGTTAGGGTGGCACCGCGAAAATATGGCGTTAGATACCGAAGCAAAACAGATTTCGCAGGAAACAGACAACGAATTACGCCTCAAAGCTCCAGAAATACTAGATCAACTTATTTCTCAATTTAATAAGTGGTCACTGTTGCCTTTTGTTCCCAAAGAAAATATCAATAACACAAGAATAATTGATCCATGGTCACGGAAAATTTCTCCAGAAGTTCTAAAATCAAATGCGATCCATTTCCTTGCAATGGTTTCTAAAGATATGGGTGCTATAGGAATAGACCAAAAATGGCTCAATAATTTCTTTGAGTTCGTTCAGAAATATGATGTTGAGACTCACATTGCTAGGGCCATAGACATAAGATGTCACTCGCAGAATTATGGAATAGACAAAAATGCCAGTTATAGTCTCGCATTGAAATCGCTGGGGTGTGCATTTACCAATGTTCTAGTATCAATCGGACTCAATTATAAGAGTACAAAAATCGAAAAACTTTTTGATGTAGGAGCTATGCCAATTGAAGAAATGCTATCTAGGCTGTTTCGTGAAGAAGACTGGGAGATTGCTGAGCAAATAGTCACTTATCCCAAAACACAACCGGTTGATGAATTCGAAAAAGATGCTCTCAGACTATTAACTGGGGACAAGACAGAGCGCTCCCGTTTTATTCGTTTCATTGAATTATCGGTGATGATTTGCAACCATTACTCTGGAGACAAATCTGAAGATACAAAATTGAACACAGAAGAAGCTTTGTTCTGCAAAATAGTGAACGTTGTTCTTTTCTCGATTATTTCAATCTTTAGGCACTTTGGAGATCGAAAAAAAATCGTGGGTTTTCGCAACTACACAATTCAATTATCAATTGGATAAAAATAAACGCGGTCAAAACAAAATTGAAACAAATTCCGTGAGAACAAGATCGTTACAGGTGAAAACAGGTAATACATAGAAAACATAAAAATAGTAATCAATAGTCGTTGTGGTTGATTTTTTCTAGTTTTAAGGTTGAAGAATCATTTCTTATCGTAAAACTTTTTCATGGTTTTAGACTTAACAAAAAAATTGTTTATCTCATCATAATTCCCGACCAATGACTCAGAAAGAATTACTTACCTTATCAAAAAAAGAAAACTCCATGCAAATGGCTTATAACAAGGAGTCTTGTCAAACTATATTGGAGAAATTGAACATGTGCGAATTTAACGTTATTTTCAATGGAAAAACCGAGTTCAAAGATGTTGTCTACGCTAAGGTTGACGGCGTGAATGTTGTCGTCAAGAATGTTTTAGGGGAAACCAAAGAATTCAAAAACTGCTTCGTAACTGAAGTTGACGTAAACTCAACAAGGCTGGTTTTAACAAAAAGATCCTAAACCCATTTTTCAGTATTCAAATAGTACTTTTTTGATGAGTCTTTCGCTTTTGGGATTTACGATCGATTTATCATAAAAAAATCTTTACGTAGTGGCAGTATAGACTCCTGATTTCCCAACTATTATGGACTATATAGAAAACTCTACATATATGTTAATAAAAACACGTCAACAATAGAATAAGTGTTGTGCACCAAATGGCTGAAAAGATCAATGTAGAAAATGAAGCTCAAAGGAAGCTCCAAATTACTGGAGGTTCAACATATATCCTCTCTTTGCCTAAGAACTGGGTAACCAGAAATCAACTAAGAAAAGGTAACTCAATGACCCTTCGCGAGGAAGACGACGGCTCCTTGTCGGTTATGCCTTTGAACCTTGGGAAAAAGGAAAAGCAAGATGCAGCCTTCATCAGAGTTTCAACCAATGACAATTATGACGCAGTAATGAGAAAAGCAATTTCCGCTTATCTAGCAGGCTACAACAATCTTCACATAAGAGCCCAAGGTCAACAAACCATGCCCTCAAAATTGAGGAATCATCTAAAGACATTCACAAGAAACTACTTGGTAGGCACAGAAATTGTGATCGACACTCCAACCCAATTAACCCTGCAGGTTTTGCTTAATTACCCTGAACTGACCGTTCAAAGTGCTTTGAGTAGAATGGCCATCATAGCATCGTCGATGCATAAAGAAGCAATAACCTCCCTCAAGGAACTTGACTATTCCACGGCTAAATCTGTAATTGCGACTGACCGCGAAGTCAACCGATTCGGTCTTTACATCGTCCGTTTGCTAAAGCTCGCGGTCACAAATGCCCGCATAGTCAAGGAAATTGGATTAGGCAACCCTAGAGATTGTCTCGGGTACCGACTTATCGCCAAGTCAGTCGAAAGAGCAGCGGATCATGCAACAAAAATCGCTGAGAATATTATGCTCTTAAAAACTCCAATAACTGAAGATTTTTTTGACGGAATAGAGCAGATGAGTAGTTTGGCTATATCTATGTTCGAGAACTCAATGGCGGCTCTCTTCAAACATGACTACAATTTAGCTGAAAGCATAATTGAGAAAATAAGTCAAGTGCACATACTGGAAAAAGAAGCAGTTTTATCCTCTCAAAATGTGCCGATTGAAGAAATAGCCCAAATGAGGCTCCTCATCGAAAGCGTACGAAGAACAGCAGAATACGCAAGCGACATATCAGAAGCGGTGCTCAACCTAAACGTCGAATCAGTATTAGGATGAAACCGCCCTATTCTTATCAAATTTGCCAAAGAAATCTAAGAAAAACCGGACCCTAAGTTTTCAGCCAAAATACTCAACGAAGCGCCAATTAGACTTATGCCTACTCTCATTCAAAATCATCTTCTGTACGTAGCCCATAATAGTCTAAAGCTCAAGGTATCCCCCAATATTACTCAAAACTGAGTAATATTCCAAGAAACAACACTCTTAATCCCAAAAATTTTCTTGAACAACTATTTCGAACTTCTTTGTAAGTTCTAACAAGAGACGAAATTTCTTGGCGGGCCCGCTGGGATTTGAACCCAGGGTCTTCGGCTTTCTTCCGCGGAGAAGCGCGTTCGGAGGCCGACGCCTTTATCCGTACTGGGCTACGGGCCCTCTCGACTGAAACAGACTTTCTATTGATTTAAGCTAATCGCTGTCGTCTTGAGTTAGCTCTTCGTTTATCCACCATGCCTTCTTCTTCCCCGATTTCTCACCTGCATAATAGTCAATGACGGGTTTTCCGTACTCCTTCAAACTGGACTTTTGTATCTTCCTTAGCCTGTTCAACACCAACCACCTGTTGATCTTCATGTACTCAGCCAATTCAGGGGTAGTCGCTCCCTTATAGTGCATGAGATAGTCGATTATTTTGTGGTCAACTTCGTCAATGCAATAGCTATGAGGGTTAACTTTTTGATTACCATACGTGAGCAACTGTAAGTCAGAAAGGCATTTTCGTATGTCTCCCAATTGATCCTCGATTCTGTTCATCCGATCTTCCAACTCCAGAAGTTTGTTGGCTCGTGGGGTTTTTTGGAGCTTCTCAATTATGGCTTCACGAATGAAGTCACTCCTGTCACCCTCAGGAACACGCAACGCCATTTCTTTGTAAACTTCATCAGGAACTTTTGCCGAAATCACTTTTACCTCGCTCAAACCAACCGCCTATACCTGAGCATATGCTTTCATTAGTATTTCATGATTTCTTCAAATAGGTCCCGGCACCTCAATATCAATATACCAAAAATTTTTATGCACACTCGGAGAGTTTTATCTGGGTTGCTTGTGCCCAAAAAAACAACAATTTCTTTAATAAAATGTGACGTTGGCTCGCTGGCCGGCCACCATGTTGTTCCCCAACCACTTTTCAAAATAGCTAATAGAAACCTTGAAAAAGCCCAGGCAAAAGGCATTATAAACAGCTTTTACGTTTTCAACGCAGGCGACGATTTAGAACTGCTGATGGTACACGAGAAAGGCGAACAAAACCACATAATCCACGAAATAGCTTGGAAGACCTTCAAAGAGACGGCGGATAGAGCGTTAGAGCTAAAACTTTATGGTGCAGGTCAAGACTTACTAAAAACAGCTTTTAGCGGCAACGTCTGCGGTATGGGTCCAGGAGTGGCAGAACTGGAAATCGAAGAGCGTGGTGCAGACCCAATCGTAATTTTCGCCGCCGATAAAACCAGCGCAGGATCATTTAACTATCCACTTTTCCGCATTTTCGCTGATCCAATGAACACAGCAGGTCTCATTATTGACCCAAGCATGCTTTGTGGGTTCAAATTCGACGTCGTTGATACAATTGAAAACAAAGTGATAACGCTCGAATGCCCCGAAGAAATGTATGAGCTTCTTGCACTCATAGGCACCGTTGGCCGATACGCTATTTCTCGAATAAAACGCGCCGATGACAACCTGCCTTGCGCATCTAGCAGCGTCAGCAAACTATCTCTGATTGCTGGAAAATACGTAGGAAAAGACGATCCGGTCATGATCACTCGTGCCCAACACGGCTTGCCAGCAGTAGGAGAGATTCTTGCGCCATTCATGCATACCTATTTTGTCATGGGGTGGATGCGTGGTAGCCACTGGGGGCCAATCATGCCCGTAGGTCTAAAAGACTCTAAATGCACAGCTTTCGACGGTCCACCACGAATAGTGGCCTTAGGTTTCCAAGTGGCTAACGGAAAAATTTCCAGTGACGATGACGGAAAGCCGCTAATCGCAGACTTGTTCGATGATCCAGCATTTGCCTTAGCTCGACATGAAGCTGTTAGTGAGGGTAACACACTACGGCGAATGGGAGAATTTGAACCAGCGCGTTTAGGTCCTGAAGAGATGGAGTATACCACTATTCAAGTGGTTCTAGAAAAGCTGGGGAAACGATTTGCTCCTGTACCGGTGACAGAATAGCACTATCATGTCGATGAGCCTGAATGATCCACAATTCTAGATAAGTCCATGCATCGGTTTTCCACGATTTCGAGTAGTTTCACCTTAAGCTCCGCCTCTTTTACTTTGCTTCCTCTTAGCGAAGCAATTTTTTTAGCTAATTCCAAATCACCAAGACTTTTGAACCATGCCTCAAAATCTCCGCGTGATAAGTGGAACTCTAAGGACTCTAAGCTGACCTTGTTAATTTTATCGCAGAATTCTGGAAGGTTATGGGCATAAATGTTCGAGGGTTTCCCTATCCCATCGTAAAAATGAAATGCTTTGTCTACGCTCCTGTGGGCCAAGATAGTTGATGCTTTTTCTTTATTGATTTCATTTACGCCCAGCGCGTTTTTTCCTGTTTCTGAAATAAGGTATTGCCCCTTCAGGGGTGAGGTGGCGTAGCCTGCTTTGGTTAGTCCGATAAGGTGCATTTGGACAGCGGGACGCTCTTTTCTCATTTCCTCCGCAACTTGCGCTGCTTTAACTGGTTTTTGGTGAAGCAGTAGAGCTTCGAGTATTTCGCGTTTGACTTGGGATAATTCCATTTGAAAGCACTCCAGCGCTAGTATATGTAGCTTGGAGCTAATCAAACTTTCTTAGACTGATAACACTTGCACCTTTAGAATGAACCCCAAACCTAAGATATCACGTTATGAGCAAAGTATTAGTAGAAACAAAGTCATTGCTTAAACTGGAAACGGTGAGAGTACAGATTGAAGATCGCGGTTTTTGTTTACGAATATCCCCCAAAAATCGTAGGTGGCTTGGGAACTTATGCTGCCGAAATAACACGAAAATTTGTCCTTATGGATCATGATGTGACTGTTTTCACCATGAACGATGATGCCGGCACTTTACCTACAAGGGAGATCTGGCGTGGCATTGAAATTCACCGTCCGCTGCACATTGATGTGTCAGATTCCTTGCCTGACGTAATAGCTGAAGACATTAGAAAATGGGGTAGGGGTATTCATCTCTTTGGCAAACTCATGGTATATAATTACTTATCAGCGGCAAAACTTGTCAACGAACTTATTAAGAAAGAAGGCATGAAATACGATCTCGTAATAGCGCATGATTGGTTGTCGGTAATGGGCGGCATAACTGTCAGAAGAGAAAGTGGTCTCCCACTGGCTTTTCATGTACACTCAACGGAACAGGGCAGAACAATGGGAAATGGCAGTAGCGTCGTAAGCAATATAGAGTTGCGCGGAGGAACCATGGCCGATATGGTAGTTACAGTTTCTTATGCCATGAAAGACGAACTTATTCAGCTAGGGTTTCCCAAAGAAAAAATTCATGTCAGTTATAACGGCGTTGATCAGCAAAAATATAATCCCGAACTTGTTTCCCAAGAACAGGTAAAAAAGATAAGAGAAAGCTACGGCCTTAAAGACGACGACATAATGATTCTCTTTTTGGGTAGATTAGTTGGAGTGAAAGGTGTTGACAAGCTCATCATGGCTATGCCCCATATACTGCCAAAGTATCCGAAAGCAAAACTAGTTGTCGTCGGAGTTGGTGACCTCCAAGAATACCTGCAAAACTTGGCTAGAACTATTCGAATGGATGAATACGTTAAATTCCGGTTTGATTTCATTCCTGAAGAAGAGCGAATACTTCACTACGCCGCATGTGATTTAGCAGTTTTTCCAAGTCTTTACGAACCATTCGGAATAGTCGCACTAGAAGCAATGGCAATGGAAAAACCAGTTGTTGTTGGAGCCGCAGGAGTAAGCGGAATGCGCGAAATAGTCATTTGCTGCGGTGAGGAACAGTGTGGTTATCATGTAGATCCGAACAATCCTTCCGACATTGCATGGGGGATAATGAACGCACTTGAAAGTCCTGAAAAAAGAAAATTGCTGGGAAAAAATGGCAGAAAACGAGTTTTGAAAGAGTTTACCTGGACCCGAATTGCGGAAAAAACAATCGATCTCTACCAAAAAATGCTCAACCGCTGACCGATCTTGAAAACAAAGTCATCAAATGAAGGCACTTCAAGTTTAAGACAAAAAGTCGCAAAGGAAGCTGCTACTCTTCTCTATTTTGGCTCAGAAAAGGAGTACAGACAAGCCAAGCTGAAAGCAGCAGAGAATTTTGGAGCCCATATTCTTCCTTCTAATCTTGAAATTGCTTTGGAATTGGATAAAATTGCTGAGAACACCGAGGGTTCAGCACGAACAGAAAGACTTATTCAAATGAGAACTGAAGCTTTGAAAATAATGAAGAGTTTAGAGAAATACTATCCAGTTCTTATAGGTAGCGTCTGGCGTGGAACTATCCGCTGCGGAAGCGACATTGACATAGAAGTCTTCCACGACGAGCCGGAAGAAATAATCCCAACTCTAAAAGCAGAAGGTTTAGAAATAATTAGGGTTGAACGAATAACCACCACTGAGAACAAGAGAATCGAGGCGTCTTTTCATATTCACGTCCAGTCATCGGGAAAGTACGCAGTTGAAATTGTCGTTCGAAACGCGGAACAGATTAGTCGAAGACGGAAATGCGACACGTTCGGGGATGAAATTACTGGTATCAAAACAACAGAGCTAAGGAAATTACTGCAAGACAACCCAGTTAAAAAATTCCTTCCGTCTTAATCCTTCAGATTTTTGTCTTTCACATCAAAATATGTGTGCCTTAAGCAAAAAAGCACATAAAGCTGGTTTTTCAATATTCTTTTCACTCATAACGTTGCCAGGGATTACTCATGGAGATCGATAAAAAGTCGATAAAAAAAATGTTCCCAAACCTCGTTAAGGAGCTCGAAGGAGAAGAAAACAAAGTCAAAATAGACTCCATTCGCTCCGACGCAGCAAGAGCCGAGGAAGAAGTATACGACCCAGATTCAATATTGCTGGACCAAGCAGAGGCTGCTTTGCCTGACGCGTTCCGACATTATAATCCGACAGTTGTAGATTTTATTCGTCGATGCGACACTCAACAGCAGGCTGAAGAAATAATTTGCTACCTATTGAAAAGGGAAGAAATAACTGCTAAAGAAGCAACCGAACTCAGAACGCAAATTAACAAAGAAGGCTTAAGAAGTTTGGGGCCAAAAAAAGAAGAGGGCTACTACTTCAAAGAAAGCGGCTTATGTTAGAGAAAAATGAGGGTATTCAGTATTTTTGGAAAACCCTAAAACTTCTTATTCATTTAATACAAATGAAATCTCGATGCTTGGTGACTTTCTAAGTGGGCTTTGAAATCCAAGATCTTCCCGACGTTATTCGAATAGTTGTTCTACTAAATCTACGCAAAGGCGCCGCCTTGCACAAGATAGCACTCAAACGCAAAATAGACAAGGTGTGCACATGTCTCGCTTGCGTTGACATGATTGAACTGCAAAAAACTCTCAAAGAGATGACAGTTGAAGGGCTGATTATTGACAATGGCGACACGGTTTACCTTTCCGAACAAGGTCAAAAATTGAGCAAGGAATGGCAGAGCCTTCTCTTAAAGAAAGACCCAATAATAGAAGTCGTCGCCGGATTAGTTGATGGTTCAATAACTGGGCTAGTCGTTATTCTCTCAGCCTTCATTTCAACTTTTACAGGAAGTGTTATCTTCACTTCGGTTAAGACGTTGATTTTTACGGCCTATTTGACACTGACCGCCGTTGCCATTACAAACTTTTCCAGCTTCTTTCTTGGAGGAATCACGGAGGATTTGGCTGATATCATTACTCTTCGCACTCTAATGAACTACGGTCTTAGTGACATTCCCGACAAAAAGGAGCGCGACAAATCACTGCTGCTTGTTGAGAAACTTTTCTTGGTCTTGGGGAAAGAGATACGTGCTTCAAATCTTTATGCTGCAACAATCTGCGCGGCCACCACCTTTATTGCTGGGAGCATTCCAATAGCCACATACGTTATGTTGCCTTCACCCCTCAACATAATTGTGGCTCTGACAATAGTTGCAGCGGTATCAGGCATTTTCTTGGTTAGGTACCGGTCAAGAAAAACTCGAGTGCACTGGAAGGTGACTTTGCTGGAGACCCTATCCATCGTTGCGATCGCCACTATCGCTTCATTATTGCTTAATCTGTTCTAAGACTATCGTAACTGATGATGCTCCACCATGATGCATCGGTCCATAATCACCACTAACCCAGCTTTCTTGGCAGTTTCAGCAGCCTCTTTGTTTGACTATTCCAAGTTGCATCCAAACGACGAATGGCTTGCCATTTGCTGCTTTCAAACTTACAGCTTGGTCAACTATAGGAGGAACCGCGGCTGGTTGTCTGAAAACATTTACGATTTCAATTGTTTTCTGAATCTCTGTAGGAATCTCCAAAAGACTATTGTAGCTTTTTTCGCCAAGAACTTCAGCCACAAAAGGATTCACGGGAATTATGCAATAACCATGTTTTTTCATGTAGGTCGCAACTTTGTAGCTAGGCTTATCCTCATTTCTCGACAATCCAACAACAGCAATTACTCTATATTTGTTCAAAATTTCCTTAATTTCTGTTAGACTCAAGACAATTCAACTCGAAGGCAAGTCAAGCTCTCAAAGAGTATTAGTCAACTTGAAACCTGCCTGCTGATAATAGTCTAACGGAAAAAATAAGGTTAGGGAGTACCGCTCAACTTGAGTTCGAAGAAGTGCTCCTTTCCACTTCGAAGAGCAAAGACCCTAATTTTGTCTCCAACTTTCCTCCTTCGAATTTCTCTAACCAAATCTTCGATGCTTCGAGTTTCAACATTGTCTATCTCAAGAATAATATCCCCATCGACTAATCCAGCCTGTTCAGCCGGACTTCCTTCGGCAACTTTGGTGACAATAACGCCATATCCAACTGGTAAACCGTAATATCGGGCTATGTCCTCAGTTAGAGACAACCCTACAACTCCCAACCACGGTCTCATGGCAGTTGTTCCTTCAGTTAGAATATCTGTCGTGCAGGTTTTTACAGAATTAATTGGGATTGCGAATCCTATGCCTTGGGCGAAGGGAATAATCGCTGTATTAATAGCTATAA
Source organism: Candidatus Bathyarchaeota archaeon (assembly GCA_963825115.1). Taxonomy (GTDB): domain Archaea; phylum Thermoproteota; class Bathyarchaeia; order Bathyarchaeales; family Bathycorpusculaceae; genus JADGNF01. Next base: position 225,971 of record CAWGRS010000003.1, on the reverse strand, counting down.
TTTTTCCTTCAAGGTCAACCAATGGTCCTCCACTATTTCCCGGATTAATCGCGGCATCTGTTTGGACTAGGTTTTCAATGAGGCCGCGCTCAGATTCAATTGTTCGGTTTAGAGCACTTATTACGCCTGAAGTTACAGTGGGTCCGCCTGACAAACCAAATGGGTTTCCAATGGCATAGACTCTTTGTCCTACCCTCAACCTGTCGGAGTCACCAAACTCAGCGGACTGGAGTTCTCTCCCCTTTACCCTAACGACGGCTATGTCACGTGCCACGCATGATCCAACAATCGTGCCTTCTATTACTTGGCTATTCCAGAGCGTAGCATTAATTTTCTGCGCTCCTCCAACGACATGGTTGTTGGTCAAAATCAAACCTTGGTTTGCATCGAAAATGGTGCCTGAACCCATACCGCTTACTGGTACCGCTTGGTAAAACAAGTTGTGGACAAGTCTTACGGTGCTTATGTTGACTACGCTTTTTGTGACTCTTTCTATTGTGTCCAAGGCAGCCTTTTCATCATAATTAGACAAGTTCTGATGCCTCTCAGCAAGTAGCTCTGAGAAGTTTTTAATAAATCTTCAAGTTCCTAAGTCTGATTGCAGAAAACGCAGTCATCGATTTTGGGCTTTTGATTTTGTTGGCACAAGGGGCACATCAAACCTTTGCTTCTTATTAGTCTGCAGGCTTGACAAAAAAGATTCATGATTTCCATTCGCGGTACTGGATCTGATAATAGAAGATTTACCATTTGATTTGTTATCAGTTGAATATCTGGCAAGTTCTCAATTGGTATTGTCGTTCCGCGAACTTTCTTGTTGTATTTGCTCACCGCTGATTGAGTTATGCCGAGGATTTCTGCTACCTTAGTTTCTTTGAGTTTATGCTCATCAATTAGCGTTTGTGCTAAAAGCGCTCGAATTGCAGGCGAAACTGTTTTTACTGCAACCTCGCAGGGCGTAAGCAATTTTCCACCAGATATTGTATTTTCTGGGCAAGATATTTAAATATGCCGTATGTCATGTAGTTTATGACGTATGTCCTGACGGGACCACCTTTAACCTAACCAACTTTTACCCGCCGGGATATGCTCAACCAGACGGAGAAGACGACTATGAAAACCCAAGAGACATTGGCTCGAAACCAACAGTATGACAGACATATTTCGCAGTCTGGACAAAGAGTGCAAAGACTGTGCCCCCGTCTCTCCTCTTGAATGCATAAGCAACTGCAACGTATGGAAACTGCGGCATGAACTTCATTTACTTTGCGAGACAATGGAAAATCCCAATTTCATGAAAGACTTGCTCAACGTCCTCAAGAATGATACCCGCTTGGCGATTCTCCAAACAATAATAAAGGGACGCTGTTCTGTAAGCAAGCTTCAACAAGAACTTAAGAAAGCCGGTTATCTTCACAGCCAAGACACATTAGCCGAAGAATATCTACATCCACTGGTGGCTGTTGGTCTTGCAACAGAATCACAAGATCAGTTCTCTGCAACAACATTCGGCGGAAGATTGACTGAGCTAGTACGAAACATTCCTGAATTCACCGATGTTTTACCTGCTCATAGTGAATGTTATGAGGAAAACATTCTGAAAACTTTGCTCGATGGTCCTAAAACATTCGAAGACATAAGAAGGATTGTTCCAGCAAAAATAGTCTCTCGAATTCTTAAGCGTCTAAAAACTGTTGGTTTAATTGAAACTCCAGAAGAAAGGGATTACATCTTCTTCTTCCGATCAAAACGCGACTTGAACAAGGAAACTTTGGCAGAAACGGAGAGTAAAGTGTATAAAAATATACCCGACGAGGGAATTTCTGCAAAGAAACTATCTCAGAAAACTGAGCTGTCCTTGAGGAGGACCTACAAATATGTTCGAGGCCTAAAAGGCAAAAAACTTGTCTTTGCTAGGAAGACTCCCAAAACTTACGCTTTAACCGATAAAGGTGAACGATTAGCGTGGCTGCTAAAAGAACTGCTCAAACTCGTTGAGGAAACTCTTGACCTTCTCCGAAGAATTCGCTAAACACAAAGAAAACTCTTAAATTAAATAATTACGAGAACAACTATCTACGCTTTGCTTAATCCCTTTCAGTTTCTTCAGATAAATCTCAAATTTGAAGGGCTGTTTTGTGCAGATTCAATTCAGAGAATCTGAACTGCTGCTTAAATGGCAATAGCAAAAATGGAGAAAAATTGGCTTAGCCACCGGGGGCTCCGTGAAAGGGAGATTCTTCCCAAAGGAGTTTCCACCAGTCGTCCTCGGTTATGGTTTCTCCCCGCACGATAATTTCTAGAACAGTCTTCAGCATTGCGTGATGCCTGCGTTCATCCATTAGAATCGAATTTAACAAGAAAGTCACTTTTTTGTTTTCAATGTTTGGGAGTTCTTTTTCGAGTTTCTTGATGAGTTCCGCTTCTAATTTTATGTGCTTCTCAACAAGCGATATTTGCTCATCCAAATTTTCTTGTGTAAGAGCTTGGGCAGTTGTCGTCAATAGAGTAATGGCTGATGCGTAAAGTTCTGCATGTTTAGTAGAATCGAGCGAAATTCCTTTCAAGACGGCTTTAACTGGAGGATTTTTGATGTTTTTCGTTCCCTCTGTGACGGATTTCACGATTTCGTTTTCGTTCGTGATCTGTTTTTTCATAAATTCAATTAGCTCATCATTTTGTTTGCTCACAATAACACCTCGTACTAGGAAGTTCATAATCGGCGAATAAGGCTTTCGGATATTCTTTTTCCTAATCGCCATGCATTGATCTAAGGCGTTTTGATCGGGAGCATATTTGGCCAGTAAAGGTGGTTCTGAAGTATCCATTTCAAATTTGTTTTTCATGATTTCAAGAACAAACTTTGGTGCTTCGCCACTCCATCCAAAAGAACCGAAGGTTGACCCAAGTTTACCTTTCAGATTGACGTTTCTGACTGATGCTTGTTCAAATAGCGTTTTTATGTCCATGGGCATGTCATGATGATATGTGGGAGTACCAATAACAACAGCTTCATATCCGCCTAGATCTTCTGGTTCAATGAAATAGTTCAATTCAACTTGCACATTAGCCACTTTTTTGGCTCCTTCAGCCACCGCTTTAGCCATTTTCTCAGTGTTTCCTGTTCTGCTGTAATAGAGCACAAGAATTTTCAATTTCACAATCCTTCCTTTCTGTCTGCGAAATATTTGGAAAATATTAAATATGAACCTTGCGAACCGGAAAAAACTTAAAGGTAATCGACCTTTGAATGAGATCTTTGCCAAAAATCGTGGCTATTTTTTCGTAGATCTAGCACTCCGACAACTATTTTCAAAGCGAAGATTTCCCAAATAATCGCTACCAAAAACCGCGACAAAAGCCTTATCGAGCCAAATTGAACGTTAAATAGCTGCAGAGAAGTCATGACTGAAGGATCTACTAGGAAAAAAAGTTGTGGGAACGCATAGTTGGGGAACATGAATATGAGCGGGATTACCCATGATAGATGAAAATCCCTAAATTTCAATTCTTCAAATGAAGCTGCAAGTAGTATTAGTGGAAGAAGCAAATTGATATTTGGTTCTGAAACCCATGTTCTAGAAAGAAAGAAAACGAGCATTACGAGGATGGCTTTCTTGATGAGTCCACTAAAATCGCAGGGGCGGTCACGATAAACAGCTAAATACCCGATTATTAAGGCGGGAACCCAAAGGTAACCCATAAAACCAAGAACACTAGGCAGAATTGCCTGAGACTGAAAGATTTCCACGGCACTAAAAAGAGTCATGCCACCCGCCATCTGAAGTTGATCACTTAACTGGTTTGGGGTAAGCGGAATTCTCCAGTTAGCGATAAGGAAGGGGCCAAAGTAGAACGCTGCAAGTGTTCCCGAAAAGACTGCTGCATAAATTAGTTTTTTTTTGGTTGAAATTTTGGGGGCAGAATAGAACAATGCTAACGGCGCAAGAGGAATCGCTATAGGTTTTAGAGCGACTGCAAACCCAAGGCAAAAGGCACACTCCATGATTTTGCCTTTACTAAGAAGATAGAGCGAAGACAGACTGAGAAAGACCACAAGCGAGTCAAATTCACCCCATGCAACAGTTGTAAACATAATTAACGGGTTGAAGAGAATGAACAAGAACGCTGTTTTCGCTTTTTTCTTCGAAACTTGAAGGTTCTCAAGAATCTTTCTGACCAAATAAGCCAATGCAATTTGTGTTGCAATTAAAGGAAGTTTCGTGGCAAAATTGTAAAGGAAAATGTTCTGGTTCACGCCGTAGGTGAATTTGTAGGCTAATCCCAACCAAAGCGGCCAAATTGCTGGGTACCCTATAGTTGGAATTGTGCCTGAAAGAATGGCAGAGGGAAAAACATTAACAAAATTGTGCGGAAAATACGGATTGAAGCCTGAGCTCACCAAGTAGCCAGTTGCCATGAATATCCTATCGTCGTAATAGTGCCCGAGGAAAAAAGCCAGAGGCAACTCTATCAAAACGCTCATCAAAACCAGCAGAATTTCACGGTTGAGTCTCAGTTTCATCGAGGGGGTTCACCTACCTTCTCCATGAAAAAAGTATTCCAAGTAATTACTTGAGCACTCTTTCCTTATTAAATCAGAGGCAGGCTACTTTGAATGCCGAAAGCAAACAGATTTTAATCCTTGCGGAAGTAGAAATTACAGGTTTTTAAATAACGAAACTGACATTTCTTAATGTTCAGGTGAGCTTGTAACGTCTAGCCAAGAAAGCTTTTTGCGCCAAGGGGGCATGAGAGGCAACTGATACATATGTTTGCGGAGTTGGATGAACCCTTTACGTTTGTCGCTGAGAATTCTTTAGCATTCAGGCTTTATCCCGACAATCGTCCAAGAAACTTGGAAATTGCGCCACTTCAGAAAGGTCTAATTCTAATGCTGAGCGGCGAAGAACTCGTCGAGGAAGGCGCTGGATTCGGAGTCCCTGTCGCAAAATATGATAGTCAAACATTCTTCTCAGGCACAGCGCAAACCTACGTTGTGAAATACAACGAAAAAAGTGCAATATTCAAGAAAATATTTTTTATGGACACAGTCTCAGAAAAACAAATTTGGGGAGTCCCCATAAATAATCAATTATACTTATTTTTTCATAAAACCTTCGAAAAAGGATACTTAAGCCGCCAAAATCTAAGACCAGTTTTCGATTGGATGATAAAGAATAGGAAGATGTTTGGCGTTCAAACGCACTTTACTAAAGTGCCGCCTAAAGGCAAAGTAACAATCACCTATCGATGTTTTTCTAAGTCTGTCAAAATATCTGTAAACCTTTCAGAGTTGGACAAAACCAATTGTCGGAAAATCCTGATCCTGAACGAGCAAGGCGCAACGGTTTTTCGAAAATATTTCGACACTGCGGGAAATATTTTATTCAATGAGCAGATTGAAGCATGGGCAAAAGTCGAGGCAAGGCAAGCCTCTTTTGGCGGAATCAAAAGAGAAAGGGAGCTGTCATTCGCTCTAGAGAATTTGAAAACCGCTAGTCTTTTGCGTGGGAGGGAACAAATCAAAGACCGTTTTTCGTGGGCAGGAATGACCTACGCAGTAGATCCTGTAACCTTCATTCTTCGACTATACTCTTGAGGATATCCTAAACACCTTATGACTTTTTGGATAGCCTTTGAGGAAATTTCTTTGCAAATTTTATCCCTCATGCGTTCAAAAATCGATGGTTTAGCAAGGGCTACCAAAAAAATGCCGAGTGATAAACTGACTGCTAACCCCAACATTTCCCTACATAACCAGACAAACGCGCTCTTTGAGGGGTCTAAAAACTGAATAGCCCCCGAAGACGACGGGGAAAACCGCTCAATCAAGGGCTCAAAAATAAACGGTCCCCAGTTAAAGGCTGAAAAAGCAAAAACGAGAATCTGAATTACTATTAGAGCGTAAAGATAACCACGTTTGTTTTGGTATCCAAATATTAGGAGGAAAATGAATGGCAATGGATCCAAGAATGCTTGTTCAGGGATCCATACATAAGTAATCATGAAAAGTATGTACATTGAAACTAGCGACAAACTAAAATCCGCCTCGCTCATCTTGGGTTTTCTGTACCAGTAGAATGATGCTGCCGCCAAAACTGGGATCCAGATAAAACGAAGCACCGAAATCTGCGTAATATCTACATTCAACAGATTCATGAAACTCCAAACGTTCATACCGCCTCCGTGCATTTGAACAGGAGTGGCGTCAAAAACTGGAGTCCAATAAAATATCGTTTTGAGGAAAAACAAAATGTCCCACCCGTAAGCGGCAAAAACTGCAAAGGTGAACCCTATTGGAAGCGCCAAAGTAATAAGCCCAAATTTTCCTGCTTCACGTTTGTCTCTATTTTTCGAGATGAAGACCAGAAATACTGGTAAAACAATCAAAGGGTAAATTTTCAACGTAACGGCTATTCCCAAAAGACCTGAACCCGCCAATGTTCGTTTGCTTGTTACCGCATAGAATGCGAGGAAAGTCAACAAAGCGCTTAGCATGTTAAGCTGACCCCACAAAACTCCTATGTACACAAAGAAAATCCAAGTCAACGCGGACAAGAAGATTTTACGTGTTATTTTTTCATCGAACCGTTTCTTGGCAAATTTCGCCATGGCAAATGCGAGGATGAATTGGGAAAGAAGCATTGGCAGTTTAATGAAGAAACGCCATACCTCTGTGTTGTTCCCAAACAAGCTGTAAATGTGGTAAGAGGATAGGCACCAAAAAGCCCACAAAGGTGGGTATCCTAAATGATTGTCCGGCAAGTAGATATTTATTCCTTGATTCAACCAAATGCCTGTTTGAAACCAGATTTTCATATCGTAATCCATTGAAGTCCATAAAGAAAGGAGCGTTTCTGCTGCGAAAAGGACGACTATGAACAACGCAAGATAGATTTTCTCGTTCTTCAATGGAAAAACCAAGCTGTGTAATCAACTAAGCAGTTTATTCGGGTTGCTTCATAGCTAAACATCCGTCGAAAGTGCATAAAAGTTTTTATCTTCGTGGGCAAGAATCTCTTTAGTGCTCCTTTTGTCCAACCCGATTACTGTTGGAATTTGTGCATTTAATGAAGGTAAAAACATAGGACGACTTCTAGATAACGTCTTAACGAAGCAAGACCTTCCCGCTGGTTCCGAGGTCTTGCTTGTTTGCTCAGGCTGTACAGACAACACCGTGGACGCGGTTAAGGATTATGCCACCAAAGATTCCCGAGTGACCCTCTTCTTGGAAGATAATCGCAGAGGAAAGGCTTCAGCTATAAACAAAATCTTGGAGAATTCCAAAAATGAAGTCATCCTCTTTGTTTCAGCCGACACACTGCCTAGGAAAGGCGCCTTTTCAAAGTTGTTCGCGAAGTTGCAGAATTTCAATGTAGGCATTGTTAGTGGCAATCCAGTGCCCGTTAACAGCTACGACACAATAATTGGCAAACTTGTAAATCTTTTGTGGAGCTTCCACAGCCACGTCTTCATGGAACTAAATGACGCTGGGCTTGCAAGGCATGCAACTGAGCTTTTCTGCATTCGAAAAGGTATAGTTAACAAGATACCTCTTCAAACTGTTAACGATGATGCCTACATAGCGGTAACCGCGAAATCGAAAGGGTGGCTAATCAAATATTCCGGTGAAGCTGAAGTCTCGATCTGCGGCCCCAAAACATTTCAAGAATATTTCCAACAAAGACGCAGAATAATTTTTGGACATTATCAGCTCAGAAAATTAACAGGAGAGTCCCCACAATATTTGGTTCATATGATGCCGCTTCACCCAATTTCAACTGCAAAACTTGTTTTGTGGCTCCTATCCAAATATGACCCTATTACCCTAACAATTTTTCTGCTAACAGAGTTTGCAGTGAATCTAACCGCGATGTTCGATTTTGCTTCAGGAAAAAATCATTTCCAATGGAAACCTCTTCAATCGACAAAAACTGTCATAATTTAATTATTAAATCCTTTTATTATCGACTGACTGGCTTTTTAGCTGGTTATTATTCTTCTTGTTTATGGAGCTTGTATAAGAATTCTAATTGGGCGATAAGCTCGTTTTTCGACTCCCAGCGAAGATTAATCTTCGTTGAACTTTGTTATTTAATGGTTCCGAATAATTCATAAAGCCCGAAATTCAAACTTACCTCATTGAAGTGAATTTCAAATGGAAAACTGGGACCTGATAATTATAGGTGCGGGAGCAGCTGGATTAGCCTCTGGAATCTACGGCTCTAGAAGCGGACTCAAAACCCTTATAATAGAAGAGAAATTGCCCGGAGGAACAACAGCGGATGCCCCTATTGTGGAGAACTACCCAGGCTTTCCCCAAGTGACGGGCGCGGAGCTGGCAGACAAAAAGGTAACACATGCTAAAAAAACAGGTGCAACTATTCACGAATTAGAGACAGTAACGAGTTTAGACCTCAAGGGAGAAAAAAAAATCGTGAAAACCAATCGTGCAGAATATGAGGCGCCCGCAATTATTATCGCTTCGGGCGCGCATTATCGTGAAGCGGGCGTGAAAGGCGAAAAAGAATTCCGCGGAAAAGGCGTCAGCTACTGCGGCGTTTGTGATGGACCATTTTTCAAAAACAAGCGTGTACTAGTAATTGGCGGAGGAAACTCGGCTTGCATAACGACCCTTTACCTATCAGGTTTAGCCTCGCAAGTATTCGTCGTCCACCGGAAAGGTTCTTTTCGAGCTGAGAATGCCCTTGTGAAAGACCTGGAATCCAAAGGTAACGTGAAGGTTCTGTGGAATACTGAAGTGAAAGAAATCAAGGGTGAGAAAATTGTAACTTCTGCCGCTCTGTTAAATATTGAGACAGGAGAAAACCAAGAATTAGCTGTTGACGGCGTTTTTGTCCAGATAGGCGAATCGCCAAATAGCCAAGTTGCCAAGGAGTCAGGGGTAGAGATAGAGGAAGGAGGATGCATAAAAATCGATATGAACCAACGCACAAATATTCCGGGAGTTTTTGCGGCAGGTGACGTAACGAATTATCCAGTAAGGCAGATAGGTACAGCTGTGGGTCAAGGCATCACCGCAGCTCTTGAAGCCTATGGTTACATCAGACGCCCGTATTATCGCAAGTAGAGAGAAAACGTTATATCATTCAAGACGTCTTTTCATGGTTTCATAAGCATAGGTTGACATGCTTACGGTGTGAAAGCACTGTGGAACCAAAAATTGAGGTCACTGATATGAGTGAAAAGTGTCTCGCTGCAGTAAAAATCAACCAAGACCTATGTAGTCGATGTTCAGTTTGCTATTCTATGTGTCCTTTTGAGGCAATAACTCGTGACGCTGAAACCTGTAAGGTTGAAATTGACATTCAGAAATGTCAGGTTTGCGGAATTTGTTATAGCGCTTGTCCTGTTACGGCTATAGAAATGGCTTACTACGACTACAATCACCTTTTGGATTATGTTGCTTGTGAAAGAAAAAACGTGAAAGCCGACACTCTTGTGATGATGTGCCGCGGTAACTCACCCTCCAGTGGAGAAATGGCAGACATCCTAAAAGAACAAGGTCTGAACGTTAAAAATTACATGCCCTTACGTGTGCCATGTGCGGGAAGAATTCCAACAGATTTCGTTTTCAACGTCCTGAATTCTGGCATGAAAAATATCGTTTCAGTTCAATGTGAAGACGCATTTTGCCGGATGAAAGAAGGCACCAAAATCGAAACTAGACGTTTGCTCTTAAGCAAAGCTGTTTTGCAGCAACTAGGATACGACGAGAACGCTATACGCGTCGTCAAGTTCTCGCGAAAAGCAGTTTACGTTACAGAAGAATGCGTTGGCTGCGACAAATGCGTATTCATTTGTCCATACAAAGCTATCACGGCGCAGTCTTTTGCAACACCTGCAATAGACCTTCAGAAATGCACCGGCTGCGGAGCATGCCAACTCGTCTGTCCTCACGACGCAATCCAAGTGAAAGGATTCGAGTTTGACAATGTGCTCCACCGATATGGCGACTCAGTAACCAAATTGAAAGCTCAGAAGAAAGCTCCTGCAGTGCTAGTTTTTAGTTGTCAATGGTCTGAGTACTCAGGCTTAGATGACCCTAACAGCGTACTCAAGGGAAAGAACGCCATGGTTTTAGAAGTTCCATGCTTCAAATCAATGGATCCAGTTCACGTTGTTAGTGCCTTCGGATCCGGATTTGACGGAGTTATGGGCGTAGTTTGTTCTGCTACGGATTGTAAGCTTCAGGAAGGAAGAGACGTGGCTGAACGCCAACTTGGCGTCTTGAATGACGTTCTAAAGAAGATGAATTTGCTTGACCGCTTCGAAATGGTTGAACTTTCCCCAAGGTGCGAGGGCGAATTCAAACCAAAGTTTGAAGCTTTCTACAACAAGATTGCTGCAATGCCTCAATGCACTGTGGCAATCAAAGCGGAGGCGAAAGGAAAACGTACAAAATAGTTGGTAAGAAGACGTTGTCTCACAAAGAAACACTCTTTGAAGTCGAAGCTCCAGACATAGCCGCCAAATCTCAAGCTGGGCAGTTCCTTATTGTAGTTCCACAAGAAAAAGGCGAACGAATACCGTTAACCATCAGCGGCTATGACCCGAAGAAGGGCACCGTTTCGTTTGCATTCCACGAAGTAGGCAAAACGACCAAAGAACTGGGCTGCTTCAACGAAGGCGACAGCCTTCTCAACGTTACAGGTCCACTAGGAAATCCCTCCGAAATCAAAAAATTCGGAAAGGTTCTCTGCGTGGGCGGAAGCATCATGATTGCGCCTTTGCTCCTGCAAGTCAAAGCTATGAAGGAAGCAGGCAATCACGTAACCACTATTCTAGGCGCCCGAACAAAAGATTTCCTGATAATGGAAAAAGAAGCCAAAGCCATGAGCGACAAACTTTACGTTGCAACAGACGACGGTTCATATGGGCACAAAGGTTTGGACTTTCTCAAAGATTTGCTTAAAAAAGAGAAGTTCGATCGTTGCGTTGTAATGGGCCCTGTTGTCATGATGAAAGATGTATCTGAAATTACAAAGCCATTCAACATACCGACAGTTGTGACTTTAACGCCCATTATGATTGATGGAATGGGCATGTGTGGCGTTTGTAGAGTTACAGTTGGAGGAAAAATGTTGTTCGGCTGCGTTGACGGACCAGAATTCGACGGTCACCAAACGAATTTCGAGGAACTAGTTTTGCGTCAGCGCACAATGCTCCCCGAAGAGCGATTAGGTTCATTATTGTGGGAAACAAGTGGAGGTTGTAAATGTGGCAGAAACGAAGCCTAAACCAAAACTAAAAACAAAAGCTGTAGAAATGGCTAAACAAGAGCCAAAAGTACGTGCCAAAAATTTCAACGAAGTCGCTTTAGGCTACACCGAAGCAGAAGCATTAGAAGAAGCCAGTCGGTGCCTGAGTTGTCCAAAGCCTCAATGTCAAACTGCGTGCCCTGTAGAAGTTCCTATTCCTCAATTCATCAAATGTATAAAAGAAAAGAAGTATGCCGAAGGCATCGCCGTCATAAAATCAAAGAACGCTCTGCCAGCTGTTTGTGGACGTGTGTGCCCTCAAGAATCACAGTGCCAAAGCAAATGTGTAATTGGAAAGATGGGCGAACCCGTAAGTATTGGACGCTTGGAAAGATGGCTCGCAGACTGGGAACAGCATACTGGACTTCAACTCCCCCCCAAAACTCCACCCACAGGCAAGAAAGTCGCAGTTATAGGCGCTGGCCCAGCGGGACTTACCGTTGCTGCTGACTTGGTTAAACTCGGGCACGAAGTTACCATGTTCGAAGCGCTTCACATTGGTGGCGGAGTATTAAGCTACGGCATTCCTGAGTTCCGCTTGCCAAAGGCAATAGTTAACAACGAAGTAAACTACGTCCAGAAGCTAGGTGTTGATTTACGATTAGGCAATCTGGTCGGTAGAACTCACACAATTCCAGAATTGATGAAAGATGGCTACGAGGCAGTTTTCATCGGAAGCGGTGCAGGACTTCCACAGTTTACAGGTTGCCCTGGAGAAAATTTGGGCGGCATTTATTCAGCAAACGAATTCCTGATTCGGGTCAACTTAATGAAAGCGTTCAGATTCCCCGAGTATGACACACCAATACGCTTAGGGAAACACGTAGTGGTAATTGGTGGGGGAAACGTTGCCATGGACTGCGCCCGAAGCTCAATGCGATTAGGTGCTGACGTATGCTTACTGTACAGACGATCACGAGATGAACTACCAGCCAGACATGAAGAAATCGAAAACGCGGAGGAAGAAGGCTTAGTTTGCAAGTTCCTAGCGGCACCAGTGGAATTTTACGGTGATGAACGCGGCTGGGTGAAAAGCATGAAGTGCATCTGCATGGAACTCACCGAACCAGACGCTAAGGGCAGGCGCGGTGTAAAGATAATTCCAGGCTCCGAATTCACAATGGAAGTTGACACAGTAATCATTGCTATCGGACAAACACCTAACCCAATTATACAAAGAACAACAGGCGGGTTGCAAAGTGATCCTCGACATGGCACAATATGCGTCAACGAAGTCGGCAAAACAAGTTTAGATGGAGTCTACGCAGGCGGGGACGTCGCCACGGGAGCAGCCACAGTTATCAGTGCAATGGGCGCCGGCAAACGCGCAGCAAAAGCCATGCACGAATACCTCATCAACAAGAAATAAGGTCTCAGTCTCGAAAGAGACACTACTCTTATCTTTCTATAGTAACTCAGTTTTTTGGCGCGTTAGCGTTTCAGTTTTCGGCGTTAATAACCACGTTCCTATTTTCTTTGCTGCTTCCAAACTAGCCCATGAGAGAGCTCCAAGAAGCTTTTCATCACCTGCAAATTGCCGTTGGAAAGCTAAGACAATACCTTCATCTACTTCGCGTGGTGCGAGTGCAGTAAGCAGGGCGAGGCGCGCAGCGGCGTCAGTTGCGTCGTCGAACTTGCAGATTGTCTCCTCACTCCATGCCAAACTGAGTTCGGAGGGTTTGCCGTTCCATTCTTCGATTTCTTCGTGCACGTACCGACGAGCTTCCACTGGCAAAGAGGCTACTCCCGCTTTTTCCACGACGGAAGCGAAGCTTGCGTATGCCCAGGCAACGATAGGTGATGCTTTCGCCCAGTGCAAAGAAGTTGGCAAATTTGCTTTTGGCAAAAACTGCAATGAGTCCCCCGCATTTTTTGATCTTTGAACGGCAGCTGAGAACATCAAACTCGCAATCCTCTTCATAGGATCCTTGATCCAGCGCTGGTTAGATGGCAATGGCGTTTCGCCCAGGAGCACTGTTGCAATGCGATTTATGTAATGATAGAACACAGCGGTGCCTATGATCTCAGGTGCCTCATCTCGCGAGAACGGCGGAAACTGTAGCTCCTCGGAAGCTGGTGAAGTCGTCGCATGCGCCCAATCCACGATCAAACGTAAATTATCATCTTGTATTTCTGCAGGATGTGCTTTGTCTATGGCCCTTGCGATGTTACCTTCGCCCATTGCTGAAAGAATAATGGTGTGTGCGTCCACGCAGTATTGGCACTGGTTCAACCGCGAAACCGAAGTTGCCACGGTTTCCTTGACAATCCTGGGAACATTGCCAACCAGTTCCGTTTCGCGGCAAGCCATCCAAACTCCAGCCAATAGTTCAGGCAAAGGCGAGTGGAGCTCAAATGGCTCAACAACTCTGCCAAAATCCTGTCTAATCTGGTCATATACGCCAGCCACGAGTCCTTTTGCTGAGTCAGGTCTAATAGCGTGAATATATTTGATCAAAAATGCTCATCCTCCTCTGAGTTTAACGATAGCTTCGTAAAAGATGCACCTGATTTCAGCAAGAGCATCACATTTGGTATTCTGATACGTTTTGAAGATAAGCTTTCCCATTTCCCAATTTTTTGGTCTGAACTGCATTTTGGGAAATATTATAACTCTTTGAATTTTCTTATGTAAGAACAATGGTGTTTTCAATGCCTGCGGAAGACAACCCTTGGTTCAAATCTTGGCCATGTAATGTCCCGAAAAACTTAGCCTTTTCTGCAATTACTTTACAGGACCTGTTGATGCAAAGGGCGAAAGAGTTCCCCAAGCAAATCGCCATAGCTTTTTCAGATCGAGAAATAACATACGATGAGCTAAATTCAGCTTCGGACAGTTTCGCAGCCACTCTCAAAGCGTTAGGCGTTCAGAAAGGTGATCGCGTTGCACTTTTCTTACCCAATCTTCCTCAGTTCGTAATCGCCTACTACGGCATCTTGAAGGCCGGTGCTGTCTTCACTGCCATCAGCCCCCTAAACAAAGAACGCGAAGTTGAGTACCAACTCAAGGATTCGGAAGCCGAAACTGTAGTTACATTAGATTCGCTGTTTTCTACTGTTGAGGCGGTGTGGCAGAAGACCAGGCTGAGAACCGCGGTTCTAACTTCCCTTGAGGAATTCGCAAATGTTTCAGCGCATAACTCCATTGTGCTGAAACCAAACGTCTATGCATTCCAAGATTTCTTGAAATCCAATGCCCTATCTGTCAGGGCAAATATCAATCCAGAAAAAGACTTAGCTGCTCTTCAGTACACGGGTGGAACAACAGGTACCGCCAAAGCCGCCATGCTAACCCACAGTAACCTCGTGGCCAACGCTATTGCCTTCGCATCTTGGATAAATGGCGAAAAAACAAAAGAAACATTCCTAACGGCTCTGCCTTTATTCCACATTTATGGCATGACCACCAGTCTCAACGTGCCCATAGTCTTGGGAGCGAAGATGGTGCTGCTTTCTCGCTTTGAACCGGTCAAAGCTCTAGATACTATCCAGAAGGATAAGGTAACGATTTTCTGCGGAGTTCCTACCATGTACCAAGCAATATTGGCTAACCCCGAACTAGAAAAGTATGATTTAACCTCCATCAGAGTTTGCATCTCAGGCGCTTCTCCACTTCCTCCTCAAGTCCAGAACAAATTCATGGAAGTCACAGGCGGCTTACTCGCTGAAGGCTACGGGTTGACCGAGGCTTCGCCCGTCACTCACTGTAATCCCGTGGACAAAACAATGCGTTCCATCAAAAGGGGTTCAATTGGCTTGCCTCTGCCAAGCACCGATGCAAAAATTGTCGACATGGAAACGGGGGAAAAAACTTTGCCAATCGGGGAAACTGGAGAACTAGCAGTGAAAGGTCCGCAGGTCATGAAGGGCTATTGGCGAAAACCCGAAGAAACGGCGATAGTATTTCGCGGAGATTGGCTCCTAACGGGTGACATAGCACGCATGGATCCAGAAGGCTACTTCTACATAGTCGACCGAAAAAAAGACCTCATCAAATACAAAGATTACAGTGTCTATCCCCGCGAAATCGAAGACGTACTCTATGAGCATCCAGCAGTCAAACTTTGCGCGGTCATCGGCAAACTCGACCTCACAGCAGGAGAAATCCCAAAAGCTTTCGTGGTCCTCAAGGAGAACCCTGCAGTCTCAGGAAAAGAAATCGCCGATTTTGTCAACGAAAAACTGGCGCCATACAAAGCGATTCGCGAGTTGGAGCTTCGCAAAGACCTTCCTCTAAGTTCCGCAGGAAAAGTTCTCAAGCGGGTTCTAAGCGAAGAAGAGAAAACCAAGACTTCCTGTTCTTAACCACTTCAAAAACTGTGACCTATTATGACCTAGTAGGCCTCCAAAGAAAATATCTGTCTCATTCTCTCTTAGAATCAGCCGCTTCCGTTTTGATTCCCAACTGTAAAGAAATAATGTGCGGTTTTAAGAAAAGAAAGTTTGCCCGGATTCAAAATGTATAAGAGAAAACCTCTGTTTCTGACTATAGAAGGATGACCTTGCGCGTCAAAATCAACATTACTGGCATTGTTCAAGGAGTCGGTTTTCGTCCTTTCGTCTACCGCCTCGCCGTGAAAAATGGTTTGTTTGGATACGTCCGCAACTTGGGAGACGCGGGCGTAGAAATTCTTCTTGAAGGCGAAGAGAGTGTAATAAACAATTTTCTTGGTGACCTGAGAGGAAAGAAACCGCCACAAGCTCAAATTTATGAAATTATTAAAAACGTGCTATCAGACAAGAACGAATATGCAAAATTTACGATTCTCAAGAGCAGTGGAGAAACGGAGCATTCGGGTTCTGTGGTTCCGCCAGACAGCGCCATTTGCGGTGATTGCTTGCAGGAGCTGCGAAATCCGAAAGATCCGCGTTTCGACTACTTTTTTATTACATGCGTAAACTGTGGGCCACGTTTCACCATTATCGAACGGTTACCATACGACCGCGAAAACACAACCATGCGTCAGTTTCCCCTCTGTGGTCTTTGTCAAAAAGAATACAAGGATCCTTTGAACAGACGTTTCCATGCACAAACTGTTGCCTGCCCAACATGCGGTCCCAAAGCATATCTCACGACAAAAAACGGCGAAACCGTTAACATTAAGGATCCAGTGCGTGAAGCTGGAAAACTGCTCTCTGAAGGCAACATCGTAGCAGTGAAAGGTTACGGGGGATTTCATATTGCAGCATCCGCGATAAAGGAAGACCCGCTGACTCGCCTTCGAGAGTCAAAAAACCGACGCGCCAAACCTTTCGCGTTAATGGCACGAGGTTTAAATGAAATAAAATTCTTTGCCGAAGTTAACTCGAAAGAAGAAGAATTGTTGACTTCTCCTATTCGCCCAATTGTTTTGTTGAACAAAAACCACCAGTATTGCCTTTCCGAACTAATTGCTCCAGGTTTACATAACGTCGGAGTCATGTTGCCCCACTCTGCTATGCACTATATGCTCTTTGACCAGGTAGACGACACTGCTTTTGTGATGACAAGCGCTAATCATTCCAACCAGCCCATGGTTAAAGAAAATAATGAAGCTCTCAAAACCCTGGGCGAAACAGTAGATTATTTTCTGTTTCACAACCGCGAAATAGCTCAACGATGTGACGACTCAGTTACGAGAATCCATGACTCGCTGCCCGTTTTTATTCGCAGAAGCAGAGGTTATGCACCCGCACCAGTGATGCTACAAACGAAATCGAAACAATGCGTTGTTGCTTTGGGAGGCGAACTTAACAACACAACTTGCATCTTAAATGAGGAAAAAGCGTTCCTCTCCCAGCATATTGGTGATGTTGAGAATTTGGAGACCCAAAGCTTCCTGCAAGAAGCTACTGATAACCTAATTAGTCTAACAAACTCCAAAGTCCAAGCCATTGCATGTGATTTGCATCCCAAGTTCACAACCACGAAACTCGCAAAAGAACTAGCTGAGAAGAATAAATGGCGGCTAGTTCAGGTGCAACACCACCACGCTCACGTCGCAGCTTTGATGGCAGAACATAATGAAAACGAAATTGTTGGCATAGCCTGCGATGGGTATGGTTTTGGTTTAGATGGTTCAGCTTGGGGAGGCGAGATCCTTCTTTGCACCAGAGGGTCGACGGACTTCAAACGCTTAGGGCACCTGGAGTCACAACCTTTGCTCGGCGGGGACATAGCAACAAAGTATCCTCTACGTGTTGCTGCAGGGATTCTCAACAAGAAAGTGAATGTGGATCAATGGGTCATGCAGAATAGCTCATACCTGCCACATGGCGAAATCGAGGCAAAACTCATCTTGGAGCAGATCAAAAAAGCTCAAGGAATCCCAGAATCGACAAGCTTGGGCAGGATCTTAGATGCTGCCGCAACTATAACAGGAGCCTGTTACGAACGGACTTACGAGGGAGAAGCAGCAATGAAACTTGAGTCCGTAGCCTTCAACGGAAAAAGCGGTTTGGATTTGCAGCCCATTATTTCAGGGGATATCTTAGATACAACACAAATACTTGTTTCGCTATTTGAGAATCGGGAAAGAATTAGCAAAGCAAATTTGGCATATTCCATTCATGAATATCTTGCCAAGGGCTTAGCAAGTTTAGCAGTCGAAAAAGCAACCGAGAACGGTGTCGGAACTGTCGGATTCACAGGCGGATCTGCAGTGAACGCATTGCTTTCTAGGCTCATGCGTCGGATTATTGAGGGTGAACGTCTTCATTTTCTTACACATGAATCAGTTCCTGCAGGAGATGGTGGATTATCGCTTGGGCAGGCCGTTGTAGGGGGCTTTTGAAGTTACTGAACCAATCTCTTTTTATCGTCCTTTCAGATGGTTTAGAGATGACCGATTATGTGTTTGGCTATTCCAGCTCGTGTCATGAGTGTTGTTGGCGATAAGGCTCAAGTGGACTTCGGCGAAAAAGTTCTTCGAGAGGTAAACGTCACGCTTGTCGATGCAAAAGTCGGCGATTATGTCTTAGTGCATGCTGGTTACGCTATCCAAAAAATGGATGAAAAAGAAGCTTTAGAGACACTCAGCTTGTGGAATGAAGTTCTTGAAGCAGGAAAAGAATAACGGCTTGATTTGAATGGTAGTTTCACCAAATTATCGAGATCCCGTCCTTGCGAAGCGGATAGCTGATAAAATTCGTGAAGTTGCCCCCAAGAAAGGACAAGTAAAGTTTTGCCATGTATGTGGAACTCATGAATGGGCAATAACTCATTTTGGAATACGCAGCCTTTTGCCCGAGAACGTTGAGGTTATTGCAGGTCCCGGTTGTCCGGTTTGTATAGTGCCTGCAGCAGAAGTTGATGAAGCCATTCAAATTGCACAGAAAGGTGTTGCTATGACCTGTTTCGGAGATCTCTTGAGAGTACCCGGCAGCAACATGTCATTAATGGATGCAAAAGCAAAGGGTGCGGATGTTAGAGTAGTTTATAGTGTGACTGACGCTATCAAAATGGCTGAGTCGGAGCCCGCGAAAGAGTTCGTATTCTTTGCGGTAGGTTTTGAAACCACGATTCCATCGACCGCTATTGAGGTTTTAAAGAAACCGCCTAAGAATTTTAGCTTCTTGGTTTCTCACCGTTTAATTCCTCCAGCCATGGAATTGTTGCTTGGTGTCGGAGATTTGAACATTGAAGGTTTTGTTGCGCCTGGGCATGTAAGCGTAATAATTGGATTGAAGCCCTACGAGCTTTTCCCAAGAGTTTACCGGATGCCTACTGTGGTAGCAGGGTTCGAACCGGTTGATGTGTTAATGGCAATTTACATGCTTCTCAAACAAGTTAAGGAGGGTTCTCCTCGATTAGAAAACGAGTATGAGCGAGTTGTAAAGCCCGAGGGAAACCCGAGAGCTTTAGCGCTCATGGCTAATGCATTTACTGTAACAGCCGGGAATTGGCGTGGCATAGGTAGACTACCTGACTCTTCTCTGCAACTGCGGCAGAATCTTCTTGAATATGACGCCCGAGTAAAATTCGGGGTTAAAGTCGAGCAGGGCAAGGACATCCTCCTAGGGTGCGAATGCCATTTGGTTATTATCGGCAAGATTAAACCTGACAAATGTCCCATGTTCATGAAAGCGTGCACTCCACAGAAACCAATAGGCGCATGCATGGTAAGCAGCGAAGGCACATGTCGGGTATGGGCTAAGAACGTCCCAACGGAGCATTCCTTGGGCCTTAAATAGACAGTCGAGAATTCTGCAGAGTACAATTTACTCCGTTCATTTGTTTAATTCTTCAACAGCAAAGTTAAAAGCTAAACGGTAACAAGAATATCCCGAAGTCTTAGACTCAACCACCTCGACAAATGCGAAGAGACACAGCATGTCTAGCGAACAAGAAGCTTTCATGAAAATAAAAATGCAAGAATTAGCAAAGAAAGCAAAATTGAAGAGAGTTCCTGAGCTGTGCATATCCAAAAATGAACGATTAGCAAATGTTAACATTTTTCAGAGAAGAATAAGCGTTGGGGAGTATCTTTGCTCTCTTTGGAAGGAAGGCAAGTTTAGCGACAAAGATATAGAGGCTACCCTCGCTCATGAAATAGGTCATTTGATGGATTTTCGTCGCACTTCGGGTTCCAAGAGTTTTCGGAATTTACTTATAGAAAGCCTATGGTTTTCTTTTGGTATGGTTCCTTTAGTAGTTTATCTTTTGTCTCCTTCATTTCTAATTTTAACGTTTTCTTTGGTCTTTGCAGTTGGGTGGGGGTTTTCTATTCCTTGGGTTGTAAGGCGAATTGAAGCTCAAATTGAATTGGTGGCTGATAAAAATGCTGCCTTGTTTCTTGTTGAACCACAACAACTGGCAAATGCATTGGTTAAAATAAGTTCTTTTGGTGTCCCTGCTAAGAGGTTTGGATTAACCGGGCGTCTGTCTTTCTTAGCTGGCACGTTAACACATCCGTCTTTTAATGAGAGGGTGCAAAACCTGAAACGGTTGATGGCATCTGCGCAACTCGATTTTGTTCGAAGTTTTTAAAGTCCCTGCCTTCTCTGGTTATAGGAAAACCGCAAGCATTTTATGCCATAAGCGATGTTCTCTTCAGAGAGAAAACTCGTTGCGCCTCGGTAGCCTAGCCCGGTGGGGCGTTACCTTGGTAAGGTAATGGTCGCGGGTCCAAATCCCGCCCGAGGCTCCACTCACCGACAAGAGATTTGTTTGGAACATTCACCAATAGGTGCTGCGTTTCTTCCTTCTACGCAAAAAATGATGTTTTTTCACAACTCAATCAGATTGCTTCAACAGTGGAACTGAAATTGAGTTTCCAATTTGCCGGTTTTTGCTGAATGCACAAAATTTGAAGGGTGTTTAATTTTTATATACATCGTAAGCAATGAGAGTACAGAGGATATCATGGCTCTCGACGACTCCACAATTATAGTGGCGTTAGCAATAGTGGCGGCAATCGCCATAAGCGCTTGCGTAACTCTCATTTTCCTCATGCGAAGGGGCACAAGAAAACCAGTGAAATCGCCCAAAAACACCGAAATTGAACCGTTGTTAACACCGTCAATTACTGGCTCCCAATTTAGAGTTACTAAAAGTGTGCAGTCAAATGATGCCGTACGTGCTAAGGATGAACTTCGAACGTTGGATTTGGAACGTGAAATTCTTGGTGAAGCAATTAGGCGTTTATATGAAGCTCACGCAGAGGGAAAAATTACTGAACAAGAACGCGAAAAACTCGCTAGTAACTATAAACAACGAATGATGTCAGTTAAAGAATCAATGTCCAGAGACGAAGGAATTGTTGCTCTTCACGAACTGGAAGGTATGCAAGAAGATCTAATGAAGCTCTTCAAAGAACGCTTTGGAGAACTCAGCGGCAAAGTTGACGAACTACGTACACGCATAGACATTAAAGCCGTCAAAGAAGTCAAAATCCAAATGCCAAAACAGCAGGCGCCTATTGTTCCAGATCAAATGGAAAATGAGGACGAAGAAGAGACGGATGAAAGCACAGAATCCAAAGAGAAGCCCAAGAAACCCAAAAAACCACCTGCGGAAAAACAAAAAACGGAGGCTGAACAACGAATTGACGCCATTAGAAACCAAATCGACGAAGTCATGAATAAACTCGGACAAATGGAGATGGAATCTTAGCATGCAGCCTTCACCAGACGCAGAAAAACGCAATGCTGCAAATGCAGCGGTGTCCCACGTCAAAGACGGAATGATTGTCGGGCTGGGAAGCGGAACAACGACAGCATATGCCATAATACAGCTAGGTGAACGAAAGAAACACGAAAACCTCCAAATTAAAGGCATACCCAGTAGCTACCAGGCTTTCTCGCTAGCAGTCCAAAACGGTATTATCATAACCACCTTGGAAGAGCATCCAACAATTGATGTAAATATAGACGGCGCAGACCAAATAGATCCTCAATTAAACCTCATAAAAGGAATGGGCGCAGCTCTAGCCCGCGAAAAAATCGTGGCATCATCTTCAAGGCAAAACATCTTCATAGCAGACCAAAAAAAGAAAGTATCAGTTTTAGGAGAGGGTAATCACCCAGTACCAGTGGAAGTTCTCCCATTCGCCATTGCCCTTGTCCAACGCCGTATTCAAGGGCTTGGTGGAAGTCCTTTGCTGCGAGAAACTAAAGGCAAATTAGGTCCAGTAATCTCCGATAATGGAAACGTTATAATGGACGCAACTTTCGGCGCCATAAACGATCCTCAAGTGTTGGCACATCAACTCAAAATTATTCCTGGAATAGTCGAAACAGGTTTCTTCTTGGGGCTAGCAAGCATCGTTTATATTGGAACAACTTCAAGCGTCGAAAAAATTGAGATGAAAAGAAAGTAGCGTTTTCTAAAGTAACAAGTTTTTGCCAATAGTCGATCTCCAGTTATAGAAATAACCTTAAATCAAGCCATTGTTATCAAGTACCTGAAACCCTTTTGCCGGGGTAGCCTAGCCTGGCTAGGGCGCCAGACTCATAATCTGGAGTTGAAAGGGCTAAAGCGCTCTACACCAGAGGTCGCGGGCTCGAATCCCGTCCCCGGCACCACAATTATTCCTCAGGTTTTAGCTACGTTTTTCATCATGGGTGCTTACTTAGCATCAACAACGTAGTGGAAAATGTGTTTTTTCCTTTGTTAAAGAAAATTTGGCGACACAAAACTCTCAAGATAGAGACGTATAGATGGAGTCTTTATCAACCTGATCGCAAATATAGAGCAAATAGGGCTGGGATTTCTGTGGAATCAAAAGTAGACTGGACACAAATTCTTCTTCAGTGCAAAGAAAACGTGACTACCCACATTAAACCGTTACGTAAAACCTTGAAGGATCCACAACCTAACTTAGGCAGGGGCGCAGGAGGAGACCCAATGAAACTCGTAGACTTGGCAGCCGAAAAGGCCATAATTGAAGTGCTTCTCAAAAACAGGATATCGTTCACTCTCGTCAGCGAGGAGTCAGGCATAAAAGAGTACGGTAACAAAGCCAAAAGCTGCTACGTGACTATAGATCCAATTGATGGCACAACAAACTTCATACACGGTCTGCCTTTCTATTGTACATCGGTTGCCATCAGCAATAAGCCAAATCTTTCACGAGTCTATGCCGGCATGGTGGCTGATTTATTTCATGGAATAACATACACTGCTGTAGAAGGGAAAGGAGCATTCTGTGACTGCCAAAGAATTTCTACATCAAATGTCGGAATGCTAGAGGAAGCAGTCATTGGTTTGGACTTAAACAATTACGAAATAAAAGAAATGCTGAGTACACTGTCGGAACTCATACAACAAACCAGACATTTACGGCACTTTGGGGCAAATGCGCTTGAACTGTGTTATGTTGCCGAAGGGTTAACCGACGCGTTCGTTGATATACGCGGGAAAATAAGGACAACAGATGTAGCGGCGGGTTTCCTGATACTCAAAGAAGCAGGAGGAATTATAACTGATCCAGAGGGCAACCTTATCAACGCTAAATTAGATCCCCAACAAATACTGAAGTTTGTAGCATCTGGAAACCCTCAAATCCACAACAAAATTCTCAGTTTGATCAAATTGAATTAAGGCTTTAGATAATGTTATCTCTATTGATGCCTAATCCGGCAGCTCTCATAGAAACCGCCGAAAAAAGAACTCTAGTAATCGCTGATCCCCATTTAGGCTGGGAGATCTCCCTCCAAGAGAAAGGCATTCACATCCCAAGCCAGACTCCGAAACTTACGAAGAAATTAGTTGACCTAATCATTGAGTACCAGCCGAATTCGCTATTAATTTTGGGAGACGTTAAATATTCAGTGACAACTACAGAACCTGGCGAGTGGCATGATATTCCTGATTTTTTCGATGAAATTAAGAAACATGTTGCGGAAATTGGTGTGGTCCGAGGGAATCATGATGCAAACCTTGAGCCTATGTTGCCTGAGAAGATAGAAATGTATCCTTCGTCAGGCGTTGCAGCGGATGATGTCGGTTTGTTCCATGGGCACAAGTGGCCTTCTCCCGCACTTTTAGCATGCAAGACCTTGATTATGGGGCACCTTCACCCAGTGGTCGTTTTTCGCGATTCCGCAGGATTTAAGATAGTTAGGCAGGCTTGGATACGAGCCGAATGCAACTCAGGATTATTGGCTGAAGTTCTTTTAAAGAAACACAGCGTAAAAATTGAAGGAAGCATTGAGGCAACTTTACGGAAGCACTATAAAGTTAAGTTGAGAACAAAACAAATCTTCATGATGCCAAGCTTTAACGATTTTTTGGGTGGCAGACCAGTAAACGAGGCTAAGCCCCATAAAGAAATAGTGGGGAAAGGACTGATTGGACCTGTATTACGTTCAGAAGCCGTGAGAATGGATGAATCGGAGTTGTATCTTTTGGACGGAACCTATTTAGGGACTTTGAATCAGCTAAGGCAATTGTAAATATTCTTATTGCTTAGCCGCTGAAAAGTATTCTGCTTCCAAGCCTATTTGGGATTCTCTTTCAATTTTCGGTTTTTGCTCTATTGGCAGGGTTACGATGAATGTTGTCCCCTTGGAAAGCGAGCTTTCTACGGCTATTTTTCCACCATGAGCTTCGATGATGCGTTTACATATTGCCAAGCCAAAACCCATTCCCTGCGCCTTTGTTGTAAACAGAGGCATGAAGATCTTAGATTTAGTTTGTTCTGTCATTCCTGTTCCAGTATCTGTGAAGGTAAACTCTACGTTTTCTCCTTCAACTCGGCTACCAATTACTAAGGATCCTTTTTCAGGCATCGCGTCAATTGCGTTCGTTATGAGATTAATGAAGACTCTTTCTAATTTATTGGAATCAACCCAAATTATGGGTTCATCTTGCGTACGATCCATGATTTTGATGTGATTTGGAATTTGTATCATAAGCAATATGTAGTCAAGAAGAGATTTGGGAGTAGCCTCTTCGATTTCTAGAGTAATTTCTTTTGAATATTCAAGCAGATTGCCAATTATCTTATTTGCATGGTCAACAGATCGATCTATAATCTTGAACATTTCCTTGGTTTTAGCATCCATAGACGTGCTTTGTTTTCTATCCAGATAATAAACTGCATTTTTTATTGCAGTTAAAGGGTTACGTAAGTCGTGTCCAATCATCCCTGCGAGTTCGCCAATAGCTGCGAATCTCTCGGCCTTAACTAGACGATCATTTGCTTCCACAAGCTCCTGCGTTCTAGCGGCAACTGTAAGTTCTAATCCTTCGGAATACTCTTTCAGTTTTTTCTCGACCTGTTTTTGATCAGTAATGTTTTCGAAAAAAGTAGCAAAAAATCCCTTTTTGGGACAGTATGCATATATTGACAACCAAACATCAAGAGGCTTAAAGTTAATCTCAAGATGTTCTGTTTTTCCAGTCAGAGCAACTCTACCACAAAATTCAAACAATTCAGGATGATCTTTCCTAATTCCTGGGATCGCTTCGGTGACTCTCCTCCCTAAGAGGTCTTTCTTTTTGAGTCCAGTTAGTTTCTCGAAAGAATCATTCACTTCCATGAAAATGAAATCTATTGGTTTACCTTCTTCATCGTCGACAATGTTGCAGTAAGCGAAACCATTAACTACATTTTCAAACAGGTAACGATACTTTTCTTCATTTTCTTGGAGAGCAACTTCAGTTTTCCTTCGTTGAGTGATATCTCTTATGTTGAGGCTCATTTTGGTCTCATGATCGCAGTCAAAAAATAGATTGGCTGAGACTTCACCGTCAAAAGTTGTTCCGTCTTTTCTTTCAAAAGTTGATTCGATAGTTAAAGGATTTGTATCTGTTATTTCATTAAGCGCAAACACTACTCTTTTGAATTGTTGACTTATTCTTTCCTTACCCTCTGTTCTCATTTCTTCTTCGGTGATCCTAAACATTTTTTGTGCTTGAGCATTTGCGTAAAGAACAGTCCCATCGAGCTTTGTTAATAGTATACCATTACAGCTATTTTCAAAAAGAATCCTGCAACGGCTGCCACTTTCAAAACTGCAATGGAAATTTTCAGCACTATTTGCAATTTTTACTGTATTTTCTTCAAATTTTCTTTTCAATTTGTTCGACACGCCTAGTTGCAATGAGTAGTCAAGTTGAAGACTTGTGTCGTAATATAAAATAATTATGTATCCTGACTATAACATAAGATACTGAATGATGGTATATTTTATTTGTTTTAAGGGAAAAAATTTATTGGCGCGGAAAACCCAACGTACGGTATGAGGTGATTTGTTAAATGTCTTCAGATAATGAAGATTACCCTGAATGGACCAAACGTCGCCGCAGTTTATTCGACAAAGACCCTTTTTTCGGAGACATTGATAAAGTCTTTCGAGATATGGAAAAAATGATGGAAGAAGAATTCAAAAATTTCACCGATAGAGTTCCAAAAGACTACATAAAAGAGCGCAAACTTCCCGACGGAAGCACTGTAAAAGAATTCGGTCCATTTGTCTATGGCTATAGCATGAAAATTGGACCCGACGGTAAACCCGAAATCAATGAGTTTGGCAACATCAAGAAAGGACTAAAGGGTCCGCAAGTAAGAGAGGAACGTGAACCACTCGTCGACGTTGTAGAGACAGACGGGGAAGTTCGCGTAGTTGTTGAGCTTCCCGGTGTTGAAAAAAATGACATAAAACTCCATGGAACCGAAGAGACTATCGAGATCAGTGTTGATACACCACAATACAAGTATTACAAAGAAGTTGAACTACCCGGGAGAGTGAGGGTAAAGGAAGCAAAATCCACATACAAAAATGGAGTATTGGAAGTTGTCGTACCGAAAATTGATGCATCCAAAAATCCGAAAGGCGAAAGAATAGACATCGATTAAGTTACTTCCTTCTTATGACAAGGCTTGAGCACAAAGACATGATCGAGAACAATAATGTGGCAGAAGTCAACGAAATCGAAACACTAAACGTCATATGCAAAACAGCAAAGAAAGAAGGTAGACTTTCGGGTAAGAATCTCACTGATCTCTATGATTTGTTTGGACAGCGTTTTACGAAGGCTCTTGAAGCGCTAAAAGAAAACCGCGTAAAAAAATACACTTTCAGGCCCAGTAACCGCACAATTTGGATTGTCGTTGGGCGAGAAAGAGACTACCTGATAATGGCAGAAGCCGAATTCTGCACATGCGACGATTTCTACTTTCGGGTACTCGACAAAAAAATACACCTTTGCTACCACCTAATCGCTCAGAAAATCGCCCGAAATCTATGTTGGTTCGACCCAGTAGAGGAAAACGATGAACTCTACCAAAGCTTAATGAACGAGTGGAAAAAAGCTACTACTTAAATACCTAATTGATACATGAAATAAGCAACCCAAAGAGGAATCCACATGGACTTAGGCGGCTACTTCCAAATACTCATTAGCGTTTTGATGACAGCCACATTTGTCACTCTCGTTTTAATCTTGCTCAACGCTTACTACGGCAAAGACGAAAACAACGAAAAAAACTAAACACTTTTAATCTAAACATCTTTTCCAAACAAAGCGTTGAAAGCTGCAAAGAATTTTAAATCAGATACCGCCAGTTAATCCAAGGCGGCAAAGACTAAGAAATGAGCCTTGAAACAATAATTCAACAAATCCTCGAAAAACGACCAGAAATCACGCGGGAAAGACTTCTAAACCGATTAGCTTCTGCAAGAGATATGACTGGAGGATTAATTGCCGACACATCACTTTTGAGAATGATCGCTGCGGAACTCAGCATAGATATTCCGAACGAAAAAGGAGAATTCAAGCACAGGCTTTCACTTGGTCATCTGGTTGTAGGCTTAAGCAATGTAACAGTAACCGGTCGTATTGTGGCTATCTACCCTGTAAGAACTTTTGAGGGTGCGAAGCCTGGGAAATTTGCCAGCCTAACAATAGTCGACAACGATGGCGTTCTTAGGGTTATTCTGTGGAATGAAAAAACTTCCCCCATCGAATCAGATGAATTGAAAATCGGGCAAATCGTAAAATTCATTCATGGCTATACGAAAGCGGATCGTTTCGGCACACCAGAATTGCACATAGGTGAAAGAAGTCAAATTGAAATTGACCCCAAAGACACGAATGCTGAGGACTTCCCATCTATTAGCAAGTTTACCACCAAAGTAAGCCAAATCGTCCTAGAGCAGAAATACGCAAACTTGGAAGGATATGTAAAGGAAGTTTATTCTGCATCCACTTTCACTAGAAGTGACCAGACAACTGGCAAGGTAATTAGGCTGAAAGTTGCTGACGAAACCGGATCCATTACAGCCGTTTTCTGGAACGAGAAAGCCGAAGAAATAGAATCCAAACTGAAGAGAGGCGCGCAAATCCAAATCGTAAACGCAAGAGTCAAACCAAGCCAAAGCGGCGATTTAGAACTTCATGTCGATTCATCAGCATACGTGAAGTTAGAAGAAATCCCCAAGCGAATTCTCAAAATTGTTAACGTATGTGAAGATTCCGGCGATATCACTGTTGAAGGTGAAGTAGCCTCTTTGCCAGTCTGCCGAGAAGTGAAAACCTTCAAGGACGAGTTAGTTAAGCTGACTGCGTTTGATTTGAAGGATGAAACAGGCCTCCTGCGGGTGACAGCTTGGCGAGAACACGCTGATTCAACCTGCAAACTGCTAATTGGTGATAAAATTGTGTTGGAAAACGTTTACGCCAAAGTGGGGTATAATGGAAAGATAGAATTGTCCACGCGGGCAACTACTGTTGTAACTCGAGTTTATTCTTTTTGAATTTTCCTACTGTTGCTTCTGCAATATCCGAATCAGTATTTGTTCCACTAAGATCCGCTGTTTTGATTTTCCCTTCGTTAAGGATGTTGTGACCGTTTTTTCTATTTATGTGGCAGCTTTGAGTTCGGCTAGGAGTTCAAGCATCACGGCAGCTGCTAGAATAATGACGATCGGTTGAAGCAGTGTTGTCCTGTACGTTTCGGTGCATATCTATGGACCGGTTCAAACATAATGTATTTATCGCATATTTTTTCCCGGGGTAAACCTAATTCATCTGTTACTTGAACTGATTAATCATTTAGTATGTCTCCGAAGAGATTCACCGTAGATTTGACATCGAAAGCCTCTAAGTTCTTAATGAATTGCGTGCTTGCTGCCTCTACATCAAGATCGTTAACATTCGCGGATGCTTTTTATTTGAAGCAGTATTCTGTAATTTTAGCTAAAGGTGAAAATAGACGCCCACTTTCACTGTTAGAAAGGAATTTTTTGCGTGGATCAAACAAGGCAAAAAGACCATTGAACTGCGCAAAGGAAACGCTTCTCGAGGTGAAATTGCGGTTTTTCTATCAGGCAGAAATTATTTGAGACTTTTGATAACTAAGAAGGAAACAGGGCGGCTTGTCGAGATCATTACACAAGATAACTATCAGCAAATAATTCCTTCCGCTGAAAAGCTGCCAGATGCCCTTAATTACGTGAAGTCTCTCTATAAGACTGATCAAGGGCCTTTCACAGCATACTATGTTGAATGAATAGAAAACTAATTTTTTAGACTTACCAGCTTCGCAGTACTATCATTGTATTGGTTTTCATAATTCCTTCTACACGTCGAATTTTCTCAACGCATTCATTGACTTCCACCACATTCATTCCTCCGATAATAGCAACAATGTCATACTCGCCTGTCACTTCGTAAACAGTTTCTACGTTTGCTATTTCATGTATTCTTTTGGAAACTTCTTGAGTTGGAAGCGAAGGGTTTACGGAGAGGAATGCGATGGCTTCAGCCCCTTCGGCAACACTAACTTTCACCGTGAAGCTTCGAATTATTCCCGTTTCCGTGAGGGTTTTAATTCTTTTTCTAACAGCCCCTTCTGACAAGCCCACTTTTTTTCCAAGGCTTATGTACCCCGCTCTTCCGTCGCATTTCAGAATTTTGATGATTTCTCTATCTAAATCGTCCATTCGTTTCCCCAATTATGTGAATGAGGTGGAAAATTTAACGATTTCTGAACTTTGAGGCGCCAAGAAATACGGATTTCGTTGTCGATCGAGGGTGAACTGGGTTTTTCGGGTCTTTCTCGAAGCTGCAATGTATCATTTAGAACAATAGAAGTCTAACATGTTACAAATAAGTCGCAATGTTTAAAAGGTGCGCATGCAACTCAGAAAGATATTTCCAATAAAAAAAAGTGAAAGTACGATGAGTAAAACATCAACTTTGGAAGCCCAAGAGGTGAAGGCAATGAAAGCTAAATGCCCCGATTGTGACGCCGACCTAGACGTTCCAAAAGATACAAACAAAGGCGAAATACTAAGCTGTCCAGGCTGTGGACTCGAACTCGAAGTCAAGGAAGTAAACTGCGGTTGCGTTAACCTTCAGGAACTAACTCTAGAAGGAGAAGACTGGGGCGAATAAACAGTATCCACAAAAGGCACAAAAATACAGGATACTTGTCATAAACTCATCTCCCAAACCTTTGTTTAGTCTAATTCTATCAGGAAGAGACCTAGAATGAGCAT
This sequence comes from Candidatus Bathyarchaeota archaeon, assembly GCA_963825115.1. Taxonomy (GTDB): domain Archaea; phylum Thermoproteota; class Bathyarchaeia; order Bathyarchaeales; family Bathycorpusculaceae; genus JADGNF01. The sequence continues at coordinate 195,756 of CAWGRS010000003.1, read as the reverse complement.
TGGGCTTCTTTATGAACGATCAGAAAACGACGAAAACGGTATTAAACTAACTGCCCAAGAACTAGGCATAGAACTTACTTTCATTCCATTCCGCAAAATAGCTGTCTCAATAGGTAAAGACAGTTTCAACGTCACAAGCAAAGGCAAGGATTACACAAGCACCATAAAGGATCTCGCTGTGATCCTTAATCGAGCTCAAAGCAAAAATCGCCGACTTTACGCCGCCAACATAATGGAAGTTTTCGGAAAAAAAGTCATTAATCCGGCATCTATAGAGTTAGAATGTTACAGCAAATTCCGTACCCTCCTGCATTTATGGGCGGTGGGTCTCCCTATTCCAAAAACTGCGTATGTGCCTTGCGATCCATTCGATACTACTAAAGACGGGAGAATCATTCATAATGAGCCTGACATAGCAGATCTTCTCGAAAAAGAAATCGGGAAAAACATAGTCATTAAACCTGATGCAGGCACTCACGGAAAAGGCATCGTCTTATCCACGAACCGGGAAGAGCTTACAGCAAATATTCAGAAGACTGAACCTTCAATCATTAATCCTATAGGGATAGTTGCTCAAGAACTCGTAGAGAAATGGTTCTACGACCTTAGAATAATTATTTTCAAAGAAAAAAGAAAAGATCCAGTTTGTCACCCTATAGCTTTGGCAAGAGCAGGGTTCAATGACTTTCGAACAAATACTTTCTTAGGCAATCTCGTCTTCGACGCAAAACTCCCACAACATATACGTGAGCTCTCAATTAAATGCGGCAAAGCTTTAGGACGAGAACATGAGGCATGGGTGTTCGCAATAGACGCGATGATAAATGTTGGCAAGAACAAGAACGCGAACGACGACATACTAAAAACCGAACTTGGCAAGGCGGCGGAATCATTTGAAGCCGTGAAAAAAGTAAAAAAGGACGACACCCGGCTAAGTGACTTCAAAGCTTGGAATGTCGAGCTAGAGAAAGCCGTCAATAACTACAAGAGCACTGAAGCATACGCAAAAGTAAAAAGCGTAATTGAAGAAAACGTGGAAGCAAACAGAACACATATAGTTTTCCACGAAGCCAATTCATGCCCAGAATTTTGGGAACAAACCCGAACGATAACAGGCATGAACGTGGCGATTCCCCTCTTGAAAGGCGCCCTAAGCCTTATCTAACTAATAAAAATAACAAGTGAAAAACATGATGCGAATAGGAATAATCGGTGGTTCAGGATACGTCGGCGGAGAACTCCTTCGCTTGCTTCTGCTTCACCCACAAGTAGAAGTAACCATGGTCACAAGTCGCCAAAGTGCAGGAGAATACATCTTTAACGCCCATCCAAATCTCCGAGGACTTACTCAACTAAAATTCGTCCCCCAGGATATAATTGAACTTCAGAAAAACTGTGATCTCATCTTTACCGCTACTCCCCATGGAGGTAGCGTAAACTTGGTTCCCAAGCTTCTTGAATCAGGCTTAAAAGTTATCGATATGAGCGCGGACTTCCGCCTGAAGAACCCCGCAGACTACGAAATCTGGTACGGTTGGAAACACGCACACCCTGAACTCCTCAAAGAAGCAGCCTACGGCTTACCCGAACTACACCGAGAAGAAATCAAGAAGGCACGCCTCATTGCCTGCCCCGGCTGCATGGCCACCGCAACAACTCTTGCCATAATCCCAATAGTCAAAGCAGGACTAGTCGACAATAGCTACATAGTGGCTGACCTCAAAGTTGGCAGTTCAGGAGGAGGAAGCAAACCTACCGCAGCTTCGCATCACCCCGAACGATTCGGAGGCGTCCGACCCTACAAAGTCACTATGCATCGTCACATCGGCGAAGTCGAACAAGAAATCAGAGCATTCACAAACGAGCCTACTAAAATCTCGTTCACTCCACACGCCGTCAATATGGTACGTGGTATACTCGCAACCATTCACGCTTTTCCAAAACAACCCCTCGCAGCTAAAGACCTTTGGAAAGCTCTCCGGGCAGCCTACGAAGGTGAACCTTTCATTCGCTTCGTCAAATACCAAAAAGGCTGCTATCAACTTCCCGATCCCAAAGTGACTCTAGGCACAAACTACTGCGACGTAGGATTTGAAATTGATCCACACGCCAATCACCTGATAATGTTCTCTGCCATCGACAACATGGTGAAGGGTGCTTCTGGTCAAGGCGTTCAATGCCTAAACCTCTTAATGGGCATCGACGAGACCACGGGTCTAAAGAGTGCAGGCTTCCACCCGATGTGACACACCATGCTGCTTGTCATTAAAATGGGCGGAAGCATTCTAAAAGAAGGCGCCTCAAGCGACCTCGTATCCGACCTAAAAAGTGTGCTCATAGAAAACAAAGTTGTCCTGGTCCACGGTGGCGGCGTAGAAGTTACCGAAATCGCGAGCAAACTGGGCAAAGAACAAAAATTCATTATTTCCCCAGAAGGTTTCCGAAGCCGCTACACGGACAAAGAAACCGTCGAAATTTACACTATGGTAATGGCGGGAAAAATCAATAAACAAATCGTTTTAGCCTTGCAAAGTCAAGGCATTCCCGCCGTAGGTCTCAGCGGGTTAGACGGGCAAATCCTCAAGGCCGAACGCAAAAAACGCTTAATCGAAGTAGACGAGCGAGGGCGCAAAAGAGTCATAGATGGCGGTTACACGGGAAAAATTAATCAGTTAAACACCGATTTAATTCAGCTTCTGCTAGAAAAAGGCTACACTCCCATTGTTACGCCCATAGCCATAAGTGACGAATATGAGCCGCTCAACGTAGACGGCGACCGAACAGCCGCTATAATTGCAAGCGCCTTAAGAGCGGACAAGCTCATTCTCCTCACAGACGTTAAAGGCTTGATGAATAAAGGCGAGCTCATTCCTAAAATTGGCTCAAGCGAAGTTAAGGAAGTAATATCAAGCATAGGCGCAGGAATGAGCACCAAAGTACACGCTGCCCTCGAAGCGCTTAACGGAGGAGTCGGCGAAGTTCTAATAACCTCTGGCAAGGAAAAAAACCCCGTATCTTCCGTTTTAAAACACGAAACGGGTACAGTGATAACTCGTGAATGAACAAGAAATCATTGATGCAGAAACTAAGCTAATGGCAAATGTCTTCGCCAAACGCCACATAGTGATAGCCAAAGGGAAAGGTGCAACGCTATGGGACATAAACGGAAAAGAATACGTGGATTGCATGGGGGCATACGGCGTTGCTTTGTTAGGACATTGTCACCCTCGAGTAGTTGCAGCTATTCATGCGCAAGTGGAACAATTGATCTCTTGCCACGCCAGCCTCTACAACGACAAACGCAGCGAATTCCTTCAGAAACTCACAGACATTACACCATTGGGCTTAAACAAAGCCTTTCTCTCGAACAGCGGGGCTGAGTCCGTAGAATGTGCAATCAAACTCGCCCGCAAATACACGGGCAAACCCGAAATCATCGCGATGATGGGAGCTTTTCACGGTAAAACCATGGGTGCTCTGTCAGCTACATGGGACAAGAAGTACCGTGAACCTTTCATGCCACTTGTACCCGAATTTAAGCATGTTCCACCTGATAACATTGAAAAAGTGAAAGAAGCAATAACCGGAAAAACAGCAGCAGTGCTGCTTGAGCCCATTCGCGGAGAAGGCGGCATACGTGTCCCTCCCGATGGTTATTTGCCGCAGTTGCGACAGATCTGTGACGAAAGAAAAGTCCTCCTAATCTTTGACGAGGTGCAAACGAGTTTCGGGCGCACAGGGAAACTGTTCGGATGCGAAAACTGGAACGTAATCCCTGACATAATGACATTGGCAAAACCTTTCGCAGGCGGTTTACCGATCGGAATAACTGTGGCAAAAGAAAACGTAATGTCAGCTTTCAAACTTGGCGAACACTCGACAACATTTAGCGGAAGTCCACTTGTATGCGCCGCAGGATGCGCCGCTATAGACGCACTCATATCGGAAAACCTCGCCGAAAAAGCAGCCACCACAGGCAAATACTTCAGAACCCAACTCGAAGCCTTACAAGCCAAACACAAAATTATCAAAGAAATTCGCGGCATGGGCCTAATGATTGGCGTTGAACTCCGATTCGATGTTCTAAACATCATCCTCAAATGCGCAGAAAAAGGCGTGCTCATGTTGGATGCAGGCCGGAACGTTTTGCGTTTCTTGCCACCGCTTGTCATAACGAAACCGCAAGTGGACAAAGCCCTCGCCGTCCTCGATGAGGTTTTAGGAGAAGAAGAGAATGCAAGAGCAGCAAGCGGTTCGGCTTCTTACTAACCTGTTGGGTATTTACAGTCCCTCTGGTAAAGAAGAAGACATAGGAAACTTCTTGGCAACCGAGATGAAAAAACTTGGTTTCCAAGTGGGCAGAGACGCCATCGGAAACGTCATAGGCGTCATCGGCGAGGGTGAACCCACAATTTTTCTGTGTGGACACATGGACACCGTGGCTGGACATCTGCCTCTCCGTATTGAAGAAGGCAAAATCTACGCTCGAGGTGCCGTCGACGCTAAGGGTCCACTCGCGGCGATGGTAATGGCGGCAGCGGAAGCCGCAAAAGAACCTGCGTTGAGAGACAAAGCCAAAATCCTAATCGCCAGTGTAGTTGAAGAAGAAGCGACCAGTAGGGGTGTAAAGCATCTAATAACTCAAGGCATAAAAGCAGAATATGCTATTTTCGGGGAACCTAGTGGCGTTGAAAATATAACGGTCGGTTACAAAGGTCAAATCCAACTCAAAATCACTTGTAAAACCCAAACCGGGCATGCCTCCACCCCATGGCTCTACGAGAACGCACTTGAGAAAGCTTACGACCTTTGGATGCAGATCAAGAATAAGTTTCCGCTGAATCTGCAGGAAAGCCCCTTCAACGCGGTAACCGTTTGTCTAACCAAAGTCGCAGGTGGACATGCAACATCAGTAATTCCCTTCGAAAGCGAAATGCACTTGGACATTCGAGTTCCCCCACAGTTCACAACGTTGCAGGTTTTCACCGAAATTCAAAAAATCACCAACAGATATCAAGAAACCAATCCCAACGTGACAGTAAAAGCAGCGGTCTTGGATACAGTGGAACCGTTCGAAGTCAATAAGACTTCGCCATTAGTACATGCGATGTCCGCCTCAGTGCGCAAAATCCTGAACAAACCTGCCACACTTATTCGCAAAACGGGAACTGGCGACATGAATATTTTAGGACATGCTATGAACATGCCTATTGTCACGTACGGCCCAGGAGATAGCCACCTAGACCACACCGCAGATGAACACATCATAATAAGCGAATACTTAGCGAGCATCGAGGTCTACAAAGAAACAATCTTGAAACTATCTGAGTTACACAACTACCGAAATGGAAAAATTGAAATCGACGCAGAAAAAGCCAACTCTCAAACCTAAAGATAAATTCTCATTTCTTCTTCTGTCGCTTCATCGCATTTTCTCGACATTCACAAGTTCTTTTGTCTTGGCTAATTGATTTGATTGAAGGTTCAGCGCAAACAGTCATACCCGCCTTCAACATACCAGTAAACTGTGAAGCTCAAACGCGAACAGTCTAAGGATTGTCTAGCTTGAATTCTTCGTGGATAGCTTTGACAACAGCTGCCCCGTCTTTCTCTTTCACCACGAACGAAATGTTCAACTCTGAACTGCCCTGTGCTATCATACGGATGTTTATGCCTTTTTTGGCGACGGCACTAAAGATTTTTGATGCAACACCAAGTGTCCCTTTCATATTGGCGCCGATAACTGCAATGACTGCGACGTCGTCCTCTGTTGTGACTTCGCTGACTATGCCGCCTCTGTCTAGAAGTGCGATTTCTATGTTGCTGATGGCTCTGCCTAGTAGCCCGCGTTTGATTACCATTGATATGTTGGCTTCGGAGGCGGCGGTGGATATCATCATGACGTTGATGTTGTTCTTGCCCAGGACATCGAAGACTTTGGCGTAGCTGCCCGGTGCGCCAACCATTCCTGCTCCGTAAATGTTAATCATAGCAACGTCCTTTATCATGGCGACTGCCTTGACGGCTTCTCTTGCTTTAGCTTGAGGCTCTTTTGTGACAAGTGTGCCTTGGTTGTCTGGGTGGAAAACGCTGCGTATTCTAACTGGAATGTTCTCTTTGATGACTGGTCCAAGGGCTCGTGGGTGCATGGCCTTGGCACCAAAAATCGCCATTTCCGTAGCTTCCTGATAGCTAAGATGAGGCAGCATTCGTGCGGCTGGAACAATTTTTGGATCTGTGGTCATTATGCCGTCTACATCAGTCCATATCCAGATCTCGTCAACTTGTAGTGCTACCCCAAGAATAGTTGCGGTGTAGTCAGAGCCGCCACGACCAACAGTAGTCACTATCCCATCCTGGTTTGCCGCAATGAAACCTGTAACCACCGGAATAGTGCCTTTCTCGAGCAGTGGTCCAACTCTTTCGCGTATCAGGTGAGTGGTATAATTCATTAGAGGATCAGCGTCGCCAAAGTTTGAATCGGTCACAATACCTGCTTCTTTGCCAGTAAAGCACTGGGTTTCAAGTTTGTGGTCCTTTAAGGCTCCCCAAACGATGGGTGCAGACAAACGTTCCCCAAAAGAAACAACGTAGTCTTTGGATTTGGGTGAGAGTTCACCGACATAACATATGCCCGTCAAGACTTTTTCCAGTTCAGCGATGGTCTTTTCTATGATTAAGGTTACTTCTTTTTGGATTTGTTTGCTGGTGATCGCTGCTGAAACTGCTCCTATGTGTTTTTGGAGGAGTTTCTTTGTGAAGGCGTCGATGGTTTTTTCATCACTTTTCTTCGCTTGGCAAGCAACCTCAAACAAATTATTAGTGACGCCTGCCAATGCCGAAACAACAACGGCAACTCTGTAATCGTTCTTAGCATACTTTGTAACTAAACCGGCTACATGGCGTATGTTTTCGCCCGTGCCTACACTGGTTCCGCCGAACTTCATCACTATCTTCATTTCAATTTCAGCCTTTCTCTTTAGGTCAGTAGTTTGGTTGCTAACTTATGTCTTATGTCTAGGAGGTCTCTTAAAACTGCACTGGCAGTCTCCACTCCGCCAGCGCCTTTGCCGACAAGGGTTTGTTCTCCCGCAAATTCGGTGGAGAAGGTTACTGCGTTTAGGACTCCGCTGACGCATAAGGGGTTATTTTTCGGTATTTCTGTTGGTCTTACGGTTGTTCCGTCGCCGTCTATTGAGCCTATGAGCTTGATTGTGTTGCCCCTTTTTGAAGCTTCATCAAGCGCTTGCAAAGAAACATCGCGGATGCCTGTTCTTTCTACATCTTTCAAGGTTGTTTTCTTGTTCATTATCCAGTTTGCCAGAATGACTACTTTGCAAGCGGTATCAAATCCGTCAATATCCATAGAAGGCTCTCTTTCTGCGTAACCAAGCTTCTGCGCGTTTGTTAGCGCTTCTTGGAAAGTCACGCGGTTCTGGGACATTTCAGTTAGTATATAGTTGGTTGTGCCGTTCAATATGCCTCGTATGGCAAGGATTTTGTCCCCTGCGAGGCATCTTTTGGCGAATTCAAGCATGGGGGTTCCGCCGCCAACTGTTCCGCTGAATCGGAGGTAAACGTTGTTATAATCAGCTAGTTCTGTGAGGGCAGGCATTGCCAGAGCCAACGGTCCTTTGTTGGTTGTGACAACGTGTTTCCCTGTTTTGAAGGCTTTGGTGATGTGTGATAGTGCCGGTTCACCGTTTTTGATGTTGACTGGCGTGACTTCAACAACGACTTCTGCTTCAACCGACTCAATAACTTCTAGCGCTGGCATTCCTGGGTGGCCAAACTCAGAATCTGCGGATATTGGATAACCCCGTTGCCTAATCGCCTCTAGCTTTTCAGGGCTCAAACCCCTTGAATTAATAACCGCACCATCTATATCGGCGATAGCAACTATTTTTGGGTTAAACCCGTAATCCTTACCTTTTTCTACATATCTGCGAGCAAGAATAGTAGTTACGCCTTTCCCGACTACGCCGTAGCCAACTAAAATGATCCTCATTCAAGTCTCACCGTGCCCGAATTGCCACTTGACGCTCTAAGCCTAAAGCGTTTTCTATGGCTACCATTTCTGCTTCGACTTCAACTGGTTTTTCGCTCATTTTAACCGCGGTGTCCGGATCTTTGAGTCCGTGTCCCGTGGTTACGCATACGACCCGTTCATCTTTGTCGATAACGCCGCTGTTAACTAGTTTGATGAGACCCGCGATCGATGAAGCACTTGCGGGCTCTACGAAGATGCCTTCCACACGCGCCAACAGTTTCTGAGCGGCTAGAATTTCTTCGTCAGTGACTGTTTCGGCAGTGCCGTCGCTGTTGCGTATTGCGTTGACGGCTTTCTTCCAGCTAACGGGTGCGCCTATACGGATGGCAGTTGCGACAGTCTCAGGTGTTTTGACGGGGACCATTTCGTTGCTGCCCGTCTTAATCATGTGAGCGATAGGAGCTGAACCTGCGGCTTGGATGCCCGTCATTTTGGGGAGTTTCTTGATGAAGCCCAGTTCATGATATTCTGTGAAGCCTTTCCAGATGGCACTAATGTTTCCCGCGTTTCCCACGGGCACGACGATTCGGTCAGGTGTTTCTCCGTCCAGTTGGTCGCAGATTTCAAAGCCTAACGATTTTTGTCCTTCCACACGGAACGGATTAATACTGTTGAGTAGGTAAACGCTGGGGTGTTTTTCCGCGATTTTGAAAACAAAATCCAAGGATTGGTCGAAGTTGCCTCGGACTTGGAGTACTTTAGCACCGTAAATCATGGCTTGTGAAAGTTTTCCAAAGGCAATCTTGCCTGACGGAATCAGCACCGTACATCTCATTCCCGCTTTTGCCGCGTATGCAGCTAGTGAAGCGGAAGTGTTGCCTGTGGAGGCGCAAATGACGTTTTTGGCGCCTATCTCATTAGCCTTGGAGACTCCAACAGTCATACCTCGGTCTTTGAAACTGCCAGTCGGATTTTCGCCTTCGTTCTTTACACTAAGCTGTATTAGCCCAAGTTGCTTACCTAGTTTGTGGCATGAATGCAGTCCTGTCCCACCTTCATTTAGCGAAATAATTTTGCTTATATCCTCGATGGGCATGAAATCGCGGTACCGCCAAACGGAGAGCGGAACTTTGCGCCAGTTGCTTTTTTTCAACTTCTCAGCTAGTTCTTTGAAGTTGTATTTCACTTCTAAGAGGTCTCCGCATTTCTTGCAGAAATATACAATCTCGTTCAGGTTGTACTTGGTACCACAGTTGATGCATTCTTGGTGTGTCACGTTTTCAATTCTCCACTAAACATACGCCTTTGCCAGGTCTCGTTGAAAATGACGTTGCTTCAAAGCCAGCAGACTTGAAACCTTCTCTCATTGCGGCTGCAACCTTGGTGGAATCCGCTTTTTTCTTATTAACTACAGCTATCATCGCCGGTCCAGCTCCACTTATCGCAACTCCACATGAACCCGCCTCCAAAGCTTTTTCTCTAACTTTTTGGTATCCAGGGATCAAAGATGCTCTCGCAGGTTCAACAACTGCGTCGCGCATAGATCTACCGATTAGGTCGACGTCGCCAATGGCAAAGCCACTAACCATTGCAGCTGCATTTCCCACATTCTCAACAAGTTTTTCAAGCGCTATATTTTTAGGTATTAATAGGCGTGCTTTTTCGGTTTTATGTGGCGGAGTAATCATGTGCGGAAAAGCAACGCATACTTCCATGTTCTCAGGAGCTTTTAGTTTAACAATCTCCAGAGGTTTATAAGATCTCAAAATTACGAAGTTACCGCAGATAGTAGCTGAAACGTTATCTGCATGTTCTATACCTGCAGAAGCCACTTCGCCTTTAGCAGCCAATCCTATAAGTTGCTCATCTTTGAGGTTAAGGCTAAACAGTTTGTTCAGAGCATATGCCGCTGCTGCAGCCGAAGCTGCGCTGCTGCCTAATCCTCTGCTTGGCCATATGCCTTTTTCTATACTTATGTTCAAGCCTGTTTTGAGCGAAAATTCCTGGAGCATATAAGCTGCGACCACGCCAGCAGTGTTCTGAGTAGGTGATTGTGAAATTGTGCCAGCTTTGACTCCTGAAAGCTGAATTTTTATTCCAGGGTTGTCTGCAACAGCAATTGTGACTTTATCACTTGGATATTCCAGAGCTAAGCCGAAAACATCGAACCCCGGACCCAAATTAGCGCTTGTCGCGGGTGATTTCACACTGACTTGGCTTAGCGGCATGGTTTTGTCACAGGCTTTGAAGAGTATTCATTTTCAATTATTAAAATTGTTGTTTTTTTTATTAACCAATAAGATTTGTCAGCGCCTCGTAAGCTTTGAGGCTATCTTTTTTTTCAACGACAATTATTGTTTCTGTCCAACATGATATAAACTCGACGATGTTTACGTTTTGTTCAGCTAGAAGAGCTGTTAAGAACGCCACGACTCCAACTGTGGCTTCGAGTTCTACAGGAGAGTTGACTATAATCATGGTGCAATTATCATGTTTGACCAACGTGCTGATCCTCTCTGGCAAATCTGCTTTATCAAGTAGGTACACAAATTTTCCTGGCAAATCAACCTTCATTCCATTTTCCGTGTCAATTTCCTTGGCGGTAATTATGACACTTTTTTGGTCATAAACGGTGATGCCACTTCGTTTGAGAAGACTAAGGACTTTTTCTTCTCTTTTCTGCTTATATCTCTGAAGTTCCTCCGCGAACCTACGCAGAGCAGCTTTGGTTGCAGTTGCGTTGCCCGTCTTTAGCTCTTCTCGGATTTGGCGGCTTAATTCACTAAGGTTAACTATGCCCTTCTCTAATGCTTCGAGCAAATATGGCTTATTTCTAAGATAGTTACGGACATTCTGTGCAGTAGTTGTCATGGAACGGGATGTATCAATTAGAACATTTAAAGCTTGTTATGTTATAAAAAAGTCGCAAAGTTTAAAAATACCCCTTGGAAGGTAAGGGGAACAATTTATATTTCAAAAACGGGGGAGCAAAACATGACCGAAAAATTCGTGCTAGCGTACAGCGGCGGATTAGACACTTCCGTTCTCATTAAGTATCTCCAAGAAAAATATGACGCAGAAGTCATAACGGTAACAGTTGATGTAGGTCAACAAGAAGACTTAGCCGAAGCAGGAGAAAAAGCAAAAAAACTTGGTGCTCTCAGACACTATGCAATAGACGCCAAAGCTGAATTTGTGACCGACTACATTTTTCCGGCAATAAAAGCTAACGCACTCTATGAAGGGAAGTATCCCATAAGCACAAGCTTATCTCGACCATTGATAGCTGCAAAAATGGTGGAAATTGCAGAAAAGGAAAACGCCACTGGCTTAGCCCATGGGTGCACAGGAAGAGGCAATGACCAAGTCCGATTCGACATAACACTTGGTTCCTTAGCCCCTGACAAAAAAATAATTGCCCCTGTCCGCGAGTGGGGAATGACCCGAGACGAAGAGATCGCTTACGCAAGAACTAAAGGCATCCAGGTCTCTGACGCAGCAAAGAAATTCAGTATCGACGCTAGCATATGGGGCAGAGCTATTGAATGCGGTCTACTTGAAGATGCAAGTCAAGAACCTCCCGAAGATGCTTATGAATGGACAATCGCTCCAGAAAAAACTCCGAACAAACCTGAATACGTAGCCATTCAATTTAAAGCAGGAGTTCCCGTCGGTGTGAATGGAAAAAAAATGAAACCCCTTGAACTTATTCAAAGCTTAAACGAAATAGCGGGCAAAAACGGCGTCGGCCGAATAGATCACATCGAAGACCGCCTTGTCGGTATTAAATCCAGAGAAGTTTACGAGTGCCCAGCAGCCACAGTAATTCTTGAAGCCCACAAAGACCTTGAGAAAATGGTGATGACTCGTCACGAAGTCCTTTTCAAACAGCAGGTTGACTCCCAATGGGTCTTTTTAGCGTACGCTGGCTTGTGGGTAGATCCACTGAAGGACGATCTCGATGCTTTCATAAATAAATCACAAGAAAACGTAACCGGTGAAGTCAGATTGAAACTGTTCAAAGGTGGACTACAAGTAGTTGGGCGTTCATCCCCAATGTCGCTTTATGACAAGAATTTAGCCAATTACAACATCAAAACATCCTTTAACCAATCCTATTCTAAAGGCTTCATTGAACTGTGGGGCCTCCAAACCAGAATGCGCAACGCACTAATTCGCTCAACAAGGAAAAAGAAGGAATCCAAACCAACATAGATTGTTTCCACAAGAAGGTAATTTTGGAGGCGTGGTGAAATGTCAAAAATATTGCGTGGAGGTCGTCTAAAATCAGTACGTGCAGACGTAGCTAAGTTCACTTCATCAATTAAGGACGATGCTCGCCTGTTAAATGCCGTAGTTGCCATCAACAAAGCGCACGTTATTATGTTGGTAGAACAGAAGATCATAGCCAAGAAAGATGGAGTTGCACTTCTTGCAGCTTTGGACAAGAATTCGGAGTTGACTCTGGATGCTTCAATGGAAGATGTTCATATGGCTGTTGAAGAAGCGGTTCTCAAGGAAGCTGGAACCGAAGCCGGCGGAAATCTGCATATTGCCAAAAGCCGAAACGACCAAGTTGCTACTGCTTTGCGTATGACTCTTCGTAATGAGTTAATAACCCTCATGCGGTCAATTGCGCATGTGCAAGAACATTTGGCAGAAGTAGCAGAAGACCATCTTACGACGGTCATCTTAGAGTATACTCACCTTCAGCCAGCCCAACCGGTGACTTTCGCGCACTATCTTATTTCGTACATTGATTCATTGGAACGTGACATGCAAAGAGTTCAGGGCGCTTACGGCAGAGTGAATATGTGTCCATTAGGTGCTGCTGCTCTCGCCACGACAAGTTTTCCGATAGACAGAGATCGGACAGCGGAACTTCTAGGTTTCAAGGGATTGGTGGAAAACTCGATTGACGCCGTAGGTAGTCGGGACTTCATTGCAGAAACTCTTGCCGCCTTGACCCTGACAGCAGTAAACCTAAGTCGTTTATCAGAAGACCTCATCATTTGGAGTTCACCCGACTTTGGAGTAGTGGAGTTTCCTGACGAGTTTACTAGCACAAGCAGCATCATGCCTCAAAAGAAGAATCCCGAAGTTTTGGAGATCATCCGAGCAAGAGCTAGTCACGTTATTGGTAATTTTGTCGCGGTAACGGCTGCGATGAAAAGCTTGCCTTCTACATATAACTTAGACTTCCAAGAGATCACTCCAAAACTTTGGGAATCAATTGAAAACGTTCGCGCTTCACTAGATATGATTCACAAACTTATTCCAAAGATCAAGATAACTTGTGACGTTTCAAAAAAAGCCCTCAAAAGCTTCGTCGCTGCCACAGAGTTGGCAAACATGTTAGTTCGCAAATATAACATACCTTTCCGGTCTGCTCACAAAATCGTTGGATCCCTTGTAAAAACTCTTTTAGACGCGAAGCTAACTTTTGCAGACGCAACGCCGAAGCTGGTACAAAAGGCGGCTGAAGAATCCACAGGGGTTAAGTTAGCCTTCAAAGCTGAGGACCTTAAAGCCCTTGCTGATCCTCTTAAGCTCGTCGAGGTTTGCAATGTTAAAGGAGGTCCTGCACCAATCGAAGTTAAGAGAGCTTTGTGTGAACGTGAGAAGAACGTGCTGCGAACCAAATCTAATATATCCAAGATGGACAAGGAACTTGAAGAGGCTGAAAGCAAATTGGATGCCACCGTAAACTCGTATCTCCAAACGAAAAAAAGTGAAAACATAACGTTTAAAAATAATACTTGATAGGTAGAATAGGGCTTTGGTCCAAGAACTTAACTCCTGCAAAAGCAAGAAAGCAGCACTTGTTTTAGAAGACGGCACCTTTTTCATAGGGAAAGGCTTTGGAGCCTCAACAAAATTAACCGGAGAAGTAGTGTTTTCAACTTCAATGGTTGGGTACCCCGAGGCCCTGACAGATCCATCATATAAAGGGCAGATTTTAGCCTTAACTTATCCGCTAATTGGAAACTATGGTGTTCCACCAAACGACCTGAACTTCGGGGTTCCGATGTATTTTGAGTCTGACCGGATTCAGACTTCTGGCTTAATAGTCCATGAGCTTTGTACCGAACCTTACCATTGGGCATCCTCTCGAACCTTGGACAAATGGCTGCAAGACGAGAATATCCCTGGCATATCGGGTGTGGACACAAGAAGACTCACCAAGAAACTTCGAACTCATGGTGTCATGCTTGGCATAATCAAGGTTTGTGATGAAGGCGAAGAACTTAACCTTGAGAATCTAGTAAAAGAAGCCAAGCATATTCCGGACCCTAATTCAACAGACCTTGTAGAAGAAGTCTCTGTGAAAGAACCCGTTCATTATAAAGTTGAGGGAAAGTATAAAGTTGTCTTAATTGACTGCGGAGTCAAAAACAATATTATACGCAATCTTCTCAAACGTGGTATAAGCGTAATTCGTGTTCCTTACGATTATTCGGCCAAAGATATTCTTGCATATCACCCAAACGGCGTGTTCTTAAGCAACGGACCTGGTGACCCGAAGAAATGTGTTAAGACTATTGAAAGTGTCCGAGATATTGTTGAAAAGGTGCCTTTGATGGGAATTTGCTTGGGCGCTCAGATCTTAGCTCTCTCACAAGGAGGGGACACTTACAAACTAAAGTTTGGGCATCGTAGCCAAAACCAACCTGCCTTAGATCTGAACAATAATCGGTGTTACATTACGACGCAGAATCATGGTTATGCAATCGATACAGAGTGCTTCTGCAGAATTCCTCTGGAGCCTTGGTTCGTGAATGCTAACGACAAGACTATTGAAGGGAGTCAAGCATAAGAGCAAACCCGTTTTCGCCGTGCAGTGGCATCCTGAGGCGTCTCCAGGACCTTACGATACTGAATTTCTATTTGACATCTTCGCCAAGAATATGGAGGCAATGAAGTAGTGCCCAAGTTCGACTGGATTAAGAAAGTCCTAGTTCTTGGGAGCGGAGCGATTAAGATCGGAGAGGCAGCCGAATTCGATTACTCAGGAAGTCAATGTCTTAAGGCGCTCAAAGAAGAAGGCATCGAAACCGTTCTAATCAATCCGAACATCGCCACAATCCAAACTGACCCTCGTTTGTCAGGCAAAGTGTACCTCCTTCCTATAACCCCTGAATATGTGGAAAAAGTCCTCCAGAAAGAACGACCCGACGGAATCCTGTTGGGCTTCGGTGGACAAACCGCCCTAAATTGTGGTATCGAACTATCCAAAACAGGTATTTTAGAAAAATACAATTGTAAAGTTTTGGGAACACCTGTTCAAGCAATAGAAGATACAGGCGACAGACAGCGTTTCCGCGAGGCTATGCTCAAAGCTGGAGTACCCCCTTTGAGGAGCAAAGCAGCTACTTCTGTTGGCGGTGCTCTTGATATTGCCAAAGAAATCGGGTATCCGGTAATTGTTCGTGTGGCCTATACGCTAGGCGGTAAAGGTGCAGGCGTGGCTCATAATGCGTTGGAGCTAAAGGAAATTGCCACTCGCGGAATAGCCCAAAGCAGAATTGGGCAGATTTTGATAGAAGAATACGTTGGTCATTGGAAAGAGGTCGAGTACGAAGTTATGCGCGATTATGCAGACAATTGTCTAACTATCTGCAATATGGAAAACCTCGATCCGATGGGCGTTCACACAGGGGACTCCATAGTAATTGCTCCTTCACAGACCTTGACCAACCGGGAATATCATCTTATTCGCTCAATTTCCATTAGCGCGATTCGCTCATTAGGAATTGTGGGTGAATGCAACATTCAGTGGGCGTTGCATCCAAAATCTGAGGAATGCCGAGTTATTGAAGTAAACTCACGCATGTCTAGAAGCTCCGCTTTGGCAAGCAAAGTAACAGGATATCCTCTTGCTTACATAGCTACGAAGTTGACTATTGGTTACACACTTCCCGAGCTCATAAACAAAGTTACTGAAGTCACAACAGCGTGTTTTGAACCAGCATTGGATTACATTACAGTTAAAATTCCACGATGGGATCTTCAAAAATTCAAGTATGCTGACCGACATATCGGTCCACAAATGCGTTCAGTTGGCGAGGTTATGTCCATAGGACGTTGTCTTGAAGAAGCCTTACAAAAGGCAGTTCGAATGCTCGATAACGGTAAGTTAGGGTTAGTTTGTAACCCTGATGACTCAGAGCCTGAGACACCTGAGCGGGTCAAAGACGCCATTGCCAACCCGACAGATGAGCGTTTGTACAAGTTAGTTAAGGCTCTGAAGATGGGTATTTCAATCGAGGAAATCTATCGTCTGAGTGGCGTAGATCCGTTCTTTTTGCATAAGATTCAAAATGTAATTAGAATGGAAGCTCAGTTGCGTACTCTGCAACTAAAAGACAGTACTGCAAAGGATACGGTGCGAGAGGCAAAACGTTTAGGCTTTTCAGATGAACAAATCGCAATTTGCACTGAAACTTCTGAGCCAGAAGTGCGTCAATTCAGAAAGACTGCTGGCATAATTCCCGCAATTAAGCAAATTGATACTCTTGCAGCTGAGTACCCAGCTAAAACTAACTACCTCTACCTAACTTACGGAGGAGACGAAGACGACATAGAACTCAGCAAGAATAAAAGCAAAGTTCTAGTACTTGGTGCCGGCGTATTTCGAATAGGTTCCAGTGTTGAATTTGATTGGTGTGGCGTTAACACAATTTGGGCTCTCAAGAAGTATGGGATACAAGAAGCCATCATGGTTAATTACAACCCTGAAACAGTTTCAACGGACTATGATGTTTCCGACAAACTCTATTTTGAAGAGTTGACTCCTGAACGGATTTTGGATATTTACGAAAAGGAGAATCCGGATGGCGTCATTGCGAGCGTTGGCGGGCAAATTCCAAACACTTTGGCCATGAAACTTGCACATTCTGGTGTTAAGTTACTGGGTACAGCAGCAGAAGATATTGACCGCGCAGAAGATCGCTCGAAATTCAGTGAACTCCTCGACAAACTTGACATTCCTCAGCCGCCCTGGAGCCGACTTGCATCGATTGAAGGAGCCAAAATATTCGCTGATGAAATAGGCTACCCTGTGATCGTCCGGCCTAGTTACGTACTCTCAGGTTCGGCTATGAGAGTTGCGTACGATGAGACTTCACTTGAAAACTTCCTGAAGCTTGCTGCAAAGGTTAGTCGAGATCAACCTGTTGTAATTTCCAAGTTTATTGTTGGTGCTAAAGAAGTCGAAGCTGACGGGGTTTCCGATGGCGAAACCTGTTTGATTGGAGCTGTAATTGAGCATATCGAAAATGCTGGTGTACACAGCGGAGATGCGACGATGACAATTCCGCCACAAACACTGTCGCCAGATATCTTAAAGAAAATTGAAGACGCCACTCGGAAAATTGTAAAGGCTCTCAAGATTAAAGGTCCATATAACATTCAGTATCTAGTGAAAGATGGCGAGGTCAGCGTCATAGAATGTAACTTGCGTGCTTCTCGTTCAATGCCTTTTGTAAGCAAGACGCGCGGAGTCAACCTTATCGAATTAGCTACTTTAGCGATGCTTGATAAGAAAATCGCTTCAGTGCTCAAAACCTGTGAATTGCCCCCTATTCATCATGTCGGTGTGAAGGTTCCTCAGTTTAGTTTTATGCGTCTTAGTGGAGCCGACCCAGTTCTAGGAGTTGAAATGCTCAGCACCGGCGAAGTAGCTTGCTTGGGGGAAAACTTTGAAGATGCTTTCTCCAAAGCACTGCAATCTGCTGAATTCTGTATGCCTCCACAAGATGGATCTGTTTTGATAACAGTCGGTGGCGACGAACTGAAGCGTCGTTCAGTGGTTTTGGCTAAGGCGTTTGAGCAAATGGGGTTTAAAATCTACGCTACCAAGCATACTGCAGAAATAATGCAGGCAGAAGGTGTGAAAAGCGTGCAAACTCTGTATAAGGTTAAAGAAGCGGATGCATACCCAAACATCTCAGATTACTTGCACGAAAGGAAAATTGACCTAGTAATTAATGTTCCAATGCCTAACAAGAAAAATAGCTTCACAGATGTCTTAACCGATGGCTACATCATTCGCCGAGAAGCTGTAGAATTTAACGTTCCAGTAATTGTAAACTTGGAGCTAGCATCTGCGCTCGTCAAGGTGCTTAAACAACACAATGGGACAACAATACGCTCGCTAAACGAGTACATGGATGCTTTGCCCTGGAAACTTTGGTAAGAAAACGTCTGGTAATGAAAAATCGGGTTAGAAAATGAAATACTTGCTTGTTGTTGGAGACGGCATGGCAGATTACCCAGTTTCTGAATTGGGCGGCAAAACTCCTCTCCAAGTTGCCTATAAACCTAACATGGACGCCATAGCCGCTGAGGGCAAGAATGGTCTCATCAAAAATGTTCCTGATGATTTGAATCCTGGTTCTGAAACTGCAATTCTGTCTTTGCTTGGCTATGATCCGCATCTTTATTGCACTGGGAGAGGCCCGTTGGAGGCTCCAGCTCGAGGAATCAAGCTGGAAAAGAACGATGCTGCTTTCAGATGTAACTTGATAACTGAAAAAGACGGCTTGATATTAGACTATTCTGCTGGCCACATTACAACGAGTGAAGCAGAGCCGTTAATCGAAACGATCAAAAAGGAGTTCGAAGTGAAAGGAAAAATAGAGTTTTTCTCGGGCTTAGATTATAGGCATTTCTTGATTTTGAGGAACGTTCCCAATTCTCGTCAAATTGAGTGCACTCCTCCTCATGACGCTTCGGAAGTTGAGGTCAACGCTGTTTTGCCGAGGGCGAAGTCAAAAGACGTTGATGAAATCGTTACTAAAATGAAAGAGATGATTCTAAAATCCAAGGTAGTGTTAGAATCTCAACCGGTTAATATCAATAGACTAAAAGAAGGTAAACGTCCGGGAAACATGATTTGGCCTTGGGGTGGGGGACCGAAGCCTTCCATGCCTTCCTTCAAGGAAAAATACGGTTTAAGAGCAGCGGTCATTTCCGCCGTTGACTTAGTTAAAGGGATCGGAGCGTACGCTAACATGAAAGTTATTGATGTTCCAGGGGCAACCGGCTTATCTAGTACAAATTATGAGGGAAAAGCAGATTTTGCATTAAATGCTCTTGAAGAAAACGATTTGGTCTTTGTTCACGTTGAAGCACCTGATGAAGCGGGGCACGTGCGAGATTATGCACAAAAAGTTAAGACCATTGAGGACTTAGACAAGAGGTTTCTGGGTAGAATTCTTGGGGCTCTCAAAGAACCATGCTCTATTGCCCTTTTGCCTGATCATCCAACGCCAATTAAAGTTGGCACGCATACTAGAGACCCGGTTCCCTTTGCAATTTCTTCTCCCCTCTTAAAGCCTGACGGAGTTAAAAAATTTGACGAACTATCTGCAAAAAAAGGAGCGTTTGGACTAGTGACTGAAGTATCTCTTATTTCGCTTCTTATTTCTTCGGGAAAACCTTGATTTCGCCCAAACCATAAAAGTAGCTGACAAAAGCAACTAGTAAAGTGGAAATTTGAGGCTTTTCTTGTCCTGCAAAAGCTATTAATACGTGGGGAGTCTCATCGGTTGGCATTGGTTGAAGGCATGGCACTCAACCCTCAAAAGAATACTCGCACAATCGAAGAAATTAACGCGAAAATTAGAAATGGCGATGCCCAAGTTTTAACCGCTGAAGAAATGAAGCGCCTCGTCGAAAGCAGCTCCGTACAGGTCGCTTTTAAGGAAGTCGACGTGGTCACTACAGGCACGTTTGGCGCAATGTGTTCCTCGGGGGCAATTATTAACGTGGGGCACTCGGATCCTCCAATGAAGATTGATAATGCCTTCATCAATGATGTTCCTATTTGTCATCCTGGCGCGGCAGTTGATTTGTATATTGGTGCTACTTCCATGTCCACTTCGCAACCGTTCGAATATGGTGGAGGGCATTTAATCGAGGATTTGGTGGATGGCAAGGAAGTCGAGTTGAAGGCCACGGCTTATGGCACTGATTGTTATCCTAGGACTCAACTGAAGACAAATCTCACTGCAGATGATTTGAACCAGTTTTACTTGCTTAACTTTCGCAATTGTTATCAACGCTACAATTGTGCTGTAAACAGTCGGGACGAAACCATCTATACTTACATGGGTAAGCTGTTGCCACGTATGAGGAATGCGACTTATTCTGGGGCAGGAGAACTGAATCCTCTGATGAATGATCCTGATTACGAGACTATTGGCATTGGGACTCGAATTTTCTTGGGGGGCGCTCAGGGCTATGTTATTGGAGAAGGTACGCAGCATGAAGCTCAGAGTCAAAATGGCACTTTGATGGTTCGTGGAAACGCGAAGAAGATGAGCACTGAATTCCTCAGAGGGGCGACTTATACAAAATATGGAACTACGCTTTATCTTGGCCTTGGCATTCCCATTCCAATTTTGAACGAAGGTCTTGCAAGGAAGACTTCTATTCGAGATGAAGAAATTTTTGCAAATGTGGTTGACTATGGTGTACCCCGTAGAGATCGACCTAAACTTGCTAAAGTAAGTTATAAAGATCTTAAATCAGGTAGTATTGTTATTAGCGACAAGAAAATCAAGGTTAGTTCGCTCTCAAGTTTGAAGTCTGCTAGAAAAGTTGCGGAGACCCTTAAGCAATGGATCACCAACGGTGAGTTTTTCTTGTCTGCTCCAGTTGAGCGTTTGCCTTTAGACACCGTCTTTAAACCTTTGAAGCAAACAGAATATACTCCTTTTGTGGCTAATGTGATGCAGAAAGCTGTTACCTGCAGGGAGAGCGAAGATGTAAGTGCAATAGCTCAGCGTATAGTAACTAAATCGGTCAACCACATTATGGTTGTTGATGATCAAGGAAGGCTCAACGGAATTGTAACTTCTTGGGATATAACGCGGGCATTGGCGGAGGGCAAAACCAAGTTGGCGGATATTGTCACTCGGCATGTTTTTACAGCCAAGTTGGATGAGCCTTTGGAAACCGCCTCGAAGCGTATGGCTCAACATAGGATCTCTGCTTTACCCGTGATTGACAATGAGAAGAAGGTTTTGGGGATAGTAACTTCTGAGGATGTCTCTAAACTGTTGGGGAGGTAAGAAATCACGGTTCGAGTTCTCCTAAGGTTCTCTGAACAAATTGTTGAGCAGCCAATTATTTCGCAAATCGTCCTTGAACTCAAAATACCAATCAACATAATCACTGCACAGGTCAACTCCAAAGGTGGGGAATTACTGGCAGAAGTTCCCGCTGAATCTCTGGACAAGGTTGTTAAAGCATTCCGCAAGAAACACGTCACAGTCAGCTTACCTAAACTCATCGAAGTCGATTCCGAAAAATGCTTCAATTGTGGTTCATGCTTAGCCCTGTGCCCAGTTGAAGCTATTACTTTGGCAGACGACCTCTCAGTTGTGTTTAACAAGGAAAAGTGCGTAGGGAGTACTTGCAGCGCTTGCGTGGATGCATGTCCAGCGAGAGCAATTAAGTCGGTTAAGCAAAACAATTCTGAGCTGAAAGACAACTCTCATTGATTTTTTCAGTAGGCTTTCAAATGAGTGACTTCTTCAAGGAATGTTTCAATTGCAAAGAAACCCAGTGCACTATTATTTCTGAGAAGGAAAGTGGAATCCTAACTGCCAAGGAATCGCTTAAGCGAAACAGAGCCCAACTTGAAGAGTACGCTAAAGCATGTCCTAAGTTCGTTTGGACTCTTAAGCCATTTCCATTAATTGAAGAACCTTTGGTTGCAATGTTAATGGCGAAAGCTGGTCAAGCGGCTAACGTTGGTCCGATGGCTGCAGTTGCGGGTGTTTTGGCAGATTTGGCTGTGAAAGATATGGTTGCCGATGGTTGCAAAGTAGCTGTAGTGGAAAATGGCGGAGAAGTTTCAGCCGTTTCAAATGTACCGATTGATGTTGCATTTGTGGCTGGAGATGAACCTTTGTCGAGGCAATTTGGTTTTAGGCTGACCGAGTTTCCATTCGGTGTTGCTACTAGTTCGGGACGTTTTAGTCATGCCCTAAGTTTCGGAGATGCAGACGCAGCGACAGTTTTTTGTAGTGAAGCGGGTTTGGCTGATGCAGCTGCCACTGCTGTATGTAATGTAGTAAAAGGGGATGATCCTGCTAAGTCTGTTGAGGCAGGATTGGGCGTAGCCAAATTAATCCCCGGTGTCAAAGGAGTTCTCATTTTGTACAAGCATTGTGTTGGAACATGGGGCAAAACTCCACAGATAGTCAAAGTGAACTCAACAAGCGTATAGCCGTATTTGGTTTGTTTCAGCAAAGGCGTCCTCATTATAGGCAGCGGAAACATCGTACATAATCTTGGATTAATCGATTTCGATACAAACGCAAAAACCTTTGAGTGGGCCTTGAAATTTGACGAGAAAGTCAAACAAAGCCTTCTGAATCATAATCATGATAGTCTCTCTAATTATCTTGAGCTGGGTCCAGAGGCGAGGTATGCAGTTCCAACATTGGACCATTACCTGCCATTGATTTACACAATTTCTTTGCAACGAAAAGATGAACAAATTAAATTTATCCATGAAGGTTTCCAAAATGGGTCGGTCTCAATGAGAGCTTTCCAGATAGGGTAAAAAGTAAGAATACTGGATAATTGGAATGATACTCTGTTGGTACTATTTTTTCTTTCTGAGGAAATCCGTTGCAACTTTGAAAATCAAACTTGCAATTATAAGTATAAAAATGCATATTCCTAAAATTGTGCTGGAGATTTTTCCAGAGAAATTCAGGTAAATTAGGGAAATTCCGACCCCTACATAAATCACTGCGAATACAAGTGTAATGATATTGCTCTTGCGAGACTGATTACTATACGAAGAGATCGTGAGTGATCCTCTCGCGTATGGTTAACTTGACGAAATTAAAGGGTTACTATTCAATCCGAAAGAACAGTTGAGATTCGGATAGTGATCCAAAAAATGTTCTTTCGAAACTTGAGTATCTGAATTTGCACTCACGGGTCTTGGTGGTTTCGGATTTGTTTTTCAAATACTTCTTGTTGCTCGGGAGTGAACTGCTCCTCTTGGCACACGGGGCACTTAAGTACCTTTACGTTCCTAAAAATAGTTCCTTCGACTTCGAAATCAACCTCGAAATTGATGTATTCTACGCAGCAAACCGGGCACAATAGCGCTCCTGCTTTCACTGTTTCGCTTTGTTTGCCGACATAGCGAGGCGTCATTTTAGTCAACTTTAGGAAGGAGAGTGCTTAGCATGCTAAAAGCGTTACTGAGCAGCACCTTAGTTCATTGTTCAAACATCTTCTTGTAGTGCGTAAAGCGTGAATATTAGCAATTTTTTACGCTTTTTCTCTCGGCTTTAGTACTGAGTTCGTAAAAATAGTAATAAAAACGGAAAAAACTTTAAATAATTCGGTTTCCGATTGTTCTCTCTATAAGAGGCAAACGAAATGACTTTATTCAGTGGCTATTACACTGCTCTCGTCACACCTTTTCGAACTAATCGAGAGGTTGACTACGAGGGGTTACAAAGACTAGTGGAATTTCAACTAAATCAAGGGGCAAATGGCATTTTAGCTTGCGGCACCACTGGAGAAAGCCCCACTCTCGACTGGAATGAGCACAACAAAGTGACTGAGAGAATTCACGAGTACACTCATGGCAAGGGCTTAACTATTGCAGGGACAGGTAGTAACAGCACTCAGGAAGCGATTGAGGGCACTGTTCACGCTCAACATACCGGGATCAATTGCGTTCTTCTCGTCGATCCTTATTATAATGGTCCTAGCAGCCTCGAAATCCGAAGGGAATACATCGAACCAATAGCTAAGCAATTTCCAGAAATGCAAATTATTCCCTATATTATTCCAGGTAGAACGGGCACTCAACTAATGCCTCAAGACGTAGCCCTCCTTCACGCAGACTATCCTAACGTGCGTTGTGTGAAGGAAGCAACTGGCGACCTTGAAAACATGCGACTTACTCGAAAGGTATGCGGAGAAGATTTTGACATACTCTCAGGTGATGACGACAAGACTTTCGCTATGATGACTTTGCCAGATATTGCTGCAACTGGAGTTATCTCAGTAACATCCAACATCGCACCCAGGGCAATCAGTGACATGGTGCATTACATCCTTGATGGGAATACTAAGGAAGCAAAGCAGATTGCTGAAATTTTGCAGCCACTATTTTCTGTGATCACCGTGAAGACGACGGAGCAAACGCCCTTTGGACCAGTTTCATGTAGGGCGAGAAATCCTCTTGCCACAAAGACTCTCATGAATATTCTTGGCATGCCAGCAGGACCTTGTAGACAACCACTCGGAAAAATGACCCGGAGTAGTCTTAACCTCGTTCTGCAAGCTGCTCGCAAAGTTTACGAGACTCATCCGGAAATCTTCAAGCCCATTGAAAAGTTCTTTGACGTTGACTTGATGGAGCGACTCAATAACGACCGCTTCTTAGAGGGACTCTACTATGCTTAAGCTTTGTGTAGCCGGCGCAGCGGGCAAGATGGGAAATGCCATAATTCAAGAAGCAACCACAAAAGGATTCCAGATAGTTGGAGCAATTGAAGCACAGGACAATCCAACAATTGGAAAAAGTCTTAAGGAATTAAATATTGCCAATTCAGACATACGCGTAGTTGGGCCAGACATGTTGTGCGACGCCGTCAGTAATGCTGACGTTTACATAACATTCACTTCTCCTGCAGCAGAAGTGCTAAACATACCCCTTGTTGCCAAGTTGGGCAAGAGAATAGTTCTGGGAACGACAGGCTTCACTGTAGAGCAGAATAAACAGATTCACAAGGCTGTCGAAAGTAAAGTTCCAGCTGTTTTCTCCCCTAACTATTCTGTGGGAGTTAACATGCTTTTCAAACTAGCTGAGGTCTTAAAAGCATTCCCGCGAGAATACAACTTTAGCATAACCGAAATTCACCACATAGCAAAGAAAGATGCTCCGAGCGGAACTGCAATGAAACTAGGTGAAATAGTTTCTGGCATTCGCGGCTACACAACAACGGTTCATGGGCGGGAAGGAACCAGTCTTCGTCAGCCTGATGAACTCGAAATTGCAGCTTTACGTGCAGGAGGAGTTCCAGGTATTCATGACCTAATAGTGGCTGGACCATATGAAATGCTAAAGATAGAGCACATTGCCTTCTCGCGTAATGTGTTCGCACAAGGGGCAGTTTTCGCCGCAGAGTGGCTAAGTAAGCAAAATAACCCAGGAATATACAGCATGGCAACTGTTTTGGGTCTTTAATCCAAACATCTACCTCGTTAATGTTTTTATCGAGGAAATTACTAAAAATGCAGGGATACAAAAATCATGTCCTACAAACGTAAAGTAGCTGTACTAGGTGCGACTGGAGCGGTTGGACAAAGGTATATTCAGCTGCTGCAAGGTCACCCGTGGTTTAAGGTTGAAGTTCTTGCTGCCAGTGAGCGGTCAGCAGGGAAAAGGTACAAAGACGCTGCTAATTGGACCATGGAATCAAATCTACCTAAGGAAATCGCAGAGATGAACGTAGCGAATGCTAATGTAGAATCTGTCGAGAAGTCGGGAGATGTTGACTTAGTCTTTAGTTCGTTGCCAGGCGATCTAGCTGGACCCGTTGAAGAGGAATTTGCTGCATTTTATCCCGTATTTAGCAAGGCTAGCGCTCACAGAATGGAGAAAGATGTTCCTCTCCTCATCCCCGAAGTTAATCCAGACCACTTTGCTCTAATTCCGATTCAACAGAAAAACAGAGGCTGGAAAGGCTACATAACCACTGACCCAAATTGTAGCACCATTCAAATGGCAATGACTCTAAAACCGCTTTTGCAGTTTGGGCTTCAGCAAGTTATGGTTACGACCATGCAAGCAATTAGTGGTGCAGGTTATCCAGGCGTACCTTCGCTTGACATAATTGACAATGTAATACCATTCATCGGTAAGGAAGAGGACAAAATGGAATCGGAATCCAATAAGATCCTTGGCTCCTTTGATGGTAAAGTTGTGCAAGACGCCGACTTTGTAGTTAGCGCAAGCTGCAATAGGGTGCATGTTAAAGATGGTCATTTGGAATCGGTGTTTGTTAAGCTTGAAAAAAACCCATCTCTTGCGGAAGTCGAGGAGGCATTTTCCAGCTTCAAGGGCGAACCTCAAGATTTAAAGCTGCCCTCAGCACCGCAAAGTCCAATCGTGATTAGGAAAGAGCAGAATCGCCCTCAGCCTCGATTTGACAGAGATACGGGGTGTGGCATGAGCGTTGTCGTTGGAAGGATTCGAAACGATCCGATAATGACTTTGAAGTATATGTGTCTTGGGCATAACACAATAAGGGGTGGTGCCGGAGCTGGCATCTTGAGTGCTGAGCTGATGGTTGCGAAGGGATTAGCTTAAAAAGAAAGAGTGTATAAAGTATCTGAAGAAACACGATAACAAGGTGATAGCGTTTGTACACTTTTACTGAACCTTTAGAGAACAGGAACGGCCAACTTTTTATCGATGGTGTTTCGGCCCAGACTCTCGCAAATAAACTTGACACTCCCCTCTACGTTATTAGCGAGCGTCGAATCAGAAACAATTATCAAAGACTTTACCAGGCGCTTAGACGTAACTACGAAAAGGTAAAGATTTTTTACGCCTTGAAGGCGAATTCTAATCTTGCTCTGCTCAAGATCCTGGAGTCTGAAGGTGCTAACGTTGATGCGGTTAGCCCGGGTGAAGTTTTCATAGCCTTAACTACAGGTTTTACACCCGATCGAGTTCTTTTCACTGGAACAAGCGTTCGATCTGATGAATTGAAGTTTCTCTCAGACTCAAACGTAACCATAAACGTGGACTCGCTATCACAACTTGATAGGCTGCTTAAGATCCAAGTCCCCCAGGCTTTGTCGGTTCGAGTTAACCCTGAAATCGGAGCTGGGGTTCACAGCCATGTCGTCACCGCTGGCAAAGACTCTAAGTTCGGACTATGGGAACAAGATGCATTGGCAGCTTATTCAGCGGCTAAGAAAGCAGGCGTCGAGCGATTCGGGATTCACATGCACATTGGATCAGGAATTCTTGACGTGAAACCTTTCTTGGCGGCCTTAGATAAACTTCTTAATATTGCAAAGCGGGCTCACGAGCAATCTGGCGTCGATTTCGAATTCATCGATGTAGGTGGCGGTATGGGAATACCGTACAAGCCCGAAGACAAACCATTAGAACTGAAGGTTTACTCTGACAGAGTGCTCTCTCTCTTCAGAAGCAAGATTAGCCAGTACTGTTTGGGAACGCCGTATTTCTGTGTGGAACCAGGCAGGTACCTCGTGGCAGATGCCAGCGTTCTTTTGACTGCTGTTAATACTGTGAAAACAACACCTAACAAGAAATATGTCGGCGTTGATGCAGGCTTCAACACGTTGGTGCGTCCTGCTATGTACGGTTCTTACCATCCAATACTGGTGGCAAACAAACTCGTTGCCGCGGAAGAAGAGAAATATGATGTTGCCGGACCCATTTGCGAATCAGGTGACTTGCTGGCAAGAGACAGAAGTCTTCCAAAAGTTGAGGAAGGCGATTTGCTAGCAGTTCTTAATGCAGGTGCCTACGGTTTTAGTATGAGTAGCCAATACAATGCCCGACCCCGAGCTGCAGAGGTTTTGGTCAAGGAGGGCAAATACAAATTGGTACGTGAGCGAGAGCAATTTGACGATTTAATGAATAGCCAACAGCAGACGAAAGAGTGGCAGCAATGAATTTCTGGAAGATGCATGGTTTAGGTAACGATTACGTGGTTGTTGACAACCGTGATCAAAAAATTGCCGAAACTCAAGCTTCAGAATTGGCTAAGAAGCTTTGCGAAAGAAGGTTCGGAGTTGGTGCTGATGGGCTTCTTCTGGTTTCTAATTCTTCCGTTGCGGATGTGAAGATGAGAATTTTCAACGCTGATGGCAGTGAGGCGGAAATGTGTGGAAATGGAATCCGCTGCTTTGCCAAGTACTGTTATAAGAACAGGGTTGTCAAGAAGGACGAGCTTGACGTCGAAACAAATGCGGGCATAAAGCACATATGGTTAGCTGTGAAGGAAGCAGAAGTCAAGATGATCAAGGTCGACATGGGCGCTCCTAATTGGAATCGAGAAGCGTTACCAATGAAAGGGAAAGGTCCTTGCATTAATGAAGACCTACAAGTGGATGATGAAGAAAACTACAAGATAACCTGTTTGTCCATGGGAAATCCCCATTGTGTAATATTTGTCGAGAACGTGGATGAGTTGCCAGTAGAATATATTGGTCCTATGATAGAGAATCATCCGTCTTTTCCAAAGCGCACAAACGTGGGGTTTGTGCAAGTTCTTAACAAAAATGAGTTAAAAGTGCGGGTTTGGGAGCGAGGTTGCGGCGAGACCCTTGCATGCGGAACAGGAACCTGCGCGGCTGTAGCAGCGGCAAACAAGCTCGGGAAAGTAGGAAACAAAGTCATCGTGCATGTATTGGGTGGAGACCTGCAAGTAGAGGTAGGAAAGACGCTGTTTTTGAGCGGTCCTGCAGAGAAGGTTTTTGAAGGAACAATATCCTAAGAATAGATCGTGACTGGAAGAATGCCGATAGAGTTAGCTGAACGAATCAAAAGGCTCCCCCCTTACTTATTCGCTGAAATCGAAAAGCAGATTAAGGAAAAGAAAGCCCAAGGCGTAGATCTAATTTCTTTAAGTATAGGTGACCCTGACCTTCCTCCTCCACAATTTGTAATTGAATCGCTCAAAGAAGAATCGGCAAACCCCCAAAATCATAATTATTCTTTCAGTCAAGGCGAACCTAATTTCAGGTTAGCCGTTGCGGAATGGTACAAGAAACGGTTCAATGTGGATCTTGGGCCAGATCAGGTAGTTGCACTGTTGGGCTCCAAAGAGGGCATTGCAAATGTCGCTCGTGCGTTCGTGAATCCATGTGATCATGTTCTGGTTCCTGATCCAGCTTATCCTGTTTACGCCAACGGTAGCACGATATTGTGCGACGGAGTACCTGTAAAGATGCCTCTGCTGGAGGAGAATGGCTTCAAGCCCGAATTTGATGCTGTTAAAACTAAGAAAGCAAAGATGATGTTCCTAAATTATCCAAACAACCCGACTGCAGCTACTGTGGATAAGAAGTTTCTAAAAGAAGCGGTCGATTTTGCCTCAGATAATGGCATAATCTTGTGTTACGACAATGCTTACTCAGAAATTAGCTACGACGGTTACAGACCACCTAGCATTTTAGAGATTGATGGAGCCATGGATATGGCTATAGAGTTCCATTCGCTTTCGAAGACCTTCAACATGACTGGTGATAGAATAGGTTTCGCTGTCGGAAATAAGCAATTAATCAGTGGGTTGACGAAGGTAAAATCTCAGATTGACTCTGGACCACCCGTCTATACTCAGAAAGTTGCGGTAACAGCCCTAGGGACTTACAAGGGTAGTGAACCACCAGGGTTCTTACAAAAGACAAATCAAATCCTCTCTGAGCGACGTGATTTGTTAGTGAATACGCTTTGCGAAATAGGATTCAAATGCGAGAAACCTAAAGCCACCTTCTATGTATGGGTTAACTGCAAAGGTAACAGCATGGAGTTCGCAAGTAAACTTCTCAACGTAGGGGTAGCTGTTACGCCGGGATTAGGCTTTGGCAAGTATGGCGAAGGTTACGCGAGAATAACATTTACCCAACCAAAAGAACGCATAAAAGAAGCTTGCGAAAGAATCAAAAAACAATTCAAATAATTTCAGGAAAAAAGCAAAAAAAAGAATGAAAAGATTGGATCTGCCTTTTAAGGCATCCAATGTTTAGGTTGTTCTTTTGGTGCCGCTTCAGCTTTCGCCTTGGCAAGCTTCTTGAGAATTTGCGCTTTAGCAATATCGTAAGCCATGGCATAGTCGAAAAGTCCTTGTGTTGCGTCGGTTGCGCGTTTAATCATGTCAGTTTCAACTTTAATTTTCAGCTTGCCAATTGCCAATGCTCCGATGCCGAAGACTTTGTTAAGTTCTTTGCCGTCGTCGTTTGAGTCGAGACCTTCGACGCCGACTGGTTTGATTGCGTTGATGTCTGCGACGATTTTGCATTTCTTTGCTGATTTCAAGTCTGCTGTGCTGAGTAGTTGGATTCCTCCTGCTCCTGCAGCGAGGATGATTTCTGCATCTTTGACTGCGGTTGCTGTTTGTTCTGGTTTGCTTACTTCAATTACTTTGACGCGTTGTGCGCCTACTTCTTTGTTAATTCTGTCGGCGACTGCTTGTCCTTTGGCTAGAGTACGTGAGGTGATTAGGGCGTTGGCTTTTTCTGCGGCGTAGATTCTCGCGGCTGTTTGTCCTACTGGGCCTGTGCCTGCGAGGACAGTGACGTTTTTGCCTTCTAGGATTCCATAGCCTTTCTCTAGTGAGAGTCCGAGTGTTTTCGCTACTGCGCCTGCGGCTGTTGAGTATGCGCCTCTTGGGTCAACTATGATGCTGGTTCCCCATGGTGCTGATGCCATGGCCTTTTGCGTGGCAGCAACAACTTGTTCGACCATTTCGAAGTTGCTACCATTGATGAAGATTTTTGTATGTGCTGCTCCCATTGGTCCTCGTGGGAATAGAGCGTCGAAGACAATTTTTGATGCGTCGTCACCAGTTACATTTTCGTACTTGAATATCATGGAATCTGGGAATGCGTCGATGGCTACGAGCATGTCGAATGGGCTGCAGAATTTGTCTGTGTCTAAGAAAACGAAAACCGTTTTGAAACTTGGTTGTGCCATTTAAGTTCACACCTTGAATATGCTGTTGACGCGGACGACCCATTTAAGAATTACCACTTGAGGTTGAGCTGTCACCGTAACCGTTTAATAATTTGGGGCGTCAGAGATTTACCTGCAAGTTCCAAGGAGTATAATGTTATGTCGTTAGCTGAAAATTTGGAGAAGCTCTCGGTTGCCTGCGGGGTTGCAGGTAGAGAAGAAGATGTAAGGAATCTTTTAGTTAAGATGTTAGAACCCTATGTGGACGATGTCAAAGCTGACAAGATGGACAACGTCATCGCCGTTAAGAAGGGCAAGAAGGATAAGCCCAGAATAATGTTGGCAGCCCACATGGACGAAGTGGGTCTCATGATAAAGACCATTACAAAAGAAGGATTTTTGCAGTTCACGAAAATGGGTGGTATTGACGATCGTATCCTTCTTGCGCAAGAGGTTAGAGTTCTTTGCGAAAAAGCTGTTCTGCCAGGTGTAATTGGTTCCAAGCCCCCTCATATCCAGAAAGAAGAAGAGCGAAAAAAAATCGTACCCTTCGATGAAATGTTCATTGACATTGGCGCCGAGAATCGTGAAGACGCTAAAACTATGGGTGTGAAAATCGGCGATCCCGTGGCCTTCAATGGAAATTACATTCGAATTGGGAAAGATACCTTGCTGGGCAAAGCATTTGATGACCGAGCGGGTTGCGCGGTGATGGTTGAAACTTTGAAGCAGTTAGGAGAAACCGATTGCACAGTTTATGCTGTCGGTACAGTTCAAGAAGAAGTGGGTCTAAGAGGTGCCGCAACTGCAGCTTTTGGGGTGGATCCTGATGTTGGCATAGCCTTAGATGTGACCATAGCGGGCGACGTTCCGGGAGTAAGAGAATTTGATACTAGCGTCAAGATGGGGAAAGGCCCTGCATTGTCAGTTAGCGACTCAGGTTTAATTACCCATCCAAAGGTTTTACATTGGCTAATTGAGACTGCTTCTCAAAACAACGTTGACTATCAACTTGAAACCGGATTGCTGGGAACAACCGACGCCGCCCGAATGGCGCTTACCCGGCAAGGTGTACCAAGCGGAACAATATCAATCCCTGCAAGGTATATCCACAGTCCAGTGGGCTTGGTTAGCATGAAGGATTTGGAAAACTGCGCAAAATTGGCTACTTTGGCGGTGCAGAAAATCCAAAACCGGTTCTAAGTAAATAGAACTTCCATCGTCTTCTTTATTTTTTCAACTACGAAACTGTTTTTAGCTTAGCTATTCAAAGTAAGGACAGGTGCAAAAGGTTTGGAAAAGACGGGGCAATTCGAAAGAAAATTCGAGTATCTTGAACATACAGCGGACGTTTACATAGCTTCGCATGGGGCAACTATGGAAGAAGCCTTTGGCAACTCAGCCCTTGCCATGTTTGAAGTTATGACCGACACTCAAAAGGTGAACGCGACACATAAAGATGCAATAGAGGTTGAAGCAGAAGACGAGTATGCGCTGCTTTACAGTTGGCTGGAGGCATTGTTGGTGAAATTTGAGGTGAACGGAATGGTTTATTCAAAATTTGACGTCCACTTCATAAAAGAAACTAAAGACGGCTTCAAACTCAAGGCCACCATTTACGGTGAAAAATATGAGGCTTCCAAGCATCCCCAGAAAGTGGGTGTAAAAGCTGTGACCTACCACCAAATGGAGTTTATCAAAGAGCGTGAAAAAGTTACGCTGATGTTTATTTTAGATATTTAAGCGAGATCTAGTTTCTTTAGCTCTTTTACGAATTGGCCAACTATCTCTTCTGGTGGACTTATCAGATCTTCTGCAGTGTGCGTTATAAATGGAACTTTTCTCTGCCTGTAATATCGGAACAATGGACTAGTTTCTTTTTCGTAAAGATCCAGTCTCATTCTTATTACTTCAGGGTTATCATCGCTACGTTGATACAATGAGCCCCCGCACTTGTCGCAGACGCCTTCAACTTTTGGCTTCAGAAAACGTAAGTTGTATACAGTGCCGCAGTTTTTGCAGATCCTGCGAGAAGATAATCGTTCAATAATTATCCAGTCTGGAACCACGAGGCGCATCACGACATCGATTGCGGCAATTTTTTCCAAAGCTTCAGCTTGGGCTAGATTGCGTGGAAAACCATCCAAGATGAACCCTTTTCCTTTTGGAGCGTTGGCTATGTGTTCTTTGAGAACTTCTAGCACTATAATGTCGGGAACGAGGAGCCCTGCTTCGACATAATCCTTGATTATTCTTCCAACAATGTCGTTTGTCTTCAGCATTGTTCTGAAGATGTCGCCCATAGAAATTACTTCAAGGCCCAGTCTCTCTTGAAGTCTAGACGAGTATGTTCCTTTTCCAGAGCCAGGCGCACCGAAGATTATTGCGTTCATTATGAGCCCCTCTACACTTGTCCTCGTATGAGGAAAACGGTGCGCTTAAATAAGTTTTATGTGCTCGCTTGAGGGGTCGTTTGGAGGAAATGTTTAAGGCTCTACCGGAGAAATTTGTCTTCGATAGACCAGGCGCTGATGTTCGTGCACACGAAAGAAATTGGGCAAAACCTTTTTCTAATTGATCTCGAAACAGGCGGTTTCAAAAACCTCATCGCAAGTTACGTTTTGAAAGGAGAAAAAACCTTGATTGTGGAATCAGGTCCAACTTCTTCAGTGGGTAATTTGCTTTCAGGCTTAAAGGATATTGGCGTGGAAGGAGAAGACGTTGCGTTTGTTGCGATTAGCCATGTGCACTTGGACCATGGTGGTGGAGCAGGAACCCTCCTAAAAAGCTTGCCAAATGCCAAACTAATTGTTCACTCCAAGGGGGCAGCGCATATCAAAGATCCTTCAAAACTTTGGGACGCCTCAAAAACAGTTCTTGGCGATGTCGCAGAAATGTTTGGTGTTCCCGAGCCAGTTCCAGCAGAAAAAATTGTCGTGGCGAGCGAAGGAATGACGTTTGACCTAGGCAAAAACCTGAAACTGACAACCGTAGAAACCCCTGGTCACGCTTCGCATAACCTGAGTTTTTACGAAGCTCTTAACAAAGGAATCTTTCCCGGAGACGCAGCGGGCGCTTTTTTTGCCGAATTTGACACTGTTTTTCCCACGACCCCTCCTCCGTTTCGACCAGACACAGCTTTGATTTCAATCCATAAGCTATTGAGTTTTTATCCAGAGGTCTTGTATTACAGCCATTTTGGAAACGCCTCAAATGCAGAGAAACGGCTAAATCAATACGCGCGGCAAATCAAGATGTGGCTGATTATGGTTGAAGCCGGTTTGAAGAATAACGAAAGCGTAGAAGTAATTCAAAATACAATATTGAGGGAAGACGATACTATTCAGAAAATCGTGCCGTTTCTTAAGTCAGATCCAGTTAACCGAAAAACTTTGATCGAAAACAGTGTTCGTGGCTTCATCGAATTCGCCAAGAACCCCCTTATCTGAAAGATCTTGCACGAATTCAAAACCATTTAATACCCAGCGGTGCTTTTCTCCTGTTGGAGTTAAATAATGGGCGAAGATGAAGGTCGCCAACCGACCGAGAAGGTTCCTGTTGAAAAGATAAACGATTACACATGGCGTATTCCGCAATATAGGCAGGATATGCGTGTTCCAGGTTTAGTTTTCGCTAACGACGCGCTCATGGAGAAAATGAAGACCGATCGTACTTTACAGCAATGCGCCAATGTAGCTAGTTTACCCGGCATTTACAAAAATGCAATCACGTTGCCTGACGGTCATGAAGGTTATGGCTTCCCTATTGGAGGCGTGGCCGCCACAGATTATGAAGAAGGTGTGATAAGTCCAGGCGGCGTTGGATACGATATCAATTGTGGAGTTCGCCTGTTATCCACTACCCTTTTGGAAAAAGATGTTCGGCCAAAGTTGCCGCAACTCGCTGAGACTATATTTGGCAATGTACCTTCCGGGTTGGGTAGTCGCAGAAAGGACTTCAGCATCGGTTCTAGAGATTTAGAAGGATTAGTTACAGAAGGTGTCCAATGGCTCATAAACAAAGGCTTGGGCTGGGCAGAAGACGCTGAACATTGCGAAGAAAATGGGCATATGCAAAACGCCAATCCTGATAAAGTTTCATCAACCGCCAAAAGCAGAGGGTTGCCCCAGATTGGCACATTGGGCTCAGGAAATCATTTTCTGGAAATACAGAAAGTAGACAAAATCTTCAATCCTGAGACGGCTAAAGCCTTCGGAATCAGGGAAGAAGGGCAAGTTACAGTTATGATTCACTGCGGAAGCCGAGGGTACGGGCATCAAGTTTGCAGTGACTATTTGCGTGTGATGGAGCACGCAGTGCAGAAGTACAAGATTTCTCTTCCAGATAGAGAACTTGCCTGTGCACCTGGCAAAAGTAACGAAGCCAGAGACTATATTCAGGCCATGGCATGCGCCGTGAACTATGCTTTCTGTAATCGACATGCAATAATGCATTGGGTAAGGCAGAGTTTCCAGCAAGTATACCATGAAGACCCTGAAAAATTTGGGCTGAAGCTCGTTTATGATGTAGCTCATAACATAGCCAAGGTGGAAACCCATAAAATAGACAACCGCAGCAAGAAAGTTTGGGTTCACCGCAAAGGAGCCACTAGGGCATTTCCAGCTGGTAGAGAGGAGATTCCTCAAGATTACCGTTCGAAAGGCCAACCGGTACTTATTCCTGGCAGCATGGGCACAAGCTCTTGGGTGCTTGTGGGCGGGGAAAAAGCAATGGGTTTAACTTTCGGCTCAACAGCTCACGGTGCAGGGCGAATGATGAGCCGGTCAGCTGCGAAGAGAAAATTCTGGGGTGGCGACATAAAAACCGCCTTAGAGAAGCGTGGCATAGTTATACGCAGCGCGAGCACAATGGTTCTAGCTGAAGAAGCAGATCCCGCGTATAAGAACGTGGACTTAGTGGCTGACGTCAGCGATAAAGTGGGAATCGCCACTAAAGTTGCGCGACTTGTGCCTTTAGCTGTTGTCAAGGGATGAGGAGATTACTTTGAATGCAAATAATTCTGGAACTGATGGAGCACGAAAAACTAAACGAAGAATCGGCATAATTGCAATTGTACTTCTGATGCTGTTCACTGTTCTTGCCCTTTTGAGAATAATCCAGTTCATAGAGTGGATCATTCTGGATTTGGTTGTTGCGTTGGTGGCGAATCTACTTTTCAGACGTTTGAATAAGCAAAGTCTTTGATATTGGGGCTGATTTCTATTTTTTTCTCGAAAATTTCTCTTTTTAAGTTAAAGTTAATATCCGAAGTTGCTCCATGAATATTTGATATTGGCCCCTTGGATTAGACGAATTAAAGGTTGTGGCGCCGTTTAAAGACGAGTGCGGTATCTGTAAAAGGGTTCTTTCTTACAGTCGTTTAAGAAAATGTGCGCGATGCAAGAAACTATACTGTTTCGATTGCATGGTGCCTGATGTGGCTACCGGTGATTCATTCGCGTCGCTTTGTTTGAATTGTGCACGGAGAATTGTTTCTCCTAGGGTTGTTTCAAAGTATGAAAGGCTTACGGGTCACTTGAGGTTTCGGGCATCCTTCACTAGCATTGTGAAACTATCTCTTGCGCGGATCGACGGATTAATCGGAACAAATTTGCCAATAGAAGCGTACAGGAACCAGTCATGGTGGAGCAATACACCGTCTAGTGTTCATTCCAAGGGCTGGCTTGACGCAGGTTGGGAAGTTCAGGAGGTTAACCTTGTTGAAGGTTTTGTTGTGTTTAAGAAGGTTCGTGAGTTGCCCAAAGTTCGTGGGCGAAGAAAGAAGTCTATTGCAGAGATTTCGAAGCCTTTCACGCCAGTGCCTGTTCATCCTTTGAAGCGGAAGGTACCTTCCAAGACGAAGGTCTCGAAGTTGTATGCGCGAATTTTGAATTTAGAGCGACAGAGAAACTCCGGGTACAGTCACGCCAAAGGGTTTAAGCCTAGATCGAGATATGAAAAGAAACTTTTTGGATCAGACAAGAAACCGCAATAGATTGGCGAACGCTGATTTTTTTTGTGTTAATGGAAAACGTGAAATACCGCTTAGTTACATTTAGAGCCGTCAAGAAGGGATCCCTTTGGATGAAGTCTTAGAATTACTCGATAAAACAACAAAAAGAACTCAGAAGGTGTTTGAGGAGAGCAAAGAAACCGCCTCAAGACAAACTAACGCCTATGAGCAGATTCTTCAAATGAAAGATTCCACTGAAGAGCAGCGACTCAAAGCTTTCATGAGCAGAATGTTTGCTTATGATCGTTTGGATAGGCTTGCCATGCAGCTTAGCCTAATGTATACGCTTCAGATCTTCGCGTTTAAAGTTAAGGTGTTGGAGGTTTCAGTCGATAAAATTGATGATCAATTGGAGAAATCGGGCGTTCTTGCTAAGGGCAACGAAATAGAAGACATACGCAAACACATCGATGCTCTAAAGATTCTTGTGGAAGCCCAATACGAATCACTTAAAGACATAAAAGAGAAAGGCAAAGACCTTCCGTACATCTTCTAGCAACCTTTCATTTCTAATTCTTTTTTTGCAGGCGTTGTCTTGACTGAAATATTTGTGAACCTCGAGTTAAACGAAGTATTCAGCAAACTGAAAGCATCGCTAATCAGGAACAACTGCAAAATAATCGCTGAAGAGCCACTGAAAATTATTGAGATCCTTCAAGGTTCTCTTTGGGGGACATCGCCTAAAACAGCCCAGAAAAAGACACAATATCGGCTTCGCCAGAATGCTCAAGGAACCTATATCGCTAGCACTTCAAGCTTGACGAGTGGTTATATCAATTTAACTTTGTCAGGAGTTGCGTTATCTATTGGGTTGATGCTTCTATGCATTTGGATAGCTTTGGATCTGCAAACTTATTCTCTAATGGGCGCTCAAGGTTTTTGGGGATGGCTTGTTCAAATTAATGGTCGTGTAGATTCAGGCGTGACTGCTTCATTAATTAGGTTAAGTTGGATCCTGGCCACTTTCCTCGCTGCCACCCTAGTAGCAGAGAGTCTCGTTATTTCGTGGATTAGGTCGAGAATAGACGCTTTAGCCGAAGAAATCTTGAAAACTCTTTAATTATTTCTCGTTTCATGACTTTTTGTTTTTGAGCCAAGTTGTAAAGCTGTAGAGTGAGATTGCTAAGAGGCAAACGAGTACTATGACTTTGAGCAACGCTAACGTTTGGGTTATGGAAAGTATTAGAAATGCCGTTGGAAGCGGGGCGAGAATTAAATAAATGAAGGCTACTAGGACAGTTCTATTGCCAACGCTTTCCCTCTTAATATCTCCTGTTCCGAAGTAAGCACCTGCTAATCGCCCGAACCCACTTGTACAGGATTTGCAGTAGTAGCAGCTGCTGCACCCAAGTCTCCTAAGAATCATGTAAACTAACGCTGCTGTGAAGACCAGGAACAGCCAACCATAGATTTGGTTGTAAAACCATGTTCCAAAGAAAGCGAGGAGAACCCACGCGAGAAGCGCAAGGTTTCCTCCAATGAGAAAAGATTTGGTGAATTCAAGTTTTTCTTCGCTCAAAGAGTTCAACCCCCCATCGATGCATGATCTTTTGTTTTCAAAGTCCTTATTCTACTAAATCTTCATTGCTATCCAAATAGATGGTTCGATTTTTCTTTTTGTTGGAAATTTAGTGGGGAAAATCAGGATCCTTCATGGAATAAGAGTTTGCATTTAGGGCATTGCCGCAGGCTGACCCGCATTTTTTTCTTGCCGACGTTTATTTCAGGTTTGTCAAGCTCCATTGTTTCGCTGTTGCATCTTGGGCAAAGGTTCCGCACTCTTGCGCCTCACCAGATAATAATGGAGTTTTCGGTTTTAAAACTATGGGCAATTCGCTCTGGTTTACTTTTTTATTTGATTCGATTTTGCATCAGATTACGCAATTTGGCTTGTTTCTTGACCTACGAATGAGTCAAAAATAGAAATGCTTCTAAATTGAAGTGAAAGTTTTTTCACCCTCAATAGCTCCCGAGATATACGGGCATATTATGAAGACTTTAATGGTTAATTCCGCAAACACGACAGTTACGGTAGGAATTAACATGTCGGCTAATTGTGGTAAGGAATCTGAAGAATCATCTCAAACTGTGAATAGGTTCATTCGCTGCCCGGATTGTGGCGAAGAAATCGCAATGGTGCCAGTTCTGGGTCAGATGATTGAAGCTATAGAAAATCACATAGCCACCCATAGAGAACATCCAAATCATGATCTTAAAGTTCATCCAAAAGCTCCATGCATTGGGGATGACCTGACCGTTCAAGTTCTACAGAGAGCTGCTGAAATAAGTGGAGAGTTAAACAGAAACCAAACTTGGGTAAATCTGGAATAGACTACCGGCTCATCGAAATCAACCACCCATTAGCCGTAAAGATCTATTCAGCGTTTTCTTTGTGGTAATTACCGCAATTTTTCTTGCCAACTGTTTAAGAGTGGACCACATTTTTTGTTATGAAATCTTTTAATCAGAATAAAGACTTAATTTAAATTGTAACCTCTTTTTCAGGTATCAATTGACACAAAAATACAATTATTGCTAAACATGAGCGTTTTTGTTTACATAATCACCGCAAAATTTTTGTAGCATAGCTCGATTTCACTCTGTTTTTTGAACAACGATTTAACAAATTATTGTATACAAGGAGTTTTAAACTAAGACAGAATGACCCAATCACAGAAGGTTAGGGTTGGGTGTCTGCACGCAATCTAATTTTTCCGTAACCCTTCTCCTTTCACCCCCATAAAATGCAGACATTCCGCCCTAACCGTCTCTCCCACATTTGATGAGGTAGGTCTATGTGTTTTGGAGTTAGATTCTCTGTAAAAGGTTTTTTATGAGCCATCAAGTTGTTTGATTAATAGAATTCGTGAACTCCTTCGGGGATTGAGTAATGGGTAGCAGCGACTTAAAACCACAAAAGAAAGAATTAGGGCTTGTTAAGATTGTTCCAGTCGAGACCGATAGAAACGATAAGGAAAAAAAGCTCACACGGAGACAATGGCAGCCTGACAAATTTGGACGTTTTTTCCCTGCAACTTTGTCAATCGCACAGCTAATACCAATTCTTGACAAAGAAAGAGTAAAGTTGGAGAACCTCATGCTGAAAGAAGAGGGCGCTTCTATTATCTATCGGTATAAAGGTAGACCCTTGCTCAAGCTCAATCGAGGAGATGGGCAGTTTTATTCGTTATCCTCAGAAATTGAGGAATACGGCGAGGAGTCGGTTCAACATCAAGCACACATCGTCATGAATATGCTAAAAACAAGTGGGCTTTCAAAGGCAGCGATTGGCAAACCCGTTTTTACGTCAAGCGCAAGACAGCTTCTGGGTCAACTAAGAACTTACAAGAAAGATTAGTGACGTACTCTCAGAAAACTTTTGGTTTTTTTGATTGTAATTCTATGGTTCCGACATCAGGTTTTTCTGCCTGCTGAGTCAAGTTTTGGTATGCTTTCTTTCTCCACCAAATATGGCGAATTTTCCTTTTCTTCTATCGCATAAACCTTAGTTCCTTTCTTGACTGCGTACCAACGTCCTTTTTTACCGTCAGCCGAAAACATTATTCCAGACATAAAATTTCCATTAATATTTCCCGTGTAAATTGAGTTGTTGTCCTCGTTAGCAATCCTTTTGAACCTCCAGATTATCATTCCTTCGACCTGCGTCCAGGTTCCATCATTTGCTCCGGCCAGGTATCCATATGTTCCGTCAAAATTGAAATAAATTGGTTTTCTGTGGTAAGCTTCCAGATAGTTCCCAATCGTAATGAAGCACCCAGGATCCAGTCGCTGTTAACACCTTCAAACCTCAACATTCTTTTTCTTTGAAATAGATTGGTTTTATCAAATATTAGACTTTTTGCGAAAGATGCTTAGAAACTCTTTTCAAAGCTAAGTGTTGTCAAGGCAGTAACCCAGATAAACTTAAATTACGCAGAGAATATGGACTAATCCAGCGCGGCCGTCGTCTAGTCTGGTTTAGGACTTTAGCCTTCCAAGCTAATGATCCCGGGTTCAAATCCCGGCGACCGCACCATAACTCACTCATACAGATTGTCCAAGATTTTTGAACCCCTTCATTGCCTTTGAGTCCTTTCCAATTTGTTGGTGTCTCTTCTTCAGAAGTAGCCCTACTCACAAAGAATAGAAGTACAAGTTCTTCTTACCCGCTCGTAAGAACGGAGTGTAAAGGTCACCACAACAGTGCTTTTCGTCTGCCCATTTCTTGCT
Organism: Candidatus Bathyarchaeota archaeon; assembly: GCA_963825115.1. Taxonomy (GTDB): domain Archaea; phylum Thermoproteota; class Bathyarchaeia; order Bathyarchaeales; family Bathycorpusculaceae; genus JADGNF01. The sequence continues at coordinate 154,815 of CAWGRS010000003.1, read as the reverse complement.
TTACTTCTTCAAGTTCTTCTGGTATTTGGATTCTTTGGGGGCATTTCTCGATGCACTCCCCGCATTTTATGCATAATGTGGCGTTGCCGTTTGGATTCTCATGATTAACTTCGTTTTTCTTGTTTTTCATTTTTCTGTAAGTTCTTCGTATCGTTATTCGTCGAAAACGGCTCCTTTCTAAAGTTACATTGTTTAGACAGGCAAAGTTTTGGGGTATGTTGACTCCTTGAGGACAGGGCATACAGTAACTGCACGAAGTGCAGGGCACCACAATTTTCTTACTGAATTCTTCTGTAAGTCTTTCGATTACTTCTTGCTCTCTTGCTGTAAGCGAGTTTATTCCGGAGTTATCCGCACTTTCGCAGTTTTCTCGGATCATTTTCTTGGAGTTCATACCACTTAAAACGACTGAAACCTCGGGTTTGTTCCAGAGGAACTGCAGTGCCCAGTCAGCTGGGGTTCTTTTTTTCTCCGCTGAATTGATTATGTCCAAGGCTTCCCGTGGAGGGTTTACCAAGGTGCCGCCTTTGAGTGGCTCCATAATAACAACTGCGATTCCCTTGTTAGCCGCGTATGATAGTCCTTCTGATGTCGCCTGAACGGCTGTGTCCATGTAGTTATATTGAATTTGAGAAATGTCCCAAGGGTAATAGTCGATTATTTCTTTGTAAACTGGAAGGGTATCGTGGAACGAGAATCCGATGCTTCGGATTAACCCTTCTTTCTTCGCATTCTCCATTTTTTTGATTAATCCGAGCTTTTTTATTTTTTCAAATTGACCCTGGTTTACAGCGTGGAACAAGTAAGCATCTAAGTAACCTGTTTGGAGTCTCTTCATTTGTGTTTTCAAGTAGCTATCAAATTGGTCAGCGTTGTTTATCATAAACATGGGTAACTTGGTGGCTAGGTGAACTCGTTCTCTGTAGCCATCTTTTAGCGCTTTACCGATTATTTTCTCGCTGTCGCCTAAGTGGTATATCCAAGCAGTGTCTATGTAGTTTATTCCCGAGTCGATTCCGTATCGGATTAATTCTATCGACTTGTCGGTTTCTGCCCTTAATCTGTTGATTTTTCTTGGAGGCAGCCTCATGCATCCAAATCCCAGCGCAGAGACTTCCCAATCTAAAGAACCCATTTTGCGGTATTTCAATTTCCAACACTTAAACTAAGGCTATATGTAGCGCTTAATTTTAATCTGCTATTTTTTTTCAGAGATGTTTTCTTTCAATTTCAGCCGCGGTTGTATAATCCAGACTTTGTTCTTTCTTTGAACTCTAATTTTTGCTTCTGTCTGCATCAAATTGATTTGGGTTTGAATAAATCTGTCATCATCGGTTTTGAATTCTTTTCTTATGGCGTCTTCTAGCTTGGGAATGTTAATGTGTTCGACGACGCCAACAATGTTCCAGAAGTGGATTTGAATTTTTTCTCTTTTCTTTCTGTCTTTCACTTCAGAATTCTTAGGCATAGTTGTATTTGAGATGGCTAAAAGAATAAACAATTTTCCATATTCTAAATTTTCAGAATTTGCGAGTGACAAAAGCTGCATTTTGTCCCGTTCTGATAAGGAATAAATTTAGATGCAATGACGCATAAGTATATTGTAAGGTGACTGCAATAGAAGATTTCCCTGCTTTGGCTTTCAGGATTGGAACCGGAGAAACGAAAAGCGATCGAGAATGGCTGAAAAAGAAAAAGGAATTTTTAGAAAAACTCTGGAACAAAGAGGGTCCAAGAGTTCTGAGGAAAATCGAAGATTTCTGTAACGACACCTTTACAAACACTTCTAAAGAAGAAGGAATGACTGTTCTTCTCCACAAGAAAGGACCTGGGAACCGAAGCAGCGACGTTAAAGATGACAATCCCCTCGAAATGAGCCTGTTCCTCACAAAAAATGATCCGACTAATTTTATGAAAGAACAATTAGTTAACGTGCTCACTCATTCTTTTATTCAACAGAAGTATCAGTTTCACTTTAGGATTAGAGAACAAACATTGTTTGAAGACATTCTAGCTGACGAATTTGTTTCTTCTATGGTTAGCTTGATGGTTTTAGGTAAAAAAATGGGGCGGTCAAGCTGTGAAAAGGCTTTAGATGAAGCCGTGCAAGAGACTGTTCACAGGCTATCCAAGAAAGACACTCGTTCCAAACTGTTGGAAGTTATGAGTAGCTTTTCTCAGGAATACTCGGACAAAATCAAAAGCAGAAAATTGGATATTTTAGAGGAACGCGAAGAGCTTGTATCAAAATTGCTGAAATTTTTGCCTGAAACAGTCACCTGCGAAGATTAGTCTTGTCTTAATCTCGTTAGTACCATAGTTCGTCCATACTCATTTTGGCTTTTTCAACTAATGCTCTCACGTTTTCTATTGGAAGCATTGTTTTTCTTGAGAGTTTAATTGCGTCTTCTTCTGCCAACTGTTTGATGAGTATTAAGCCGCAGTTGACTAATCGTGCTCTCGTATCGTGCTTCAAGCTCTTTAAGCAACTTAGAGGGTACAGTTTTTGTTTTTCAATCATGTTTCGCAGATTATAGTCGGTGGGCGAGTCCCATCCAATTTGGAGAATATCTCTACATTTGCCATAGCGTTGAGCGTGTTCGGAATATCGAGTGTTAGTTACTATCATAGCTCGATCAATTTTCAGATCCATTTTTCGCAAGCTATAGGCTTCTGCAACATCTTCTAGTATAGCTCTTGCGATTCGGCTTTCATCCAATCCCGTGAGAGTGTGATAATCGAAATGATGCTTAATCTCTACAAAAAAAGTTACCCCGTCCTTTCTTGCTATTGCGTCGACTTCGTGCTCAACACAATTTCCTGAAATAACTTGATTAGGCGTGACGTCAAACCCGTTTTGCATTAGCAAGGTTTGAATGAGCACCTCGAATTCCGGTTTGGAATCCATTAAACTAATGCCTTTTCTCAAATCGTAAAGTTGTCTAACTGCGGGTTTGTATCTTTGCATAGTCCTAAAAATAATCTGTAGAATTTTTCTGGTCTGTATTCCGTCGTAAAGTGATCTTTCAACTTTTTCCGCAACTTCTCTAGCCATTCGCTTGTCTGCGCCCATTCTCAAACAGGTCCTTTCAACTTTCTCGCGACTATATGGCTGCTTGGATCCGTCGGCTTTTGTGACAAAAACATCCAAGACATTTTCACTCCGAAGGGTAAAAAACGAGAATAATGGAAATGCCTGATTTCTATTTCTTTTTTATATTCGAGCCATCGTCGAAAGGCACAACTTTCTCAGTTGCTTTGGGCGGGTTAATTTTTTTGGCGATTGCTTGTTCTTTGTGGATCTTGTCAGACTTGTTCAAGTAATTTACCTTCACATGGTGTGCGCCTTTTAAGTATATAAAACATCTAATTACGTCCCAACTAATCCAAAGAAATTAGGTTAAGAATATTTCTTACCTAATTTCTAATAAGTAGAACATAAAGCTCGGAAATTGTTCATTTTCGTAGCGAATTCTCCAATGCTCCACAATTGGTCGTAAGCTTTACTTTGTGGGTCTAATTTTCTGACGGTCTCAATGAAATCATCTGGCACCACCAAAATCAAATAGAAGAATTCGTCATAATTCTTCCTGAATGTGCCAAGTTTGCCGACAAATTCCTTCAATTCATCCCATACGCCGTGAGGTTCTATTAGCACTCTCTTCCCTGAAAACTTCAATGACAACAGGAAATCAGGAGTGTATGGAGGAGTAATTGCAATCACTCCATGCTCTTTTACCCACCAAAACTGGATTGGTTCATACTCGAATTTTATGTTATTTCTAAGCAGAAAGTTAGCGACCGGAATTTCCAGCTGACTATTGGCGCCAACGTTGTAGGCGCATGAAAATTTGGTGAAATGCCGTCGTTCGATCAAAAAGCGAATGGGCCAAGTTCCAATCTTGTGGAATTTCTCGACGAGAAATGTGACAGTTTTTGCTAAGAATTCTTTGTTGAGGGCAAATCCAGCCAGCCATCTTCCAAGAATGAAAAATGGAAAATCAACTTTAGCTGGATCTTCAGGAAAAAGCGAAATTGCGTAATTGTTAAGTGCCATCTGTGCGCTTTCGAGGGCTTCTGTGTTTTCCAACCATTCACTTGTTTTTTCGCTCGAAGTAAGCGTTAACTCAAGTTCACGATTGTCATTTAATAATTCTCTAGCAGCTAGAAAACGCAAAGTTGGGGTGGTCAAAGGCACCTTCAAGTCTTTAGGATTAAAATCGAAAATTCCTAGATCGGGGTGTTTTCTTACCATCCAGCGCAAATAAATCCAGGACTTAGCCATGTGGCGTTTGTCCATTCTGTGTATTGAACAAAACTCTAAGGCAAGATCTATCGGTTTTTTTCCAGCTCTAACCATTTGTTTGGTGTGCTCAATTAAGTCTCCATCAGCTTTCTCTTTTATGAAAAGGTTGACGTTAGCAAGTATTTTTGATACTTCATCTTTCTTGGGGCCCATCTGATCAAAGAACTCGAAACTGGAGCGGCACCTTTCCACTTCTATTTCGAAATCTTTGGGATCCGTGACGCTGTAAAGCCTTGTTTCGAAGACATCGTGAAAGTCGTCAAGCAATACTCGAACATTTCTAGAGCTTCCTATTACCTCGTTGTCGTGAAGTGATGCTGCCAGAAGAAAATACTTAGCCGCCTCTTTTTTGGCCACGTTGTTATCTATTGGCATGAACCAAAGTGGGGGCTCCAAAAAAACATCTAAACCAATATCGCTCATCTTGCAATAAATATTCACAAATTCTTTAATCAGAAAATCAAGATGTACGTCTTCAACCATGATATCTGTTCACAAAAACTAGTTTATCAAATTTTGTGTTGCCATACAAAAACAATTGTGGAAATTGGCAATACGGATCAGCCTGCTATTCTCACAGTTGGTTCACGATCTCCGAAAAATGAAACAATGGATTGCATAACAAAACTCGAAAAAAAGATGTTTCCATGGAAAATTGACCTAATAATGCAATTTTGGATAACTGTTATGGCAAGAAAATAATGCAATTCTGTGTAAACTCTTAGAAAAAGAGTCTTAATTACTTCGAAGTTCGAAGTGGAAATCACGAAAATTGTTATATCGAAAGCAGCCTAATGTGTTCGAATATGGGAAATCACAAGCGACCGGCGAATATCGAAGAAGACCAAAAGCTAGATAACACCTTAATGGAGCGCCTTGCCAAAGCTCTGGAACTTTTGTCAGACATAGAAGATTAGCAACCGACAGAAATCTCAATTAAGATTCACCTTTCTGAATAGATCGATATTTTGGTCAACGGCAATTTTGCAGTGCTAAATTGCCTTTTGCTAGTTTTCAAACAATCCGGGCACATCAAAGTTGGTTTGAGGAAAAACGAATTGAGGCACCTTAGAAAGAGCAAACTCAAAATGCAAGCACGAAAGATAGGTTATTGGAGTGAGTCGAATGAAAAAGAAAAAGCCTGAAGAACAAAACAACGACGCTTGTGTTAGAGAAATAGCAGAAGAAATGAAAAAGGACAAATGGGAAATTAAGGCGGACCTTCCCGGTTTTGCAAAACCCTCCAAAATTGGCGAGTTCCAGCCTAAACTCGAAGCAAATAAGAAAGGTTGCATGCGACGCATTTGCGAAGTTGCCACTGAAGAAATGTTCGAAGGCGATAAACAACGATACATCGAGGTCAAGAACTATTGTGACGAATACGACTTCCACATGTATGTGGTAGGCAAGGATGGTAAACGAAAAGAAATTGACCCCAAAACCTTTGGCAAAAAATAACCAAAGCCCAAAACAAAACTGGTTGTCATAAAATTTGGGACTCCGTTTTTCTATCATTTAAGAAACGCGGACTAACCATTGAAAGAAGAAAAAATGAAATTTTCCGTTGAAGAGCTTTTTTCTTCTTCCATCAGCCAGTGAACCGATAATATTTTGAAATGCTTATTTATGCTTGACCATCTGTAAACGGAAAATTAGAAATCTCAATCCGCGAATTCACTTGACAAAAGGGACAAGTGCAATCTAGTAGATAATTAAAAGACCCTTTTCTTCTTCCATTTTTAGTCTGTGATCTGCCAGAATGGAATTGAGTGTTTTGCGAGAATCCTTGTCAAGTGATGCGAGCAGCCTCAACTCGACACTCCCGGTTAAAGACGACCTAATCTCGCGAGTGTAAAACCCATTACAAGTCAAAGTTGGGCACGTGGCAATTATTTTATTGAGGAGTTTAGTCGCCTCGTCTTTGTTCATTAGACTTTCCCCTCAAGGGGTTGCCCCTATGAAGGATTCGCTATATAGTTGTTTTCCCAAAAACTGAAAGAGGGGTGGGTAATGCTTGCGCCCAAGAAGGGAGAAAGGAGATTAAGTAAGAAGGCACAAGCAATACTCAACTCACCCTTCTATATTCTCAATAGCTTGGGCTACAGTTAACCGTTTTTGAGAAACGTAATTCGCTGATTTGCAAAGACTGGTAAGAATCTAGCAGGGGGAGATTGCGAATTGAAAAAGGAGACGTAAGCTATTAGGGTTTTTTGTCGATCTTCACGATGTAGACTTCTTTGTTTCGGATTCTTAGTGCTGTGTTGAATTTTCGCTCGGGGTTCTTATTGTATGATTTTACTCGGAATGCAAATGGCGCATACATAGACTTAACTGTCTTGCCTTCGACCTCGACTTTGAACATTTTCTCTGGGCTTTCGATAATCTGCTTGAATACTGCATCATATTCTGGAATCTTGGCTAGTTTTTTGCCTTGTGGTATTTCCTTCACTGGAGTTGCTTTAACTACTATTTGTTTACTTTTAGTTTTCTCTAGTTTAGACATATAATTCACACTATACATATGGTTAACATACTATTTAAAACACTAGTAGAAATCTATGCAAAGGCTCCTTTAATTGTCATATCTAATTAACACTTCAAGAAATATCACAAAAGATAACTAGAAATACGAGTTCTTTCGTTTCCTGTAAGTTCTGAAGTCTTTGACGTCATTTGTCTTTGAGCGTTATTGTGGCATGAAAAAACTTAAATTGACTAAAAAAGAAAGCGTAGGGACGGAGAATTTTAAAATGGGATTATCAGATAATTTAAACCAAGCAGCACAGTACACGGGAAGCATATTTCAACGCATAGGCGAATTGCTAATACTACTAATTATCTCCATTATTCCAATCGTTGACTTCATAGCTCTAGGTTACTACGCCCGCATAATCAGAGACAATCCCTCTTCGAAAAGCACTCCCAAACTAGAAAGATATATGGACATGTTCGTCGAAGGACTCAAAATCGTAGTGGTTGCGATAATTTGGGCCATCATTATCGCAATAATCGCAGTGATAATTGCAATACCCCTTATAGCCGCAGCTTTCTTAACCAACTTTACAAACCCTGCCACATTCCTTAATGCCGGATGGATTTTTGCATTCGGCTCCTTCTTTGTCATCTTTGGCATCATCGCTTTCTTTGTCGGCATAATAGCCTTCATGAGTGTAATTCACATGGTCAAAAAGAACTCTTTTGGAAAAGCATTCGCATTCGGCGAAATCATTGGAATGATAGGCAAAATCGGCTGGCTCCGATACCTCGCCTTCTTCGTTGTAGTCTTCATTGCATGAGCAATCGAAGGCGCCATAACTGGAGCACTAGGACCAATAGGTTGGGTAGTAGGCGCACTGCTATCAGTTCTGATTGGGTTATTCATTTCAAGAACGATAGGCTTAATGTATGACAATGCAGCAGGCGTCGACATGCAGCCTCCACCTGTCTCTCAAGCTCCGCCGGCATCCGCATAGAGTCTAACGCAGAAGCGGTTGGAAAACCGCAACTTCTCTTTTTTCTCCTTTTCTGGCTGTTATTCTACGCTTTTAGAATACCTCAAAACTCAAGTCAAGAAACCTTGACTCAGGTAAATCTTGTTTTAGTCAAGAAACCTTAACAAAAACCCTCTTAGGGCAATCAACAGTATAACCCAAGAGCGCACACCTACAGGAGAAACTGAGCACTATGAGAAGATTTTGGCTGATCCTCGCCATTATCCTGCTGGCTTTATCCATTGTTATCTCAGCTTTTTCCTTGGTTCAGCCAAGCAAAAATGGTGTCTCACCGGGTAGCGGATTCTTCTTCGGGGTAACTTATGGATCAAACTCAACAAACGGAGCCAAATTGCTCGTAGATAAAGTGAAAGACTACACAAACCTGTTCATAGTAGACTCTTACCCGATGTCAACCAATGAAACAAACCTGAACGAGGTCTGCGACTACGCCGTTAACAAAGGTTTGAACATAATCGTCTACTTCAATTTCATTTCCCACGTAATTTATCCTTGGCAACCAACTTGGGTCGATATCGCCAAAGAAAAGTGGGGGGACAAGTTTTTGGGAATTTACATTTTCGACGAACCAGGTGGAAAACAAATTGATCTAGGTGCTTGGAACAATGAGACCTAAACTTTCGCGAACTTGACCACAAACTTCAGACTCAACGCGCCGCAAATATCTTACAACGCGACTCTTAGTAACAGCCAAAGCATGAAAGACCTAAAATCAAGGGGCATAACCGCTTTCACATCTGATTACGCTCTTTGCTGGTTTGACTACCAAGCCGGATACGACGTAGTGTTCGCAGAGCTGGGCGAAACAAGAGGACAACACAACAAGCTGCAAGCAATTTCGCAGTGTAGAGGCGCAGCAAACTTGCAGAGTAAGGAATGGGGCGCCATAATCACCTGGACCTATACAAGCCCACCGTACTTGGAGAACGGGCTTGCCATGCTTAACGACATTCTAACGGCTTACCTCGCAGGAGCCAAATACATAGTTGTCTTCAACTATCCACATTATCCCGAGTCAAACCCTTACGGAGTTCTAACCGAAGACCAATTTACAGCCATGAAAGACTTCTGGAACCAAATACACTCCACTCAAGCAAATACACGTGGAACAGTAAACGGTCAGGTAGCTCTTGTTCTCCCAAAGAACTACGGTTCAGGACTGAGATCAGCCACAGATAGCGTGTGGGGGTTGTGGACCGCTGATAGTCTATCCGCTGCAATTTGGAACCAAATGAATACTTTAACAAAAACGTACGGCGTGAGATTAGACATAGTCTTCGACGATTCTAATTTCAGTTTTGAAGAGAAATACCAAACGTCTACTACTGGAACAGAACCTCCATCACATAAACGAACAATTTTTTTCACATGTTGAAACCGCGAGGGGTTATATTTTCCTATTAAGCGAATGAATTTGATGCTGAATCAAGGGGATCGCCCTTCCCGAAAAACCCATTACCATCACGAAAGCAGGGAAAGTTGAAACCACAACAAACACTGAGCGAAAAGATGAAAAGCAACAAAACCATGAAACCTAACAAAGGTGAACCAAATGGCCGAAGAAGTAAACATGGCAACCGTACAACTAATGACGAAAAACAAGAATTTCATCCTCGACAAGAAAGACTTCAAAACTGGAAGCAAAGGCTACCACGGCGTGGGCAAGATGGTAGCGGGCGGAAAGAGACTACCAAGTCAACATTCAATGTTGTTGAAATTGGCTCTAAACCAAAAGAAAAAGAAAAGTAGAAAACTTGACGCTTCACAACAAGTAGGCGTCTATCCCAAATTTTATCTAAAACAAAAAGAAAAGGAAAACGAATTTCTTAAGGCAAAACCATTGCTTTAATTAAAGCAACAGCCTGCAACGGTCTATCTGGTGGTGAACCATTGGAGCCTGTTGTGGCAACGCGCGATATTGCATCAACGACATCCATGCCTTGGATTACGGTTCCGAAGACCGTGTAACTCGAGTCAAAAGTTGCGCTGTTCGCTCCGTTGTTCACGGTGTTTATGAAAAACTGGCTGCTTGCTGAGTTAGGTTGACCAGTATTTGCCATCGCGATTGTGCCTTTAGCGTTTACGTTATCGTTGCCTATTTCGTCTGGAATGTTTGGAATGGAAGAGTCTCCGTAGCCTGTTCCGGTTGGATCTCCGCCTTGAATCATGAAGTTAGCGATGACCCGGTGGAAAATTGTGTTATCATATTTTCCCTCTTGAGCAAGTTTTTCAAATTCCCGGAAGTAATCGGTTTGTCATCTCGCAACTGGATGAAGACGTTACCCATTGACGTCTCAAGCAAAACTATTGTTCCATTTGAACTGTACTCGCCCGCTGGTGTCGTTAAAGATGGAACAGTTGGTGTTGGAACAGGTGTAGGACTTGGTGTTGGTGTCAAACTTGGCGATGGACTACTCGATAGGAGAAGCAAACATGCCGCTTAAACTCGTAACCAGTAAGCTTGCGCCAATTACGATTGCGATGGCAATAATGCCTACATAAATCGTCAATTTCTTGTTTTTTGCTTTTGATTGTGGATTATTTTTGCCCCATTCAGGCTTAACCTGATTTTGGCTTTTGCGGAATCTACGTGAGCGTGGCATGTCCAAAAATACGGGCTGCTTTTTATTTAAATGTTTCAAAAATCCACTCGAAAAAGACCGGGAGCTGCTTTCGCAGAATATGCCTAAGCAATTAGACATCTCAACCGTAATCCACTAAGCAAATCACAAAATGTTTATTCACGCAAATTCTCTATTAGAAATTAGCATGAGTAACGCTTACGTTATCCACACAGACTTCGACGAAATCGCATCGGAGATCGCGAAACTACAAGATGTCGACAAAAAAATCGTGGATGAAGTAACCACCTTCGTCAACAGCATAAGAGAAATCACCTTCAAAGTAGAGCCCGCAATGAAAAGGGCATCACACGAAGATGAAAGACAACTCTGGAAAGAATACCAAGAACTGCAACAGGAAAAACTCATCCTTCTAGACTTATACCACGAATACGAATCCATGCAGGAAAAAGTAAAAGAACTCAACTCCAGACTCGACTTCCTCATAAAAGATGCTCTCGACGAGCTAACAGATCACCTTGGGGTTCTAGCTGAAACCCACCGTGCCCATATTGACATTCTCGAAATCTACAACACCCGAAGAATTGCGGTAACAGCACTTATCATAACAGCAGTCATTTCTTACCTTGCAGTTTGGGAATTCTTCGTCCGCGACCTTTTGACTACCCTAACTTTTCCTTACGGATTAAGCCCTGGGCTAAACTATTTGCTAGTTGTACTCACCTTATTGCCCGTATTTGTGACTGTTATATGGGCTTATCTGAACCGCGGAAAACGCTACTAAAAACCAAACATAAAAAGGGAAAAAACAACTTGCTTGCAATCAGTCTAAACTAGCCAGCTCGCTAATTTTACCGAATTTGTGTTGCCGATCTTTTCCAAAGTTACAATGCCTCTTTCGGCTAAGCGTGCGACAATTCTGTGAATTTGCAACCTGCTAAGCCCAGTTTCGCTGCGGATGTACTTCTGCAGGTACTTGCCTTGATGAGCCGTAAGTACCTCGACAACTTTGCGCTCTTCAACTGTTAGCGTCTTAACGACTGAGTTGATTGGGGCTTGCGCTGTTTCATCTATTGTTCCGCCAATATGCAATACCGTGGTCTGCGGAGCGAGAGTTGGAGCAATACCTGTTCGATTTCTGATTTCTGGAAAAGCTAATAAATAAATCAATCCGACAACGCCAACTATCGCAACACTTACCAAAGCGATGAAAGCTACTCCAAGGTAGGGTGCAGCTGAATTCTGAGCCTGAACTTGTGCAGCTGTAGTTCCACCCATCATTCCTCCCATACCACCAAACATCTGCCCTATAGGGTTAGACGGAGTCGTAGAAGACGAAGGTGTCTCTGTTAAGACAATGTACCCAGCCGCAACTACCGCAATTAGAGAAGCCAACGACGCAATAGCAATTATCAGAAATAAGCTGATTCTTCTCATACTCGATCCTTAATAACGGTGTTATTACACGGATTTAAAGATAACTCCAAAGAAAAACCATTTCAACAAGCCGAAAACAACGTTTTAAAAACGTTTCACCAAGCAACAGATTCGTATCAGCCAACTCTCATACCGCCCGCAAGCCATTATATAGAATGGTAATACAAATGGAAAAAACAAAAAGCATCATCCTCACGACTACATTAGCGATCCTCGTCGTGGTGGCAGTAGTAGGCGCGGTTTACGCGCAAAACCTCAACCAACAAGGGTATGCCTACAACCCAAGCGGCAACAACCAAGTTCCACAATCTGGAATTTCAGCTGGAGCCAACGGTGCTTATGGATACGGAAGAAATAGTTACCCAGGAATGGGCGGAGCCTACACTTATTGTCCGCCACAAAACGGTTACTCATATGGAAATGGGAATGCGCGGCGGAATGATAGGCCGATCTATCACAGATAAAAAGTAGAAGCCCAATTCACTATTTCTTTCACAATTCTAAATTGAAAAAGAAAGAAAAAAACTGAAAATGAGCCGCAAGGCTCATCGATTCTGTTTATTATTCTGTGGGTGTTGGCTGATACCTCGACAAGTAACCCTTAGTTATCTTCGGAGGTCTTGGTTTCCACGCTGACAGCCTTTTCTTCATTTCCTGCTCAGATAAATCGACGCTCAGGATTCGGTTTGGAATATCGATAGTTATAATGTCGCCGTTCTTTAGAACTGCAATAGGTCCTCCGTCGACAGCTTCCGGAGCAACGTGCCCAATGCATCCTCCACGTGTGGCACCTGAGAAACGTCCATCAGTGATTAAGGCTACGGATTCGCTTAAGCCCATTCCCGATATGGTTGCCGTTGGCATAAGCATTTCAGGCATGCCTGGTCCACCTTTTGGTCCTTCATAGCGGATGACAACGACATCGCCTGCCACGATTTCCTTGCGCTTCATAGCTGCAATGGCGTCCTTCTCTGCCTCGTACACTTTTGCGGGACCCACATGCTTGAGCATTTTGGGCGAAACTGCAACTGCTTTGACGACAGCACCTTTAGGTGCCAAGTTTCCTTTGAGAATGGCTATGCCACCTTCCTTGTGAACAGGGTTGCTTAGCGGTCGAATCACTTCGGCATCTATTACTTGGACGTTTTTGATGTTTTCCCCCACAGTCTTTTCTGTAACAGTTAGAGCGTCTGTGTGCAGGAACTGCTTAAGCTGCTTCATCATTGCCGGGATTCCGCCTGCATTATCCAGTTCTTCCATGTCGTGAGGTCCGCTGGGAACCATACTGGCTAAGTGGGGCACTTTGCGGCTGATATCATCGAAAGTCATAATCGGCAACGAAACGCCTGCTTCCTTAGCTATCGCAGAAAGATGCAACACCGTGTTTGAAGAGCCGCCCAAAGCAGTGTCCACGATAACGGCGTTTTCGAAAGCTGCCTTTGTCATGATGCTGGATGGCTTAACGCCGTTGCGAACAAGTTCAACAATTTTCATGCCTGATTCTTTGGCTATCCGCTCCTTTGCTGCACTTACTGCCAAAGCGGTGGCGCAGTAAGGTAGCGACATGCCTAAGGCTTCAGTCATGCATGCCATGGTGTTGGCGGTGAATAAGCCGTTGCAGCTGCCGCATCCGGGGCAAGCCACTTCTTCTAGTTTGGCTAGTTCTTTATCGCTGATTTTTCCGGCGAAAGCTTGACCTGTGGCTTCGAAGACTTGGTCTACGCCGACTTTTTTTCCGTTTAGACTGCCTGACTTCATGGCGCCGCCTGTCACGGAGATTGCGGGCACATCTATGCGTGCTGCTGCCATGAGCATGCCGGGGGTGACTTTGTCGCAGTTGGAAATCATGACCATACCGTCTAAGCGGTGGGCTTGCATCATGACTTCTACTGAGTCAGCGATGAGTTCGCGGCTTGGCAAGCTGTAACGCATGCCTTCATGTCCCATGGCTATGCCGTCGCATACGGCTATGGTGTTGAATTCGAAGGGTGTGCCTCCTGCTGCAAGGATGCCTGTCTTTTACGGCTTCGCCCAATCGTTGCAGGTGAATGTGTCCGGGCACGACGGACGTGTAACTGTTTGCTATGCCGATGAATGGTTTAGAGAAATCTTTGTTTGTTAGTCCTAATGATTTGAGTAGGGCTCGGTGAGCTGCGCGTTCTACTCCACATTTGACTTCGTCGCTTCTCAACTTAATCAGCCTCAGTGAAGTATGACACCATAAATTTTATATTTAAGCGTGCCGCTCTGAAGAGAGTTGCAAGTGATTATAATGGGGAATTGCTTTATCCAGCCCTAACTGTTTTCAGAAAAAAATTAAAATTTTAGACACAACTCTCCGCGACGGAGAACAAACACCTGGAGTCTCCTTAACCCCTGAAAGCAAACTTAGAATTGCTCAAAGGTTAGACGAGATAGGGGTAGACATTATTGAAGCAGGGTTCGCGGCCGTTTCTGAAGGCGAGATGGAAGCAGTCAAGCTTATCGCTCAAGCAGGCTTGAAGGCTGAAATCTGCAGTTGTTCCAGAGGAGTTCGAAGTGACATAGACGCGGTTGGCAAATCTGGCGCTACCAGTATTCACCTTGTTATCCCAACCAGCGATATTCACATAGATTGGAAGCTAAAGAAGACGCGCGAGCAAGTCCTCAAAATAACTGAAGATTGCGTAAAACATGCCAAGGACTTCGGCTTAATAGTGGAGCTATCAGCAGAAGATTCCACACGAAGCGACCGAGACTACCTTAAAAAAATCTTCACAACAGGAATAGCTGCCGGAGCCGACCGAGTCGTAGCATGCGACACTGTAGGCGTACTCACTCCCGAACAATCCTACGAGTTTTATCACGACCTCGTCACCAGCCTCACCGTTCCGTTGAGTGTGCACTGCCACAACGATTTTGGTATGGCCGTTGCTAACTCTGTAGCCGCATTACGCGCGGGATGCAGCGAGGTGCATTGCACCATTAATGGCTTAGGAGAACGTGCAGGGAACGCTTCGTTGGAAGAAATAGTTGTAGCTTTGAAGGCGTTGTACAATGTTGATGCTGGCATTAAAACCGAGCTTCTCTACAGCACGTCCCAATTAGTTTCAAGACTCACAGGAATCCAGGTTCAACCCAACAAAGCTATAGTCGGGGAAAACGCTTTCACACACGAATCAGGCATACATACCCAAGGGCTGTTAGAGAACCCAATTACCTATGAGCCCTACGACCCCGGCATGGTTGGCGTCGCAAGACGTATCTCGCCAGGAAAACATAGTGGCTCACACGCCATAAAAGCATCCGTAGAAGCAATGGGGCTACACCCAAATGAAGAACAACTAAAAGAAATCTGGCTACGGGTCAAAAGCGTAGGGGACAAAGGTAAGATCCTAACAGACTCCGATTTGCTAGCAATTGCAGAAGCCGTTACCGGATTGGCAAAACCGAAAGCCATTCAACTGCAAGAAGTCACAGTTGTAAGCGGAAACAACGTTACCCCAACAGCTTCAGTGAGGCTTAAGGTGTGCGATAAAGAAGTCTCAGGAGCAGCTATAGGCGTCGGTCCAGTAGACGCAGTGATTAACGCCGTGAAAAGAGCAGTGCTTGAAACCGAGCCCATCGTCCTAGAGCAGTACCATGTGAAGTCGATTACTGGCGGGACTGACGCCATGGTTGAAGTTGTCGTTCGAATGCGCAAAGCAGACAAGAACAGCAACAGCAACAGGAGTACGAGAAGACATAGTCATGGCAAGCATGGACGTAGTACTAAGCGGTATGAACGTACTCACAGCCTTAAATTGCAAGACGAAAAAAACTGAGAATTAATAAGACTTTCAATTTTTCCTTTATCAAAATTTTTATTCCTTTCGCCCAGAATTTTGCTTCTCAAAAGTTCCACAAAAGTTCCAATCAAGAGAAGAATAATTCAACCGCTCCACAGAATCTAGTCACCACAATCTTTTTATGTTAATTTCAACGTATGAAATTGACTTTATTCCTTGGAGGAAAGAACGTGAGGGATCGCCACCTCTGTCCAGTATTCGTTCGCAGTTTTGTTCAGGCAACCCTCTAAAGAATCCTCAAACAAATTTTCAAACACGAAATTCTCCTCAATCCATCATAGTTTCATAGCTAACAAAAGGTGCCGAAAGAAATGACCAAAATGTCAGGCGCAAAAGCCTTAATAGAATCTCTAGAGCGTCAAAAAGTTGACGTAATGTTCGGAATACTCGGAGGAGCCATACTCCCAGTTTATGACGCACTATGCGGAAACACAAAAATCCGCCACATACTAGCTCGACACGAACAAGGCGCAGCCCACGCTGCGGAAGGCTACGCAAGAGCTAGCGGCAGACCGGGAGTTTGTATGGCAACATCAGGCCCCGGAGCCACAAACCTCGTTACAGGAATTGCCAACGCCTATATGGATTCCTCACCAATAATTGCCATAACCGGTCAAGTTCCTTCTAAAGGAGTTAACACATCCTACATGATCGGCAGAGACGCATTCCAAGAAGCCGATATAATAGGAATTACCACACCAATAACTAAACATAATTATCAAGTACGAGAAGTTGCCGAAATCCCCAGCATCGTAAACACCGCATTTTACATTGCCACAACGGGGAGACCTGGGCCAGTTCTAATTGACCTGCCCAAGAATGTGCAGGCAGATACCGAAGAAGTGGAATTTACAGATAAAATTGACGCCCGAGGATACAAGCCAGTTACAGAACCCGATTTAGAATCGATTAGCAAAGCGGCCGAACTATTGACCAAAGCTGAAAGACCATTAATTCTGGCTGGTGGCGGAGTAATATTGGCCAATGCTTCAGATCAGCTTATGCAATTGTCTGATATGCTTATGGCGCCGGTAGCCACTACGTTTATGGGAAAAGGATCATTCCCGGAGAATCACCCCTTATCCATTGGCAACATAGGAATGCATGGAAACCCAGCTGCCAACAGACTGATGGGAGAAGCCGACGTTCTCTTAGCTATAGGAACAAGGTTCTCTGATAGGGCAACAGCGAACCTGAACTCCTTTGCACCTAACGCTAAGAAAATACACGTAGACATAGACGCAGCAGAAATCGGAAAGAATGTAGACGTAGACGTTTCAGTGGTGGGCGATGCTAAAATCGCGTTGCAAATGCTTCACACTGCTACAGAAAATAAATTACTTGCCCAAGAAGGTCCAACATGGACAAAACGGGTGAAAGAAGTTAAAGAGAAGCTAATTCCAGTTATGAAAGAAATTCCCAAAGAGCTAAACCCGAAAGCATTGCTAACAGAATTAAGAAAATTGCTGCCTGAAAACGCCATAGTAACTACTGAAGTAGGCCAGAACCAAATGTGGTCAGCACTGTATTTCAAAGCTCTGAAACCGAGAACATTCATCAGCTCAGGCGGCTTGGGAACAATGGGTTTCGGTTTCCCAGCGGCGTTGGGCGCTAAAGTTGCTTGCCCCGACAGAATAGTGATGGACATAGCTGGAGATGGAAGTTTCCTAATGACTGAGCAAGAACTAGCCTGTTCGATCGCAGAAGACATACCCGTTACTATCATTGTATTGAACAACTCAGTACTGGGCATGGTAGCACAATGGCAAAGAATGCTCTACAAAAAACGGTACATGGCAGTGCATTTGGGCAAAACACCTGATTTCGTTAAGCTAGCAGAAGCATACGGGGCACATGGCATTCGAGTAGCTTCAATACCTGAATTCCAAAACGCGGTCAAAAAAGCACTTAAAAGCAAAGTAACAACTGTAATCGATGTACCTATTGGGTCTGAGGAAGACGTAGTGCCTTTTGTACCTCCAGGCTGCGGATTGCCTCAACAAATGGGGGATTATTAGATGGAAAATGGCAAAACCAGAGTGGTCTCAGCAATAGTAGAAAATAAGCCAGGTGTACTCCACAGCGTGGCAAACTTGTTCCGAAGACGTAACTTTAACATAGAAAGCATAACGGTAGGAGCCACAGAAAAAAAAGACTTAGCGCGCATAACAATAACCGTTACCGCAGACGAAAAGACTCTCGATCAAGTGGTCAAGCAACTGCAAAAGCTGATAGATGTTGTTAAGGTTGCAGAACTAGACCAAAGTAATATTGTCTCCCGCGAACTAGCCCTGATTAAAGTCCACGTCCCAAGTGTCAAAGAGAGAGCCGATATAATCAGTTGCGTACACGTGTTCAGAGGTCGAGTTGTCGACGTTTCTCCGGACAGCTTAATGGTGGAAATCACAGGTACACCCGACAAAATAGATGCCTTCCAAAATCTGATGAAAGCTTCAGGTGTAATAGAACTCGCGCGAACGGGAATTACGGCCCTATCACGAGGATCAAAATCAATAAAGATCGACTGAAAAATTCCACTTTTTCTTCTGTTTCAGAACCCCAAAACGCTCAAAGCTCGAATAGCGTAGCCCAGCAAACCTAACTTTACGATAGTAGCAAAATACAACATGGTAACCACCACGCACCCAGAGAAAGCCTTAACTTCGAGACCCGCAAAAAGTGGGAATCACAGAATAAAAGTAACCAAATTACCAGAAAACCGAAAAGAGGCAAGAAACATGAATATATCCGAAAAAATCCTGGCTGAAGCTTCAGGCAAAAGCATCGTACAACCAGGTGAAATTGTGGACGCAAACGTAGACGTTATCATGGTCCATGACTTAACCGGTCCCTTAGCCATAGAAGCCTTCAAAAGAATAGGCGTTTCAAAAGTTTGGAACAACAAAAAAGTGGTTATAATACTAGATCATCAAATACCAGCGGAATCAGTTAAGATGGCCGAACTGCACAAAATGCTCCGCAAATTTGCAAATGAGCAATCCATTCGCATTTATGATGTTGGCGAAGGCGGCATCTGTCACCAAGTAATGCCTGAGCAGGGCTACGTCACTCCGGGCTCTCTGATAGTGGGCGCTGACTCTCACACATGCACTTACGGAGCATTCGGGTCATTCGCAACAGGTATAGGCTCAACAGAAGCCGCAGCCGTTTTCGCAACTGGAAAACTATGGCTGAAGGTTCCGAAAACAATTAAATTCAACATCGAAGGAAAATTCCAAAAATACATCACTCCAAAAGATCTAATCCTTTCCATAATCGGGAAGGTAGGCGTAGACGGAGCCATCTACAAAAGCACCGAATTCACAGGAGAGACAATGCGGGAAATGAGCATCTCTGGCAGAATGACCGTTTGCAACATGGCCGTGGAGATGGGCGCAAAAAACGGTGTTGTTGAACCAGACGAAACCACCCGCAAATTCTTAGAAGGTAGAGTCCCCAAAGCCAATTTGAATTCTGATCAATGGAAAAGCGACGCAGACGCAAAATACGAAAAAATAATCAAAATTGACGTCTCCGAACTAGAACCACAAGTTGCGTGTCCCAATTCTGTCGACAACGTTAAGCCCATAAGCAAAGTAGGCGACGTTGAAATTAACCAAGCCTTTATCGGATCTTGCACCAATGGCCGAATCGAAGACCTGAGAATAGGAGCGCAGATCCTGAAAGGCAAAAAAGTTAAGAGAGGAGTGCGGGCATTGGTGATTCCCGCGTCCCAAGAAGTTTATGCTCAAGCACTAAAGGAAGGTCTGATGGAAATCTTCACAGCGGCAGGGGCACTAGTCTGTGGTGCTACGTGTGGACCTTGTCTAGGTGGGCACATTGGCTTATTGGCCTCGGGAGAAGTCTGTGTCAGCACTTCAAATAGGAACTTCATTGGAAGAATGGGTAGCCCCGAAGCGGGAGTCTACTTAGCTTCACCTGCTGTGGTAGCGGCTTCTGCTCTAACTGGGAAACTAACTGACCCAAGAGAAGTGGAGGCATAGGAAATATGAAATCAGTCCACGGAAAAGCTGTAAAATTCGGAAACAATATCGACACAGATGTCATTTTACCCGGAAAATGGCTGTCGCTGATAGACACAGCTGAATTAGCAAAGCATGCCATGGAAGGCTTGGACCCTGGCTTCCCCAAGAAGGCGGAAAAATGCATTATAGTCATCGGCGGAAAGAACTTCGGCTGCGGCTCAAGCAGAGAACAAGCCCCATTAGCACTAAAGTATGCAGGTGTGCAATGCGTGTTAGCTGAATCGTTTGCACGAATATTCTACCGCAACAGCATAAACATTGGCCTACCCGTTATCGAATGCAGAGGCATATCTAAAGCAGTAGACAACAACGACGAAGTGAGCGTCGATTTTGAAGAAGGCAAGATAAAAAACCTGACAAGGAAACAGACACTTCAAGGTACAAAGCTTCCACCGTTTATCATGGAGATATTATCCGATGGCGGATTAATTGAAAACTTACGAAAGAAGATGAACAAGAAATGACAGAATACAAAATATCCGTAATTCCAGGCGACGGCATAGGACCCGAACTAACCGACGCCACCATAAAAATCCTTGAAGCAATACAGAAGAAATTCGACTTGACCTTCAAATTGGCTTTCGCTGAAGCGGGCGACACATGCAAAGAAAAACGAGGAGTTGCGCTACCAGAAGACAGTCTCCAAAAAATCAAAGACTCGCACGCTTGCCTGAAAGGACCAGTTGGAGAAACAGCGGCTGACGTCATAATCAAACTGCGGTTGATGTTTGATTTATACGCCAACCTACGCCCAATAAAAGCATACCCGGCTGCAGCTGCAATGAGGCCCGACATCGACATGTATTTCGTTCGAGAAAACACCGAAGACGTTTACAAAGGTTTAGAATTCGCCATAGGCGACACAACCCTCTGCCTACGCATAATTACAAGAAAAGCATGCGAACGCATCGCAAAACGAGCATTCGAAGTTGCCCGCCTACGCAACGGCAAAAAGAAAGTCACCGCCATCCACAAAGCCAACGTAATGCGCATCACAGACGGCTTGTTTGCAAGCGTCTGCCGCGAAGTCTCCAAACAATATCCCGATATCGCATTTAACGAATTATACGTAGATGCAGCATCAATGCGATTAATCAAAGAACCTCAAAAATTCGATGTGCTCTGCACATGCAACATGTTCGGTGATATTCTAAGCGACGAAGCAGCACAATTAGTTGGAGGTTTAGGAATGGCACCCGGTGCAAACATAGGAGATAGCTTCGCGCTATTCGAACCCATACACGGGTCAGCACCAAACAGAGCAGGCAAACAAACAGCAAACCCATTATCCATGATACTCTCCGCTAAAATGATGCTGGAATGGCTGGGCGAACGATACAACGACCCCAAGTGCATAAAAGCAGCAGCAGCCATAGAAGAAGCCGTAGTCAAAACGCTGAAGGCGAAAAACACGGTTCCTGATTTAGGCGGAAAGAAAACCACCACGGGCATGGCGGAAGCCATCGCCGACGCCATAGCGCAAGCTACTGGTTGATTGAAAAAATGAAAGCAACAGCCCCTATTTCCAATGTCCGCATTTTTGACACAACTTTAAGAGATGGTGAGCAGTCTCCTGGCGTTTCGCTCACTATTGAAGATAAAATTGAGATAGCAAATCAGCTGAGCCTTCTGGGTGTCGATGCTATTGAAGCTGGTTTCCCCAGTTCTTCTGAGGGCGAAAAAAAAGTCATCAAAGACATAGTTAAGGCAGGGTTAAAATCTGAGATTTGCGGGCTGTCTCGTGCTAATAAAAACGACATAGATGCAGCTATAGAATGCGAAGTTGATACCGTTCACGTTTTCATCCCGACTTCTTCAGTGCAGATGAAATATGCTGTTAACATGACCCCTGAACAGGTACTTTCAGCAACCATGGATTCGATAAAGTACGTGAAGAAGGCTGGATTAACCTGTGAATTCTCTCCCATGGACGCCACGCGGTCTGAATTGCAATTCCTTAAGAAAGTCTGTAAAACAGCGCAGGACGCGGGCATGGATAGGCTAAATGTACCTGACACCGTGGGCATAATGATTCCGAAAACAATGGCTAAACTCATCGAAGACTTGAAGACTGTGGTCACTGTGCCAATTAGCGTTCATTGCCACGACGACTTCGGCATGGCCGTTGCAAACTCATTAGCTGCTGTTGAGGCAGGCGCAACCCAAGTCCATTGCACCATTAACGGTTTAGGAGAAAGAGCCGGCAATGCGTCACTGGAAGAAATTGTAATGGCTCTGCACTTGCTATACAAATGCAAGACAGGGGTGAACACGCACTTGTTGTACAGCACTTCAAGAATGGTCGCCACGTTAACGGGCTTATTTGTGCAGGCTAATAAGGCAATTGTTGGAGAAAATGCTTTCGCACATGAATCGGGAATTCACACCCGTGGTATTACCGAAAAACCTTTAACATTTGAACCTATCAAGCCCGAGTTGGTCGGGCGCACTAGAAAACTCGTTGTTGGCAAACTGGCAGGAACGAGGGGAATCAAAGCCGAACTCGATGAGATAGGCATTCATCCTACTGAGGAGCAATTGAAGGAAATTGTACAAAGAGTCAAGGCGCTAGGTGACAAGGGAAAAATGGTAACCGACGCCGACCTAATTGCTTTGACTTCCTCCGTTATGGGCGAAGTGTTAGGTGAAGAAAAAATCATTGAACTCTCTGATCTTGCGGTGATGACAGGAGTAAAAGTTATTCCCACTGCATCAGTGAGACTGGTTTTGGACGGAAAAGAATACGTCGCCGCGGAGACAGGAGTTGGACCTGTGGATGCAGTTTTGAAGTCTATCACGAAGCTTACAAGTAACCTTGCAAACATCACATTAAATGAGTACCGATTAGAAGCCATAACCGGCGGTTCCAACGCGGTGGCAGAAGTTGTCATAAAAGTAGAAGATGAAAAAGGTACCATAGTATCGGCACGGGCAGCCAGAGAAGACATAGTTATGGCCAGCGTTGAAGCCATGATTAACGGAATAAACAAGTGTTTAGTCAAAAACCGGAAGCAGGGAAATAAAAAGTGAAAATTGCTTTCCAAGGCGAACGGGGTGCTTACAGCGAAAGCGCAGTTTTCCAATTCTTCGGGGCAGATACACATGTTGAGCCTTGTCGAGACTTCAGGGATGTCTTTGAAAAAGTGGAAAAACAGGAGACCCCTTATGGCATAGTGCCTCTTGAAAACAGCCTCGAAGGCAGCGTCTCCCAGAATTACGACCTATTTCTCAATTATGACTTGAAAGTTTGCGGCGAAGTCATCGTCAAAATCGAGCACTGCCTCATAGCGAACCCAGGTACAACGATGGCAGACATAAAGGCAATTTACTCTCATCCCCAAGCTTTAGCACAATGTCGAACCTTCCTAGAGGAACTGGGACGCGAGCTTATTCCCACATATGACACTGCAGGATCCGTTAAAATGCTCAAAGAAAAAGCCTTGAAAAATGCTGCAGCAGTAGCAAGCGAGAGAGCAGCCAAAATATACGGAATGCAGATCCTCGCCAAAGACATAGCAGACAACACAGAAAACTACACCCGATTCTTCGTCTTATCCAAAACCGACTCAGGAGCAACTGGCAAAGACAAAACATCCATAATATTCTCAGCCGTTCATGCCCCAGGCTCATTATACCATGCTCTAGGCGAATTTGCCAGAAGAGATATCAACCTCACCAAAATTGAATCCAGACCCACAAAACAAACACCCTGGGAATACAATTTTTATCTGGACTTTGAAGGTCACCGAACCGAAAAACGGTGCGTCAAAGCCTTAAAAGCGCTGGAAAAATATGCGGCTTTCATAAAAATTCTAGGTTCATATCCAAAAGCCGTTTAGGTAATTCATTTTTCAGTTGATTCCAGCATTTTGTACATAACCTCATAAGATTTGGCAAAGTCCCTATCAGTCATAAGAAGTTTTGTTTTAAGCTTCTCCATCTTTTCGATAATTGCTTGAGAATTTTTTTGTCTAATCAGGTCTAGCCACTCTTGGGCTTTGGAAATGAATTGGTCTTCAATTTTTCCCATATTGGGTAAGTTCATTTGCAGATTAGCGAACAAGTCAGGAGTCTCGAGAGCTGTTGCCTCCGCCAAGGTGAAAAGCATTCGATAGGTTGTTCCAGCTACAATTTTGGTTTCAGGGAAATTCTTCTGCTCGAGAAGGGTTTCACAGGCAATCAAGCCTAGGAAATGTGGGAGTCCGAGTACAACGGACATTAATTCATCATGCTTCTGCGGCGACATCACGAACACGTGGGCTTTTTCGTTTTCAAGCCACTCTTTGAATTCGTTGGCGTATTTTGATTCTTTTTCATTCGTAGGTGTAAGGACGTAGGTTTTGTGTTTAACCCCTTTGCTACCGGGGCCAAAAACCGGATGAGTGCCAAGAACCAATCCATGTTTAATGTTTTCATGCATCACCTTTACGGGGAAATTCTTGACGGAGCAGATGTCCATGACAACTTGGTCTTCTTGAACTATTGGTCCTATTTTTTTGACGACTTCTTCAAATGAACTGATTGAGACGCAAATCATGATTCTGTCAGCTGCTTTCACCGCTTCTTCAAAATCAGCAGTTTCTATTCCGAGTTCGTTCTCAAGTTTTGTCAGTTTTTCTTCGTTTCTGTCTGCGAGAATTACTTCGTCCCCTTTTTCTTTGCAGAATTTTGCGAACCAAACGCCCATTTTTCCCGCTCCAAGGACAGCAGTTATCATTCTAAAACCTCACAAATCTTGTTAAGCGCGGTTTCAATTTGGTCATTAGGCGCGGTTAGCGAGATTCGGAAGTGTTCTCTATAGTCACCAAACGAAGTTCCAGGAGCGATAGCTACGCCTTTGTCAAGTAATTCCAAAGTGAATTTTTCTGAATCCAAGCCAACACGTTTTGGAAACACATAGAAGGGAGCCTCGGGCTTAGTGAACTTAAGGCCTGCTTTTGAGAGTATTTTGCTTGCCATAATGGCTCTTTCTTTATACTTGTTTTTTATTTGGGTGGCAATTTTCTTATGTAATTCAAGTCCTTTGAGCGCTGCTTCCTGAATAAAAACGGGAACATTGTTGATGGTTATTTGGTTAAGCCTAGTAATGTTGTCCACTAATTGTCTATCAGCTACGATGTAGCCGATGCGCCAACCGGTCATGGTGAATGTCTTAGAAAAACCATTACTCAATATGTGATTGCAGCCATTATCATAGTTCAAGATGCTTTTAACTTTCGTGAAGGCGATAGTCCCATAAACTTCATCTGACAATATGGTGATTTCTTTTTTGTCCGCTATTTCTACGATTCCATCGAGGGTTTCGTCGTCCATGACTTTACTGGTGGGATTGTTTGGGTTGTTAAGAATTATCATTTTAGTGTCTTTATCGATCAATGCTTCAAGCTTGTCTAAGTCTATTTTCCAATTATTTTCCAAT
Source organism: Candidatus Bathyarchaeota archaeon (assembly GCA_963825115.1). Classification (GTDB taxonomy): domain Archaea; phylum Thermoproteota; class Bathyarchaeia; order Bathyarchaeales; family Bathycorpusculaceae; genus JADGNF01. Next base: position 129,686 of record CAWGRS010000003.1, on the reverse strand, counting down.
TCTGTTTTCAGCAATTTGGTTTTTGCGCCAAGACTCTTGGCGATTAAACCGTAAGCGGTCCAATACGGGGTTGGGATGATAACGTTTCCAGTCCCTTTCAGCAACAAGTACATGGTTGCGAAAACGCCCCATTTTGAACCAGGCGTAATAACAATGTTTTCAGTTTTGACGCCGTGAACTTCAGCGAGTTTCTCTCGGAGTTTATTTTCTCCGTATGAAGAGGAATACTTTGTTTTTCCTTCCTTCATCGCCTGGTATGCAGCTTCGATTATTTCGGGCGGCGTTTCTAAGTCTGGATCGCCTAGGTTTAGGCGAATTATTTTCTTGCCTTCCCATTCGAGTCTTAGGGCTTTCTCGTTTATCTCGTATAGCATACTTGCAACTCTCCGTAAAGAGTTTCTTTTCTACTCTTGAACGGAACTGCACATATTAACTATTTCGCGATAAACTGCCTCAACTTGAACAGGGTCTAAACCCAATTTGGCAGCTTTTTCGCGGATCCGTTTGAAAATTTCAGCCTCACGATTAACATCGCGGATCGGCAACCTTCTTGCTCTCTTTGCGGCACCCACAGCCTGACATACCTCAACTCTTCTAACCAGAAATTGCAGAATCTGCTCGTCAACTTCATCGATTTTCAAGCGCAACTGCTTAAGATTTTCCAAAACTATCGCTCCTTCAGGACCTTGGAAATGAAACCCGCTCGAATCATATGATCAACTATAGTTATGGCGACGGCGGCTTCCACTGCGGGCACCGCTTTTGGGACAACGCAGGGGTCGTGTCTTCCTCCAATTTTTAATTTTACGTTCCTCATCGTAGATAAGTTAACTGTCTGTTGCTCTATATTGATGGATGGAGTTGGCTTTATTGCAACTCGAATTGTGATGGGCATTCCTGAAGAAATACCCCCAAGAATTCCTCCAGCAAAATTCGTGGAAGTTTTGACTTCCCCCTCTTGGATCTGGAAAGCGTCGTTAGCTTCAGAACCTCTTAATTCTGTAACACCGAAACCTGCTCCAAACTCGACCCCCTTCACAGCCGGAACGGAAAGAACCGCTTTAGCCAAATCTGCATCCAACGCATCGAACAGAGGTTCTCCGATTCCCACTGGAACATTCAATGCTGCACACTCAATTACTCCTCCTAAGCTTTCTCCTGCCTTTTTTGCTTCAACTATTGCCTTTTCCATATTTTCAGCACACGCTAAATCTGGGCATCTAACGCTTGATTCGTACTTTCTCTGTCGAATTTCTTCAAAAGTCAAAGGTTTACATGTTCTTATTTTCCCAATTGCCTTGGTGTAAGCCCAAACGTCTATGTCAAATCGACCCAACAGTCTCTTGGCCACCGCTCCTGCCATAATCAGAGCAACAGTTACTCTTCCGGAAAAACGGCCTCCTCCTCGATAATCGTTGAATCCTCCATACTTAACTCGTGCAGTGTAATCCGCGTGGGCGGGTCTTGGGCGATCTTTGATTGCCTCGTAATCTGTCGATCGAGTTTTCTTATTTTCAACCGAAATGCAAATTGGCGCGCCCGTAGTGAAACCATTAAAGACTCCTGAACTAATTCTTACCCTGTCTTTTTCAATTCGCTCAGATACGATTTCGGGTTTTTCTAATGGAATACGTCTTTCCAAATCAGCTTGAACGTCTGCTTCTGACAACGGTAATCCTGCTGGGCAGCCGTCAATAACAACACCTACTTGTCTTCCGTGGCTTTCTCCAAAGGATGTGACTACAAACTCTTTACCTAATGAGTTCCCCGCCAACGACTTCAACTCCTATTCTGCGTAAATCATTGAAGAAGAGCGGATAAGACTTTCGAACGCATTCTGCGTTCTGAATCACGGTTTCGCCCTCAGCCCTTAAGGCTGCCACTGAACAAGCCATCGCAATGCGGTGATCATTGTGTGAGTCTATTGTAGCTCCATGAAGATGGGACGGCCCGTTTATGGTTAAGCTGCTTTCATCCATTGTTATGCTTGCGCCCATTTTTCCCAGTTCTGAATATAGTGCCACGAGTCTGTCTGACTCTTTTAGTCTAAGTCTTTCTGCATCATGAATTCTCGATGTTCCGTTGGCATAACAGGCCAAAGCTGTGCAAACTGGAACAAGGTCTGGAATATCGCTTGCATCTATATCCAAAGGATTTAGTAGCTCACCGTTGCCATCTATTTCTACCTCATTTTCGCAGACTCTTCCGTTCACACCCATTTGCTTAAGGATTCTCATAATTGCCTTGTCCCCCTGGATTGTGCCATAGTCAAGATTTTTCACGTGAACCTCTGACGTAGTTATAGCTGATGCAGCCAAAAGGAATGCTGCAGATGAAAAATCCCCGGGTACTCTCGCGTCCACGGGCGAGTAGGTTTGTTTTGCAGGGATTTTTAAGCGATTGAAATCTTCTGAAATATCCACTCTAATTCCGTGTTTGGAAAGAACGTTTTCAGTCATTAAAACATAACTCTTAGACTCTAAGAGTGAAGTAAGAGTTAATTGTGTATCAGCGTTTGCAAGTGGGCAGGCGAACATCAGTCCCGAAACAAATTGACTGCTTACGTCGCCAGGCATCGTTGTTCTACCTCCACGTATGCCCCCGCCTTCCACACAAACGCTTACCTTGCGGCCAATCTTTTGAGAATACGCTTTAACAGAAAGCTGCTTTAAGCTGTCGAGCAACGGCTCGATTGGTCTTTTGGCCAATCCTTTTCCAAGAACAAAAACTGACGGTTCAGATGCCAATGCTGCCACTGGAATCATAAAGCGTAATGTGGCCCCAGATTCACCGCATTCGATTGGCTTTCTTGCACCTTTGAGAGGATTAGCCCCTTCAATAGCCCAACAATCATCATTCACTTGAACTTTTGCGCCTAGAGCTTCTACAGCTTGCAAGGTTGCTTCTGTATCCTCAGAAACCAACGGGTTCGAAAGTTTTGACGCTCCTCTTGAAAGAGCCGCAGCAATAAGCATCCTTTGGGTATATGCTTTAGACGGAGGAGCACACACTTCTCCTTTCAGATTCTCAGTCTTCCGAACAGTTACATCAGTCATGCCTTTAACCCACCACTCTGGCTATTTCACAGTTCAATAATGCGGAGATTATTTTACCTTCACGAGCTTGCATTACATTTCTTACTTGATCTAAACAGTCATCAGACACTACAGCTGTCACCGCGGGTCCCTTGCCGCACAATCCAGCCGCAACAGCACCAGCGTTTAATGCTTCAAGAGCAATCGAAGGATCAAACCCCAGCGCAGACGAATAAATTAATCCATTAAGTGATAAAGCAGTCCAAAAGTTACCACGCCTCGCTTCTTTGAAGGCTATTTTAACAAGAGGAGAAATACCTCTGAGTCTGTCAACATTTGAATTTGCCGTATATGCCTTCTCAGAAGGAACATGAAACAAGACTGACAAGTTCTCAGGCAGAGAAGCGCGTCTAATTAAGTTTCTATTCAGGTTGTCAGTTACGACGACTCCCCCAAAATAAGATGCACAAGCGTCATCAAAGGCTCCAGTGATTGTAACTTTGGCTTCAAAGGCTGCGTCAACACCCAAGTTAACGGCTTCTAAATCTTCAATAGATTTACCCAGCGCTGCGACCGTTGCCAATGTGACCGCGTTTGCCGCGGCACTGCTGCTTTTCAACCCACGGGCGATAGGTATGTTTGAACGGGTTCTTACTTTGGCTCCAAACTGCGTCTCCATTTCGAAATGCTCGAGAACACGCCTTACTGTTTTCTCGATCAAAACTGTGCTTTCTTTGGGGTCAGAAATAATTTCTCCCTCGATAAAGTTTGGTTCGTTAGTGAGCTTAACTAGAGCCTTTGTCCACAAGTCTACTCCAAAAGCTGCGCCTTCACCTATGGCAATAGCATTAATGATGGTAGCAGCTCCATGAGCTACTGCTTCCGCTTCTCCCTTCAATTTAGGCACCTGCAAGGGAGTTAAGTGCAACCTTTCTCATAACTTCTACTGGCGCCTCCATCCCTGTCCAGATTTCGAAGGATGCTGCTCCTTGGTAAATCAGCATTTCTAATCCGCTGATGAATCTCGCCCCCTTTGCTTTCGCTTCCTTGGCAAGCTTTGTCTCGAGCGGATCATAGACTATATCCAAGACAGCTAGGCTTTGATTCAACAATTCAGAATCAACTAAACTCAGTTTTGAATTTGGATGCATGCCTACACTCGTCGCATTGATAAGAATATCCGCGTTTTTTAGACTTTTTCCTAGGCGGTCTGAAGTTAGAGGACCACTTGTCACTTTCTTGCTGAATTGAAGCTCCAATTGTTTTGACAGAATAGCGGTTTTTTCTGGGGTTCTGTTTAGAATTACTATTTCTTCCACTTCTTTAGCGAACGCATAGGCAATAGCTCTGGACGCTCCTCCCGCACCAAGAAGAACAAGTTTCTTTCCAGATAATTTCACACCATTTTCTCTCAAAGCGTTTAGAGCTCCGATACCATCTGTGCTGAAACCCATCAATCTTCCGCTCTCATTCTTAATAGTGTTAACTGATCCAAGAAATTTCGCCGTCTCGTCGACTTCGTCCAAATGGTTGATTACAGCATTCTTGTCGGGCATGGTTACGTTCATACCACAAATGCCTAATCCCCGCATTCCATGTAAGGCATTCTCCACGTCGGTAGTTGCCACTTTGAAAGCTAAGAAAATACAATCCAGCTTTAATGCCTCAAAAGCAGCGTTTTGAATTACTGGACTTAGAGAATGCTCTATTGGGTCGCCTATAACGCAGTAGAGTCGTGTTTTACCTGAAGCGCTCATGATCATGAAAGGCCTAGCAATTCATAGGCCGTTCTCAACTCTCGCACAGTCATCTGTCCAGGCGCCGTTTCAATCCCTCGTTCAAGAGAAGCGAAAGTAAAAAAACTTCCGAACGCCGGCGAAAGTAGACGTGACATTTTACCTAATTGTCCCATGGCGAAACAAACAGGTTTCTTCCTTACCGGAGCTGCTTGAAGGAATTGCAGTAAAGTGAGATTGTCTTCCATCCTGTTGGCGGTGGTTACGATTTTGCAGACATCAGCACCGCTTGAAATCTCTCTTTCAAGTATTCGATTTAGTTCTAGATTACTTGGGGTTTTTCCGAAGTCGTGGAAAGATACAATGCATTTAGCCCCTACAGCTTTTGCTTGGTTTACAAAGTTCTGAAGTTTTGGGCTTGATAAGTCTGCATCAACGTATTCAAAGCCACACTTTGCCGCACTCAGCAATATTGCTTGCCTTTCCACTTCATTTTTGTTTGATCTATCCGCTGCCATCAAAGGAATTTCTATATGCGCCGTTAATTCATTCAGCTTGCTGTTTCTGCTGAGGTAGTCTATTCTGATTTCGATGAAGTTAACTTTCGCTTCTTTAGCCTTCTTCATTAGTCGAATAGCTTCATCAATTGTTTTGGGAAGAATCGATGCACAGATTCTTATGGTTATCTTTCTATCACCTTTTCTTCGGGTACTGACACTCCAAAATGTCTGCCGCCTTTTGCTGCTATATGAACTAGAACCTCATCTCCTCCCTTGAGAGCCGTTACTGGGGTCGACTCCTCTGGAGTGACAAGACGGATTGTCTCAGCATTTTGGAGTACTGTCTTTATTTTTTTTCCTTCAACTTCTGCTTCTATAAGAAGAAGTGGTCTAAATTCTGTTTTTGTTCTTCCGACGTTCGCTTTTCGCAATTTGCCATCTCGATTAATTATTAGGACTTCGTCCCCTGCTTTGAGTTCGGAAAGGTATCGCGTGTTTTGTGTTGATCCCAAAGTGTACATGGAGAGTGTGCCTGCATTCACTCTGAAAGGGCGAGAAGCCACATAAGGATTCTCGTGTACTTCAGCTTCAACAAGGAATAAACCTGCGCTTTGGGAGCCAACCAGAATCCCTTCTCCCGGCTCCATGAGATCGCATGTATCCACACAAACTCGGGCACCCGTACCTATTTGGCTGACGTTCGTTATTTTGGCTCTCACTAATCTAATATTTGGTATTTGCCGTTTGACTATTGAAGCCGTTCTGGTAATCTCGTCGGGGTCGGCTGTTTTTAGGAGTACTCCATCTGTTCCCAGTTCCAAAGCTTCCAGAACGAGGCGAGCCTCCTCTGAGTTTGTGACTTCAGCAATTAGTTTGCTCTTGCCACTAATTCTAGCGATTAAATTTTCTAAAGGTATAACGCGCCAATCGAGGCATTTGATAATAACGTAATCCGTTCCAATTTCTGCTGCTTTGACTCCATTATTCTCGTCTTCTTTGCCTTTGATGGATATTCTCAACGCTATTTTTTTTCCTTCCCGCTTCAATTTTTTGATACCGTTTTCGTCAAATTTTCCAAGAACAATAATTTCTTGCTTGGTTGAATTGTTTATCGCATTTTTGCCTTTGAGTATTATATCGCTAAATTCAGCCGCCAGGCTGAAAAGTTTGCTTTCTTCTTTCTCATTTTTCTCTATTTGAATCCAGAGCTCTTTCAACGAGAGTCACCCAAGATCTGAAGTGCCGATTCTACTGAAGAATGGTCATGAACAATGGCCGAAAGGGCTTCGACTATCAAGGTTGGTTTCCCATACTGGAAAACGTTTCTACCAATGGATAAACCAGCACTGCCTGCTTTCATTGCTTCTTCAGTCATAACTAAAATGTCTTTAACTGTCTTTGCCTTTGGACCACCCGCGATCACAACGGGCACGGGGCAACTCTCTATAACTGCACTAAAAGTTTCAACGTCTCCAGTATAATTTGTTTTCACTATGTCTGCGCCTAGTTCAGCACCTATTCGTGCTGCATGAGCTACAACTTCTGCAGCATGTTCGTCAGTTATTTTTGGTCCTCGCGGGTACATCATTGCCAGCAGAGGTATCCCAAAAACATCACATTCGTCTGCGACTTTACCCAGTGTTGCGAGCATTTTGTCTTCATCTTGCGCCCCGACATTAATGTGAACTGACACACCATCAGCACCTAATCGTACCGCTTCTTGGACGCTGCAAACTTGGACTTTGTAATTTTGGTTTGGATTAAGATTAGATGAGCCTGAAAGCATCACTATTAACCCAGCTTTTCCAACGTTAATGCGGTTGGCGATGCCTTTGTGTACTAAAATTGCGTCGACATTTCCTTTCAGCAAGTCGTTTGTGATATCTTGCATATTTTCTATGCCTTTTATGGGTCCAATGGTTACTCCATGATCCATGGGAACTATCACTGAACGTCCATCTGTCCGGAATATTCTGGCTAATCGGCGCTGTTTGCCTTGGTTCAATTCAGTTTCCTCCGTTTGTAAACTTGGTCTGGAGTATTGTGCCCATCTTAATTGCTCCTTAAGGATTTTCTAATTAATTCTAAAGCTTTTTCTCTTTGGTTCCAATCCACAAAAAGGAGAATGCTTGAAGCAATGGTGAGAATGCCTGCGATATTTATGGAGTTGATCCGCAAGACTTCACTTATTTTCCCGATTATGCCCTGAGTTTCTTCAAGCCCAACACCGCGGATTTTAAGAAAGACAAGATCTTTTTTTACTGCCATTGCTTTCGCCTCCGTATATTCAAGAACCGTTTTGTGAATATCATTGAAAAGTAAATCTAGATTCTTTTCAGCGGATACATAGAGAATTGCCGAATTTGTGTTTGTTGACATGCCCAAGAGTTGCGAATGAACATTGGCTTTTGAAACGAAGCTTTCGATTATTTTGGGGTTATCAGAAATCTTCATACCGACTATCGTTATTTCGGCGATTGGTGAGGCGTGTTCTTGTTCTACGTCAAGTTCTGTGGCTAGAGCTCCTGTTATGACAGTTCCTTCTTTTGTGAGGTCGCCGTGGGTGCTGTTGATGACACGAACGTCAACGGATTGTGGCTTGTACTTTAATGCTTTGCTGTGTATGAATTTGGCGCCTGAGTCTGCCAAACCCACAAGTGTGTTTACGTCAATTGTAGATAGTTTTTTGGCGTTGGTGACCATTTTTGGATCGCCTGTCATGATTCCTTCAGCGTCGGTAGCCAGAACCACCTCGTCGGCATTTAGTGCTTCAGCTAGGAGAAATGCCGTGGTGTCACTTCCTCCTCGACCAAGGGTTGTTATTTTGCCCTCGATAGTTCTTCCAACGAATCCAGCTATGACTGGCACTATGCCCTTTTCGACAATTGGAAGGATGTTTTCGCGGATTTTTTGTGCGCATTCTTTTCTCTTTGGATTCGCGTTTGAGAAACACGCATCAGTTATTATTGGCCAGTCATTGTGATGGGGGTCGAAATAACGGGATTCAACTCCGTTGGTTCTTAATGCGGCTGCGAATATTCGTACGCTAGTTCGTTCACCCATTGAAAGAATGTCATCTAGTTCATGTTTCTCTAATTTTCCGTTGGAGGAGTTTTTGGCAGCGCTTAGAAGTATATCTGTTGTCTTGCCCATTGCTGAAACAACAACGGCAACGCGCGTACCTCTTTTTGCTTCTTTTACTACCGAAGCTACCGCTTTTGTTAGCCTTTCTGGATCTGATAAGCTAGAACCACCGAACTTGACAACAATTTTTTTGGAAGATTTTTCATTTTTCATTAACATAACCATCCCGCGCCCAGAACTATTTCAAAATTTTCCTTGTTCTGGGCTTCTAGCTAAAGTTGTAATAAAAGCAGTACTCGAAGCTATAGAAACGTGAAAAAGCATTTTCTGCCTGAAGCCCTGGAACCATGATTATAGCCTCGAACCTGTCAATTTACACAGTCCACCAAAAATAAAAGCATTTCGGAATAAGCCTTTTTACAATCCTTTTGGCAAAACAAAGAAAATTCTAGAAATTCCAGAATAGCACAAAATTTGCACCCAAAACAGTAAATTTATGTGATTTTGGTTTTCTTCTTGGCTATTAGGAAAACTATAACCAGTGATGCTGCAGTCACCAAACCCGCGATTGCCACCCACATTAGAACTGGTTGAGTCCAATCTGAAGGTACGGATGTAGACGAAATTATAGGTAGGTAAGATGCATAAATGCTTAGGTCTTCACCCGGATAAGAGTTGGCTTGAGGGAACGTGCTTGGCGCGTCAGATTCAGAAGCGAAATAGACCGCTTTTCCACTAACTCCGGAAGTGTAGTAATAGGTGCCCGCCTCCAGAAGAATAATGCCTATCCAGTAAACGGAGTTTGGGGTAGCTGAATATGAGATGTCAAAGGCAATCCATTTGCCTGAGGTTCCTTCTTGCCTGGCTTCTGAGCTTTCAGCAAGGAGAATGTCTGGAGCTCCATTATTGTTAGAGTAAATTACTGCCTTCATTGAAGAGCCTCCTGTTGATAAATACGCCTCAATCTGGGTTATGTTTCCGAGATTCGACGGGCTCGTAAAATTGCAAACATATAAGCCTCCAAAAGAAGCTTTGCTCGAACTGCCCACGCTTACATGCCCGAAAGTTGGCTGCGCTGCATTCACGTTTGATAAGAATATTCCACCTGGAATTAGGAGTACAGAGAAAATTGAGCAAATTGTTACTAGCATAGTCTTTCGAGAAAATTTTTCCAAACTAATCACCGAGTGGGGTCTTAGTTGGTTATGATGGTTTTAAAGTTTTACGTTCTTACCGCGCAGTCATTTGCTTCATTTCAGAACGACATGTTTCCAACCGAATTCTTCGACAGGAAAATTTACAAGAGGGTTGAAGCCCACGCAAAGCTAGAATTAACCGCCAATTTTCTCACGAAAACTCTTAAATTATACCGAACACAACACACTTCAAGGTCTTACTCATGTCAAGCGACAATATCAAGCTGGAAATTCTAGGCTATGACGATAAAGAGAAAGTCTTCAACGTCAAATCTTCCGCAGGAACCACCGTTAAAATCCAAGACACCTTTGCAGAAATGTTCGGTATGTGGGCAGGAAGAGTTCTCATAACCGCCCAAAGCGAGAAATGGGCACAAATCGCTGGAAGTCTAACTACTGGTTTTGCGACAAGCGTAATAGCTGCCTCCGCCGAAGCATCAATTGAACGGCCCGTTCCAGCAGATCAGACACCTGACAAGAGACCAGGTTTACTCATTCAAATTTATAATCGTGACCGCTTTGAACTCAAACACCAACTAATGGAACGCATCGGCCAATGCACTATGACTTGCCCAACAACCGCAGCCTTCAACGGCTTAACAGGCAAACGCGTCCTCAAGGTCGGTAGCAGCCTGCGCTACTTCGGCGACGGTTTTCAAAAGAAGACTATGGTTGGTGGGAGAAAATGCTGGAAAATCCCCGTCATGGAAGGCAACTTCATCGTAGAAGATGGCTTTGGAGCCATGGAAGCAGTTGCAGGCGGCAACTTCATGATATTCGCGGAAACCCAACAAGCAGGTCTCAAAGCCGCAGAAGCAGCAGCAGACGCCATCCGCACAAACGCTCCAGACGTAATCATGATTTTCCCAGGCGGAGTTTGCCGCGCAGGAAGCAAAGCTGGCTCGCTCAAATACAAACTGAAGGCTTCAACCAATCACCCTTATTGCCCAACCCTGCGCACACTCGTCCCTGACACTGTAGTTCCTGAAGGAGTGCAGAGCGTCTACGAAATCGTCATGAACGGCTTAACCTTAGATGCTGTCAAGAACGGCCTTAAGCAAGGCGTAACCGCAGCTGCATCTCAGCCTGGAATAGTGAAAATTAGCTCAGGCAACTACGGCGGAAAACTTGGTCCTTTCAAGGCATTCTTGAAAGACGCAATAGGCGCAACATGACTTTCTTTTTTCCTTTACATAACTTTTATTTGATTAGCCGCAACGTAATTTACAGTTTAAATTAATACTCCAGTGAACTCATTTGAGCACCGCTAAGAAATCCTCTCTTGAACTATTCCGATTAAGAAAAACATTGAGCATGCTTGCCAACAAAGAAGGCAGCCACACCGAACTAATCACAATTTACGTGCCTCCAGGCAAACAAATCAGCGATGCAATTAACTTGCTTCGGGAAGAATATGGAACCGCCAGCAACATCAAATCAAACGTCACACGTAAAAACGTGCTAGACGCTATCATAAAAGTTCAGCAGAAGCTCAAGCTTTTCAAAGACCCCGGAGAAAAGGGTATAGTAATTTTCGCCGGCGCTCTCCCGCAGGAAGGCGGTGGACCAGGCACTGAACGTATGGAAACTTTCGTTGTCATTCCGCCTGAACCCATAAAGATCTTTCTTTACCGCTGTGATTCACGATTTCATACGGAACACTTGCAGGAGATGCTGCGGGAAAAAGAAACCTATGGTATTATTCTGGTCGACGCTTCCGACGCTACAATTGCCACCCTGCAAGGAAAAAGGCTGGATATAGTTAGACAAATGTATTCGGGTGTTTCAGGAAAAACCCGGGCAGGGGGGCAATCCGCCCGACGATATGAACGTCTCAGAGACATGCAACTTAACGAGTACTTCCACCGGGTCGGCAACCACGCAAACGAAATCTTCCTTCCGATAGACACCTTAAAAGGAATAATACTCGCCGGCCCCGGACCCACTAAGTACGACTTTGAGAAGGGCGAATACCTCAACTACCAACTCAAAGCCAAGATTTTAGATGTAGTAGACACCGCGTACGTTGAAGAGCAAGGAGTCAAGGAAGTCGTTGAAAAAGCACCCGAAATCATGCGGAAAGTCCGTTACATCGAAGAGAAGGCAATTATGCAAAAATTCCTATACGAAGTTGGCCACGACACGGGCATGATAACTTACGGCGAAGTAGAAGTTCGACGACTACTAGAAATGGGTGCCGTTCGACTTCTGCTATTATCAGAAGACCTCGATATATCACGCGTCACCATAAAATGCAGCGCATGCGGATACCAAGAACAAAAAACTGTTAAGAAACCTGACATGCAAGTTTTCGAGCAAAGCCTAATTGGCAAGTCATGTCCCCAATGTCAGGCGCCAAGCTTGACTGTTATGGAAAAAGTAGACATCGTCGACGACCTGGCTTTAATCGCCGAAGCCTCAAGCACTGATGTTGAAGTTATTTCGACTGAGACAGAAGAAGGACAAATGCTCAAAAACGCCTTTGGCGGGATAGCGGCGATGCTCAGGTTCAAATCGCAGGGATAAACTCGCTCACACTTTCGAAACATTTTCTTTGAGCAAAAGTTGATCTGCTACTATCTTTTTCAAATTAGAAATTAAGAATCTTTTTTGTTTTGAAGTTGCTCCAGAGACAAGCTCGACTTTAGTATGAAATAATCTTGTGAGTTCTTTGGTGAGCTCTTTGTTGACTTTGTTTTTGGTGGGTTCTTCGGTGCATCGAATGACAATTTCTTCGCCTTCGAGAGTGACATCGAACTTTTGAGAGCTGGGTTTCACGAAAACTTCGATTATAGTGCCGTCTTTTGTCTCGATTGTGTTCATGCGGATATGCACTCGGGTTCGGAAGATTTGCCGCTTAGTGCCCAGCTGAATTTCTTTTGCAGTGTCTTTGGATAGAATTTGGTTATGTCGAATTTGACTTTTTTTGCCCATTTCACGTAGGCGATTGGATCAATGTATGATTTTAGCGATGTGCCCAAGTTGTATTCTTCGGTGCGTTTGGTCAGTTCAATATCAAGTTTGGCTTTCTCAACTCGGGTTGCGAAAGATTCCGTCTTTTTGCCTTCAGCCCTCTTCTGTGCAAGTTGCTGCTCAAGTTCCTTCAGACGGCTTTCTTTCTTAGCCAAGCGGTCTTGGAACGTTGGTGGAATCTTGCGTTTGTGATTTGCGACTTCGGCAACTTTCAGGTTTGCCATCTTCGCAGCGTACATTTTCTGGTAATCTGGGTCTTCTTTTCTGACACCGCTTTTCTCAAGTTCTTCCTTTACGGTTTTTGTGCATCTCCAGGTGCGGAAGACTTTTGCTGTTAACCCTGACATTTTTTCGGAGAGGAAACGTGATACGTTTTTGGAGTCTATTCCTTCGAAGAGGTATTCTTTGCTGTTTTTGGCGAAGTACTCTATGTTTTTTATAACTGCAGGTGAGGCTTTGACGTTCTTGATCCAGCGTACAGAATCTTTTCCCAAGAAGTCAAAATGAAGAGTGTCGCCTTCGACCTTAATGTGCTCCGCTCGAAGCGTAATTGCGCCGACGGTGTCTGCTTCATCTGGGTCTTTTTCGTCGCCTACCCTCATGTTCGGATTCAAAATTAGCCAGGAAACAGTAGCCGCTTTTCTTCGGGTCTCATCTTTAGAATCAAGGTTTCGCATGATGTGGGCTTCGATTTGATTAATCTGCTTGCCGAGATTTTCTGCTTTCTGAAATTTTGCTTTCTCCCGGTTTTGCTTCAAGAAGGCATTGTCGGAAAACCAAACGTACTTGATTTTTCCTGTAAGTTTATCTTCCCATTTTGCCACGTACATCTTTTGTGGTTCCCAAATAACACCTTTCCAGTTACCGGGTGGAACTGGGACGTCTTTTGGAAGGTTTAACACTATATCTTCTTCTCGTGGTCCATCTTTCCATTTTCCACGTTGAGGATGATCGCCTCTTCCAGCGAAAAGGCATGAAGGCTCGGCGGTCCAGTTTGCAATTTCCAGTTTCTGCCCATCGACTTCAGCAAAAGCAAATTTGGACTTCAACTCTTCTTTTTTGACTTTGCGCTCGGCTGTTAACTTTTTCTTTTCTTCCTGAGTCATATTTGCCTTTGTGAGTTTGTCTTTCTCGACGTAATTCGAAACTTCGGAAAAATCAATATCTTGATGTATGTTTGCACTTGGATTTCCTACATCGTTTATGCTATAGTTATGAATTTTCTTTAGATATTCTTGAGCAAAAGAAGCCAAAAATCCACGTGAGGGATTTTCATTCTTGAGTTGTTCAAGAAATTCGCGCATAAAGTTTTCCATGAAAAGCTTGTCTGCAGGTGAAGCTGTTGACTGTCTTTTCCTAATCCAGGCTACTGCCATCTGTTCGCTCTTAGGTGTCAACTTTATGGGGATTCCTTGAATTTTTACTGTGAAGCCTTTGAACTCGTAAATTGGAACGAATATGCCGTTATGCTTTAGAGTTTTCAAAACTTGTTTCATTCTTTATGCATCTCGTGTTTTCATATCATGCCTTTTAAGGCTTAATGGAAACTTTGCCGCTTTTCCATGTTTTCAATGGAAACTTTACTTAAAAACTTTCACCAATAGCTTAACTTAGAATTTTAAAAAGTTGGGTTGTTTTTTCTGTCTGCACGGGTTTTTTTCAGTTTCGCATAGACTTCGTCGACCATTTTGCGTTCAACATATCCTTTGTGGGGGCGAAAGCCTCCTGAAAAACCACCTGGGATGTGCATTAGTTCATGAACAAGAGTTTTTTCCCTATCTTCAGGTGACATTTTGTCGTAAATCTCCGAAATGACCTCTATTGTATAGGCTGGAGGCATGTTAAGAACTCCTTGCCACAGTTTACCTAGACCGTGAATTCGAGCTATGGTTCGTCTGGCCTTGCTACCTTTGCTCCGAACGCAATATACAAACTGGGGAACGACGTGAAAGAACTCACATTCTTGGGCAAGCTGATCTACATGTTTCTTAATCTCAGGAGCTTCGTAGTATTTGATTGGCATCAGGGTTTCCTCTGCTCTCAATGTTTGATTTGACGTCTTAGAGTTAAATCTTCTTCCATTCTTCGTTTTTAACAAAGGACGAGCTCGGCTACAAGAATCTGGGAAAAATCCCCGGGATACATCTGAATTGCCATAGTTTAAGGTTAAAAGAACAACAACAGGGAAAAATTGCGTGCTGTTGTTCTTTTGACTGTTTTTGGCTAAAAAGAAGAAAAAATTGCGTTTCCCCTTCTGTTCTAACTGACGCTTGATAGAAGAAAAAATTCGATTTTTTTTCCAGAAACAGCAATTTTTTCTTCTTCTCATGTTCTGGACGTTTCCGGTTATTTGTTCTAGAGCTCGTTTTCAGACAAAACCAGTTTTCAGATTTGAAAGAAGAAGAACATGTCTTCCCAATGGGGAGTACTCTGTCTTCTTCTTTCAGCTCAAGTTTACACGGTTTTTCCAGGTTTAAGCAGCAATGACGGGGAATCTTTTGGAGGGTCACTACTACTTCTACTGCCTGACTTTAATCGGGTTCAGTTTGGTAGTTATTGTTGGAACTTTTTTTGCGAGTTAGCAATAATTTCTTTAGTTTTAAGTCTTAATAGTTTTTTTAGTTCCATCCAAAACGTTGCCACAAACGAGGTCGCGATTACTGAAGCCCAGTTAGCCAAACTGAGGCTTGTGATTCTAAGTGACAAGTGTATGAACTGCAAGTTTGTTCCAACAAGCAAGGTTACAGCTACCACAAGTGCCCATAAGATCATCACTTTGTTTGAAAGCAATCCTAGCTTAGAGAGTGGTTCCCTTTCGGATCTAAGGTTTAAGGCGAGGAATATGTGTCCCACCATCCAAGTTGCGAAAGCCATAGTCTGCGCCAAGACAAGGTCTTGAGTTGTATACCATGTATAGAGGTAACTGGTGGAGACCGCCGCGAAGAGGCTCAAAGCGCCTAGAGCCATTGTGGTCAGCATTGGGTGGTTCAGAAACTTCTCTTTTGGATTTGGAGGGGGTTTCTGCATCGTGCCTGGTTCTTGTGGTTCTGCAACGAACGTTGCTGAGGCGGCAAGGTCCATGAATAATTCCAACACTATGATTTGGATTGGTGCGAAAGGCAGTGGAGCTCCAAGTGCAATAGGCAATAGGAAACAGGCGACAAGGGCGATTTTGCAGGCAAGGTAATAACGGACCCCTTTTCTTAGATTAGCAAAGATTTTCCTGCCCTCTTCTACAGCAACTGTTAAGGTAGCGAAGTTATCATCAGCCAAAATCATGTCGGCTGTTTCCTTCGCAACGTCAGTTCCTCGGATTCCCATTGCTATCCCAATATGTGCCTCTTTCAAGGCAGGGGCGTCGTTGACTCCGTCGCCCGTGACTGCCACGATTTCGCCGCTCTCCCGCATCAGCCTCACAAGCCGCAATTTATCTTCGGGAGTGGTCCGTGCAAAAATGTAGGTTTTTTGAAGTTCAATAGTAAGCTTTTCGTCACTCATTTTGGCGATTTCAGTACCTGTCAGAGCCCGTGTGTTGGGGATTCCTACTTGTTCCGCTACTGTTTTGGCAGTTCCAGGATGGTCGCCGGTAATCATTACAACTTTTATACCTGCTTGCTTGCATTGGCGGATAGCTTCCCGGACTTCTTTCCGTGGTGGATCTGTGAAACCGACGACGCCTACAAAAACCAGATTCTGCTCCAACCCCTCTCTTTCAAGTCTTTGTGTCTGGGTAATTCTTCGGTAGCTGAAGGCAAGTAATCTTTGGCCTGCTTTTGCCATATCTAAAATTGAATTTTCAATTTGATTGCGATTCTCTTGCGTGAGTGGGCTTTCTTGACCTTGAAGTAGTACCTTTTCAGAGTTGGCGAGGACATTTTCTGGTGCCCCGCTGTTGAGAACTATGAAAGAGCTACCTAATTGGTAGACGTAAGAAGCGAGTTTACGTTTATTATCAAAACTCAACTCATCCTTGAGGCCCCATTTTTCCTGCAGCTTTAGCAAGTCTGAGCCGTTTTCCACAACAGTCTCTAAGATTGCTTCTGTCATCGGGTTTCTCTGTGTGTCAGGTTGGGCGAAGTCTTTTGCTGCGTCGCTGGCCAGCAATGCAGTTTTCAAAGCTTCTTTCTCGTTAGGTCCAAAGGTTCTTTTTTGTTTGACTTGACCATCAAAGTAGAGGGTTTCCAAATGCATCTTGCTTTCAGTTATGGTTCCAGTTTTGTCGGTGGCAATTACGGTGGTGCTGCCTAGAGTTTCCGCAGCGCGGAGCCGTTTTACTAGAGCGTTTTTGCGGCTCAAGGTATATGCACCTAATCCAAGCACCATAGTGATTATGATTGGGAGCTCTTCTGGGATTACTACAAACGCGAGTGATAGACCGTAGAGTATTGCCTGCTCAGGGTTAGGTTGCACTCCTCGTAAGTAACTAAGAACGGGGATTAGTATGCTGAAAAACAGTGCAATCCAAACGAGTGTTTTGGACAGTTGTTTCATGCTCACCTGTAACGGTGTTTTTGGCTCTCGGGTAGCTTTGGTTATGCCTGCAATTTTGCCCAGTTCTGTGGATACTCCAGTTGCTGTAACTTGGGCTTTTGCATGTCCTTTTGCGATTACTGTTCCTGCAAAAACCATATTGTGTTGCTCTGTTAACTTTGCTTCAGACTGGTTAGCTTCAGTCGTATCTTTTGCGGAAGGGAACGACTCACCCGTAAGTGTGGATTCGTCAACTTCTAACCCAACTGCTTCCAGAAGTTTAGCATCGGCGGGGATGCGTTCACCTGGTTTGAGTATCAAGATGTCTCCGGTAACGATCTGCAATGTGGGCATTTCTATTGTTTTTCCGTCTCTGAGAATGGTTGTTGTTGGGGACGTAAGTTTGCGTAAGGAGGTTATAGATTTCTTGGCTCGATACTCGTTCCAAACTTCCGCCAAAACCAGAATAGCGACAACGGTGATTATGGTTAGGGAGTCTGAAAGGTTGCCTTTGTTTATGATTCCATATAGGACTCCTATGGTCAGGAGCAACAGAATCATGGGTTCGGTGATTTCTTCTCGAAGAATAGCAAGAAAACGAATTTCATGCTCTTCCACAAGTTTATTTGGCCCATATTTGGTTAGTCGTTTTGAGGCTTCTTCGCTGCTTAATCCTGTCTCCGGATTTGTATCCAAAGTGATTTGCAAATTTTGAGAATTTTGTGAATCACTTTGGCTCATTTTTTGGTCTCCAGAGATAAATGATTGTTTTTTGTTAGTTGGCTTTCTCAAAGATAGTGCAGCTTAAGAAGTTTTCAGTAAAATGCGGACTGAGATTTTACGCAAACTTTCGGAATGTGACAAAAGCTTCCAGTTATGGCTTGTTTTCAAAAATATGGTTGGAAAAAATTCTCATCGATAGAGAAAAAGAGATTTTACGCAAAACTTTATAACCGCGCCGACCGTTCTGCATGGTAAAAGGTGCAACATGATGAAATTCGGCACATACACTTTCCTACCGGAGAAAACTGAAGGTTTTGACTTTCAATTATTCCGAGTTAAACCTGAAGTAGGCAGACGTATGCCTCCGCAGCCCGACATGTACAGTAACATAGCGATATTCGGAGACAACGTTACTGCTCGAAATCACCCTGACTGGATCAGCCAATCACCGCTCGGTCCAGCTTGGAGAACCAACAACAACTTCAACGTTCGATGGGACATCCTCTGCCACACCCAACCAGAACACCGCGCAGAGCAACTCGACTACATCGAAGATGTAGCAAGACACAGTCCAGGAGTCTGGCTAAACAGCATCCACTTTGCAGAACACGGACACTGCACTTGCCCACGATGCAACGAGAAATGGCAAAAGAGTGGTTTAAGTTGGCTTGAGTGGAGACGCAAAGAAGTCACCGACTACATGGCTGAAGTCAGCGAACGAGTACGCGATCGAGCAAAGAAGAAATTCGTTATCGGAGTTCTCCCAGATCCAGTAACAAGCTACGAACGTTTTGGCATAAACTTCGATGATCTAGCCCCACTTACCGATGAATTCCTAGTGGTTATGTTCAGCAAAAACTACGCAACCCCATGGTACTGGGAAATGCTTACACGTGCATTCAAGAAACTATTCAGAGAAGTACCTCTCAACATCTCGCTATACGTATTTGGCCCAGGTGACGATCCAAGAGAAGTTGCTACACCAAGCGAACTGCTCACAGTCTCCGCTCGTATGGCACGCGCCGGCGTAGACGGCTTGCTCTACTTGACTGAAAAAGCCTCTCAAATTACAGACTTCCAGAAAGCAGCACTTGACAAAGTAGAGCTTCGTGAGCGTCTAAGAACGTACGGCGGTCAACCAGTCCAAGAATATCTTGATTTCGTCCAGAGCTGGGAAAAGATCGTCCAGTAAACCTTCAACAGCAAAGAACCCTGAACATTGGCAGTGGCATTTTAACCCTGCCTTTAATTTTATCTTTTAGTCATTTCCAAGACGGTATTTTGAATGTTAATTCTTCGCGAGCAGGGGTCTCAATTTCTTGTGCGATACACTTTTAATCTTAGACAACCAATGGCTCTTTGTGTGAGCAGTTTTGTCTAAAATGAAAGGATTCCAAAAGTTAACATTCACTTATGAAGCCTTACAAATTTGGTTTGATACTCTGCAAGTCAAAAGATGCAGAGATATCACAATTCCTCTCACGGAAGCATATAATCGGGTTTTGGCAGAAGATATAACTGCAAAAGAAGATCTGCCTAGATTTGATAGGTCAGCAGTTGACGGTTACGCAGTCAGGGTCGAGGACACGGTGGGCGCCTCGCAAACTAAGCCCTTACTTTTTAGATTAACAGAGGGCGATGAACTTGCAGACACAGCACATCGGGAAGGCAAACAAGTTTGGACTGGAAGTCCAATCCCCAAAGGCGCAAACGCCGTAATCATGCTCGAAAACACAAAAAAGTTAGAATCCAAAATTGAAGTATGGACTCAAGCAGCTCCACGCGACAACATTTCACGAAAAGGTGAAGACATAAAAAAGGACGAAATAGCAGTGCAAGCTGGTACACGACTAAAACCGTACCACCTGGCGCTCATTGGAGCTCTAGGTAACAACGAAGTAAAAGTCGTCGAAAAACCGAAGATTGCCATTTTGGCGACTGGTAATGAACTCGCTAAAGCGGGCGAAGAACGCGACGAAAAGCAAATTTACGAATCGAACAGGGTCATGGTGACTGGTATGTGCTCCGAGCTTGACGCCGAACCGTTAGATCTTGGCTTAGCAAAAGATAACATCGACGAAATTAGTGAAGCCATAACAGTTGGACTAAAAATCGCCGACGCCGTTATAACTACAGGAGGGACAAGCGTAGGTGGATTGGATTTGGTACCTGATGCTGTAAACAAAATAGGCAAACCAGGAATAATAGTTCACGGCGTAGCAATGCGCCCAGGTATGCCGACGGCGCTTGCTGCTCTTGAAAACAAACCTGTGATCGTTCTCAGCGGCAACCCAGTAGCAGCTATCACTGGATTCGAAGTTTTCGCCAGACCTCTAATTTGCAGACTGTTGGGAATGAAGAAAGAAGAGTCTCGACCAACAGTAAAAGCGAAAATGACAAAGAAAATAACTATTGCCCTTGGAAGGAAGAACTTCGTTCGTGTTCGCGTTATCCAAAAGAACGACGAACTTGCTGCAGAACCTGTCAGCGCAAAAGGCTCAGGCAACCTTACCACAATGACGCATGCGAATGGATACGTAATGGTGCCTGAAAATCGAGAAGGATTGACACAAGGAGAAACCGTCACTGTCCACCTATTCGGAGAAGTGGAAACGGTGAAGCCTTGATGTTTCGAAAACTGTTGACCTTCGACGAAGCAAAAAAGGCAATCGAACAAACGCTAAAACCTAAAACTTTAGGCACCGAACGAATCCCACTACTTGAAGCCTACCACCGAGTTCTTGCAGAAAACGCAATAAGCTCCTTGGATATTCCACCCTTTAACAGATCGACAGTCGACGGTTACGCAGTAAAATCCAAAGACACGTTTGAAGCCGATGAAAACCAACCCATAAAACTCAATGTTTCTGGTATGGTTAGCATTGGTGAAGCGCCGAGAGTAATGGTGGCATCTGGTGAAGCAGCCGAAATTGTTACTGGAGCTCCAATCCCCGAAGGGGCAGACGCTGTAGTCATGGTTGAAGATACTGAAAGAGAAGATAACAAATTAACCCTTTATGATAGCGTAACTCAGTTTGAAAATGTCCAAAAAAGGGGCTCCGACATTAAAAACGGAGAGATAATTCTTAGAGCGGGTACAGTTTTGAGAAGCAGAGAAGTTGGGGTCTTGGCTGCCCTTGGCATGGCAACGGTGAATGTTTACTTGGTTCCAACCGTTGCGGTTCTTTCAACTGGTGGCGAAGTTACCGCGCCTGGAAAAGAGTTGACGCCTGGAAAAATATACGATATAAACGCTTACAGTCTCAGCATCGCTGTGAGAGAATGCGGAGGAAAGCCTATATTCGCTGGAGTCGTCCCCGATGAAAAGGTAGAACTTCGCAAAGGTCTGGAGCGTGCTTTAGGTTTGGCTGATATAGTAATGACTTCTGGAGGAGTTTCTGTGGGACCAAAGGATATTATTCCGCAGACCGTGGATTCTCTTGGAGAACCTGGCGTCTTCATATCGGGCATTGCCATTAAGCCTGGTAAACCTGCCACTGTGGCGCTTATTGGAAACAAGCCCATCTTTTCGTTTCCGGGACACCCCACTTCTGCGTTAATGATTTTTCAATTGCTGGCCAGACCCGTAATTCAAGTTATGGCTGGAAAATCGGCAAAAGAACCTCTCTACATAAATGCAGTTGCATCCAGTCGAATGTTTTCTGCAAAGGGGAGGCGCACTTTCGTTACCGTTAGGCTGGTACTAGACGAAGAGACTAACAGATTATTTGCGGAACAAGTGGAGACTGGCGCTTCGGGATCCATAACCACTTTGGCTAAGGCTGACGGGTTTGTGGAAATTCCTGAAAATAATCAATTCATTGATGCAGGAGAAAAGGTAACAGTTTTTCTCTTCAAAGAAAACTTTTAGAAAAGTTGGGTTTAGGCTTGTTGAGCTTTTCGCTTCATTATGATTAATATCGTGAACGCCCAAGTCAATATTGCATAAGCCAACATGCTTGCGCTGGCCAATGCATCCGTTGCTATTACGTAGTAGAGTGTGAAAAGCGTGAAGGTAGATACCACAAAGAATAGCGCCGCTACAAGCCAAATTGCCCATTTACGTTTCATAAATATTCCATAAGCCGTTGCGAGACTTACGATGCCTAGTAGGCCTACGTGTGGAGGAAAACCGCTGAAGGGCAACAGGACAAGCAGGACTAATCCAGCTAAGCCATAGAATGCTGTGCTTGCAAGTGATGTAATGTTATCCATTTTGAGTTTTGAAGCAATCTGCATTGTTTTCGCCTTTAACCTTAATGCATTAGGGTGTGCACTAATAAATTTAATGTTTTAAATGCTGCTGTGTGGCAATTAAGCGAAAAAGTTTAGAACACCTCAGTATTTGATACCAAACACAAGGAAGGAATAAACTAAACATGAGTTACCTTGACCTATTTACTTCGCAGCTGAACGTTTTCAGCGGCAGGCAAGAGCCTTTTGAGCAGGCAAAATACGTGATTTTTGGAGTGTCGGTTTCGATGTTTCGGAGATTGCACCTATCTACGATCAAGGCATCTCCACAATTGCCGCGGCAAAAGTAGTATTCGAGATGCTTTGCCAAATAGAGAAATCTCAAAAAACATGATTTTCGCTTCTAGCTTAGAAGGGCTTTCTTAACATGGGCAAGCAAACGCAAAAGCGGGATCCTTATAGCCTGCTAGGATGAATTGTTGTTCCTCTCGAGCGTTTTCAAAGCCTTTTGCATTTTCATTGCATCAATATCTTGAAGCATCGTTTCGCATATGATGACCGGATGCAGTTTGAATTCGATTATTACTTTAGCCAGTTTCTCAAACTCTGGGCCAAATCCCGGCTCATCAAGAACATGGTGACGTTTTTCACCTGTTTTATAAGTGTATTCTATTTTGCTGAAGTGGCAGTGCATGTTACGAATAGCTTCAGCGCCAAGTTTTTCTTCAGCAGTTTCAACTATTTTCCTGAAATCCTCCACTGTTCTTAATCCGCCTCCGCTTCTTGCATGCATGTGTGACCAATCAATTACCAACTGGGATCGTTCTACCTCTTGACAAATTGACAGCGTTTCGATTAATGTACCGAACTGACTATGTCTTCCCATGGTTTCCGGTCCCAATTTCACGTTTTTAATGCCTAAACTCTCCAAATTTCTAGTTACTTCCTTTAGAGCTTCTATGCATTTCTTGAGTGAATCTGTTTTTCCGCTTTCTCCGTAGAATCCAGGATGAAAAACCACCACGTACGCACCCATCCACTCAGCAGCCGTCGCACATGCAATTAACCGTCGCTTGCTGGCCTCTGCCACTTCTTTTTCGCCAAGCAAGTTGATGAAATAGGATCCATGCAAGCTAAGCGTGATGTCGTTTTTTCGAGCTTCAGCACCGAGAGTTTCAGCATCTACCTGTTTTATTTGAGGCACTTGCCCCCAACGTACTGCCGCATATTCAAAGGCGTCAAGCTCCTCTGCCCGAAGCAGCTTAGGGACGTCGGCAAGTTTTGCCTTCATAAGTTTGAACATTTGGGGAACTCCTGCCGGACCAAACCGAGGGCGATCAGCCATTAGCTATCATTTCCTAAACAAGTGTTTTTGGGGAATCATTAGAATGTTCGCTTTCCAAAAACAATTAGGAATTCAAAACGCCGTTGGAAACCTTGCAACTTTTTGGTATTCAAAATCAATGACTTTACAGTAATCTCTTTAAGAAATTTGTTTCTTAAATATTCTTTTTCTATACGCAAATGTGGATATTAGAACTGAGGCTGCCGCAAAAGCAGCAAGAGCGTAGATGTAGTTTATCTGCAAATTGAAGCTTGGCGGATCAGGTGTAGTTGTAAGGCCGGGCGATTGTGCCGGTATCGGTGATGGACTTGGAGTTGGGGCAGATGTGGGCAGCGGAGTTAAGATTGGGCTCGGAGAAGCTGTTGGACTAGGAGTTGGGATAGGCAGGGGCATTGTCGGAAGGACAGGCCATTGATCTTGCACGGGACCCGGATCATTCCAGTAAATGAGGTCGTAATACCCGTGAGAGCTGCCCGGTTGAACTGCGTCTTCATACACTATGTCTAACATAGAACCATATTCGTTAATCAGGATGTTGAGGCTTATGCTCAAGTCAAATGCAATTGAATCGTTAGCGGCTTCCCACAAACCCCAAATTTTGTCGGGGTACCCTCGAAAGCCATACGCATAATCTTGCGGAAGAACGTACGCGACCCTGTAGTTTGATGGGAAACTGCTTCTGGGGTTGGTCTGGGTATACTGCCAAAATTGCTTCATCGCGTCAAGATGTTCCTGAGTTAAGGTTTCTTGGGTGTAATCTTTGTTGGTATCAAACACGCAAATATATTTTGCACCGTTGTTGTAAGCTAACACCATATCATTGTAAAGTTCTGGACCTGACCCGAGGTAAGGCGGATGAGTATATTTCCACAAGATCATTGCTCCCCAGTCCTTATTTTGAACAGTAGCAGCACCACGACAAAGCGCTACGTTTAGCTGTCTGCTATAGTTCCAACCCAATTCCGTAAAAACTGTGTCATACCCTGCTTTGTAATCGTAATAGTAGAGTGCATAGTCAGAGGTGAATATTGGGAATTCATTCGGGTAAGCGTAATTCTTTGTGAAAGCATATTGTGGATCGGTTCGGAGATATCCGTCATAGATATCGTTGAACTTGTTTGAGGCGTCGCTATAGTTGTCAGCCTGTGTGAATTTGAAAAAATCTTCAGGTGCTTGATCGAGTTGGCGTCCCCCAGGCTCGTCGTACGCGTAATATCCCAGAAAATGATCTCCCCACTTTCTGGCGTTAGCAAGTGTCTGATTTAACGGAAAGAAATCTCTAAAAATGATGAAGTAATAACCTCTGTCGTATAGGTACTGGCAAAGGTCGTCCAACGGGGCAATACTGTGATTTTCGGGCTCAGTTGTTGCAGTGCATCCCATGATGAAAAGATTCGCATAAGGTCTGATGGTGTCAGCTAATTGTTTGGCAGCTGTCAAGTTGTCATAAGCTACATCCACGCCTACGAATACGCTTGGCGTAGAAGTCTGTGCGGAGGCAAAGCTAACTTTGCTATTATAAACCAGAAAAGCTTGGATAATCAGCAGGGAAACGAGAATTATTCCCAGTCCCTTGAGCTTCATTGATACTACAGGGGGAATTAACGGTTAATAACGATTTCCCAAAATCAACTTCAACTCAAAAACTGAGCGACGTTTGAGGATCACTCAAGGAAAGCCTAACAGGGATCTAATTGTTGGGATGTGAACGAATAAGAACGCGTAGGCTGAAATGGCTAATAATCCTATGATTATTCCGAGCAATGCATAGTCGCCTCGGTGGAGCTTTAACGCATACAAGTTTGTTCGCTTCTTTGTTGCTCCCCATGCGCGTGATTCCATTGCCTCAGCCAACTCCAGACTTCTCCTAATTGCGCTCACTATTAGAGGGATCAAAACCGGTATATAGTTACGAATTCGCTTCATGAAGTTGCCTTTTTCAAGTTCTAGCCCTCTTGCCTTTTGGGCATCCATTATTGTTTGAGCTTCTTCAGCCAATACTGGGACGAAACGAACTGCTGTCGTGAACGCGAAGCTGAATTCATATGGCACATGGCTCTGCTCGAGAGCCAAACCCAAATGGTCGGGCGAAGTGGTGAGGAAGAAAATTGAGAAAGATTCAACGAGTACAACGAATCGCATGGTCATTGCAGTTGCATTTTCGAGATTCGTCGGCGTCAATCTGTAGCCTTGAGTTAAGAAGTTGCCTGCTATGTTCACAAGAAATATGAATAGAGCCAAGAAAAGTGCACCTCGAAGACTACGTAGCCATTGCCTTTGAACCCTCGCCAATAACACGAATGGAATTTGCATCACAAACAGCGCAAGCAGCGGAATAATTGCGCTAAAAAAAATGGCTGCAACAAAGACTGCGATGACGTAGACAAACTTCATTCTCGGGTCCAAGTTGTGAATGGGCGAGTAAACCTTGCGGAATTTTAAACCGTCGAAGACACTTCTGGAAATGCTGGCTCTGCTCATCCTTGCCTCTTCTCCAGCTCGTTTAGAAGCAACTTCTTGGCTTCGTAGATGTCTATTACGTTTTTTGGTAGAGTAGGAATATTAAGTTGAACAAAAACCTGTGCGATCTGAGGCAGAACAATCGAAGATTGCTCCAAAATTTCAGGATTCGTAAGTATGTCTTTTCCTTCTCCATCCGCAACAATTTTGCCTTCTCGCATCAGAACCACACGGGGATTACACTCCGCCACAAACTCTACATCGTGAGTGACGATGACGATAGTTTTGCCCTGCGTCTGCATTTGAATAATGAACTGGCGCAGATTTTCTTTTTGTTGATGGTCTTGTCCTATTGTGGGTTCGTCCAAGATGAGAATCTCAGGATCCCAAGCGAGTACCGAGGCGAGAGCCACCCGTTTGCGTTCTCCACCACTTAGCATGAATGGCGATGTCTTCCTGTATTGAGTTAAACCTAGCAGGTTGACTGCCCACGTTATGCGGTTCTCAATAACTTCAGGTTTGTAACCGAAGTTCTTGAGACCAAACGCTATTTCTTCTTCCACCGTTTCACTGAATAATTGATGATCAGGATTTTGGAAAACGAAACCCACATTTCTTGCAAGTGCGGCTACACTGGTTTTGGTGGTTTCAACATCATTTATTCGTACCTTCCCGCTTGTGGGTTTGAGAAGTCCGTTAAAATGCTTAACAAGTGTCGTTTTTCCAGCGCCATTTTGCCCCATTATGGCAACGAACTCGCCTTTTTTCACTGTCAATGATACGCCTTTGAGAGCTTCTATGCCGCTTTCATAAGAGAAATGGATGTCATCAACAATTAGCATTAATGCCTCATTGCCTCCTGAAGCATCTTAGCTAACTCATCTGAGGACAGCGGTATTACATCGCTCAATTGAGCATTTTCTTTTTTAAGCATCTCATATAGCAGAGTTGCCTTGGGAATACCGACCCCAATTAGTCGGGTTTCTTCGTTGCTGAGAACCTCACGAGGTTCGCCATCGAAGCGGACTTTGCCCTGGTCCATGATTATTATGTGATCTGCATACTTTGCCGTCAAGTCAAGTCGGTGTTCGACGAGAACTACAGTAATTCCAAGTTCCTTGTTAAACTTGTGGATTACTTCAAAGATTTTCTGTGCACTTACAGGATCCAAAAAACTAGTTGGTTCGTCTAAAACAATAATTTCTGGCTGCATGGCTAGAACAGCAGCAATCGCAACACGCTGCTGTTGCCCGCCAGACATTTCGTGAGGAGACCTCTCGCGAAGATCATATATTCCTGTTAGGTTAAGCGCCCATTCAACACGTTTGCTCATTTCCTGTCTCTCGAAACCCAAATTTTCAAGCCCAAATGCGACGTCTTTTTCAACGCTTAATGCGAACAACTGGTTTTCTGGGTTCTGAAAAACTAAACCAACATGTTTCGCCATCTCATAAGTGGGATGCCTTGCCGCATCTAATTCTGCAACGGTGATTTCGCCTTTTATTTCACCTTGGTAAAATTGTGGAATCAGCCCGTTAAATGTTCGACACAAAGTTGTTTTCCCACAACCACTCGGACCCGTGATGAGGACGAATTGCCCCTTCTTCACACTGATGGAGACGTCGCTGATTGATGGGTGCGAAGCGCCTGGGTACGTGTAAGTTAGGCCTTTGGTTTCGATGACTTCCATGCTCTTTGTGCCTGCCTAAAATAGGCACGCGCTTGCTTCATTTAAGAGTAGCTACTCAATCTTGGTTAATTTTTCCCTCAATAAACTCAGGGAACATTTGAGTCCGCTTTTGATTTCACCCTTTGCATTAATCCCAGCTGCCATTGCATGCCCGCCGCCTTGTCCCCGCATTACTTCGCCAATTGGTTTAGCAATATCCTTTCCGAGGTGAATGCCTGTTTTCTCTGTAAATTCGTGTGTGCAGCGGAGGCTAATTTCTAAATTCTCACCTTTATTGCCTGCCACTACTGACACGTGAGCGCCGATATCTAAAAGAGCGCGTGCGGCTGACGCTTGGAAAGCACTAACGTGACTGAACGCCATTATCCAATTTTCAATTCTGATTACTTTAGATCTTCGACACGCTTTGACTCTGGCGACCCGTTCACTTAAATCCATAGGCAAAGCGAGCATTCGAAGAGCTTCTTGAGCATTGACACCGCAATCAACTAGGTCGGCAATGGCTTTGAATGTTGATGAATTTGCGAGCACAAAATGCCTTGTGTCAAATGCAATTCCTAGGAATAGAGCCCTTGCTTGGTTAAGGTTCGGTTTAATTCCCTGCTCATTGTAGAAATCGTAAATAATGTTGCATGTGCTCGGCGCTTCTTCTTTTGTGATGCACAGTTTAGAAACCGACTCAGTTTCTGGGTGAGCAGTGTGATGATCTACAACAATGATTGGCGCTTTGGTTTTGCGGACTCTTTCAGCTAATCCATTAAGTTGCTGGAGGGTATTAGTATCAAGAAGTATAATCGTCTGTGCGTTTTCCACATTTGGTTGCAAGTTCACTTTAACGGGGAAATAACTGAAAAGATTTCTTGTGAGTCTACTTACACCCTGGCCAGTGCCTATCTCAATTATTAAGTTTGGTCTCATTTTTTCTAATAAGCCTTGAAGAGCGTAGGCAGAACAGACAGCGTCTGGGTCACTGTTCTGGTGGCACAACAAAAGTATACGATTTGCCTTGGTCTCATCTAGTATCTTAACTAACTCATTTGAGTTCATGTTAGCTTTCTCAAATAATCTTCTACGGCTTTGAAAGCCTCTTTCACGGCTTCTTCGACAAGCGAGTTCACATCAACGTCTTTGATTTCTTTCGATAGAGCTAAATCTACCTCAACAATTACGTTCACTGGCATTGTTCCCTCAGCTTCGACGCTTATGTCGAGTTTTTCTACTACTTTTTGTTTGACTATGGAAAAAATGAATTTTCTTGCAGCATTCTCGGCAGCCTGGCTGATTTCTTCAAATTGTTCGTCTGTCAACTCAGGTATGCCGAGTTCCACTGTTTTCACCGTAACCGCTTTAGGTTTGCGGGGTTGATGAAACAGGGTTAAGGTCTTCTTGTAGCTTGGTTTGAAGTTCTTTAAGTTGACTACGCATTCGTTCTTCTTGGCGTGCAAGAACTGTCGTTCGAGTTGCGAGAAGTTCTTTGCGTTCCGTGAGCTCTGCCACTACCGCCGGTTTTTGTGTTTTGACTAAGAGTGAGCCAGTTTGCTTGAAAATGACTGCGTCATCAGCAGTTTTCTCTAATTCCTTTATCGTTTGTTCGATTTCACTTGATTCCATGTCAACTTGTTGTTTCTGCTGCAGGATTGTCTGCAGAGTCTGCTGGAGCTGCTGGAGCCTCATTAGTCGTTCTTGTACTTGAGGGGGTAACTTTGAAATTTCGTCACTCACAATAATTCCTTCCGTTTGAACAGAAAGCCGCGTGCCCTTAAATAAGTATTATCCAACTTGGAACGTTCCCCTAACGCTCAGGTTTATTGGCACGTTTCGCTAAGAATCAAAATAGCCATGTCTATATACGCAAAAAACCAGATTGCGCTAGAAAGTGCTCTCTATTCGTCTCATTTTTTCCTTGGATCTGCGTAAACCTTTTTCTGAAAATATTTCCGTGCAACGATAATTTGGATTATTGCTTTAAAAGGAAAGGTTTTTAGTGTGGTTAGCCCATGAGAATTGGCGAACAGCGTAAAGTGTAATAAAAGAGGTTAAAATTATGTCCGTATTTGCAGCACCAGGAGCATACGATCGTGCTATTACTGTTTTCAGCCCAGATGGCAGACTCTTCCAAGTTGAATACGCCATGGAACTCGTCAATCGAGGAGCAACCATCCTTGGCATACAATGCGCCGAAGGTATAGTTTTAGGCGCAGAAGAAAGCATTGAACCACTTGAAGAGGCAGGATATAGCTGGAAAATCTTCCGAGTAGACGAACATATCGGCGCAGCCATAGTAGGCTTAAGCAGCGATGCGCGCATACTCATTGACCAAGCGCGAATATATGCCCAAAGTAACAAACTAACTTATGACGAGCCAATAGATACTGAGGTTGTTACCAAACGTATCTGCGACATTCAACAGATGTACACACAACATGCAGGGGTGAGACCGTTCGGAGTTAGTCTTATTTTCGGCGGAGTCGACAAAACAGGTCCACGGGTCTTCGGAACACATCCAAGTGGAACATACCGAGGATACAAAGCAACAGCACTTGGCGCAGGAAGAGAAACTGTTCTAAACATATTCAAAGAAGAATACAAAGAAAACCTTAGTCTCGAAGATACCAAGAAGCTATGCATAAAATGCCTCGTAAAAGCCCTTGAAGCTAGACAACTGCCACCGAGAATCAAAGTTGCAGTTATTTCAAATGAAACAAAGAAGTTGGAAATGCTCTCGGACGAAGCTGCAGAAGGATACATAAAGCAGTTCAGTTCGGGCAAGTGAAAATCTAATGAGCGGAAAGTTCACTATCGCGCGTTACACAAAAGAAAATGAACATTTTGAAGTCCTCGTGAAACCCGAAAAAGCTCTTGACTACCGCAACGGCAAAATCACGGGAATTACTGAGGTCTTGGTAGCAGAGACCATTTTCAGTGACGCCAACAAAGGGACTCGCGTCCCCGAAGAAGCACTCAAGAAAGCCTTCAGCACAACTGACGCACTGAAAATTGCAGATATTATACTCAAGAAAGGGCAACTTCAACTCACCACTGATCAACGCCGCAAAATGATTGAAGACAAACGAAAACAAATAATTGATTATATCAGCCGCCAAGCAGTTGACCCCAAAACGAACCTTCCTCATCCACCTCTGCGAATAGAAAACGCGATGGAACAAATTCGCTACCCAATCGATCCATACAAGTCAATCGAAGAACAATCACGAGACATAATAAAACTTCTCAGACCCATTCTTCCACTGAAGATTGAACAGATGACTCTCGGTGTTCACATACCAGCGGTGCATGCTCAAAGAGCATATGGGGCAATCAAAACTTTTGGGGTCATCAAACGCGAAGAATGGCGCAGCGATGGATCCTGGTATGGAGTCATTGAAATGTCCGCAGGAAGTTACGCTTCATTTCTAAATAAACTTGGAGACGTAACCAAAGGCAGCGGAGAAGCCAAAGTAATTTAATCGAAAAACTTGAACGACACAATAATGGAGGTAAAAACGAAATTATGCCAACATATTTTGAAGCAAAACAGCTGGTTACGCCTGGAGAACTTCTCGCAGAAGGCGAATATCAAGCTGGAGAAAACACATACGTTGAGGCTGGAAAAATCTTCGCCTCAAGGATTGGACTCGTCGACCTTGACAGTAAGAAAGTGAATGTAGTAGCTTTGAGAGCTTTCTATGTCCCCAAAGTCGGAGACATAGTTATCGGCTCAGTTAAAGAAGTCGGGTTCAATGGATGGACCATCGACATTAAAGCGCCATACGATGCAATGCTCAGGGCTTCTGATGTCCTCAGTCGACCCTTCAAACCACAAAATGACGAACTCAGCCAAGTCCTTGACCAAGGCGACCTCATCGTCGCAAAAATTGCATCATACGATCGAGCACACGACCCCCAATTAACGGTGGGCGAACCTGGATTAGGAAAAATTACAAGGGGGCAACTCATGCGTATTACACCAACTAAAATTCCACGTGTCATAGGCAGAAAAGGCTCAATGATCTCGATGATCAAACAGGAAACCAACTGTCAAATCATTCTTGGTTTGAACGGCACAATATTGGTCACTGGAAAGACAACAGCCGAAGAAGAACTTGCCATGAGAGTAATAAAGAAAATCGAACAAGAATCCCACACAACGGGTCTCACAGATCGTATCACCCAACTTCTCAAGGAAGAGAAAGCTAAAACTAAACCGGAGGAAAATAAACAATGAATGAAAAACAAGAAAAACTGATCGACAAGAAAGGTGTACGCCTCGACGGTAGAAAAGCCGACGAGCTGCGGTCCCTTAAACTGGAAGTAGGCGTTTTACCTAACGCTGATGGATCTGCGTATATTGAACATGGAAAAAACAAGATTCTCGTCGGAGTGTTCGGACCACGCGAAGTCCACCCGAAGCATCTATCGCGACCAGACCGAATGGTCGTTAAATGCCGCTATCACATGGCACCATTCAGCGTCCCGGAACGCAAATCACCTGCACCTTCACGGCGCGAGGTTGAACTCGGCAAAGTCATCAGAGAATCTTTGGAGCCTGCATTGTTTCTTGAACTGTATCCGCGTACAGGCATAGATGTGTATGTAGAGGTTTTGCAGGCTGACGGCGGAACCCGATGCGCAAGCATAACTGCCGCGGCATTAGCTATTGCGGATTCAGGAATTCCAATGAAAGATTTAGTCGTTGCATGTGCAGCAGGCAAAGTAGAAGACACAGTTGTCTTGGATCTTTATGATGCTGAGGACAAATTAGGCTCAGCCGATGTTCCAGTTGCTTACATGCCAAATCTCAACGCAATAACATTGCTGCAGATGGATGGTATCCTGTCGCCAGACGAATTTGAGAAAGCAATAAACTTGGCCATGGACGGGTGCAAGAAAATATACGCCATGCAAAAAGAAGCACTAAAAACAAAATATATGACAATTAAGGAAGAAAACAAAGAAGAGGAGACTGAAGAATAATGTCAAGTCTGGTCACTAAAGTAAGACAAAGACAATTAGCCCAACTAATTGACACTGGAAAACGTCTGGACGGCAGATCACTAACGGACTATCGAGAAATCAAAATAGAACAAGGCTTAATTGAGAAAGCCGAAGGCTCAGCCCAAGTTTTCCTAGGCAAGACCCAAATTCTTGTCGGAATTAAGGTCGAAACCGGCGAACCGTTCCCAGACACGCCCAACGAGGGTGTGATGACTGTTAACGCTGAACTTGTCCCGTTGGCTTCTCCGACTTTTGAGACTGGGCCGCCAGACGAAACCAGTATCGAACTAGCTCGCATCGTTGACCGAGGAATAAGAGAATCCAAAGCCGTTGACAACGAAAAGCTCTGCATTGAGCCAGGCAAAAAAGTATTCGTAGTTTTCGTTGACGTCTGGGTGCTCAATTATGATGGTAATCTAATTGACGCATCAGCCTTAGCAGCCGTCTCTGCGTTACTTAATACGAAGATGCCTAACTACGAAATCAAAGAAGGCGAAGTCAAAACAAAACAAGGCTACACACCACTACCGATGAAGAGTCACCCAATAACAATCACTATCGGAAAAATCAATGACAAACTCATAATTGACCCCGGAGCAGAAGAAGAGCAAGTCATGGACGCAAGAATTACCATGGCTGTCAACGACGAAGGCAACATATGCGCTATACAGAAAGGATTGTCTGGTTACTTCACGCCACAACAGATAATAGACGCTTCAAAGCTTGCAAGAGAAAAAGCAGAAGAACTGCGCAAGAAACTCAAGTGGTGAACTTAATTGCCTAGAACAAAGAAAGTTGGTCCAACTCGAGGCTTAGGAACAAGGTACGGTGCCACAGTCCGCAAGAGATACAGGCAAGTTACTTCTGGACTCAAAATTGCACACAAGTGTCCACAATGCGGCTTCGTTAAAGTGAGACGAAAAAGCGTGGGTATCTGGAAATGCGGCAAATGCGAATATACCTTCACAGGTGGAGCCTATATGCCATCCACAAAGCTAGGTATTGTAGCTAAACGTGCCTCCATAAGCGAGGTCGTTGAACCAGCCAAACCAACTGAAGAAGAAAGTGCATAGCACCCTTTCTTTCCTACTGGTTTTCTTTTAGTTTTATTTTTCTTCTCGCTTCAATACTAAGTAAATTGTATATTTCACTCAAGTTTAGGAAAGATGAAGACCTATGAAAGCGAAGGCAACAGTTCGTCTTCCTTTGGAATCAGAAAGAAAATTAACAGCATTGATTAAAGCCTTAACGCCTGAAGTCAGCAAACAAATTGGGGAACGTTCGCAAGCAACGATTACTCGAGATCAGCTATCCATAGTTTTGAATGTGGAAGCAGAAGACATAATTGCTCTAAGGACAGCGCTAAACGCTTATCTCCGCTGGATAAACTCTACACTTAGCGTTATGGATGTCGTCAGCAAGAACTCATGAAAGATTTAGCTTCAAAATGAAGATTTGAGACTATTTTTCTCGCATAGACTTGGGGATGTAAGCACATTTCGGATCGGGTCCCAGTATATCTCCTGTGAAAAACAAAGCTGATGTTCGACAACCACCGCATATTTCCTTGTACTCGCAGATTCCGCATTTGCCTTTTAAGTTTGCTTTGTCGCGGACTTTGCTGAAGAACTCGTCTTTCTGCATGTTTTCCCAGATGCTTTTGAGCGACTGGGTTTTGATGTTCCCGAATCGGTAGACGTCGTTGTAGCTGCAGGGTATGGCGTCGCCATTTTCTGCTATGCTCATGAACTTGCCGAAGAAACAGCGCCCGAGGAAGAAGTGGTTGAACCAGTTGTCCCAGTCCCCAATACCCCTTTGCTTTGCGACTCTTGCGAAGCTAGGATAGTACACGTTGATTTCTGGCTTGCCCTTGAATACCCCGCGTAGGTCGTAGAGTTTGTTCCATGCCCACTCATATTGCTGCGCTGAAGGACACGCTTTGAGGTTTGCTTCGTCGTTTCCGTAAGGTATCATTCCGTGATAAATAACCCAACGGGCGCCGTATTTTTCTGCCAAATTTAACACATTAACAAAATCTTCTTCATTGACGTTCGTTACCGAGTCGTTGGCGTTGGACAAGGTGTAAACGAGACAATTTAGAAGGTTCTCCCGAGAGAGCCGTTCAATAGTCTTTACGGATGCCCGGTAGGCTCCTTTTCCCCGAACTAAATCGTTTGTTGGTTCTGACCCATCGATGCTGACTGAAACCTTAACTTCATTTTTTACAATTTGATCAAAACACTTGTTATCAATTAAGCGGCCATCAGTTATTATGCTTGAATTCATGCCTATTTTACGTGCATAAGATATCACTTCAAATAAGTCTTTACGAAGTAAAGCTTCCCCACCAGTTATCCCGAAAAAGCTTGCCCCAAACTTGTACACTTGATCAACAATTAATTTAGCATCTTTTGTGCCGATTTCATCTTTCACTGCGGATTTTCCACTTGATGTACAATGAACGCAGCTGTAGTTGCATGCAAATGTGCATCGCCAAGGCAAAATGTAAAGTGGTCCCTTCCTTTGCATAGCTTAACCAGCCACAAATTGTTATTTAAACTCTTCAAGAATTTCTGAACTTCTGCCCAAACTCTTTTAAATCCAGTTTCCGCTGAAGAGCGATGGCTTTTTGAATTCAATCTACGCATGATCAAGTTGAATGGAAGCATGCTGATGAAAAATGCTCTAATGATTTATCACTCAAGCACAGGAAACACGGAGAAGGTGGCTAAAGCTATCTGTTTGGGTTTGGAAGAAGCTGATATCCTGGTTGATATTAAGAAACCCCAATCTGCGGTGAATGTGGACTACTTCAAATATGACTTCGTATGCATCGGTTCACCATCTATCCAGTGGCATCCTGCCAAACCTTTGGAAGATTTCCTTAAGAGTAAACTCGAGGAATGCAAGAAACAGGGGAGAATTAGGCCGTGTGCGCCCAAGGTTACTGGAAAATACGCGCTGATTTTTTGCACTTATTCAGGGCCTCATACTGGTCTTGATGAGGCTACTCCGACGGGCAAGTATATTGCTCAGTTCTTTGAACACATTGGGTTCACAATTATAGCTGAATGGTACATCCTGAGCGAGTATCATGGAAATACTGAAAACAGTACGATAGGACAGATGGGAGATATTAGAGGTAAGCCCACCGTTGAAGAT
Organism: Candidatus Bathyarchaeota archaeon; assembly: GCA_963825115.1. Classification (GTDB taxonomy): domain Archaea; phylum Thermoproteota; class Bathyarchaeia; order Bathyarchaeales; family Bathycorpusculaceae; genus JADGNF01. Next base: position 94,123 of record CAWGRS010000003.1, on the reverse strand, counting down.
TTGATAAACATAAAGGAGAAGGCTAGAGTTTTAGCTGAAAAATATAGTTTCGTCTAATCGCTTTTGCTAAGGAATACAGGTTCATCCTGTTTTTCCCTATCCACTACTAATCTGCCATTTGCAATTACTTTTTCTACCAAGTTAGCCCCAAAACTGTAGCCAACGAACACGTGGTTTGGGACTCCCAAAACCGTAACATCCGCTCTTTTACCGACTTCTAGACTGCCCACTTCGTGGGCCCTGCAAATTGCATGTGCGGCATTAATTGTTGTGGCGGTAATGGCCTCAGCAGGCGTCATGCGTAGAAGATGGCACGCCATAGCTATCACTAACTGTTGATTGGTAATGTTGCAGCTGGCGTTAAAGTCAGTTCCCAAAGCTACTGGTGCTAAATTGTCAATCATGAGTCTAGCATTTGGGTACTTACCTCCCATCATGCTGAAAATCGCTGCTGGAAGCAATACGGCGGCGACATTTTTTTCGGCAATCGCTTTGACACCTTTGACAGAAGAGTAGTTTAAATGATCAGCGGAAATGGCGCCGATGTCAGCAGCAATTTCTGCTCCTCCCAAGGCGCTCATTTGATCAGCATGAATTTTGGGTTTTAAACCATTCTTCTTACCTGCCGCCAAAATACGTTTAGATTGTTCCAAACTGAATGTTCCTCTTTCACAAAAAACATCACAGAATTCGGCCAATGATTGTTCTACTACCCTTGGTATCATTTCTTCAATAACCATTCCGACATATTCTTCTGTTGCATTTCTGTATTCAAGTGGAACGACGTTGGCTCCCATGAAGGTGGAAACCACGTTCATGCAGTGTAATTGATTAAGACGTCGGTTGGCTTCCAAAATTTTTAATTCGTCTTCTGTCGTTAAGCCATATCCACTTTTGGATTCTACAGTTGTTGTGCCGTGGGCGAGCATTGTATCGAGTCTCTCTATGCCTCTTTCGACAAGTTTTTCTGTCCTAGCTTTGTGTGTTTCTTTTGCTGTTTTCAACACCCCGCCACCAGAACTGAGGATATCCATATATGAAGCGCCTTCGACTCGCATTTGGAATTCATCCTCACGCCAACCTGCAAAAACCAGATGGCTGTGGGGATCAACAAAGCCTGGCAGAATCGTCTTTCCTTTGGCGCTGAGCACATATTCGCCTCGAAAGCTTTTTGTTACTTCGGCCGTTTTTCCCACAGCCAGAATTTTTCCTTCTCGGATGGCTATTGCTCCATCGCGTATTATGTCTAATTCACGCATTTGTTTTCCAACGCGTGGATTTTTGCTACTTCCGGCAAGCGTGAGCATTTCTTCAGCATTTACAATGAGTATGTCAGCACTTTCTCTTGTTCTGCCTTTTTGGGTCTTACTCATGATCTCGCCTTAGAGTTCTTGTTTTGGAGAGTAGAGATCGAGTTTTCGTTGTGGCACAGTCCAGATCTAACTTGTGATTAAAGCAGAATTCTTGCCATCGTCTGGCACATTATCTGCTGAAACTGCAGAATGTAGCTGTATATCCTGCGCGGTAATATAGATTACCTAAAGTCAATCCGCTGAAGGAAACGCAAATTCCAAAGCCTTGGACTTTTGCATTGGGCAATTTGTCTCCTTTTGTTCAGTCTATCCTCGTCAAGTTTTCGCTAATCTGGAAAATGAAAGAGAAAACACTCCTTCAACCGTCCACTATTCATTCAAGGACACTAAAACCGTTTGCGAACGATTTAGAAGCTGGTTAGTGCATCCTTAAATTTTGACAAGTACCATATCAACTCGAGGCAATTCAGTGACCGACGCCAAAAAATATGAAGTTTTGAAGTGGAGTCAAGTTTACTGCATGCTTCTCAGCCAAGCAAAAAAGATCTGCAAAAGTGGCCTTAACCCAAACATTATTGTTGGCGTGTCTCGGGGTGGGTGGCTTCCAGCTCGAGTGCTTTCGGACTTATTGGAAAATCCAAACTTAGCTAACGTGCGAGCTGAAAGCTATGTGGGTGTAAACAAATCAAAAGACAAGCCGAGCTTGACACAATCACTTTCAATGGCTGTGGCAGGCAAGACGGTGCTTGTTACTGACGAAGTTGCCGATTCTGGAAAAAGTATCAGACTTATCGTGGATCACGTAAAAGAGCTAGGCGCCGTTGATGTAAGGACGGCTGTATTGTACTATAAGCCCTCTTGCAGGTTCAAACCTGACTATTCTGAAAAGGTCACTGATCGTTGGGTGGTTTTTCCTTGGGAAATAAAAGAAACTCTCAGACTAATTTACGAAGCCAACAAGAATAGTTCCCCAAGAATCGAAAAAGAAATTAAGATATTGGTTAAAGCGGGATACCCTAAACGACTAATAAAACGTTTCTTAAATGAATTCTCCGAAGTGGAGCCATGCTAAAAAGGCTTGAAGAGTACGGAAAATACGTTGAAATCACTGGTTTTAGAAACGTAAAGATTGAAAATCCTAAACAATTCCTGAATAGCCTAAATTTGGAAGTAGGTGAAAATTTAGAAATGCAATTCTTCAATGCCGATTTAGTGGCAACTTGGCAACATCTATACTTTGCAGCATTAAACGCGCTTATGGCCTTCAGTGCCAATCGCAACATTTCAAAAACTCTAGCCGTTGAGACCGCATTGTATGCTTCAGCACAACGGCAAATAAAGAAAGCTTTGGACTTAATCGGAATAAAACCTACCTCCAAGAACATTGCAGTATTGTTCATTAGCGAGGATAAAGAATCTATAAAATTGGCAGTATCAGCCGTTTCTAAACGCATGGGTGCTAATGCGGATGAAACAGTTCTATACTTATCAAAGACAAAAAATCTGAATATTAAGAATGTTTTTGAAATTTCTGAAGGTGAACTTGAAGATTCTTCACTGGGCGAAAATGATAATAGATTAATAGATTCGGTTATTGAACGCGTAGCGCTGCTTTCGACTAGGCTTTAGCTTAAAGCATTTTTTCTTTCAGCACAGAAATCAATTGTGTCGGCTTAACTAGTGAGACACCTGCATATCCACCAAGGATTTCAATCAACAAAATTTTGTTTGGCGAATCCAGGTTTACTTTATTTTCGACGTCTGTTGCAACCGCTTCAATTAAATCGCGGGTGTGGATGTTTGTGAAGCGTTTCTCGATGGTTACGCGGAAAGTTTCGTTTTCGCTCATTGTCGCGGTTAGTTCAGCTGCTGCGGCTTTTATTTCTTCTAAATTAGTACGTATTACTTTTTGTATTGGGATGATACGAAGTGCGTAGCGGAACTCGTATGGTTTCTCAAGCAAAATCTTTCTGAATTCTTCTATGGCTTTAACTGGATCAAGAGATGTTTTGCCAACTACTAGTCCCCTAATTCCAGACTTTTCCGCTTTTGCTTCCGCGTCACCGGCTTCTTTTAGTAGAAATTCGAGTTCATAACACATTTGACGTTCGCTTCCGCGCATGGTTGAAGCCAGCAAATTAAAGTCCGAGAGCACCTTTTACAACTCCGCTAAGTTGAGTTGCGGCGAAGTTTATTTCTTTTTGTTTCGAACGCAACTTTTTTTTGGGAGAGGTCACTTTTTAGGGTCAGTGTTAGTTTTGGCTTCATTTCACTGCCCGTTAGGGCTCCTAGCCGTCGCCTCACATCATTCCCATAGAGAAGGCGTCACGCTGGGAATTTATCCATTTTGATGATTTCCACTTAGTTTCAAATGGGTTGATGTTACGTTAGTACTAGAAATTTGATTAAGAAAGCCTGTTTGTTCCCTTAGCTTCTCCAATAATCTACGTCATTTGACGAATAACAATGCTTAAACCACGCGTTGGCAAGGTAAACCATACCGCATTAAGGCGGAGGTGAAAAAAGGAAAATGGTATTCATCGAAGAAGATGAAGAATGGGAAGAAGGCGAAGAAGAAGAATGGGAAGAAGAAGAATGGTAAACCCTACAAGGCATCTCTGTCCCTGAACGTCTTTTCTTTGTTAATTTTTTGCTAACAATTTTCCCGCCTTCCCTCTACGCTATTTTTCACGTCATTATTTATTACCAACCAGTTGCCTTCACTATCGCGAAGAGTCATGACCCGTATAGCAGTGATGAACTACGACAAGTGTAAACCTAAGAAGTGCAACCAACTGTGCATAAAATTCTGCCCTATGGTTAGAAGTCGCGTGGAAGCAATACGATTCGAAGAAAACAAAATCCTAATTTCCGAAAAACTCTGTAGTGGATGTGGTATTTGCGTTAAGAAGTGTCCCTTCAAAGCTATCTCCATTGTAAATTTGCCAGATGAGTTAGAAAAGGACTGCAGTCACCGATTCGGGGAAAATGCCTTCAAACTTTTTAGGTTACCCATGCCCTCACCTGGAACAGTCCTTGGCTTGCTTGGTCAAAACGGGATTGGAAAAAGCACAACTCTCAAAGTCTTATCCGGAGAAATCAAACCTAACTTAGGGGACTTCAAAAATCCTCCCGACTGGAACGCAATAATCCAATTTTACCGCGGTTCTTCGCTTCAAGAATATTTCCAAACGATGAGTGAAGGCAACCTAAAGGTTAGTCATAAACCCCAGTACGTTGATAGAATCCCAAAAGCGATAAGAGGAAAAGTCAGCGAACTTCTCGAAAAGGTCGACCAAAGAAAAATATTGAGCATACTATCTGAACAATTGGAGCTTAAGAAAATCTGGGATCGCAATCTGGATATTCTAAGCGGAGGCGAACTTCAACGAGTCGCCGTAACAGCAGCTCTTTGCAGAGAAGCAGATGTTTATCTTTTTGATGAACCCTCCAGCTATTTAGACGTGAAACAGCGTTTAGAGGTTGCCAAGGCTATCCGCAGCCTGAAAGAGACACAGAAAATCGTAGTTGTTGCCGAACATGACTTGGCTATCATTGATTACCTTTCGGACCAAATATGCGTATTTTATGGCGAACCTAGTGTTTATGGTGTCGTCTCTCATGTTCACGGAGTGCGAACGGGCATCAATATTTATCTCCAGGGCTACATTCCAGACGAAAACATTATGTTCAGAAAAGAATCGATAATTTTCCACGAAAAGCCACCTGCAATCACCGCTGAAAGCACAGATGTCTTGCTTAAATGGGAACAAATTGAGAAAAGCTTCAAAGGCTTTAAGCTGACGGCAAAACCAGGCGAAATTCGGCGTGGTGAAATTATAGGTATTCTTGGCCCCAACGGTATTGGGAAGACAACTTTCGTCAAAATCTTGGCTGGTATCGAACTTTCGGATAGCAAGCAAAAGTTCAGTGAACTGACCGTTAGCTATAAACCTCAATATATTGCTCCAGATTACGCCGGGTCGGTTATGGAATTGCTGATGAACGTTGCCAAAGAAAACTACACCAGTAGCTGGTACAAGACAGAAATTCTTCAACCTCTGCACATCGAACCGCTCTTAGACCATAACGTTATGGAACTCAGCGGCGGGGAACTCCAAAAAGTTGCCATTGCAGCATGTCTCAGCCGCAAAGCTGACCTTTTCCTATTGGATGAACCCAGTGCTTACCTAGATGTCGAAGAGCGTCTAAACATGGCTAAAGCTCTTAGGCGTATAGTCGAAGCCCACAGCATTCCTGCATTCGTGGTTGAACATGATGTCGTAACCCAAGATTTCATCGCTGATCGCTTGATGATATTCAGCGGAGAACCAGGCACCCACGGAACGGCAAACCCACCCACCACATTGAGAAAGGGCATGAATCTTTTCCTCAAAACGATGAACGTAACCTTCCGCAGAGACTCAACAACAAGACGTCCCCGAGTAAACAAAGAAGGCTCAAGGCTTGACTTAATGCAAAAAGATCTTGGCGAATATTATTACACTAGAATTCGTCCACCCAGCGACAATCCAGGAGTCACAAAGCCCGGCAAATAGTTTCGTGTAACCCCTAATTATGATTATTATGGCAAAAGCAACTGACTACAAGTTTGTTTTTGAAACCATAATAGTACATATTTGGGAGGCATTCTAATGTTTTCCTCTTAAAAAATATGTGTTTTTTGCCTTAAACTTGTAGGTAACTTAAATTACATGCACTCGCACAATGTTAGAAAACTGACTACTAGAAAGGACATCTGGTGAGGCTAAGGAGTGGTTCAAGCAACTTTCGAAGAGATTTCAGCGTCCGACTTTTTCTATCGCAACCGAGACATTGCAGGCTTCACTAATCCAAGCCGAGCCATATTCGTTGCAATCAGGGAAATAGTTGAGAACTCTTTAGATGCAGCTGAAAGCCAGAAGATTCCACCTGACGTTTATGTTCGGTTATCGTTTGAAGCTGAAGCCACTCAGGATACTCAAATTTATAAACTCCACGTTGAAGACAACGGATGCGGCATTCCCCCCCGTTTTATACCATCTGCTTTCGGACAGATTCTCTACGGTTCAAAATACAAGCTTAAGCAAACTCGGGGCACATTCGGTTTGGGCGGTAAAATGGCCTTATTGTATGGGCAGGTTACCACTCACCAAGCTGCTTCTGTTACTTCAAGTACTGGGGATACTAACAAAATTTACTCGTTTAAGCTGATGATTGATATCCAGCGTAATCGCCCGATCATATTGGATCGAAAAGTAATGATTAACAAAGACGGCTGGCGGGGCACTATAATAGAGTTCAGCCTTGAAGGTGATTATCTTCGGTCTATGCCCAAAATTCTCGAGTATTTCAAACAAACCGCCATGGTTAACCCCTATGCTAACCTTACTTTCGTAGATCCAAAAGGTAGATTCTACAAGTTTAATCGCGTAACAACTGACATGCCTGAACCACCGAAGGAAACTCTTCCACACCCCTACGGCGTTGACGTTGAGCTTCTACAGCGACTCATCATGATTACCACTTACACAAATATGTCAGACTTCTTGCGTGGTCACTTTCATCGTGTCGGAGAAATAACCGCTCAAAAGTTCTTAGAGTTCAGCGGTTTGAGTCCTTCTAAAAATCCAAAGAAGTTATCTCATGAGGAAATCGTCAAACTAAGTCAGAATCTCAAGAGATTCAAGGATTTTCTTCCACCCGACGCAAGTTGCCTTTCTCCTCTAGGGGAGGACTTGCTGAGAGCTGGCATCATGAAGGAGTTGAATCCTGAGTACCTTGTAGTCCATCAGCGCAAGCCTTCAACATACGCGGGGCACCCGTTCATAGTTGAAATGGGAATTGCCTATGGCGGAGGAGTGCCAAAAACAGGGGCGTTTGTAGTTTACCGATTCGCTAACAGAATTCCCCTGCTTTATGACGAAGCCAGCGACGTGTCTTTTCGTGTAATTAGCAGCATGAATTGGCGCAGGTATAAAGTATCTCCAGACATGCCCATAGCTATTGTCGTGCATATTTGCAGCACAAAAGTGCCTTACAAAACCGTTGGCAAAGAGTTCATTGCAGATCGTGCGGAAGTGCGCCGGGAAATAGCGAATGAATTGCGAGAGGTTGCTCGCCAGTTAGGCCATTTCTTGACTCGCCAAGCACATGTTGACCACGAAAAGAAGCGCATAAGCATATTCTCTAAGTATCTGCCTCGGATAGCGCAGTTTTCAGCTATATTAGCTGGTAAAGAACGGATTCCTGACATTGAGAAGTTGTTAAAGAGTGTTCAGAAATATGGCGCAGAAGAAGAGTAAGAGCAGCATAATTGAGAGGCAAAAAGAGGTTGTGGGTAGCCTAAAGAAACTGGGAACGGACATTTACAATCAGCTTGACAAAGGCGTTTTCCCTACAATCAACATGCCTAGCCGCAGCACCGAAAACATAACCTACGACCCAGCTACCCGCCAATACATATTGGGTGAGCGCGTGGTCAGTCGAAGCGCCCACAACATCCGTCACGTCAAACCCTTCACCCAGCTGGCTTGGGCGGCAATGTTCAGCAACGAGCTCACAACCAAGAAGAAAACTTCTACGCTAAGAGATGTTTACTACTCGGCGCAGGCTTATGAGATGACCTTCACGGATCAACAGGAATCCAATAACATAATTACTGACTTGGAAACCGTCACAGGTTTCTCGCGTGAGGATTTTCACATCTTCCCTGAAGAGCGTTCAGCAATCTTCGGTGACTTAACTATTGGCTACACTGTGCCTGGATACGAGGGTAAACAATTGAATTTGACAAGCCACCCAGACGGCGTTCTAATCGGTCCTGCCTTGACTTCCTCGGAATTTGTGAACACCAAGGCTGACAAAGTCATTGCCATCGAGAAAGGCGCTCTGTTCACAAGGTTCATCGAGGAAAACGTCCACAATAAGCATAAAGCCTTGCTCATCAGTTGCGGTGGACAAGCACCTAGACAAACTCGAAGTTTTATCCGCAGACTCAAGGAGGAACTTAATTTGCCTGTTTTCATATTCACAGACGGTGACCCTTGGGGTATGCACATCGCCCAAGTAATTATTTCGGGTTCCGCAAACGCTGCGCACTTGCGTGACTTAAACACGCCAGACGCAGTGTGGAGTGGAGTATGGGCTAGCGACATTATCGATTACAAGTTGCCGACAGATCCCCTGGACGAAGTGGATATTAAGCGGCTTTACGAGTTGGCAAAAGATCCCCGGTACCAAAATGATCCACTATGGCAAAGGGAAATCAAGACCTTCTTGAAAATCAAGAAAAAGGCGGAACAGGAAGCTTTCAGCAGATATGGTTTAACTTACATAGTAGACGAGTATTTGCCGAGAAAACTTGAAGGAAAGAGCTAACAAACTTCCTGCTATTTTGTTTGTAAGCGCGCGCCACAAGTCAAGAAATAGGAGAAACTGACAAAAAAACATTGATATTAAATTTTAACTTAACAACATTAAGCCCTCGTAGCCAAATTAGCCTGATTTGCTTGTCTTTGTCTTCTTATTCTTTTAAACAAAAGATACAAGCCATGTTCCCCACAAAAAACTCCAATAGTTGGCAAAATAAACCAGAGCCAAACAAACGGATGTATTGCTCCGACAACAAAAACGTATAAAACATCATTTAGTGGAGTTGCAAATAAGGGTTGAATTAAAGCTTTTATGTATGTGCCTAAAGCAAGAATTAAAATCAACATAACCCATATGAAAAAAATGGACTGCACAACCTTAGCCCTCAATCGCAAATTCCATAATTGAGATATTAAAAACGTAAAAGATGCCACGTTTAGAACCATAAGAAAATCTGTCGTCTTAAAATCAACAATAGGGTCAACACTAGGACCAATCAAATATACAGTAAATAACGCAGAACCAATTTCTAACATAAGAGCAATCAAAACAACAGCGACAAGAATCCTAAACTTTAAGCTCATATTCACACTAAGAAAACTCGGCACCCATCGCTTAAGGTAATTGTTATTCAGCAATAATGATTATAAAGTCAGTTATGCCGATTGTCGCAATTACATTCATGAAAGGCGTATACTGAACTATCCGGCAGTCTTAACAAATTCTTATGCTCAAAAATACTAATAATTATTAGGCATATTTCCGAGATAAATTAAAATTTTTCACGAGAGACAAATATCCATATGTGGAAATAATTATCCGATATTTTTCAGTCATAATTCTTAATAAAAAATCTAATATTTCTAATAATTAGAAATAGCCGTTGCCGAAGCGCGTGCGTGTGGTTCAGATGCAGTTTAAGCAAACAAACAGCAAATGGGAATAGAGCGCACCTGATTCTGAAAAGAGAAGGAGAAGGCTAACCTTCCTGTTTAGGCCACTTCCATGCATACCAAACAATTAGTGCAATAAACACAACTTCTAAAATCTCATAAAATACATAATAAGCCCAAGTCTCTCCTGGTGCAAGCAGTGCAGGGACCAAAATACCAGCATAGACTATACCTACAATGATGTTTACCCGGCGATTCACTTTAGCCGGCAATGCCAGGGACAAGAAAATCATAAAAATCGGAATCGCCATTAATATTGCAGCTCCAACCAAAAATACTTGATTAAGCGCTTTTTCTCCTGATAGTACTTTCTCTACTATATCTTGCCTATAGGATCCGAAAACATCGTTATATAAATAAAAAAACATTAAAGCTACCCATAATGCTGAAAGCTTTATCTTCACATTTATTTTCACATCTTCTAACATAGACTTATCTCTCTCCCCATATTGACATTTTAGGGGGTTATCTGTCGATTTGGATTTAAGACTTGTGTTCGAATATACTGAGAAAGGAAAGAGACTCTTCCCAGAAAATGTGAAGTAACTGCTTTTACTTACGCGTGCGAAAAAATTTCTGATTTACTTTTGAGGCAAAATGCTATTATCCTTAAGAGTAATTATTCCTGAATATCAAATGAAAGCGATTGTCCACACAAAATACGGTTCTTCTGATGTTCTTCAACTCAAAGAGGTAGAGAGACCTCTTCCCGAGGACAATGAAGTACTGATTAAGGTCCAGGCGGTATCCGTTAATAGATCTGACTGGGAGGGATTGACAGGTACACCGTTATATGCGCGGTTCGGGGGTATTCTAAGACCGCGGCGCAAAATACTTGGATCGGACATAGCTGGGCGCGTTGAAATGATTGGCAGAAACGTAAGTCGATTTCAACTAGGGGATGAGGTCTTCGGAGACACTTCGTTTCGTATGGGTGGTTTTGCTGAGTATGTCTGCGCTCTTGAAGAAACCTTCGCGCTGAAACCAGCCGGTCTGACATTCGAGGAGGCAGCGACAATTCCACAAGGTGCTGTGATCGCTTTGCAGGGGATTCGAGATAAAGGGCAAGTCCAGCCTGGGCAAAATGTTTTGATTAATGGGGCTGGCGGCGGTGCTGGTATGTTTGCAGTGCAGCTTGCCAAGTTATACGGGGCTGAGGTGACTGGAGTGGATAACGCCGGCAAGCTGGATTTTATGCGTTCGCTTGGTGCTGACCATGTTATTGATTACGCTAAGGAAGACTTTACCAAAAATGGACAGCAGTATGATCTGATACTTGATGTTATTGCGAATCGTTCTGTTTTTGCCTATAAGCGGGCGCTAGGGCCCAATGGAAGCTATTTTGCTGTCGGAGGTTCTGCAGCTAGACTTTTCCAGATTTTGCTTCTGGGACCATGGATTAGAAGAACATCAGGCAAGAAAATACGAATCCTGGCAGTTCAACCAAATCTAAAAGATCTGGTTCATATAACGGAGCTTTGTGAAGCCGGCAAAATCGTCCCATTTATTGATAAACGGTATTCTTTAGTTGAGGCTCCTGAAGCGCTTCAATATCTTGGTGAAGGACTTGTCAAAGGAAAAGTTGTCATAATTGTTAAGCTTAACAACAATGCTTAACAAAGCCACGATAAACAAAGTCATCTTGGAGGAAACTCAATGAAAGCGATTGTATGCACAAAATACGGACCACCAGAGGTCCTTCAGATCAAGGAAGTAGAAAAACCCACTCCCAAAGATAATGAAGTATGCATAAAGATTCATGCGACATCAATAACCCATAGCGACATTATTGTCAGAGGTTTAAAGGTTCATGGGGGCATGAGGTTCCTTATGGGGTTGGCGATAGGTTTTTCAAAACCGAGAAACCCCATACTTGGGATGATATTGGCTGGAGAAGTTGAATCGACAGGCAAAGCTACTAAGCGATTTAAAAAAGGCGATCAGGTTTATGGAGTGACAATAAAGTCTGCAATGCATCCACGATTAGGTACTTATGCCGAATACAAATGCTTGCCTGACGACAGTTTCATAGTATCCAAACCGTCCAATACAACTTATGAGGAGTCAGCCGCCGTTCCTTACGGGGGTTTAATTGCCTTGTATTTTCTAAAAAGAGGAAAAATTCAAAGCGGACAAAAAATTCTTGTTTATGGAGCTTCCGGATCAATTGGTACTTCTATTGTGCAGCTTGCAAAATACTTTGGAGCAAAAGTTACTGGAGTATGCAGTACCGTCAATTTAGAGTTGGTGAAGTCTCTGGGAGCCGATACCGTAATAGATTACACAAAAGAGGATTTTACTGAAACAGGAGAACTTTATGATATCATTTTTGATGCTGTTCCAGCTGGCATGGTGAACAGAACAAGCTTAAAATTAAAGTGCAAAAAGGCATTAACGTCGAACGGGAAATTCATATCAATCACTGAAGGGAGACCCGAGTTCAGTGTTGAAGGATTGATTTTGCTCAATGAACTGCTAGAAACGGGAAAAATTAAACCGGTCATAGACAGATGCTATCCGCTGGAACAGATAGCTGAGGCTCACAGGTATGTTGAATTGGGACACAAAAAGGGAAATGTCATCATAACTGTGGAACATAATAATAGAACCTGACAAAGCAACCTTGGAAGAAAGCGGGCCTGCTAGGCTTAAGAAAAACATATTAGCCTTAAGCAGCGCAATAGAAAGATCGTGCATTATAATGCCCGTTGACGGAGAAAATTCTATCAGCCAAAAGATCGCAGATCAATCGCCACGCAAGATCGCAAGAATCGCAGGTTTCCTCTATTTGATGTATTTTTTAACTTCGATTATTGGAAATGAGTTTGGTCGCTTTGTAGGCGTGGATGCCACAGTAACCTTCAATAACATAATAGCTCATGAATCGCTATTTCGTACCGGTTTTGTAATCAGTCTATTCTCACTTGTGCTTTTTCTTTTGGCGGCCTGGGCTTTGTACGTCTTATTAAAACCGGTTAACAAAAACATGGCTTTATTGTTCCTGTTATTAAACTTGGGTGGGTTTGCCATATCGTGTCTCAGTATGCTTAATTTATTTGGCAGTGTGCTGCTTTTGAGCGGAGCTGATTATTTGAAAGTATTCCAGCCAGATCAGCTACAAGCGCAAGCGATGTTATTTATCAATTTATACAAGAATGGGTACATTGTCGCCCAGATACCCTATGGCGTCTGGCTCTTTCCTCTTGGTTATCTAGTTTTCAAATCGCGGTTTATCCCTAAAATCTTGGGCATATTGTTGATCGCTGATTGTTTTAGTCTTCTGATAGTTGTCATTCAGCGTTTCCTTTTGCCAGGCTACGACGTAATATCGTACCCATTTACGGCGGTTAGTCTTATTGCGGAACTTTCTCTTACTTTATGGCTTTTGATTAAGGGTGTTAAGGAACAGAAATAGAACGACTATAATTAAATAAAAAGGAAGAAAAAAGATGACCCAATCAAAAGAAATCTGGAGAAAGGTGGTAATACTGGCTATCGTGGGAGGATTAGCCTTCTTTGCAATTACCTTCGCAATTTCCCTGCTTCCTATTGCAGCGGAGTATAGAACTGCGGAGTCAATTTCTAATATTCAAACGGTTTGGGTTGGTGGTTTGCTTGTTGGTCTGATTATAGGGTGTTTCGTTAGTTATTTTTTGCTTCGTTTCTTTAACAAGATTCCAACAAAAAATCCAATTCTAAAATCCGTGATACTAAGCTTCATCGCCTTTGTCATTGCCATGATCCTGCTCGAAGCTCCCGCAAGTTTTAGGACGAGTGATGCCTTGTATTACTTGCTCATCGGCGTAATATTTAACGTGCCAAGGTTTCTCTTTGTTGGAATAGTTATTGGCTATCTTTACAAAAGGTTGTACAAAGGATCCAATTCAGCCGTAATTGCTTCCAAGTCTGCTCAGGTGGAATAGTTAAACAACCATGGAAACCCCAGCTACAGATCGAACTAAGCGGCAGAAGTCACATGAGTTCTCCAAGAAACTGATTAAATTGACTATAGCGGGAGGTGCAGCCTTCTGGATAGTTGACTTCGCAATTTCCCTGTCTCCCATCGCAGCGGAGTATATGGCTGCCTTTTCAATTTCTTCTCTTCCATTGGCTCTTGTTGAAGCTTTTGTTGGCGGTCTGGTTATAGCGTGCTTCGTCAGCTTTTTCTTGCTTCGTTTTTTTGATAAGATTCCGACAAAGAACCCGATTCTAAAATCCTTGATTCTCAGCTTTGTTGCCGTAGTCGTTATCGAAGTCCTTTCAACTTTTGGCAATCCAAGCAATGCCTATGTCTTCCTTTTGGTCGACACAGTGATGAACATTCCAAGGATTCTTGCGCTTGGAATAGTTATTGGCTATCTATACAAAAGGCTGTAGGGATCAGAGAGTTTACGCCAATCAGACAAGCACTAACAAAATTCAAGATGCCGCCTGCTAGGTGCCCTGCTAGCCGTAAAGCTTTTAACCGTTCAAATTAAAAAGACAGCATCGCAGTTTCCAACAGAATTCCTAGCGCCCAAAACCTCGGATAATTATTAGGCATATTTCCGAGAAAATTTAAAATACTTTGTTGTTTAATGTAGCAATGCAATAAAGAAAAAGGATGACGTAGACATGAGTGAAGAAGGAGACTCATTCTGGATAACTCTGGCCGAAAAATTCTTCGGCTTATTACTCGTTGCGATCAGCATCATAATGTTTTATTTCACTTTCACAAGTACTGCAGTGCTAGGAATTTTCACCAACTTCTTCGGTTTCCTAGGAGTAATCATACTCATTGCCGGTGCATTTCTAATAGTAGTAAAGCCGCCTGAATAAATAGCCACTATTCTCTTCTTTCAACTACAATTTTGCATTTTGTAGCTAACGCAGCAATGACGCCTAAAGCTGCCAACCATGGCGCTATTACTGTGCCTATGACGCCAACGGTTGCTGGAATCTCAAGTAATGTGCTTCCTTTTTCATCTTTAACAATGACTCGAGTAACATTCCCTTCGTGCAAAAGGTCTCTTACTCTGTCGACCAAGTTGCTTCCTGAAATCGTAAATTCTTCTCGCGTGACCTTCGCTACGGGGGCGCCGCAGACAGGGCAAAACTTGTCATCTTCTTTTATTGGAGCTCCACATTTTGTACAATAAGGCAAATTTAGTTCTACCTCCAAAAAGGTTAGCACCAAGTTGGACTTAAAGAAATTTTCGATTATAGTTGGCTTACGTTCGTAGTTGAATTTAATAAGAACTTTTGACATTGGCAGGTAATTAATCGTGAATAAGCTTGTTTGCCATCGGACACTTTGCATTAGGGTACTTGACGGGAAAAGGTTCTTCCAGATTGTTAAAAGCAAAAATGAATTTGCCTTTGATTCTGGTTGTTTCTGTCCTTCCAGACATAGACCTGATTCTTCAATTCATAAACCCAGAATTGTTCATGCACAGAGGACCCACACACTCTATCGTCACTTTCACAATTCTGATGTTACCCCTTTTCATTGTCTACAAAAAACAAGCTATTCCATACTATGCAGCTCTGCTTTCTCATTCACTAATTGGCGATTATTTTACCGGAGGTATTGAACTGTTTTGGCCAATTTCCAACGGATGGTTCGGCTTAGACATCGACGTTAGAAGTTTGGGTAATGTTATTGCTGAACTTGCATTGTTCGCAATAATGTTATTGGTAATGCTCCGTTCTAAAGAATTGCGATCAATGATTAGACCTCAAAAATCTAATTTAGCTTTATTCATTGCTTTTGCAGCACTTCTAGGACCTTTAATGTCAGTAGGAAGGGGCTCAGAAGCCTCTCTTCCACCTCTGCTCGTCATTCCAAGCCTGTTTTGGCTAGTTATTTTCGCATACCTAATTATTCTTGAACTAAAACGAGGGTTGCGACCCCCATTGCTCTTGACGGCCGAAATGTCTGAGCTTGAAATTTGAATTTTGTTTAGGTAATAGTCAATCCACTGATTAGTGTTTATTAACCGACAACTTATTATTTTTAGACACTCAAACTTCTTTGCCTCAAAAAACATCAGGAGTCTCGTTTCAACATGCCAATCCGTCAACCAATCGTATGTGTTCTGGGTCACGTAGATAGCGGCAAGACTTTGTTGCTAGACAAAATTCGAAAAACAAGCGTTGGTGCACGCGAAGTTGGCGGCATCACTCAACATATAGGTGCAAGTTTCTTTCCAGTCGAAACGCTCAAACAGTTGGTAGGACCTTCGCTCGCCAATTTGAACAGTGGTATCGAAATTCCTGGGTTACTAGTAATCGATACGCCCGGACATGAGGCATTCTCGAATCTGCGTAGGAGGGGTGGAAGCGTTGCCGACATCGCCATTCTTGTAGTAGATGTTTTGAGAGGGTTTGAGGCGCAAACCTATGAATGCATAGACATTCTAAAAGCCCGCAAAACCCCTTTCATCGTAGCTGTTAACAAGATCGATCGTGTGCCCGGTTGGAAGTCCCAACCAGATGAGTCGTTTATGAAAGTCTACAATAAACAAGATCCTTATGCGAAACAAGATTTGGATAATAAATTATACGACATTATGGGTACCTTCTCCCGCTTAGGCCTCAACACTGACCGTTTCGATCGTGTGAGAGATTTTACTCAAACTATTGCACTCGTTCCAGTAAGCGCTAAAACAGGCGAAGGTATCCCTGAACTTCTTATGGTTCTTATTGGCTTGACCCAGCAGTATCTTAAGAAACAATTGCAGACAACCGAGGGTCCCGCAAAAGGCTCAATCCTTGAAATAAAAGAAGAGCCTGGATTGGGCTTGACTCTTAACTCTATAATTTATGATGGAACCCTCAGAAAAGATGACACCATAGTAATCGGGGGCAAGGAGAAACCTATCGTAACCCGGATAAAAGCCATTTTAGTGCCTAAACCTCTAGATGAAATGAGGGACCCGCGAGACAAGTTTACTTCGGTGGATTCTGTTTTTGCTGCAGCGGGAGTAAAAATTGTCGCATCTGATTTGGAAGGTGCTCTTGCAGGAGCCCCTTTGTATGCAGTTGCTCCTGGAGAAACACCTGAAAAATACGCTAAAATTATTGAGGATGAAATCAAAAAAATCAGAATAACAACCCAAATAGAAGGCGTTATCCTGAAGGCTGACACGTTGGGCTCTTTGGAGGCAATTGCAGAGATTCTGAAACAGAATAATGTACAAGTTCGAATCGCTGACGTTGGCGATGTCTCAAAACGAGATGTTATCGAAGCTTCTGCAGTCAAATCACACGATCCACTTATGGGTGTTATTCTGGCTTTTGGGGTTAAGCTTCTGCCTGATATCGAGGAAGAGGCTGCCAATAGGGGAGTTCAGATATTTAGAGAGCAAATAGTATACCATATGATTGAAAAGTACTTGGACTGGGTCAAATCTAAGAGTGAAGCAAAGATTGAGGCTGAGCTTGAAAAAATTGTTAAGCCGGGTAAGATTTTAGTCATGTCTGGCTACATTTTCCGAAGAGCCAAGCCTGCTATTTTTGGAGTGGAAGTTTTAGCCGGAATACTCAAACCAAAAACAAATTTGATTAGAGCCGAGAGCGGCGAAGATGTGGGCGAACTACAACAAATACAAGATAAGGGAAAAAGCATAACCGAAGCTACTCAGGGAATGCAGGTTGCAGTCTCCATGGAAAAACCAACGGTTGGCCGACATGTCTTCGAAAAAGACGTGTTATTTGTCAAGATGCCTGAGCCGGATGTAAGAGCATTTCAGGGTGTTTACGCAGACAAGCTAAATGAAGACGAGAAACAATCGTTGAAAGACTATGTTATCGCGATGAGAAAGAAATCGCCCTTCTTTGCATTCTAAGCTCTCGTTACCCTCCACCAACAGGTGGAACAATAGCCAGAACGTCACCATTTCTTAGTTCGCTGCCTTTTCCTTTCAATGCTGAGGCACTCTTTCCATTTATGAAAAATTGCAGGAATCCCTTTACCTCTTGTGTCTTTCTGTCGTAAACATATTCCGTGAAAGGAGCTCCATATTTTCTTGAGAGTTCATCAAGAACATTTTCCACTGTTACTTTTTCGTTTTCTGAGAACTCTAAAGTCTCTTCTTTCTTCTTTGCTACTTCCCTTAGAACGGTGAAGAATCGAACTTCTATTTGCAGCTTTAGGGCACCTAGTTATTACTTAGGGTAAGGTGGATGGATTAATCTGTTATGCACGAGTTTTCTCGCATTAAGAGGTATTCAGTGGGGCGAATTGCTCAAAGTCATAGGCGCATGAATATCCAGTTTTTGTGGAGAGAGCTCTTTTAACGCTGAATTCAAAGCATTTTCAAATCAACTTCAGGGGTTAAGGTTTATATTTACGTTTGATTTTTGCTTAATTCCGATTAAAACGGTTCTATACTTGAATAAAGGTAGGTTAATGATATGGCATATTTAACAACAACAAATTCAGGACAACCCGTCCTGATCCTCAAAGAGGGTACAACCAGAAGTAGAGGTAAAGAAGCCCAAAGAAATAACATCATGGCAGCACGCGTTATTGGCGAAGTGCTCAAAACCACACTCGGCCCACGCGGTATGGATAAAATGCTCATCGACAATCTTGGCGACATTACTATAACTAACGACGGCGCAGCCATCCTCAACGAAATCGAAGTTGAGCATCCAGCAGCAAAAATGATGGTTGAAATCGCTAAAACACAAGACGACATGGTTGGCGACGGAACAACAACAGCAGTGGTACTCGCAAGCGAACTTCTTAAGAAAGCCGAGGAACTTCTAGACCAGAACATTCATCCAACTATATTAGTAGCAGGCTACCGCAAAGCAGTCCAAAAAGCAATTGAGATTGTAGCCAAAGTCTCAGTTCCAGTTGACATTAAAGACACCAAAACCCTGCTCAAGGTCGCTCTAACCACAATGAGCAGCAAATCCGTCGGCACCGCTAGAGAGCATCTAGCGCAAATAGCGATTGATGCAGTCACCCAAATCGCAGAGAAGCGCGGAGACAAAATGATAGCTGACATAGATAACATTCAACTGATCAAGAAAACGGGCAAAAGTCTACTCGAGACACAACTCATACAAGGCATAATTGTTGACAAAGAAATAGTGCACCCAGGCATGCCCCGCAAGAAAGAAAACGCCAAAATTGCACTTTTGGACTCAGCCCTCGAAATCGAAAAAACCGAGATGAGCGCAGAAATTCGCATACGTGACCCAACCCAGATGAAAGCTTTCTTAGACCAAGAAAACGACATGATGCAGACCATGGCAGACAAAATCAAGAAGTCAGGTGCCCAAGTAATATTCTGTCAGAAAGGCATCGATGACATGGTTCAGCATTATCTCTCAAAAGACGGCATTATTGCAGCAAGACGCGTAAAGGAATCCGACATGGAGAAACTGTCACGCGCAACCGGCGGACGCATAATCAGCGACCTCGACGACCTCAAACCCGCAGACCTCGGCATGGCAGGCATGGTTGAGGAACGCAAAATCGGCGACGACAAAATGATCTTCGTAGAAAAATGCAAAGACCCCCACAGCGTCGCAATACTCATACGCGCAGGCCTCGAGCGAATGGTTGACGAAGCTGAAAGAGCTATGACAGACGCACTCTCAGTGGTTTCCGACGTTATCGAAAACAACAAAATCGTTGCTGGCGGCGGAGCAGTTGAAATCGAAGTTGCACGCGAATTGCGCAAGTACGCCACCAAAGTAGGCGGACGCGAACAACTAGCCGTGGAAGCATTTGCAGACGCAGTAGAAGTAATTCCCAGAACACTTGCAGAAAACGGCGGACTCGAACCCATCGACATACTAGTTGCACTACGATCAGCACACGAAAAAGAAGACGGCAAATATATGGGCATCAATGTATTCACTGGAAAAGTCCAAAACAGCATTGACAGCGGCGTCATCGAACCAGCAATTGTCAAAGAACAAGCCCTTAAGTCAGCAGCAGAATCAGCAAATATGATACTTCGCATAGACGACGTAATCTCTTCATCCAAGCCAAAAGGCGGTCCAGGTGGCCCAGGCGGAATGCCGGGCGGCGAAGGCGAAGAATAAACGCCCTACTTTCCTTTTTGTAAATTATTTCTTTTAAGAAAAAGTTTTGTTTTACCGCTTTATCCTTTTAGTTTCACTTTTTAGTTAGCTTGTTCTCATACGGATATCTAAGAATTGGTTTTTCCCTTAATTTTCTCTCTTCAGTAGGCACTAGAGAATGGCTTTCAATTAGATTGGCTAAAAGGGGAAAGTAAATTAATGAAAGGAGATTTGAGTATGTACGCTACATCGAAAAGATGCTCCGGTAGTATAGTCCGGTCAAGTATAGTGGCCTCTCGAGTCACGGACCCGGGTTCGAATCCCGGCTGGAGCACCATCACATATTTTTCTGCTGGGATGTTAGTAAACCCAGTTCTCGTCAGCGCGCTTGTAGGTCAATACCTCGTCTTGTGTGAAAAAGATTTTCATCTCGCATTCGGCGTTTTCAGCTGAGTCGGAAGCGTGGACGGCATTCTTTTGATTACTTAAAGCAAAGTCGCCTCTTATGGTTCCTGGCTCTGCTTCTTTCGAGTTGGTAGCGCCTATGAGTTTCCGCATTACTTTAACTGCATCGTCACCTTCAATGACTAGAGCGACGATTGGTCCTGACTTAACGAATTTGATTAGGTCTTCGTAGAATGATTTCCCTTTGTGAATGGCATATAATTTTTCGGCTTTTTCCTGGGTGACCCAAGTCATTTTCATAGCGACTATTTTTAGACCTTTGTTTTCGATCCTATCCATAACGGTTCCAATCATTCCTCTGGCTACTGTGGAGGGTTTTAGCATCGTGAAAGTTTTTTCGAGATTCATTTTTGATTCCCCTTTGGAATAGAGACTCTTTTTTCCCCATTATTAGCTTATTCATTTGCACAATCTTCGAGGGCTTTTTGTTTTATCGATTTTTGAAATTCTATTGTTTCCACCTTAGCTTTTTCTAGAAACTGTTTTAAGGGCGCCGATGTGCTGATGATTTAACGAACTCCACAGCTTTTGCGTAGTTCATAAAAGGAGGCAAGCCAACGGCGAATAGCGACACTGGCTTACGGGAATCTGTCGCAAACAAGGTGTTTCAGCCGATGCTAAGCGTGGAGGAACTTCTGGGCGATCCTATCGAGGACCTTTTGTCGCGTTTGGAAACGTCGCCACAGGGGCTTAGTTCTATAGAAGTAGCCAACCGTCTGGAAGCGTATGGTCCAAATGAACTTGCACGGGGAAAAAAACACTCCGCCATCATGCAGTTCCTAATGAACTTCAAGAATCCGCTAGTTATCATCCTAATGGTTGCGGGTCTGATTTCTGGAGTTGTTGCCGGTGATTACCCGAGTATGATTATTATCTACGTAATCGTTTTTCTTAGCGTTATTTTGGATTACTATCAAGAATCTAAGGCTGAGAAAGCAGCTCAAACCCTCAAAGAAAAAGTAACTACTACGGCGACGGCTTTTAGAGATGGGTTCAAAATTGAAGTAAAACTTCATGATATTGTGCCGGGGGACATTATTTCTCTGTCGGCAGGTGACATTACCCCTGCAGATGCGCGAGTCATAAGCGCAAAAGATCTTTTCGTAAATCAGTCTTCCTTAACAGGGGAATCCTTTCCTGTGGAGAAAGCTCCAGGTCAAGTTAAGACAAAAAACACGTCAATTACTGAATGGAACAATTACCTTTTCATGGGCACATCGATAGTCAGCGGCACAGCGACCGCGGCTGTCGTTCGAACGGGCGGTTTAACAGAATATGGCAAAATTGCGAAAAAGCTAACCGAAGCGGTTCCGGAGACCGAGTTTTCGCGAGGAATAAGGAGCTTTGGTTTTCTCATAATGCAAGTAACAATTTTGCTAGTTCTATTTGTATTCTTGATTAATGCGCTAAAAAACCCTTCCACTGAGGGAATTTTAGAGGCGTTGCTTTTCTCCGTAGCCCTAGCTGTAGGTTTGACACCTGAACTTTTGCCTATGATTATTACTGTGAATCTTTCAAAGGGCGCCATCGCAATGTCTAGGAAAGGCGTTATCGTCAAGCGCTTAGCCTCTATAGAAAACTTTGGAAGCATGAATGTATTATGTACAGATAAAACAGGTACCTTAACTGAAAACAAGATTACACTCGTACTCCATGTGGACGCGGAAGGAAAAGACGACAACAAGGTCCTCCTTTATTCTTATCTCAACAGTTATTACCAGACTGGTCTAAAGAGCCCTCTTGACGATGCAATACTAGCCCATGAAGCGATGGATGTAAGTGGGTATCAAAAAGTGGATGAAGTGCCATTTGACTTCATTCGCAAAAGAGTAAGCGTCGTTGTAGAGAAAGACAGACAACGTTTCTTCATAGCCAAGGGCGCCCCTGAAGAAATCCTCAGAGTCTCTTCTTTCTGTGAGCTTGGCGGCATTATAGCGGATCTATCTGATGAACTTCTAAGGAAGGCAGAGCAAAAATATCTCGATTTAAGTTCTGATGGGTTCCGAGTTTTAGGCGTGTCCTACAGGAAACTTCGAGAAGAAAAAATTGTTTATACCGTGAATGATGAAAAGGACATGATTTTTCTTGGCTTTGTTGCGTTTCTTGATCCGCCAAAAGAAACTGCTAAAGCGTCACTAAAACTTCTGGCAAACGCCGGAATAGAGCTAAAAATCCTCACAGGCGATAATGAACTTGTCGCTAGAAAAACATGCGAACAACTCGGGTTCGAAACAAAAGGCGTTGCTTTGGGATCTGAAATCGCCCAAATGCAGGATGATGCATTAGCAAGAGTTGTCGAAGAAGCAAACGTCTTCGCTCGAGTGACGCCTGTTCAAAAGGACAGAATAATTAACTTGTTGAAAGGAAATGGGCATGTCGTTGGCTTCATGGGAGACGGAATTAATGACGCACCTTCCCTGAAAACATCAGATGTTGGCGTCTCTGTTGACAATGCAGTAGACGTGGCCAAAGAGTCCGCTGACATTATCCTTTTGAAAAACGACTTGACTGTTTTAGCCGAAGGAGTCCTAGAAGGCAGGAAGACCTTCGGAAACACGATGAAATATGTTATGATGGGTGTCAGTTCAAACTTCGGTAATATGTTCAGTGTGGCAGGGGCATCACTCTTTCTAGGATTTCTGCCTATGTTGCCAATTCAGATACTTCTCAATAATCTCTTGTATGATTTGTCTCAGTCAGCAATTACTGCTGATAATGTTGACCCAGAATACGTTGAAAAGCCAAAACGGTGGGATATCGGTTTCATAAGGCAATTCATGCTTTCCTTGGGTCCGGTGAGTTCGGTATTTGACTTCTTAACATTTTTCATAATGCTTCTAGTCTTCAATATACCCTTAATAGGATTTACAGCAACTCAAGTTTCACTTTTCCAAACCGCTTGGTTTTTGGAGTCCTTGTGCACACAGACGCTTGTTATTTTTGTCATCAGAACAAGAAGATCGCCTTTCTGGAAGAGCAAACCAGGAAAACTAATAGTTCTAAGCAGTGTTATCATACTTGTCGCCGCGTTCGCAATTCCATATACATTCCTTGGAGACAAATATTTTGGGTTCGTAAGTCCTCCCCCGCTATTCTTTGTATATTTGGCGGCGTTAGTGGGTACCTACTTGGTCTTGGCGGAAGTGGTTAAACGTTGGTTCTATAAAAGAAATTCCTACCGAATTGAACAAGTTCTGGTGCCAAAAAGGAGGGCATTATATCTTGGTAGAAACGCACGACTTGTCCAAGATGTGGCAGCTGTTATTTGTCTGAGGGTTGAGAATGAAATATCGTTTGATAGTTTGCTTGAGGATCTTACGAGGAGTTTAAGCTATCCTATTGAATCGGATCAGGTTCTTCAAAATCTACAACATCTTAGACGCGGCGGCCTAGTTAGCATTGACTGGCATCAGAAACTAATCAAACGGGAAGGTTCAATGAAAGAATACATTACGAAACGAGTTGTCTCAAGCAATACGTGGCCAATAGTTCTTGAGGACTGGATTAAGATAAGCCGGATTATTCAGGAAAAGTACGGAACAATTAACTCTGAATTTCAAGAAGTACTCAGTCCAATACAACAATGACAAGTTATGGCGAAGAAGCTAAGATTCTAAGCTCCCTATTTGATTAGAAGAAGAAATTGTAAGGTTGTTGGGTTCTTACTTGCTTTTCCGACTCCATTAACTTTGAATGACGTTCAGGCTATTGTGTTGCTGGTTTTGTTCCCAGCGCATTGGTCAAAGAACCCAAAGATTGTTGGCAGGATTTTCCTCGGTTCCATTCTTCGCGTTTTATTCTCAAGAAGCGGATTCAATAGGTCCAAAGTCAACAAAACTGATTCTTTTGGGGTATTATCATCAAATCTAAAAAATGCAGAAATTCTTTTCTAACTTGCCAAGCGGGAAGAGTTTTTCTTCTTGCATATCAAGAAGTTACTTTTTTAAAGTTCGGCTACTTCAGTCTTTTTTTGTCTTGTTCTCTTTGCTGTCGAAGTGCCTGATTAGCCATTGTCGCTACAAATACTAGAGTGAAAACCAATGCTCCAATGCCCAATTTGTATGTCCAACCAATGCTTGAGTAGACCACTGCGAAAATAAAAACCAGCATCAGAGCAAGCACCAGAACTTCTTGCAATGCATCCATATTAAGTTTGAAAAAGCTCATTTAGATTAACGACCTTTTCAAAGCATTTTCTCAGCGTCTTATTAATAATTTATCCTATTTATTTCTCTTTTTTAACATAACCATAAAAGCACCTTGCGGCGAATAAGCTTTTATAAGAATGTTGACGGAATTGTTTAACTGTAAAGTTTCAATGCTTCCAACATTCGAGAGAGCAAATTGAATGCCCTACATCAAAAGAATCGAGCTGAAAAACTTCAAGTCATTCGGACCTCAAACCGTAAAAGTAAACCTAGATAAGGGCTTCACAGCAATAACAGGGCCAAACGGAAGCGGTAAAACAAACATTATGGACTCGCTTCTTTTTTGCCTTGGAGAATTAAGCACGCGTAGACTTCGTGCCGAAAACGCATCAAAACTAATTTTTCATGGGTCGGAAAAATCTGGCTTGGAAAAATCTCGAATGGCAAAGGTCATTATTCAATTTGACAACTCAGACAGCATAATGCCAGTGGACACAAACACAGTTACCATAAGCCGGGAAGTTTATCGAAACGGTCAGAGTGTCTACAGGCTAAATGGTAGAAGGATCAGCCGTCAACATATAATAGAAATTCTCTCTGTAGCGGCAATTAGCAGTGCAAGCCAAAATATTATTCCGCAGGGTACCATCACCCGTCTAACAGATATCACTCCTCCTGAGCGCAGAAAAATAATTGAAGACCTCGTCGGGATAGGACAATATGAGGCAGAGAAAGCTGGAGCTGAAGAAAAACTTCGCACAGCAGATATCTCCATTCGGACAGCTATGGGCCGAATCGACGAAGTCCAAAAACGTCTCGATGATCTAGAAAGAGAACGAAACCAACTTCAACGCTCCAACTTTATCCATGAAGAAATCAAAAAGTTTGAGGCAATCAAGGTTAGTCATGAAATAACTCAGTTGACCAAAAAAGTTGAAGAAGCCAGCGTGCAAGCAGAGAAAGCCAGAGCCAAAGCAGATAAACTCAAAGAATTTCGAGACGCCCAAAGAACTAAGAGGCGAGAAGTCGAGGGCGAATGGAGAAAACTCAGCTCGGAAATCGTCGAAGATGGCGGATCCGAAGTAATGAAGGTCCAAATTAAAGTCGGCGAGCTAAAATCAAAACTGTCTGAACTAAACTCAAAAATTAGCTCAGGACAAGCTAGCCTCGAAAGCCTCAAACGAGTTAAGGAAAACAGCCTTCAACAATACGAAGCTCTAAGAAAAGAAATTCACCAAAATCGACTAATTATAAGAAAACAGCGCTCCGAATTCGAAGAATTTCAAACCCAAATTGCTGCCAAAGCGACTGAACATGATGGACTCGCCTCCGAAACTGCTCAACTTTGGGAAAACCTAGGCGAGAACAGCAAAAAAACTCGAGAAATGGAATTAAAAATCGAAAGCAGGAACAAGCGGCTTGCTTATTTGCGTTCAGAATTTTCTAAAGGAAAAACTTTCATCAAGGCCAGCTCAGGTCGACTTCGAGAACTTGGTGCCCGAAAAGAACGATTCACTACAACCTTAGCTGAAGTTGAGACATCACTTGCTGAACTCGACAAGGTCCAAAAAGAACAAAAAGTTCAACTCAAGAACCTTGAAAAAACAATCGAGAAAAGGCAAGCACAAAAGGAATCTGCGGAACAGGAAATTATCGAAGCTGGAAAGATAGCTGACTCAGCAAAGGAGGCAGTCATAGAGTTTGCGACACAGCGCGAACTTGCTGAAACGATTGCAGCTGAAGAAAAAGCGCTGCGTAGCATAGAAGAATTAGGCGATTTAGGCGTAATTGTAGGCGTTCACGGTCGACTTCGCAATCTTATTAAGATTGACAAGAACTTCAAAAAGGCAATAAACTCAGCCGCAATAGGTTGGCTTGATGCGTTGGTCGTAAGAGACATCGATACTGCTTTTATGTGCACTGAGACTCTTCGAAGAATGAAACTTGGTCGAATAAAGATAATTCCTCTCCAAGGAGTATTATCTCCTAAGCCCTTCACAATTCCAGAACGCAATGGCGTGAGTGGTGTGGCGTCGGCATTTGTGAAATGTGACAAGAATTATGAGGCAGCTGTAAATTATGTCTTCGGAGATACGTTAATAGTCACAGATGACAGGGTTGCATTTGCCCTTTCAAATGAAGGGTATCGTGCGGTTACTTTTAATGGCGATATTTATGAGCCCGGTGCTTTTGAAGGCGGTTACTACAGGGCACCCATAGATTTCTCCGCAATAATTCCTAGTGAAAATGCAATAAAGAGTCTCGATGAAGCCGTAAATGCGCTTCAGACTCATTTAAGCCAACGAGGAACTGACATAGAAACTTTTCAAGAAGAAATAGCGAGATCGCGAATTGAAATTTCTCGTCTTTCAGACGCCATAGGAACCATCGATAGAGAAATTATTCGAGTAAAAAGAAGCGTTAAACGTACAGAAATAAGTCTAAAACGCGTTGAAAAATTCCGCTCCAGAATCGAAAAGGAAATTGAAGTCGAAAAAGGCCATATGGGCTTATACCGTTCGGAAAGGGACACGATTCGTAAAGAAATCGAAAAACTACAGGTGGCACTTGCTGATCTTAGACGAAAAACTGATGTAGGTCACATTCAAGAACTTGAAGTCAAACGGGAAACCCTTGGCGAGGAAATAAATACTCTGAGGCAAAAACTCGGCTCAGTGCAAACCGAAATATCCACAGGGCAATCACAGTTCGATAAGGTTCTGAGAACAGGTTACCAGAACAGCAAAATCCAGATTTCTAAACTGGATCAACAGCAACGTAAAGTTGACAAGGAAGTAACCGACGCTTCTAAAGAACGTGAAATGCTCAAGGCTGAACTTGCAGAGCTGGAAAAAACCCGACTTGAACTTTCCAATGCGGTACTTTCTGCAAGGGAAGACTCTAAGAAATTTACCTCGCAAATTGACAACATCGATGCCCAGTTACGATCAATGGATAGCGAGTACGAGCAAGCTGACCAATTGTTCAACCAACTCCAATTAAGCGTTCAGACTTCCCGTCTGCAATTGACTCAATATCAAAATCAATTGCGACAATTAAATTACGAAAAACCGCTTGAGACTTCACAAAAGCAAGTTGAAGAAGCTCAGACAAGTATTCAGATGATGCGTTTTGAACTAGATAGAATTGGCGCAATCAACCAACTTGCACTTGCTCATTATGCTGATCAGATCTCAAGGTACCGCGAGTTATCACTGAGACTAAACGAGTTAGAGCGTGAGAAACAAGCTATCGTTCAATTCATGGATCAAATCGAAGGCAAGAAACGCAAGGTCTTCTTGGATGCATTTAGCAAAATTAACACGAACCTCACCAAGTATTTCTTAAAACTTACTGGGGGCGGATCTGCCACTTTGAAACTGGAGAACCCCGAGGAGCCTTTCGTAGGGGGCATCGATATGATAGTTCAGTTTCCAGATAAGCCCAGCATTGTAGTAAGTGGAGCTAGTGGTGGCGAACGTTCGGTTTCTGCTGTCTCCTTCATATTCGCACTGAAAGATTTCTCTCCTTCTTCGTTCTACGTTTTCGACGAAGTAGATGCGCACTTGGATGCTTTTCATACAACTAAGCTTGCGGAGCTTTTCAGAGAGGAATCGGAAAAAACTCAGTTTATTGTTGTCACTTTAAAGCCTGAAATGGTTAATAAGGCGGAGAAAGTGTATGGCGTCTACGAGCGTAATGGGGTTTCTGCAGTGATATCAGCAAAATTCATGGAGGAAGCCCGGTGACCGAGCCTCTAATCAAAAAGCCATTTTATCTGAGACCTCCAATTAATATCTTATTTGACATCAACAGGCTCGAAAAACTCACACCTTGGAACGTTAATATCTCTTTCTTGCTAAGGCATTTTCTTTCCGAAATGGAGCGGATGGGCAAAGTCGATTTTAGAGCTTCAGGTGTGGCTTTAGATTCTTCAGCACTAATTTATCTAATGAAATCAAAACTTCTCCTTACACTTCAAGCGCCTCCTCCTCCACCAAAAGCTCCAACAGACTTTGTTCCGCCGCCTTTGTTCTTGCCATTGCGACATGAATTGACTTCTACAACTATTCAGCATCTCCTTGAAGTTTTAGATGAAGTCCTAAAGGGTGAGAAACTGATTAACATTGATCGGGTTGTCGCTCATCCTGTCTTGCCTCAAGCGTCAGATCTCATGCCACAATTCGACAAATTCATGGCAGAACTTGAGACGCAAATGGATAAGCTTTACGCGCGCTTAATGGATATGGTTAAGGGCACAGGGATCATAGAGTTTTCAACTCTAGTTAAAGGGATTCTAAGGATAGAAGCGGTTCGAACGTTCATTCTTCTCTTGTTCTTAGCTCAA
The DNA here is from genome assembly GCA_963825115.1 of Candidatus Bathyarchaeota archaeon. Classification (GTDB taxonomy): domain Archaea; phylum Thermoproteota; class Bathyarchaeia; order Bathyarchaeales; family Bathycorpusculaceae; genus JADGNF01. The sequence continues at coordinate 65,496 of CAWGRS010000003.1, read as the reverse complement.
GATGGGCTGGTAAGCCTGTGGCAGAATGAGGAAACTGAAGAAATTTACATAGCAGTGGGGAACTTGAAAGTTGCAAAACACGAACAACCAAGCGGCAAACCTGAATTCGGCTCCTGAAAAAGCTGAAAATCCAGAACAGCCTCAGCAACAGGAGCATCATCAGAACTCTGAAGCTTCGGAGAAAATGCAGCAGAGCTTGGTTCTGTTAGAAGCTGCACTCTATGTCGCAGGTCGCCCACTTGACCTTAATGAGATCTGCTCTGTGTTGAATACTCGTTCAAAGAAGAAGGGTGAGCAAATTGTTGAGATGCTAAGAGCCGAGTATGCTTCAAGAAACACGGCTATGGAAATATTGAGGCTAAAGGACGAAAGATTCGTTATGCAAATAAAGGCGGATTTTACGCCTCTTGTAAAGAGGCTTGTTAATCGTCCCTTGCTTTCTTCTGGTCCATTGAAAACGCTCAGTTACATAGCGTATAGACAACCGATCACATCAAAAAGAGTTGTTGAAGTCAGAGGTCAACATGCGTACGGTCATGTGAAGCTTCTGAAGGAAATGGATTTAGTCGCAACTGAGCGCAGTGGCCGTGCAATCGTTCTCAAAACAACTGATTACTTTGCGGATTATTTTGGTTTGACAATGGACCCGACTACGATGAAGAGAGACTTGAAGAAGATCTTTGGCGAAGCTTTGAAGGATGAACAGCTACAGTAAACGGATACGTTTATATTTAAAACAAAGATTCTAAGTGGACACTCGAACTTAACAGTCAAAAAGGGAAATGTGAAATGTCAGTCTGGCATGGAGATTTACATAAAAAGAAGCTCACCGGCGGAAGAAAACGAATGTACCGCATCAAGAGAAAGTTTGAGCAAGGTACATTCGCAGCCGAAACAACTCTGGGAGAACCCAAAAGGAAGACCACCCGAGGATTCGGCGGAAACTCCAAAGTAAAGGTTTTAACAGATAAGTTTGTGTCTGTCACAAACGTCAAAAGCGGCAAGACCGAAAAAGCTGAGATTTTACGCGTTGTCAAAAACCCAGCAAACGTGGATTATAACCGAAGAGGCGTAATAACCAAAGGCGCAGAAATCGAGACCAGCCTAGGTATGGCAAAAGTAACCAGCCGACCAGGCAATGACGGCGTAATCAACGCTATTCTTACTGCCGCCAAAGTAGAAAAAACCTAATTTTTTTCCTTTCAATTCTATTTTATTGTTTTGGAGCTTCGTTTCGTGTTTTCAGCAATTGCTTTGCAAGTTTGTTGATGATTTGTTCTTTTGATCCTTCTTTCTCGATGAGGATCATTCCTGTTTTCAGCCATGGAGTTTTGGGATATCCTTTCTCTAGAATAACTTCATGCTCTAAATGCAATTTTGCTGCAGCTTCTTCAATTTCCAAAATCTTTGGAGATTGTACAGCGATGTTTTTTGCGACTCGTCTACCTTTCTTTCTGGTTTTATTTGAATCGAAATATACTGGCCAAATTATGGCTTTTTCCTGTTTGCGCATCTGTTTTTCCTCTCAAATGTTTTGCGGATTTATTTGTGTGCGAAGTAGACGGTCATTTTCTCTCTAACTTCTTCGACTCGCACGAAGCCAAAGCGTTCAAACTGTATAACTGCGTCAGGCTTTAACTTTTTGCAGGCGCTCTCCGCAAATCCCTCAATTGATGAAGCATCTGGCATTATCACTTTGCAGGGATATTCCTCATTTGCAGGAATCCATTGGATCAGCTGAGCTTTTACCTTTCTTACATCTTCATAGGATTCGCTGACGAAAGTCGTCTCGATTGAATCTTGGGTGATGGTATCGATTTTCACGTTAAACAGTTCCATCAGCCTGACCAATTTCCCTGGTTCCACGTTGGTTCTGTCCTTAGTTGTAATCCAGAAATTGGCTGATTGTTCTCCTCCCACTGGAGTTACCGTGTATTCTCTGAAGCCTTTTTCGGGTTTTTCTGGGTGAAGGGGAAGTTTTGGAACAAACGTTTTGGGCAAATTTTTGACTTTGAGTTTTGCGGGAGCTTCGACAAAGAAGTATCTGTTGCTCAGAGGATCAAGGATTTTCTTGTTGTAGGAGTTCAGATTTTCCCAGCTTAAAGTTACATCAGCTGTTTTGGGTCCAACGTCGATTATCATTTTCTTAATGGCTTCCGGTGTTATTCCCCGTTTTCGCAAAGCTGCAAAGGTTGCGAGGCGTGGATCATCCCATCCTGTGAAGGAGCCGTCTCTTACTCCCTGAACGATTTTAGATTTGCTAAGAAAGGCTCCTGTTATTTTTAGTCTGCCGTAATGAATCGCCTGTGGATATTCCCATCCAAGATATTTATACATGAATTCTTGTCTGACACCGTTGGTGAGGTGCTCTTTACCTCTTATAATATGGGTTACTCCGAGCAAGTGATCATCCAAGCCAGCTGCCAGGTTGTAAAGCGGCCACACCCTATATTTGCTTCCAACTCGTGGATGAGGATATCTTATTGTATCTATTATTCTTAAGGCAGGCCAGTCTCTTACTGCTGGATTTGGGTGATTCAAGTCTGTTTTAACTCTGACAACCGCCGCACCCTCAGCGTAGCTACCGTCTAGCATGCGTTTCCAGCGATGTAGTTGTTCCGCTGCCGGGAGGTTTCTGCAGGGGCACGTTGCTTTTGCCAAAATTTTCTTTCGGAATTCGTCGGGTATGCAGGTGCAGACGTAGGCATTACCCTCTCTGATCATTTGTTCTGCATATTCGTAATAGATGGATATTCTGTCGCTTTGGATGTATTCTTCGTCAACTTTGCATTCTAGCCAAGCTAAGTCTTCTCTGATTTTAGGGTAAAACTCCAATCCTGGTCTTTTCACTTTGGGGTCGGTATCTTCGAAACGGAGGATGAATTTTCCGTTGTACATCCGCGCATATTCGTGGCTCAGCAGAATAGCTCGCGCGGAACCCAAATGTAAAACGCAGTCTGGATTAGGTGAGAACCTTGTTACAATTTGCTTGTAATTGTCTGTGTTTGGCAGCGGTGGGAGTCGTTTTTCCTCGGGTTTTTCTTTTTTGAGCGTTTCTGGCCATTTTTCTGCCACTATTCTTTTCTGTTCTTCTAGGGGTAAACTGTTAACTTCTGCCAAAACCTCATTTATCAAAATTGATAGGTCTTTTACCTGTGTTCTCAGTTCTGCTTTTTCTCCCAGGATTTTTCCAAGTATGGCTCCTGCTTGTGCTTTGCCGTCGTGCGCACTAGCGTTTAGAAGAGCGTTTTTTTTAATAAGTTCTCTAAGGTCCTGGCTATTTTGTAACATAACAGTAACGCCCGTGAAGTTACATGCTTCTTTCTATCAAGAATTCCGCGAAGGCTTTTAGCTTTTCCTTGCCTTCTGATGGTTTGAGCAGCTTCGCGACTTCTTCCCAGCTTTGCTTCACCATCAAGTTTGCTTTGTTCTTCACATATTCAAAAGCGTTGTTTTTCTGAATGATGGCGATGGCTTCATCGCGCAGCTTTTGTTCGGTTGTGTGCATGTTGAGGATTTCAATTAATCTTCTCTTGTCTTCTGTGGTGGCAGTTTTTAGTGTGCGAATAACCATGAGGGTTCGTTTGCCTTCGGTTATGTCTTGTCCGAGACCGCCTTTTTTTTGGGCGAATTCTTTTCCTGTTAAATCCAGAATGTCGTCTTGCATTTGGAAGGCGACTCCTATGCTTTCCGCGAAGGTTCCAAGCCTTTCGACCTGGTTTTTATCAGCACCTGACAGAACTGCAGCTATTTTTGCGGACATGCGTGCTAAAGTGCCGGTCTTGTAGGCACACATTTGCAGGTAGTCATCTTCTTTTATCGCATCTGCATTTGCCAATCCTCGGTGCCACACAATATCCATAGCTTGGCCAATGCTGAGGTTAATCATTTCTTGAACGTAGATTTCGTATACATCCCGTAAAAGTTCTGTTTGGATAGAGTTTTTACGTTCCATTAAAGGAATAAGCGGTAAATAGTACATTGCGTTTCCTGCGTTAACGGCTATGTCTATGCCAAAGATCTTGTAGGTGCATGGTTTTCCTCTTCTTGCTTCAGAGGAGTCTTCTATATCGTCGATTACCAATGTTCCGTTGTGAACTACCTCGGGGATAATTGCGAAGTCTAAACAGCAATCTGATGCCTTGCCAAATGATTCACAAATAAGCAGAAATAGGGCAGGACGCCATCTTTTTCCGCCCCTATCTAGCATGTCCCAGATTGGATCTGCAATTGCTTTGTTAATGGTCTCGACGTTAAAGCAATACTTTGGCGGGATAATTTGGAAGAGGCGTGAATTTTTGCTGTATTTCCTTGGAATATATTTTTCAATCGCTTCATCTATTAAGGGAGCTTTTTCCTTGAGGAATTTTTCGATGTCCAATTTTATTTTGTCCCTCTTCTAGCGTAAGCTTCAACGTCAAAGCCCCTTGTCTTGAGCCATTTGCTTGTTTTTCCAGTAATAACAATTGGAGTTTTTGCCAGTTTATCCACTTTGTCTGCGCCTACAAGAAACATTACGTTTCTTAGCTCTTCAATTAAGTGCGAGAGCAAGTTTTCAGTTTCTGCGGAACCTTTGTTTGCTGTTTGTAAAATTGGTTGGGAGAGACTTGCTATGTTGGCTTTTAGGGAAAGTGCTTTGGCAATGTCGGAGCCATTTCGAATTCCCCCTGAGGCTACGACTGGAATTCTGACAGTTTGAGTAATTTCAGCTAAACTAACAGCTGTTGAAATGCCCCAATCCCAGAATGCTTCGCCGAGAAAGCGTTGGAGGCTGTTTTCGTTGCTTTCTGTTCGGTAATACTCAACTGCTGCGAAACTTGTGCCTCCTAAACCACCGATATCGATGGCTTTTACCCCCGCAGCGACGAGTTCTTTTGCTTCCTCTGCGGCGATACCAGAGCCCGTTTCTTTCACGATAACTGGAACTTCCAGTTCACCTGCAATTTCGCCTATTCTTGCGAGAACGCCTTTGAAGTTTGTTTGTCCTTCAGGTTGAATTGCTTCTTGCATGGCGTTCAAATGTATGGCCAAGGCGTCTGCGTCAATCATCTCGATTGCTTTTTTTGCTTGGGAAATGCCGTAGCCGTTTACCAGTTGAACTCCACCTATGTTGGCGATTAAAAAAGCAGCAGGTGCCTTTTTCCTAGCTACGGAAAAGGTTTCTGTTAGTTTTGGGTTTTCTATGGCGGCTCTTTGGCTTCCTACGCCCATTCCTAGCCCTAGTTTTTCAACGGCCTCGGCAATGTTGGCGTTTATTCTTTCTGCTTCTTCTGTTCCGCCGGTCATGGCGCCGACGATAAGCGGGGCTTTGAATTTGTGGCCTAAAAAGTAAGTTGATAAATCGATTTTTTGCCTGTCAATCTCAGGCAATGATTTGTGAATGAAATGAACGTCTTCGAATCCTGTCGTAGCTTCTTTGGCTTGGACGTTCTCGTTTAAGCATTTGTTTATATGATCTGCCTTGCGTTGTCGGGTTTTCTCAGCCATCTTACGCCTTCTCTATAATGGTCCCTTCTATTCTTTCTCCTGTGAGACCTCTGAGAACTCGAAGGTTTCTTGTCGCGTTTATAATTTGAACGTTAATACCTTGTTCAACAGCGGGAATTAGTTCAGCTATTTTTCCTGCCATACCCCCTGTCACGTCGGTTGTCTGCGCTTTGCCTATTTTGGCTTGTACCTTCTTGAGTTGTTCAAGGTTTAATTTCAGGTATGGCTTTGCGTTTTTGTCCACTTTGGGGTCGGCTTCATACAATCCGTCGGTGTCGACGCCGATTATGATTTTCTCGGCTTTCATCTTCACTGCCAAGTAAGCTACTAGTTGGTCGCCTGACAGAACCGTGAACCCCAGCTTTTCATCTAAAACTGCGTCTCCGTAGAGTACTGGGACGAAGCCCATTTTCATGCATTTTCTCACAACGGTTTCATCAAAGAATTTGATTCTTCCATTTTCAGTTAGAATAACGGATGACGGTGTGATGCTTAGGGAGGGAATTTCATGCCAAACCAACGCGTCCATGATCAGCCCGTTGAGGACGGTCATTACATGGTGGGTTTCTGCAAAACCAAGTTTTTGCGAAGGGTCTTTTAGTCCTTCTTTTATTCCGTACTTCTGTGCGGTCGGGTGACCGAAGCTTCCGCCGCCATGGACGATAATAAGGTTGTCGATGTCAGCGCGTTTGATCTCTTCTGTTATCCGGTTTATGTCTTCAGTTTTGGCGGCTAGTTCTCCGTCTTTGTCTGTGATTACGGATCCACCGATTTTTAGGATAATTGGTTTTGCCTCGCTCATCTTGTGCACCTTCATGTTGAATAATACTGCAAGTGTATTTAGCCTATTTAGACTTTTTTTGGAGTTATATCCTAGCTGTTGTTCTGCGCCAAAACACCGGTTCTCAATGCATTCTCGTTTGACCTTGAAAGTGCCTAAAAGTTGAACACCTGCATTTATTTTCCATTAGTGAATCACTCTTTCTGTTGTCGACTATGTTCGTTCAAGATTCTGGATTTGCCAAAATTTTTATTCAACTAGTTCGTCAGTTCCATTGGGGGGCATCAATTGTTGCAAAACAATCCGAAGACATTAACATTTAACGAGTCAATCGAAATGGCTAGGGTGCACATTTTCTCAGAGAACGTACATGAAAAACACACTAGCGCAATAACAAACGCCTACGCATTCTTCTTGGGAATCTTCATAGTTCTGTTTTCTTTTCTCTTGGAGAAAGCTATTCCTTTGTATGCCTTTGTCCTCGGTGTGGCGGTACTGTTGGGCGGCACGGCCTATGAACGGTATCTCGTTGAGAAAGTTTTCAAGAAGGATTTGCGACGAGCTTCGGAGATGATCGAGCAGGTCAAAGCCAGCAGAGAATTGCCGACGCTTGAAAATTTGCTGAAGCGGTAGGTCTTTCGGCCACTTACTCAAGCCTGTGGTTGCACAGGTTCTTCCCACGACGATCGTATGTCGAACGGACACAAGCTACTGTGAGCATAGAATTAACCATGGCAACACTCAAACCCAAAAATTATATCCTAAAATATTCATCTATTAGTAGGTGTCAGGTTTGTCCGTTCTTGATAAAATCGCTTTTTTCCAGAATAGGCGTAATGAGGTTCCAAATCAGGCACTCGCCAAAGATCTAGCGGAAACAGAAAACAGTGTGGGTATTAGAGAGATCGCGCGGAACTTGCAGCATAAGAACAAGAATGTCCAGAGTGACTGCTTGAAGGTTCTCTACGAAATCGGTTACCTTAAACCAAAATTAATTGCTGGTTTCGTGACTGATTTTTTGGAGCTACTCAAAAACAAGAATAACCGAATGGTTTGGGGTGCCATGATAGCCCTGGCGACAATTGCAGACAAGAAACCCAAAGAAATCTATAAACAACTTAACACAGTAACAGAAGCAATCGACCACGGAACCTTAATTACGGTTGTCTGGGGCGTGAAAGCCCTTGCCAAAGTCGCTGCAACTGACAAAACCTACAAACAAGAAATCTTTCCTTTCTTGATGCTGCAATTGAAGAAGTGCATTCCACGTGATGTGCCAATGCATGCCGAAAGCATTCTGCCAGCCATTGACCAAACTAACAAAAATGAATTCCTAGAAATCTTAGAATCCAGACAACCTGAACTCTCTGGCTCGCAACTAACAAGACTAAGAAGGGTCACCAAAAACCTATAACTCAACGGTTTTTTTCAGTGCGCATAATGAAGAAGTGAAACTTTTAGAGTATTGTGACGGTGTCGTTTTCGATTTGGACTTTGTCGCCGGTCTTGATCTGGTTTATGTCGACTTTGTCGATGCATGGGATTTCACTAATTATAGCGCCGACTGCGATGATGGTTTCGCATTCGCGGTTTATCATTCCTGCGGGAGCTACGCCGTTCTTCTTTAGGCGGTAGAGGGTGTAGCTGCCGACTGTCGAGCCTTTTCCTTGGGGGAAAACGAGGATTTTGCCATTCACGCTGACTCCTTGAAGTTCATGTCCCTTTTCGATTACGACTCCAGTGTCGGGGTCTACTCCGCCGTAGAACGAGACCGGCTGAGCGGTCGTAAGGGCTTCCCCTTCCGCTTTGCCTTTGTAGATTATTCTGCCTTTCATTTCCATTTTCCAGTCACCGCTGCATCGATACATTCTTCGATGCTTCCCATTTTGGTTTTCATGCCATTCTGCCTTGAGTAGAAACAGCCTTTAGCCGAAGTTGTCGCAAGAGCTTTAAATCTTCCTTTCAGTGGAGCAACTGCCATACATGTGTCGCACGCGAATTTTCCGCCGGCTTCCTCAATTACTTTGGTGTATCCGCGTTTGTCTGCAAGCTGCTTTGCCGAACGTGAAGTTGCAACCCAAAGTTCTGCGCCCTCTATAACTTTCTTGCCATTAACTAAGCTGGATATTTCTGCGATTTCTCTGATAGAGCAGTGAGGACAGCCTACGCACACGAAGTCGATGTCGCTAACTTGGTCATTGATGTTGTCATAGGCGTTTTTGAGATCGCTTTGTTCGATGGATATTTCTTCTTTCGGGGCTTGGAACGTTTCCGATGCTGGTGTGATGCCTTTCATGTAGAATAGGGGTTTGGCGCCGTATGTCACAACTGAAGCGCAGAAGGATTTGAGTTCATCCAATTCAGCTTCCTTAATGCCTGTGATGTAAGGAATTTTGTTTTCTGCTTTCTTACCGATAGCGTATCCGAGTGCTCCCCAGTCGGAAAGTTTCGCCAAGATTGCATCAACTTTTACGCTCACATCAGGAACACGGTTTTCGTCCAGGTGGAAACCGTAGCAGGGTGTTTTTCCCACGAAAGCAGCCGCCAAAGCGGATGGACCGCCTTCTCTGTTAGTTTTTGCGCCGATGACGCTGTTGGCGAAGGTTACGGCTGAAGATTCTGACCATGCAACATGTTCGCCGAACATGGGCAAGTTGCCAATAAGGTAGGGCGTGCATGTGCAGCTGATCAGTATTCCCATTTTCTCAAAAGCTTGAATAACTTGATTCTGTTTTACGGCGAAGTCTTCACTTATTCCCAGCTTTCTCCAATTCTCCAAATCCATTCCAGCCGGGTTTAGTGTTGTGAGAACTTTGACTTTTCCGTCCTTGGCAAGTTCGTTGAGGAATTCCAATCCTGCGTCGCCTAAGTTGTGGTAGCTGACACCGGCAACCTGGACGCTGCCGACTTTGATTAGCTCTTCGGCGCCATAGATGTCGCCTAAGGCTGTAAGTATTTCCATGCTTTTGCGAACGGCGTAACCCTGTTCGCCGTTGAGCATTTTTTGTTCTTCGTTTGTTAGTTTCATTTTGATCACAAGAATTTGTTTACGTCTATTTTGCGGTATTGTTCTTTCTTGAATCCCTTTCCAGTTGTTGATGTTGGGATGGTCGCATCTAGACCTGCCTTGGCTGTTGTTGCCTTTTTGCCTTCCGAGAGGTCGCCTGAGGGGTCAAGTGATGAACCAGGTTGGTTTGAAAGAATGATCGTGTTTTTGTCTGCTTGGAAACGAGTCGCTATCGCCCACTCCACGTCGTGAGGGTCGTAAATGTTAATGTCCTCATCAACGACAATGCAGTGTTTTAATGATTTGTGTCCTTCGAACGCTGCGGTTATTGCTTTTTTTCCGTCATCTGGGGTTTGCTTCTTAATTTGAACTACTGCATGGAGCCAGCTGCATCCGCCGGGCGTAATGTAGACGTCTTTGCATTGACAGACTTTGTTGACTTCGTTGTAGATCGTCGGTTCTTTAGGCATGCCCATTAGGAACTTGTGTTCGTTTCTGCCCGCGAGGATGGTTTGGTAGATAGGTTTGTTGCGGTGGGTTATGCATTTGATTTCAATAATGGGTTGCTGTCTGACTTTGTCGATTGTTCCTGTCAAGTCTAAGAAGGGGCCTTCAGAGGCTCTTTCTTTCGTTATTCTACCTTCTAAGACAAACTCGCATTCTTTGGGAACTTCTAGGTCAACGGTCTTGCATTTGACCAGCTCGATTTTTCCAAGAGAGTTTGCCATGCCAAGCTCATCTACTCCGCTTGGCAGCGAGGTCGCTGCTGCTAGGAGAACCGCTGTTGAGTTGCCTATGCAAATTGCTATGTCGAGCTCTCCACCTGCCTTTTTAAGTGCAGAATCTGTCCCTCGATTTTCTACAATTCTGGCTGCAAAATGGTTCTTATCCAAAAGCATCAGCCTGTGGAAGCACATGTTTCTGGCGCCTGTTTGAGGGTCTTTTACAATTGAAATGGCTGAAGGTATGTATTTTCCGCCGTCCTTCTCGGTGTAGCGCATTATAGGAAGCTTGGTCAAGTCAACGTCTTCTTCTGTGACTTCTTGACATTCCCCCTTCGCAGCAAGCTTTGGTGCGATTGGTTCTTCGATTGCTGCTGACAGAACCGGTAGCAACTGATTCCGCTTTGAACCAATCGCTTTGGCAATTAGGTCTTTAGACGAAATTAATCCAGCAACGACGGGAAAGGTGGATTCTTTTACATTGTCGAAGAAGATTGGCCTTTCGCCAAGCGCTTCGACGATGCTGGCTATTTCATATTCTGTTGAAACCGGCTTAGTTATGCGAGTCAATTCTCCGCTCTTGCTGAGTAGCTCAATAAAGTCTCTGAAGCCCAAGTTAAATTCGCCTATTTCAAAAATAACCCGAGAGTTACTTATTAAAATAATTGCTCCTCCGATTATGTTTGCGTGGGCTATCTTGTTTCCTCAAGAGCGAAATTCGAATCTCAACGCGAAGCCCCAAAAATGAGGGGATATACTTTGCTGGAGGCAATAATCTCACAGATCCCAACATAAATGTACAGACAAATTTGGTAATTTTGAGCGTCTAAAGCTTAATAGTGGGAATCTTTAGAAGAACTAGCAACTGAACTTTGGCGGAGAGGAAATTCACGGCAACCGAAAAGAAGCAACCGAACCTAACCGGCGAAAGTAAGGTGGATATCAAAGTCACCAAAAATGGCCCGTATATAGTTACAGGAAAGATTCCGTTATTTGAGCAAATAATCATCGTAAACAACGAAGGTCTTCCCGTTGAATGGGGAATGGGTAAGAAATTCCCTGAGAAAGAAAAGTGTGGGCTCTGTCGTTGTGGAGAATCCAAAAACAAGCCTTATTGCGACGGGACTCACGTGAGAATAAATTTTGACGGCACAGAAGAAGCCATCGAACCTTATCTCAAACAAGCTAAAACTATTGATGGCCCAGAACTCAAGCTTACTGATGCCGAAGATCTGTGCGCTTCTGCACGCTTTTGCCATCGCGCCGGAGAAATATGGAACCTCGTCCCAAAATCAGACCGGTCAGATGCGAAACAAACTGCAATCGAAGAGGCTTGGGATTGTCCGTCAGGTCGCCTTGTCGTATGGGACAAGAAAAATGGAAAAGAAATAGAACCTAACTTGGAAAAATCAATCGGATTAATAGAAGACCCTCAACTTGAGTGCAGCGGTCCAATTTGGGTTCGGGGCAAAATCCCAATCAAATCCGCTGAAGGAAAAAGCTACGAAATCCGAAACCGCGTCACTCTCTGTCGTTGCGGCAAATCCACTACAAAGCCTTTTTGTGACAGCAGTCACTTTCCAGAGCACCGCTATAAAGAAATTATGTCTCGCAAGTAAAAGACATTTTAGCTTCGGTCGAATTAATCAATAACCTAATGTTCTGTTTGTTGCTTTGACTTGGCAAAAAACGTATTGATGGGGGGTGCCTCAAACTTGAGCGAGTTTATTCTCTCTCAGGAGAATTAACGTTTGCAGTCTTCAATAAGGTGCAATAGTTGAAAATTCGGGTATTAGGAGCAGCTAGGGAAGTAGGCGGGTCGTGCATTGCAGTGGAAACTGAGCAGTGCAAAGTTGCCCTAGATTACGGAATAAAACTTGATGATGTTACTGATGAGTACCCGAAGAATTTTGATGCTGTGATCGTTAGCCACGCGCATCTTGATCACTCCGGCAGTCTTCTTCGATTATCCAAATCCAGAAGCAAGCAAGTTATTTTAGGTTCAAAAATTACTCGAGACGTAACTGCTGAACTTCTAAAAGATATGATAAAAATCCAGAAAACCAAGGGGAGCCGCGAGATGTATGATGAATCAGTTGTTGCGAGAATAAGTGAATCCTGGTTGCCCTCTGAATCATTGACTTTGTCAGGTATGGATGTGGATTTATATCCTGCCGGGCACGTTGCAGGCGCTAAAATGATCGGAATACGCTCGGAAGGAAAAACGATTCTCTACACTGGAGACTTCTGTATTCATGATTCTGAGATTTTGGATGGATGCAATACAGGTGTTCTGCCTAAGAGACCTAACGTTTTGATTTCGGAGTCTACGTATGGAGGAAAAGTTAGATCGCCAAGAAACGAGTCGGTTAACCAATTTTTCGAAAAGCTCTCGGATGCAATGAAGCGGCGAAGAAACATTTTGATCCCAACGTTTGCATTTCATAGAAGTCAGGAGATGGTCAAACGAATCGATCAAGCAATGGGACGCGGCACGCTCCCACACTACAACGCGTACACTGTTTCAAGTTTAGCACAAAAAATAACCGCCCTGTTTAATGCAAACAAGACTCTTTTCACTCAGGAAATTCAGCAACAACAACAGCCTTTCGATTCCTCATATTTCAAGCAAGTCGAAACAACAACAGAAATTGAGGAGCCTGCCGTTGTTGTTTGCACTCCAGGTTTTGGTCATGCCGGAGCGAGCTTAAGTCTTCTCACGCAGTGGGCGGAGAGTGAAGACACAGTGGTTATTTTGACCTCAGGATATCTGCCGCCAGACAGCCCTTTGAGACTTGCCAACGAAAAGCGGTTCTTCAGATTGAATGGGGAAAAAATTCTTGTTCAGGCGAAATTTGAACAAATGGAGCTTTCGGGGCATGCCGATCAAGCCGAAATTGTTCAGCTGATAGAGGAACTAAAGCCCGAGAAGACATTTCTTGTGCATGGTGATATGGTTCAGGCAGAAGCGCTCTCTGAGAGAATCTCAGAGATGACTGAGGTTTGCATTCCGGAAAAAGGCGAAAACATCAAAATTTAGATTGCGAAAGATTTCGAACTAATGTTTCTTCTAACATTTTCCTGCTATCTCAGCTCTCCCTTAACTCTGGTTTTTTGTTTAACAGGGTCAAAACGATTTTGTCGAGCATTGTAATTTTCGTGAATCTTTTTCATTTGGCAAACGAGCTATATATTCCGTGACGCACAGTGTATATCTGTCGGAATCCTTCAAGAAAGCGATAAATAGTCTAAACAGACCCTGCTTTTTCAGGATTGTTCTGGCAATCAACAAATGGATGATCGAAATTGAATCAAAAAAGGCCTTTGGCGATAATCGAGACTTTAGCCTTCCTTTCGGTGAAACACAATATTTACGTTGCCGAACTCTTTGAAGCATTGGTTTCAGCGAAAGAGCTGGGAAAAACTGCTTGCCAAGACCTAAAAGTTGAATATCGTGGCTGCATAAATCGCGAGTGCGTGTTTCTGATTACAAAATTTACTTCAGTAATTGGACAATTCCGCGTGCCTGAAGAATTTCTCCTCAGAAAAAACATTTGTTTCGAAAACTGGATGGATACTGACAAAATACGTAAACAAATAGGTCGAAGGCAAAACACCGGTCCTCATCTTTGTACATTAGTTCAGGACTTGAGACACGGAATGAAGAAAGTGAACTTGGAAGCTGAAGTCCTCGAGACTGCAGTCCCCTCAATTGTCTACACTCATTACGGAAACAGCGCTAAAGTGACAAATGTTTGGATTGCAGACGAAACTGGCAAGGTCAGGTTGTGCCTTTGGAACGAACAATCAAACTCTGTCGCTGTAGGGGATACCGTGCAAATTAAGAACGCCACAGTTTCAACTTTTAAAGGCGAAAGACAATTGCGTCTTGGAAAAAGCGGAACGGTAACTGTACTTCAAACCATAACAAAAACGAACAAGCAAACGAAATAAGTTTTTGAATAAAAACAAAGGTTCCCACATATTGTGTGGGTTTTGATCGGTCTTGATTGAGGCAAAATTAACGTTTAATCGGGAGCATATGCCCTTTATGCTTGACCATGCTGTGCAATCTTAGATCTTCTGGATTTGGAAAGCAAGCTTGGCACAATCTGCACTTAAATGAATCCCCTCTAAAATCGATCATTCGTTGCCTCAAACCTAGTCCTCAACTATTGCTTTGAAGCTTCGCCTGCTCTCTTGTTTGTTGCGAAGACTTTTTTGGTTGTTTTCTTTCTTAAAATGCAATGAAGTCGTACGGACGATTTGCATCTTCTACAGTTCTTTACTAATCCTGCTCTTAACATACACAATGTGGTTTACTCCTTTAAGACATATTCGAAAAGAATCAGTTACTCGTCGCCCTAAAGCCCAGACTATAAGAGAAACTCTTCACTTAAAAAAGGCGTGCGCCGCTTATAAACGCATTCGCCAAAAAACGTCTTTGAGATATTGAACAAAATTCTCATTCAAGACAATAGCGCTTCAAAAAAGACCTTCAAATTTCCAATTTCTTAAAGAATATCATTCAAACGGAGAAATTTGGCTGTTACGCCTATATAGCTGGCAACACCATCTTACTTCATTAGAATTCTTTAGAGGAAGAGTCATTCGGCCTGGGCACGCTCACTTTTTCTCCGGATTATTCTGATTAGAAGTATCGGCTCTTGAAAATGTGCCGAAAATGGTGTTGAAAATGGGAAAAAGAAAAATTACAAATGAAGGAAAACAAGACCAAATGGTTTTGCCCTCCAAGAACGATGTATTGGGCATAGCTGTCAAGATGCTTGGCGCAGACAGAATAATGGTAAAGTGCCAAGACGGCAAAGAAAGACTTTGCAGAATTCGAGGAAAATTGAAAAGACGCGTGTGGATAAGAGACGGAGATATCGTTTTGGTTTCTCCTTGGGATTTTCAAACGGACACGCGAGGCGACATATTTTGGCGATATAGGGCTAATCAAGCTACTTGGCTTCGAGAACGCAATTATTTAACCATCTAAGAAAGGCCAAGGGGGATTTCGAAAATAGTCATATTAAAATGCCAAGAATGTGGCAACACTTTCAAGAATGAACTCGTGAAAGAGGGCGACACCGTTCATTGTCCCATTTGCGAGGCAGATTATAAAGTGTCCGTCATAGACGGAAAAATTAAGCTAGAATCTTTCATATACGAAAAAGAAGATTTTGGCGAATTGATATCATAGCTTCGCCGGGTTCTCTTTAATTTGTGAAAGGGGGCGCTCTATCTTTTTTGCACGCCTATTTTTGTTCTCAGAACTTCAAAGCCTTGTTTTTCAAGGGCTACTGCGACTCTTTCCTGTAATTCTATGCCGGGAGTTAGAGCAGTCATACACCCTCCGCCTCCGCCGCCCGTGAGCTTTGCTCCGATTGCCCCTTCCTTTCTGGCAACGTCGACTAGTTCGTCTAATTCTTTGCTGGAGACCTCGATTTGTTGGAGCAAGCTGTGATTTTCATTCATTAGTTCGCCAACTTTCTTTAAATCGTTTAGCAACAGGGCCTTTTTGCCTTCTACGGCAAGATGTTCTGCACGTTTGAAGACGAGATTGTATTTTTGTGGGTTTTTGCGCTTGCGTTCTGCGACACCTTCAACCATAGCTTTTGTGTTGGCTACTTTTCCAGTGCTGCCTATGATGATTTCGACGGGTTTTTTGATGTTAAGTTGGTCGATGTTGTCTTGTCCACCAGAAGTGTTCTTTTGGAAATACATTAAACCCCCAAAAGTTGCGGCTGTATTATCAATTCCTGAAGGATTACCTGCGTAGGCTTTTTCACCCTCGTACGCTATTTCGTTTATTTTCCTATCTGAGAAGTTAAGGTTGAATTCGTCGGATATAGCTCTGGCAATTGCCACGCTGCTGGCAGCAGAAGCGCCTAACCCGCTGAACCCAGGCAAGCTGCCGCCCAGCCAAATGCTCAATGGGGTTGACTCGGGCAGGCCCATAAACTTGAGCATTCTACTAATGGATTCGATTTGTTGAAGTTTTTTCTCTTCGGCATAACCTTTAGAGCCCTTTCTTTCGTCTTTGATTGCAATTCCTTGAGTGATTTTCTTAACTTCCGCATCGGTTGTGGAGTTAATGGCAGAGACAATCCCTGGGACGCCGTGCACGACGAAGTGGTCGCCGAACAAAATCACTTTTCCGAAACCGGAACCTTTTCCCATTTGAAGCACCTTGGAAGATTAGGACTGATTGATTAGATAAAAATGTTCTTTATTGATCAAACTGTAATAGCGGACGAGCAGCTTTGCTCCAACTTTCCAGCTGATTTTTAGCTAAGATTTGACGCTAGAAATGATTCGTCTTCCTGCTTCGATTAGGGAGGTCAATGGCTCTTTACAAAAAGTAATTCATGAAATGCCCTTGCATGTTTGGAAACTTTAGTTTTGTTTTGAAGCAATTGATGCAGGCTGACTGCACAATATTAAAAATCTATTCTTGTAAGTGCAACCCTAATATACGGGGCAGAGTACTCTATAATAGCAATTAGAATTAATAGGGGAAGAGTTGGATCGGGTTTTCGTAACATGCTTTCCTTTTCTCTCCAAACTATTCTGATTAGCAGCCTTTGATGAAGCTGGTAAAATGGGCATAGAAGAAATGAAAATTGAAGATAGAGCGGAATTTATCATCGCAGTTAGAGATTATAAATGTGAAAAAAGGGAAAAGTGGGCTGACGGCGTAGACTATACAGCCTCAGACAAAGGCTCTGGTCAGAACGTTCTTTTGCGTTCAATAGAACCTCAACATAAAAGCACCTTTGTCAGTGTCGATGATGTCCGGAATATGTTGAAAACAATGAAACGTAAGCGATGTTCGTCTGGTGTTCTAGTTGGTAATAGATTCACAGATGCTGCCTCTCAAGAAATGACGAAAAATAATATTCAGCAAGTCTCAGATTCATATATGCCGCCAGTCTCGCCAGAAAAAATTATACACACCATAAACGGCTGCACGGACAATTTATGTCGAAAAAAATGCGGCGCGATTCCTCTCAAAGAATCCGAATGCAAAGGTCGTTTCAAAGAAAGACTCTGCCCAGTCAAATCAATCAATGATGATGCAATATTCCATTTTGAACGGGGTTGGCTAGATCTTATGAAAAATGACCTGCGGCAACTGCTGACCCTGGATAAATCAATCAAAGGATGATGGCAAAAATGAATTGGTATGCTTTAGCTTTCGCAATAACTATCTTCATTGTAATGATCGTCTTTGGAAACTATTTAGTCAAGAGCTTCTTCAGGTCGTACACTCGGGACCCGCAATCAGCCAAACGAGCTAACTATTTCCTGCCGTTGATTTCTCAGCTACTGTGTTTTTTGAATTCAACATTTGCATTTGTGCCATTTCAACTTCTTTGAGAAGAAAATGTTAAGCAAGTTACCACACAAAACGGTGGTGAGAATACACTATGACTGACCTAAAAGTAACCGTACCTGCAAAGTGGGCACAATATCTGAAATCTTTGGGCGAAGAACACCAAATAGAACTAAATGCAGTCATCAATGAGTTATGCGAATGGTCTTTCTCAAATTCTGAAGGAAAAAAACAGTTTGAAGACTGGCTAGACGATGCTTACCCCCCAAAAGGGAAAAATGAAGACAAAGCCAGCGATGTAGGAGCTGAAGCCTCAATGAAAGAAGAAGAGGACACTGAAGAATCCGATGCTGAAGTTCATGAGCACAGAGGATAACCCGAGAACTGCCAAAATTGAGGACGAAGTAACACCTGTCTTTTTTACCTTCACGCATTTTATTTATTCCAGTCCAAAAACTGGATGTATTGACTTAGCTGATATTATAATCATTATTGACAACGGACCTTACCTGTTTCATAGAAAGGTTCAAGCCGTCATAAATCAAAAGAGGCTATCCTGAGAAAGCTTATATCTTTGCTATATCCAACAAAGAGACTGGGGTAAAGATGACTTCTAATTTAGGATCAGAATCAAGAAAAGAAGTAGCTAATGGCGCCGGAATAGGACTTGCAATAGGAGCTGGAATGGGCTTAATTTTTGGAGTGTTAACCGACAGCATTGGTTTAGCCGTTGGGCTTGGAGCAGCTCTTGGGTTAGTTTTCGGTGCGATTCTCACTTACAACTATGTAGACAAAAACCTTGAGCCGGAAAAATAATCATAATCCGTGAGCCCGACGGTAAACGTTCTATTATGTGGGTAGCTATTTTATGTCGTTTCTTCGGTTAAGGGCTGACTCATTCGTGTGTGTGAAGTTTTTGCATTTTTTCCAACGCCGCTCAAGCCTTTTCATGGTAACACAGTTGGTTCTACACATGAAGAATTCGACTTCGCCTTCTTTCCAGTAGCTCTCCAAATTCCGGCAATCAACACACTGAACTTCCCCATTGCCGTAACCTTCCTCAATCATCAAAAGTCAACCCACAAAAGTTGAGAAAGCGAAACGTTATAACCTTTTTTCCGCGCGTAGCTCCATCATCAAGTTATACTATTAATTGTCCTAAGAGGTTTATTGTAAAAATTTCTTGACAAAGGAATATTTTAGGTCACTTTTTCTGGTCAAGGTTTCTTGACTTAAGTTTGCCAGTTTACAGCGCAGGGGTTATTAACAGTTGCACGTATAAGGAAGCCTGGGTGACGGGAATGTCTGATTCAGAAGACGAAATATACTCAACAATGTTCAGCTCTCTGAAGCATCCCGCACGCCGCAAGATCCTGCGTATGCTATCAGAGAAGCCCATGACCTTCTCACACATGCTAGAAGCTCTCGACATCTCCAGTTCTCATTTGACCTATCATCTTGACAGTCTAGGCGTCCTCGTGTCCAAGATGGAAGATGGAAAGTACAGGCTGTCAAGTTTTGGGGAAGCCTCGGTGAACACAATGAGAGGAGTAGAAGAAGCCCCAGCAACAAGGTCAAAGAGCCTTTCATTGTTGCCACTTAAGTGGAAATCCCTCCTTGCAGCACTTATTATTGGGGTTGTGTTCCTCGCAAGTTTTTCCGCAATCCAGTACGATTCTTTCAACCAAATCTCAAGGAACCAGCAACTCTTGCAGGACAATCTTGAACAAGTGAACTCGCAAAACCGCCAACTATTATCTTGGGGTACGGGCTCGGACAAGGCGATTTCCTTCATTCGAGACGTTGCCCAAATTGACATAACAAAATATCAAACAACTTTGCTAAGCGACACTTTCCAATACCGTTCGGATCTAGGTGGCGTCCTAGAAGAAGTGGTGAAATATGCGCTCGCCAATAATGAAAGCAAAATTGACCTCTTATTGAGATTTAGAGACAACCACTTTTCAAAATACCAACTTAACGTAGACGAAGGCTCAGTAT
Organism: Candidatus Bathyarchaeota archaeon; assembly: GCA_963825115.1. Classification (GTDB taxonomy): domain Archaea; phylum Thermoproteota; class Bathyarchaeia; order Bathyarchaeales; family Bathycorpusculaceae; genus JADGNF01. Next base: position 46,156 of record CAWGRS010000003.1, on the reverse strand, counting down.
TTTACGCTCAACCACAGCCAACTAATGCCTTAACAGCGACTAAAAACCTCGCTGAAAGATACAAGGCATATGCAAGTGACGTCTATTTGGGCGACATGAATAGCCTCATGGCGAATATGAATGAATTAAGCAGCAACGGAACGGTCTCAAACCACATCAAACTTCAAATTTTGACAACAGGAATTTCTTCACAAATTTATTTAATGTACACAGAAAATGGCGTTGATTTCTCAGGCAAAAGTCTGTGGTTATCTTTTGACAACAACATCCTAACCCAGCTTACTGACGGATGGTTCTTGCTTACTGCCGGAAGCACCACAGTCACCGTATCCCAGGATCAAGCTATACAAATAGCCAAAAACTATGTTAAGAATTATTCGTGGAACGTGAACGGCACCGAAGTCGTAAATGTAACAGTCCTGCAAACGCCTATATCCGTTCAGTTTTCGCCTCACCCACGAGACCAATATCTGATGTTGATTCCTTACTGGTACGTAACGCTGTATCTCGACAAAATCTATCCTGGTGGAGTTAATCGTATCGCTGTTGGAGTTTGGGCGGACACGGGTCAGGTTGCCAATGTGCAAACACTTAGCGGATAAACGCGGAACAGCGTAATTTTGGCCAACCCAAATAAAATTCTCGTCAAGATGAAAGAACTATTTTTTCTTACATGGCCTGATCACTGCGATTCCTGCAATTATGACTATCACTGAGGTTGCGGCCGTCACGTAAAGAATCCACATGGGAGAAGTGACTGTTTGCGAAGCTTCTGGCAACTGCACAAATACTGTAGAGGTTGAAGGTGCTAAGGTTGGAGGCGAACTTGGCAACGGTGAGCCCGAAGCAGATGGGTTCAACGGTTCGGTCAGAGAAAGGACTGTATTTTGATTTGCTGCATCAATTGTTCCATATCCAATGGGTGTATACTGTTCGTTTGCGTTTGTCGGTATCCATCCCCCTCCTGGTCCGGAAGCTATGCCGGTAGCGCCTCCAATTGCGTACAACGTGTCATTTACAGTCGCCACGGCTAGGTCATAGCGGGCGGTTGGCATGGAAGCCGCCACATTCCAGCTATCATCATTTGGGTTGTAAGCTTGGTTGATGGATATTCCAGCTAATCCCCCTGTGGTTCCGCCCATGACGTAGATCCGTTTGGGCGCAAATACGCCGGCTGTTGAGGCTGCTGCTGGACTCAAACTGAAAAACTTTGATGGAATGGCTGCACCAGAATGCCAATTGTTGTTTAACAGATCATATGCTAGATTAGCGCCTTTTTGTGCTCCACCATCTATGATGTATATTTTGTTATCTAATACTGTCGACGCATAGCACCATGAAGCGGTTGGAATTACCCCTGCAGTAGTCCACGAATCGTTTTCTGGGTCGTAGACGTTGTTGTCATTAAAAGATTGATAATTAAGCATGCCTGAACATTTCGTGCCACCTATGACATAGATTTTTCCGTTGACCATGTTTGCTTGCATTTGCTCTCTTGGAACAGGCAACTGGGTTTTGCTTTGCCAAGTGTTCGTTGCAGGGTCATAAACCTCGTTTGCACCTGTTACTAGGACTGCACCCATTTGGCCCGGACCTGTCATTCCGCCTATCACATAGATTTTGTCTTGGTAGACCGCTATTCCAAAGTAGCCTCTTGCTGTAGGTATGGGAGCCATTGTGGTCCAAGAGTTTGTAGCTGGATCATACATCTCGTTAACGCTCAGTGAGGTAGTGTAGCTTACTCCGCCTATCACGTATATTTTTCCGTTCACAACCGCTAGGCCATGTCCGCTTCTTGCCGTCGGCATTGGAGACATTTTCTTCCAAATGTTTTCGTTTCCAGTTGAAGGAAGTTTTTGGTGTCCTTGCGGTAATCCTATTATGTTAAGTGGATTCATGAGAGGATGATTATCCACGTTTGAAGTGACTGGGCTGAGCGTAGACGAATAGGGTAAGTTGCCTGTTCCAGTAGAATCAATTTGAATGGCGTTTGGATGAGTTGTTAAGTAATCGCTCCAATAATTGCCTCTGAATCCGTCGTCCCAAAAGTTTGCAACATTTGCTCCATTGGGAATGTTTTGAAATGACACCTGCGGCTTGCTTCCAACAAAATTGTTACCGTAAATCTTGTTGTTTTGGGCGGGGGAAGTCACCAAAATTGTTAGACCATTGCTCATAGCACTGTTCTCTGTCAAAACGTTACTATCTACAAAGTCTTTGCCATTTGAAAAAACGAAACCTAAACGATTATACTCCAAGCTGTTTTTTGAAACAAAATTATAGGTTCCACCGATTGCAATCCCTTGATCATTGTTTTCTAGGTAATTTCCGGAAATTGTGCAGTTATTGCCTTCGGTTGTTATTCCTTTTCCGCATCTTGTTATTTGATTGCCTGAAATTGCGTTATTTTCAGAAAGGCTACTAATTGCAGAGTAAAAGTTCGTTAGATGAAAATTCTTGATTGTTACGTTTTTGCTGGATAGAATTATTCCCGTTGAGCTTCCATCTCCTTGAAGAGAGTATCCCTCACCGTCGATGGTTATGTCGTCTTTTTGAACCGTTATTGAGCCAAAGATGTTACTCGAGAGAATGTAACTGTTTCCTATAATTCGAATACAATTTGTTCCGCTGATCGAACCGTCGATATTAATACTTACAACGTCAACTGATTGAGACCTTGTAGGTTGAACAACAAGAACCAAGGAGGCTAAACTGAAGAGGGCAAAAACTGCAAAGATGATCTTATTCACGGTGTTTTCACCAATAGGTGATTTGTCGTGAGCTCTAATTTGTTTACTTGAGGAACAATGTGTTCCAACAGGGGAACAGTCTTCTTTGTCTTTTGTTAATCAATTCAATTGCAATCACAACTGCTGTGCCTACGCTGCTGTTGCTGATGATTGCTTGTTCTGGAGGTAAAGATTTGGATAATGAAAAGTCAGCAAAAGCTCTCTAATTCTCTGAAGCACATTGACATCAGTTCTATTTCTTCGATCGGCTCCAACGCTCAGAAAAGCTTATCCTCAAAGCACCCCATATCTCCAGTTTTTCTTCAATGAAATACCGTACTAGCATTCACCTAGTTTCTCTAAATAATCCAAAAATTCTTTCAGCTCTTCTTCCTTCATTTGGCTAATAGAGTTGCGCTCGGTTTTGATATATTTGCGGAGGGATGCTAAACAGTCTTTGGCTTGGACGTTTCTTTTGACTGTCTGGATTTGGTCACGTTCTATTTTTATTCGATAAAGAGTTGCTATGAACGTTGCAAGAACCACTAAGGTGTTGGTTACTATGACGATTAACGTATAATCCAACGGAAACCCTCAAAGAATATTCTAGCGAATCAGTTATTTAGTTTGCCATAACCCCGTTCCCTAAGGAGACGGAACAAAAGTGCGCATCGTAAAATTGTCGCCTAAATTGTCTTTTTTCTATTTAATACTACATCTTGGGACATCCAAACATCTAAAACGAGCAAAAAAGCACGAAAACAACAAAAAAACTAAGCAATAATCCACCGCCAAACTCATGAAATGCCAAATATTCCTCGCCGAAACCTAAAATAATAACTCAAAAGTTAACTTAGCCACTTGAGGAAAACACGTGTCGTCAATAATTGAAGACCTCATCGCCAGAAAAATCTTCAACAATAGAGGAGAGGAAACAATCGAGGTCGACGTGGTAACAACCTCCGGCTTTGGAAGGTCAGCAGCCCCTGCAGGCAAGAGCCGAGGAAAGGCAGAAGTCGTCTACTACCCATCAGGCGGAGTAGAAACAGCGCTCAAAAAAGTCGACGAACTCATCGCCCCAGAACTGGCGGGACTAAACGCCGACTATCAAGAAGAAATCGACAACACCCTCCACGAAATTGATGGCACAACAAACTTCAAAGTCATAGGAGGAAACACAGCCTTCGCCGTTTCTCTTGCAAATGCCGAAGCAGCCGCCAACTCACACAGCCTCTTACTGTTCCAATTCCTAGGAGGCAGTACGGCTACTGTACTACCTTACCCACTTGGCAACTGCATATCAGGCGGACAACACGCCCTACGAGGAAAAAGCCCCGACATTCAAGAATTCCTCGCATTACCCTTCGGCGCGGAAACTTTCCTCGAAGCTGCAACCGCCAACGCTCAAATTCACAAGAAAATTGGCGACGCACTCAAAAAGAAAGACAAAACCTTCACGGCAGGTAAAAGTGACGAAGGCGCATGGATAGCAAGCATCGACGGAACAGACGCTTTCGAAATCATTGCAAAGGCCTGCGAAGAAGTCGGAAACGAATTGGACTTCGAATGCGGCTTTGGCGTTGACATGGCGTCATCCTCATTCTGGAACGAAAAGAAACAGACCTACGACTACGCAAATGAAGACGTGCAACGCGACACAGGCGAGCAACTTGAATACGTTAAAGAAATCATTGAAAAATATCATCTCGCATACGTGGAAGACCCGTTCCATGAAGAAGACTTCAAGAGCTTTGCCGAACTCACAAAACAAACCAAAGACTGCATGATTTGCGGCGACGATCTCTTCACAACAAACAATGACCGACTAAGTCAAGGGGTTAAAATAGGTGCAGGGAACGCCATAATTATCAAAGTCAACCAGATAGGTACATTAACTGATGCACTGGAAACTATAATGACCGCGCAAAGAAGCGGTTACTCTTGTGTAATGTCTCATCGCAGTGGAGATACGACTGATTGGCACATTTCACATTTGGCGGTAGCGTTCGGATGCCCAGTTATTAAAACGGGAATAGTCGAAGGTGCCCGCATCGCCAAAATCAACGAACTGCTTAGAATTGAGCAATTCCTGGGTAATCGCGCCAGAATGGCGGATCTAAATATCTAAGTAACTTGAAGGAATAAAAAATGGAAGACGAAATAAAACAAAATCCAGAACCTGAAACTGAGTCCGAAGAGGCTCAGGACGTTAAGGTTGTGGAAGTAGAAAACGAAACGGAAGACCAAACCGAAACAACCCAAACCTTACCAACCCAGCAAACAGGTCCACCACCTGAAGGCGAAGAACTCCTGCTGCCACGAGACACGTTGTTGTCAGCAGGTATCCACATCGGAACAAGAATGAAAACACACGATATGGAACCATTCATCTACCGTGTCAGGCCAGATGGATTATTCGTACTAGATGTGAAAAAGACCGATGACCGTATCCGAGTTGCAGGCAAATTCCTCGCCCGATATGAGCCATCAAAAGTTGCGGTGGCAGCCACAAGACTGTACGCTCACGAACCAGTAAAGCAATTCTGCAAGTTAACAGGCGCGATGCCTCTAGTAGGCAGATTTATCCCTGGCATGCTAAGTAACCCACTCTACCCTAACCGTGTTGACCCTGAAATAATTCTCGTCTCAGACCCACGCGCAGACGCCCAAGCAGTCAAAGAAGCTTCAGTAGCGGGCATCCCGATTGTAGCACTTTGCAGCACTGACAACGAATTCGCCGGCGTAGATTTTGTTATTCCGACAAACAACAAAGGCAGACGTGCACTGGCTGTAATATTCTGGCTTCTAGCAAGACAAGTGCTCCGAGAACGCGGTGAACTCCCAGCAGACCAAAACCCGAAAGCCACAATAGAAGACTTCGAAGCCAAAATCAGCCGAGAGGACGAAGAAGAAGGATAAAACCATGGCGCAAGTTCGGCGTGCGGTCGTAGCAGGAAGCTTCTACGAAGGCAATGCCGAAGCACTCCGTGCACAGGTTGAATCCTGCTTTCTCCACAAGTTTGGCCCACAGAGAACTCCCAACAATTAATCCAAAAGGTCCCAGACAAATTCTGGGACTCATTTGCCCGCACGCAGGCTACGTTTATAGTGGTGCTGTAGCGGCAAACGCCTTTTTCTCTCTAGCCAATGACGGAACACCAAACACATTTGTTATTTTAGGTCCAAACCACACAGGTTACGGCACTGGTCTCTCAGCCATGAGCGAAGGTGCTTGGAGAACACCTTTAGGCGACGTAGAAATCGACACAGAACTTGCTAAAGCAATCGCAGCAGAAACAAATATCCTCGATTTGGACGAAGTCGCCCATAAACACGAGCACTCAATTGAAGTACAACTTCCTTTTCTTCAATACATATACGGAAAAGAGTTCAAATTTGTCCCCATATGCTTTCTAATGCAAGATTTGGAATCGTCGGCAGAAATCGGAAGAGCTTTAGCAGAAACCTTAGCAAACAAAAACGCCATTGTAATTGCTTCATCAGACTTTACCCACTACGAATCCCAAGCAAGTGTAAACCGCAAAGATGCCGACGCCCTAAAAGCCATCGAATCCCTGGATGAAAAGCAATTCTATCAAATTCTTGAGAAACAAAATGTTACCGCCTGTGGATACGCCCCCATTGCTGCCCTCATGATTTACGCGAAAGCAATGGGAGCAACAAAAGCCGAGCTTTTAAGCCACAAAACCAGCGGAGACATCACCGGGGACAAAACAAGCGTGGTCGGCTATGCAGCCTTAACAATGAAAAAACCGTAGAAACAAGCTAACACAAAACAAGTTGCCTCTTCTAAAAATAAAGGAAAATTGAAGAAAAGTTGGATTATTTAACCGCAAATGAAGCACACAGTTCTTCCACTGTTCGGTTAAGCGTAAGTTCAGCTATGTCTTGTCCGTAATCGAGTATTCGCCTTGAGCTATCCAGTACAAGTCTTAAGATTGCGCTGATGTTGGGGTCCATTTTTTTGCTGCTCATGAGTCTGATTAGGTCATTCTCCAACTTTACGTATCCTTGGCGTTTCGGAATTAGTGCCTCGGCGTCGTTGTAGTCGCGTTTGAACATGGCCTTTGTTGAGTCTTCGAATAGTTGGAAGGCAAGTGTGTTGTAGTTGATTATCTGAGAATAAAGCTCTTCATCCATCGGCTCTTTGATGAAGAGAAGTTGGTCGTCTACGAGCTTTTGGACCGTTACGAGATTATTCATTATGTTTATGGCGTTTTCGCCAATGTCTTTTATGTCATTAACAATAATTCTGTAAAGAAGGAATTCTTTCGGTGTCCGAAAGCCCAGTTCCCGATACATATTGTGCTCTATGCCAAATTTCAGTTGGCGTACAATGTACAAGCCCAGTCTGTTGGAATCATGCTGTGAGTTGACTATATTCTGGAAAAGCTCCTTGTTTCCTCCTTTCAAGGCTAAGATAACGTCTCGGTGAGCCGCGAGTGCGACAATCACCATTCGTCTTACTGCTTTTTCGATGGGAAATTCTGAGTGTTTCACGAGGATTTGTATCGTGACTTCGTCGTTCGTTTCATCAATTATCTCAGAACCCAAGAAAGTCTGTTTGGCGAAGTTCTTCACGCCTGTCTTGCATTTTGAGATATCTCCTGAGCCTCTAAAGTGGACACGCATAATGTCAGCGCTGATGACGTACAAGGCTTGAATCATGCGTAGGGTAGATTCTAATTCTTCTTCAGGATCCACGCTTATGTAGTATTCTTTTAGTTTGTTGCCTTCCTTGTCGGCAGTTTTTTCTTTAATTTTGCGGGGAACTAGGTTAAGCGAGGAGTCAGGTTCTAGGTTGAAGGCTATTTCGCTTCCACGTTTCAAACCAATGTCTTGAACCCATTCTTTTGGCAAACTTATTATGTAGCTGCCTCTGCCAGTGCATTGGACTCTTCTATATCCTAAATCTTTTTCCGCCGTGAACTTTCACCAACAACAATGGTATACGAATCATATATGCTATATAACTCATTCTCCTACACATAAATGATTTTCACTACGATTATATAGAATACGTGCAATGTACTTAGCTACTTCCCAAAGACAGGCGGCAATTAGCACTCATGAACACATGCAAAGCGTACCTGAGAAATACTGAACAATCGAATGTTACTCAGGCTGAAACACATACACAAGACTTCAAGCTCCAAATCTTCATGATCACCTGTCCACGCTAACAAAAAAGCTAAGTGAAGAATCATGGTGAAAAGAATTATCGCCAAACAAGAACACTGCATAGGCTGTGGTCTGTGTGAAGTCTACTGTACAACCCAGCACAGCATATCGAAAGATATTGTCAAAGCATACAACAGAGAAAAACCAAGACCCATAAGCCGTGTACGTCTAGAAATGAACAAACCAATAAGCTTCGCTATTCAATGCAGACACTGCGAAGATGCACCCTGCGCCGAGGCATGCCTCACGGGCGCCATGCACAAAGACCCAAAAACCGGCTTAGTCTCGCATGCAGCCGACAAGTGTATGGGCTGCTGGACCTGCGTGATGGTCTGCCCGTACGGAGCTATAAAAATCGACAAGGAAGGACACATCATAGCTAAATGCGACCAGTGCACCGAACTGGAAACGCCTGCCTGCGTCGCAAATTGCCCAAACGGTGCCCTTGAATGCTTGGAGGAAAATTTATGACCAAATATGTGATCGTAGGTGCTTGCGCAGCCGGCATTGGAGCGGTTGAAGCAATACGTGAAGTTGACAAGAAAGGCGAAATTACGGTAATTTCCGAAGAACAGTGCTCGCATTATAGTCGCCCTATGATCAGCGACTTTGTCAGCGGCAAAGCAGATTTAAACAGAATGAAAACCCGCGACGACCAATTCTGGAAGGAAAACTCGGTGAATGCGTTGGCAGGGAAGAAAGCCATTCTTCTGAATACAACCGAGCACTCAGTTTCTTTGGACACTGGCGAGAAAGTTGCATATGAAAAGCTGCTCATTGCCACGGGCGGCAAACCTTTTATTCCAAAAATGGAAGGACAAGACAAAGAAGGCGTCTTCACATTCACCAATATCTCCGACGCAGAAAAGCTGGCGCAAAGAATCACCACATCCCAAGCCAGGAGTGCAGTAGTGATTGGTGCAGGCTTAATCGGCATCAGTGTTACTGACGGTTTACTTAAGCGCGGGGTAAAAGTTACAATTGTGGAACTCCAAGACAAGATTCTAAGCTTACTCTTGGATCCAACAGCCTCGGACATTGTCGAAACGTTAGTCAAGAAAGCAGGCGTCAACATAATCACATGTCAATCAGTTCAAAAAATAACAGGCAAACCCGACAACGACAACGTCGTGGGCGGCGTAACTTTAACCAAAGGCGATCAAATTCCATGCGACATGGTCATTATCGCAATAGGCGTTATCCCCCGAACAGAACTTGTCGCTGGCACAACCGTGAAGACTAATCGCGGCATAGTAGTTGACAACTATATGCAAACTAATGTTCAAGATGTTTATGCCAGCGGCGACGTTGCCGAAGCCTACGATTTCGTATTGAAGCAGAATCGTCTTCTCCCTCTCTGGCCCCTCGCCGTTCAAGAAGGCAAAGTTGCAGGATATAACATGGCAGGCAAGAAAATCGAGTACAGAGGCGGCACAAACATGAGCAGCCTCAAATATTTCGGCATACCCATCGTTTCTGTAGGTTTAGCAAACCCAAAAGAAGATCCAACGCTTGAAATCCTGATCAAACACGACAAGGAGAAAGGTGTTTACAAGAAAGTTGTTCTCAAGGAAAATATCCTCGTAGGAATGACTTTCTTGAATGAAATCGAACGTGCAGGCATTCTACTGTACCTTATGAAGAACCATGTAAATGTGAAAGACTTCAAGCAGGAACTTCTCGCAGACACTTTCGGCCTCGCAAATTTACCCGTTGAAGTGCGTAAAGAAATGAAATTGGAGGAATAAGTGATGAACCAACAAGACACGAAGATTATCAATCCATTCGGAAACGACAAAGACTTCGCAGGCTGCAGCATATTCGGCATGATGAATTTAGAAGGCAAACGTTTCGGCTCTAAAGACCCCATCCGAGCTATCTCAAACATGCATGACCGCAGCAACGGCTTAGGGGGCGGCTTTGCTGTTTACGGTATTTACCCCGATTTCAAAGAGTACTACGCCTTTCATATAATGTACTTGAGCAAAGATGCTAAAGTACACACAGATCGCATCCTAGCTTCCTGTTTCAACATAATTTATGATGAAGAAATGCAAACCAGACCAGCCAACGTCACAGATCCGCCGTTAGTGTGGCGCTACTTCGTCCAGCCGAGAAGGAATCGCCTGGAGAATCAAACGGAGGAAGAGTGCGTTATCCAAGCAGTAATGCGCATAAACACAGAAACAGGAAAAGCATTCGTTTTTTCAAGCGGCAAAGACATGGGAGTGTTCAAAGGCGTCGGATTCCCAGAAGACATAGCAGATTACTTTTGTCTTGAGGACTACCAAGGTTACCTTTGGAGTTGCCACGGTAGATTCCCAACAAATACGCCGGGTTGGTGGGGAGGCGCACATCCATTTAACATCCTTGACTGGACAGTGGTTCATAACGGCGAGCTCTCCAGCTACGGAATAAACCGTAGATACCTGGAAATGTACGGCTATAAGTGCACGCTTCAAACTGATACAGAAGTGCTTGCCTACGCAGTGGACCTCCTCATGCGCAGACAACATTTGCCAATCGAAATTGTTTCTCAGATATTAGCTTCACCTTTCTGGGCTGAAGTTGATCAACTGGAACCGAGAAAGAGACTTTTCCTGCAATCATTGCGCCAAACTTATGGAAGCTTACTTATGAATGGGCCTTTCAGCATCATAGTTGCGCACCACGGAGAGATGATAGGATTAACCGACCGCATTAAGTTGCGTCCAATGATGGCGGCAACCAAAGGCAAAACACTTTACCTTTCAAGCGAAGAAGCCTCAATCCGTCTAGTGTCACCAATGCTAGACAGAGTCTGGACTCCAAGAGGAGGCGAGCCAATAATCGGTAGAGTCGGTGACAAAAAGATTATCGAAACGCAAGCAAAAACGGGAGTCATCCAGTAATGAAAAGTTACCTGCCGCCAGAATACATTGTGGAGCGGGATAACGACAAATGTATCCGATGTAAAGTCTGCGTTAATCAATGCACATACGAAACTCACCGCTACGATGCCGAAGACGACGTTATCCGTAGCAAAGACGAAAACTGTGTGAACTGTCAACGATGCGTAACCTTCTGTCCAACTCACGCTATCACCATAAAGAAGAACCCAAGTACTTACCGCGAAAACGCTAACATGACCGCCGACGTCATCAAAGACATAAAAAAACAAGCCGAAACAGGTGGAGTACTTCTAACAGGCATGGGTTGCGATAAACCGGAACTCACCTACTGGGATCGCATACTCGTAAACGCCAGCCAAGTTACAAATCCTTCAATTGACCCACTTCGGGAACCCATGGAAATGCGAACGTACCTCGGTGCAAAACCCGATTCGTTAGAAATGGAAATGGCGAACGGCGAAATAGAACTGAAAACCAAACTTGCACCACAATTAACGCTTGAGACTCCAATAATGTTCTCTGCTATGAGTTATGGAGCTGTTAGCTTAAACGTCCACGAGTCTCTTGCACGCGCAGCCACAAAAGCGGGTACATATTTTAACACGGGAGAAGGCGGCTTAGATCCTTCATTGTACAAGTACGGTGATCACACAATTGTTCAAGTGGCTTCCGGTAGATTCGGTGTTCACTCCAAATACCTGCACACAGGTGCCGCGGTTGAGATCAAAATTGGTCAAGGTGCTAAACCGGGCATTGGCGGTCATTTACCTGGTGAGAAAGTTACAGAAGACATCGCCAGAACACGCATGATTCCGATAGGAACTGATGCACTTTCTCCTGCACCCCAGCATGATATTTACAGCATCGAAGACCTGGGGCAATTGATTTACGCCTTGAAGGAAGCAACGGACTACGAGAAGCCAATATCCGTGAAAATCGCAGCTGTTCACAATGCAGCAGCAATTGCCAGTGGCATAGTTCGAGCTGGAGCAGATATTGTCGCCATAGACGGGGTTCGCGGTTCTACAGGGGCAGCTCCAAAAGTTATCCGAGACAACGTAGGCATACCAATAGAATTAGCTCTTGCCAGTGTAGATCAACGTTTGCGTGATGAGGGTATTCGAAACAGAGCATCAATTGTTGCAGCAGGCGGATTTAGATCAAGCGGCGACATCTTCAAAGCAATCGCTCTTGGTGCAGACGCAGTCTATGTCGCTACTGCGGCTTTGGTATCGATGGGTTGCACTGTTTGCCAAAAATGTTACACTGGTAAATGCCCATGGGGGCTCGCGACACCCGATCCTTGGATAGGCAAACGAGTTAACCCCGATATTGCATCCGAACGACTGGTTAATCTACTGCGCGGATGGACCATGGAAATCAAAGACATGATGGGTGGCATGGGTGTTAATGCAATTGAAAGTCTCAGAGGAAACCGTTTGCATCTTCGAGGAGTAAACATGACAGATACCGAGCTTAGGGTCTTGGGAATAAGAATGGCGGGCGATTAAAATGACTGTCCAACAAGAAAGAAACAAATTAGAGGTTAGCGCGAAATTCCTTCCAAACGTGAGCATGAAGGGTAGCGTTTGGAAAATTGATGCTCAAGATATGATCTACAAGGATTTGAATGCCTTACTTCGGGAAATAGACGCAAAAGGGGTGTCCAGGGTCGAGATAAACAACGTTTATGGTCAACGCTACATAGGGACTGACTTAAAGAACAAGGTCAAAATCGACATCTTTGGAACGCCAGGCAACGATTTGGCTGCCTTCATGGATGGTCCCCATATTGAAGTTCACGGGAACGCACAAGACTGCACTGGTAACACAATGAATGGTGGCGAAATAGTTGTTCATGGCAGAGCCGGCGATATTACAGGTTACGGCATGAGAGGCGGCAAGATGTTCATCCGCGACGATGTTGGATACCGCGTTGGTATTCACATGAAAGAATACATGGAAAATAAACCGTACATGGTAGTCGGTGGCACAGGTCAGGACTTTCTTGGCGAGTATATGGCAGGCGGCGTCCTAATTGTGTTGGGTCTGAATCTGAAGAAAGGTGAAGCACACAAAGCACGCTATGTTGGGACAGGCATGCACGCAGGAATAATTTACGTACGCGGAGAAATCGGAAATCTAGGCAAAGAAGTCAAACTCATGGAGGTCACAAAGACAGATTTGGAACAGATTAGCGGTTTAGTTAAAGAATACTGTGGCCACTTCAACACTGACCTCGGCAAAATAATGACAGGTAATTTCGTCAAAATCGTGCCTTATTCGAACCGGCCTTATGGCAGAGTCTACGCGTACTAGGCTCGATTTTTCTTATTCCTTTTTTAATCGCTGGGATTTTAGCATCAAGAAATCGAGAATTCAAAAACTTCAGTCATGTCTCAATCTTCGAATTTGGATAATTAAGATAACTAGCCCTTGCAGAAAACTTAACGAATTAGCAACTATCATAGGCAGATCGTTCAAAGAAATTCCATAAATCAACCACAAGAATATTCCAATACAAAACAAAAACGAGAACGTCGCAATCGTGCTATCGGCTGTTGGATGCATTCTGGTTCTCCAAGATTTTAGCAATTGGGGAAAAAGCGAAATTGTGGTAAATGTTGCTGCCACCAAGCCGACAACTGTTATAATGATCATTGTTATTCCTGTGCTCTGCAGTTACTCTAAATTGGGTTTAATTTACGTTTGCAATGAATTGCAATTCTTATCTTGTATGGTTAACCGGATTTTTGAGTGACTTACGAAAAATTTCGAATGTAAGATGCTTCTTGCTCGGATTTTTCGGTTTATTGAACAGCAGTATAATTTGTAATACACGTAATTAATGCATGCTTCACAGTTCATTTTTCTTTGTTTTACAAGTGGTTAAGGACAAAATTCCGCAAATCTTTATGTTTAGACAAGAACGCCACTATTCTTTTCGTCGCTCTAACGATTTGAAAGTCAAACAACCTTGACACAACCAACGAGAAAATGAAGGAAAAAACTCCTACAAAGATGCCCAGAGCGAGAGTAAGGGAACCAAAAAACAGAATAAATCCGAAGGAAACAGCGGCGCTAAGTATCCCCATGATGAATGATCTTATTACGAAATAGAGTCTTTGTAGCCACGTCGAAACTAACAGAGCTCTAATGACTGCTTTTTTTCCGATTTCTCGTTCAGAACGTGTGGACGCATTTTCCATGTGCTGCAATATTTTTTTTGAGTGACGTGGGTCGCTTAAATGTAAAAGCTTTGTGATCTCGTCTGAATTGGCTAACTCTTTTGAGCTTGTTTTTTCTATCTCGGACATTATTTCTTGAGATATTTCGTTCAATTTCAAGGTCAGCAACGGAGCTCATAGACATTTTTATAGCCTTCTAAAAGTTCGAGCAATAATTTTACTGTTCTCTAGTCTAAATAGTTTTTAGGTGTGGCAAGTTGCTGGCGGCGCCCAAACTAGTTGATCTGCATTGGTAGGGCTGAGACTTAGGTTGCGAGTTTTGCATACTCGAGAGAAGACCAGCGTGGTGTGCTGAGTGAAAAAGCCTAAACTTGGGTTCAGGCAAGACACGTCAACTTATCGGAAGCAATCAAAAACCATTTTACAATTTACAGACTTTCCAAATTGACAAGATGGTTATAAGAAGGCACCCAAGGGACCAAGGATGTAAGTTCCCAATCCCTTGGGGGGGTGAGGAGTCTTTTCTCCTATCTCCTTCTCCAACTCCAAAAGAATCTGAAAAATGAAATATAAGTCATGTTTCAAACTTGGAATATTTCAAGCAAATCTAATGTGATCTGATCTGTATTCAGAGTTCACACTGTCCAGAAATATCGCTCTTGGTCATATCGGCGAAAGCACTGCTTACGAAGTTTTGAAACCCGAAAGTGAAATACAAGAACCCAATGCAAAAAACCAAACACCGTAAGATTGCAGCTATTTTGCCCCCTGGAACTCCCACAGGTTTTTTCTGTCCTCGCCTCATTAGGCATCCGTATTCCTTGTGGTCTAGGAATTCAACAGACGCGGGCTTTCAAAGACGACTTCTATTTTAGAAATCGTTAGACCAATGGAACTTTGTAAACTTATGCTTGACTTCGGGGCCTTTCTGCCATATCTTGTCATATTCTGCGAACAGTTTTTTGTTTGGTGTTTTTTTCATTGTTACATCAACCAACTGTGTTCAAACTAACGATTCAATGTTATTCTTTAATTCTCGAGTGAAACACTTCAAAAAACAATGTCTCCTAAAAGACCAGTTCTCTCCAAATGTATTGGAAGATAGAAGCATATTCATTAGTAGACTGTTCAAAGTCTCACCATGTCTTTTTAGCAGATGGTTAAATGCTTGTCTTCTTTTTGGAGAATTGCTGTTGGTTCCATTCGGATTTTGTTGTCTGTTGTCATGGTTTTGCAGATTATGTTGAGTGAGCCTTCGGTGAAGTTGAGGACTGTTTCTCCGTCTTTGGTTAGTTGATAGACTTTTCTGGGGCGTTCGTTGTCCATGTTCCAGGTGCTTTTTAGGTAGCCTTTCTTTTCTAAGGTTCCTAGCAGTGGGTAGATGGTGCTTGGTCCGAAGTAGATGCCGAAGGTTTTGCGTGTTTTGGTTATTATTTGGTATCCGTGCATGGGTTGTTCGTCGAGGAATTGGAGGATGATCATGTCGAGTAGGCCTTTGGTGAGTTTTGTTTGGATTTCTTTTTGGTAGTTGTTGGTCATTTTTTTGTGCTTCCTTATTTGTTGTTGTGATGTACGAGTGTACAATATGTCTTTTCAAGACATATTTCTCAAGTCTTCATAGTGTGCAAACAGCCACATAAACCCTCACACATACCTCATGCATACCAAAGCATACTGAGAAACCACACTTGTAGATCACAAAAACATATCGAACCATGAAACGTATCTCAAAAACAAACATTCCAAACTTAGTCTCCATTTTAAGAGACCTGTACAACAGATCTGCACAAAAACCACCAAACGCCCATCAAACTGAGAAAAAAATGGATACAGTACTACAGGTAAAATTGGCTCTTTTTATCTTCGTTACGGCACGTATGAGCTTGAACAGTTTTTTTGGCTCTAAGTGCGGCGCCAAGGATTCGCTTTTTGCTTGGAGCACCATGAAGTTGTGAAGCATGCGGTGTTAATCTTGAGAGTGACACGAATACATCCGTTAAAGCAGATTTTGGATTAATATTTTCGCTTCATAAATCAGTTAAGTATTTTTCTGCAACTAAAAGTCGTCAAAACTTGAGCTGCAATAAAACCATGGAAAATACTTTTGATGTGTGGATGTGTACGCATAATAGCGAGAAATTACTGCCGCATACGCTAAAGCGAATCGAACAAGTTATTTCATCCGAGGCAATTGAGAGAAAATTCATTATAGATGATTTTTCTACAGACAACAGCAAGATAGTAGCTGAAGAATTAGGCTGGGAGGTCTACGAGAACAAAAAGAGAGGTCTGTACAATGCACGCGAATACGCTTTCTCACTTGTTAAAACAGCCTACTGTGCAAGTTTTGAACACGACGTTTATCTCTCCAAAAAATGGTTTCCAAGGATTCCAAATATTGTCATGAAAGACGGCTATGACGTTGCCCAGGGCATTAGGATAAGAGATGCCAAAGGTTTCAAAGAACTTGACACTTACGACAACAACCACCGAAACATAACCTCTGAAGATAACACATTTTACTCAATGGAATCCCTAAAAAAAACTAAGCCAAAGTATTTTGTCGACAAAACTGTTTGTTCAAACCACATCAGAGGCAACGTGATTAATGGACTAAGACACAGTTATTCAATTTACCACGAAGCAAACAACGACAAGCTCTCAGCTCATCTCAAATGCTTGATGAAATCACTTGTCTTGTCGATAAAAGTCGCTAAAGAAACCAAAGCATGTTCCGTGATAGGTCTTTATCCACTGGAACGTCTAATGATACTTAGCGGGGCGTTAACTTCAAAACGCCTCAAACTAGGCCAAGGGAAGAAACTATTCCCTGCAAAAATAAGCAGCGAACAAATTTCTTTCGGGTTGCTACTACCCGATCAAGAACCGCAAGTTTTGACAAAGAACTGATAGTCCAGCATGCTATGGTTCAAATAGCAATGGGTTCAAATCAGCCTCATCTTTTTTTCATTGGATTGCCGAAAAATTTAAACTGAAATCAAAACGAATACCTTGTTAAAGGAAGGTTTAAATAAATACTGAAGCATTTCGTATATGCTTCAAGTTTAACGGATGAAAATTTAGATGTCAGCTCAGGAATTTCGTCACATCGTTCGTATCTTGGGTTCCGATTCAGCAGGCACCCTGAAGGTTTCGTATTCTGTATCTAGCATCAAAGGAGTAAGCCTGAGTCTTGCTAACGCTATCCTCAAGAAGGCAGGAATTAACCCGGACTTGAGGTCAGGATTTCTTACAGAGGCAGATATATCCAAAATTGAGGATATAGTGAAAGACCCTTCAAAATACAATTTACCAATTTGGCTTTTTAATCGAAGGAAAGATTCAGACTCTGGAAAAGACATGCACCTCATAAGTGCAGATCTTCTTCTGAGAACCAAAACAGACATCGATGAAGCTAAAAACATCCGATCATGGCGCGGATACCGGCACGCTTACGGCTTAAAAGTCCGTGGGCAAAGAACCAAAACCACGGGTAGATCAGGAAAGTCGCTCGGTGTAAAGAAGAAAGGCCTTTTGGCAAAGCCAGGCGGCGCACCAGCAGCTGAAGGAGGCAAATAAACATGGGCGATCCTAAAAGACAGAGAAGAAAATTTGAAACTCCACGTTTCCCCTGGCGCAAAGACATACTCCAAGAAGAGCTCAAGACCCTCGGCACATTTGGCCTTAGAAACAAGCATGAACTCTGGCGACACGAAACCCAATTGTCCAAATTCAGAGGCATTGCCCGTTCGCTAATCGGCAGATCGCCTGATGAGCGAATGAAAATGGAGAACGAGCTTCTTGCACGCTTAAAGAAAATCGGAGTTCTCCAAGAAACCGCTATACTAGACGACGTGTTAGACTTAGCTATAGAAGATATCCTTGAGCGAAGACTCCAAACCCTCGTATTCCGAAAGAGTCTGACCAAGACAGTTCACCAAGCTCGACAGCTAATCACACACGGACACATAACTATTGATAACAAAAGAGTTACAGTCCCTGGCTACATAGTCTCCAGAGAAGAGGAAAAAACAATCACGTATTCAATGAATAGCCAATTCGTTAATGCAGCACACCCAACACGTGTCGCTATGACAATCGCTGCAAAACAGGTTCAATTACCTCAACAACGCGATCGTAGAAGGGGCGGAAGAGGCGGAAGATTTTGAGCAGCAGCAGCAAACGAAATGAGAAGTGGGGCGTAGTGCACATCTTCAGCTCCTACAACAACACCCTAATTCACATAACCGACATTTCAGGAGCCGAAACAATCGCTCGGACGAGCGGTGGCATGTTCGTAAAAGCAGACCGAATGGAATCTTCTCCTTATGCAGCAATGCGTGCAGCAACTGGTGCAGCCGAAGTCGCTCGAGACAAAGGCGTTACAGCTATTCACATAAAAGTTCGCGCTCCAGGCGGATCAGGTCCACGAACACCAGGTCCAGGTGCCCAAGCAGCAATCCGCGCGTTTGCAAGATTCGGGTTCCGAATTGAACGCATCGAAGAAGTGACCCCTGTTCCTCACGATGGTACACGCAGACCCGGCGGTAGAAGAGGCAGAAGAGTCTAAACCAAAATACTTTCCCCTTTATTAACAGAAAAATTGAAATAATGCACTACAACTTTATCAAACGACGCAACTTTGTATGGTCAATTGTGGAGTGTCTAAATAAGTGAAAATAGAAGTGCTCGAGAAAGACGAGACGAACTTTCGAATAGTGGTAAGGGACGCTAACGTTCCTCTAATGAACGCTCTGCGGCGCATAGTGCTTGCAGAGGTTCCAGCAATGGCAATAGACGAAGTTGTTATGATCGAAAACTCCTCAATTCTCCAAGATGAGATGATAGCTCACAGGTTTGGTCTTGTTCCACTAAAAACTGATTTGGATAATTACAAATTGCCCGAAGACTGTGACTGCAAAAGCGAATTTGGCTGCAGTCAATGTCGTGTTACATTAACTTTGAACGCTGAATCAAACGAAGGAACGCGAGCTGTATATTCTGGCGAGCTTGTTTCTGAGGATCCTCTTGTGGTTCCGGTTACTGAGAAAATTCCTCTCGCCAAACTTGCTAAGGGACAGAAGCTCAAGCTTGAAGCCTATGCAAAGCTTGGTAAAGGTAAGGTTCATGCTAAGTGGCAGCCAGTTTGCGTCAGTGCATACAAATATTACCCTAAAATTGTTCCTCCGAAGGGAAAATGCGAAGACTGCCAAAAATGTGCTGATATTTGCTCCAAGAAAGTTTTGGCGATGAAGGGTGAAAAAGTTGATGTTCGCGATCTTTTGTCGTGTACCCTCTGTATGGACTGCGTTGAAGTCTGCCCAAAGAAAGAAGAGGGTATAAAGGTCGAATGGGAAAAGAACGGCTTTATCATGAACATTGAGTCAACGGGTGCGCTTCCTCCCGAAAGAATTTTGCAAGAAGCAACGAAGATTCTCGATAAACAACTCAACGAATTCGAAGAACAGCTGAAGGTAGAAATGAAATGAGAGAAACCAAAACTACGAATCCTGAAATTGTTAAACTTATCAGATTTCTAAAGAAACAGAGTAGAGAGAAGAATGCAGGTATATGGCTAGACGTTGCCGAAAATCTCTCAAAACCAAGCAGACAACGAGTGGCTGTTAACCTGAGCAAAATAAACAGGTACACGGAAAAGAACGCCACAATAATTGTTCCAGGCAAGATTTTGGCCTCAGGAACTTTAGATCATTCTGTAACGGTTGCTGCCTTCAATGCTTCTGACAAAGCTAAAGCGAAATTGGCGGCTGCAAAGGCAAAATACATGTCCATAACAGAGCTGATGGAAAAGAATCCTCAAGGTTCCAACGTAACAATATTTGGGTGAACAAGATGCAAGCGGCAAAAGCAAACAATTCAGCTGCAATAATTAATGGCGAAGGGCTCATTCTTGGTAGAATGTGCAGCAGAGTCGCCAAAAGACTCCTAAACGGAGAACAAATAATCATAGTTAATGCAGAGAAGATAATAATCTCTGGAAAGAAAAAGAGCAAAGTCCAAGAAGCCCACAAATTCCTCGAAGTAGGCGCTCCCGAACGTGGGCCGTTCCACAGTCGAAGACCCGACCGCATTGTTCGCAAAACGGTCAGGGGAATGGTGCCCTGGGCGCAGCCAAAGGGGAAAAACGCTTACAAGCGCTTGAAGGTATACTTGAGTATTCCACAAGAGCTTAAGGACCAAATAATGGAAACCGATCAATACGCGTTAGCTTCAAAGTTGAAGGGTCCGCACTTCACACTCGGAGAATTAGCAATAGAAATTGGATGGAACCAAGGTGCATAATTATGCCAGGCAAAAAAGTCTTAGTTGTTAGTGGAAAAAGAAAAACCGCTACAGCCCGCGCCGTAGTTAAACAGGGCGTCGGGAGAGTTCGGATAAACAAAACCCCAGTGGAAATTTTCGAGCCCGAAATTGCACGAGAGAAGATGATGGAACCCCTCTTGCAAGCTGGAGAAACTGCTTGGAAACAAGTAGATCTGGATGTTAAGACTCAAGGCGGCGGTTACATGGGTCAAGCCGAAGCTGCACGAATGGCAATTGCAAATGCTCTGTTGAAGTGGACCAAGAGCTCTCATCTGCGCACTGTATTCACTGAGTACGACCGAACGATGGTTGCCGGTGATGCGAGATCTAAAGAGTCAAAGAAATTTGGCGGTCCAGGTGCAAGAGCCAAGGAACAGAAGAGTTACAGGTAATTAGGGAGAAAGGAACTCAATGATTATTCCGGTTAGATGCTTCACCTGCGGCAAACTCGTCGGCGATAAATGGGAAGAATTCGCCAGGCGCGTTAGGACAGGCGAAAATGCCAAAGATGTCTTAGACACCTTGGGTGTTAAACGATATTGTTGCAGGCGAATGCTCCTCTCCAACGTCGAAATTATCGACGAGATTCTTCGGTTTACCGAGGAAGCTGAGAAGAGGAAAGAAGCCCGTAACTTCGGCTAAGCAAAACTGACGTTTTTCAGCCAGCAAAGAATCTATTTTCCTTTTATAGGTTTTGTGACATTCAGTTCATTCTGCGTTTTGGATTTTAGGCATTGTTTATAAGGAAGTTAAGCCGACTCTGATTCAGGCGCGTTTCGGTGTGTGAAGAGCTGCGACTGCTGATATGTTTCATAAATCGTAATACGGCTTAAATGCTCTGACTCGAATATGCACTAACAAGAAACAACACAGGACAGGTTGATTTAAATAATGAAGATAAGTGGAGAAGAGGAGAGGGTTAAGCGGATCCTTACAGACCCCAAGCTTGCAATTGTAAAGACCATGCTGGAAAAGGATCACGCAATAGACTGCCTTTTGCTACTCTACATAAACCGGGGCAAATGGAAAGACGCTAAAGATTTCATGCGGGAAAACAACCTCACATTAAGCGACGGAACTTTCCGCGCCCGAATGATTGAAATCGAGGATTTGGGCCTGGCAAAAAGTGAACGTATTGATCCGCTAAAGAAATACTACCTTGAAACTGATTTAGGCGAAAAGGTAGCGAAGCTTCTTCTCAAGTTCTTTGATGAACTTGAGGGTTTCCAAAAGAATGCCTCTTAGGCAGTAAGTTTTTTATTCATTTATTTTTCTGATTTTTGAAGTATTTTATTGTTTTTGTTGTAGATTTGTAGTACATATCTTCAGTAGTGTATCGTGATACACAATATTTAATAGGTTTTCTGCTTCCCATTGGATAACAAGAAAACAATAGGAGAAAAAAAATAAATGAAATCCTTTAGAACCATAAAGAAAAATGCAAAAGCCCTCAGCCCAGTAGTCGCATCAATCATCCTCATCGCCGTCACAGTCGCAGTCAGCGTGGTCGTCGCAGCATGGATGGGCGGAATGTCCGTTGGCCTCATGGGAAACGCTGAACAGGGAACAATCACAAACGTAAATTTTGCCACAGGAAGTACCATAGTCGTTACAGTTCAAAACACGGGTAATTCATTGATGAACTTCACCGCCGCATATGTCAACGGCGCGACAACAGCACCAACACCAGCATTTATCACCCAAGGAGTTGCGAAAGGCGCATCTGTTTCCTACACTCTGAGCTATGCATGGGTTTCAGGCAATGAGTACACGATCAAATTCACCACAGCAAAAGCCAACAACTTAGTCCTAACCCAAACCGCACCTTAGAAGTTTCAACAGAACACTTAGTTCGCAATTAGCGGATGAAGCAAAAAGCTTCTCCTACCCTTTCCTTTCTTTGAAATAGAAATGGAGGAATAAAATCATGGTCATTGAAATAAAAGAATACACATCAGCTGAACAATTAGCCGAACGCCTAGACAAAATGATAGGCGATACAAAAAGCACTTTAGGCGAATACCTGCGACGATTAGACGAAATCCGCAACGTAGCGGAGAAATCAAAGAAAATCCGCGAAGTCGTCATGAAACTCGCAGGCAAAAAAGGCCCAACCGAACAAGTCGGCGAAATAACTGTCGGTAGCCTAAACATCATCTTGGATGCTAATCCATTTCATGAACTAACCGCGATAGAATCTGTCGTGCGCAGCTTCCAGGAACGTCTCTTAGTTCTGCAGAAAGCTCGCGAAGCACTAAAGTGGCTTGACCAACTGGGCGACACTGAAGGGCTGAAGTATCTTGTCGTGGAAAACGAAGGCGTTCCCGAGCGCATATTGTTCAAACTTTCTTAGACGAAAGACTTGAAAGGGGCAAATGGAAATGAGCAATGAAGCGTGCACCGTAGCCTTAAAAAATGCTTTGAATGAGATCAGAGACGTATGCCCCCAAATATCCCACACCTTTGTTTTTAGAGAAGATGGTGAAAACCTCATCGAAGATCAAAATAGCAATGAGCTAACCATGACAAGTGCTCAAGGAACCTTTTTGGCATTAGCTGAAAAGAGCGAGGCCTTGGGCGGAATTGAATCTGTCACATTCAAAGGTTTAGACGGAAGAATCAATTTTACCAAGTTTAACGATTTTTATGTGGCCAACGTCTCCTCTAATGAAGCCGACCAGAAAACAGTGACTAATCTCACTAGAGTTATGATTCCAACGATGCTCAAACTTGTGCAACAAGGAGTCCCGGCTGCTCAAGAGGCTATCAAAGAACCAACAATTAGACTGACGCATGAAGAAATTTCAATCACCGAACCCTATCAACCAGAGATTTCGGTCAGCCAGTTCACAGTTGAAAACGTTGGATTCGGAGGGTTCATGGGCGACCCTGATGCAGCCCTCGTCGACATCGCACAAATTGCGCAATGGACAGAAACGTTTGGTGATAAGCGCATCTCAAAGATTACGGTGCATAATCTCCAAACGGGAAAAACGGTTAACTGCACTTTTAAACCAATCAAGGAATCAAAATTCGAAGGTAAAGGAATAATTCAAATTCCTGAGAAGACCCAATTTGCTCTGCGTGTTAAAAAGGGAGAGCGCGTATCCATCGAACCTATCTTGGAAAATCAAGATGCTGCTCCTTCAGTTCCAGTCGAAGAACAGCAAACGTCCAAAAGAAACCTGTTTTCTCGCAAAACAGTACCCCCTCCTAAACCTGAACTCTTCACGCAAAATGCCCCAGTTAGCCAATTCATAGTTGAAAACCTAAAAGGAATTGGCGGCTTCCTGGGTACACCAGATTTTGTACGCATCGACAGAGCTATAGTTGCTCAATGGAAAGACCTCTTTGACGGCAAAGAAATCAAAGAAGTAATAATAGAAGAAACAAGGACCGGAAAGAAAGTTCGCTGCTTCTTCCAACCCATAAAGGACTCAGACTTAGAGGGTAAAGGAATCGTCCAAATCCCCGAGAAAGCACAGCAGATGCTTCAAACCAAGAAAGGCGCCTTAGTTGTGGTCAAGCCAGTGGTGGAATAAACGAGGCAAAGTCTATGGTTAGGAAAAGAAACATGACCGAAACTGCAATTGAAGAAGAAGCCATCATAATTAATCCTCAGATTACCCCAGAAATCACCATATCGGACAATGAAAACTCGGAATACCAAGACTTTCTTACAGCTGCCAGAGAACTCCGAAATAGCAAAGAAATCGAAGGTTACATCCTCAAAGGTGAAGCGCAAGCTACCGTTGACCTTAACGACTCTACAAAAATAATAGAATACGCAATGTTGACTTCGCAAGCATTTGAATCTGCTAGTGCACTTTCATCAGCATTCAACGTAGGCGACATCGAAAACATTCTCATCGAAGGCAAAAACATGAAGGCACTATGCATTAGAAAAGACCAAAACAATCTTGGCATCTTCATGAAGAAAAACGTAGACGACGCTGATATCTTAGCAATATTTCAGACTATGCAATAATCATTTCTTTCTGACAATTGTCTTTTACTTGGCGCTATAAGTTTTGCTCCTAATTTGATCATTCTTTGTAGGAAATTCACTCTCAAAGTTTACTCCCTGATTCAGAAATTACGGTAATTTCTAAAAGAGAAACAAAGCAAAACCCAAACTTGGAAAGAAGAAACGAAAATGTCTATTAATTTTCTTTTAAAAAAAATGGCAGAAGTTACCCATTCAATTTGTATGCCAGATTTCAAGCTATATCAATTGCATGCGCTTTGCTCAAGAAAAACGGGTCTATCTTTGAAGAGAAAGGAATCTTTGTCGCTTTTTTGTTAGGGAACTAAGCAACGACTTTTCTTTCAAGTTGCCTTTTTAAGTTTTCTGACTAAAGGCGTCAATTTGCCGTCTATCCGCCACTAGTCTGGAGCTGTTATTCTTGGAGGTGGCTTGATGGCGGATTTCTCCTATTCTCGCCGCCATAATGATTGTGCTTTAGTTTTTTGTGGCATTATTTTTTAATTAATTATATTACAACGTTGTATGTCAAACAAATACTGTTGGACGGAAAACACCGTGAGAAACACATGCCCAACGGGTCTGCACACAGAAACTCACAGGCACTCACAGCTTTTTCCATACACTGCCCCTTTCCACTCACAGCCACTCACAAAGCCCAAAAGCCAAAAGACGGCATAGAATAAAATTGGAGAACCATAAATGGCAACATCCCCTGGTCTCCAGACTATAATATAATTGTCTAACATCTATAGATTCTATTGTTTAAGTAACAAGATACATTGAAGTTCGAAGAAAGAATGTTCTACGTCGCTAAAAGGTTCTTTTCAAAAATATCTTCAAAGAAATCCTTGAATTCAAGCAGAATATTCAGATAACCAAATCTGAAAGGAAAAAAGTAGGAAATATTTTTCCCGAAGTTTTTACTTCAGGGACAACAAGCCCTTTTTGACGTTTTCTGCGACTTGGGCTCCGAGCGCCAGTTGAATTCCGTTAACACACCATTTTGCTAGTTCATCTATGTCTGTCTTCTCAAGAGCTGACGGGTCTTTGTTTAGATGATTTCGACATTGGCGGTCAAGAAATGTTCGGGCGGCTGGGCCAAGTTCTTCTGCTAGCACTGCAAGGCATTCTTTGTCTACGGTCATTGTTTGTCTGTCACTCCTGCTTCTTCTTTGCTTAGAGCTTCGGTCATTCGGAAGGCGTTGATCATTCTTCGGAATGCACCAACTAGTTCGTCTATTTCGTCTCCGGTCTTGATGTCGATGTTTTGTTTGAGGTAGTATCTTTGGTTGAGGTCGCCCAAACTGACTTTGTGTGCAATATCAGATAGTTTCTTGAGTGGTCCTGTGATTCGGTTCCCCATTACTATGGATAGACCTACTGAAGTCGCCGATATGACTGCTAAGAAAACCACTGCTAAGATGAGACTCATGCTGGCGTAGTTCTGGGCTTCCACTGTTGCATTTTGAACGTTTGCCAGGGTGGCGCTTCTGACCTCTGCGAGTTTAGCATCTGCTTGAGTAACTGCATTCATGAGTATGGTGAGTTGACTCCAAATCTGTTCGTACTTGGTAGTACTGCTGCCAGTGTAAATTGCATAAATTTGTGAAATTGCGTTATTGATTGTGTTTCTGTCGATATTTACAGTTTCGTCAAATTTTGCCAAAAGTTCGGGATTACTTGCCAGGGCATTTAGTAAGTAATCTTCGGCTGGTTGCATGGTGTCTGCACTTGCTACGATTATTCGCCCGCCTTCTGCGACGTTGTCTGAGCTATACATCAATGTACCGAACTGCTTTTGGTCCAATCCCTGCTGATAGGCGTATGCGTTATTGTTGATTTCTACCTGTTGCTTAACGGTATTCTGCAGATCAGCCATTTTCATTGTGTTGTAAGTTATCGTAGCACCTGCGGCAACGAAGAGTGCAACTATCAAGAGGTATGATAATAATAGTTTACGTCGAATTTTCATTTCTTAATTCACCTCACTGGTTAAATTTTGAGGCTGCGTGTCCTTTAGGCATTGGATGCCAAGGCACGATTTGTTAATGTATCGAGTATTAAGTATTAATAAACCTTGTTTATGCGGAATCCGCTGCTGAACAACAGTACAACAAATCTACACCTACCAGAAAAATTAGTAACCAGGCTGGAAAGCCTCCTCCGTTGTAGAACTAGCTGAAAAACCGAAACTGTAGAAAAATCAACAAGAGCCGTCAAGTGGCTGAAGATATTTTCTTAAGAAGTTGGGGTTTGAACCAAGAAATTTTGAAAATCCTGTTTTAACCTCACTTTCTTGTTTTCAAGGTCAACTATGGCAAAGTCGTATTCAAACAAAAAAGCTGCCATCTCCTGAACTTGTAGCTCATCAAATTCTGTCAACTGATGCAACTCATTAATCCTGTGCCACTTTCCATCACTCAAAACATTGAGAATTAACTCAATCTTAGAAGACATGGGACCTCATCCAACGTAAGCTCTGTAGCTCTTTTTTTGTTTAAATACTTTCTGAGTTTACCTTTTAGAAGAATACCATAGAAAAAGAAGAAATTTTTACATCTTCAAGCTATCAAATGATAAATTGGTTTTCGAAAACCATCTTCTAGACTTTCCAACTTGAAACCAAAATCCGGGGGTTTTTATTCCAATCTCTATTCATATCGTTAATCTGCAAAAAACTTTCGCCTCTCGCTTATTGTTCTGTTTTTAGCTGAAGAAAACGGCTTTAAAGAAGATTGATGCAATAAAGTCAGGGCATTTCATCATTATAGCTTCCGAGAAAAAAGTTAAAGGAGAACCAAGAAGATGCATAGAAAACTGCTAATTCCCGGACCTACAGAAGTCAGTCCTCAAATACTTCAAGAGCAAACTCGGCTCATGATTGGACACAGAAGCAAGGAATTCAGTGACTTCTATGGGGGGATAACAGGCAAATTATCAAAGTTTTTCGATTTACCAAGTGACTATAAGCCGACAACCACCACATCTTCCGGCACCTTGTGGTTCGACATCGTGGGACGAAGTATTGTAAAAAAGAAGGCATTATGCTGCATCAACGGCGCTTTCGCTCAACGATTTGGCGAAATTATTCGTGCCTGTGGCAAGAAAGCCGATTGGATCGAAGTGGAGTGGGGTAAAGTCGTCAAGCCAGATGCAATTGCAGAGAAATTAGATACAGGAGAGTATGACACTCTGGCGATTTGCCATAATGAATCGTCGACAGGGGCTAGAAGTCCCGTTGCAGAAGTTGGCAAAGTGGTGAAGAAAGAACACCCGGAAGTTATTTTCGCTGTTGACAGCGTTTCTTCAATGGCGGGTGACAAAACCTTGCCCCAAGAAATGGGCGTAGACATTCTGTTTGCCTCAACTCAAAAATGCTTTGCCCTGCCACCTGGATTAGCGATCGCGCTTGTTAATGATCGCGCTATAGAAAGAGCAAAAGGAATTCCTGAACGAGGGGGCTTCACAGACCTCGTAGAAATCTTTGAGTTCGAAAAGAAGCATCAGACGCCTTACACGCCTAACATCTCACTATTGTACGCGTTGGACAAGCGGCTAGATCTAATGCTGGCGGAAACTTATGATCACATTTACAAGCGACACGTGGAAATGGCGGAACTGACAAGAAAATGGGCAAAAAAGCACTTTGAAATGTTCCCTGAAAAAGGCTATGAATCCATAACCGTTTCATGCATTAGGAACATTCTCGGTAAGAGTGTAAAGGAGCTAAATCAAAAATTGGCTGAAAGAGGCTTTGAAATAAGTAATGGTTACGGTGCGTTGGCTGAAAAAACTTTCCGCATAGGACATATGGGTGAGTGGAACGTTGCAGGCGTCAAAGAAGCTCTCACAGCTATTGATGAAATTTGGGGCCTTTAGTATTGGCGATTAAAGTCATCATTTGCGATCCAATTTTTGAACAAGGCATCACCTTGCTTGAGCAGAAAGGCTTCCATGTAACAAGAGCCTGGGAGATTCCCAAAAATGACCTCCTCAACATAATCGAGAACTATGATGCCCTCATTGTGAGATCTGCAACCAAGGTCAATGCTGACTTAATTGAAAAAGCTAAAAACCTTAGAGTTATCGGTCGTGCTGGAGACGGATTAGACAATATCGACGTCAAGAAAGCACAAGAACATGGCATAATTGTCGTGAATACTCCTCACATAGCTTCAACTGCCGTCGCAGAACTGGCTATTGGGCATATGATCGCCCTCGCCCGAAATCTCGTTGAAGCCACTTTGACTTTGCGTGAAGGCAAATGGGTTAAAGAAGAACTAATGGGTTCAGAAATAAACGGGAAAACTCTGGGAATTATAGGCTGTGGAAGCATAGGTCGAGAAGTCAAAAGAATCGCGTCTTGCTTAGGTATGAATGTTATAACAGTGGACGTTTGCGTTGGTAAAGAATTTGTTCCATTGGATCAAATGCTGCCAAAGGCGGACTTCATAACGGTGCATGTTCCACTTACGCCACACACTCAACATTTGATTTCCACCAAAGAGTTTGTTAAAATGAAGACCGGCGTAATGATAATTAACTGTAGCAGGGGCGGAATAATCGACGAGGAGGCTCTCTACCAAGCCCTCTTGCAGGGCAAAGTGAAGGCAGCGGCGCTTGACGTTTTTGAAAAAGAACCACCTCAAAACAATAAATTGATAGCTATGAAAAATGTTTATGCCACTCCTCACATAGGTGCCCAAACCTATGAAGCTCAGGTAAGGACAAGTGTGCAAATAGTCAAGAAAGTAATTGCAGCATTGGAAAAATGAGCGAGTTGCAACTATGGTTGACATTAGTCCTTTCAAAGCCATAAGATACACCGAGAAGGCAGGCAACCTCAAGAATCTAATCACTCAACCCTATGACAAAATCAACCAAGACATGCAGCGAGAATACTACGAGAAATCACCTTACAACTACTGCCGCTTGATTTTGCCAATTGAAGAAAACCGCTACGAGACAGTTCATCAACGCATTTACGAGTGGCTAAACGAACGCGTTCTAGCCAAAGATGATGAACCAGCTGTTTTTGTGTGCCGCCAGGATTTTCGCTTAGATGGCCAAAAGTGTAGCCGCACAGGCTTAATCGCCGCAACGCGTCTACACAATTATGGCGAAGGCATGGTTTTTCCCCACGAAACTACTTACGCCGCCCCAAAAGCGGACAGACTCAACATGCTGCGGACAATCCAAAAAGACCTAGAACCCGTCTTCCTCATATACTCAGACCCACAGAAAACAACAATTAATTTCTTCAAGGAAATCGCCAAAACTCCACCTGACATAGAAGTGGAAGACGAATTCAGGGTAAGGCACAAAATCTGGAAAGTTGTTGACCCACAGAAAATAAATTTGGTGAAGTCAGCTCTGGAGAATAAGACGTTAGTCATCACCGATGGGCATCACCGCTACGAGAGTGCCCTCGCATACCGCGATGAACGCCGCAAACAAGTGGATTGGACAGCGAATTCCGCGTTTAACTTTCACATGAGCTACATCGTTCCGGTTCAAGACGAAGGATTGGTGATTTTGCCAACTCATCGGCTGCTACGAAAATTCGAGCTAACTATCGAAACTTTAGAGGCACTAGCATCGTTTTTTGAGATTTTAGAACTTTCTCCAAAGGTTGCTGTAATTGAAAGTTTTCTGCGAGAACATAAAGCTGAACATGTCTTCTGCATTTACGATGGAACAAAGGCATACGGATTACTGCTTAAAGACGAACAAAAAATATCAAGACTTGCAGATCCCAACGAAGCCCGCGAAATTCGCCTTCTTGACGTCGTTATCCTCAAAGACGTTGTTTTCAAAACTATGATGAAAACAGGTGAATTAAAAATCGAGGAGGATATTTTGTATGAGCGGTCAATGCGAGTTGCAATCGAGAAAATCGACAATGGCGAAGCGAAGCTGGCTTTTCTTGTAAACCCGATTAGCCCTGAAGCGGTTTGGCAAGTGGCTCAGAAACGCGAACGCTTGCCTGAGAAGTCAACTGATTTCTACCCAAAGCCTGCTTCAGGTTTGATGATGATGGATATTTCTGCCGAAGAAAAACTATGGTAAGCGACAATTTTCGCTGTTTGGAAAATTCTAAAATAAAACTCCCAGCGCGGTTGCTTTCGGGATTTGCCATCCCGCGGCTTTTCTTTTTTGCTTGATTTTTTGCTTATTTTATGAATTTAGTTGGTTGACGTTTAAACCGTTTTTTGCATTGGAGGCTACAGAAGTGAATTGTTTCGCCGTCATAAGTGATTTTGAACTTCGCCGTGTTTTCGTCTAATACCATGCCGCAGACTGGGTCTCTGAACATATTCTCGGGTCTTAACCTCAAAACAGATTTGATTTTCCGCCTATTATGGTTGTTGGTTTAATAAAAGCCAACAATAGGGGAATCCTGCGAATTCTGGTTAGCTACGCTTTTCAGTTCTTCTATCTTTGTTTTGGTGACTGTCTTAATGTTGTGGAAATCTCCCATTTCTCCGTAGCTGACGAGAGTTATCGCAGTGCCGTCGCCTCCTTTCCGAGCGGTTCTACCGACTCTGTGGAAGTAGACCAACGGATCTGGCGGAACATCATAGTTGATTATGTGGGTTATTCCCTCTATGTCTAAACCGCGTGCAGCTACGTCTGTTGCAATGAGTAGGTTTAGTCTTCCTTGTCTGAAGGCGTTGATTGAGCGTTCTCTTTGAGGTTGCGTATAGCCTGCGTGGAGTGCTTGCGTGTTGTATCCTTTTTGTGATAGTCTGTCTGCTATTTTGCTTGTCTCGTGTCTTGTTCTGCAGAATACTATAGCTCGATCTATGTGGTTTTCGTGTAAGATAGTGCATAGTGTGTCAAATTTGCCGCCTTGGTTTACAACGGTGTAGTATTGTTTCATTTGTGTTAAGCCGATTTCGTCCTTGCTGACTAGAATTTTTACTGGGTTTTTCATGTATCTATTGCAGACGTTCATAACTGTTTTGTCGATGGTTGCTGAGAATAAGCTTGTTTGCCTTGTTGATGGTGCTTTGGAAAGAATGTAGCCTATGTCTTCGATGAAGCCCATGTCTAGCATGCGGTCTGCCTCATCTAAAACCAGGAATTTCACGTAAGCTAAATTGAGTACGCGTCTTTCTATAAGGTCAATTATTCGTCCAGGTGTGCCTACGACGATTTGGGCGCCGTTTTGTAGTTCGCGGATTTGCCTTTCGATTGAGGCTCCGCCGTAAACTGGCAGAACCCGAAGTTTTTTGTATTTGGCAAATTGGATCATGTTCTGAGCGACTTGCATCGCAAGTTCCCGTGTGGGAACCAGAACTAGTCCTTGGACTCTTCTAGCTTGAAAGTCGAGCCTTTCCACCATTGGAAGGCCGAAAGCGGCAGTTTTGCCGGTTCCTGTTTGTGCTTGTCCGATAACGTCTTTGCCTTCGAGCAGAGGCATTATCGCTTGAGCTTGAATTGGAAAAAGTGTTTCATAACCAAGCTCTTTAACGCTTTTCAAAACCTCCATACTCAATGGTAGGTCTTTGAATGATTGAATTTCTAACATATTTTTTTTCTCCTGCCACAGAATTGTCATGCATCTGTTCAAAAGCTGCTTTCAGGAGCTTCGTTTGTTACATGAGTTAATGTGACGTTGCAACATGTTTTGTATCCACACTTAAAAAGGTTTAGCAAATATGAGGGCAGTCGGACCAAAAAGAGTCTGTTTTTTCGCTTGTTTTAGCCATCGGGTCTTTTGTTGAGGGCGGTAGCTATACTATTCTGCTCATGAGCAGAACGATTCACATGAGCATAATTTCCTTAGTCATCAAATTATCCACTTGGGTTCTTTTCGCTTCGAAAAAGAATGATCTTATGGAGATAGAAAGGGAAAAACAAATAGCCTATGGCCCGAATAAGTGGAAAGAATTGTGTTTCAACGCAATCTGCATTAACTAGAGTCAACTTAAGATATTGTGAATCTAGGTGTTCAAAATGCCCCATGACATAATGTATGAGAAAGCACGCAAGCTTGTCGAGAGTCGACGAGTCGAGTTTCTGGGCAACGGCGCTTATAACGTCATTGGAGACCACGGAACATACAACGTTGTCTTAGATTACACTGGAAAATTGAGTTGTAATTGTCTTGGATTTCTTCAAAAGGGACGATGCAGTCATGTGGAGGCTGTCGCGCTACTTGGACACAAGAGACATCGGACTTCTCGGTAACTTTTCATCATTGATAAATTAGGGTTTTCAAACCGCAGAAGAATCAAATGAAGACGTTGGTGTCTTCAAAGAGAACGGATGTAGTTTCTTGGTTCAGTACCTTTAAATTTATATTCAACACTAAATTGGCTTAACGTTAGTCTATATGAAAGCTTGGGTCATCATATTCCATAAACAGTAGTATGTGCCAAAGATGTCTGCAAAAATCAAAGAATTTGACCTGCTATTGCTGGACTCAATAGATGAAGCTCTGCTTTCGCTAGGTGAAAAAGCGCGACAATCAATTTACGCTTACACGGAAAAAAATAAGCAATTTTCAAAAGCAGAAATTCCACAAAACATCGAAACTTTTCAGCAAGTCCTTGAAAAAATCTTTGGAATAGGGGCGCGGTTCATAGAAATTTTGATTATGAAGAATCTTTACGCAAAAATCGGGTGCCAATTAAATGTGGAGACGAACAAGCAGCTTGAATTCGTTAATTATGTTGATGCCGCGCGAAAGAACTTTACAAAAGAATGATCCGATGAATGCTGCGGCAAAGAACCAACCGCTTTTTGGCAATCTGAATTTTGACTTCATAATGGCTTTATCTTGCTTAGCGTTGAAATCTACTAATTGGTAGTCTCTCCTAATCTTGAGAAATTGGTAAAGGGAACGTTGAGTAAGCATGGAAAAACCAGCTAGAATTCTCATAATTGATGATGACGAGAACATTCGAACAGTGCTTCAAGCGATCCTTGAAGACGAAGGTTACGTGATTGAGACAGCTGATACTGCAAGGATGGGTATCGAAAAGAGTGAGACAGCGTTCTACAATTTGGCTTTGATTGACGTTAGACTGCCCGATATGGAAGGCACAGAGTTACTTACGAAATTGCGTGAAACAAAGCCGAAGATGCGAAAAATTATTGTCACCGGTTTTCCAACAATGCAGAATGCAGTTCTAGCTTTGAACAAAGGTGCAGATGGTTTTGTTTTAAAGCCTTTTGACGTGGAAAAGATATTGGTGACTATCAAAGAGCAACTAATCAAACAGCTGGAAGAAAAGGAATTTAATGAAGAAAAAATTGCAGAATTCATCGAAACACGGGTCAAAGAGTTGGACTCCGAAGCTGATTTAGTCCGTTCGAAGACCAATTAGTCAGCCGATTCCCATTCTGTTTGTATTTATGTTTTGTTCAAATATTTCGATAGCCTACGGATCATTCTTATTGTCTTTTTAGTAAAAGAGGTTCAAAAAGGTATTCTTTACTATTTATAAAACGATTTGTCCTCAACGGTCAATAAACAAGGTAGCCGCGTCGAGTTACTCTTTTCAATACTCCACTGGATTATGTTCATTTTGAATTTTGATGTTGAGGCAGTTTACACATTTACTGTCTATAAGAAGTAAATACTCCACTACCGTTAGTGGATGGATATAATGGCACCCACTAACCGAAATCAATAAACCAGCGAAAACATCGTGAAATAAGTATGAAGTGTCCCTATTGCGGATCTGAAGAATTCAAAACACTGGAAACACGTGATTCATTAGAAAACACTACGCGCAGACGAAAAGAATGCATCAGCTGCGGGAAACGCTTCACAACTTACGAGTACGTCGAAACTGTTGAAATCATGGTTCGCAAAAAAGACGGTAAACTCGAACAATTCGACGTTAACAAAATCATACGTGGCTTGCAGAAGGCTTGCGAGAAGCGACCCGTAAATATGGAGCAGATAAACCAGTTGGCGAGCCAAGTGAGACAGGACCTAATGTCGGGTGGCAAAGGTGAAGTCACCTCTCAGGAAATTGGGGACCTCGTCATGAAACGTTTGAAAGGTTTGGATCGTGTGGCTTACATTCGCTTTGCTTCAGTTTACAAGAAGTTTGAGGAGCCTGAGGATTTCGGGCGGTTATTGCTTGAGGTGGAAAAATAATGAAGTATGTTAGGAAACGTGATGGTAAACTAGAACCTTTCGATCAAGAACGAATAACATCTGCAATTTGGAAAGCTGCTAAGGCTGTAGGCGGGAAAGACCGTGAGCAACCAAAGAAAATTAGTGACCAAGTTGTTGCTGAACTTAACAATAGATTTGGTGAGGACGGCTGTCCCACTGTTGAAGAAATACAAGATCTCGTAGAAAAAATGATAATTGAGAATGGCCACGCCCAAACTGCCAAGGCGTACATTCTTTATCGTAAACAGCATTCTGATATGCGCGAGCTTGCAGCTCTGCTAAGCAGTGCTGATCTCGTGGATCAGTATTTGGAAATTGAAGACTGGCGGGTTAAAGAAAACAGTAACATGAGCTACTCGCTTCAAGGGTTAAACAATTACCTTTCTTCCACGGTCATAGCCAAGTATTGGATCAGTCGCATCTACCCTGAACGCATAGCCGATGCTCACTTCTCAGGTGACATTCATATACATGACCTGGGCGTTTTGGGACCTTACTGTGTAGGTTGGGACATAAGCGACCTGCTGATGTCAGGTTTTGGGGGAGTCGCTGGAAAAATAGAAAGCAAACCAGCGAAACACTTCCGAACTGCACTTGGACAAATTGTAAATTTCTTCTACACATTGCAGGGGGAGGCAGCTGGCGCACAAGCATTCAGCAACTTCGATACCTACCTTGCTCCGTTCATACGATATGATCATTTGACACCGAAAGAAGTTGAACAAGGATTACAAGAATTCTTCTTCAACATGAACGTACCAACCAGAGTCGGCTTCCAAACGCCTTTCACCAATTTGACACTGGATCTAACAGTGCCAGAATTCATGAAGAACGAAGGCGTACTCTTCAACGGCAAAGTCACCGAAGACACATACGGCGATATGAGTAAAGAAATGGAGATGTTCAACTCGGCCTTCGCAGACACAATGAGCCAAGGCGATTCAAAAGGAAGAGTCTTCACTTTTCCAATCCCAACTTACAATATCACCAAGGATTTCGATTGGGACTCAACTGTAGCTCAAAAGATCTTCGAAGTAACTGCCAAATACGGTGTGCCGTACTTCTCGAACTTCGTAAACAGCGATATGCGTCCCGAAGACGTCAGGAGCATGTGCTGTCGCCTGAGAATTGATAATCGTGAACTTCGCAAACGTGGTGGAGGCTTCTTCGGTGCGAATCCGCTGACAGGAAGCATCGGTGTCGTTACTCTGAACATGCCTCGAATAGGTTACCTCTCCAAAGATGAGGATGAATACTTCGAGCGTATAGATCGCGTTATGGATATTGCTCGCGCCAGTTTAGAAATAAAACGTAAAGCTCTTGAGGCTTTCACAGACAACGGCTTATACCCGTACAGCCGGAGATACCTGCGCAACATCAAAGCAGCTCACAACAAGTACTGGAAGAACCACTTCTCTACAATCGGCTTGGTAGGCATCAACGAATCAGTAGTGAACCTGTTGGGTCAAAACATCGCCTCAAAAGATGGCTTGGAATTTGCAGTAAAAACCTTAACTCATATGCGCAATAGATTAATGACCTTCCAAGAAGAAACAGGCGACATCTACAACCTTGAAGCAACACCGGCCGAAGGAACATCTTACCGATTAGCACGTATAGACAAACGAAAACACCCGAACATTATCTTTGCTAATCAAAGGCAAGTGCAGACACAACATGCGGAACCATTCTATACTAACAGTTCACAACTGCCTGTAGACTTCGATGGTGACCTCTTCGACGCGTTAGAACACCAAGAAAACCTGCAAACCCTCTACACGGGCGGTACAGTTTTCCACATTTTCATGGGGGAACGATTACACTCATGGAAATCCGCGGCTGAACTAATCAAGAAAGTTTCTTGGAACTCGCGCTTGCCGTACTTCACATTGACACCCACTTTCAGCATATGTCCCAACCATGGTTACACGAGCGGCGAACACAAACAATGCCCCATTTGCGGTGCAGCCTGTGAAGTGTACAGTCGTGTCGTTGGCTATCTGCGTCCCGTGGACCAATGGAACGATGGAAAGCAAGCAGAGTTCGCCATACGCAAAACCTTCGACAAATCCCTGATCATGACGACTACGCCAATTGCAGCCAATTAGTGAGTGACCAAACAGATGAAGTTTAGTGGCCTGCAAAGAATCAGTCTAATCGACTACCCTAACAAGGTAGCCTCGGTGTTGTTTACACCAGGCTGTAACTTGCGCTGTGGGTTCTGCCACAATTGGCGCATAGCCACTAATCCTCAGCCTCCTTTTTTACAGGAAGCCACTGTTTTGGAGATTCTTGAAAGCCGAAAAAAATACGTAGACGCCGTTGTAGTCACTGGTGGAGAGCCTTGCATGCATAAAGAGCTCCCTAAATTCCTGGCTAAACTCAAAGTACGCAGGTTCCAAGTGAAACTTGATACGAATGGTTTCTTCCCCGAAATACTTGAAGAATGCCTTGGCAGCGTGGACTACGTTGCAATGGATCTCAAGACGTCACCTGAAAAGTATGAATGTCTAGGTTCATCGGGAACTTCAGGACTCATGCGCTCCGTTGAAATCTTGAAGACTGGTAAAGTTCCATATGAATTCAGGACGACTCTGGTTCCGGATCTGGTGACATCTGAAGATATTGCTTGTATCGGGGAGCTCGCTAAAGGCTCTTGTACGATAGCGTTGCAGCAGTTCGTACCGTCTGACACTTTAGACAAGAAGTACGAGTTGCTTCACCAGTATGATGCTGAAACCATTGATTCGTTTGCCAAGATAATTCAAAAATACGCTGAAAACGTTCTGCTCCGCGTTTAGAATTGCCTCTCTCGCTTAATTCGGCATTGCGTAACTAGCCCCTTCATTTCCAGTAGATGTTCTTGTTGTAGTGTGCAGGCAGTCACAACTTCTTAAAAGTGTTCAGCGAAAACCTTCATGTGTTGTTTGTTGAGGTTTTGGAAAATGAAAGTGGCAATTATCGGTAAAGGTAATGTTGGCACAGCTATTGGCAAAGGTTTAGCGAATAAGGGTCACGAAGTGAAGTTTGGGCATCGTGACCCCAAAGAGCCTGTTGCCGAAGCTGCAAAATGGGGTGAAATCATAGTTCTGGCTGTACCTTACTCCGCCGCTTCTGCAGTCGCCCAAGAAGTTGGATCAGCTGCGGACGGAAAAATCGTCATAGACGTATCTAACGCAATAGCCTCGAATGGAGAATTGGCTATAGGATTTAGCGCGTCGGCCGCTGAGGAATTGCAGAAGAAACTGCCTAAATCCCACATGGTAAAAGCCTTTAACACGGTGTTCGCAGCAAACCAAAGCACAGGAAAAGTGGGCAAAGAGCAGCTAACACTCTTTGTAGCGGGAAATGATGAAAAAGCCAAGCAGGTAGTAATGCAGCTTGGAAAAGACATAGGCTTCGAATCAGTGGACGCTGGGCCGTTGAAAGCAGCTAGATATCTTGAGCCAATGGGAATGTTGATGATTAGTCTTGGATATGGTCTCAAAATGGGAACCAATATCGGCTACAAACTAGTGAGGCGTTAAATTCTTCGTGCCATAGATTGCTTGTTGTTGTGTTGTTACAATCACATACGCTTAAAATGCTTCAAAAGAATAAATGGATACTACTCGATTTCCGACGGGTCTAAAATTGTGACCGGAGAGTATTTTAGCAAGAACGTTTAGGCTTCAGAACTCAAAGACAAGGCTGAAAGAATGATCATAAATCTATACGTAGCTGTAGACTTGGCAATAGCCCTTTTCACATTGACCGTAGGCTCTTACGCCGCCTATAAAGCATACAAAGTTGACGAAGGTTCAAAGGCAGCTCAAAGCGACCAACGCTATGAAGTCGAAAAGGATTTCTATTTAGTTTCCACCGTGGGTTGGATGACTCTAGGAACACGGATTTTGGCTATACCTCTCTTCTGGATCACAGTCATTTCGCTTATCCCGGCGGTGCCAGGAGCTATGTGCGAGTTTGGTGTTTTCCAAGCTGGCGCTCCATTTTCTTGGGCTGATTTAGGTTTAAAGCTTTTTACAATGTTCGCGTTTGGAGGTTGGCTGTTCATGGACTTGATGAATCGTAAACTCAAGGGCTCTCCGTTAATGGGGAAGCTTGCGCGAGGTTTTGTTCTTCTGATGCCTCTGTTGTTTGTTGATGCTCTGCTTGACATATCGTTTTTTGGTTCGCTTAAGCCTCTGGTTGTTCCGTGCTGCATGGTAGTTTACTCAAACACTGCAAGGGGTCTGTTTAACATAGGGTGCCCGTTCTGCTTCATCACTTACAAGTTTCCGCTGCTTTGGGGAGTTATCCCAGCTTACGCCGTCTCAGTGGCACTCATTATTTGGAGTTTCTTTTCCCAGAGAAGCACTCGTGGTCTCGACGCTCAAAAAGAAACTTCCATGCTTAAGAAAGCGCTGTTGGCAAGCGTAGTTTTGGCAATCGCTGGCACAGTGCTCTTACTGATTCAGATTCAAATTGGATCTCTAAGTGCAGTGTGACTAAGGTATGGTATTTAACGAAGTAACCGAAGTTGATCTACTCAGAAGTTTTGTGCGTCAAAAGCCGTTTGGGGTTTTTGCAGATTGAAATTAAAGAGCCTTTTCGCCTTCGAAATTGCTGCCGTCGCTGTTGCTATAATAGTAATTATGTTTTTCGTCGAATTCACGCCTTACCTCGCTAGTTCAAAGCCTAATAGCCAAATAGGCGTGTACAACCAAAGAGAATATGCAAAGGGCTCGGTATCCTTGGCAATGGGTCAAACGGCTAGTGCCCAATTCAACTACTCAACTTATGACCCCGCGATTCTTGTTGTAGACCTTGCGTTTCAGAACTGGCAAAATTCGGGTTACCTTTCGCTTTACTGCAATGGAAGAGTTATTGCAACAATTCAGGCGACACCAAATAACCCGAGTGTTCGCTTAACCACGATTTCGGTTTCTGGCTGGGATTGGGTTAAGCCTCCTTCTGTAAATGCATTCACTTACGGCAATGAAGTGACTTTTGTTTCAGAACCCGAAAACGGGTACGAAGGTAATTTTAGTTATCAAATCAGCATAAGAGGTAGCAGATGAGGATGAAGACAAGAAACATCCTTTTATTAACGATTGGGCTCCTCATGTTTGTCTTTCTTTCTTGTCTCATAAGCGAAATTTCTTGGTCAAGCCACCGAAGTCAATCGGACTCTTTACGCCAACTCGTTGGATTGCCTAGCTTCGCAGTTGGGAACCTGAATCCTTCGGCGAGAAATCCTGGGCTCGAGATTCTCTGTACATCTCTTTACGATTCACCTGGGGGCTACTGTTACTACTTCACACCGGGTGTCCCTTTCACAAATTTTACGATCTACGCTAACATAACAATGGGTGGAAATAGATGAAGAGATTCAAGAACCTTCTGAGCTACGCCTTAAACTGTATCCAACGATACAAAGTGAGGACACTTGTCGTCCTCATATGTCTGGGAATTTCAGCTTCCGTTTTCTCGTCAGTAGCTTTCATGAAAGACGGGCTGACAGCCGAGGGCGAATTGAGCTTAAAGTACTCTCCGGATATTACCGTTCAAGGCATTTCCGCCGGCCGACAAACGCCCGTTGAAACGAGTTACGTTGGCTACGTCCAAGAAGCTGCTGGAGTTAAGGCAGTTGTGCAGAGAATCTGGGGATACGGCAACATCGGCAACACACTACTTGTTATTGTGGGCGTCGACCAGCAAATTACAGTTCTTAATCGGTATGCAAACATTAACTACTCAAACGCTTACCCTATTGAGTCAGGAACTTTCCTTGACCCCCAATCAAACAACACCATAGTCATCGGCAAAGCGGTCGCCGATCTGCTTGGAGCTAACGTTGGTAGTGTATTGACAATTCTTACTGAATCGAATCAGGCAAGACAATACTTGGTTGCTGGAATTTTCAGCAGTGAATCTGGCATCTATAGTGCTGATATGATTTTAATGAACATTAACGAGGCTCGCGTTTTCTTCAACCTGCCTGAAGACAAGGTGACAGATTTGCTGGTTTATGTTAGTGACGTTGATCCCACCACTAAAACGTCACTAGTCAATCTAGTGGCACGTGAAATCAGCGATTTGCCCAACTGTCGCGTTGTAACCAAAGATGTCCTGGTCAAGGCACAAGAGACTACTTACGGTGACAGGTCGGGCTTCTTTTCCGTCGTTTGGTACGTAATTTTGATTTCTGTAGCGATAATCGCTTTCAACCAGACAGTAGTTGTGGGGCACGAATCCAAGTTCGAAGTTGGCTTACTTAAGGCTCTGGGGTTCTCCACATCAGATGTTATTCAGGTCAGGCTGATTGAAAGCCTGATACTTGGGACTTTGGCAGGCGCCGTGGGGCTAACAGTTGGAATCTTGTATGACAGTGTCCTTGGAGCGCCTGTACTTAGAGAGTTCATGCTTGGATGGGCAACTCTATATCCAGGGTTTCCAGTGCCGATTTTCATAAGCTCCCAAACAGTGCTTTTTACATTCGCCATTACTATTGTGCCGTTGTTATTTGCCACAGTAATTCCGTCTTGGCTGAACGCTACGGTTGACCCCGACATTGCGATGCGAGGTGCGAGAGCATGATTGAAGCCATTGGATTAACGAAGATTTACAACCAGGGTAAACGAAATCAAGTAGAAGCCGTAACCGACGCTTCTGTTATAGCTGAAAGCGGTGCCATAACAGCGTTTGTTGGTCCCAGCGGATGCGGCAAAACCACGTTGATGAGCATGATTGGGCAGCTTCTAACGCCGACAAAAGGCAAAGTAGTGGTTGATAAAGAAGACATAACTGCTTACTCAGATGGCTGGAAGGCTGTCTTTAGACGCAACAACGTAGGCTTCGTTTTCCAACACATTAATTTGCTGCCAAACTTGAATGCGTTGGAAAATGTGATGACTCCGCTTTTATGCCATGATGTGGATCTAACAGAATATAAGAAGCCTGCTCTCAGTCTACTTGATAAATTGGGGTTGTCTGAGCGGGCATTTTTTGAGGTTGAGCAGCTCTCAGGTGGGCAACAGCAAAGGGTCGCAGTTGCAAGGGCCCTCATTACTGAGCCGAAGATTATTGTGGCTGATGAGCCATTAACATTTGTGGATGAAGGTTCCGCAAAAACTATAACTGATTTCTTTGAGGCGCTCAGAGATGAAGGCAAGACAATTCTGATTTCTACGCATGTCTCGAACCTTGCTAAACTAGCGGACAAAACCTACGCAATAATGGATGGAAAAGTGGTAAAAGCATATTGATGAAAAATAGAATTGTCCATGTTGATACAAGCCAATTTCTTGGTTTTTGAGGTAATTCTTCGAATTTTCTTCCCCCAGAGGATAAAGGTTTTTTAGCGGGAGACTTCGAAGTTTTATGTTAAATAACCGGGATGATGTGTTCTTTTCGGAATTCTCCTAAAACGAGAGTTACTGGCGATCCAACTTTTATTATATCGTCTGTATTGTTGAATGCAGTCCAAGGCCATTGCTATCGACAATGACCTGCGCGGCACCTTGCGCAACTTCGGCCTCAAGGTCGGGGTGGTCAGGACGGTAAAGTTCGAAGCCCGCATCAGGGAGTTGGTCGAAAATTTACCAGACTTAGCCGCTTTGGTTGAGCCACTGCTCATTGTCCGACGGGTACTACGCGAGCAGTTCGTCATCCAGCATCGCCGTTTGCTGGCTATCGTTCGGGACGATGACGTATGTCGGCGACTGATGACGGTCCCTGGCGTTGGCCCCGTGGTATCGCTGACCTATCGCGCCACCGTCGATGTGCCCGCTCGCTTCCATAAGTCCAAGTCAGTCGGGGCCGTGTTTGGGCTGACGTGCGCCAAGTATCAATCGGGCGAGGTGGATTGGGACGGTAGAATATCACGCTGCGGAGATGAGATGATGCGGGTCATGCTCTATGAAGCAGCTCAGGCCATGATGCGTTCC
Source organism: Candidatus Bathyarchaeota archaeon (assembly GCA_963825115.1). Taxonomy (GTDB): domain Archaea; phylum Thermoproteota; class Bathyarchaeia; order Bathyarchaeales; family Bathycorpusculaceae; genus JADGNF01. Next base: position 3,765 of record CAWGRS010000003.1, on the reverse strand, counting down.
AAGAAATGGTCCTGGCTCAAAGCATGGGCGATGCAGATCGCCAGGCGTCGCGGGATGAAGAAGGCGATCGTCGCGCTGGCGCGCCGGTTGGCCGTGATCCTGCACCGCATCTGGGTTGATGGCACCGAGTTCCGCTGGACCCGGGAGACCGCAGTGGCATGAGGGCCGTAGGCAATCAAATACAATAGGAGAAAGCTCGAGTTCCACTAAGACGTGGAAAGATGTCCCTCGCGGGACGATGGATGAGGTGAGTTCGCTTGTCCGCTTGGACCTGCCGTTCGATTGACGGTAAGGCCGCCTAGGAGATTGTTCCGCCTCGTCCTCGAATCCCATGATGGAACGGCCTTCGTGTCGATTCCGAAGAGAAGCACGAGCCCGTGAGCGACATCGACACTGCTGTGGTGGATAGTCTGAAAGTGCTTGACCCCGAACGGCCGATTAGAGAAGCGGACAAACGGCGGCGCTAGGGCTGAATTGCTAGGGCGTGATTGACCCGAACCGGACATGTGATAAATCGGCGAGCGTCCGTTCTTTAACCGGGGTCGCCGACATTAGTGATTATCATCAATGGCTAGCGCTCGTATCGCCTGCTTTAGCCGGGGCGCTGCGAAGTCAAGGAATGTCCGGACTTTCAACGGCAAGTGCCTTCCCGTTTCGTAGATTAAATGAACAGGCTTGGGTGGCGCGCGAAAGGACTCCAGCACCAATTTGAGTGCGCCTGCGCGTCGCTGCGCGTCTATCTGATAGTCGAGCATCCGTGTGAGTCCCAAGCCGGCAACGGCGGCATCGGTCGCCGCTTCCGCAGTACTGACGACTAGCCGCGAGTGGATTGTAAATGATTTTTCCATTTTGCCGATATTGAATATCCAGCGTTGCGACGAGAGCGTGTTTTCAAAAGTTATGCAGTCGTGGTCCTTGAGATCTTCTGGGCTCGTGGGCGTGCCACGCTGGGCTAAATATACAGGACTTGCACAGACTACACGCCTGACGGTGCCGACCTTCTTGGCGACAAGACTGAAATCGTTCAGTTCGCCAACACGCAGGCCGAGATCGACATGCTCCTCGATCATGTTCACGCGGCGATCCACGAGCATCATACGCACATCGATATTCGGGTTCTCCTTAATAAAATCCACAACAACTGGAAGGAGATAAAATCGCCCGAGCGCAATCGGCGCGGACAAAACCAGTTCGCCTTTCAACATCTTCGTTTCGCCAGAGGCATCGCGCTCGGCATCACCGAGATCGGCCAGAATACGGCGCGAAGCAGCAACGAACGCGCGCCCTGCCTCGGTTAGCACGACACTTCGGTTCGATCGCATAAGCAGTCGCGCATTCAAATGCTCTTCGAGCTCCGAGACTTTGCGGCTGATCGTCGCCAACGGCACTTTGAGCCTGCGGGACGCCGCCGAAATGCTGCCGGTCTCGACCACTTCGAGCAAGACAGACATCGCTTCAAACCGGTCCATCATCCGCTTTCCAAATTTCGGAAGGCCTCCTCTTAGTTTGCCACCATATGGCGCGGCATGAAACTCCCATAACATCGCCAAGCTTGAACCCGTTGGGAGTTGCACGATTCAAGCAAGATTGTCACACGCAATGGGAGGCCGTCATGAACCGATTCACGGTGGGAATTATCGCTGCTTCGGTGCTTATTGTGGGCTCTACCTTCCCGAAAGAAGGTCTCGCACAGTCGGCCAACAGCATCGCGGGTACTTGGACGCTCGTCTCAATAACGAACGAAAAGAACGGCCAGAAGATCCTTCCCTATGGGCCCAATGCAAAGGGCTCATTCATCTTGGACGGCGAGAGGTTCTCGCTCATGGTTGTTCGGCCAAGTCGCGCCAAATTTAAATCCAACGACCGCCTGATGGGAACGCCGGAGGAAAACCAGGAAACCGTGCGCGGGAGTATTGCGTACTTCGGCACATATTCGGTCGACGGCAATGACAACACTCTTGTGACGTTTCATATTGAGGGCAGCACATTCCCAAACTGGGAAGGCGCCGAGCAGAAACGCGTGCTTAAGGTCACGGGCGACGAGATGAATTACACGAATCCAACCATATCGACCGGCGCTGGCGTTGCGCGATTGATCTGGAACCGAGTCAAATAGGAAGTTCAAGACGGTGCTTGACACAACTGGGGCGTAAACCGTCTCGGTTGTCCTTCGCTAAGATGCTGGAGCTCCCTTTTTCTTGACTGCATCAGTGTGCTGAAGCCCCTTCTTCAAAGCCGAAAAGGCATGACGGGACTGGTATTGGGTGGGCGTTCAACCACGGCCCAATCCACGCCGCAAAATGACGTTCGGATCTGAACACCTTGGCGTCGGCGACCGTGGCGGCAATCGCCGTTGCCGTAATGACGTCGATACCGGGGATGATTTGCAGGCGTAGGCTGACTTCGCTCGTGCGATGACAAGCGAGTATGGCTTTCTCGATCACTTTGACGCGCGGGCGCGATCGAGTGGGCTGGCATCGAACTTGGGTCCACCGGAATGGTAGTATTCGGCTAGAGGCCGCGGGCAACGCGAATCCGCCGCTCGACGTTTGCCGTCATAGGTGGGTTGACACCTCATGCCGATGCGACGGAAGGTTATCGCCACAATAAATTAATGCCGCTAGGCGGTTTGGGGGAAGCACCATGACAATCCCTACGCTATTGAAAGTGCTCGTATTCGCTGCGCTGTCCGCCGTCACGACGTCGGCCATGGCGCAGGACGTTATCAAGCTGCGCATCGCCTCAGGTCATCCGCGGGCCAACACCTACGTCGCTCTGTTGCAGGACTTTTTCGTGCCGGAGGTGACCAAGCGGGTCGCCGCCAACACCAAATACAAAGTCGAGTTCGTCGAGGGCTACGGCGGCTCGATGGTGAAAGTCTCCGACACGCTCGCAGGCGTGCAGTCCGGCATCATCGATATGGGCGGGTATAACTTCGGCTTCGAACCGTCGAACCTGCCGCTGCATTCGTTCCAGGTGATGCTGCCGTTCGGCACCATGGACCCGGTCATGAGCCTGAAGATCGCGCGCGCGGTCTATGCCAAGGTCCCGTACATGTCGAAAGTGTTCGAGGACAAGTTCAAGCAGAAGCTGCTCGCGCTGATCGCCGACAACGGTTACAACCTCGGCACCAATTTCGAATGGAATTCCGTCAAGGATCTCAAGGGTCAGAAGATCGCTGGCGCCGGCCTCAATCTCAAATGGCTGGAATTCGCCGGCGCAACGCCGGTGCAATCGTCCTTGCCCGAGGCCTATACGTCGATGAAGACCGGCGTCTACAACGGCTGGATCATGTTCCCGTCGGGCTGGGCCAACTTCAAGCTCTATGAAGTCGGCAAGTACTACACCGAGATCGGCTTTGGCGCGATCACCTGGCACGGGCTCACCGTCAACCTGGCGCGCTGGAACAAACTGCCGAAGGAAGTGCAGGACATTATTCTGGAAGTCGCCCACGAATACGAGCTCAAGACCGGCACGGTGAACAAGGCGGACTACCCGAAGCAGATCGCCGAGCTCAAGGCGCACGGCAGCATCGTGCGCACGCTGCCGGAGAAAGTCCGCCAGGATTGGGCGGAATCGCTCGCCGCCTGGCCGGCGCAGAAGGCCAAAGAGCTTGATGCCAAGGGCTTGCCGGCAACGCAGGTGCTGGAAGCCGCATTGCAGGCCGCCGAGGACAATGGCTACAAATGGCCGGTTCGCTATAAGCTCAAGTAGACGGCAAAACGGGCGGCCGTCATCGTCGGCCGCCCGCTCTTACTGCATCCT
>CAWGRS010000002.1:0-475701 GCA_963825115.1 Candidatus Bathyarchaeota archaeon | reverse complement strand
AGGATCTCTCGTCGGTGCCCGACGCGGCGAAGAACGACACCGCCGACGTGATCAAGACGTTCAACAAGGCGACGTGGCAGACCGTGAAGGTCGGGCCGGAGTTCAAGTCGATGACGTTCCGCATCAACGACGTCGGTGCCTCGCAGTACATCCGTTTGCGCGGCACCAATCTACCGCCGAGCGTTCCTACGAGACCGATGCGAACGGCAACCCGCTGACCGATCTGTGGACGACCGCAGCGGCGGTGACCAACCAGCACGACGACGCCGCCGCCGGTGCCGCCGGCAACGTCGCAGGCACCGAAATTCCCGGCCAACCACTTCCTGCGGATTCCATGCACGACGGCGGGCACGACCGAGTTCGACGGCTGCCCGTCGCACTTCTACCGCGACGGCCAGAAGTACTCGAGCTTCGACGTGGCAGCGTGGTCGGACTTGTGGTTCTACAGCAACCCGATCTTCATCGAAGTATCGGGCTCGGTGCAGATCGCAAGCGTCGACTGAACAAACGTTGCGAGCGAACGCCGCGCGGCAACGCGCGGCGTTTTCGCAGCTCTGCAGACGAGGAAAAATCATGGCAATCACCATCGAATCGATAAACGAACCGTTGACGTCCACGCGCGTCCGCCGCCGATCCCGCGCTCGTCCGCGAACCGCTGCCCCACTTCCTGCTGCTCGGCGGCGTGCTGTTCGGCGTCGATCATCTGTTGTTCCGCACGCACCGCCGATCCGCGCGTGATCGTGGTCGATCGCGCAGTCGACGAGAGCGTGATCAAAGTGTTCGCGGACGCCGCGGGCCGCGAACCCAACGACGACGAGCTGTATGCGCTGCGCCGCGTCTGGCTCGACAACGAAGTGCTGTATCGCGAAGGCATCGCGCTGCAGCTCGACAAAGGCGATTCGACGATTCGCGATCGGATCATCTTCAAGATGCTGAGTTCGATCGAACCGACGCTGAAGTTGTCCGCAATACGACGACACCACGCTGCGCGCGTGGTTGAAGCGCATCGCGACAAGAACGGTTACTCGCCGGCGCGATACGACTTTAAGGAGGCGGTGCTGCACGGTCCTGAATTCCGAAAGCGCGGTGCGCGCATTCGTGTCGGCGCTGAACGCAGGCGCGCCCGGCGACGCGCAAGCGGGCTTGCGCGTGTTCGAAGCACGGCCGCTGCCGAGTCTCGCGCAGAGCTATGGCGCCGATTTCGCGAAACGGCTCGGAGAGGCGCCGGTCGGCACGTGGATCGCCATCAAGACGAGCGAAAGCTGGCGCGCGATGCGGCTCGACAGGATCGCGCCGGCACAACCGGCCGACTTCGACGCGCTGCACGCAGCGGTGCTTCAGGACTGGATCGACGCGACGTTGTCGGAGCAGCGCTCGGCCGCGGTACGCGCGATGGCGCAGCGCTACACCGTGCAATACGTGGCGCCGAAATCACATGAACCACTGGCAACGCGCCATTGGACTGATGGCCTGGGTGGTGTTTGCGGCAGCGGCACACGCGCACGAACTGACGATGGCCGAAATGGGACTGCGCGAACTGACGCGCGGCGAATTCATCTGGCAATGGACCGCGAGCGGCGAACGCGCGACCGCCTCGCAGTTGCGCGTGGTGTGGCCGGACGGCTGCACCGACGACGGCGGGTCGTTGCATTGCGGTGACGGCGGACTCACCGGCGCGCTGTCGGTGAACGGCGTCGGCGAGGGTTACTCGGCCGCGCTCGTGAAGGTGTACTGGCTCGACGGGACCCTGCGCGTCTACACCCTCACCGCTGCGCAACCCACCGTTCATCTGTACGGATCCGCAGACGATCCGCGCGGCATCCGCGAGATCGCCACGGCGTATCTCGTGCTCGGCGTCGAACACATCCTGACCGGCACCGACCACACTGCTCCGTTCGTGATCGGGCTGCTGTTCCTGGTCGGCTTCAACCGCCGCCTGGTCTGGACCATCACCGCGTTCACGCTGGCGCACAGCATCACGCTCGCGCTCGCAGCGCTCGGCGTTCTGACGCTGCGCTCGCCGCCGGTGGAGGCGACGATCGCGCTGTCGATCATGCTGGTGGCGGGCGAAGCGCTGCACAAAGAGCAGACGCTGGCGCGGCGTTGGCCCGCAGTCGTCGCGTTCCTGTTCGGCCTCGTCCACGGGCTCGGCTTCGCCGGCGCACTGAAGGACATCGGCTTGCCGGAGCACCACCTCTCGGTCGCGTTGCTGACGTTCAACCTCGGCGTGGAAGCAGGTCAGCTGCTCGTCGTCGTCGGCGCGTATCTGCTGTCTCGAACGCTGATGCGCTTTCCCGCCGCGGACCGCGCGCGGATGCCGGCCCTTTATGCGATCGGCAGCGTCGCCGCTTACTGGTCGTGGACGCGGATCGCGGCGATGTTGTTCTGAAGTCGCTGATCGAACCCGTCATGCCGTGCCAAGCGCGGCCGCGGCGCGTGCGCGCCGTCCGATTTCATCCCAGGCGTGTTCGGCGATGAGACGCCGCGGCGCAATCCACGACCCGGACACCGCGATCACATTTGGACGCGTCAGGTAGTCGGGCGCATTGTCCGCGTCGACGCCGCCGGTCGGCACCAGCATCACGTCGGGAAACGGTCCGGCGAGCGCGTCGACCAGTTCGAGGCGCGACGGAAACAGCTTCTGTACGCGATAGCCGGCGTCGGCCAGCACCATCGCCTCGCTGGCGGTGGCGACGCCCGGCAACCACGGCAGCGTCGTGTCGCGCGCCGCTTCGATCAATGCCGGCGTCGTGCCGGGGCTGATCATCGCGACGGCGCCGGAGCGGGCCGCCGCGCGCATGTCGTCGACGCTGCGAACGGTGCCGATCGCCACCTGGATCGCGACGTCTGCGTCGCGGATGGCGCGCAAGCAGGCAACCCGGCAGGTGTCGCAGCGTGATCTCGATCAGCGTGAGGCCGGCATCGACCAGGCAGCGCGCCAGCGGCACTGCATCGTCCTCTCGATCGAGCGCGATCACCGGAAATGCGACGGCGCGGCGCAGCAGGCTCTCGAACATGACGATTCCGGCAAACGACGCGACACCATACTCGCCGACGCGCGGGCTGATACAGTCGTGCTTTGACGAACGAGGTCGCGATGGCGCAGCGGCGGTTTCTGGTCGGCACTTACACCACCGAGCGCACCATCGAGCGCGCGTCGCGCGGCCTCTATCTTTGCGCGATGGATTCTGCCGGTCGAATCGACATCGTCGACGTGTGCGACATGCCGGATCCGTCGTTCGTGGTGCTGCATCCGGCGCTGCCGCTGGCGTACGTCGTCAACGAAACGCCGACCGGCCACGGCGGCGTCTCGGCGGTTGCGATCGGTGATCGCCTCGAACCGCAGCAGCGCGTCGATTCCGAAGGCGAACTGCCGTGCCACCTGGCGCTGCTCGGCGCGCGCGCGCTGGTCGTGGCGCACTACGGTTGCGGCACGATCGGCGTGTTCGAACTCGACGCCCACGGCGCGATCGCAGCGACGCCGCGAACCCGGCGCCACGCCGGCGCATCGGTGCATCCGCGCCGCCAGGGCTCTGCGCATCCCCATTGCGTAATCGTTGGCGCGTCGGGCGATTTCCACGTCACCGACCTCGGCCAGGACTGCGTAGTGCGCTACGCCGGCACCGGACTGGAAGACGTCTCGCGCTGTGCAATTCACGCCGGTGCGGGACCCCGACATCTGTGTCTCGACGAAACGAACGGGTTCGGCTGGCTAGCAACGAGCTCGACAACACGGTGTCGCGGCTCCGCGATCGGATCTGATGGGTCGCTCCGCGAGCTTCGACTGGGTGAGTACGTTGCCGGCCGGCTTCACCGGCCGAAGCGCCGTCAGCGAGATCGCCGTACACCCGAGCGGACGCTGGCTGTACGTTGGCAACCGCGGCCACGATTCGATCGCGAGCTATTCGATCGGAGAACTCGGGCGGCTCACATTCGACCGCACCGTGCCTACGCGAGGTCGTCATCCGCGGCATTTCGCACTGACGTCGGACGGTGCCGCGATGCTCGTCGCCAATCGCGACTCCGACAACCTGGTGCCGTTTCGGATCGATGCGAGCGGCCGACCGGAGCCGTTGGCGGAGCCGTTCACTGGCGTTCCGGCGCCGGCGTGCATCCGCTGGCTATAGCGCGAAGTTCGCGGGCGTTCGGCGATCGAGCGGCCGCGTTGCGTCCGAAACGTTGCGCCAGTCGCGATACAGCGCTTCGTATTCCGCGGTGAGCGCTGCCTCGGGCTCGTACCGCTGTTTGATCGGTACCAGCGCGGCTGCCGCAGCGTCGTAGTCCGGATACAGGCCCAATGCGACAGTCGCGAATACGGCGGCGCCTCGCCCCTCTACTGCCTCGTCTGACGATTCGATGGCGCGACCGAGCGCATTCGCGAGGATCTTGCACCAGATGCGGCTGCGCGCGCCGCTTCCGGTCAGCCGCATCATCGACGGTTCGCCGCACCACGCGAGTATCTGATCGAAGATCGACCTGATTGCGAACGCGCCGCCCTCGAGCACCGCACGATACGCGTTTGAGCGGTCGTGCGACGTACGCAGGCCGGTAAACACCGCACTCGCGCCGGGACGCGACTCGGGGGCAACCTGGCCCGAAAGGAACGGCAGGAAGCGGACGCCGCCGGAGCCCGCGGGAACGGCTGCGGCCGCTTCGTCCATGGCAACGAAATGCCGCGCCCTGGCACGGTCGTTGGTGCCGAAGATCAGATCGAGAAACCAGTCCGCGGCGCGGCCGCCCATCACCGCATTGCCGCCGATCACGTGGCGGTCCGGCGGCAGATCGTAAAATCGGAACGACCCGTCCGGAACGTCGGTGCGGATGGCGCGCACGACCGCGTGCGTGCCGAGCGTGATCGCGTAAGCGCCGGGATGGCCGGCGCCGGCGCCGACGTTCGCGCAGATGCCGTCGTGTGCTCCCACCACCACCGGTATGCCGGCGGGAAGCTCCAGCACTTTCGCTGCGCGCGCGTCGAGCGGCCCTGCGATGTCCCACGGCAACGCCACGCTCGGCACCAGGTTCGCGCTGCCGGTGTGATCCAGCGCGCCGGCGTCCCATTCGCCGGCGTCCGGACCGCTGGTTCGATCAGTGACGGTCGCGCCGGTGAGGCGATAGATCAGGAAGTCCTTCGCGTACAACACGTGGCGCAGCTGCCGCGCCCGAACGGGCTCGTTGGCGGTGAACCATTGTTTCTTCGCGAGCAGCGCCGCGGCGTAGTTCGACAGGTGGGCGCCGCTTTTGCGCCATTCGATCAGGGCGCTCAGCTCCGCCGCGTGCCGCCGGTCCGACCACGGCTGCCCGATCACAGTGCCATCGCGGCCGATGAACACCGCGGCGCCGCCGCGGCCGGAAACCGATACGGCCGCTACGTTGCGCGGTTTCGCACCGAGCAGTTCGCGGGTCAGGCGCACCGCGTCGCTCCACCAGCCGTCGGCGTCCTGCCACGCGCGATTACCTTCGCGGTATTCCGGATGGCGCGCGGCGCGCTGGCCGATCAGGCGTCCGCGCAGATCGAACAGCGCCACCTTGATGCGCGTAGTCCCGAGGTCATAAGTGAGTACAACGTCGTTTGCGCTGCGTCTGGAGGTGTCTGGCATCGTGGCAACAGATTGCGCTGATTGCACAGGGCGGAGCAAGGTAGCGCAACCCATAGGAGGAATGAGCATGCAGGGCAATGTGGTGTTGGTTACGGGCGGCGCGCGCGGCATCGGCCGCGCGATCTCGGAGGCGTTTCTCAACGCCGGCGCCAAAGTGATGATCGGCGACCTCGGCGCGAAGGCCGGCGATTGGACGTATGACCTGTCGGGGGTCGACGCGCTGCAACGCAGTGCGAAGGAACAGGCGGCGATCGGCGAGGTGAAGGCGACGGAACTGGACGTGACCGACGCCGCGAGTTGCGAAGCCGCGGTCGCCGCTACCGTAGCCGCGTTCGGCGGCATCGACGTACTGGTGAACAACGCCGGTGTGGTGCAATCCGGACCGATCGCCGAGTTCTCGGAGCGCGATTGGGACCGCATCTTCGCCGTCAACACCAAAGGCATCTATCTGATGGTGCGCGCCGCGCTGCCGGCGTTGAGACGCTCGCGCAACGCCGCGATCGTCAACACCGCATCGATCGCCGGCAAGCAGGGTTATCGCAACATGGCGGCGTACTGCGGCTCGAAGTTCGCTGCCATCGGCATAACACAGTCGTTGGCGGCGGAACTCGCTCCGGACAACATTCGCGTCAACGCGATCTGCCCCGGCGTGGTCGGCACCGCGATGTGGCTCGAACACCTGATGCCGATGAACACGCTCGATCAGGCGGCGAAGAACGCCGAGTTCGAGAAGGCGATGAAGGAGATGATTCCGCTCGGCCGCCCGCAGACGGCGCAGGACATGGGCGCGGCCGCGCTGTTTCTCGCATCGGCACCGAACATCACCGGGGTCAGTCTGAGCGTGGCGGGTGGCTACGAGATGAACTGACCGGTCTCGGATGCCTTGCTACTGTGGACGCGTCGCCGGCACGGCGAGCACCGCGCAGCGCGCGCGGCGCAACACGCGCTCGGTGGTACTGCCACTCAGCGCCTCGAATACGCCGGCACGTCCGGCCGTAGCCATCACGACCAGGTCGGCGCGAACGAGATCGGCCGCGGCGAGGATTTCGGTGAGCGGATCGCCGTCGCGGTACATCCGCGCGAAGGTCCAGCGATCGCCTTCGTGGGTCTGCACCTGTGGCGCGTCCGCTGCGGCGCCGACGGACAGCACGGTAATCGTCACATTGCCGTCGCCGAACAGGTCTGCCACGCGTCTGGCGAACTCGATCGCTGCCGTGGCATCGGGTGCGTGATCAATCGGGACGAGTATGTTGGCGAGAGTCAGCTTGCCGTCGGCGGTGATGATGCTACGTTCGGTGTCTTGCGGCACGAAGAGCGTCGTCGTTTTCGACCAACGCGCCATGGCCTCCGCGACCGAACCGTGCAACCAGCGCGCCGCACCGTCGCGACCTTCGGTTGCGACCACCAGCAGGTCGGCCGGGTACTCGTCGAGATAATCGACAACCGCCATGGCCGGAAGACGGCTCGAGATCGAGCGTTTCGTCACGCGGATACCAACCTGCTCGTGTACTGCGGCTTGTGTGCTCCCCGGGGGAGAAGACCCCAGCGTTCGAGCATTGCGCGCACGCCGGGAAACCGGCTCCAGTCGGTATCCGATTCGCTGCCTACGTGCAGGATGGTCAGGCTCGCGCGGCGCAGCAGCGCGATACCGAGCGCATGTGCAAAGGCGCGTTCGCTGGCCGCTGAGAAGTCGGTGGGATGAACGATCGTTTGCACGAATGGAACGGTGTCAACTGGCATGGCGGATCATTGAGTCGCGCGTTTCAAATGATCGGAGGTCTCCGGGCCGTTGTCTCTGATCATCGCGCGCTTGAGCTTGTCCCGTCGTGCAGACAGCCATTTTGCGAAGAGCGCGTTTTCGTGCTCACCAAGGCCTTTGCCAGACGGCGGTGGCGCCTCCTTCAAAGCGAATCTCCAGAACGTGAGGGATGAAAGTGGAAGCTACAGTCCCGAAGCGTATGCGTCAGTGTGGTATCCAACACGGATTCGCAATTGAATTGTGTACCGGAACGGGCGCGACCCACGCTGGGCCACGCCGGTTCATTCGATCAATCGCGAAGTGTGGCAGTCCAGAACGACGTCGGCTTTCGCGGCCAACGGGGTCAGCTGGAGGCCCGCGGTCAAGCGACCGGGGAAATACCGAGGCGCACCGTGCCTTATATAGGTAGGATGCCGCCCGATAGACCCGGGCCACGAGCGCCTCGTACGTGCGTTGCGCGTGTGTCAGCGAAGCCGACCGGGAATCTAACCGACTGATGCGACAGAGGTTGGTGCCGAGGAGAGGACTTGAACCTCCACGGGGTTTCCCCCACTGGCACCTGAAGCCAGCGCGTCTACCAATTTCACCACCCCGGCGAGTAGCGGGTGGCGACTGTACGCACCGATTCCGGGGTTGTCAACGTGACAGAAAAACGCAAGCGCCGCAGTAAATCCGTTGGATCGGAGCCGCGCGCCGACGACGCAGAACGCAGCACTTCATTGACGCCGAGCGCGGTCCTGGAGCTGTTCCGCGCGCACAAAAAACCGATGAAGTGGCCCGAAATCCGCGACGTCGCAGGCGTGCGTCAGGGCGCGGACGTCGATCAACTGCGGCGGGTCCTGCGTGGCCTGTGTCACTCCGGCGACCTGCACATCGACAGCCGCGGCGCCTATCAGCGGGCTCAACCCGAAACCGCGGTCGACGGTGTCATCCGACGCGGCGATCGCGGTCGGCTGGTGCTGATCCCGTCGGCCGGCGGCGATGCGTTGCCGGTTCGGCTGACGCGCGATTCGCGATTGCGTGTCGGCGATACGGTGCACGCACGGCTCGTCGAAGGCCAGGCCGTGATCGCCGCCGTGACGGCGCGTTCCGCCGAACCGGTGATCGGCCGTGCCGTGGAGGGAACGCGCGGCTGGTATGTGGTCGCTGAAGGCGACTTTCGCGGTCGCGTCTACCTGATTGCCGACGGGCAGGGCGAGGCGAACGACGGCGACACCGTTTCCGTCGCAGTCGTCGGCGAGGAGAGCTTTGGACTGACCGGTCGCGTCATCGACGTGATCGCGCCGGGCGACGATCTCCACGCCGCCTCGATCACGTTGCTGCGCGCGCACGGCGTGCCGGTGGAATGGCCCGCGGAGGTCGACGACGAAGTGCGCGGATTGCCCGATCGCGTCGATCCAAAGCGTTACCTCGATCGGGAAGACATCACCGACATTCCGCTCGTGACGATCGACGGGGAAGACGCGCGTGATTTCGACGATGCGGTGTACTGCAACCCGCGACCAAAAGGCGGCTGGCGGCTGATCGTCGCGATCGCCGACGTCGGCAGCTACGTGAAACTGGGTTCGCCGCTCGACGTCGAGGCGCGCGAGCGCGGCAACTCGGTCTACCTGCCGGATCGCGTGGTGCCGATGCTGCCGGAGGCGCTGTCGAACGGGCTCTGTTCGCTGCGCCCGCAGGAGCACCGGCTGTGCATGGTGTGCGACATGCAGGTGTCGCCGCTCGGCAAGGTGACCACGTACCGCTTCTATCCGGCGGTGATGTTCTCGCGCGCGCGGCTCACCTATACGCAGGTGGCTGCGTTCATCGACGCCGGCTACCACGGTTTCGAGCGCGACGTTTCCGAATCGCTGCACGCGCTGCATCTTGCCTATCAGGCACTGCTCGCAGCGCGCGAAGAACGCGGCGCACTCGACTTCGATGCGCCGGAACAGAAGCTGATTCTCGAGAACGGACTGCTCGAACGCATCGAGCCGGTGGTGCGTAACGACGCGCACCGGTTGATCGAGGAAGCGATGATCTCGGCCAACGTGTGTGCGGCGAGGTTCCTCGAGAAGCACGAAGCGTTGGCGTTGTATCGGATTCACGAAGGTCCGACGCCGGAGAAATTCGACGTGCTGAGGCAAGCGCTCGCTTACGCGGGAATACGCTTGGGAGATGAAGCACCTTCGCCGAAGACGCTGCAGGCGGTATCGGCGCAGCTCACCGCGCGCCCCGATCGCGGTCTGCTCGAAACGATGATCCTGCGGTCGATGATGCAGGCCCGCTACAGCCCAGAGAACATCGGCCACTTCGGTCTCGCGCTGCCGCGCTACATGCATTTCACGTCGCCGATCCGCCGTTATGCGGACCTCGTGGTGCATCGCGCGATCGCCGGCGTGCTGAGCGGCGACCGCGTGGACCAGAGTCATCTCGATGAAGTCGGCGAGCACCTGTCGGTGACGGAACGGCGCGCCGATGACGTCAGCCGTGGCGTGGCCGATTGGCTCAAGTGCGAGTTTGCGGCGCAGTTCGTCGGTGAAACGTTCGACGGCACCGTTGTGGCTGTCACCGACTTCGGCGTGTTCGTCGAACTCGAGAGGATCTTTATCCAGGGTCTGCTGCACGTATCGAATCTCGGTGATGACTACTTCACCTTCTATCCGGCCGCGATGTCGCTGGTCGGCGAACGCTCGGGCCGGCGCATCAAGCTCGGCGACAAGCTGTCGGTCATCCTCGCCGACGTCGACACCGAGTCGCGCAAGATCGACCTGCTGGTGTCGGGCGGCAAAGGAGGCAAGCGGACGCGGCGAGGTCGGTCGTGAGCACCGAACAGGTGTTCGGCATCCACGCGGTGGAAGCGGTGCTGCGCGGCGACGCCGAACGGGTGAGGCGTCTGTTCGTGCAGGCGGAGCGCCGCGATCCGCGGATGACCACGTTGCTGGAACTCGCCGCTGCGGCCAGCGTACCGGTCGAGAACTGCGACCGCTCGCGGCTCGACCGGATGACCCACAACGGCCGGCACCAGGGTGTCGTCGCCGAAACCGCGCAGGGGGAACTCGGCTCTGAGACCGAACTGGAACTGCGGTGGCCTTCGTTGCCACAACCTTTATTGCTGCTCGCGCTCGATGGCGTGATGGATCCGCGCAACCTCGGTGCCTGTCTGCGCAGCGCCGACGCCGCCGGGGTCGGCGCGGTGCTGTTGCCGAAGAGCCGCACCGCGCCGCTGAGCGAGGTGGCCCGGAAGTCAGCGAGCGGTGCGGCGGAATCGTTGTTCATCGTGCAGGTGAGCAATCTGGTGCGACGGCTCGAATGGCTGAAGCGGCAGGGCGCCTGGGTGGTGGGCGCAGCGGGTGATGCGGACGGTTCGTGGGACGCAGCCGATCTGACCCGGCCGACCGTGCTCGTGCTCGGCGGCGAGGGGAAGGGGCTGCGCGATCTGACGCGCAAGACGTGCGATCAGCTGGTGAGCCTGCCGATGCGCGGAGCCGTGTCGAGCCTGAACGTGTCGGTAGCCACCGGCATCCTGTTGTTCGAGGCCGTGCGACAGCGGGCGGCGCGTTCGTGACCGAACCGCTCATCGAAACGCGGCGGTTGCGTTTGCGACCCCCGATGGCGGCGGATCTCGATGCCTGGGCGGCGCTCGATTCCGATAGCGAAGCGACTCGATTCATTGGTGGCGTTCAGACCCGCAGCGAGTCGAGGAAAGGCATGGCGGTGGTGACCCGCATGTGGAAGCGACAAGGCTGCGGTCTGTTCGCGGTCATCGAACGCGCCAGCGGGAACTGGGTAGGACGAGTGGGTCCCTGGGTTCCGAACGGCCACATCGGGACCGAGATCGGATGGGCCATCGCCCGCCCGGCGTGGGGCAACGGTTACGCAGTCGAGGCCGCCGCGGCCGCTATTACGTGGGCGTTCGAATCGCTTGGATGGACCGAGGTGATTCACTGCATCGACGCGCCGAATCAGCCGTCGATCGACGTCGCCGAGCGGCTGGGATCCGCCTGGCTGCGGGAGACGTGCGACGCAGGCGACAAAACGGTGCAGGTCTATGGCCAGTCGCGTGCGCAGTGGTTTGGCCGTGACATTTGCCGACACCCTCTCTAGAATCCGCGCTCCTTCAAATCACTCCTTGCTTCACGCCCCCTTCTTCGAGAAAAGACGCGGAAGCGGTTACGCCATAAGGAGGCGCAATGCGACATTACGAAGTCGTGTTTCTCGTGCATCCCGATCAGAGCGATCAGGTGCCGGGAATGATCGACCGCTACAAAGCCCTGATCGAACGCGGCACCGGCAAAGTCCACCGTCTCGAAGACTGGGGTCGCCGGCAGCTGACGTTTCCGGTGAAGAAGATCCACAAAGCGCACTACGTTCTGATGAACATCGAAGTGAACGCCGCGACGCTCGAAGAGCTGTCCAGTGCCTTCCGGTTCAACGACGCCGTGCTGCGCAACATGATCATCAGCCGCAGCGAGCCGGTCACCGAGATCTCGAAGATCTACGCCGAAGAACTGCGCGATCAGGAAAAGGAACGCGACCGCGATCGCCGCCGTGAAGAAGAACTGGCGGCCCGACGCGCGGATCCGGAGAGAGCGCCGGCCGAAGAAGGCGAAGCCGTGGGAGAACAGAAATGAGCATGCCGCGTCAGTTCCGCCGCAAGAAATTCTGCCGCTTCACCGCGGAAGGCATCAAAGAGATCGACTACAAGGATCTCGAGCTGCTGAAGCAGTACATCACCGAAACCGGCAAGATCGTGCCGAGCCGCATCACCGGCACCAGCGCGCGCTATCAGCGGCAGCTGGCGGTCGCGATCAAACGAGCGCGGTATCTGGCGTTGCTGCCGTATACCGACGCGCATCAGTGATCGGGAGCATCAAGTGAACGTCATCCTGTTGGAACGCATCGTCAACCTCGGCGACCTCGGCGACGAAGTGGTCGTGAAGAGCGGGTTCGCCCGTAATTTCCTGATCCCGAAGGGCAAGGCCGTTCGCGCCTCGAAGGACAATCGCGCGGTGTTCGAAGCGCGTCGTGCCGAACTCGAGCGCGTGGCGCAGGAACGCATGGGTGAAGCGCAGGGTCGCGCCGCGAAACTGCAGGGCATCGCGGTGACGATTTCCGCGAAGGCCGGCGACGAAGGCAAGCTGTATGGTTCGGTCGGAACGCACGACATCGCCGAAGCGCTCGAAGCGCAGGGCGCCGTCGTGGCGAGAAAAGGCATGATGGTCACCACAATAGTCTCGGCAATTCTGTTTCTTATCGCAACGATCCTCTTCCTGGGTAACATCTATTTGTACTTCTGTTTGCTTTCCGGACTCATTGCCAGCGTAGCCATAGACTACATAACTGACTATTATACCGGAAGAGACCGAAGCCCAGTTATCAGAATAGCAAAAGCCAGCGAAACAGGCAGTGCCACCAACATCATAACGGGTCTTGCAGTGGGACTTGAAACCACCGCTCTCCCCATAATTTCGCTTGTAATCGCCCTCATTGCATCCTACTGGTTTGGAACTCAATTCGCGCTGCAAATCGGCATATCCTCCTTCATAGGCGGAATTTATGGAACAACGTTGGCCACGATGGGTATGCTCGCAGTCATGGGTATGGTTCTGGCACTCGACGGATTTGGACCAATCGCTGACAACGCCGCTGGCATCGCTGAAATGTCTGGTGAAAAAGGTGCAGAAGAAACAATGGAAGCTCTCGACGCTGTGGGTAACACCACAAAAGCATTGACGAAAGGATTCGCATTAGGCTCAGCGCTGCTAGCCGCTCAGTTGCTCTTCCAAACATACTCTGAAGAGGCAAAACTTCACTTTGGTTTAAGCACATTCACCGTAGACATTTCCAACCCAGCTGTATTAGTAGCAGGCTTCATTGGTGCAATGATGCCTTTCCTGTTCTCATCGCAAGCCATCAGCGCTGTAGGCAAAGCAGCAAGTGAAATGGTTGCAGAGGTCAGACGTCAGTTTAGAGAAATGCCTGGAATTCTAAAAGGAACGACGAAACCTGATTATGGCAAAGCAGTTGACATTAGCACGAAATCCGCACTGAAAGGAATGGTTGTTCCAGGACTAGTCGTTCTGGTTATTCCAATAGTCATAGGAGTTCTGTTGGGACCTATTGCAGTTGGAGCACTCGTAATCGGAGCCACCTTGACCGCGGTTCCTTTGGCTCTACTGATGAACACGGGAGGAGGAGCTTGGGATAATGCTAAAAAATACATCGAAGCAGGTAACTTGGGCGGCAAAAACTCTGAAGCGCACCAAGCAGCCGTGGTAGGCGATACAGTTGGCGATCCACTCAAAGATACAGCAGGACCAAGTTTGCACGTTTTGATAAAGCTGTTGAGCACGCTTTCTATCGTGTTCATTCCGTTATTTATCAACCTGTTGCACCTGATTTAGGCTATCGACAGGTAATTTTTTCTCCCTGACTTATCCTTTTTTGTATTCCAAAATAGAGAGTTGGTTTTTGTTTTCCATATAGAATATAACTTGGTTCTAAGATAAAGTAAAGTGGCAACGGAGTAAATCCTATTGTCGGAAAAATTGTTTTGGTGGTGAATATTTTCAGATGAGGCTTCTAAAAAATCGAGCAGATGCTGGAAAGAAATTAGCAATTGCTCTCAAAGGAACAAGCAAAAAAGCCGTTATTTTAGCGGTACCAAGAGGAGGCGTAGTAGTTGGCTATGAAATAGCAAAAGAATTGGGTGTCCCTATGGACATTTTCATTACTAAAAAGATTGGCGCCCCCAACAATCCAGAATTGGCTATAGGTGCAGTTGCGGAAGATGGGACTCTTCTTCTAGACGAGAGTTTAGTTGAAATGTTAAGTGTTTCTGAAAGCTACCTAGTGGAGGAGGTTGAAAGACAGAAAATGGAAATTAAGAGACGCTTAAAAAGCTACAGAGGTAATGTCGCAAACCCCGAGGTCGCGGGGCGAGAAGTAATTTTAGTTGATGATGGAGTGGCTACAGGTTCTACATTGAAAGCGGCATTGCGTTCACTTCGCAAGCAAGGCGCCAAGCCTCTTGTAGTTGCCGTTCCAGTAGGTCCTCCTGACACCGTTACTGCCTTGAAGAAAGAGGCTGATCGTGTCGTTTGTTTGTTTACTCCCGAACCTTTCTATGCAATTGGCGAATTTTACGAAGATTTTGACCAAACCAGCGATGAAGAAGTAACAGAATTGTTGGGCCGAGCCAACCAAAAAAAGAACGAGGCGTCCGAATGAACAAATTAAAAAAAGAAAGAAATCTGGTTCAAATTATCTTGGATGAAGAAACGATTAATGGCAATTTGACCGTTCCCGAAGATGCAAAGAGCATAGTACTTTTTGCTCATGGAAGTGGCAGCAGCAGATTTAGTCCACGAAACCGATACGTCGCAGAATTGATGAACAAAAAGGGCATCGGCACTTTGTTAATTGATCTTTTAACGGCTGAAGAGGAAGCAGTAGATGAGTACACGGGACAATATCGCTTTGACGTAGGTTTGTTGGCGGAACGGCTGGTTTTCTCAACCAAGTGGCTCAAAACAAATTCTACCACGAAGAAGTTGAAGGTGGGTTATTTTGGAGCCAGCACAGGCGCGGCTGCAGCTTTAATTGCAGCTTCAAAACTTCCCGAGGAAATTGCAGCAGTAGTTTCGCGTGGGGGTCGCCCAGATCTTGCTGGCGAAAGTCTTGCCAAAGTTAAAGCGCCAACTCTTTTAATCGTCGGAGGAATTGACATCGAAGTTCTGCAGCTAAACAGGGAAGCTTTAGAGCTTATCCACGCAGAGAAAAAACTCGAAATAGTTCCCGGCGCTTCACATCTGTTTGAGGAATCAGGAAAGCTTGAAGAGGCAGCTGCTCTTGCCATCAACTGGTTCACGAGGCACCTCTAGGAGACACTAAAAGAGATTGATACAGTTCGCTTGCTGGAAAATTTGGGTGAACTATGGACGTTCCGGTAAGAAAACTCCTGTTGAGTGGCTCAATTCCCTACAATTGGGAACTAGCCGAAGAATTAGAAAATCGAAAGGTGAAGCTGCTCAGGTGCTATTCCGCGAGGTAGGTCATTGGATTAAGAAGTTTTTCCTGATCTTCAGGTATTAGGCTTTCTGCTTTCATATCCTCAGCGAACTTTTTGCCTAACTCTGTTAGGTGATAAGTTTTGTAGGTATTTCGACCGTTTCTTGAAACCCTCAAGTCTTCACTGAAAAGTTGTGCATCTCTTAGAAGATCACAGTTTTTTATGTCTGAGGACGGAATGACCATTCCAGCGCTTGCTTGCAGATACCAAATGCTTTGGTCTTTACTTTCTAACGCGGCGAGAAGGTAATTTTTGAATACTCCAACTCTTCCTTTGATGTATTCTGAAAGATAGTCCCCAAGTTTCTGTGACATAACGATCAACATTGAAATTTGGTTGAAAAGGAATTTAAGTTTTGTCTATCTTTTCGCGTTTTTTTTCTCTTAATCAAACCAACTCAATTACGTCTTAAAGTTTGATGGTTAAATGTTCACTTTAACTCACCCCCCTCCACAGTAGTACATAGTCGTTTCTGAGGTAACTTAAAAGCTGAAAACTACGCCAATGATTTTCTCAGACAAGTGGAGAGCGTTAAAATGTCCCAAAATCTGTTAATTAAGAATCCAACAAAGCAAGCATTGTTCTCGTTGAACATGCAAAACGTCAACGATCTTTTCCCAGGTTTCGCTCCCGGCGACTTCGCAGTCATTTACGGATCACCCTCAGTAACTTCCCTAACTTCCCTGCTTTGCGTCCGAGCCCAACTGCCCAGCCAAATAGGCGGCTTAAGCAGCAGCGTCGTCTATATCGACGGCGGAAACACTTTCAGATTATATCAAATCTCCAGACTATCACAAATTCACCACCTCGATCCCAAGCAGACGCTTGATCACATCTATCTTGCTCGAGCCTTCACAGCCTACCAAATGACAGCGCTCATAATGGAACGCCTAAAAGACGCAGTTGAAAAATACAACGCGAAGCTCGTGATAATTTCCGACATTGCAGGTCTATTCTTAGACAAGGACATTCCCGATGAAGAAGCAAGACGTGTATTCAGTCAAGTTGTTGCGTACCTTCAGAGTTTTGCTCGTCAACACCAAATAATCTTAATTGCCACTTATCCGTCTCGCCACAACAACAGTCGCAACAATTACCTTCAAAATGTGACTTGCGAACGAGCCAACATAGTTCTAGCACTCAAACAAACTATGTACGACCGCGAATTCATCTTAGAAAAACATCCACGTTTCATGCTTGGCACCGCTGAATTTCCCTCTGAAAACCTTACTTTAACGGATTTTATGCAGGGATAACCCCAATTGGGGAAAACAGTTGAATCCTACCGAATGGCAGTAGACGATGAAATTCATCGAATGAGTGGATTCGCCAAGGTACTGCGCATAGAAGACAAAAAAGCCTTTGATATACTCATGGATGCTTGTCGTAACTATGCTTCAGCAGGAAGCAACGCTACCACACCCATAATTTTCGAACCAATGGTTTTGTCCATGCTACTATCCATCCAAAAGCAGCTGGAGAAGCAAGGGAAGGATTTGGACGTCCTCAAACAGCGCATCAACCAACCCTAGCAGCATCCGGGGATGGATCTTTGACGTTTATCCCTCTAACCAAGGCGAAGTGGCTGTCTGGGTTATTGGAGAAAACGGTGAAAGAACTCGTTTAATTGATGATTTTCAACCGAAAATATACATATCTGGAAAACAAGAGGACATAGAAAGATTAGCCAGTACATTTTACTCCAGTCAAGTCATTGCGACTTGGGATTTCGCGAACAAGTACGCTCATCCAACAGACTCGGAAAAATCACGCGTTTTGGAGATCACTCTTAAGGACTGCAGAATGATATCCGCCTTCACCCGCGACATCTTGAAGATGGGCGATTACCTTCGATACGAAGTCCATAACTGCGACTTACACGGCGACCGCACCTACTTATTCAATCATGACATTTTCCCTCTTGCATACGTAGAAATCAAAAATAAATCGGCCGGTTTGCAGTACAAACTTCTTGATTCTGTTAGAAGCAACGATTACTTTGTTCCGCCTCTGAAGACAATGAACCTATGCGTGGAAATTGCTAAGGCAGGCAAAATTGGAAATTTTGATGATCCAGTAGGCGCTATTACTATTGCTCAGGCAGACGAGAAGGTTGTGATTGATTCAGGTAGTGAAGCTTACAAATTTCTGCAGCTAACAGATAGGGTTAGAGAGTTTGACCCTGACATTGTTTTGACGTCAGGCGGAGATTCTTACCTTTTTCCATACCTTGTTCATCGCGCAGAGGAAAATGACGTACTTGATCGTTTTCTTCTGAGCAGAGATCCTGTGCCTTTTCCTTCGAAAATAAAGGGTGGTGGTAGAACTTTCTTTTCTTATGGGCGTACATTCTATAGGGCAACAACGTTACGCCTATTTGGGCGGGTACACATCGACGAGGACAACACATTCGCTTTAAGTGAATGTAGTTTTGATGGCTTGTACGAGATTGCGCGTATCTGCAGAATGCCTCTGCACACTTCTTCGAGGGCCTCCATCGGCTCAAGTATGTCTTCGCTGCAGTTTTACCAAGCCATTAAAGATGATATTCTGATTCCGCGCAACAAGAGCATACCGGAGGCTTGGAAGTCTGGTTATGAGCTTTTGGTGGGCGACCGCGGCGGCATCGTGTATGAGCCTATCGTGGGTCTTCACGATGAAATTTGCGAAGTTGATTTTTCATCAATGTATCCTTCTTTGATGGTGAAGCACAACATCTCCGCGGAAACCGTGCTTTGCAAGTGTTGCCCAAACTCGAAGCGCCGCATACCCGACATGGCTTTCCATATTTGCGAGAGAAAAATGGGTATCGTTCCGAAAACTTTGGAGTTCGTTGTGAATAAACGGCAAACCTACAAGCGTCTTAGAGACGAAGCGCCTAATGTTGTATTCAAAGAACTTTATGATAGGCGGCAAGCAGCTTTAAAGTGGATTCTTGTGACTTGTTTTGGCTACTTAGGCTACAAAAATGCAAAGTTTGGCACGGTTGATGGGCACATCGGAGTATGCGCATTTGGACGAGACGCTTTCTTGAGAGCAGCTCGCATTGCTGAGAAACGTAAATTCAGTGTTGTTCATGGTATTGTTGATTCTTTGTGGCTCAAGAAGACGGACGCAACAGTCGACGAATACAATGAGTTATGTGCTGAGGTCAGCCATGAGATTGGGGTGCCTTTGAATTTTGAGGGCAAATATAAATGGATAGTTTTCTTGCCCAGCAAGGTTCATCCGCGGATAGGTGTGTTAAATCGGTACTATGGCGTCATGGAGAGTGGCAAAGTCAAAATTCGAGGCGTAGAAACTCGCCGCAGAGACACACCAAAATTTGTTTACGATGCCCAAATGGAAATGATCAACGTATTTGCTACTGCAAATAATGCTCAAGAATTCCTCAGAAAAATTCCAGCTGCTCTTAAAGTTGTAAAAGATTACAGACAAAAGTTGCTCAACGGCGAAGTTCCCGTTTGGGATCTCGTCGTGACCAAGCATTTGTCTAAGCAGCCTGGCAAGTATAGGCAACGTGTGAGTCAAGCAATAGCTGCTGAGCAGTTGATACGTGAAGGTGCTGAAGTTAACGCGGGCAAGAATATTCGCTTCATATTTGCTGATGCTGAGAGCAAGCGTTTTGACCGTAGAGTGAAGGCGGAGCAGTTAATTGATAGCGACGTAAATGCTGACATGAAAAAATATCTGCTTTTGTTATACGCGTCTGCTGCGAGCCTTTTGGGGTTTGCTGGGTACACTCCCGAGTCGGTTTATGATGCGATTCGAGGGTACGGCCATAGAACCCTTCTTGAGTACGGATTTGGGCAAAAATAGTTGCTTTATGTTGCCTTATTCTTTCGCACGTTGCTTTGCCTTTCGGCCTTGATTTTTCGGAGCATTTCAGAAGCTTCAAAAGCGTCTCGCGCTACGCCAATTCGCTTGGATTTGAGGAGAGTAACGGTTACGCCACAATATGGACAGGTACGTGTTTTCAGATTTATGGCTGCCATAAGTAAGCCGCCACATCTGCCGCATTCATAGATTACCGTCGGGGACATATCTGTTGTGCCTCTAGCGAAAGCCTTTTCCACACACGATTAGATAACACTATTGGGAAGCGTTTAAACGGATGAGCATGGCAGAGAAGCCGAAAACAAATACGGGTTTAGTTAACATAGCTATTAGCTACTTCAAGAAGGAAGGATACAAGTTAAAAAGCGAAGCCGTCTCGATAGAAGGTGACAGTGGGGTAACCCGGCAGTTTGATCTCGTTGTTCAGAAAGGTCGCGATGAGCAGGTTGTTTGGATTCGCGATTGGAACCGCACAATCGGAGTTAACGTGATTATTGGATTAGATACAGCTTCAGCGGATGTGAAAATGCCAAATCCCATCATGATCGGAGAAAAATTCAGTGATCACGCGAAATCCTATTCAAACCGTCGCAAAATCACACTTTTGACTAAACAGAAGTTGACAACAAGTTTCCGATAGCGAATTAAAGTTTTAGATACTCGTCAGTTTTGCCTTCACGTTCAAGCATGCCTAGCCAGTCTACGCAGCCCACATAACATTTCTTTTTTCCTTCAAGCACAGCTAAAACCTCACTGAGAACATTTTCAAGTGATTTACTCGTAATGTTGAGTTCGCAGACATTCGGTTTGTCTTGTTTGCGTAAGGCTTCGACCAGGCAAACGTCGAGGATTTCAGCTGCCAGATTCTCTTCTTGTTTGCGTTCGGTGTAGCCTCGGTTTCTCATGAATTCGCGTAATTCCTCAGGATTGCGTCTAAGAACGAAGACATTCGTGACTAAAGCTTTTGGTGTAACGGCGGCAGCGTAGTGACCATCGACTACAACATCCATCTTAGCTTTTTCAATGATGGCTCTGAGTTTGCGGCGCATTTTTGGCTCGTTAATTATGGTGGTGTGTCTTTCTTTGTCCTCGCCGAGTACGAGATTTTCTTTCTTTGAAAGATCAGTCAAATTGATGTATTGAGCGTTTAGATGTTCTGCAAGTTTGTTGGCGAGAGTTGTCTTGCCCACGCAGGGTGTGCCTGTGACTAGGATGACGTGTTTGTTCATAACTGGCTATACATTATTGGGAAATAGATATTGCTTGCGACTACGATTTAGCATCTGGGCTGGCGAGTTGGTGTGTGGCTTTCGGGCCCTAAATTTGATGGGTCTGAGGAAACTCCGCCCACGCGTAGAATTGCACCTCCTTTAGGGAGGAAGGCGAGAGCCTTGGCAACGGAGCAGAAACGATACGTCCACCCAGACTTGGCGATGATGCATGGATAATGTTGAGTGTGCTGGACTGGAACGATGAAACGGCCGTCCTGCAAGTGGAAAGGGCAAACAGCGCTGATGAGGTCTCTACCTGAGAGCGCGGGTAGCCCGATTAGCCGAATGCCACAGACAACAAAAGGCGGGTTACAACCAACACACCAGCCTATTTCAACTGTACACCGCCTATTTTGAGGGAAGGGGGGAAATTCAGTGGATTTTAAGTACAAACGCCCAGTGATAACGCCCTGCCAAATAGACAAAAACCTCATACCCGACGAATCCAAGCAAATCAATGTCTTAATCCAAATGAAGAACGACAACAAAAGCGACGACACAATGAGATTCACCCGAAAAGCCCTCAGCCTACTCTCAAGACACGCAAGCCTCGCGGAACCCGAATCAGTCAAAGCTTTCTTGGCACAAATGGAAGGCTCAGACAGCTACAAGAGAAACTTGGCAATCGCCTATAACAAATACTGCAAATTCTACCAAATAACATGGAAAATGCCCTTCTACCAGCAAGAAGCCAAAATTATCAAACTGCCAACAAAAGAAAAACTCATTATGCTCATATCAAGCGCACAAAGACCACTTTCTATCAAGCTGTAAATTAGCATGGAAGCAGGACTTAGACCCGTAGAACTCATGCGGCTCAAAGCCAAAGACATAGACACAGACCACAACGCAGTAATGCCAACCACAGCCAAAGGAGGCAACCCAAGAGCCATAAAAATCTCTAACAATCTGAAAACATCAATCGAGCAATTGATTAGAGATAACAATCTGAACCCTAACGACAGACTATTCCACGGAACAGGAGCAAACTATGGATACAGCTACCGCGAGATGAGAAACAGACTCGCACAAAAAATGAACGACCCAACAATCAAATCAATAAGACTCTACGATTTCAGGCACTACTTCTGCACCAAGACATTACGCGACTCAGGTGACCCTTTCTTCACAATGTGCCAAATGGGTCACAAGAAACTCACAACTACACAGCTATATATGCACCTCGTAAACCTTGAAAATGACGAATGGACTTGTAGAGCTGCGGCAACAAAGAAGGAAGCCATGAGCCTAATCGAAGAAGGCTTCCAATACGTCACAACAATCGAAGGAATGCAACTATTCAAAAAGCGCAAATAACTCTTTCTTTTATTTCTGCAAGCAAAACGATGGCGCTTATCACCTGTCTTTGATGATTTCACATTTTCCCGAATAATCGCTATTAGCGGCACCAAACATTTCGCCATATCTCGGGCTATTGAATTGTAAGATGACGCGTGGAGGTGGGGCTTTCATCTTAACAGGGAGCGTGTGCTGGATAACGAGAAATGTTATTGCTGAAATTAAGAATATAACTAAACCTATTTCGTTCAACGTGGGTCAGCTGGACCAAAAAGCAGCGAGTGGATGACTGCGCCTAAGGTCATCAGGAATATGCCTATAATCAAGCCTATTTTCACAGCCGTTCTTTGCTTTGGCTTGTAACAGGAACTGCAAATCGGCACTTTAATCGACGTTGTCGTGTAGGTTTTCGAAATTATCGGGGAGTCGGCACGCCCAATAGTAATGTAGCGGTCGGGATTTGGGTTCAAACATTTGCAGCAAAATCTGGGAAAACGTAGAATTCCATCAAGACAACCAACGGATACCTTCAAACTAGCCACCCTATTTCTCTATTTTTAGAATTCTTTAAAAGCTTTTTGCCAGACGAGTTTTTAATACGATAAATAGACGAAGCACAATTTTTCAAAAAACGCAAATAACCAACCCTTCCCTTTTTGATAGAAAAAGAAACATGAGCTATAGGAAACGCATAAAAGAAAACTTCGACAAAACTAATAATTCTCTTATCTCAGAGGCACAGTTACATGCCCTATTACAGCGTTAGAAAGGGGTATGGTTATCGCAGATATCATAAACGAAGCAACCCCGCTAAATTCGAAAAAGCTGCAGAAATGCGGAACAATCCGACAAAAGCAGAAGCAGCTATGTGGGATATACTTAGCAATCAAGTTTAGAATTTTCCAGACTACATATTCTACCGTCAATCAGTTCAATACGGTTACATATTGGATTTCTATTGCCCAAGATTACGCTTGGGAGTAGAAGTGGCTGGTTGCGTGCATGACAATTACGTACAAAAGGAACATGATTATTATCGAGATCTTCTCCTTAATCGGCACGGTATAGAAGTGCATAGGTATAGTAACGATGACGTTCTCTACCGCCCTCAGGAGACCGCTTATAAAGTTTATTCGACACTAAAATACAAAAACGATCATCTTGAGATAGGAGTCATGGAACACGAAGGTTGCTTCATTGCAACCGCCGCATACGGAACAACAACGGCAAAAGAACTTGATGTAATAAGGAAATTTAGAGATGTAAAGCTTAAGACAAATCCTGTTGGAAGAAGAATAACTGGTTTGTACTATTTGATTAGCCCACCAATTGCAAACATAATTGCTAGAAGCAATGAGATTAGATGCTTTGTCAGAAAATGTCTAAGCCCAATAATTAGCTTTCTAAAAAGAAAAGGCTACTAAACAGCGTTCCACAGCCAGACCCACAGGCGCGCCACTCTCGGCGTCGCTTGCGCTCCGCCTCGCACCTTCCAAACACGACTTATTCAAGCTCAGTCTTTCTGTCTCTCTATTCTGAGGTATTTTTCTTGACACTCAATTGAACAGAAACCCGTTTTTCTACTGAATCTTTCAGCATCTTTACTTCGGGTTTTGGGTGGTTCGCCGCAAACTTTGCACTTCATTTTTCAGATCACTTGCCGCCAGATTTAGGGTGAAAAAGAGCTTATTTAAGGAATCCCTCTTAAGCCGACACAATGACTTTCGCTATCAAACTATCCCGTGCGCACCAGGGTCTCGGCGTCGCTTGCTTTGCCTCGCTCCCTCACGTTCCAGCCAATCGCCCAAGCGAATGCGTAGCTAGAAGCGTGCACTAATTGATCGGCATTAGTCAAGCCACTTATTATTTTAGGAAAAAACTTGATTTTGGCGGCTCTTTCTTTTACCTCTGTTGCCATTCCTTTTTTGCTTTGTTTTTGGATTGGTTTGTCTTTTTCGTTTCGCTATTCGCTTTCTTTTTTGCTTTGTTTTTTATTTTGATTACCCTCCTACACTACCAAGCTGTTTCGTCCTCTTATAAACAGAAATACCCACGGAAAAAAGACACAAACCAACTAACAGACAAAGAAACTAACACGAATTCTATTAACCAATTAAACAATGAAAAAGCTGAAAGCACTAAAGAAAACAAGTCGTCGGAAACATAAACCCAAGCCTCAAGGAGAAATTTTCTGTTCTGGAAATGCTGGCTCGGCATTTCCAACGGTCTGCAAAACCAGACCTGAATCAAGCCGAAGTTTTGGAGCCCCAAGACCCAAAACCTGCAAGCCGAGCCTCTTCTGGAAGACCTACTCCTCAGCTTGCCCTAAAGTTCGGCTTGACCCTTCGGGCAGGAAATTTCAAACCCTAAAATTTCTTAAGAAGGTGATGAATAGTCTTATGGACTGAATTTACAATAGCTCCGTCAATAGAAATCATGCCCGCTTCCCAAGAAGACCCACCTGATGACCAAGAATAATAATTCATCGAAGAGATAACTGCAATTTGTTCATCTACAACGAGTAGTTTGGCATGAATGCGTGGGTCATAATTAATTATTATGCCTTTATCTTTTAGTGATTCATGGTACTTTTGTTTCTCTTCAATATTTTCTAGATTGTCACGTTTATTATCTGAGGGGTTTCTTGTAATAACCAAAACATTAGCCTTAGCCTCTACAGCATCAATAAGAGTGTTGCTCAAATTACACAATTCTAGATATGGATTAACTAACAATACTTCTTTTTTTGCACGTCGAATAAGATCTTTAGAAAGGTCATCAAGATAAGTGCCTTCCAAAAAGAAGTGACGAGCATCTAAAGAAAAGGATAGATTCTTGAATGCTCTCCATTTAGCTACAAAATCAGCGAGGTTTTCATCTTTTGGAAGGGCTTTTTCCAAAATGACCTCTTTTGGTTCTTCGTGTTGAATTAGCGGGGTCTTATAATCATCGGTAGCGGTTTCAAAATATGAGCGATATTGATGGTATAAAACAATATCCTTAATCCAATAACGTCCATCATCTTGGCGTTCAATCACATCTAAATCATATAACTCATGCATAGCCTTGTTTAGATTTTCAGGAAAAAGTTCAGTATATTCTAGTATCCCATTCCAATCGCGTATATTCTCTATTGCAATTGCTTCTAAAACTCGTCCTTTCCATGAACCATAAAATGGAGGTTCGGCAACATCCATGTTTACATTCCTTCAAATTGACATAGTGCAGTACGCATCGATTGAATTTAAAACATACTGCCACTTTGTAAAATCGTTTCAAAAAATTTATAACTAGATTGAAACAATAGAAGTATAGGGATAAAAAATGAGCAATGAAATAGAACCTGAAAAATTACTCAGGCTAAAGGCGGGTTATGGCCAACACACCAGCCCACATTAAACAGCCTCTTCTAACTCTTGATTTAGAACTCTGATAATGTCGTTGTCTTGGTAGCTGCACAATCTTCATTTTATTAGTACATTTTCTTTTTTGTTTTGGCCAAAGTTTTCCGCCTTCTTTCACCCGCTAGAGAAGCAAAGCAGTGTACGCCTTTTTTGAAATAAAAAGAAAGGCTGAAACGACTGTTTAGCAGAGGGGAGAGGGTCCTAGCTTAAAGTGAAATTTTTGAGAGCGCGCTGTCGTATGGGGGAAAAAATGTTTTGGTGCCCCTGTGGGTTGTATTTTTGTTGCACTGAAAAAAGATAATGTATATTAGTATTTTCCATTTGATACAAATTTGCTAAATGGAAAAGTGGTGATAAGAGCGGTGATTTATGTTAAAGGAAGCGATCATGATAATTGGCATTGGTGTGAGAACTGCACTCAGTATCCCATTTACAAATACCAAAAGACCCCTACGAAACCGACTTCTGATCTATGTGAACAGTGCAAAGCAAAGGAAGAAAACGAAGATTGCCATTGTGAAGAGCTGAAACATTCTGAGCCTCAGCCAAAAAGAGAAGTATCAAATAGCGGGCGCGCACCCGCTCGTCGCATCAATAAGCGCAAAGCGCTTCCACCAATGCCCGTCGCTTCTCACTTGTCCACCCCCCCTCTTGGACCAACGCTCTCGCGAGAGCTTTACTGGAACACAAACATGGTGTCCCCATCAAATGCTGAAGAAACAAAACTTCCCATATTGGAGAAAGACAGCGAAAAACCTCTCTTTGCAGAGACTCAGATTCAGGGTGGCGCACAAATTGGTGAAAGTCTACAAATCGAGAAGCCCTGTCCGCCAAACCAACGAATGGAACAGTCTTCTTCAGAGGTTAGTCCATGTCCTCACAATATTAGCTATTTCAGCCAGTCGAATAGATCCACAACAATACCTGAGACCTGTTTCGGATGCGAGCAGCTAATAAACTGCGCCACACGCCCAAGCAAGCGCACGCGAATGTGGGCCGATAACAGCCATATAACCATAGAGAATAAGCCTTAACCCTTTAATTCTTACTGTTTTATGTGTCGTGTTCACGTATTTTAAGAGGCGGGTTATGGCCAACACACCAACCTATTTTACTGACCCCACTAGCTCTTGATAGTTCGGTGATGGGTTTACTTCCTTTTCCGAATCGAGATTTCCTTTTTAACGTTATTGGGTATCAATAGTTTTTGGCTGTGGGCTAGTACGCGCGCACAAGCTATCATACAAAACAGAATAAAGACCTTTTCATCATCTTTTGAGAAAATCTTCAAGATAGCGCAGGCTAAAACCAAAGTCTTTTTATTAAAAACGTATTAAATAATTCTTGGGAGAAATGGCACTAAATGGAGACCCCCGTTCTAAACGCCATCAAACGCAGGCGCAACATAATGCGCTTTGACGACACACCAATCGAAGAAGAAAAAATGCAAGCAATCCTCGAAGCAGGCAGATGGGCACCCAGCTGGGCAAACACGCAACCCTGGAAATTCATAGTCATAAAAAATAAAGCGCTGAAAGAAGAATGCACAGTATCCGCTCCATCAGTCTTCACCAAAGGCATTAAAGAAGCACCAGTCTGCATAGCCGTAGTTGTCGACACCCGAGCAGACCCGTACCATTATACCGAAGACGGAGCTGCTGCCGCCCAGAACATAGCTTTGGCAGCTCAAAGCCTTGGCTTATGCACAGGATGGATGGGCATAATTGACATTAAAGATCATAAGAACTCAACTGAAAACAAAGTCAAACAAATCTTAAAATTACCTGACGCCTACCGCGTAGTAGCAATTATTCCGGTGGGTTATACAAGCGCTAGCTTTCCCGAGCCCAACCGGAAACCGCTGAACGAAATTGTGATCATAGACAAATTCAGCAGTCATTAGCGCCATATTGAAATGGGCGAATGTGGCTAAAGATTCAACGAAAGGTTTACAGAGCACATGCTATAGGTCACAATTCCCAAAGGAATGTCGAATACCTCAAGGTCGTCAGAGTCGACATTTTGCAGACGTGGGCCGAGAACAATCAAATAATTATAGAGAAAAAAGTTTAGCCAATTTTACAAGAACAGACAGAGATAAACCGCCTCAATTTAGAAGGAAGAAGAGGAGGTCTTTCTTCATTCTTGCTTCAACCCCACGGACTAGGTAGATACGTTGTAACAATCCAGAGGACAACAACCAACACTACGTATCCGGCAATAATCAATACCAATTTTGAGTGGCCCATAAGAAATTTTGGACTATTCATTATATCCTTCACGTTAGTTTATTGCGACTGTGCTTTTTTCTTAGAGTGCGTAGCGTGCTCGAATTTAATTTCTACTCCTTTTTCTTGGGCTGCGTGTTCTGCTTCTTTGAGGATTTCTCCAACCTGCTCATTCTTCTCCTTCCCGGTTTTGCCTTTGTGGATGCTTTCAGATAGAGCCTTCATGTCACGTTCAATGTCGACTGTCCAACCGCACTTAACATATGTTACGCGCACTTGTAAATCGACTTTCCTATTTATATTAATTCGGTTTTAAGCGTTTGTGTGATCTCACGTTTGGTCTGGTTGAGCTATTATTCCTTATAGGGCATCGAGGAGCGCGCACACACACCCCTGCGATAAATTTCAAAGGTCGATTCAAAGCACACACAAAAGCGGAAAAAAACTTAAATCTAATATGCAATTAAGAGAAATAGAGGCTAGAATGCATTGGACAATAATGTCTTGGTTGCTATAACCGTGAGACGAGATGATGAAGAAATTGTCTACAAGGTTGATTGTTCCAGCGAATTGATGAACGAGGAGCTCGAGTATTACCTGGAAGAAATAATAGAAGGCATTTGCAAATGGAAACCAGGTGTTTGCGAAGAGAAGCTGCAGAGCTTCAAAGGAACAATCAGACAGAAAAAATCGAAGAAACAACTGCCTTCAAAAGACCGCGATCTTAGAAAATAGAAAGTCCTTTTCTACACACCCCCTGTTTTTATGCTTACGCGCTTGTACTTCTACGTTTAATTAAACCAAGCCACGTCTGTTGCCATTTCTGCATATCATGGACATATTGTTCATATCGAAAGTGCCCACTACTTACGCGATCATCGGTGTCAAATTTTGGTTCAGCATAGTATTTGGATATGTTTGGAATCTCTTTCGCTGCTTCTTGTAAAATCATTAAGATCTCTACTAAGGCTTCATTACTTACCTTTGGCAAGCGACTAATCTTGTCATAAATTTTTCCTTTGTCTTCACTCATCAAAATATCATCTTATTTCTTGTTTGGTTATTCAGAACGGTTAATGAATTGATAATCATCTCAGATTAGATAATAGTATCTGTGACGCGTTATTGATCGATCTTTTGACTTTTAGTCCAACAGGCAAGAGCATGTTAGTGGAAATCTAATTAATCAGCAAACGCACGCGTCGGCAGAAGCAAGCAAATGAAAGCGCGCCGGATGTTTGTCTCTTTAAAGTTTTAAGAAAGCTTATTTTAGCGCTATTGTGGGTTTCTCTCGAGTTTTGTGACTCTATTCGGGCCATAGTCTAATGCGAGCGTGACATATCCAACATATCCACTTTTGATACATTCGAATTCCGGAAACGACCATTATATCATAAATCTTCAGAGTTAATATTAATGGTTGAATTAACTATGAAAAAAACTTCAAACAAAGACTTGTTGGCAGAATACGACAAGATTTGGCAGAAAGGTCCAGAAGTCAGGAATAAATACTCAAATTTCGTTTGGGCTGATGAAAGTTGTTGAAATTATCGAGAAACAAAATGACGAATCAAGAATATGACCAGAATCTTAATTCTGAACTTGCTGAAGAATGCAGAAAAGCGCTCGAAAAACATTACGGCGGCACTGTTCCAACACCAAAAGTCATAACCAAAAGATAAAACCTGTAAACCGAGCCTCTTATAGACTTCGAAAATTATTAAAGCACTATTAGCATATTATGGTTAACTTGAAGCTGAGATTTATGCCGAGTGTAATGAAACGTAAACAAAAGAATACTCAAAACGCACAACGAAAAGAGATGGAACGCGAGAAAGAAGCGAAAAAGAAACAGTTGAGACAGCAACTTCCTGCCAAAGGTAAGAAACGTTAAATCCCCGATCAGAAGAGCCCTAAGTTATATAGATAATGAGATGGGCGAATCTTGTTTTGAAGGAGAGGGGAAAATATGGCGAAATCCGGACTTAGAGCATTCATTTATTAGCAAGATTCGCCTTCTCAATTTAACTATACTGCTCTCAGAATAAATATAAAACATATGAATCTGAAATCATGATTTCACTCTTCAAGGAGACAAACAAATCAAAGTTTTATGCTTCAAAAGTTTGGTTCGACGCGGCAAGCAAGTTTTGAAAGCCAGTTTCCTCATTAAGAATCGTTAGCCCATTCGAATCTAGTAAACTTGTACTTAACTTCTGAACCATTTTGCCAAATCTTATCGTAATTGGCGAACAATTCTTTGTTTGATGTATACTTCATTGTTACATCAACCAACAGTATTCAAACTTAAGATGGAATATATCACGGCCAGCGCTTTAAATCAGAACGTCGGGCAAAGTTTTTTTCGTCTTTCTTCGGCTCGTTTCTTCTGATTCTTCATAATTTATTTACATTTTTAAAAAGAGAAAAAAATATAGAGACTTTACGAATCTCAGATAAAACCAAAAGCCCACTATTTGATCCTGCAGTTCATCTCAGTTCCTTTCCGCACATCGGGCAACCTCTCCAGCCCACCCTAACCATGCCAATTGCACAGTTATAACACAAATGAATGTTGCACTCGGAACAGCAGAAATTAGCGGTGCCTTTGCCGCTCGAATCACATAACTTTCCCGTGAAAACACATTCGCTACACATGAAGTTCGCGAAGTTTGAAGTTTCTCCAAAAGATAAAAAGGTATTCCCAGAAAAGTCATAAAACAAAAGAAGCCCGTTAATTCACGACTAATAGCGCGCTTCCCAAAACTTTACATTTCGGCTCTCCTTACTTTTATGTGAGGCGAGACAGAATGCAAATTCCCTTCTATATGTTGATTCGAACTAAGAAAGGAAAGGGTTTCCTTGTTGTCCAAGAGACACAAAAGATTGAAGGCGTCAAAATTGTTCACTCTGTTATGGGATCATATGACGTCATACTTTACGCAGAAGCGAAGGATCTTTTGGACTTAAAACGGATCCGCGAGTCTGTTTGTCAACTCAGCGCGGTGCTTCGAACCGAAACAGCAGTTCACGCCTAATTCAGTGGAACGCGCGGTTTCGACTAAGCTCAAAACAGCATATAAAAATAAACATGGAAAATAACTGGCAATCTTAGAATTTCTTTTGAAATTTGTGAATCTTATTTCGTTTGAGGTCTACTGGGACTCTGGAATCAGAATAAGAGAGAGAATAAATCCCAGCGGCAAATTAGCACTTTTTTCCAAAGCCCCCTGACCCCTCATTTCCAAATTTTCGCGTTTCAGGTGTGTTCTATTTTTTGTTTCACCTCCTTTTGGTCTAAAAAAAGTTGTTATTTTGCATAAGCTTCGACGAGGTCGCGCGCTGTAACAATTCCTACTAGTTTCTCGTCTCTGACTATAGGCAATCTTCTAATGTGTTTTAACGCCATTGTGGCAGCGGCTCTGTGAACGCTTGTGCCTGCTGGAATTGTGACTAAAGGCGATGAGCACTCCGGACCCACTGAAGAAAATAGTTCCCTGCCTTTAGCTAAAAAAGCCGTAAGCAGATCCCGTTCAGTGAAAATGCCAAACGGTTCTCCTTTTCGGGTAACTATAACACTGCCAATACGCTGCCTACCCATTATACCAGCAGTACGAATCACTGATGTTTCTTCATCAGCGGTAACGACATCTTTTGTCATGAGGTCATCAACTTTAACCTCAGTTTCATTTAGATCAGGCAAACTCTTGATAAGGTCCGAAGCAGTTATGATCCCGACAAGCATTCCAGCATCAAATACCGCAAGCCTGCCTTTCTTAATAGTCATTAGTTGAGCAACTTCTTTTATTGTTGCAGTAAGCGAAACGCCGGCTAACGGAAACGACATCACCTCTTTAACTTTTTCATCTTTTAGAAACAGCCCAAACGCTAAGACCTTGCTCAGCAAATCTCGCTCAGTGACTATTCCCACAGGTGTTTTGTAGTTTACCACAATTAGGCTTCCTACGTGCTTCTCTCCCATTATTCGAGCAGCTTCATCCAATGAAATTTCTGGAGCTGTGGTAACAATATCTTGGCTCATTAAGTCCTTCGCCAATCGATAACGGGGCAAGTTACGCTTGTACTGCTCATAGGCACCATCAGCGGCGGTTAGCAACTTCTTCTTTGTTTCCTTTTGAGGTGTCCCCATAAAGTTTCCTCAAATAAATAATAGTCAAAACTTATAATTAAGCTTCCACACCTCTGCGGCAGCACCGTTAAGCCAGTCCTCCACGTCTATTGCTAATCAGATTTGCGGGTTTGCACTCGGAGTCGCTTCGCTCCGCATAGATTCTACTTCGCTACCTAATTAGCTAATTCGATTCTCAAAGAGACTTGATTTAACTACCTTAGAT
The DNA here is from genome assembly GCA_963825115.1 of Candidatus Bathyarchaeota archaeon. Taxonomy (GTDB): domain Archaea; phylum Thermoproteota; class Bathyarchaeia; order Bathyarchaeales; family Bathycorpusculaceae; genus JADGNF01. Next base: position 443,898 of record CAWGRS010000002.1, on the reverse strand, counting down.
TGAATATTGATCTATGTTCTCAAGCGTTAATCTCATTTGAGCTGGGTAGATGATTTTTCCGTCTTTCTTTTCGTAATACACCATAGTGACGCTCTTAACCATTTTATTAAGAAGAAGTCTACGAATAGTCTCTTTTTGATTTAGGTTCAGTAGCCGCTTGTCTGCGGATCCTTTTAAGGGTTTTATTTCGTAGAATTGCAGCTTTCCAGACTTAGTGATTCTCATTATGTCTGGAATCCCTTCATGATGAAACACTTCGTCTACCCCAGCCTTTTCCTTATCTGCAATTTCTTTGATGTAGACAAGTTCGGTAGGCAAGATTGTCTTCGCCCACACTTGCTTGCCTTCCTCCATTAAACTCGCCGAAGTTCCACTCTTTTTTATTTTTATGTTGGCTTTTTTTTCAGTACCCTGTAATTCCTCTTTTTTCATGGATAATCCCCTGATGTTTGCTCTTACGAACAGAACTAGGTTTTCCTTTGATTCTTAATTGCTTCGATTTCTCTGTTTTGTTCTTTTACGATGTCGACTAATCTCCAAATAGCAGCTTGGAAATCGGCTCCTTTGCTACATCGTTCCGCCAAATTCCGCTGTACATAACTAATCAATTCTTCAAGACGCCTTTCATTCACATGAAACACCGGTTTTCATTCAGCTGTTTTGATTTAAAGCATTTTTGTATTGGCAAGTGAATTATTTTTTTTATCCTATTCGAATTTTGCAAGTAAACAACCCCCAAATAGATCCAGACCAGCAATGTTGAAGATTTGTATCGCTTTGCAAAAACGTTATTATTTGTGAAAGCCTCAAAGAGTTAATCGCTGATGACATATGAGTGAACCTGTCAGGCGCTGGCCTCCTCAAGTTGGCCCGATGGTTCAAGGACCAATATCTATCCTTAAGCGAGACGGACGCATCGAACCATTCGACAGAGAAAGAATGATTGAAAGCATGAAAAACGCGGGAGCAACTCCTCAACAGGCAAATATTGTAACTGACCGTGTCCAAAACAGGATGATCCCTCAATCAACTGTCCCATCAGCCCAAGTTTCCACCATGGTAGCTCGGTCATTATCGCACGTAAATCCGACCGCATCGCGAAACTACACGGACATACGCGACCAAAAATTAGCGTACAACGAGCGACTCAACCGTCTGTCCATTATGATTTCAATGATCAGCCAGCAGGTCAACAGCGAGACAGCCAGAGTCAAAAACCTCGACAGTCAAATCCAGAGTCTACCCGGACGTATCGCACTAATTCGAAAGGGCAACTATCGGCTAATGACCAACCTTGAAGCAGATCAAGCTGCGCTCTCCCAAGACTGGATGGCAATCAGCCCGGGACTGCAAATGACCACCAATCTTAAGAGTGAAACAGCGAGGTCACAAATCCAAAATCTCCAGAGAGCTCTATCCTATAAAGCGGGAAGCGGCGACTATAACATTGACAACCTTCAAGAGGTCGAATCTGGGATTCAGCAAATACGCTCAACGCTTGCGGATATGCAGAGTTCCACCGATAGTGGATTGTCCCCTGTTGAGAATAGGTTTGAAAGCATAGAGCAAGACCTAACACGGGCAGAAAGCACCTTATCCATACTGGAGGGAGCCTCATTTCCCTGGGAAAAAGGTGAAACTCCCATCCTCGCAATCAGAGCCAAAAATTTGAACAGTGACCTCGACGGCATCATGACATTGACCAATCTCAAGTTCGTTTTTGAGCACGAGAAGGAAGTTGTGCTGAAGAAAACGTTGTTTATTGTCACAGAGAAGAAAACAGTGCGTGAAGTGGCAGTTCAGAAACCGATTGGAATGGTCTCAGACCTAGTTCAAGGAAAAGTTGGTTTTTTCAAAGGCGCAGGACTGTTCGCCAAATTTGCTTCGGAAAGCGGGCTACCTGAAATGAAATTCGACACAACCAACCAGGACGCGGAATGGGCCACTAAGAGCTTCAATTATATCGTCTCAGGCCAAGCAGAAAAAGAGCTAGCTGCTGTAACTCCAGCGATCACAGAAGCAGAAAAAGAATCACCACAACTTATAGTCTGCCCAGTTTGTAGTGCTCCTTATACCGAGAAAATCTATCGCGGGCAGACTTCTATCAACTGCAAGTACTGTGGCGCAGTTGTCTCAATCCAAAAATAGGGTCGGGGTCATCAGTTGGGCTAAGCCCATAAATCCAAACAAACCACATTGAAACGGCAAAAACTTTAGGAGCTAGATCCAGCGCTCTCTCTGTACGACATCTTTTTTAGGCTAGAACGCTGAATAACTGCCGTGAACAAAAATGTCATTCCTTGACAAAGCAAAGAAAAAAGTGGGAGATTTTGCGGATGCAGCAAAAGACGCGGTTAAAGGAACTGACGAAAAGACTGACAATGCTGGCGATGAAACCAGCAAGAGCACAATTGACAAGGTCAAAAGCAAACAAGGAATACTGTCAAAAATCCAAGACTTCTTCACCCTGGGATATTCAACTAAAGAAGATCTAAGAGAACTTGACAAAAAGCTTAGAGACAACTACTACTCCGATTTCAAGAGCATGCGTCACAAGTGGGAAGAGATATATCTCGAAGCTCTAAACGCCAAAGAAAGCAACAAGGACGACTACAAAAAAGTCATCCAGGTGATGGACAGAGTTGCAGAGAAGATTAACAGAGCAGATTATGGCTACGCGGGTTTGATGGACCGTAAAGGACACATGAGGGAAGATGAGCTCGCAAAAGTCTTCGACTATGACAAAACTTTGGGGGATCAGGTGGATAATCTGGAGGTGGCTATTGAAGAGATTTACTGTTTGGCCGAAGCTGAGAACTGGAGCGAGACTCGAATAAAAGTGCGCGGAGTAAAAATCACGCTTCTGAACATAGAAAAGAAATGGGATGAAAGAGAAAGAGAATTTAGACCTTTGGAGGATTGATGAAAATGCCACTAGTAGAAAAAGTTTCATGGGACAATGCAGGGGCGAGCGATATTGCATACCGATTCCCGCAGACGGGCCTCAAGTTCGGAACTCAAGTCGTCGTTAGAGAAAACCAATGGGGCGTCTTCTTTAGGGACGGAAAGGCATACGACATATTCGGACCAGGAAGGCACACAATAACGAGTGGCAACGTTCCATTGTTGACGGATGCACTCCAGAAACTTGGAGTAATCGGACAAATCTTTGAATGCGAAGTCATCTACGTAAGCAATAGCCAATTTAGGGCAAACTTTGGCGGAAGCGCCTACTCAGCTCCAAGCGGCGACATGAAATATCAAGCCGAGCTCGGATTCTTCGGATATACCCTTTACAAGGTTGAAGAGCCAAAACTCTTCGTCACTGAGTTCTTCGGTAACAAGGGAGTTAGCTCATCAAAAGATATTGAAGACTACATAAGAGGCTTCATCACAGAACGCGTAATTGACGAATTCGGAGACCAAGACATCTTTACTATCGTAAAAAACGTTGATGAAACGACCGACAAAGTATCCTTGAAAATCAGCGACGAGGCAGCCCGAATTGGACTCAAAATCGTAGACGCAGTTTTCGAAGGCGTCAAGATTCCTGAGGAAGCAAGACGATTTGCCTCTGGCATGGGATCTCAAGCGATGACAATGCAATATATGAAGGAAACAGCAGCAGAACTCAAAGATTCAGGAGGCGGAGGTGCAGCAGCGGCGGGCTTAGGCGCAGGCATAGGTTTGACGATGCCTTACATGATGGCACAACAATTGCAGCAAGGGCAACAGCAACCACAGCAAGTTGTTCTGTGTCAGACCTGCGGAGCTAAGAACCCAGCAACAACAAAGTTCTGCGGAAACTGCGGCGCTAGCCTTGCTCCTGTAGCCAAAATTATCTGTCAAAACTGCAAGACAGAAAATCCTGCGACAATGAAATTCTGTGGAAACTGCGGAAAACCACTTGCACCTCCATCTGAGATTACTTGCTCTAAATGCGGAACCAAGAACTCAGCTGGAACAAAATTCTGCGGAAATTGCGGAGAAAAACTGTAGTTCATTCTCCTTTTATTTTTTAAATACTAATCGTCCGATACATCATTCTAAACTCAAATTAAAAAAAGCGAAATTCCTATTAACATGTGCTTTTTCATTGGGAATGAGGCTATTTTTCCATCATAATCAACGTCAAGGCTGACCGCACTACCTTGAACTTGCGTATCCCATTCGTTATTGCGTTCTTTAGTTCGTTAATAATTTCTGCTTCGACTTTAATAACAAGACCAAAAACACCATAAGTCACAAAGCTTCTTTCACACCTTCAATACTCTTTAGCACTCTGCAATCTCGTCTTCTCACCCAGATCGAATTTCATTAGGACATACGCTTGACGCATCAATATTTCTTCCAATCAAGACCAGTTCTACAGATTAGCTAATTCTTTTTAGCGTGTCACGAGCACGCGCATTGATACTTAGCTGAGATTCATAAAAGTAAATACGACCAAATTAACTTACTAACAACAACCATCCGATAAGAAGGTGAAATTAAAGGCGTTAAGTCGAAATTGCGACGGCTGCTATAGCATAAGGGCTTGTCAAGAGCGTTACTCCAAGGTTGGTCGTCTTGAGAAAGTTTACTGCGAAGACGGAACGGCTCATTTAGTAGACAGCTAAACCTTTTTGTTCTTGCTTAATCCGCAAAAGTTTTCTTTAGAGCGCACCCTTTTTCTTATATTTGTCTCTGTCGTAAGGTTTTTGGAATAAAATGAAAATAGCTTTTAGCGGATCGAAATTAATTATGGTTGTCGGGCGCTCTTACCGAACTATATTCGGTGTTCCTAAGAAATATGCGTTGGAATAACCAAATAAAGCTTTCAAATCTATAGCTATAACGTTTAAGAATGCAGAGCTATGAAGGATGGCGAATTTAATCCAAACCTTGTTATTGTCTGAGCAAGAAGTTTCTGAGCTGCTGTCCATTGAGGAAGTGATGGAAGTTGTTGAATCAGCATTTAGAGAGAACGCCTTGGGTTATGCACAAATGCCTCCCAAAGTGTATCTCAAGTTCCTGAAGTACAACGGTGACCTCAGAACAATGCCCTCTTATTTAGAAAGGAAGGGCGTTTCTTCTGTTAAAGTTGTCAGCTCTCATCCTGATAATGCAAAGAATTTTGGTTTGCCCACTGTTATGGCAACAATTCTTCTTGTTGAACCAAAAAATGGACAACTTTTGGCAATAATTGGAGGAAGAACCATAACAGCTATGAGAACAGGTGCTGCAGGCGGCATAGCTGCAAAGTACCTTGCAAAGAAAAACCCAAAAACAGTTAGTTTCATCGGCACCGGGGTTCAGGCTAAATCACAACTATCAGCCTTAATGTCAGTTTTCCCGAGCTTACAGGAGATCAAAGCATGGGACATGTCATCCACCGCCAAAGAAGCGTTTGTGGCAGAAACAAGAAATAAGAAGAATAAACTGAAAATTGTTTCTGCAAATGCCGCCAAAGATGCGGTAACTGAAACAGATATTGTCGTAACAACAACCCCTTCCACTAAACCTTTAATTTTAGATTCTTGGGTTTCAAACGGGATACATTTTAACTGCATAGGGGCAGATGCTCCCCTTAAAGAAGAGTTGGACCCCGCAATTCTGAAAAGATCAATTATAGTAGTTGATAATTGGGAACAAGCGTCACACAGCGGGGAAATTAATGTCCCTGTCTCAAAGGGCATCATCTCCAAAGAGAACATACGCGCCGAATTGGGAGAGATTATTGCTGGAAATAAACTTGGGCGGTCTTCATTGAATGAAATAACAGTTTTTGATTCCACCGGTTTAGCTATTCAAGACACTGTAACAGCCGAGCTTGTTTATAGAAAAGCGATTAACAAAAAAATTGGGCAATTCATAAGCCTGTAGCCTCGACAATTTCAGAAACCATTCGAGGCCCCGTATACGTTCTTGACAGATTAATAACGGCGCATCATGGCAAATTTAATTATCCATATCTCATCGGTACTTTTGCATACTACTTTTTCATTTTTACGAATGTGAATCTTAGATTCATATTGTTAGATCATAAGTCAGTTAAGTACTCAGAGTATATAACGTCGGGACAAGGCTTTGAGAGGAAAAAAAATGAAACAATCAATTCCACGCAAAAACCGAAAAGAACTCGAAAACAAACTTGCAAAAGTCTTTGAAATGGACATGAAGTCGCTTCCAGCTGAGTTTAGGAAGATAATGGTTAATGATCTTGTATCCGCCTTCGAAAGCAGACTTCACGCTCTGAACCGGGCGCAGTCAAATTTGAGTTTAGTCGTGATAGATGAGAGGGAAGTTCAGGTTGAGACGATCTAAACTCGAAGTCTACGTCGACATTTTGACCGTACTGAGTCAACGTGGTCCGTTGAAGCTCACACACGTCATGTACAAGGCTAACGTTAACTGCAGCGTCCTGACCGAATACCTCGAATACCTCATTGGTCATGGCCTTGTCGAAGAAAGAAACATAGGAAAAGACCGAATAGTTTACGCCGCAACGCAGCAGGGAATTTCGGTGCTCAAGTACTTTGGGGAGCTAAAGCATGCGTTGCCTATTTTAGAAGAACCAAAAAGACAAATTCCACCCCTATACTAGACGAGAAAGAATGCGTCGACCAAAAATCTTGGTCACGCCCAGATCTATCTTTTTCCAGTTCTAAAGGACCCAAACAACCCAGATTTTAACAAATTGCTTCGTCCCCAAACCGATACAAACGGGAGATAGTTGAGACGCTTCAGAACTCATTTGGATTTAAGTCAAATGAACGGGAAAACAGAAACCATCTGAAACCCCATTCCCACTTTCGTGCAATTATCATCATCAGCGCCTTCATTTGATCTTTCGATGCCTTTGTAAAGCTATCGAAAACAATCAATTATCCAACTTAATGTTCAAGAACTATTTCATCGGTTTCTATTTATCCTTGCGTCTTCAGGGCGACGGAAAGTACCGATCATCATAAAACGAAAATGCTTCAAACTAACAATTGGTATCAAGGTTCTTTGAGAAGAATTTTAGCCGCTCCTTCTAACGAATAGTTTGTGTTCACGAATTATTGCACCGTAATCTTCGTTGCGTTTAATCTTTTTGATACTTCCTTGGAAAAAAGCCCCGAGACTTCCGCCGCTGTGAACAAAAGACGGGTTGTCTCGCAAACATTCAGCTGGAAGCGGCTTATTCCATTTGTCAACTTCTCTTAGGAAGACCCCTTGATTCCAATCTATGAAGTCACTGTGAACGATTTCTCTTTCTTTCTCTTCATCCAAGGTTAAAAAACCTGAATCCAAAACGCATGTTCCAACGAAACGACTTTTACCCTTTTCTACTAAATAGAAAATGACTTGATCACCTTCTTTCAGTTCGTTAATGTGGGCTTCTAGTTTTCCCTTTTCGTTATATTCTCTAATCGCCCAAAAATGCTCACTCACGCGGTGATCAAATATAGCAAATGCTCTCCGACCAAAAAGTCCGCCTACTTCATCTTTCACTTTGAAAATCCAATAATTAGCAGCCAACCTGTTTTTCACCAATCCATTAAGTGTCTCGAAATTTCACAAGCATTAAGTCGCATTTTCCTCATATAAATACAAACGGATGTTTCAAGAGGAAAAACGTATGATTTAAGGTACAATAGCCAAAATTTGTTGCCTTTTCATGGGTTTCGTGGAAAGCATTCAGAAAAGTTATTACGACTAAATCATACTTTATGGGCAAGGACGGATAACAATATCTGCCAAAAATACCACCCAAACCAATTCTGAAACGGAAAAAAGAGGAAGAACCGTTTGCATCGGTCTAATCCAAACGGCTGTCTCTAATAGCATAGAAGGAAATATGAAAAAAACTAAAGAGAAAATCGAAGAGGCCTCAAAGAAAGGCGCTCAAATAATTTGCCTCCAAGAATTATACCGAACAAAATACTTTCCTCAGAAAGAAAAGGAAAAAGTCGACGATTTGGCTGAGACAATTCCAGGAAATTCCACAAAGGCTTTCTCGGAAATAGCGAAAAAGAATAAAATAGTCATCGTTGCCCCTCTGTTTGAAAAACATTCGAACGGCAAATATTACAACACAGCAGTTGTGATAGATGCTACTGGTGAAATCCTTGGGGCTTATCGAAAAGTGCACATACCTAATGACCCTTTGTTTTATGAAAAAAGCTATTTTGATCAAAGCAATTTTGGCTACCAAGTGTACAAAACCAGATTTGCTTGCATCGGAGTTCTCATTTGTTATGATCAGTGGTTTCCTGAACCCGCAAGAATCAACGCCTTGAAGGGCGCGGAAATAATATTCTATCCTACCGCCATAGGATGGGTAAAAGGATATACTTCCGCCGACGGAGATTGGCACGATGCTTGGAAAACCGTTCAACGTGCACACGCAATAGAAAACGGCGTTCATGTGGCCGCGGTAAACAGAGTCGGCGAAGAAAGTGAGCTAAAGTTTTGGGGCGGATCGTTCGTATCTGACTCTTTTGGAAAAGTTCTCAAAGAGGCAAGCTACGAAAACGAAGAAGTTTTAATTGTCAAAGTCGATCTAAGCAAAAACAAGAGGATTCAAGAAGGGTGGGGATTCTTCGAAAACCGAAGACCCGACACCTACAAATCTCTCACCGAAGAGAACACTTGAGGTTTAATCAATGAAGGCAGAATCCAAGACCCCCCGTGAACTAGGCTATCGCATGCCGGCTGAATGGGAAAAACATGAAGCACTATGGTTATCATGGCCGCACGATCCCACAACTTTTCCAGATAGGGTCGAAAAAGTAGAAGAAACGTTTGTACAAATCATACAAAATATTCACGAAAGCGAAAGGGTGAACCTCTTCGTCAAAAACGAGCTAATGAGGCGAAAGGTAACTTGCGAATTAAAAAAGAGCGGAGTAATTTTAGATAAAATATTCTTTTTCAAATTTAATTATGCAGATGTCTGGTTCAGAGACTACGGGCCAATCTTTGTCACGAACAAAAATCAAGAATTAGCCATGGTACATTGGATTTTCAACTCTTGGGGAGAAAAATATCAAGAGCTTCTAAAAGACGGCAAAATCCCTCAAGTAATCAATAAGAAAATGGGCCTGACCTGTTTTGAACCCGGTATAGTCTTAGAAGGTGGATCCGTAGATGTTAATGGCAAAGGAACAATCCTCACAACTGAGCAATGCCTTTTAAATAGAAACCGGAACCCGCAGCTAAGCAAGGGCGAAATCGAAAAATATCTAAGCGACTATCTATGCGCCGAGAACATAATCTGGCTAAAAAACGGAATTGATGGAGACGATACCGATGGTCACATCGACGACATAGCCCGATTTGTCAGTCCAACAACGATTGTGTGTGTTTATGAGGAAAACAAAGACGATGAAAACTACTCCGTTCTCAAAGAAAACTATGAAATACTTCAAAATTCAACTGACCAAGACGGGAACAAATTAAAAGTAATTAAACTTCCGATGCCCAAAAAAATCGGATACAAGAATAGCCGTCTTCCAGCAAGTTATGCAAACTTCTACATAGGAAACAATACCGTGTTACTCCCAATTTTCAGACACAAAAACGACAAGATAGCGCTTTCAACTATTCAAGGACAATTCCCAAACAGAAGAGTCGCAGGAATCGACTGCTCAGACTTGGTCTACGGACTCGGAACCATTCATTGCATTACCCAGCAACAACCATTCTCAAAATTATGGACCGTAGCTAAGTCAAGTTAAGGAAAGAAGAATATTTGAGAATTTCACTTTTTCTTTTACGCACCTCGTCATCACCACTGAAAATTAAAAACCAAATTGTGTGAAACAAAAATCTTCGTGTTTCAACGTTTTTTGACAATTGTCAGAAATTGAAAGAAAACGCAGTGGCGGGTCCCAGCACGTTTTGACAAGAACCCGAGATGGAAACCTGACTTTGGGCTAAGGAGCCTCCGAGTCCTGTCAAAGGGTGACCCAACCAAAGCGCTGGTATGCGTTGTGGGGTTCAATTCCCAATTTATTTGTTCTGCATATGAAAATAAATGGATTTTCGACATCGTTTTTGTACTTCGAAGTTTAAAAAAGTCTGGGAAGATTGTAAAAAATGGCGCAAGTCAAGAAAGCTACTTAACCAACAGTTTCCTGTTTTTCTGCTGGCTTAGGAAGTTTGGGTCTTGCTTTGCTTTGACTTTTTAGCCTTTCTTTTCTCGTCGCGTTCTTTTTTAGTTAATGGTTTTTCTTTTTTTGGCATTCGGTTTTTGCTCCGAGAGAATTACTATGGCAATTAGTGCTTTAATAACTTTCCAAAATTATGTGTATTCTCTGAATGTGTGGTTGCATTTAGTGCATCGGAAGAATTGGGTTGAAGCTTCATCGCCGCCTCGCGTTTGAACCTGCCAAACATAAACCAGCATGTTTCCACAATTGGGACATTCCATCCTCATAGTGGGCATGGTATTAACTTGATCTTCCTTTCCAATTACTGTTACCTGTTGATGCAGAGTATGTTTGAAGACTTTTCCACTTGCCTTTGACTCTGTTTTCTCGTCCAAATCTTTTTTGACGTAACCACATTTGGGACAAACCATTGAAACTCCTGCTTCCGTCTTTTTTGGAACGAGGCGGGATCCACAATTTGGACAAAATTCCATTACAATCACGCTATTTTTTTCGGCCTAATCCACGTCTCCTCTTGAAGACTCTTCCAAAAAATATAAGGTTGCCTCTTAATGCCCACTCAAAACACTCATTTAATCAAATACCACTTTGCCAACCCTTAAAACACCCAATTCATTAAGCTACAGATTACGACGTGTTCACATTGTCTAGATCAAATTCGAACTATAGCGAATGGCAAACAGTAGAACACGCGTTGTCTTACCTATCTAGAGCTGACAAACTCCCGCACAGAACAGAAGGAGAACGCGTACTCATTGAGCAGATTCCTCAGAACGCTCACCGATTTCTTGATTTAGGAACAGGAAACGGCAGGACCCTTGGACTCGCTATGCTGAACAGACCCTATGCAGAAGGTATTGCGCTGGATTTTTCAGAATCTATGCTTGAACAAGCTCGTAAGCGCTTCGAAAAAGATGCGCGCATCAAAATAATGAAACACGACTTAGCCTAACCCTTCCGAGTGCAGAGCTTGGAAAATTTAACGCAGTGGTTTCAAGTCTCGCAATTCACCTCCTAACTCATAAACGCAAAAAACAACTCCACACAGAAATCTTTGGTCTTCTTAATCCGGGTGGCGTGTTCTGTAACCTGGAGCATGTCCGTTCGCCCAGTCACAGGGTACATCTAAGATTTTTAGCTCAAGCTGGTCAAACACCTGAAACAGAAGATCCATCAAACAAATTGCTGGATTCTAAAACTCAACTTCAATGGTTCAAGCAAATAGGATTCACAGATGTTGACTGCTACTGGAAATGGCTTGAAATAGCTCTTCTAATAGGATTCAAGAATTAGAAACACACGGTTCCTGTAAATTTTAAAAGGTTCAACGAAAAACAGGCTCCAAACTTCTCTCCTTCTGACAAGCCAAAAGGCGTAGGCATTAGTTGAAGCACTCAACATTTTGCTCGTAAAGGTCTCTATTTTGAATTATTGCTGCTTCATCCACCAAGTGCGCTGTTCCATCGGAACAATACAGCTTTTCGCCTTTGGTCACTACTCTGAAACGCTTGCTGCAAAACTTAAGCTGGGAGCACCCATCACAATCTCGCGACAACATCTTTTTCTTCAACGCGCAGTGCCTTTGGTGACTATTTATGTCTTAGTTTTTTTATGCATAACCTCTATAATCTATATACATTATATAATTTTAGCAGCGTAAACTCGAAAATTAGCGAGAAATTTTAGATTAATCATTCAACAAAAACAAGAAAAAAGGAAAGGATTTAAGTCGTTTTAGATTTTTTTCTTATCCAGAACTTGCCGGAAAGTTTTCCCACAGCATTCAAATAATCCTATGGTGAGTTGTGTCCTTTTTCCTGCCTTGTCTGGTTTTCCAGCCATCTTCCAAGATTTTTTCGCGGTTTTTACGTCTTTTCCGCATTCAGGGCATTTTGCCATGTTTTATCCTCCCAGCTCATCGTTATGTATCGTTCAGCATAAAAGATTTTCCCATAGAGCAAAATGCAAATAAGATTTTAAGCTGTTTAGAACGCTTGAGCAGGTTTTTTTTCTTTTGCTGAAACTTCGCTTACAACTTGGGTAACTATGTCTCCAGCTGGAAAGTCGATGCTACTCCGAGATTTAAAATGGGATCTTTTGTCGTTCTGCTTCTTTTTCATTTCGCATCTAAAACAAAATGTATGATCAAGACAACTAAAGGTTTATGAAATTAAAATTAATATTTGAGCACATCAAGTATCGTTTTTGATTAGGACTTTTCCCCTCTCTGAAACGTTTGGAGGAAATGCTGGAAACTCGCAAGCTGCTTGACAAAAAGATTTTTTACCTGAAGCTTGTTGAGGTAGGTTTTGAAGTTATCCCCGCTCTAAGATTTAGCAATGGCAAATTTTAATGATCTTTAGAGAAAGAATCTTGTGGCAATTAAGGCATCTTGTCTCAACAATTTCAAATCCCTTTAAAATATCAAACCGTCGTAGCGTGTACTCTTCCTCTTTTAGGTGATAACATGTAACTTGCCTAAACCAAGTTAGCTGATCTTTCTCCATTCTCCCTTCTTCTTCAAGAAAGTACTGTTTTCAGATCCAAATAGCCTTTGTGAAATAATCTTCTAGAAGACTTCGCAGGTTTCTCCATCTTGAATTTTATGCGGTTTGAAACAGGAAAAAACGCGTTTATGAAGAATTTAACTTTGCTTTATCTATTTGTAGTTGATAACAATGTGGCATAATTGTTATAGTTTGGATGTAGTCACAAGAAATTGTAATAGTTTTGAAGTTTAACCGCTATTTATCGGGCAGTTGAGCTGCATCAAATTTACTTAGCAGGCGTTATTTCTTCAGCTTCCATAATCGAAGCAATGGGCACATTAATCTTGCGAAAAGAATCTAAAACTCTATCCCGGCTCGGTCCGTCAAGCACAAAAACTACACTTCCGTATTCAGAACAACAATAACAAGATCGTAAGGTTATGTCTTTTATCTCTGCCTGCATCAACATTTTTGGTGCACCCCTAGCACAAGCTGTGGGTTCTTGGGCTGGACGCAAAATAGCTGTACTAATTATGAATGTTGGCACAGAATTCACTCCTATAGAATAAAGCCAACGCCTTTCACTAATTAAGCTTCTGTGATAGTCATTTTGCAATTACAACTGAGATTGAATTAAATTCCCAACGTTTCTGATGCCGACTTTCTATAGACTTCTAAATCCCTATCAGAAAACAAAACGAAAACAACCTCAAGTGACACATTCTCAGTTAACAAAAATTCTTTTACTTTCTGCAAAGCCACTCTGCTCGCCTCCTCAATTGGGTACCTGTAGGCGCCAGTGCTAATTGATGGAAAAGCTATGGTTCTAAAATTATTAATTACCAATAACTTCAAGGAATTCAGATAAGCATGCCCCAACAATTCGGGCTCATTGTTGTTTCCGCTATGCCAAATTGGACCCACAGTGTGAATAACTTTTTTCGCTTGAAGGTTGCCAGCGCCTGTAATTACTGCTTTTCCCGTTGGCAAGCCATTTGAGTATTCATTAGCGCGAATTCTTTTGCATTCCTCAAGGATTTTCGGTCCGCCTTTGAGATGAATTGCGCCATCAACTCCGCCACCGCCCATTAGGGTGTTATTGGCAGCATTTACAATCGCGTCAGTTGCCATCTCAGTTATGTCGCCCCTAATTAGGCGAATTGTTGATTTTCTGACCTGAAACGTATCTATTTCCATTTAATCAACTCATTAGACTGTGGGTATCAATATTTGCCCGAGCCCTGAAATAAGAAAATACGCTCCAAAACCAACTAAGATACTCACACAAAAAAGTTTGATCCCCTGATAAACATTTGGACTCCAGAATTTGTGCGATTTGAAAATTAAGAGAGCCACCAAAGAATACCACAAGAAGTCGCAAGACCAATGAAGTCCCGCAAAAACTGAAAAACCAAGAAAGCCGAAGACTTTTGCATTTAAAATTAACGTGGTTCCGACGGTAAGCCACCAAAGAATGAAAGCAGGGTTAAACGCGGTAGTCTTCAATCCTGCCAAAAAAGAGTCCTGCCTCGAACTTACGTATTTTTCGTCGTTCTTATTTCTGTTTCTAAACGTTTGCAGGCCCATGTAAACCATTAATAGACCACCAACGAGTCCAATTCCAGCTTGGACATACCACGGAAGACTAAACTCGCTTAGAATAAAAAAGATCAAGAACATTAAAGGAAACTCGACAACTCCATGTCCAAATGCGATAAGAACTCCCGCAGTTTTTCGTTTCGAGGCCTTGTCAATAGTTACTGCAAACAAAGGACCTGGAAGAAGAACTCCTGACATAGAAATAAAAGCAACTGAAACCAGGAATAGGTAGAAATCACCTATAAATGCCAATTAGTTTCAGCTCCATAGAAATAAGCGTAATCGGACCTGCTCAAAAATCTTCGCTGCCACTTCACTGTTTTCCGCCAAGCTTGCTTCGCATAACCTCAACTACTCCTGCACTATCTTTCGCAGCTGCGTAATCATCAAGAAACATTGCGTTTAACTCAAAGAACGTGTGTCCCCAAGTAAAAATCGAAAGTACTTGCTTTGCCTCGACTTTGAAACCAGCAATATATAATGCACCCGCAAGAGCCTCAGCGGTGCTAAGTTTAGTTGCCTTGGCGTAATTAGTTGGGTTGCCTGCAAGTAAAACTGGTAAACAACGCGAGGTACCCCGTACATGATGCGACAAAACTTTTTCTGCGTGTTCCCAACTGCAATCTAAGGCTACCAAGCCTGCTTCAGCTACTCTTTCACGGTCAGCCGAAGAAAAAGCAGTTTCCGAGAACGGATTTAGAACAATCGCCCGCTTTGGGAGAAAACGGGTTCTAGTAACTATCCTTGCTAGACCATGACGTTTGAGCTTTAAACCGGTGCAACGTTTCGGGTCACATTGGTTCGCATGGTAAACCGAAATTTTGATGCTAAGCGCTCTTTCCACTTACTTTTCGCACCCTGGAATTACCCACAGGATCGTTTAGGACTTGTGGAATTAAGTTTAACAAATCGGTGGCAACCATGTGGAAGCCTATTTCAGCCGCACAAAGATCACCAGCTGCTCCGTTAACAAAAGCGCCTGCGACTGCGGCCTCAAAAGGATCAATTTTCTGAGCAAGCAAAGCACCAACAATACCTGAAAGCACGTCGCCTGTTCCTCCAACGGTCATTCCTGGATTCCCAGTGAAGTTCAACTTTGTCCTCCTTCCATCTGAAATAATATCAACTTTTCCTTTTAACAAGATGATTGCTCTGAGCTCAGCAGCTGCCTTTTTTACCATTTGAACGCGACCTTCCAAATCGTCGGGAAGTGATTTTTCCATCAAAATTGCAAATTCACCAGCGTGAGGGGTTAATACTAGAGGAACTTTCAAAGGTCTTTTGAATTCTGAGAAAGCCTTCAATCCATCTGCATCGAGCAAAATGGGTTTGCCAGCCTCTTCGATCGCCTTAACACATGCCCTCACAAAGGATTTAGTTTCAGAATGCAAACCAACACCGGGACCAATAACAACTGCGTCAACCAAACCGAAGTAGTCCTTAAGCACAATCAGATTCTTCTGATTAAGGTGATCGCCATCCAACTTAATAGTAATTAAATCAGGCGACATCGAAGCAACATCGTGTGCAGTCTTTTCTGGAGACGCGGTATATGCTATGTCCACTCCAGTTCGCAATGCAGCCATCGACATTAACGCCGGAGCACCCGAAAAGGTTTCGCTGCCCCCAATAAACAAAGCTCGGCCAAAATCGCCCTTATGAGCGTTCAAAGCTCGCATTTTTGTGACAAGCATGACGTCTCCTGGACCAGCAAATGTTTCTAATTCAGAAGGCAAACCGATTTCGCGAACAATTAACTCACCCACATGATTTTTAGCTTTTTCTAACCCCGGCTTCAACCTATGAAAAGTCACGGTAACGTCCGATTTGACAGCAGTTCCCAATATTTCCCCTGAATCCGAATCTATGCCAGTAGGCACATCAACGGCAATCTTTGTGGCACTAACCGAATTGATAAAGTCAACAATCTGCGAAACCGGAGGCCTAAGCTTTCCCTTTGTTCCAGTTCCCAGTAACGCATCAACGACGACGTCAACGGAAATTTTAGGCATTTCTGCAACATCTGTTATTTCCCAAATAGGGATGCTATCACGAAAATTCTGCAAAGCCAACCAATTTACAAGAGCAGATTCGTGAACAATACTTTTGGCTTTTCCAACAAGAACAACTGCCACTTTGTCAAAGCCCAAAGACAGCAAATGCCTTGCAGCAACAAAGCCATCTCCACCATTTCCACCCAAACCACAGATAATCAAAATTCTTCGGTCTTTGTTGAATCTTGATCCTATTTCCTCTGCTATGTTTCTGCCTGCGTTCTCCATTAATTGAAGAAGTGAGATACCAAAGTATTCGGCGTTGGCCTCTAAAACGCCCATTTCTTTGCTTGAGATGGATTCTTCCTGCAAAGTGAAACCCTAGATAATCTATTGAAATGTTTTAAGAGATAAGCCTATCTTATTGAAAACCATATATGAAAAAGATTACTCTGGTAAGATTTTGATGATTCTTCCGAAATAAAATTTAAGGCTATTGTGTGCCTTTGAGACGCTGACCCTTCGCTTTGTATTCATGCGAAATTATCATAGTTGAAGTGACTAAAACGTTAGGCACGTTTCTAACATGATCCGATACGAGGTCTTCAAGTTCATCCAGGTCTTTTGTCAGCATTTTTGCGATGACATCGTATTCGCCAAAACCACATCGGCTTGCATGACCTCTTTGAAGTCTATTAATTTCTGAGCCACTTCCCTCTCTGTCCCTGAGCTCACCTTAAACATGACATAGGCTAAAACAGGTGTGCCTGGCATTATATCCCCGTAATTTCTTAGTGCAAAACCCCTTATTACCCTTCCACTCAACGTTGCAGACGCGTGAAAAACTTTATCCACTACTATGTTGTTCTCTATTATTTGACCAACAGCTCGGTCAATACGGCTGAAGGCACTTAATTATTATAAGGTGAATTTGTTGAAAAAAACCTTAGACCTAAATATCGATAGCAAAGACGCACTAATTATCGCTGATATACAGAAAGATTTCCTTCCAAAAGGAGCTTTACCCGTCAAGGAATCAGATGAAATAATTCCGGTTCTAAACGAGTACGCAAAAATATTCAAAAAAGCTGAGGCACACGTAATCGCCTCAAGAGACTGGCATCCTCCAAAACACATTTCCTTCCAAGCTCAAGGAGGTCCCTGGCCACCTCACTGCGTAAAAGACACTGAAGGCGCCAAATTTAGCCCTGACCTTAAACTTCCCGAAGGAACTCCAATAATATCTAAAGCCACCGATTCATCAAAAGAAGCATACTCGGTTTTTGACGAAACCGGTCTCGACAAGCAGTTGAAAGATCAAGGAGTAAAAAGAATATTCATCGGAGGAATAGCAACAGACTACTGCGTTGTAAATTCTGTTCTTGACGCCCGAAAAAAGGGTTTTGACGTGGTAGTTTTAGCAGATGCCACTCGAGGAATAGACACGACCCTAGGCGACGTAGAAAAAGCATTCGAAACAATGAAAAGAAAAGGGGCTTTTCTGGCTACAATGACTGATTTTCCCGAGCCTGATCCGCTGTCAGGAGATGAAATTTCAGCAGATGTTGAGGCTGATAAGCCTTTAGGTAAATTTGATGAAAAGAAGAAAGCAAGAATGCGACCTAAAGGTTCGTATAAAAGAGTTCGTGCAGAACACGGCTAAAATTCTTCGATGATTGGTTGATTTCGAGGCTTAAGCTTTTCATTAATGGAGATTGGGTAGATTCGGTTTCAGGAGAAACTCACTCAAGGGTTAACCCTGCAAATTCCGATGAGGTTCTTGGCGAATTCTAAAGTGGAAACGAAGAAGACGTATCTAAGGCAGGTGATGCAGCACAAGAAGCCCTGGAAGGATGGTCAAGAACGCCAGCGTCGAAGCGCGCAAAATACCTAGTCAAAGCAGCTGAACCCTAAAGACGAAAAAAACTGAACTTGTATCCGTAATAACTAGGGAAATGGGCAAACTCTGCCAGATTCAAACGCTGATGTACAAGAATCTATTGATGTTGCTAATTATGTTGCTTCCGAAAACTGGCGACTCAACGGAAATACTGTACCCTGAGCCAAGACCGAGAAATTCGCTATGACGCTTAGGTTGCCTCTGGGGGTGGCGGGTTTAAATTCTCCATGGAACTTTCTTATTGCAATCCCTGCCTAGAAAAATTTTCTGTGCTCTGATTTGCAAGGACACTGCTGTGCTGAAACCTTCTTCTGATACACCAATTTGTGCAACTAACCTTGTAGAAATCATTTAGAAAACCGGTTTGCCTAAAGGCGTCTTGAATCTGATAACGGGTTCTGGCGAAGAAGCTGGATTACCTTTGGTTAAGAACAAACGAGTTCAAGTGATTAGCTTCACTGGACCACCAAAGATGCAGGAGCCTCCATTCTTCGGGAAGCAGGAATCAAACGAGTAAACCTATAGCTCGGCGGAAAAAACCCGGTAATAGCTATGGATTGACGCAGATGCAGAAGACCTTCACCGATTGCGCAATATTTTTTCAACTTTTTTTTATTTAATTCGATCTTACGATTCAATTTTATTCGTATACAAAAGCATCAACAAAAGTACAAACAATAACGCTAATCCGAAATTTTTTCCAACTATTTCTCAAAATCTCCAAATTCTCTCGAACATTAACGAAGTCTATATAATCATGGAAAGCAAAAACGAGAAAACTAGATTCAAGGTTTTTGGAAGAACTATTTTCATCTTTTATAGACATTTTTCATATGCTGGACAGCCACTTTAGAGCTAATTTGAAAAAGAATTTGTTAACAAAGCCAAATTTTGGCAAAAAAATAATTGCAAAACCTGAGGAAGCGAGGATCACTTCTTTATAAGATTTAAAGTGTGACCTGATAGAACCTCGAACGCGCATTTTTGCTTCAAGATCTTGCAAATCTAAAATTCTGCCAATTCGAAAAATATTCGTATTGCATCTTTTTACAATAAAACGTTAAAATGGATTAGGCAACGCGTTGGGATTAGACGGATAATAGTAAAAGCTGATGCCTGATATACGCTATCCTACCTTGCGATCGGCGAAGAAGCCTCAAATGTTGGCAAGAAATAGTTGTCTATTTCTTTTCCAGAGAACAAAGCTTTAGGGTTCCTATTACTGTATGAATGCTGACTAGGGGCTTGGAGTTCTGTTTGAGCGTGGTTGCGTGTAAGGGCTTGTTGAAGGAAAAAGTAGTTTTCGTTGATGCTTTTGTATACGAATTCAGCGTTAAAGTTTCAAGATTCCCAAATTTAACGATAATATTTGGACTTCGAGCAGCTTAATGTATTTTCTGTGAGGACTTGTATTGTCTATTGAGTCGAAACTGTTAATTTCTGTTCTAAAACTGACTAAAGAAGGAGCTGCTAAACTAAAAGATGTCAATTCAGATGCAAGGATTCCTACATCTACTTCATTAGCTTTGCTGGATAAGCTTCAAAACGAAAACCTGCTTAATTTACAAGATGATTCAATTGAGACTTCAGTTGAATCGAGGCTAACAATGGCGTTTAAGGCAGTAACCTTGGGAGCTGATTTAGAGAGAATTAGCGATCTACTCAGCTGGCGAGAATTCGAAGAACTCGCAGCTCTCAATTTGAACGAGCATGGCTACGAAACGGCAAGAAATGTTCATTTCAAACATGATGGAAAACGTTGGGAGATCGATGTAGTTGGATGCAAAAAACCCTTAGTTATTTGTGTTGATTGCAAACAATGGCATCATGGAATGAATTCCTCAACAATTAAGAAAATGGCTAAATCCCAAGCAAGTCGAGTACAGGAGTTTTCGGAGTCTCTGCCCTACTCATCAATTAACATTCAATGTACAAAATGGGAAAAAGCACAGTTCGTTCCCGTAATACTCTCGCTCATTCCAGTCTGTTCCAAATTCTTTGACGATGTTCCAATAGTATCGGTACTTCAAATGCGAGATTTTATCGAGCAGTTACCCTTAAATTTAGAATATTTGAAGCGGTACCACAAAAAATATAGCCACTTATGACATCATCTTTGAAAGCGTTTGCTTAGCAAATTTTGCAGCGGGATAAATACTGACTAAAAATATGCCAAACAATGCTGCAAGTAACCAAGCAGAAATGACTAAAACTGTAATTCCCGAAACAACGGGGTTAGCAACGAGGATTATTGTGCAAACTATGATGCCAAGTGAGGTACCAACGGCAAAACTACCCAAAAGTAAAGTTAAGCTTTGAAATGCGAGAACGGTCATTACCGTTTTAGGTTTTGCGCCAACCGCACGCAGAATCCCAAATTCCTGACGTTGCTCTTCAATTGTTAGCATCAAATAACTAACTAGACAAAAAGCGCCTGCAGCTAGAGCAAAAATAGGCAGAAACATAATAACTTCCCAAATAGATTCAAGGAAATCAACGTTTTGTTTTATTAGCGGGTTTAATTCTACCGCGACCAGGTCAGGATTTATTGTCTTCAACGCACTTTGAATTTGATTCAGCGTTGCTGGTTGATTTGGGCTGCTTATCTCCACCAACAAAATGTTAGGCGCATTAATGTTTGTTATAGCTTCTAGATATTTTAGGGGGACATATGTAACGTTTCCGTTATTAATTGGATCTAAACATATGCCTGAGATTTTGAAGGTCATATTCTGTATTTTTGCGCTTTCAAGAAGCGGATCACCCATTACTGTTTGCTCCCCCCTCATGCCAGATAGTCTTTTGAAGGGTTTGTATATTGAATGAGCTACTGAGTCGCCTACGACTGCTTCAAATTCTGACGTTGAATTCAAAAACTGGCCAATCGTAACTGGCTCGTTAACGGTTTTTCCCGCGTCTACGCCTACAATTATTGCAGTACATTGTCGATTATCCCCCACCGGCATGGTAGCCAATGTGTCAGGATCAACTGTGAAACCCGGTATTTCTTGAATTGTTCCCTTCCAAACTAATCGGGCATCCACTCTTGCAATTCCCGCCGTCCCATTTAGTTGATCTATCACTTCTTTGTGGAGCATAAACTGCTGGTCGGAATAATTGAAATCAGAAGCGATTTTAGCTCCTGAAAAAGCAACTAACAGTTGAGTGTATTGAGCTGCCATGTTGCGGTTTGCAACTAGGACAACGTTATGGCCAATTGCTTTTTGAACCCACGAAGACGAGGTGTCTTTGGCAATTATTCCACCGGCAATGGAAACAGTTAGCAGCAAGAAGACGACGGAGAGAAAAATTATGACTCTCACCGTACTCGTCTTTCGCCGATACAAACTTCTTAGAGCTATTCGGATTGTCAGACCTGTCTTCGACAAGGGCTTTAATCTTGCGCCTTTGCCAAGTCCAAAATATTGAGTGGTCGAGATTGCCTTTGCAGGAGTCATCCGGGCTGCGTCAAACAACGGTTTTGCACCAAAAATGAGAGCAAAAACAAAATAAATTACGAACACAAGGGGAATAAACCAAAGATTAGGCGATTTATTATAAACCTGGAACATAGACAAATTAATAACGATATAGTCGGTCGCAAAACCGACGAAAATCCCTGATAGACAACCAATGAACGTTATTCCGAGAAGCTCAGTTAGAAAATATCCAAAAACTAATCCATTGGGGCACCCTGTAGCTTTCATCAAACCATAATCCTTAGTTCTTTGCGCCATCATTAAAAAGACAATAAACGAGATAATAACGGCACCAACAGCGAAAATCAAGACACCGACAAAAGTCAAAAACTGCGAAAAAACAATTGAAAAACCACTAGTAAGAGTACCCTGACCAACTGAAGACATTCCCAAACCTATTTGACCAGAAAAGAAGAGCAAAAACAACGTAGATGCAACACATGCCGCAAGGCTGATGATCGTTAAACCTGTTTGAAGCCTTCTCCGAAGAAGGTCATTGACCGGAAAAGCCGTTTCACTCATGTAGAATTCGCCAGTTTACCATCTTCCAAGTAGAATTTTAAATCAGCAAGAGGCATAATTTCCGAGTCATGAGTTGAAACTACGACAGTTTTGCCTTCATTCTTTAAAGTTTGAAGTATTTCAATTACTTTCTGGCCATTTTTTGTATCCAAGTTTCCAGTAGGCTCATCAGCAAGAAGCAACGGAGGATCATTTGCTAATGCACGGGCAAAAGCCACACGCTGTTGTTCTCCTCCACTTAATTGAGCCGAAAAATGATTAGATCTATGCTGCAACCCAAAAGTTTTGATTAACTCTTGAACTCTTTTTTGAATTTTCTCGGAAGGCGTTCTCTTCCACTCCATTGGAAATGCTATGTTTTCTGCAACAGTTAACGTTGAGACGAGATTATAGGATTGGAAAACAAAACCAACTTGGTTACACCGGTATTCTGCAAGCAAATCCTCGTTTTGTTCTGTCAGGTCCAGACCGAAAACAATGATTTTGCCGCTTGTGGGCCTGTCGATGCCGCTTATCATGTTCAGCAGTGTGGTTTTTCCTGCTCCTGAGGGCCCATAAATTGCAACGAATTGTCCTTTGTTTACGGTCAAGTTGATTTCGTTCAAAACGTTGACAGTAGTTTCCTCTATTTGGTAAGCTTTACAGAGTTCAGTTGCAATAACTACGGATTCAGGGGTGGTTTGCATGCTTGAACAGAGATGGCAAGCAAATAATAATCTTTGAGGTATTTTCGACCTTTAATTAATAGCTTTTTTCTATGTTCAAGTTTCCTCTATCTCGTTTAAGTATGCGAACTTTGTCGGGAAGCTTGCCTTTTTCCCAATCGGCCCAGTTTATTTCCCTAAAAGTCCATTTCTTGCCCAAGTGCGCAGCTACAATTGCATGTTTATGGTCCTTGCCAGTTGGGATAAGCTCGTTCAGAAAGCGAAAGAGCTTGTCAATTTGTTGCTTAGGAAAGTAAGCGTAATAGGTTGCATTTTTCACTTCAAAAGCATACGCGTGGTCCCCTTTCCGAGCCATGATATCTGGAAGCGGATTAAGGCTAGGATTGCTTACTGGAACGCGGACAGCGCTATAACCATTTTTTTGTAGAAGTTTGACAAGAACGCTCTCGCTATAAAATCCCCTTTTGCGCCACCGACGAAGTGCGATCTTGTCGATTTCTTTCATTGACCTTTTTCCTCTTAACTGGACATTTCTTCTTGCAAAGACCTTTGATAAAAGACTATTGCACACGCAAATGGTGTGTCTGGGCGATGCTTTTGTATACGGAGCTTGAACAAAAGGATTTGATGGTGACTTGTGGTGATGTTATAATTAGCAAGTATTAATCAGCATCTGACGTCACTACGTATGAACGAGCAAACCTGCAGACGAGGAAAATATTGCAGGTATAGCCTACACCTACAACGGCTAAAACATAAAAAGGGCAGGAATACGTCATTTCTGTTCTCTTTTCGGATTCAATATTTTCAACAACACTGCCGGTGATGCCTTAAAAACAACTTCATTTTGAACGACTTCTTAGACAAAGACCTTAAAATTGCGTTTCATCCTTCTAACGGAAACCTGAGCAGAGAAAAAACGGCGATTGAGTCACAGTGGACCATGCAAAAAGAAAGTGCTAACACCTGAGAGCTTCAGATGAGTTCTTTCAAAGACCCTAATCATAACATTAGCCAAATCAAATTAGCCCCAGTTCCATTCTTGGATAATTTAAAGTCTAAGGAAATTTTGCGCTTAAGAAAAAACTTGCTGTACACTCAAAGTTTACAAAAAAATTTGAAACCTTTTGCAATTTCTCGAAGGTTTATCGAATAGAGGGTCATTTTATTTCGCAAGGAGATTTTCGTAGGTACTTATATGAGGCTGTGGTTATCTCCATGACTTGTCTCTTAGGGAACACCTAAGAGGCTTAAATCATGGCTATTTTGGCTTTAGAGGCTAAAATTACGTAATTTATTTTTGGCTTCCGTGAAAAAACATTGGGTGTTTTTTTAGGACTTTTAATTCGTAAATATACGAGCCCTATTTTAGCTCATAAATCAAAATAGGGTTCAAATTGACTTCTATTTAGGTACAAAGGCTAATCGGTGTTTGGTTGATTTTTGGACAAATGAACTTTCTTCTTTCTCTTTCTTCTCACTAATTTTGAATTAGTTTGAGCCAAAGACTCATCCCTTTTTTTCCGCCATAACTGTTGCCTCGATTCCAACTGTTAACCTGTGCTTAATTCGACTCTCAGAACTCAACCTGACGCGTGTAAATTAGGTGTAAATTCAATTGTCACCGTGTTCGTTAAATGAATCACTATTTTCTCGGCAAAGTCAACCCTCCCAAAGTGGGAATTCTTGGAAGTCCACTTTAATCAAGGTTGTTTAGTAGTTATTGTTTTTAGCCCTCAACCTGTCGCTTATCCAGATTATCAATAATGACGATTGCCTTTTGAGGATTTGAAAGAGGAAGTTTTTCCATTCTTAAGTCGTTTATTCCAGTCTTTACAAACTGACAATGACTTTTACGAAACTGTGTCGACAGTCCACAAATAATTTTGCTTCAAAAACAACCACTAGGTAATGCATTATCAAAGACTATGCAGCTGAGTGAAATGGTTCTGTTCTGAGGGTTTTGAATACTCTTCTCAAGCGTTTTTGATTTTTCCCAGCTGTAGCGATTCCTTTTTTAATTCTCTAAACTGGGTCTTGTCAGATTTTTCTTCTTTTCCAAAATAATGTATCTTTGATAAATGATTGTCACAATGGAGGACGATCTGTGAGGCTCATATCGTGAACATTGTTATGTTAAGTTCTACTTGTTTAGTGAGCTCAGTTATTACTTGCATCTATCTACTCACCAATTATCACCAACCCATTTTATTTGGGGATTGTATACAAAAGCATCAACAAATCCTCGTCTTTAGCCTTTTTCTAATTCTAAAAAATCGGGCAATCCAAGGATTGTGAGCCGCTGCCCTGCTTTTCACGCAATACATTTTGATTGCTTTAAGCAATTAGATGAAGAACAAGCCCGCGGGAAAAGTATTTTAGTTAACTGGCAAAAACATTTTACATTAACTTCGTTTTGGAAAAACCTTCCTCAATTTCAAATCCATCCACTAAACCGCATAAAATCACTACCTCTTGCTTAGGCATTGAAAAAACAAGTTTTTGCGGACTCAGTAGCTGTGAATTTTTTTCTTGGAGTCCTTTTTCTAGAGGGCAATTCTAATTCTATCTCGTTAATTTGAAATCATTGAGTCGCCTCCAGCGAAATAGTCAAGTAACATAACCATCGAGAAATTTGCCCAAATTTCTCTCTGGATATGTTCGAAAAAACAAAATCTGTGAATATACTGCGATAAGAAATCTAATTTCTTTCCTTTGGTACCACATTGTAGGCAATTCAAGCTTATTTATCCATGTATATCCAAAGCCCGTTTTCAACGTCTTCCTTTGAAGGCGAAATAATCATCTGACCAGATTTGAAACTTACATGAATGTTAATGTATCCAGCTTTCAACAAAGGTCTCAGGTGTTTTTCAAATGACTTTGCAGTTTTTGCGGTGATTAAGTCTGTAGCTTCTTGTTTGTTCGTTGCCCATGCAATGAAGCAGTCTTCCCAGCAGCTTTGTTCTTGTGTTCGTGTGTCCCAAGCCAGATTTTTGTGTTTGAATTGATGGCTTCTTCCTTCTTGCCATGTTGAGCGACTCTACTAATGTGTTCAATGACACTTTCTGTCCGACCGAAAGTCCCTTCAACATGAAGCCAATTTTCTCTCAACGTTTTGTCTCTCGATAGCGAAAAGTAAGGATATCCTTCGCTAAAGCGAACACGGCAGTTGGCAAAACCTGGGCGATTAAGTCTCTTCAAGGATCTTGTATCTGGCTCGCCAATAATCCCATCAATTACTAAAACCAATTCGTCAATGTTTCCCTTCCCAAGCAATAAACCATTCCTTAACGTTATCCATGTAATGTCCAATCCAAACTTTCATGAAGGTCCCAGCTACCACCCTATTTGAATATTCGCGATTTAGGATTCTTCTCCCTGAAAAACTTCTGAGGAACTAATCCACGGTTCCATCTGACATAACGACTAGAAGCGTTTCAATACGGCTTTCCAATGCAACAATATTTACCTATTTTTTCTAGAAAAGTTTTTCTGCAAACAAAATACCTGGACTATTGCAGGGTTAAGAATGAACTTTAAAGTTTTCAACACAACAGTTAATTTCTCAACTAAGGGTGAAATCGATTTTATCGACCTTTCAAATGAGGTTCAGAAAGCTGTCGACAAGGCTGAAATTCGCAATGGTATTGCTCATGTTTTTGCGCCACATGCTACGGGCATATTGATCCTGACCGAGAATGATCCGGCTTTGCTTGATGACATTGCGACTTTTCTAAAAACTGCAGTGCCATCCAACATTCATTATAATCATCCCTCAAACGCCCATTCTCATCTTAGATCAATGCTATTACCACCTGACAAAACCTTGCCCATTTCTGACGGAAAAATAGGTTTTGGGACCTGGCAATCACTATTATTTGTAGAGACCGATGTGCATCCCCGGAAAAGAACAATTACAATACAGATCCTTGGCGAAATTCAGACCTAACTTTACGTTCTTCATCCAAGCACTGGAATTCGGCCATTTTCGCTCTTTTTGCTAGCAAGAATTTCCTCTATTCATAAACATTAAGAATATGCTGCTAATTATGTCACTCAAGAACTTAAATTTTGATTGTTTATTGTAAAAAGTGACCATTCGATTGGATTTCGGAAAGACCGTTGAAAAAAGTCCTCTTCCAAACAGTCCTAAAAGAACTTGGCCTCTCACAAAAGAGTTATCAGATCAAGAATCTTCCTCAAAATCGCTTATGTGAAATCTATAACACCCTGAGACAGTATTCAGATTTCTTCAAAACTGATAATTCACTCTTGATTTAAATCAAATCCTGAATTCAGGCTTCTTGAGAATGTCAAACCCAGCAAACAAAACCCTCTTGACCCTTATACGCACTTTGATTTTCATGATTATATAATATTCGTTTGACTTCGTAGAAAACTCAAATCAAATCAATATATGCGCTTCAGAACTGAATCCCTCAAAGAAAATCAGTGAATGTTAACTTCCTCGAGACTTTTTTTGGAATAAATCCTGATGACGTTATTAATCATTTGCCCTCACTATAGAAGAAGATAAATTCGCTTCTCAAAGATTTTGAAAATTGCGAATTGTAATGAATGTTTTAAATATTAGAGCAAAATCTGGTAGTGTTTAACCATTTTTTTTAATTATTATGTTAAATTTTTGCAGGTTCGTAATTTTTTCGCGCAGTGCGTTTGGATCTTTCTAAAGTTTTCAAATCCTTCTCTAATATTTGCGAAATGGAAAGTTGCGTTCCCAAAAAGAAAGACAATTTTATTCAATCTTGGGGTTGATTTTCTAGTCAAGAGGTTTTTTTAGATAATATTCGGACTTGTGGAAACAATAAAAGACCTTTAGAGGATCACAAGCAAGTTTTGTTGCTTCAAAATGTTTTTTTGTCTCTTTTGGACGCTTTTCAAGTTGCGGTAAAGGTCTTTTCTTCCTAGGTAAAATCAAAAAAATCACGATTATTTTGCGATTTTTTGGACTATATATTATTCGTTTCTGTTCGAAGAAAATTTGAATTTTGGTGTAGGTCTTGACGAAAATTTAGGCAGGTTGGGCATTGGAAGGTTTTTGAATTCTGATCAGTGTGGCTGTCTTTTCTTGTTTAGTTTTAGCTGTTTGTTGGTCATTGATATCTTGCGCATTTTTAACCCGACCGACCGGTTTACTTTATTGAACATTTTCATTTCAGGATCTAATTCCTGTATAACAAGCGTGGAGACGTAGCGCACTCCGCCCATGTTCTCGACCATATCCATTAGGTCATTTTTTCCTTCATTGAGCGCTATCTTGGCGGCTTCGGTTGCAACCTTTGTGTTGTAGACTGCGTGGAGCAATTCTACTTCTTGATCAGGCGATCTTGGGATTGCTGCCGCTCTTGAATGGCATAATTCGAAAAGAAGGTCTACTATGTCGAGTGAAATGAACGGAGTGTTAGACGGTAGTAGGATGGTAAACTTGTTCTTAGCCGCCTCGAATCCTTTTAGAGCGTCGCTCAAAAGACCCGCTGAATTTTCGTTAACGATAATTTGATTGTGAGGACCCAAAACTTCGGCGTATTTCGTTGCACTTCCTCGAGAGTTAGCAACTATAATTATCTCGTCAACGATGGCTTCAACAGAACTCACAACGTGTTTGATAAGAGGTTTGCCGTTGAGCTCAATCAACGCTTTATCTTGTTCTAAATTCACAGAATCTATATTGTTAAGTATAATTGCAGATCGATCCATTGTCGGTCTCCATTCTACAAAGCTTTCTGCGTAACTTTAAGCCCTTGCGGTGTATTTTCGTTGATGCTTTTGTATACAAAAATATGAAAAAAAGAATTTTATGGATTCTTCAGGTTATTTGACTTCGTTAGCGTCTATTTTCTTGGCCATTTCATTGAGCAGGAGCGAGAACGGATGATCTGGTTTATCCTGTGCAAAAATGAAGTTCCCTTCTGCACGCAGGATGTCGCAGAAACAGGGTACTATTCCCAATAATGGAACTTGATAAACGTTCTTAACACGGTCGTAGAGTTCTTCACGTCTGTTTTTTGAATTGTAGTCAAGTACTTTGTTTAAGACAATGCCTGTTTTCTTCTCGAATAAATTGTATAGTTCGTGCAGCATTCTTTGAGTTCCGTCGACGTCTGATCTGTCGCCTGTTGTTGTTACGGCCACTAAGTCAGCTGCCACTATTGCATTAATGGATGAATATTGGAGTCCTGGGCTAGTGTCGAAAACTATGTAGTCTATTTGTTTCTCGGTTATGAGTGCATTTCTAAGATGGAGTAATCTTCCCAATGCGCGCATTTCCCATTTTCTGTCTTTTGCAGACATGTCTCTAATGGCTTCAGTAGTGGGATTAGCAAGACCGACGTTTAGCGTTCCTTTTCCCGGAATTCTGCTGCTTATGTCTGTTAGGACCTTGTCTATGTTACAGGTGTAGTTTAGGTAATCATTTAGCCAGTTGTCAGTCATACCGATTTTGAGTATTGCGAAAAGGCTCGGGGCTCTAAAGTCTAAGTCAAATAGGCAAACTTTCTTTCCTAGCTTGGCAAAGGTTGCCGCTAGGTTAACTGAAAGAAGGGTTTTTCCAGTTCCGCCTTTATAGGAGTGCACTGCAATTATTTTTCCCATAACTTATTCCCCTTCGATTTCTCGTTCTACGTAGAAGTAGGCTTTTCTTCCCTTGCGTTCTTTCTTCAAGTAACCCATTAAAACGAGCTGGTTAAGGTACGCACTTTCGACGGCACGTGCACGTGTTGTTTGTTGTGAAATCTCATCTGCGGTCGCTCGACCACACCTGCATACAGTCATTGCCGTTTTCCGCAAATGGTCAGGCATTGAGAGCAATGTCATAACGTCTAGTGGTGTGTCTGGAAGAGGCTGTTGAATATCTTTGTGGTCGTGCTTCTGGAGTTCAATCATAACTTCTATTTTTTCGTTAAGTCGCTCTAAATTCTCTCGAATTTTTTCAAGAATGGCGACCGGTTTCTTTCCGAGAACTTGTTCTTTACTCACGAACTCTCCCTCAAAGTTGTGTTGTCCAGTTGTACTACACATAAACTATAGTGTTTATTAAGTGTTACGATACATTAGTAAGTATTTGACCTCATTCGCTTACATCAATTCAAAAGACGGACACTCGTTATTTACTTGCCAAGAAGAATTTCTTCAGAAACCTTTATCATTTAAAATGATTAGAAAAAGCTTCTGGTGCATTATTTTGGATTCTTTCTTTGGAAGAAAAGAATTTAGAAGGGGTTATGTGCCTAAAAGGGAATTGCTGATTGATTTCTCGCTTCTTCCACAATAGGCAGAACTTGTTTAAGCTCGCGGAAGTATTTCAGTACAGTAACGCCTCGTTGAGTAACAGCGAAAACTACTCTAGCTTTGCCAATGGTTCTTTCTTCAACTAAACCTTGCTTGATCAAGAAGTCCAAGTATTCTTTTAGAACGCTGCAATTAACATTGGCCTTGTACATTATGTGGGTTAGTTTTAGGGGACCCTTGTGTGCCAGCACTCGGAGAATGTCAACGTACATTTCAAGTTTACTGCGTCTCATATGTTTCCCTTTTCCGTGTGTTTCTGTTGACTGGATATATAGCTTTTGTGATCGTCCAATTCATGTTTTTGTCCTCTTTTATTGGCGCAATACTCTGCAATTGCGAGGACGGTTTAACACATTTAGTCTACTTTCGAACACCGTAACCATGTCATCTATCAATATTTGTTTCATTTCTGTCGAGAGTTCCTTGATTTGGTCCCCGAAGACAGCGGTCATTTTGGCTTCTAATTCATAGCGGCTTTTTAGCATCATATTTCCGTTCAAGGAATTTCCACCAATCCATTTGGTCACAAGTATGCTGAGGGTATTTAACTGATTTATGAAAAACAAATATGAATCCTAAGTTAGCATTAAGAAATCTTCAGAAATATATTGTAATGTCAAAATGCAAATAAATAAAATTGTCAGTTTTTGGATCAACAAAAAATTCAAACCAGAGAAAAAGAAAGTGGCGGGATTAGCGAATTCGTCTAATGAACTGGGGTTGACTGGCTTTGGAGGGGTTGTCTCCAAGAAAGTGCAAGTGCGCCGCCGCCTATTGACAATATTCCACCTAAGGCCGTTACAACTCCGATTAGCGAGATTACGCCTAGAACAATTATAATGATGCCCCACATGTGTGCAGACTTCGGGTTGTCGTTCATCATTATGCTTCCAACAATTATTATTATGCCAAACAACAGAAACACATAGAGCAGAAAGCCTGCACCTAAAGTGAAGAAAGCTACGATTGTATCGATTGCGGCCCAAAGCAATCCGCCAAGCAAGACAAAAATGCCGCTTAACAAAGAATTAACAAACGCAGTTGTTGGTTTTTCATTCATTTTTTCTCTCCTCGCCATAATTTGGAAGTTACATAATATGATATTCTCCTTGAGTGCAAAAGGAGTGAAGAAATCATTTGTTCACGCCTCTACCGCTTGATTTGAGTGCCAAAATTCTGGTTTCCTGACAAAACTTGTTCTAAAAGTTCAGGATGCATGCCGCTCAGAACGGTGCAGCTTAACTGATTTTCTTTTAGGAAAGTGGGCAAGAATTTGTCCACGCTGGTGCGTTGTGACCAATTCAATAATTCTCCAATTGATACTTCTGACAACAGTATTGCATCTGGGTGAATCTTAGGATCCTTGTCGTAGATGCCGTCAACGTCTGTTAGTAAAAAAACCTTCTTTTCACCTAATTTGATCGCAAAAAATGCCGCTATAGAATCTGAGGTTACATCCCAAGAAGGGACGAATGGATCTTCATGAAGCATTAATTTGTAAGGTAAGAGAATGCTTACCTTTCCGCTTTTCGAGATTTCTTGGGAAGCTTCAATTGTTTCGTTTGTTTCGCTGTTGGGGATAAAGTGGGATAACAGCATGCCATATTGGTTCATGGCTAAAATTGCCATTCGGTGAGATAAGATTGGCGGCAACCTGAATATATTGTCTACCTCGCGTACAGTATCGGCAAATCGGCCACCACCCGGAATGACAACAAAATGATGTTTTGGTGATTTTTGAGACAAATAGTTTCCTAATGTTTCAAGAGCATTTGGAATTTGAGCCAGGCTTCCTCCCACTTTCAAAACGACAGCCATTTCATTCTCCTTCCTTCGAGTTGTGTGGCAGCCATCAAAGCAACTCCTACTGCGGGAGAAGCCAATTTAGCGTTCTGTGGCATTATTTCGCGAAGCTCTATTATTTTAGCTATGTTAGCTTTTTCTGCAGCATTCTTTGCAAGGAAAACCGCTCCAAGACCTGTCACAACTGCGGGCACAAACTTCTTGGAGTTGGGTTCAAAATGAGAATACACTTGCGTTAAAGCGCAGGCAATTTGTTCAAGTTGGCTTTCGAAAACGTATTTTGCGATTTGAACAATTTCTGGTTTGCTAAGCATTTCTGCGTCCGCGCAAACAACTTTTGCAAGCCTCGTCAATGTTTCACTGCGGGATTTTCCCTTGCCATCAGGAGTGTCGGCAGTATATTCTTCAAGTTTAATGTTTGAAAGTAACAAGTGAACGTCGCCGGATTGCGCAAAAAGCTCCGAAGAAACCCTGGACATGCCTCCCCTAACTGGAACGGATTGCACTATTGAAGCAACATTTGTGCGCAGACTTCCGGTATAGACTAATTCACCGATAATCAGTTTCTCCAAATCAGTTTTTCCGTTAGCGGCCAAGTCACCGTTAATTATTGGAATAATACTTGTGCTTGTTGAACCGACATCAATCACCACACAATCGCTTATTATTTGGGAAACCATCCAACCTGTTGCCACCCAATTAGCTGCGGCTACTTTGAGCGGTTCCAATTTAGCCGCCTCAACTGAACAAAATTTAGCGTCAACATTCAAAACCAAGACCGGTTTTTTTCCGGAAACCTGACAAACGGAATCTAAAATTTGGTTAACGCCTTCACGCTTTGTGGAGAAAACGTCTGACAACTCTGCTGTCATAGTTACGGAAATCGCGTCAAGCGTTGTTGAATTACAGAGTCCATTAATAATGTTTGAAAGCATTTCAGGGAGTGGAGCTTTGTCTCGCTTCCAGAAAGGGAAATACTTCGACGTTGTCTTCGTCTCAACGACTTTTCCATTTTTTGTTTTAACAAACGCGGCTTTCGTGTTTGCTCCGCCAATATCTAGACCCAAGACGTTTACCATTTCGTTTATTCTCCCGATGTCAAGCACTGATCGACCTGGTCTTTTGCCTGATTCAGGTTGACTGTAGCCTGATTGAGGTTGGAGCCGTAAGCTTCGATTAGAGCGCATGATAGGCTGTCTTTGTTTAGTGGAAACGGCGGAGATACAAGATATTGTCTATTACAGATGTCTTGCCAATTAGAAATGTCGCTCTTGCGAACCGGGACCTTGCGAAACACAGCAACACCTCGATTCTTCATGTTTCCAGGATTTTTCTGCTTAAGGACTGAATCAGTAATGGCTTGTGCAAGATTGAAATTGATGGTTTTTCTCAAACCAATGTACGAGGTTGTTAGACGAGGGTTTACTTCCATAACAAAAGCCTTATCTTCGGTGAGAACGAAGTCCACTCCAACGTACCCTCTTAGTCCTTCATAGGACATCAAAAGGCATTTTGCTGCATTGAATGCTTCCATTTTAAGTTGATGCTCAAATGGAACTTGGCCACCAACGTAACTTGAATTGGTGAAAGGATCTAATAGCTCTAATTCTTGGAGATTCAAACTCATCTGAAAGGCATCAATACCCGTGCAAATGAGGCTGACACTTGCGTTAACGCCTTGAACATATTCCTGAGCTATTCCGCTGCTGCAAAATGACTCATTTTTGGCTTTCCCAACAGCTTCTGCAACTTGGTTTTCAGTTCGAGCTATGCTCAACCCGCTGCAGCTCGTTCCGTCTAATGGTTTGATAACAACAGGAAAGCCCATGTTGTGTTTAATGGACTGTTTGACTTTGTCCACTGACTCGTTAAAAGAGAACGTGAGAGTTTTAGGAGACTCCAACCCAAGTTTACTGGCACGTTTTAGAAGATCGGCCTTGTTTGAGACTTGCTCTATTGTTCTGCTTTCGCAGTTAAGGGAAAATATGCTCGTTGCTTCAATTTGTTGAACGATTGACTGCAAAATATGCCCATGCTCTGGGGCGATCACAAATGCAGCGTCTACAATTCCAGCCAATTTCTTAATTATCGCGTTAACATCGTAGCAAGAACAGACCGATATGATTTCATCCGCTTGAAAATAAGAAGAAAGAGAGGCTACTCTTGAGTCAAGCAAAATAGAAACTTCATGTCCAGCTGACTTGAAATCAGAAGCAATGCCTCTCAGCATCCCGTAGCCCTCACTCAAAAGGCTCGCAGGAATGGAATCACCTGACAAACCTCCGCTTGAAACGTGCTCATAAAGGAGAATCTTCAAAGAGCTGAGGCCACCAGAGACGGAACAAACAATTGTACCCTTAAGATCTTTTCGCTGCATACATTGAACAATTAGACTTCGGTTTTTCTATTTGCACGAAGACATTGCAGAAAGTCGAGGATGTTCTGTCTAGTAGAATGCGGCATCAAAACAACACGAATACAGTCCAATCGAGGAACGTAAGAGATATGCCAGCCACATTTTCGCATTTTCTCCACAAGCTTCTTGGAGTTTTGGCTGCGAAAAGCCACAATGTTCATCGTAGGTCGAAGAAAAACTTCGAAGTCAGCCTCTTCGAGCATTTCGTACAGCAAAGTGGTCAGGCTCATACAATACTTAACCTTTTTTTCAAACCCTTCGGCACCAAGAAACTCAAAAACAGCCCAGGTAGCAGCAGCAGAAGCCCCTGGTCGCGTCCCCACAAAAGTACACTGATACTTTGCCGTCAAGTAGGGTGTCTCCATTCTAATGCAATTTGTTTCTTCGAAATTCCGGAATAGGATTCCACCTGAAGGAATTGTTGACATGCCCATTTTGTGCGGGTCCACAGTAATCGATTTTACCCCTTCTATTTCAAAATCAAATTTTAGCGCTGGATAGCCAATTTTCTCCAGAAATGGTAATACTAATCCGCCAAAAGCAGCATCAACATGCAAGGGTAGTTTGTGTCTTATTGCGATTTCGGAAAGCTTTTCAATTGGGTCTACTGTTCCGAGTTCAACTGATCCGGCGTTGCCAACAATAGCCACTGTGTTTTCATTAATCAGATCTCTTACTGAGTCGGGATCAACTCTGAAGGATTCATCCAAACTCGCTTTAACCATCGTAATTCCAAGCAAATTGCAGATTTTGTCAAACGAGAAATGGGCCGATTCAGGCATTATGACCTCAGGCTTAGGGACGTTCGCTTTATTACGCGCAACATTCATTGCAAGCAAATTTGCCTCGGTTCCTCCTGAAAGGATGAATCCGCCGCAAAATTCAGAACCGTGAAGAAGTTTTCCTAAGTTTGTCATCGCTTCTTTTTCCAATTGGGCGGCTCCTGGAAAAAGACCTGGATCCCCCAAGTTCGTTTCAGAAAACATTGCGGCTGCTTTTTTTGCCAAAGGATGGGGATTTGTGCAAAAAGAAGAAAGAATTTTTCCGTCTGAATATTTCCGATCTTTTTCATGAGCCTGCCTAAGTTTTTCCATTACTCGACTCTTGCTCAGGCCTTTTTCACGCATAGGTCACAACTCAAGAACCAAAAGGTCTGTTCTTCTTCTCTGTTTGCCTAATAATTTCAGCTAGTTCACGGACTTTTTCTCGTGTGACCTGGCCGTTTACCCTGTCTCCTCCAGTGCATGCGGCTCCTCTTAATCCAATCACATCAACACCCAAAAGTGAGATTCTTCCCAAATCTTCTTTTTGCAATGAACCAGCCAAAGCAGCCTTTAATCCGTAGCTGTGAGTCTTATCTATAAACTCTTTGAGTTTGTCTGTACTCAACAAAGTCAAAAGGTTTTTTCCGTCTTTTATTGCTGTATCAATCATTGCAAAATCACATTTTGATTCGCTGGCGATCTCTGGAACCAACAATGGATCTACTGAATTAACCTTATTCGCGTCGGCGAAGCCCGCTGCAACTACCTTTACTGACGGATCATAGTCGTGAACAGACCTGGCTACACTGCTCATCATGAACACTGCGTCATCTTTTGTCTGCAAACCATGAAGGCTTGCTTTTACGTAGTTTACGCCAATAGATGCTGCGCCCAAAGCTGCGAGAGAAACAGTCCCAGGAAAATTGGATACGTCACCCAGTGTACAGCTCACCTCTATCTCATTAGGCACAATTTTTCTAATTTGCCTAATTATCCACGGGAAGCTTGCTCCAAGAGGCCCTTCTTTTGGATTTTTGACGTCTATAATGTCGGCTCCGCCCATTATGGCTTCTAAGGCTTCATTTTCATTTGTTGGGCTTATCAGCAGCTTCAGCCGATTTCACTCCATGTTTACTCGATGATGCGGAATTTCTAAACCTTAAATGTTTTGCTGCCAAACAAATACCTAGTTCATCTTGCTGCCGAGAAGTGAAGATTAAATGGAAATAATACCTGTCATGGATATCTTAGATGGAAATGTTGTTAACGCGGCAAGAGCTAAGAGAAGCGAGTACAAACCCCTAAAAAGTGTAATAGTAAATTCATTTGATCCACTTGTTGTTTCTTCGGCATTCAAGAATTTGGGATTTAGAAAATTGTATATCGCGGATTTAGACGCGATCATGAAGAAAGGTGACAACGTCTCGATTATTGCACGCATTGCTTCAGAAACAGGCTTGAAACTATTAGTTGACCCGGGAATAGAAGACATAGCTAAGGCTAAGAAACTTTTCGAAAACAAAGTTGCCAACGTCATTGTTGGTACTGAAACTTTGTCAGACCTAAATTTCTTAAAGCAAATTATACAGTTCTATGGAAAAGAGAAGATAATTGTCAGTCTCGATCTTATGGACAGAAAAATCTTGACCAAAGCTGAAAGCTTGAAATCGCAAAATGCTGTGGCAGCAGCGGTGATTATGGAAGATTTGGGCGTTGATAAGATAATTGTTCTGGATCTAGCGCGTGTAGGCAGTGGTGAGGGTCTAGATTTGGATTTTCTAACTGAAATGCGAAATAGGGTAAGAATGAAGATACTTGTTGGCGGCGGAGTACGAGATATTACGGATTTGCTAACATT
This sequence comes from Candidatus Bathyarchaeota archaeon, assembly GCA_963825115.1. GTDB lineage: Archaea > Thermoproteota > Bathyarchaeia > Bathyarchaeales > Bathycorpusculaceae > JADGNF01. Next base: position 406,956 of record CAWGRS010000002.1, on the reverse strand, counting down.
GAAGAATTTGGGGATTGATAGCGTCTTGTTAGCGACGGCTTTGCATTCAGGAAAAATTACAGTTGGAGAGGTACTAAAAGGAAACCTTCGCTAATCGTAGAAATTTTCTAGGTAATCTTTTTGCGCCATCTAATTACTAGCACTACGGCGAAAATTGTGACTCCTGAAATTACGACTAGTGGACCAGGAAGAATATTCTGGCCAAAAAGACTCTTCGAATAATTGGAGAGCCCTATACCTATTATTGCTGATAATGTCCCAAACAAAGCACTCAGAACAAAATATCTTGAAAGATTAGAACTCAGAATTCGAGCAGCCGCAGCGGGCGTCACCACGAGGAAACCGACTAATAATGTTCCTGTTACCTGAATTCCTATGGCGACTGTTGCTGATACTAGGAGCAAATAGAGAAGGTTTGTTCGGGCTACGTTGATGCCTTTGGCTATAGCCAACTCTTCGGAAATTAAGCTTAGCACAATCTTCCTGTAGATAAGCCGAGTCAAGAAAATTACGCTTAAAGAAATTACGACTGCAATAACTGCGTAATTTAAATCAACTTTAGCAATATCTCCAAACAATGCCTTTTCTAGTGCATCTATATCCCCACTGTAGAGCAATATTCCAATTGCAAGTGCCAAAGTGAATGCTGCTCCCACAAGCGTCTCAAATGATAGCTTGGTTACTCGCCCAAATACCATACCAAAATTGCTGATACAAACAAGAAAATGAATCCGCCCACCAGGGGATTAAAATGCAATATTGCGCCCAATGCGAGTCCAGGAAGAGCAACATGGGACATTGCGTCTCCAACTAGTGCCATCTTCTCGAGCACCATAATTGACCCCAGATAACCTGCTGCAAATCCTACAACTGCGCCAACGATAAGACTAAAGATAATTGAGTCAACCAAGATCTTCACCCTTCAGATTCTGCAAGGCAAATAGTCTCGCCATATATCTTTTGTTGAAGAGCGGGTTCACCAATGTGTTGTGAATCACCAAAAAAGGTCATGCACTTGTTAAGACCCAAAAGTTGCTCTGTATACTCTTTTACCAAATGAATATCGTGTGTAATTAGAAGCATTGTGATGTTAGTTTCTTTCTTCAGATTGTTGAGCATTGAGAAAATGGATTCTTCGCTGCCGATATCTACACCTACTGTTGGTTCATCAAATAGGAGGACGTTTGGTTTGTCGATAATCGCCCAGGCAATTAGAACTCGTCTTAACTGGCCTCCAGATAAAACGCTAAGACTTTTGTTAACAATACTCATGTCATCCAGTTTCACTGATGCCAAGGCGCCTACAACGTCGGCACCGTCTCTGTATGAAAGGAATTCTCTAACTGAAATTGGGATGTCTTTAACGCTTACATTTTGTGGAACGTATCCAATTTTTACTTTCTCATCCCATTTAATTTCGCCTGTGTGGGGCACGAGATTTAGCAAAGCTCTAAAAAACATGCTTTTGCCTGCACCATTTGGACCAACGATAGCCAATGTAGTGCCTTTCCGAATTTTGAAATTAATGTTTTCCAGAATGATTTGGTTTTGAATTTCAACTTTCAAATTTGAAACGGATAAAATAAATTCGTCCAAATCTTCCACAACAATATGCCTTAACGAAACTAATTTTGATGGAACTAAATATACGCTTTGCTCATTTTGCTAGGTTATTGGGCAGTCATTACACAGACTAAGCCACCCAGCTGCAGAACGCGTTTTCCCGCTATTGTTTCAGACTCAACGATGCGCGTCTTGACGTTCTTATTTGAGGCAATTTGAAGGAGTCTCTGCACTCGATTCCTTTGATGGCTACTTGACAAATAAGTGTTAGTTAACACTAGAAATTCTGGGTGGGGTTTGCCTGTTTTCCAAGGGCCGAATATGGCGTTTTCAATTTCACATAGCGAGTAAAGTATTAGTGGTTCCGGGATAGTTGCATTAAGGCGTTTTTCCAAAATCTCCACAAGATTTTCACTTTCTTCTTCAGTTGTCTCGCCTATAACTCTGCGAAAATCAGCTGTTCTTGATAGGGCTGTAATTTCGTGAATTGTTATTGCGGAGCCTGTTATTTGGGCGAACGTAGCTTTGCTAGGACCCTTTGTTAACCATGCATGGTGATCTTGGATGTGCTTCAAAAAGTCTACGCCATAATTTGTGCGAGGTGGAGATGCAATTAGTATGCTTTTTACCCCTTCTTTCATAGGAGTTCTTAAGGCGTTTATTATAGACTCGTGAAAAGCGTAAACCGCTTTTGGATCACGTCGTGTGGCGTCGATCTGAATCGTTCTCTCTGGCTTAACAACCTGGCTATATACTCTCCAAAGAGCACCCTGCTCCACGTCAAAACCTACAAGAATTGCGACTGGATAGCCGCGTCGATATGATTTACCTTGAGGCAATATTGCAACATCCATTTACGATGCTTTTTTCTTTCGCCAAATCAAAATAAACGCCAAAGCCAAAATCATAGATGTTGTGATTGCTATCCAATAAATATTGGTTAACTCCAGAACCGCTGCTTGTGGTTGCCATATGTTTGTTCTATCTGCAACTGTCGTCATTGTGAAATTGATGTCTTTATATTCTGAATGTGCCTCAACTAGAATGCCTGTCTGTTGGTCCCAATAATACGCCGTGTATATTGTATTTCCTGCCACAACCGAGCGAACCGCTCCTGCATAGTTTCTCTGTTCAACCTTGCGTATAGTGATGTTACCTGAGTGCGCGTCTATGAAAGAATTACCAGCATTCAAATTCGCCGGTATGAAAAAATCGTCTCCAAGCTCGCCGGTTTCAAGATTTAATGTAATATTTTCGTACAAGAAGGATCCATTAGTAAATTGAGTTGTTACATTAAGATTTAGAGAGGTGCCTTGAACGTTTGAAACCTCGATTCTTGCCCATTTTGCGTCGTGCTCTTCTGTCGGGCTTCCAGTCACGGCCACTTTGTATTCAATCCATTCGCCTTTCTGCACTCCTACCATTACCTCTGCAGAGACAAGAAGAGTTGAAGCATAAACTATAGTGATTAAGGAGAGTGCAAAGACAAACCGCTTAAACATGCTAATCACTCTGTTGTTTAATGATTTAGCTTTTAAGAATTGCCGAGCTTAATAAGCTGATGAATTGCCGTCATTAGCAAAGTGCGCTGCTTTAACAAAGTAAGTACAGTGGCCAAAAAACAAAAAAGAAAAATTAGCCGGTTGTTCATTTCATAGAAGACTGAAAAATCATGCCATTCTATGTTTACATAATATTGTGTCGTGGCGGAAGTTTCTATACGGGATACACCCAAAATGTGGAGGAGCGGGCAAAACTGCATGCGAATGGCAGAGGTTCCAAATACACAAAGATGTATCCTCCCAAAAAAGTAGCATACGTCGAAGGATTGAACTCGCGATCCGAAGCTATGAAGCGTGAAAGAGCAATTAAGAAATTTAGCCATCAACAAAAGCAAGATCTTATTAATTGTTACAAATTGAAACTAGCAAAAGAAAGAACCTTATTGAAAATTGAGAAATCTACTGACAAAAATAATGGGAGAATCAAAATAAAAAGAATACCCTACGACAAGCCCACATGGATTGACAAACTAAGTGAGAGAAGAGATCTACCGAGAATTGAACCGATCAATGAAAGAATGAGCGTGAAATGGGGAAAAGGTACCTTGGTTATTCCAGCGCCCATGGAAGTTGACGAGCTTATGCGCAAGGTCCCCGAAGGCAAAGTTACCACTATAAACGAAATTAGAATTGCCCTTGCCCGAAAACATGGAGCAACCATTAGCTGTCCAATGACAACCGGAATTTTCAGCTGGATTGCAGCTCAGGCAGCTCATGAAAAAGCTCAAAGAGGGGAAAAAGAAATCACTCCGTATTGGAGGACTCTAAAGACAGGAGGATTTCTGAATGAGAAATATCCAGGAGGCGCTGAAAATCAGAAGCGACTCTTGGAGAATGAAGGTCACATTATTGTCTCAAAAGGGAAAAAGTACGTCGTGCTGGATTATGGGCGGTTCCTTGTCTAAGTGAAACCGACCAGTTGTTTTTACTCCTTGTTTTAGAAAAGGGCTAAATAATTAGTGTCAACAATAAGCCTGTTATTATGGGTATGAGCAGGTTGTCATTTATTGGTAACGGAAGATATTCTACGATCATGCCGATGAGAGCACCAATTAGAGCAATCCAGGGAGAAACAAACACTGAAGCAGCTATCGCCGCGAACATGAAAAATGCCAAAGAGCCTTCAAATGTTTTTGTTCTGTTGTATGGCAAAGGTCTCTTTGAAAGCGTTCCTCCGACAATTGATGCTGTGCTGTCTCCAATTGTAAAAATTGCGATGGCTGCACTGCTGGCCGGTTCAGAGAAAACTATCAATGTAAGCAAGATACCAAAAGCGAAATAGATTGGTGCCATTGTAAACTGGCAAAGCTCGGATTGAGATGCTGCATGACGGGTTATTGTTGAAAAGATGGGCAGATTTGTACCTCTTATTCTCGCTAGCTCAGAAATGATGTAAAATGCCGTAACTAGAACTATGAATAATATTACACGTGGAATGCCAAACAAGATTGCAAGAATCGGAATGAAAAAGCCTGAACCATGAATCAGCTCGCGGATTGCATCATTTTTGGAGGGCAGCCCCTTGTTCTTTTTTTCTTGGTTTATAATTGGCAAGATTTTTGTTAGTTTTCCGGTTACTATCTCGTCAGCTTTAATTCGTATTACAAAATCGGGCTCGTAACCAATTTTCTGGACGTCTTTCAGAAAAATCGATGAATTGTTTCGGTCATCAGCAACTACAACACAATCGTTTTGGCAAATGTGTTGCTCCTCCATTAATTCTTTAAAAACCTTGAATTTACCTTGAGGTTCTGTGACATCCCCCCAAAGCTCGCCATTCAATTTTTCCTTTTCAACACCGATTTCAATCCCAACGGCATAGTCTGCTCCGACTAATTCTGCTATTTTCTCAACCAGAAAGGTAGGCAAACCTGAACTTATGAGAGCCGTTTTGGAGCCTTCTTTTTTTAAAGCAGCAAATGTGGCTATTGCATCAGGTGTTAGAGGAAGCTTCATCAGCTTCTGAACTAGCAGATCGACTTTTACACCTTCAAGAACTTTGAAGACTTTTGTTAAAGCTTGCTTTAGAGGCATTGCGCCCACTTCATATAAGAAACCATAAAATAGAACTTTCAACACGGAAATAATTCCTAACTCTTTTGAGACCTCAAAGAAGAGCCGATTCTTTGGAACTATGACACCTTCAACGTCGAAAACGACAAGCTTAGGCTTTCTGGGGTATGTTGTTGTCACTGCTTTCACTCTAAATATCGTTGACGAACTTAATGTAGATGATTACAGAAGAACGATCTAAAAAGTCATTCCAATTTGAATACCAAAATGTCTTCGACACCTTCAGACTTACGCTGCAGCACACTCATTTGTTGAAATCTATGATGCAAAGTCACAATGAAAAGAAAGACTGAAACGTAGCCGAAAATTAGCTCGAAAGTTTGTTTAATTCAGCCATCTTTAAATGTATTGCAGCAACAGTTGCTTTCACGCTTTTGTCTTCAACCACGATTATTATCTGGCTAGTATGGGGAGCAAATATGCTTCGCTTAATATTTATCCCGTTGATCGCACCTATAGCAGTAGATGCCACTCCTGGAGAATTCTTCATCCTATCTCCAATAAGAGTGACAACACCCAATCCATATTCTACTTTTAAGTGTTCATCAAATCCTTTCAGCTTCTCTTCATTCTTTCTTAGAAAGCCTGAGTCAAGAAAAAGGAAGTCGCGAATTCTATCGCCTGTTTCAAGGGTTTCGGCACCCAAATCCATGAAATCGTTACGTTTTTCCCAAATGCGCAATGAATCTTCCAGCGATCTGCTCTTCTCGTCATGCATTGATAAAATTGCAGCGTCGGTTTTTCCAGTGATGCATTTAACAACTTCATTACCTATATTTTCTTCTTGAATTGTGGAGTGATTTTTGGGTTCATCAATGGGCACAACAAGAAGGGGTTGTCCAAATCGTCTTGCGAATGCAATCGCCGGGCTTTGAACAATTTTCATTCCCATCATTGAAGCTTTGTGTGCTTCATTGTAGGTCATCGATGCAATATGATGAGTTAGTTGTCCTTTTGCCACTTTTGGGTCAGCGCTTTGAACAGGGACATCCTTATAGAGCAGAGTCTTGGCTTCATAACTATCTTTTAAGAGGCAAGACATGAAAACGGCTGTTAAGTCTGAGCCGCCTCTGCCAAGCACAGTTTCGAGTCCATCAGATGTAACTCCAACAAAACCGGCCATCGAGATTGTTTTTCCTGACTCCAAGAGGTCAGTAATGGAATTCATACGTTTTTTGCTTTCTTGAAAATCGGGCAAAGCATCTTCAAAATTGTCATCAGTCACAACGGGAAAGTCTTTAAGAGCAAGATGTCTTGAGTTAATTCCATTGCTTTTCATTACGTAATCCATTAGAATAGAAGTTGCGTATTCTCCGCCTAACCCCAAAACTTTTGCCTTTATGTGTCCGCTAAAACGCTTGTTTATTAGATCGAGAGCTTTTAAAGTGGATTTTTTGCATTTCTCTAAATCGTCTAGCGCATGAGCCAAGAGTTGGCTGCTGACATAAAGGGTTGCGATATTTGTGTATATGCTAAAAATGGAATCCAGTGATATAGGTTTGGACTCCGAAAAAGACGCGCCTATTCTGATTAATTCATCCGTGCAGCCTGTTGGGGCAGAAAAAACAACTATTGGTCCTACTGACCCTTCTGACTCAAGTTCGCTAATGCGTTTAAGGATTTTCGGTATTTTTTTTCCTTCGACATCTAGCAAACTGCCACCGAACTTTGCGACTGAGACGGTTTTCATGAAAGCTGTTTCCCTCGAGTGAAAGTTAGCTTGTTTTGTAACGTTTTAAGATTTTCCCCTCGCTCAAGGAAGATGCTTTTTTCTCATGTGACACAAAATCCTTCATTGCATTCTCCTTCACAATTCTTCAAACACTCAACAAACTAACTGCCTTACGAAAATGTTGAAAGCCTGCACTTCGGTATCCTTTAGGCCCCTCCGGTCTAATCGAATTATTGCCTTCTTCGTTCTTGAGCTAGGCTGCCTTTCAGGCTACGGGTATTAGTTTGCTGCTGGCAAAAAAACAAAACAAATGAGCAGAAACAAAAATCATGATGGAAACTGAAGTTTCACTTGACCTGTTGCTAGAAAAATATTTTAATGCATAAGAACACAAGGTAATACGAGGATTATTGTATGCCTACAGCGTTCGTGTTAATCAATACTGAAATCGGTTCCGAGACTGATGTTTTGAAAGAACTAAGAAAGGTTGAAGGCGTCGAGGAATCATCAGCAGTCTACGGAGTATACGACATCGTAGCCCGAGTAAAAGCCGACACAATGGATCGTCTAAAGGAAATTGTAACATGGCGAATCCGCAGACTCGACAAAGTAAGATCCACACTTACAATGATTGTAGTTGAAGAGAAAACATAACCCCAAAATTTCTTTTTTGTTTCATTGCCACCGACCATAAAAACTTTTGCTTTTTCGCGAAGAAAATCGTTGTCGCTTAAACATATGATAGTTATTTAACAACAAGAATTTAGGGACAAATACAAACGGTCCAGAATTCACGGTAAGCTACTTAGCATCAGCCTAAAAAGTGGAGCTGTTTGAAAATGGAAAAAAATAAACGTACGAGAGCGTTACCCTGGACAATTTTTGTTCTTGTGCTGCTAGTTTTGGTTGCTTTGCTTATTGCGGGTCTTCCTCGATTCCCTCAAAATTTGTATCCTGCGGAAATTCGAAATTATCAAGGCGAAAACCTAAGTTCAATTGCAGATGTGAAAGAGAATGCTGTAGCTGGAACACAATACATCAATCAATCTTCCTACCGTCTTGCTGTAACCGGAAAGGTAGACAAAACTCTGACCTTAACCTATAGTGATGTCATAAATAATCGCCAGAAATACCAGAAAGTTGTAACCATCTTCTGTGTTGAAGGCTGGAAAGCAAGCATCCTTTGGGAAGGAGTTCTAGTAAAAGACTTACTCCAGCAGGCGGGTGCAAACATGAGTGAACCTTCAGTAATCTTCTATGCGTCAGACGGTTATTCCACCGCCTTACCTACAGATTACATTGTAAAAAATAACGTTATACTCGCCTACAAAATGAACAATTTGACCATCCCCCCAGAACGGGGATTCCCATTTGAACTTGTTGCGGAAAGCCAGTATGGATATAAATGGATAAAGTGGATAACTAAAATTGAGGTATCGGAAAACAACAATTACTTAGGTTTCTGGGAAAGCAGAGGATATCCAAATAATGCTACACTAAGGTAACATCTTCAACTATTGTTTTGAGAAATAAATGGAACCTGAAAGTCGCCGGATTTACATCTGAAGAAAATTGTCGGCAAATTCGTCGATGAAATCAACAGATACCAATTGACTAAGCTGTTTTTGAGTTTATTTCTAAAGAACTTGGGCGTTGCTTGAACGCAAGCTGCAGATACGATATACAGTATTTAGAAACCACAAGTAATATTAGTTCCAGGCACGTACTTTCAAACAGTAATTAAATAACGGTTAACTTGCGTAAACCGCGAAAAATGTGGCACACGCAAAAATACTAACTAACTATCTCATAAGATCGGAGGTTGATATTTACGGGAACATCCCAAACATTCACTATAAAGTATGTTATACACGCGAGATTTGAAATTGAAGGTGTAGTTGAGAAACCTGATGTAATCGGTGCAGTTTTTGGACAAACCGAAGGCTTATTCGGACCAGAGCTAGACTTACGTGAACTACAGAAAACTGGCCGCATAGGCAGAATAGAAATTGACTTGCATTCTAAGAATGACCGCACAACAGGAAGCATTACAATACCTACAAGTTTGGATCGCGTGAGTACAGCGCTCATTGCTGCAAGCGTCGAGAGCATAAACCGTGTCGGTCCATGCTCAGCCAAAGTATTTCTAGAAAAAATAGAAGACATTCGTGAAGCCAGACGAAAAATCATAATTGACCGGGCTAAAGAAATCTTGCACAAATGGAACATTGAATCAATGCCCAGCGTTGACGAAGTATACAAAGAAATCTCTGAAACAATGAAAGCGGGCAAAGTCGAGAAATATGGCCCTGAAGACTTACCGGCGGGACCAACACTTGAGTCTAGCAAAGAAATAATTGTCGTTGAAGGACGCGCAGACATAATAAACTTAATGCGCTGCGGATTAACCAACACAGTTGCCCTTGAAGGCGCCAAGGTTCCTGAATCGATAAAACGACTCACCAAGGAAAAAGAAGCCACCGCACTATTGGACGGAGACAGAGGCGGAGACCTAATTCTAAAAGAACTGCTTCAAGTAACCGGTGTAAAATATGTTGGACGGGCACCTAGAGGCAAAGAAATTGAAGAGTGTAACTGCAAAGAAATCAGCGAAGCCTTAGATAACAGAATTGCAGTTGCAGATTTATTCAAGCCAAAGGAGCAGCCTCAACCAAAGAAGGCTGAACGTCCTAAATTTGAGTTCCCTGAACAAATGGTTCAAACCGCTAAAGGACTTGTTGGTTCTCTTGAGGCAATTCTTTTGAATGAAAAGCTTGAACAAGTTGAAAAATTGCCTGTGAGCCAACTTGCAGAGAAATTGCAGCAAATTGCAGGCATAGATACAGTTGTATTCGATGGAATAATTACTCAACGCATAGTCGATATTGCAAGCGAGAAAAACATAAAACGCATAATCGCATCAAGAGTTTCAGAAGCGGTAAAGCCAGCGCTTAATGTCGAGCTAAATACTTTCCAGGAAGTTATCCCAAGTAGCTAGGATCCAAAGAACTCGACCAAACTTTTCTCTTTTTCAATTCTATTTTCTTTGGAAAGGAGTTTTTCTTCAGATACCCCAAAGTGCTCTAGCACGCGAGCTGCGGCAGGCACAACCTGTTTAGAAACATAATACTCAACATCAATTTCATCTATCGAAGCATAGACCGTAAGGCTTGACACGTTCGTAGAGTTTCCCTTCACCTTTTACTATAACGTAACCAACTTTGTCGCCAACCGTCATCTTCCAACCTTTCTTTTGAAGCATTTTTGCTGCTTCCACATGACTAGCGTTAACAGCATATTCCTCTATAGGCTTAGAGAGGGATTTCCAAATGACGAGGTCTCGATAAGGAACTTTCCTTTGCCTAATCTCTTCAATAAATTTGCGAACATAATCTTCCGCTTTCATTGGTGATTGCTCTTGAAGAATAATTTGCAGAACCTGCTCTTGAGCAATTTTTGCGACCTGTGCCCAATCACCTCGAATGACCTCCAAGCCGACAATGTCCAACGTTCCATCTTTCAAAAGCCCCGCATACCTTTTCTTGGCTTCTGTAAAAAAAATGCGCGTATATATGTTTCCCAATTCAACCTCCAAGCCGAGGGCTTTTTCTATTTCCTTTTCCGCTTGAAACGTTTTTTTGTCGTCGTATGTGGCGAATATGCTATCTGTGTCGCCATAAATCACGGCTAATCCTATTTTTTCTACAATCTCGATCGCGGCAAGTATTGTGTGTCTGCCCCATGCGCTTGCTGCCTCGGCCACGGGTTTGCTGTACCATCGAGCGCCAACCCAACCGGCGTACCCATAAGTCGCGTTTGCAATAATCTTGACTGCTTTTTGCTGTGCGTCCAAAACTTGGTATTCTATGGTATGGTGGTTGATGTTTTTCATTTTTGCGCGAATTTCATTTCTTCTATTGATTAGGAATGTTAGTACAGCTTTGTAGAATCCTGGTGGCTGTTTGCGGAAGCGATGCTTCACTTCTGGAGCTTCGGAGAATTCTTGGTTGGTTTTCTCTGTGGGTGAAATGTAAGTGTCCGGGGAAAGATTGTAAAATATCATAAGGTTGGGATACATCGATTTGAAGTCGATTACGCCTATGTTTTGATGAAGCCCAGGTTTTGGTGTTAGCACGAGGCCTCCGGCGTATGTTCTGTATGGTTGTTCGATGCGTTTTGGTATGAGTTCTCCGATTTTTTGTGCTTGTTTCATGAGAAATGAGTCTACTCGAAAGCCAGTTGCTGCGGTCATAACATGGTCCAGGGGTAGGCTAACTAAGCTTGAGAGTTGCAATGCGAAGTCTATGAGTGTTTTTGCTATGCCTATTATACATCGTGCGTTATCTAGGGCGAAACGCTTTAGGGCATCGCATTTTTTCGGATCGTCCCAATAATCGGCGAAATCCACGTCCCAGATAACATTACGATTCTCCAACTTCATTATGCCTAAGTGGTCTGCGAGGTTCTCCAACGTTTTGACCTTAACCTCAGGAAACTGGTCATGAAAATCTATTAAATCTAGGCTACTTATGCCTGTTAGAGAAATATGTCCATAAACACTTGTATGTGGCTCAGTTCCAGCTCGGTCAACGCAGAGTTTTAAGCCTAGGATGCGACATCTTTCTCGCAAATAGACCATATCTAACGTATTTATTCCATAGCCAGTGATTATGTCGGGATCAAAATCTTGTACGTAGTTCATAAAATCTTGCAGGGTTTTCTTGTCGTTTTTCTTCTCTGCAAGGAATTGAGCTACTTTACCATTGTTTGTAGCCGTAGAGATCATGATTATTGGATTTCGCTCAGGTTTTGGAGAGCCTTCACGACTGTAATAAGTTAGGTAGAATCCAAGCACCCGTAATGAAGGTAAATCGGCCCTTTCAATCATTTTTGGAAAAGATTCTGCAAGGTATATTTTATTTGCCCGAACCCCAAATGTGTTTGCCGTTTCAGTTACTTCAGCTTCATGCCACCAACATGGGACAACATTATTGTCGATTAGATATCGCGTAGATAGCCGAATGTCGTCTTCAAGGCAGTCTCTTACACCTTCAATTGCTTGAAGCTGTTTAGCGAGTTTCACTTTTTCCCTGCAAAAGATTTTGATTGATTGTACGGGCTTTCCGAAGTATTTGCGCCTGGAAATTTCCATTTCTTCAACTAAATCCCCATGTTCTCTCTTGATTTTTTCTACCATTTCTGTCGGTTCAAAATTGTCTTCAATTATGGCGTAAAAATAGTCTCTAAAATGTCTGTCCACGACAAGTATTCTATTTCCATGTGTATCTATTCCCCATAGCCATAGCTCCGGCGTATTGGTTTTAAATTCTGTGTTAATGTCCAGTAGCCAAAAAGTAGCCTTCACAGAAAGTCTCCGTACTATTAGTTGTTGGAAAAGAGGCTTTTAACTTTTAAGGGATGCATTCTGTTGAATCTAAAATGGCTATGTGGAGAAGGAGGATAATAGATATTTAGATTTTGTTAAGAGACTATATTCTTAAGAAATCTATTTGGCCCAAGTGTGAATCCGGAGTTGTATTTTTAATCGAATTTCCGGACTTTGATCATTCTCTTGAAATTTCTCAAATCTCGAGAGACATTCTTAAGAAGCCGCAGCTCTTCCATTGTTTTCTGGAAATTCGCTATCTCGGCGACGACCTTCTCGTGCATCGTAATCTGAGTTGTCATTTCTGAAACCTTGGTTTGGTTGAAATAGGCATTGAGGGTGCGTCATTGTTTGTTGGCTACCAAGGGCCAATCCGTAATCGAGGAGAAAGGAGAAGGCTTCGAGAACGGAAAATTATTTGTTGGCTGGTCTGGTTTGCCTTCAACCTCATTCACCCTTCAATGCTATGTCTCAAGACTTAATAAAGTGGATTATAAAAGCGTTATGCATCCAGCATCCAAAATAAACCTATAAAATTTTTAAGCTCTTAACCTAAGGCCATGTCGCCTTCAAGTATCTGTTTTTCTGAAATACCTAATTGCCGACTTAAATACATTTTTAAAAGCTCAGAAAGCGGAGGAATCTCGCCACTGTAGGTGATAACATGATTGTTCTTTAAAGCATCTACTTCAAAACTCTTTTCCGATTCTTTTATCGCAAAAGACACTGTTTGAGCTTCAGCTGCAATATGCTGAAAATCCTCCCATTGCTTACACTGTAAAATAAGAGGCAATCCACTGGGCAAGTTTGCTCGTGGAGTCTCATTTTTCATTATTTCTTTTGAGGTACCTTCAACATCAATCGATGTTACTTCACCTTGAGCAGGCGACAGAGACTTCAAAAGATTGCCAACGTCATCTTGTAGCCCACCTATTTTGTCTTCTATCGTCTTAACTTTACCACTTAATTCGCCAGAATCACCTAGTTGGCCTGCAACAGTCCCCAATTCGCTTACCAACCTATCCAGATCCTTCTCGTGCTCTTTGAGAACGTTCACGATGAAGTCCAAAGCTTCCAGAGCTTCATCTTTGGATGGTGATTTGCCTGACATATTTCCTCTAAGTCCTCAAGCAGCCTAATACGGATATACTGCTAATAAGGCTAACGAATTCAAAAAATGTATCCTCGCGAGTACGCACACATACTGATTCACAATACTGTGTGACTATTCGCAAATCTATGTGTATTTTTGCTGTGCAGCTATCCATCATTTGCGCTTCCTAAATAACTTTTAACCATCCATATCACATACAAATTAAAAGCATATCTCCAGCAGTTGCATGCCTCGTCTAAAGTTGAAACTGCTTAAACGTAAAAGTCTTGATTTTTCTCTGTAATCAGAATGACATTTGGCTATCTTGGTAAAACATGTCTAGAATGAAAACGCAACGGCTCAAAATTCTTTTATATCGCTTCACATTCTTTTTAGGTTGAAGTTTTAGGGCGAGTTGTTTAAAATTCGAAGAGTAACAGGTGATTGAATTACTATGATTATAAAAGACAAGGTTGCCATTGTTACGGGCGCTTCTTCAGGGATAGGGTTGGCCACAGCTAAACTTCTTTCCAAAATGGGAGCCAGTGTAGCACTAGTTTCTCGTTCAAAAGAAAAATTGGAAAAACTTTCAACGGAAATTCCAAATTCCTGCTCGATCCCAGCAGATATGGCAAAGATTTTCGAAATTAAACGAATGGTCGCTGAGACAAACAATCGGTTCGGTGATATTGACATTCTTGTAAATAATGCAGGGGTAGGATACGACGCTTTCGTTGAAAAAATTGATGTTGACACGTTTCATTACGTTTTCGATTTAAATTTGATTGGCCCTTTGGTTGCTATGCAACAGGTTATTCCAATTATGAGAAAGCATGGTGGAGGCACAATAATTAACGTAAGTTCTGCAGTAGCTCTCATGAACCTACCAAATAATGGACCTTACGCTTCAGTGAAACGAGCACTTTCCGTTATGAGTCTGACCGCCAGAGAAGAGCTGAAAAGAGACAACATAACAGTGAGCGTCGTTTATCCGTACATAACGCTGACCAATTTTGAGAGAAATACTATCCGAGATGTACCGGTTCCTGAAAGCGAATTGGAGCCTCACGGCCCCTTCCCGCCGGACATGGCGGAGTTCGTAGCCCAGAAAATTGTGGAAGGCATAGAAAGCGGAGGAGCAGAAATCTTCGCTCACGATTGGATCAAACAAAGGGCACAATTAAGCCAAAATTGAAGCTTTTCTCTGAGGTTTACCAGAGCATTCATGCAATAGAGAAGCATTATTAATTGTCTTATTTTGGAACGTAGGCAAAGAAATCCTTATAGGCTAAAGCCGTGGGATAAAGGTTCAGAAGTCTTGCTGTTTGGGCGGGTAGATCAGTCTGGTATGATCGCCACGTTGGCATCGTGGAGGTCGCGGGTTCAAATCCCGCCCCGTCCACTATACGATAGCTTCATCACTTTTGAAAACAAAATCTTTAGAATGAATAGAAAACTCGTTGATCTATGATTAATTGATTGGTAATCAATATTCAAAAGAATAAACGAATATATCTCAATTTAGCTTATGATAAAGAGTGGGATCATGCAAAAGAAGAGAGCTCAAGCCAAGGTTCGGAAGAAAAAACAAAAGAAATTTGAAGACGTGGCTTTGTCTATCGATATTATGCCAAGCCTTTAGATAATTTGCAGCTCTATAATTTCGGCCATTCCATTGTTTTCGAGGTTAAACAGAAACTGCCAAAGGTCATTTTTTAATTGTGTATTCCAACCCATATGAATGCGCGGACTTCATAAAATCTTTGGTTGGCGGACCGTTAGGTTTTACCCTTCGCGGACCCAAAAAGAGGAAACTATGGTAACGGTAGAGGGGAAATTTTCCGCGTTTGGTTAGTTCCTGATCCGCCAACTTGTCGTGCGCGACACTAATATCGGTTTAGACCCAAAGCGTTTATACTTGTGTGCGCCTGCCCAAGTAGTTTTGCAATTTTAAACAATAGGATTGAATTTTATTGAATATCAATCTGCAATACTAGCTAAGTGTTATAAACAAAAACGCTCTTAAGAATTAACCCCGGTTGTCTTCTTGGTCTTCCGTTTTTAACATCTTAAATACCGGCTTGTTTTCTTCCTGAGCTTTCAATTTCATTAAGGCATATTCTAGTGCGTGGCTTCTATTCCTGAACTTTTGTGTGGCAATTTGAGTATCTATCCAATCCAGAAGCGTTTGATCTAAAGTTGCGCTTATTTGGCTTTTCATGGGTAAACCCCCATTATGTAATATGTCATACTATTTTATAGTTGTATTTCCCGCACGATCTAAGTTGTCTTCTCGGCGAGAGATAAGAATGGATAACCTTTTCTACCATTCTGCAAAGAGATTTATTCAAATATCACTGGGAATGAGAGCTTTAGTCCCGCGTCTTCATTCCAGTCTATTCTTGCTTTTTCCCTAAAGTTGCCAATTGCCAGCAGTGATTTCAATTCTTCTTCCACAGGTTCTCGTCGTGAACAGAAAATAACTTCTTTCTTTTCATTAATCCATATTGTTAAGCCTCTAGTTTTGCCTTTGTGAACCAAGTGTAGAAGAGCATTTTCCTCATCTACTTGCAATAGAGCGATGGCGCCTGAACCTTTAAGCGACGACAAGAGTTCGTATGCTGCAGCGTCGCTGCTTTCTAATTCGTTGAGCAATTCACCAAAATAATGCGGAATGACTTCGGAGTCCACGAACCCCACTTCTTCGCTTTCAAAAACATGCCCCTTAATCTTCGCCTTGAGTTCCTTGAAGTTTTCAACCTTACCGTTATGAGCTGAAACTATCGTAAGTTTGGGTTCGAAATTCTCAACGTACGGCTGGGCAGCTTCTTTATACTTAACCGTACCCATTAAATCTGAGCTTGGGAGTCTAACGTGCCCAATTAGAACTTGAGCACCCTTAAGCTTAGGCTTCATAATTTCGGCTAATTGCGAGGCAGGAGAATCGGTGTTCCTGCCAATTTTTTCGGATATTATATTGCCGTCTGAGAGCATGACTGCAATACCTGCACCGAATCCGCCTACAGGCTGCTCTTCATCAGGGTATTGACTTGATTCTAGTTTCTTAAGAGTCTGAAAAACCTTGTTCATAGATAGTGGTTTCTTGAGGATAAATCCAAAAATGCCGCACATAGAGCCGTTACTCCAAAAGTATTTCTATTCAAACTCTCTTAATAGTTTTTGTAATTCGCGTTTTCTGACGTTAACTAGGCAAACTTTTTCAGTTTGGAAACGATTATACGTATGAGATTTTCTCAAGGTGAGCTCATTGTCAGATTTAATTGTTAAGAGCCCGGCATTTGAAAACAACAAACTTATTCCGAGCAAATACAGTTGCGATGGACAAGAAGTAAATCCTCCAATAAACGTGGAAGGTATCCCACCGGAAACAAAGACGATTGCATTAATCTTAGACGATCCTGACGCACCCAGGGGAACCTTTGATCATTGGATTGTCTGGAATATTTCGCTAATAGGCAAAATTGCAGAGAACAACGTTCCTGGAAAAGAAGGATTGAACAGCGCCGGTCAACAAGGGTACATTGGAATGTGCCCTCCTTCGGGCACGCACAGATACTTCTTCAAGGTTTACGCTTTGGATGCAAAACTTATTTTGAAGCCGAATTCAACGAAGAAGAAGGATTTGGAAAAAGCTATGCAAGGTCACATTCTAGCGAAAGGTGAACTGATAGGACTCTATCGCCGATAGATTCAACGTTGGAAGTCAAGTTTGTTTTTTCGCTTTAAATTTGCAGCGTAGACCCTGAAAATGTTATTAATACAATTGTACATAACGTTCCCTAAATCGGGGTTTTGGAGTTGAGAGGTCAATCAACTTGAAAAGAGTGGCTCCCGCAATCGTTTTGGTTGCCCTTTTTTCAACTTCAGTTTTCTTTACACTCAACTCAGTTAACCAAAGCGAAGTCAACGATGGTTCCTCACCAAGATTCTATGTGGGCGTTGAATTCGCGTATAGCGACAACCTAAACGATTCGCTAGTCAACCTGAACACCTTGAAAGCATTAGTTGACAAGGTTAAAAACTACACGAACCTCTTTGTCATCGGATTACCGGAGATTTCACTAAACCAAACTCTACTAACCCAATCCTGCAACTACATTAGTAACGCAGGATTGCATTTCATCGTGCTTTTTACAAATGCTAGCAGCTACAACTACACTACCCGCGAATGGACTATAATGGCACGGCAAAATTACGGCGACAAGTTTTTAGGCGTATACCGCCTCGATGAACCGGGCGGAAAAGAGCTGGAAAACAATTCTACTGAGCGATTTCTTAACCCCAGTGACTTTGATCCAAAAGCCGAAAATTGCACAGTTGCATCAGAACAGTTCGTGGGGTTTCTTCAAAAGCACATTGAATACTTTCATCAGGTTTTTTATCCTACGCTGTTCACCTCAGACTTTGGTCTTTATTGGTTTGACTACAAAGGAGGATATGACACCGTTTTCACAGAGTTTGTTTGGAACCAAAGCAGACAGATAGCTATTTCGCTATGCCGTGGTGCGGCTACTGTTCAAAACAAGGATTGGGGAGTTACAATTACTTGGATGTACGACAAGGAACCTTACATGGAATCTGGTCAAAAATTATATAGTGACTTGGCCCTCTCTTATGATGCTGGAGCGAAGTACGCAGTTGTTTTTGACTATCCTAATCTAACAAAATACGGCACACTTAAAGAGGAGCATTTTGACGCTTTGAAGAACTTCTGGGACTACGTAAACAAGAATTCATATGATCACGGAGCAAATCAGGGTAAAGTCGCCTACGTTCTCCCAGAAGATTATGGGTTTGGTTTCAGGGGTCCAAACGATACCATATGGGGCATTTGGAACGACGATTTATCCAGCAAAGTTTGGAACGACACCAACAAACTAATGAAACAGTATGGGCCAAACTTAGACATCGTCTATAACGACTCTCAACACATAAACAACTTGGCAGGCAGCTACGAAAGACTGTTTTTCTGGAACGAAACTATAGATTGACAAAAAAAGGGAACGAAGCTATCCTCTAATATGGTTCAGTCCAAACTTCAAAGTAGCTTCTTGTGTGACCACAAACTGGGCAAACACCAGGAGCCTCGCTGTTTTCGTGAACATACCCACAATTCCTGCATTTCCACTTTATTGGAGCGTCTCTTTTGAAAACTTTCTGCTGTTTCACATTTTCCAACAATTTTAGGTATCTCCGTTCATGTAGGGTTTCCACTTTGGCTACTGAACGGAAAGTTTGCGCTGCCGCCAAGAACCCTTCCTGCTCAGCGATGTCTCCAAAATGTGGGTACAAGTAGGTCCACTCAAGGTTTTCACCGTTTGCTGCTGCTTGAAGGTTCTCAGCGGTCGTCGCAATCATGCCAGCTGGGTAACTCGCAGTTATTTCTGTCGCGCCTCCTTTCAAGTGTTTGAAGTAAAGTTCAGCATGTTCCTTCTCGTTATCTGCTGTTTCTAGGAAAATAGCTGAGATTTGTTCATACCCTTCCCTTTTGGCTTGATCAGCGAAAAAAGTATATCGATTTCGAGCTTGTGATTCGCCAGCAAATGCTGCTAAGAGATTCTTTTCAGTTTGACTGCCTTTAAATTCCATAATTATCAACTACTAAAAGTATAACAAGGTGAAAAATAAAAACAATTCTCGAAATAGATTGTTGTTAACAAAGATTTGCGATGAATAGAAGTTGAAAAGAAAAAATGAAAGATACTCTAAACTGCCTCAAGAGACTTGGATTTGGCATGCCTGCTGCAAAACTTGCCCTAGCAAATCTAATCTCACAAAAATGGCTGTTTTTTGGGCTTGAATCGGATCATTCATTAATTGTTGTTTATGCCATTGGACATGATTTTCTATTGCCTCACTCATAACGCGTAAAGTAGGAATCATTAGAATCTCTTCACCGCATGCAGGACATCTTATGAGCCCTCTTTTTGGAGGACTATCTTTGTTTGGAGCCTCAATAACCTTCTCGTATAACGCTTTGAGTTTATTGTCATCGTAAATTGTTTCAGCCATTAGGATTCCCTCTTTATTCCCGATACCTGTTGGATATCGATATTGAATCTGATTTGGGATTACACGTTTTAAGTATTCATAATATGCATGTATATCCCCTTGAAGCATATATGACGTCTTAACACTTCAAAAACAAGTATTCAGTAAGGTCAAACCACGCATGTTGCTCCTTTCAAAAATTTGGTATTTAACTATTAGTGTACAATTTTTCCATCTGAACAATTAAAACCTAAACCAATTTAGATTCAAAAATAGCTATCAAAATAATATTTTCAGAGTTATGTTTCAGTTTTCTAGTGGTATCCTCATTCCAGTTATCATTAATTGTTCAGATAACGGTCAGATTTTTCTACATTAAGCCGTATGATTTCTTTTCAAACTATCTTAAAAACAAAATATTAGCTTCGAAGTAAAATGTACCAGAAAATTAGCTTTTGTTGCGTTTTGGCTCAAGAATTTGTTCCAGGTTTATTTCGAAAACCGCTACAGGATTCTCCAGTTTCCAAGACTCCAGAACAATTGGAGATACTTCACCGACAACACCGATTTCTTTACCGCCCAAAATAACCGCGCCGACGCGACCCTCGATAAACATTGGATGACTTGTTGTCTTAAGCTGCCAAGATACACCTAGATTGATAAATAACGAATCCAGACACGCTTTTATCTCGCTAAATCCAGCGCTTGGATGGGTGGTTGCAGCAGCAAGCCATTCTTCATCTCGGGATTTTGTTTCTCGTGTTTCATCCGGAATTGTTACTTTGCCGAGTTCAAATATACGCTGAGGAAAAGCCACCGATTGGTTTGTGCTTAAAAACTCAATCAAACCAGGCAAAAGCCAATTTCGCAGGCATGACATTGTGATTATTTTTGGGTTTGAAATTTCAACTGTTGACGAGGGCTCTCGATTCATTTTGACAAATAGTTTTTCAGGACTGGTCAGGGTATAGTTTAGGACTTCTTGGTAACCTGAACCCACCATGAGTTCCCGCCCGATATTCACTATGCGCTGCGCTGATTTTGGGCTGCCTGTTGTAGGAAGATCTCGCCAAAGTGGCTCGAAATTATTGTAGCCGTAGGCAACGGCTACATCTTCAACGAGGTCCACTGGATGCATCACATCGACCCGATAACAAGGCACCAGCACTTCGACGACCTTTTCATTCACAACTCCAACGCCTAAACCAGCTGTTAAGAGCAATTTCGCGATTTGGTTCGCTTTCAGCCCAAGTCCAATAACCTTGTTCACAAATTCTACATTTAATTTTACGCAATAATCACCAAAGTTAGGAGTACATGTTGGGTCAGCGGGATAAGTTGGGTCTTTTGGGTAGTAAACCATGACTGAAAAGGCTTTGCCACCACGATCAATCAAGGCTACAGTCACCAGATTTAGCGTATTCAGAACAGTCTGATAGGATGTGCCGGTGACCTCGATGAGCAAGTTTGTGTCATCCTCAGTCACTCTACCTAAATCGTTAGAGTTTATGATAGGGGGAAAAGACAATACTCTCTTTTCTGAGTCCAGCAAAATGGGGTATACCTTGTGCTTGTTAACAATGTGGCCATATTGCCTCCCTTTTGGGTGTTGATCCAAGATCTCTGCCAAGGTCATTTTTTCGGAGAATCCCAGTGGAACAAATCTAAAATCAGCTGGACTGGCAACTGTGTAGCTTAATGGTGGGGAAATCAAGTCAAAATTATAGATGCCGATTGATGTTTTTTGTCTGCTTCTACCGTATGTTTGGTCAAGTTTATCCTGAAGGTGCATAAGACCTCGAATAATTGTGTCAGTAAGATGGATATTTCTGATTACTGAGCATGCAATGAAAGGGCGCATATTCTTCAGTTGTAGGTCAACATAAACTTCGATCGAGGATTCGCCGCAGCTGTATTTCCGAATACCTTTTTCCAGGTTGAGATAACAACGCAATCCTCTTGCCAATCCTTCAACGCTCCAAAGGTCAGGGCGGTTAGTATCTTTAATTTCGATGCTCACCAAACCTTCTTTTTCGTTGAAGGCTTTGACTTCGCTTTTTACAAAAGATAGGTCCTCGTCAAGCTTCTCCATGTCGCCATGGTAGGCTATTCCTAATAGTTTCTCGAATTCGGCCAAATCAATGTCAATTGTAGGCATGCTAAGCCACCTGCTTCCTTCTGAGCCAATCCAAATCTTGACTAAATATGCTGCGAATATCCTCTAATCCTGAGCGCATCATGAATAAGCGATCAACTCCCAAACCCCAAGCGATCACAGGTATTTTTATTCCCAATGGCTCGGTGACTTCTGGGCGGAAGATTCCTGAGCCCCCAAATTCTACCCAACCATAGCCTTCTTTGTATGCGCTTAGTTCGACGCTTGGTTCAGTAAAGGGGAAGTAGTCCGGTTTGAATCGAATTTTGTCGGCACCGGCGATTTCTTTTGCGAATTTTCCTAAAACTCCTAAAAGATCTCTGAGGTTTAGGTTTTCATCAACTACAATCCCTTCGACCTGATTGAATTCTGATAAATGAGTTTTGTCAACAACTTCTGGACGATAAACGCGGGCGATGCTAAAGTACTTACTTGGAACCTGCAAGTTCTTACTCAAAAGAGTCCTCGCGCTTAGGCATGTCCCGTGCCCTCGAAGAATCAAACGTCTAGCTTCTTTTTCAGAATATTTGTAGCCCCATCCCATCGAGCCTGTTGCGTCTCCGTTCTCGTGAGTTTCTTTTACACGTTTAACTGCCTCAATATTGTCTATATCACCAAATTCTGGATTTTTGACGTAATAAATTCCATCCAGCTCCCTTGCGGGATGATCTTGCGGAGTGTAAAGAGCATCAAAATTGAAGAAACATGTCTCAACGGCGGTTCCTGTCATTTCTTTAAAGCCTAAGGTAACCAGTTTTGATCGGACCTCATCCAGAAAACTTAGGTAGGGATGTTTTTTGCCTGGCCAAATATTTGCAACAGGCGCTTCAATGTTGTATTTTTGAAAGCGTACGTTTCGCCATTCACCCTTTATGATGAGTTCGGGCGTAACTTGAGTCACTTCTTTGAGGCCAACTGTTAGGTCTGCAGCACCACCTTCGATCGCTTTTACTCCATCCTTGGTAAGTTCTATGATGCGTTGGACTTTTTCGTCAGCAATTATTGCCTTCCGTTTTTTCAACGCCTCGACAGCTGTCTGCATTTCTTGACTCAACTTGTCCATTGTTGTTTCTTTCTTGATAATAAGGGCGTTCAGCAGTTTTTCATCGCTGCCTTTTTCTGGGTTAGTTTGGACACTCAACGCGCCTGTTTTAGGATCAAAAGTCGCCCATTTTTTGCGTTGGGTCCACCCTAGAGCTATTTGCGTGAATTGTGGTTCCAAACATGCGTTTTGCGCTGCTTGACTCAAAGTTCCTGATCCGCCCAAAGCAAGTATCGCCTCGATGAGGAGTCTTTCGGGTAATCCATTTTGGGCGTGAATTTCGCCTTCTGGCGTGAGCTTAATTCGTGTTTCGGGTTTTGCATGTATTTTTGCTAAACCGTTTTCCTGTAGAATAAGTGATGACCGCATGACGGCTGAGTCAGGCAATTCGCATTCAGCCATTAATTGTTCGATTGAAGCTTTTTTATCGAGTTTGTCTAAGGCTGAAAGGATTCGAATTTCGTTTTCCCTGAGCTCCACCATTACGCAATACCTTCGTTAATGTAAAGAGGCAATTTAGTTAGTTAGTCTAATGTTACGATTAATAAAAAGTATGCTGAGGCACTTTGGAACTCTCTGAGGTTGCGCCTTATTATTTGTTTTGGGAGTTCACATTATTTGAGAACCTACAGGGTGTTCTTGTCCTTTGACCTTATTCGACAGCTATTGTGTGTAAGAATTTTCCGCACGTTTGGCTCACGAAAAAAGAAGCATTAAAAAAGAGATATATTACCTGCATACTTCTTTTCTGCAAACAACAAAAACGCCGTGATCCTTAATGTCTGCACCTATTAGGGGAGAAAACAACAATGAAATGGTCGTTACTCCTTGGGAAGTCAAAGGCAAGGTTGACTACGATCGTCTAATACGTGAGTTCGGAACCCAACCCCTAACTGATGAGCTTCTAGACAAAGTGGCAAAGTACACTGACAAGTTGCACTTGCAAATTGAAAGGCGCATTTTTTTCAGTCACCGCGACCTAGATACCGTGCTGGATCTCTATGAGAAAGGGACCAAATTTGTTTTATACACCGGTAGAGGTCCCTCCGGACCAGTGCACATTGGACACCTAGTTCCATGGATTTTTACGAAGCACCTTCAGGAAAAATTTGGAACCAGACTATATTTCCAAATGACCGACGACGAAAAGTTCATCATCGACGATGAAGCAACGCTGCCCAAAACGCGCAAATACTCGTACGAAAATGCTCTTGATCTAATCGCTGTTGGCTTCAAACCTAAAGATACGTACATAATTTATGATGTTCAAGATATAGATCTACTTTACGACATAGCATTAGAAGTTGCAAAACGTATTACTTACTCAACTGCTAGGTCGACCTTCGGTTTTCAGGATAGCACCAACATTGGCTTGATCTTTTGGCCAGCGATACAAGCAGTTCCTTGCTTCCTGCACAAAAAACTCACAGGAGAAAACGTTCCTGCTCTGATACCCGCAGCAATCGATCAAGATCCATATTGGCGGGTGACTCGTGACATTGCACAAAAACTCGGTTACTACAAACCCGCCCAAATCCATTGCCGCTTCCTACCAGGGCTAGCAGCAGGCGGAAAAATGAGTGCCTCCCAACCAGAGACAAGCATATTCACGATGGATCCACCTGATATTGTTAAAAAGAAAATCTGGAATGCTTTCACAGGCGGCAAAGGCACAGCGTCCGAACAACGCAAATTTGGCGCCGATCCAACAATCTGCAGCATATTCCAATACTATTTCTTCCTATTCGAAGAAAACAACGAAAAACTTGCCGAACGCGAAAAGAAATGCAAAGCAGGAGAAATGCTCTGCGGAGAATGCAAAGTGGATATTGTTGGAAAACTAAACAAATTCCTTGAAGAACATAGAGAACGCCGAGAAAAAGCTAAGGATACAATCGAACAATATCACATAAAACGTAAATAAATTTAATAGCCTAAATCAAGCCCCTTTACTTTTTTGTAATGATTGGAGCGCTCGCAAAAAGCATCTTAAAGAATGCAAAAATCTCCCAACCACTTTTTCGCACTCTTGGATCACTTTACAAGTTTTTACCTTCTTATTTATCACTTAGCGCCAAATGGCGCTGACTCAAGAACAAATTTTACTTCTCTTTACAATGAAAGCGTTTATTCGTCTTCGCTTTCTTCGCCAGCCATGCAACCTTGACAGCATTTGTCAGGGTTGCTTTTGTCGGGACAATCTTCTGATAAATCCTTTGGACAAATGGTTATACAATCACATTTCGATTTGTCTTCAGGACAGACGAACTTAGGTGGAACTATTTTCTTCAAAGTCTCGTTTCGGCTCCAGTTGTGATATTGTTAAACTATGTCTAAGGCTTCAGATAAACCTCTTACGGAAATTGCCTCGATTGATGTAGTTTCTAATCGTCTGAATCTGTTTGTTCCAAAAGCCAATCCGTAAATTTCCGCTCTGCATCTATCCTGATTCCGAAGAAAAGAAGAAATAAAAGTCTGTGACAACGTCACCACTTGCAGGAAACCAATTCAGATAAAAAGGGCGAAGGAAATGTCTGGAAAAATCGAAGTAAATTACATCTACGCGTACAGGCTTCTTCATCCAATGCACACAGTTTTGTTATCATGCGTCGGAAAAGCAGGTAAACCCAACATCACAACTTTAGCTTGGGCAATGCCGACATCCAACGAACCACCGTTAGTTGCCATCAGCGTTTCGCCGAAAAGGCACTCGTATACGCTAATTGAAGAAACGCGGGAATTCATCATTAATATTCCAACTCTTGAACTACTGCAGGCAACTTGTGCATGTGGAAATTTTAGCGGCAGAAGTTTTGACAAATTCAAAAAAGCAGGATTGACACCGATTCCAGCTAAAAAAGTCAAAGCACCCGCAATCAGAGAATGCATCGCCCACTTAGAGTGTAGCGTGGACAGCTCAGTCACAACTGGAGACCACACCATTTTTGTCGGAAGAATATTGGAAGCTTACGCCAACCCTGGTGTTTTCACAGAGAAATACATTCTCGAATCTGCAAAGATGCTGTACCACGCTGGGGGTAACAACTTCGCAATCCTAGACCCCAAAATCTACAAACCGTAACGCTGTCGAAAACTTATGTACTGAGGAAACCACATTAAGACACCGCAACGATAGTTGAAGAATAGTGGTACCTGAGAAGTGAGAATACATGCCCCTTTACGATGAAGAAGCTCTACAAAAATTTAGGCAATCTGGAAAAATACTACGTGAAACCAGAGAAGAAATGAGAAACTGCGTCCGCGAGAATATGCCAATAATCCAAGTATGCGAAAAAGCGGAAGGATTAATACGCAAGAAAGGCGCAAAACCTGCGTTTCCGTGTAACGTCTCTATTAACGAAGTTGCAGCCCATTACACATCGCCGCCTGACGACAAAAACACCATTCCAGAAAAATCAGTGGTTAAGGTAGACATTGGAGTTCACGTCGATGGCTACGTTACAGACACCGCATTCACAGCATGTTTTAACCCTGAGTACAGAACGATGGTGGACACAGCGGAACTTGCCCTAGAAGCCGCTATTGAAGCTGTTCAAGCCGAAGTCTCACCCTCAAAAATTGGTGGAATAATTGAGAAAACGATCAAAAATCGCGGGTTCAGACCCATACAAAATTTAACCGGGCACTCAGTTGGCAGGTATCTAATTCACGCCGGAACAAGCATTCCAAACGTCCATCAAGTCTCATCGTCAAAATTTAAAGCTGGCGAAGTCTATGCGATTGAACCTTTCGTCACTCTTTACGATGCAGGCGGAGCTGTTGAGGATTATCCTCAGAAAACAATATTTCGGTTAGTGAAAACTAAGTCGACAAAGAGTCCACAGGCAAAGCAACTCTTGAAGTTCATTGAGGACAATTTTCTCACATTACCTTTTGCTGAACGATGGCTCCAAGGAGTGCTACCAAAAGAGCAACATGCTGACGCATTCAAAGAATTGTTTGCAACAAAAGCAATAATGGGATACCCTGTCTTTGTAGAAGTAACAAGAAAACCTGTGACCCAAGCCGAGCACACGGTCTTGGTGAACGAAAATGGTTGTACCGTCTTAACTTAGACGGCTATTGGCTTTTCTTTTTCTTTCTGTTCTTTTATTGTTGCTTCACGGTAGATCGCCGTGATTACCTGCTTGTCCTCGCACTTGGTACATTTGTCAAGTTCTTTGTAGACGAAGTCTCCTCGTTGGAATTCGCGAGTGCTTTTGATGCCGCATTTCACGCATTCGACGGTTGTTAAGATTTTAGGTGCCTCTATCTTCAAGGTTGCGACATGTTTGCGTGATTGGAATAGATAATAACCTGAAAGTGCTAATGCAATAAAGCCGATTGCCAGCAGATAGAGGGCTACTTCTGTTGAGCCTTCAAGTAGTGCGCCTACTGCAACAGCTATTGCCACAAAGGACAAAACTAGCGTTATGTATATCGCTGCCAGTACGAAAGTTGAGATTTTGGCTGTTCCAGTAGAGTTTGCGTTTTGTGTCATTTTCGTTTCCTCCTATTGTCCTACACCGATGGTGTTACCGACACCAACGATAATGATTTGGTCGCCTTCTTTTGTTCGTTCCAATACAACATTCTTTACGCGTTCAATCGCTTTGTCAGCGGCGTCTGAGATTTCTTTGCGCATCATGGATACTGCGTCGCCTATGTCTTCTTTCACTATAACTGCGTAAAGTGGAATCTTGTCCGCCATTATGGCTTCTTCTATTTTGTACTGGTCAACGCCTGGACCACCAATTGCAGCACCTATTCCTTCTGCAATTTCTCCAAGCATTTCGCCTTCCAACTTCAAGCCGGCGTCAATCATGACGACTGCAGCAATCTTGCCTTTATTTTCCTCGATAAGGGTTTTAACTGCGTCGCCTGGCTTGCCGACGTTCCCACCTGGTCCTTCAGCTTTCAACACTAATGCTGTGCGTTTTTCGAAAGGAACAGTTGCGACCACGCAATCTTTGGGGACTTTGCGGATTTCATATCCGTGCATGAGTTTTGCTGCTATAAGTGGACCTGCTCCATCTCCGATTGGTTGTCCATTCGCAAAGGCTTTTAGTGCGCTTGAATATGCTTCAGCTTCCTTCATGACCAGCGGTAGAATCATTTGCAGCTGCATTATTGTGTACAGGCTAAGGGTTTTCTTGCCTTGCAGGTAATAGTGCCTAACAACTTTGTAAATAAAGTTCAATGCCATTGCCGCTTCCAATGTGTTTTCAAGATTGTAAACTTGAACCTCATCGGATGCGGGCGCCATGAGTTTGACTTCGTCTTTCATGCGTTCATCTCTAACGTCAAGAATATGGTCAAGCTTGTATACTATACCCGAAGGATCCATACCTTGTGGAGGAATAGTAAAGTATTCAAGATAACGGTCTACTTTACTCGATGGGTCTGTGCTAGGTTTACCTATTTCCTTTATTGTTTCAACGGCTGTTTTGCGGCCTTCTTCTTTCATTACTTTAAGCTTGAAGAGTGAGCTTTCAACTTCCCTGATCATTACGTACATCTGAATTCTTTGTCCGTAGAAAATGAATACGAAAATGAACAAGTAAGAAAGTAAGCTTAGAATCTGAACGATAATATCGCCTGAACCAAATCCAATTTGGTTAGCCAGAATGGGTGTCTGTGCGAGCATATTCATCATTTCATCATCACTTCTCATCAGAACTATTTGCACTTAGTTATAAAGCTTAGCCAAATACGAGTAGCTTTTAATTTGATTTAATGATAATAAGTGGGTCACCAGCTTTCCCAGTTTTGCGTGGCCGAAGACCACACTACAGCGGGGAACGGAACGCGGTTTAACTTCTGAGTTCGGAATGGGATCAGGTGGAACCCGCGCCCTATGGCCGGCAAGCCCAGCTTTAGTGTTGGACTGAGTTAAATAAACATTTCCCTCTCGATCATCAGTGAATGACCATAACCTTTCTTCCTTCCATGAAGGGCATCAAAAATACGGCAATTACATAACAGTAAAACAGCAATTTACAAGAAACGAAAATAATGGTGGGGCCAGCCCGATTTGAACGGGCGACCTTTACCCAAGAGCCGCGCGAAACGGTTCTTTACGGGTTTCTTCATGACAGCTCCAGAACTTCGTCATTCCCCCTAAGGAGTCAGCAAACCCGTTCTGTGTCTTCTGGAGCCCGTCGTCATACCGGTCTAGACTATGACCCCAACAATATTTCAAACCAATAGACGACAAAACACAAATTTAAACCAATTGGAAATGGGCGCGACAATGTCACCCCGAACAGTAGAAACCAATGACAGTAATACACCGTTCTCAGAGGCTTGCCATTCTCCGAAAGTCATTCAAGCATGAGAGTTGCTCAAATCGACTGCCCTTACCTCTGGGTCGCTTTCGTTGCTTCGCCCCTAATCGCTCCCCAGCTAAACCCGCCTTCTTTTTGGAGCACTTGGAGGGTTTTTTAACTTCGACACCTCTCTATTGTCTATAACAGACGGTAATAAAAAGGGGGAATAACATGAGTAAATCAAGGCAAGGTGGCAGTTACGAGGGAAAACGTGGTCATGGCAAAGGTTTTAAGCGTTGCCCTGTCGAGATGGGAGAAGAACTAGAAGTAGAAATTACGGAATTGAGTCCAAAAGGCGAAGGCATAGCTAAAAACCAAGGCTATGTAATTTATGTGACCGACACAAAACCTGGTGACCGCGTAAAAGTAAAAATCACCAGAATAACCGACAAAGCAGCAAACGCACAAGTAATCAAATAAATACCCGCACCCGCAAGAAAGAAACTAAAAGTTTTCTAAAAATCAATAATTCAAGGTTTAACAGTAAATAGTTAGTTAGAAATCCCGTAGATATGCCAAAATGAACAGATGTAAGAATTGAAAAGTCCCTATGAGTGATCACGTGCCAACTCAAAGACGAGAGAAGAAATAGGAAAGAATTCAACAAAAGAATGGAAGTTATATGAATGCTGACACTAAATTGGTCAGGCGTTGACTCAGAGGGAAGCCATTTTTCAAAGGGCAAACGTGATTATTATGCAATAATTGTTCGAGGAGTTCCTGAGGATCATCCTAAAGATTGTGTTATAGAGCTCTATGTGACAGATAAGGAGTTGACAGCTTTTGAGATTAAGATTAGTGTGGATAGTGGACAAATTAAGCCGTTTTCACGGTCAATCGTTTTGGGGAACTTGTTGCCCGTGACAATGATAGACCAAGCAGTTGAGAGTATGAAAGGAACTGCTCAGATACGAGAGAACGAGATGCCGAAACCTTAATGCCCATGGTTTTTGGATGCAACCTGTAATCTCAAAATAGAGAAAACAAATAAAACTCGAGTGCTACTTCACTTTGGGTAAATTTCATTCTTTGAGTTTTGGTATTCTAGTGGATGTAGAAATTCTGAAGTAACCTGGACTAGGTTGAGTTCTCCTCTAAGAAGACAGTTAACCATCACATCATGTTTTTCTTCGCTTATTTTTGTTCCAGTTGAAAGAAGCGTGTCGTGCGGAATGAATGAAGGACTTGAAAAGATTAAGAACTGTTCGATTTGAGAAGTCATAACTTTCTTTCCCGAGATCAAAAAAGGCTCATTGTTGTTAAAGGGCTGAACGTAATGGGCAATTAATTCTTCTGATGAACTATTGAAGCAACGAAAACGTCTTACATTCTTTTTGTTGCCAACATAATACTTGATCGCCAAAAGATATGCCATTCTGATCTCGTTAATTATAAGCTATAATTGGAACAAAAACTTTGCGCAGTTACTCAAAATAGCCATGAGAAGTAACACAAAGGAAAACGAAAGCGAAATTTGCAGGGACTAACCGTTCTATTTCTCACATAATTTCAGGAATAGAAACTGAAAACCGAATTGCGCACCAAGACATAATTTTTTTAAGCATATCTGGATTCTTGTCTTTCAATGCGGTCGGACTTTTTCTTCTTGCGCTTATCATCTCTATCCTTTTTCTTCTCAGGCTGAGGTTTTGATCGATCGCTTACCCCTGTTTCTCCTTTCTTCGGCATGTCCCCCCTCCTTCTCACAAAAGAAATAACACTTTCTTTTTCTTGAAGTTATCCTTGCCTTCTTATTATAACCAAGTCAATCAGGTTTTTATAGCGAGGATCATGTGTCCCTTATGCTTTTCCATGCTGTGTATTCTTAACTCTTCAGGATTCGACAAAGAAG
Organism: Candidatus Bathyarchaeota archaeon; assembly: GCA_963825115.1. Taxonomy (GTDB): domain Archaea; phylum Thermoproteota; class Bathyarchaeia; order Bathyarchaeales; family Bathycorpusculaceae; genus JADGNF01. The sequence goes on along the minus strand of CAWGRS010000002.1, from coordinate 376,217 downwards.
TCTTGCACAGTCTACATTTAAACGACATATAATACGCTCTTTCATTAAACCTATTTTTGTAAGTCAACATCCAATATTTCCACTCCTAACATCCTAACTCAAAAAACGCTACTAAAACCTCAATTATATAATGATTCCCACGCTAATAAACCACGATCCTTAATTTTGAAAAATAGGCATGAAAATATACTTAAAATAAAAAATAGCCAAAAAATTTACTGAATTTTCAATTTGGTCGAAAAAGCTCGCGCTAACATCAATTTAAAGTAAAAACCGCGGGACCTAATCAAATGACTGCCAAAGAAGAACTGCGTGTAGCAAAGCTTTATTTATTTTGCAGCAATTATCTTCCAGATTTCATGTCAGACCAAGCTAAGATAGCTTATCTTTCAATGGAAATTGGTGTAGATGCTCAACTTCCCACGTGTTGTGGGGGACTTGGAGTCCTAGCGGGCGATGCAATAAAAGGCTCATCTGAAATAAATTTTCCTTTAGTTGGAGTATCATTAAGACACCACAAAGGGTATTTTGAACAAGAAATTGAAAATTACCAGCAAAAAGAAGTTCTAAAAAGATCAAATCCATTTGGCGTCTTGAGAAAAAGGGATGAAAAGGTCAAGGTGCAAATTGAAGGCAGAGACGTAATAATTGGAGCAGAAGAATACATCATTAAGAACGGTCATGAAAATAAAGTCCCTATATATTTTCTCGAAACCAAACTAGATGAAAATAAGAAAGAGGATAGGGAGATCAGTGAGACATGCTACTGGATGGGAAAACAAACCACATATGAAGAGCACCAGAAACACAGATTCAAACAAGAAATAGTTCTTGGAATAGGCGGAGTTAGATTTCTTGAAAAGCTTGGGTACAATATAAAAAAGTACCATATGAACGAAGGTCACACCGCACTTGCAACAGTGGAAATAGCAAATAGAAATAATTGGGATGAGAAAGAAACAAAGAGAAAATTTAGCTTCACAACTCATACTCTGGTTCCAGCAGGGCACGAAGTATTTCCAATTGGTATGGTGGAGAGCATTTTAGAAGACTCTTTCCCGTTGGATAAGATTACAGAATACGGTGGACAAGATAACTGCTTAAACATGACAAAACTCGCAATGAGTCTGAGCGATTATCAGAATGGCGTTTCCAAAAAAAACGCTGACGCTGCCAGAGATATGTTTCCTAACAAAAATATAGATTATATAACGAATGCTGTACATCTTGGGTCATGGACCAGCGGCAGTTTCAAAGGGTTATTTGATAGGCATTTTCCTGGTTGGGAAGAGAATCCCGAAAAACTAAAAGACGCCGGGAGATTACCTAATGACGAAGTGTGGAAGGCTCACCTGGAGAACAAGAATATTCTACTGGACTTCATAGAAGATGAATACGCAATAAACCTGGATAGAAACATCCTAACTTTGGGATGGTACAGAAGAATAGCTGAATACAAAAGACCAACGTTGATTTTCACCGACAGAGAAAGGCTTAAACTTATTGCATCAGGAAAAATACAAATTCTTATTGCGGGAAAAGCCCATCCAAGAGACACTTATGGCAAAGAGGCTATAAGAAAGATTCATGAAGAAAGCAAAATAATCAATGGAAAAGTCCCAACCGTTTTTGTAGAAAACTACGGAATGGAAATCAGCCCGACCTTGATTGCAGGTGTTGATGTCCTACTGAATACACCAAGACCACCCAATGAAGCCTCCGGAACTAGCGGTATGAAAGCTCTTTCAAACGGAGTCATAAATGTTAGTTCTTGGGATGGATGGATAGATGAAGAATTTAAAACAAAAGAAGGCGCAATAGGATGGGCATTCGGTCATCAACATGAGACTGATGTTCAGGATGCCCATGGTCTCTACAACGTATTAGAACAAAAGGTAATGCCCACTTTCTACAATAATCAAGAAAAATGGATAGAAATGCAGAAACAGTCTATCTCGCTGGCTTCTTATTACAACACGAACAGAATGTTAAAGGAATATATAGAAAGAGCCTGGAGATAGCCAAACGACCAAGTTCGTCTAACAAAAGTCGCGCTAAGTTGTGAGCCTTTGGAGAAATCCTTTTTCTGTGTGAAAGCAGTTTTTTCTCTTCTCCGCACCGCCCTCTCAAAATAAGGTTAGGAGACAGTTTGCTTGAAGATTGCGCGCAGGCACGAGAATTGCGGGGGTCCAAAGGACTCATTATGTAAAAAAGTCTGAATCCATTTTTGGTACTTGTGACTCGCCAGCACCAAATATTCAGCGGGGTCCTATCTATAATAGAGGCAAGCCACAATTTGATTATTGGGCAGAATTGATAGCTCCAAAAGAGGAGAATATAATGAAAGTCGGTATCCTAACAGGCGGGGGAGACGCGCCTGGAATTAACGCCGTACTGAGAGCCATCGTTAGAAAGGCAATACAAGACTACGGATATGAAACTATTGGCATTAAAGATGGCTGGCTTGGATTGGCCCAAGGTGAATTCATCCCCTTAGATCTAAAGACCCTTATTGGCATGCTTCCTAAGGGAGGATCAATACTAGGCACTTCGAGAACTAATCCATTTAAGAGCGGAGATGGAGCAAACCGTATTCTGAAAAACGTTTCCGAACACGGCATTGACGCAGTCATCGCAATAGGCGGAGAAGACACTCTTGGCGTAGCCAACAAACTATACGAGATGGGACTTCCCGTCGTCGGAGTACCCAAAACGATTGACAACGACCTGGTCGGCACGGACTATACTTTTGGTTTCCAAACGGCAGTTGCAATTGCTTGTGAAGCACTTGACCGTCTTCATACTACGGCAGAATCGCATCACAGAGTGATAATCCTTGAAGTTATGGGCAGATACACCGGTTGGATTGCCTTGGAGGCAGGGATTGCGGGAGGTGCAGACGCAATACTGATTCCTGAGAAGCCCTTCGATATTGAAGAAGTCTGCGAATGTATCAGAAAGAGGCAAAAACGGGGTCGAAACTTCAGCATAATTGTGGCCGCCGAAGGCGCAAAGCCAAAAGGGGGCGAGGAGATCGTTTATAGCAACGGGGTCGATGAGTTTGGACACGCCAGGCTTGGCGGGGTTGGTTACTACATAGGAAAAGAGATCGAGAAGAGATTCGAAAACATCGACACTAGGGCAGTGGTTCTTGGTCATCTTCAACGCGGTGGGTCTCCGATCGCGTTTGACAGAGTTCTGGCTACACGATTTGGAATTGCTGCAATTGACCTGGTGCATGAGGGCAGATTTGGCCAGATGGTTGGCATCCAGGGAAACACCGTAGTTTATGTGCCTTTGAAGGATGTTGTCGGTAAGCTAAAGACGGTTGATTTGAAGCTCTACGAAATAGCAGCCACATTCTTCGGCTAGACGCGCGCTAAAACCCTTGCCTAGAAGCTCAGCGCCAGCGATTTTACTAGTAAAACACACGGCGAGTCGGCAGTGTAATAGGCGATCCTGATTTTGGCTCTTCTCTTTTTCTTTGTTTATGGAGCGTTCATGGTTGCTGATTTTCGATCGTTGGACATAGGACAAAGGCCGAGCGAGCTGGCAGATACAAGCTAAGCATATTTTGGCTTTTAGACTCAGAATTTTCCACAATAGTGAAGTGAGTCTGCTGGGGTAACAACCGGCCATGTCCCCCATAGTCAGGCGCATCACAGTCTATGATCATCTGGTATTTTCCGGGGGGAGCTTCAAATCGATAATCAAAAAAGGATTGATATGGATTAAAATTGAAGGCAAAAATCAGATTAGCTCTTTTGAAGATGATTACTTTTTTCGCGGAATCTTCATGTAACAATTGTGGGGTCGAAGCTTCAAACAAATGATGTGTCTTGGCCAGTGCGATCATGTCGTGATCGAACTGGGCCAGCAAATGATACTTTAGGTGGACTTCGTCTGCCAGATGCCATAGTCGTCGAGCATGCATGAATGACCAGTTGTTTCCCTCGCGAGGAAAATCTATCCAGTCCGGGTGGCCGAATTCATTACCCATAAAGTTTAGATAACCTTGTCCGGCCGTTCCAAGGGTTATCAAACGAATCATCTTGTGCAACGCTATTCCGCGGGCGACGTTTGGGTTGTCGTCCTCGAGCGACATGTGCTTGTACATGTCTTCGCCGATTAGTCGGAAAATAAGTGTTTGGTCTCCCACCAATGCTTGGTCGTGTGATTCGGCGTAGCTAATGGTTTTTTCATCTTTTCTGCGGTTGGTGAGTTCAAACCAAAGATGCCCGATGGGCCAGTTCTCATCTTTAAAATCTTTTATGAGCTGGATCCAGTAATCAGGTACCCCCATTGCAAATCGAAAGTCAAAACCTAACCCGCCCTCTGGCTGGGAAACGGCCAAACCGGGCATGCCGCTAACATCTTCAGCGATAGTAATTGCGTCTGGTCGGATGCCGTGAATTACTCGGTTGGCCAAGGCCAAATAGGTTAAGGCATCTTCATCCACGTCCCAATCGAAGTAATCGTTGTATGATGTGAATACTCTTTTGAGACCGTGTTCTAGGTAAAGCATGCTGGTGACACCGTCGAACCGAAAGCCGTCAAAACGGAATTCGTCTAGCCAGTATCGGCAATTAGAAAGTAAAAAATGCAGAACCTGTGGCTTGTTGTAATCAAAGCAACGTGAATCCCATGCCTTGTGCGTTCCGCGTGGGCCACCGTGAAAATACTGGAATAAAGTGCCATCGAAGCGACTTAGTCCCTCAGCCTCATTTGATACGGAGTGAGAATGGACTAAATCCATCAAAACGGTAAGCCCTCGGGCGTGGGCTGTATCGATCAGGAGTTTCAAATCCTCAGGCGTTCCGTACCGCGATGAAGGGGCGAAAAAGCTTGATACTTGATACCCAAATGATCCGTAGTAGGGATGTTCTTGGATAGCCATCAACTGCAACGTGTTGTAACCCGCGTCGACGATTCGCGGGAGCACTGCGAGGGTAAATTCACGGAAAGATCCGATTTTTTCTTCTTCCTGCGCCATACCGATATGTGATTCATAGATGATAGGAGGCTCTTCAGGTCGATTGAAATCGGGGTTTTTCCAACTATACTTCTCTGGAGGCAACCAGACTTGGGCGCTGAAAATTAGAGTTTTTGGATCTTGTACCACCCGTCGAGTGTAAGCGGGAATGCGATCGCCTTCGCCCCCTGCCCAGTAAATACGGAGTCGATACAGGTCACCATGCGTCAGTTTATCGGTAGTCAGGCGAATTTCCCAGACACCATAGTCATTTATTTTTTCCAGTTCAAATTCTTTTTGCACTTGCCATTTGCTCATGTCCCCTATCAGATAAATTGCCGTTGCGTTCGGCGCCCATTCACGAAAAATCCATTCTCCTCGTTGGAAGTGCAAACCGAAGTATTCATGGCCCGACGCAAACTCGATTAGGCTCTTTTTACCCTGAGTGAGACGATGCTCTGTTTCTTCGATATGTTCCAATCGGTGTCGAATCTGATCCGAAAATGGAGTGAGATATGGGTCGCTTTTCAGTAGGCGATTTAAGCGACTTTCAAGGACAGCCATATAGACACCTTGTTCTGCCTTAGTATAAAAGCAATTTTACTTTTTCAGACGTGCGCCCTAAATTGTAGTTACGTGAAATTTGATTCGTTTAAGTACCCGTGGAACATATTAAACAATTCGAAACTATTCTAGAACTGAAATGCAGGTGAACATTTGAGAATTGGCTTCTTCGTTTATGAGTATCCGCCAGCGATTGTCGGTGGTTTAGGCACTTACGCAGAATACGTTACGCAAGAGTATGTGGACATAGGTCATGACGTTTCCGTTTTCACTCTCAACCCGGGCAATTTGAAAACCAGAGAAATCCTAAGAGGCGTTGAGGTTCATCGACCCCAGATTGCTGACGCGAGCAACGTTTTTCCATTTTTCGTGGTTGATGATTTAAAAAAATGGGGCACCAACATAAAATTCTTCAACGACATTTTCATTTACAATATTCTCAGCGCTACGAAATTCATCAACGGCCTAATAAAAAAGGAGAAGTACCATTTTGACGTAGTGTGCGTCCACGATTGGCTAAGCAGTGTTTCCGGTCTTGTGGTAAAGAATGAAACAAATATTCCGGTGGTCTTTCATACACACAGCACTGAATGGGGAAGAAGCCAGGAACAAGGTTCGGAAGTAGTGTCGCATTTTGAGTATGCCATGGCTCAAAACTCAGACAGAATAATCACTGTCAGTTACGCCATGCAACAAGATCTAGTAAAGCATGGTTGGGCACCATCAAAAGTAAGCGTGGTTTGGAACGGCGTGGACCCCAAACGCTACGACATGGCAAAATGCGAACCGAAGGACGTCGCTGCAATTAGGGAAAAATATGGCGTCCCTAAAGATTGGACTATGCTTCTGTTCGTCGGAAGGCTATCTTGGGTAAAGGGTGTTAGAAACCTCTTACTGGCGATGCCCTCTGTCTTGAAGGAATATCCGAACACTATGCTCGTAATTCTTGGCAAGGGGGAAGAACAACGGGACATAGTTGAAACAGCGGATCGGTTAAACATCAAAAGCAACATTGTGTATCGCTTTGATTTTGTTCCAGAGAGCGAGAGGATTCTGCATTATGCTGCTTCGGATGTTTGCATATTTCCCTCGACCTATGAACCCTTCGGAATTGTTTGTCTAGAAGCAATGGCAATGGAAAAGCCAGTCGTTGTAGGCGCACGTGGCGTAGTAGGTTTCAGAGAACAAGTACTAAGCTCTGGTCCAGACCAGAACGGGGTGCATGTTAACGGCGAAGATCCCTCAGACATAGCTTGGGGAATAAAAGAGACCCTGCGAAACCCCGAGAAAGCCAGAAACTGGGGTGAAAACGGACGCAAAAGAGTAATAGACTATTTCACATGGCGCAAAGTTGCTGAAGAGACGCTAAAAATCTATGAATCACTAATCTAAAAAGAACAAGCCTTTCCATGGACTAACCCAAAACCTGAGGCTGCGACATAAGCTCAGTCAACCATCACTTCGGTATTGTCCCGCGTCGTTTTCGATGCCTGCGATTTTTGTCTAGTGAGATTTTGAAAACAATGTTTTTCTTTCTTCAATTCGGAAGGTGAAACGGAAAATATTTCCTATAAAAAAAGAAAAATTCAAGGGTATTTCTTAAAGTTAGTGATCAAGGTTTCTTTTTTAATAAAATTGGGTTTAAATTATGCTCTGGTTATCAAAAGGGGTTTAAATCTCGGTTTGTCATTATCATAAGTGGAGATGTGAAGCTTTGAAACTGCCAAAAGTGGTTTGTGTCGAGTCACTTGATAGTGAAATCCACCTTATTCGGCAAGACTCTGAGATTTATGCTAATCCTGAGAGTTGCAGTAGCTACGATGAGGCTGAACTTAAGAAGATTATGCTAAAAGAAGCCCTTAAACCACTTTTTCTAATGCGTGAATAGCTGCTTAAACCCATACACATATAAGTGTGTAAGCACCTATTAGCTTATGTTGATAAGCTGATAAGCGAATTGAAAGTGAAAGAAAAAATGACAATAAAAACAAGAATAGAATTGGGCATTTGGCATTTCGCTTATTGGAAATATGCTTGACACGTAAAACCGTGCAATTAACTCTAACTATAAATCGGTGTTTGAATATGGGTCGAATCAGTGTGGATCTCCCAGCTGAGCTGGAAAAGCAGCTTAGGTTAAAAACAGTTGAGAGGTTTGGCGGGAAAAAAGGCGACTTGTCCAAAGCTGTCGAACAAGCAGTAAAGACGTGGATCAGTTACAAAGAATAAATCCTACAGAAGTCCTTTCCCGCACCAGAATAAACGGCAGCAACAACATCAAAGATGGTTCTTTCGATCCAAAAATAGCTCAGAAGAGTTGATTTTCCTATTCTTGGGTTTCCAATAACAAGTTAATCGAGGTGAAAAAAATGAGCAAAGAAACAAAAAATACAACCGTTAAAGCAATCGCAAAAACTGAAGTCCCAGTGAAAACTGTAAAACCTGCAAAGCCAGTACTTGCTAGCAAGTCTGCAAAACACGTTCCCGCTAAGCACATTGCAGCCAAACAAGTCCCCGCAGTTCATGTCCTGACAACCTTTGAAGATCTGATGGATAATTTCCGCAATAGTTTCATAGAAAGCATAGCATATCCGTGGAATTGGGTAAGTCTTGAACCTTACGTTTCTCCTATTCCAGTCCGTGAGGCAACCGTAGATCTAGTTGACGAGGGAAACAAATTCATAGTGCGTGCAGAGATGCCTGGCGTAGCTAAAGACAAAATCGACGTTTCTCTTACGAAGGATGGCATCGAAATCTCCGCTGAAACAGAGACTGAAGAAGAAGATCAGGAAAAGAACTTTGTTGTCAGAGAACGCGTCTACTCCCACATTTACAAACAGTTAGCTTTCCCCGAAGAAGTAGTCCCTGAGAAAGCCGAATCCACATTTAAAGACGGATTACTTGAAGTCTACATCCCAAAGAAGACGATTGCACCAGCACCTAAAAAGCACAAAGTAGCAGTGAAATAGTCAGTTTGAAGGCATTTTTTATGCTCAATTTCTATTTCCTGTAATATTTTTGATAAAACAAGCATTTCGTGATCATGAAGAATATTGAAGCCAGGCTTCTAAAATAAATTAATCGAGGGGAAAAAATGAGTAAAGAAGAAAAAAGGCACCGGCAAAAGTGATTGCAAAGGCTGAAGTAGCAGCAAAATCTGTAAAACATGTTCCAGCTAAACACATTCCTTCCAAGCACGTTCCCGCAGTTCATGTTTTTTCGACGATTGATGTTCTGATGGATAATCTTCGCAGAAACTATATTGAAAATATAGCTTATCCATGGGACAGGGTAAGTCTTGAACCTGTTATTCCGGTTCGCAAGGCAACCATAGCTATCTCTATATCTGGCAAACGAAAATTTCCTTCCACATTATAACGAACAATTCCCAAATAATTCGCGGAAACATGAAGAACTGGAAACTAACGCGCTATGGACATGCAAGGAAAGGCAAAGGTAACACAAGAATAAACAATGAAATGTAAGCCAGTCTGACCGGAAAACGAATAACCGTTACTCTGCAGTACGTTGCCAAAATGGCTGTAAGTAAAATTATAAAAATGTAAAATTCTTAAGCTAAATTGGCATAGATAAAACTTGAGGGTAATTTAATGAAGGAAGCAATTAAGATCGTCAAATTAAGACCTGTGGACGGATATACTCCGAAAATAAAGAAAGTGAAGGATACAAGGGAAAAGTATGAGGTTGAGTTGGAATTGGAAGAAAGTCCCGATCCCGTTTGGGCAGTTTTGTTTAAGGATGAATTGATGAAAAATTCACCACCAGACCATTTGGAAAATTCAAGAAATGACCCGCATCTAAATGCTAAGTCAATTACATTCTATACATCTATGAGCCAAATTGAAAATGATGGCAAATGGATAACAAAAATAGTTGATTCAGTTAACGAAAAAGTAAAACAAGAAAATAAAAAGATTGAAGAAGAAAACAGGAAAGAAAAGGGAGCAGAAGCAGAAGACGAAGCCACTATAAGACAAATGCTTGTTGCATTGAAGAAAATAGTCTAAAAACAACTCTTCCTTTATCCAATCCAAATAATCGTTTCACAGTCTTGAAACTTTCAAAGAGATTTGCAGGTGCAAGTGCGGCAAACAGGGCGGATTTCAGGCTTGGAGATTTTCACAATAGGCACGAATCAGAATTAGAATAATCTAAAATCTTGTTTTACATAATTGTGGCGGGTTGGTCCCGGGGTTGTTTACTTGACACCAAAAAAGCCCTCATGAGGTTTTAGATGTTTTGTCGCGTTTCGTTACTCCCTTAGTCGCCAACCTTGTCCACGCGTGACGCTGATAGCCTCTCACGCTAAGATGCTTATAATCATTTGTGACTGTATCCACTGCAACAAGTGAACTCCAATTTTATCAAATGTTAGTAATTTTGACATATTTGTATCTTTTAGAATAGAGTTACCTGTTCCTGTTCAAGTTTTCAAAAGACGCAATCATGGAGAACCTAGAGCATCGCGCGCTTTGTCTGAACTATGGACCTTTGTTTTTTGCGTTCTTGGCAAAGTTGAAGTCTATTTCGCCATGTAGTATAGCGTTCCCTTTATGATGTTCGTTTTAATTTTTCCTTTAGCCACCAAGTTGCTAAGAATAGTGGGCATTCCGAAAATGATAATCCCCGATTCTATAGCTTTCCACAAATCACCAAAATTCGTTTGAAGATCTATACCATCCATGATTTCCAACATCGTAAAAGCCTTATCTCGATTATTCTCCAAGAAAGAGACCGCTGATTTTTCAAGTTCGCTTAAAACAACACCAGAGTCAAACTCGGATTTTTCTATTGGCATTCTTTCCCCTCACTGCTATTTTGGTTCAATTCGGCTTAAAGTTTTTGCCTTCTGAAACTAACAAGCAAACAACAGATAATCCGTGGAAACATGACAACTGAAGAATAACTCGTTTTCGACATGCGAACAAAGCGCCATCTTTGCTTGCTTTATAAGCGTGTGGCTTCTTCATATATCTGAAGAGTTTCTTTTGTCCTATAGACTGAACGTGTAGCGTCACTGATTCTTTTCAAATACAACACAAGAGGTAGAAACAAAATGCACATTAAGAGCGCAGCGTCGGCTCAGAAGGAAAATAAACGAGAAGGCTCTTGTAGAGAGAAAGTAGCAAAAGGGATTAAATTTAACGTCAGTGTCGGTGATTCAAAAAGGTGTCCTGAATGCAGAAGCAGGCTCGCACGTGTGGTTTGGGTTTCGCAAGACCATAAGACGATGGGTGTGAAATGCCCTGCGAGCCACCACGCAGCGAGAACAGTGGGATTTAAATACACCCCAACCGTGGTTCCTTCGACTAAGGCCAGGGAGAACCTCGTTTTCCTTACGGTAGCGATCTGATAATGGCTACAGGAACAATTTCTTCTCTTTTTTGTTAGCGGTTCATCTATTTTGAAACTATAAGTGATATTTTTGAAAAGACCAAGCCAAACTCGATTTGTGGTTCCTGAAATACGACTCCGAGTTAAGCTTAAAAGCATGGAAATAAACCTCCAATTTTCTTACGGTCAGTCGTCTGTTACCTCGACGGTTGATTGACTAATTTCTGGCTGTATCGAAGACTGTCGAGTTTAGTTTACGAATAATAAAGATTCATTATTTCTGCTTGATGCTATTTAGCAGAAACGGCTATTGATAGGTCTTATGCCTATCCATTGTTTCTTTGCTCGCTCGGATTTTTCCTAAACCACCATTGTGCGCGCTCAACACAAATTTCAGCGTATTTTCCTTGAAAAATTCTCTAAATTGATTTCCACATTTAGTGCACTTATACATCTTGACTCTGAATCGACCAAAATTCCATTCTTTATCTGGTCCTTGCAGATGCGAGGTACAATTTGGACATTTCGGCATAAAATTCAACCTATAAAGCTAAAGAGAAATGTGACTATATATACCCATTTCAGATGCTAAGTCCGGAAAGCCCAATTTGCGTAAGTTCGAAAATCCCGTGAAAGCACCAAAGAAGGTTCCACGTAACAATGGAGACTGCATTTTTGGCAGTTCTGCGTTTCTTTCCAGTTAAATCCAGAGATTGCAGTTTTGATGTTGGTTTCCAAGAACCGAAACGCTGGTTGCGTACTCATTTCGAACATAGCAGGGCAGAACCAGATTTCCCTCTGGACCCACATTAATCATCGCCCAAGGGTTTGCATTTCCAGTTTTTCTCTTTTGCCATCACTTTAAAATAACTGATCGAATTCACAAGAGGGTAACCTTTCTTTTTCATTGAAATGAGTTTTCCAGCTATCTCCGCGATTTCTTTTGCTGGAGGTACGGACGCCTTTGCATTGCAATACTCATGGGCTATAGCCACGGATATTCTAACATTCAATTCCTTAGCCAGCTTCACCAATCCCTTCGATTTCATTAAGGTTCTCAGCCATTATCGTTGTGTTGATTGTCACAGGAACCTTCTGTGCGGCTGCCGTTATGCCTCCGTATTGCTTTTTTGAAACAGCCACTAACGCCTCTGATTGCGTCATGGGTTTTTTCTAAGCCATCCAACGAAACATAAACGACACCGTTGATGTAAGGGGATATTTCATCTATTCTGGATTCGAGCAGAGTGCCGTTAGTTATTAGGCTTGTATGCAAAGGCAGAGAACGAGAAAAAGCAAGAATTTCCACCAAGATCCTTTCTTAGCAGAGGTTCTCCGCCTTCAAACGCGATTCCGCATGCTCCTGAATCGTAAATCTGTTTCAGAATTGCTTTTTCCTGTTCCAAGACTTGAATCTTGGAGTGGATCTTTTCCAGAAGGGGCACATTTTGCATCGGAGATTGCAGTTGTAAGTTAAGTTTATGTCCGCAAAACAGAGGAACCTTTACATCAAATAAGTTTGAAATTAACCCACGATAGATTCTCATCCCTAGCCAAAATGTTTCTACATAATGCCGAGCGTCTTTTTCTCCGACCAGAATAGTTGGAAACCCGTCCTCATCCTCCAAAATCAATGAATACAAATCCGCTAAATTACTATTAACAAATAAATGAGTAACAAGTACTTTTCTCTTTTTGTTACTTAAGTCTTAGGCAGGTTGACGATTTGACCGCGCAAAATCAGCGAGTGGTACATTAGATGATTTCTAAAAGGATATGAATTTGGAGAAAAAGGGGGCCTTATCCTCGGTTAGGGGCAAGTTTGTATTGGCGTCTTTGTTTTTTTCCGCGCGATCTTTGGGGTCCCGTTACTTGCTCATTAAGCTTAGCAGTTACTTTTTCGTTCTCCTTCGTAAATCGCCTTTGCTGTTTTTTTCCGACAGAATCTTGTGGCGGTGTTTCTTGCTTACCAATCTTTCACATTTCCTTTTTCATTCATATACAGTCACCTTAACTAACATCTTTTTTTTCGAACAAAATAGTTTACGTAATAATTCACTGTTTTACACTGCTCCCATTAATGCTTTGTTTCCCTGTCTTCACTATAGTCTCTGTCCTCGTGGACTTCTTCTTCGGATTCTTCTTCAGTCTCCTCTTCGTTTTCGGAGACTTCTTCGTTTGCGCTTCTTTCTTTGTCTTCAGCTTCCCCTTTTGGAGGAAAAGCATCATCTATCCAAGCTTCGAACTGCTTTTTTGCCTTCAGGACTGGAAAAGGCCCAAGAGCACAATTCGCTTATGACACTATTCAAGTCAACTTGGTGATCATTCGATAACTGTTTCAGAAACTTTTCCCACTTTGCGGGCAGAGATATGGTAGAATTAACCATCTAAATTTCATCATCCGTGTTTTCAATAATGTTTTATCTCAGCGCCTGTAAATTTAACTATTTTAGCAATGTCATGCTTTCTTCAAGACTCATTGCTAGCTTGATTTCGTTCGTGTTCCAAGCCATCCATTTTACGATATCGGGTTCCATGGAAAACTTCTGGAGGGTCTCTGAACTCGGTGCTTCATACACCCAAACAGTCAGATGCTCAGGAATTACGGTCCAGACTCCGACTCTTTTGAGGCCATGTTTCTTTTCCATGGCACCCAATTTTTCAGGTAGCTCCAGTGTTATTTTTTTCATTTTCTCATTATTTATTGGACAGTTCTCAGGAGAATGCCTAGAAATCATCAAAAACGTGGGCATAAAAACGCTTCCATCTAAAAGTGTATCTGAAAGCAGAATATAAACCAGTTGGAAAGAAGATATCTCTTATTGAGAGCGAAAACAGTTTATGGGAGAAACAACATAATTAAATCATCCACTTTTTAATGAAGGGCTAAGTATGGTTGAAAGAAAATTGAAACTTGTATTCGTTGATAATGAAGGCAAGATTTACGATTTAGATGAGGTAAACAGTCCAGAGTTAGCGAAGGGTTTTGAAAAGATATCCAAAGAAACTGCAAAAAGACTAGTACTGCAAAAAGAAGAAAGATAGGCATTATTCTGTTTCTCAATCAGTTTAGAAAATAGCAAATTAAAAGTTCATTTGCCGTTTTCTACTCCTTGAGAAAGAAACATGCATGCACTAAATTGGAGCAACAAATAAGTGTTGGCTGAAACAAAATATTGATCTCATTAGGCTGAACGAGAGGTTTGTTGTCTCCACAAAAGAATGAATGGTTACGTAGTAAAGCACCACAACTTATAGCAGCTGCAATTGGCATTGCCTTAGTTATTATAATATTGATAGAAATTTTGGAAGACACGTTGGTTGAAGGGGCGCCATTGACAGGTGGCCCCTTACTGTGGTTGTGGAACGGGATTATTTTGATTACTCGAAATGTCACGGCTGCTGTGTCGTCTTGGGGGTACCCAGGAGTTTTTGCACTGATGCTTTTGGAGTCGAGCTCTCTTCCGATTCCAAGCGAAGTGGTTTTGCCCTTTGTAGGTTACCTAGTTTCTCTTGGTCAACTCAATTTTTGGTCGAGTGTAGCAGTAGCAACTGTAGCTGGGATTTCGGGTTCTCTCGTGGACTATTATATCGGCTGGAAGGGTTGGAATTTTCTGAGCCAACACCGAATTCTGGGCAGGGTACTTTTTTCGAAGAGCCAATTTGATATTGCTGCTGGTTGGTTCAGCCGTCATGGCTCCATCGTAGTGTTCTTGAGTCGCCTAGTTCCCGGATTTAGGACACTTGTCTCTTTTCCAGCCGGTGCCATTAGAATGCCTCTACCAAAATTTGTCGCTTACACGACTATCGGATGCCTACTCTGGAATGGTCTGTTGATTTATTTTGGGTTCTTCCTTGGCTCTCAATGGACTGAGGTGGCAGGAGTCTCTCATTATCTCATAATTGTTGTGGTAGCTGCTTTGATCGTATTCTTTGGATACCTTCTTTGGAGAAAAAGAAAAGCTGCAGTAAGAAAAGCTAAAACGCCATAAATTGTCAGAGCGTTTCTCTGTTAGCTCGGAAACTTGTTGAAAGCCAAAACGCCCAACAAGTTAACCACAATTCCCAATACTATGAGCAACATGTGGTACCATTTTATCTTATTGCCTATTCCACGCACGGTTAGTACGAATAGAAAAGGGTAAAAATCCACAGCGTATCGATATCCAAACCCCCAACCCGAAAGCCCCTTGGTGAATATGACAAAGCCAATTGCAAGTATTGCTATCCAAGCACACCAAGTCACTGCAGCTTTCACTCTTCGACTTTAACGCAAAAACAAATGCTGGAGTAGTGAACCAAATTGCCAAACCAGTTATGGGCGCAATTATGAAAGGAAAAGTTGAAGTGAATCGCGGCAGGCCCGTTAAGAACGGAGTCAAGTTTTCCGGAATATATTGAAGACTAAACAAGCCATGGCTAAACCAAGGCTCATTCAAGATCCCTGGAATCATCCAGTAACCCACATCAAGTGGCGTCCCAAACCTCACAAAATTGTATATCATGTCAAACATTACAAAAATTCCAGCGCCTATCCCCAATTTGGCCAATGAAGACAAAGATGAGCGAATTTTCGATAGCCAACTGATGCCAGGTTTATCAGATATGATTAGGCATGCAAAAAAGAAAACACCTAGAATTGTTGGCAACCTACACCAAAAAGATGCCCCAACAAGCAATCCAGTAACGAAAGGACGCTTCCATCGTAAACGCTTCGTGAATTGCAAGAAACAAAAAAAATACCGAAATTACTTGAGCAATAAGCCACACGGAACCTGTGCTGGAAAGCCACCAAAAAATTGTGCTAAAACCAAAAAGAACGGCGGTCAACAGATGCTTGATTGGATGTTCCTTTTTGGGATCATATTGTGTTTTGTCTACGTCCTTTGAAACAATAAAAGCAAGGGCAACGGTCAAGCTGCCAAATAATAGCGAAACCAAAGTTTGATCAAGTTGAACTCCAAATAACGCAACCATCGGAGTCATGAGAAATGCAGGCAAGGGAGGATAAACCACATAGAATCCAGGTCCACTGGGATTAGGTATTAGCTCGTTTAGCCAAGATGGATTGTTCAAGATGTACAATCGGCCATGTAGGAAGGCGTCTGCCAATCGAACATAATAGTTATAGAAAGTAGGATGACCTTCGCCGGTTGCCCAATAAATGACAAAAGTGGTCACAAATAAGAGCAGACAAAGCATCAATGTTTTTTGGTAAGACCTTCAACTTTATGATCATGAGATGATGGCTTCTTTATCCTAATTTATCTGAATAATCCATTCACAAAACGATCTTCTAAGCTTAATCGTTTTTCTGGAAGTCCCCCAATGTCCTTTGAGGTTTTTCTTGGACGAATAAAGGGTAAGTTACTTGAGTTCCCTCCACATGGGCGAATGGAGTAAGCTCATGATTAGTTTGACTGCTTTCAGTCAGGAGATGCTTTACTTTGATGGTCCTAGCCATTAGGGCATCAGCGATTAAGATACGGTGACATCGCCAGGGAACAGCTTCCGCACACATAATACACATCTGGCTTTCCCTTGATAATGCAACAAGTTTGAGAAGACTTTCTGTAAACTCTTTTGTTTGCATGTAATCAGCATAGCCTCGAAAAGATTTGTTTTCCCAAGCTAAATTAGTTGAGTCTGAACTTGTCCTACGCAATCCACCAAGTTCAGGCATATGAATGTACCTAACACTTTCAGAACGCAAAAATTCAGGGAGAGTTTCCTTATTAAATTGAGGATTATGCCTAGATCGAGGGATAGCCCGTACATCAACAATCATGGTTACGTGATATTTCTCCAGAATTAAAGAGAATTCTTCCAAGGTTCGTGTAGAATGACCGATTGTATAAATGGTGATATCGGACCGTTGACTCATTAGTCTAGTCGCTCCAAGGCAGAAAATGGAAGGTAGATAAACCGAAACAGAATATTCAAGAAAGACTCCTTTCGAGACTGACTCAAATTTTCCATTTACTTCAGTTCGAAATGATTAAACTTGTTACAACTTGAGCCAAAGCAGTATACCCATGATCAAGCCGTATATTGCCAAAGCCTCAGCCAATGCCACAACAAGGAAACTCCTAAAGAACGTGTCAGGTTTTTCCGCCAACGCACTTATCGCCGCTGTTCCCGCCGATGAAATTGCAAATCCAGCTCCCAACGTTGCCAAACCGACAACAAGCGCCGCGCCCAAGGCAATCCCAAGTCGATCATTTGAACCTGAAGTAGACACCTGTGCCAGAGGAGGACTCAAAGTTGGCGAAACAGTGAAAACGATTGCCGCTCCGACGAGGGGCATAAAGGCAAGCGGCAGCAGCATGAACAAAATAACCAAACGCTTTTTCAAACAACCCATTCTCCAAGTAAACATTCATCGCAGGTTCGATTTAACTTTTTTTCCCACGGTATGTTTATTCGTTTTGATTAATAGAAATTTGTACGGCTTCTGCTATTTTTTCAGCTTCCAGTTTTATTTCATAAGTTCTCCTCTTGATTTGCTCTATCTCTACTTCGATTGCTTTCTCAATTCTCTTTTCGGATTCTTTGTAGTCTTTTTCTATCTTTTCTCGACCGCTCAAGCTATGCTCTCCTTCTTCTCTATCTTACAACTAGTACGGGACAAGTCGCGTACTCGATGACCCTTTCAGCAACGCTTCCTATGAGAATGCGTTCTGCTCCACGCCTGCCATAACTTCCCATCACTATTAATTCCATTTTCAAACCCTTCGCTAAGTGAATAACCTGTTCATAGGGTCTTCCTTTCGCAAGCAAAAGACTCGCTTTAACACCCTCTCTTTGAGCGACCCCTTGAACGTACTTTAAGTATCTTTCGCCATCTTGTTTTAACTCATTTTCAACATTTTCCTTCTCAGATTCGCGAGCAATCTGATCTAGAGCCACAAGGTCAATCACGTAGACAACAGTAATTTCTGCTTTTAGCATTTTAGCAATACTAACTCCGTACTCAGCAGCGCGCATACTGTAATCTGAGCCGTCAATAGGAATCAATATTTTCTTGATTGTTTCAAACTTAAAGCTCATATTACTTGCGTTCCTTAACCATCCTCTTTATTTTCTTTGTTCTTACAAATTCTTCTCGTTCTTTCTCTTCCAAAACCTGTTCTATGTTCTTGACAGTCTTACGGTATTTTGGAATAAGGACATGATTCAGCGCATTAACGCGTCTCTGTGTCTTTCGGATGTCATTAGCCAGTTGGTACGTAATTCCTTCAGCCTGAGCTAATTCAGCAACATATTCCAAAACACTGTAAAACTCCTTAAACGCTTTATCCAATTCTGCGCTAGTGTTTGCAAACCCGTAATCTGGCTTAACGTCTGTTTCATTCTGAAATTCCACTATGGGAACTGCTACGCCCATAACACTTCTGTAATTCAATAGAAACTCTGCTTCGTAACTTGAACCCAGTGCGATAGTCTCTATTGTTTCTCCTCCTTTAGCCATTTTTGCTTCCCTTAGACTTTGATACGCCTTAACAAGAGCTTCGGACAATTCCTCGCGTGCTTTTTCAGCATCAAAAATGCTGTGCCGCAGCTCACGCAACAGAATGTCGCGTTTCCTTTCTAAAATATCGCGTCCAGACTCTGCAAGGGACAGAGTCCGTTTAGTCTGAATCAAATTAATCCGAGTGGGACTGATATTTTCAAGAGACATTCGTCCTACTTCACCTCAGTTACGTTTTTAGGGAAATACTTTTCAATGAGGTCTGGGTGGATACGCGTCAACTCATCATCAGGCAATATGGCCAATGTTTCCCACGCGAGATTCAGAGTTTGCTCAATAGTGCGATTCTCGCTTATTCCTTGATTAATAAAAACTCTCTCAAATCTTTCTCCGAATCGCAGGTAGTCTTTGTCTCGGCTGACCAGACCCTCTTCACCTATTATGGTAGCTAATGATTTAATCGCGTTATATTGGGCATAAGCTGCGTACAATTGGCTCGCAATATCTGGGTGGTCTTCACGAGTTCTGTCAAGACCTATGCCATCCTTCATTAGCCGTGAAAGACTCGTGGAAATAGTTATTGGTGGATAGATGCCTTGTTTTTCTAAAGCACGGGAGAGCACAATTTGCCCTTCTGTTATGTAACCGGTAAGATCAGGAATAGGATGGGTGATGTCGTCATTAGGCATTGAGAGCATTGGCATTTGTGTAATTGAGCCCTTTTTGCCAGAGATTCTGCCTGCACGTTCGTAGATGCTTGCGAGATCACTATACATGTAGCCTGGAAAACCTTTCCTGCTTGGAACTTCCTCCATGGAAGCACTAACTTCACGCAAAGCTTCGCAATAGTTCGTCATATCAGTTAACAAAACCAGCACGTGAGCATCTTGTTCAAACGCCAAATACTCAGCCAACGTTAAACCAGTTCGGGGCGTAATTAAGCGCTCCACCGCAGGGTTATCTGCAAGATTGAGAAACATCGCGACATTTTTTATGGCGCCCGTTTCTTCAAAGCTGTTTCGGAAAAAGGCAGCGTCGTCATGCTCTAGACCCAAGGCAATAAAAATAATGTAAAACTCCTCAGCCTGACCTCTGATCTGAGATTGCCGCACGATCTGTGATGCAAGAGTATTATGGGATAATCCAGGACCAGAGAAAATAGGCAATTTTTGACCCCTTACGACACTGCATAACCCATCAATTGCAGAAATTCCGGTCTGAATGAAATCCCGAGGATATTCTCGCGCGGTAGGATTCAAGGGATAACCATTTACATCTCGTTTATCTTCGGTGAAGAATTTAGGATGACCATCAATAGGATCGCCAAAACTGTTCATCACGCGTCCAAGCATCTCTGTGGACACAGGAACTTCCAAAGAATGCCCAAAGAAACGACATCGCGTTTCGGATGGAGATAAACCAGTGGTTCCTTCGAAAACTTGTACAATAACAGCCTTCTGAGTCACTTCTACTACTTTACCGAGACGAGTTTCACCAGTTTGCATTTTAATCTCTACAAGTTCGTCAAATCCAACGTCTCTAACATTTTCGATAACAATTATTGGACCATAAATTTGTGAAACTCCTTTGTACTCTAAACCAGGACTCGTCACATCAATTACCTCAGACTAGCTTCCAATTCCTCAAAAAGCTGATGCATTCTATTGTCAAGTTCATCTAAGAGCGTTATTTTGTCATTTGATACGTTTGTTTTCATTCTTAAAATCTCGGAGAAAATAGGCAACTGAGTTACTTTGAAAACCGGAGCCCCTTTGTTAACTGCACGCTCTGCTAATTTATGGAAATCTACTATTATCTTTAACATTTTGAATTGTTTTTGAGGAACACAATATGTGTCCACTGGATCAAGAGCGTTTTGCTGCAGAAAGGCTGTACGAATGATTCTGGCAATTTCAAGTACTAATCGCTGTTTATCGGGTAAAGCTTCAGGGCCAACAAGTTTGACAATGTTCCTCAGTTCATCTTCTGTTTGGAGAACACGCATTGCCTCTTGGCGATATGTGTTCCACTCTTTGTTTACCTCTTTTTGCCACCAAGCAGCGAGTTCATTTGTGTACCCGCTGTAGCTTTGTATCCAGTTTATTGAAGGATAGTGTCTCGCATCGGCTAATTCAGGATCCAAAGACCAGAAAACACGCGTGAACCGTTTTGTATGCTGAGTAACAGGTTCAGAAAAATCTCCCCCAGGAGGTGAAACTGCCCCAATTGCACAAATTGATCCTGTTCGATTTCCTGAGCCAAGAGTTCTTACAACTCCTGTGCGTTGGTAGAACTCGGCTAATCGTGAAGGCAAATAGCTTGGAAATCCTTCTTCCGCCGGCATTTCTTCCAGTCTTCCTGAAACCTCGCGTAGGGCTTCTGCCCATCGACTAGTGGAATCTGCCATTAAAGCAACGTCGTAGCCCATGTCCCGGTAATATTCTGCAATAGTGATGCCCGTGTAAATACTGGCTTCTCTTGCTGAAACGGGCATGTTGCTCGTGTTTGCAATAAGTATAGTTCTGTCCATAAGAGGATGCCCCGTTGAAGGGTCGGTTAGCTTTGGAAAACTTGTTAGCACATCGACCATTTCGTTACCTCTTTCACCACAACCAACGTAAATGATTAGATTTGCATTGGACCATTTAGCAAGCTGTTGTTGAGTTATGGTTTTTCCTGTACCGAAGCCCCCAGGAATTGCAGCGCTTCCTCCTTTGGCAATGGGAAAGAATGTATCTATAACTCGTTGACCGGTAATCAGCGGTGAGGATGGAGGGATTCTTTGCAGATAGGGCCGAGGTTTCCTGACGGGCCATTTCTGGAGCATTTGAACCTCAGTCTTCTCCTTATTATTCTCTATTGCAGCGATAGGATCGGTTACAGTGTATTGGCCTTGGTTTGCTATTGAAACCAGTTTTCCTTGAACACTCGGGGGAACAAGAATAAAGTGTTCAATTAACTCTGTCTCCCCGACGACCCCAAGAACATCTCCGCTGGTGACAATAGTTCCAACTTCGAGGTTTGGCACAAAATCCCACTTTTTTTCTCTCGATAGTGGAGAGACTGATTGAGTGTGCTTGACGAATGGACCTGAAAGGTTCTTCAGAACCTCGAGAGGTCTCTGGATGCCGTCAAAAACGTTGCCGATTAAGCCAGGACCCAATTCTACTGAAAGTGGATATCCACTTCCAAGGACAATTTCATTCGGTTTAAGACCGGAGGTATTCTGATAAACTTGAATAGTGGCTTTTTCCTCATCTAAGCGAATGACTTCGCCAACCAGCTTTTCTTTGCCAATCAAAACAAGTTCATGCATAACAGCTTGAGACATGTTGTTGGCTTCGACAACTGGACCTGCAACGCGGACAATACTGCCTCTAGCGGTCGTTTGAGGATCCCTCTTTTTGGAATAATATCATAGCTATCTCTGGACGGACCGCAGGCTCCAGTTGTTGGATTCTGTTTTCAAAAGTGTTGTCGTAAACTATTTTTCCGTCGACCGTTTGAACTATGCAACCACCTATGCTTGTGGTTGTTTCCTCTGCCAATATAAGGTCTGCGCGCAGTCTTTTTGAGAGGAAATCCATATTGAATTGTTTCAGCCAGACTTTATCTTTTGAGTTGACTTTAACTATTAGTTTTTTTGATCCGATCTTCTTGGCAGCTTCCTCAATTAACCTTGAGAGAAGCGCTTTGTAGGCGTCTTCATTGATAATTTCATTTAATCTCAATTGAGCTTTTTCAAAAGCAGACTGCATAAGTGCTTCTTTCACCTTCAGAAGCTGATTTCGCACATCAACATCAGCTTTAGAATCTATCTTTCTCTTTTCAAAAGCAGCTCGTGCCACTACTTCAGCCATTGCTGTCGCGTATATTTTGTCTGAATCATTTTTAGCTGCTTTTAGAATCTCTTTTGCATTTTTTTCGGCTTTGAGAATTATTTCTTCGGCTTCTTTTTGAACATCAACCAAAACTTCATTGGCAATTCCTTTGAGGCCTTCCTTAATTCTTGCTGTACTCATCTTCTCCGTCCTTCAAATTCTGAGACCTAAAGTCTTGCTGATTAAATCAGACATTCTAATTTTTCCTGAAGATCCCTTTCGTCCGGGAATTTCAACAATCAAAGGCTCAACTTGTTCAGATCGTATCTTTTCAATTTCACCGCGCATATGGACAGAAAATTCTTCGCTGATTAGGACAATAGCAATGTCGTTGCGTGAAAGAGTCATGCTGAACGCACGCTGCGCTTCCTCGACGGATACCACTTCCGTCCCTTCGAGCCCAACAAGCTGGAAGCCTTCGATCATGTCGCTGTCGCCTATGACAAAACCAAGCATCAGGTGCTCGCCTTATGAAAGTTTAAATGTTTTAGTTAATCAACATTTTGTTAGGGAATATGTTTCGACCCGAAAGGATGCTTTCTACATCAATAATCTGCCTCAAAAGAGACATAGACGCAACACTGGAAGTATTGAACGCATTCGGGGATTTTCATACAGAACATGCAGCTGAAGAAACCTTAGCCGAATACGACCAAATTATCCAAAAAGTTGAAGAATCCTTTTCGGACATTAACGGGCTGATAAGACAATTAATTGATGAGAAAGCTAAAATATCTGATTTTTTCCGAGTAACTGAACCCGCTCAACTGCAACAAATCACTGCAGAAAATTGGCAGGCTGTGTCAGAAACAACAAGTCAAGAAATTTCTTCACTAAAAAAAGAAACAGAAGCCTTCAATAATTCTTTAACGAAGCTGCGCGAGAAAAGTGCTGAATTACAGCGCGAAAAAAACATCTTGGGAATTATGGAAATGATGGGTGCCGACCTTAAGGCTATGGAAGAACTAAAATTAATTTACATAACCATTGCTGGGGTACCCAAAAAGACTTTCCGCAGTCTGAACAAATCTCTAACGGGTTTTCCATTAATTCTTCGCAGCTGTTGTCTGACCAAAGAGACAGAATTTATCTTCTTAGCCTTGCCAGCGAAATATCGACAAGAGGCAAACAGAATCCTGAAAAATCACCATTCAGAAATCTTAACTATTTCAGAAGATCTTCCCCACGACGCAGAAAAAGCACAACAAGAAGTTAGGAGACGGTTACATGAGAATACTCTAAAGGAAAATGAGACTAATTTAGCCCTTAAAAAATTGGCGGAATCAAACAAAACCAAGCTATTCTCTCTGAGAGAGTCTTCTCAGAATATTCTGGCCCTGTTGAATGTAAAGAGAAAAACTCTACAATCAGGAAGGCTAACCACGATCAAAGGATTTGTTCCTGACAGAAAATTTCAGGCTCTTGTGGAAAAAGTTGATTCATGCCTTAAAGGAAATGCCTTGGTTTTGCAAAACAAAATTGTAGTCGCCGACGACCCCCCAACAAAATTTCGAAATAATCGATTGATCAAACCTTTTGAGGAAATCACCAAACTCTATGGCTTACCCCACTACGATGAGCTAGACCCAACGCCATTCATCGCGGTTTCGTTCCCGCTTCTTTTTGGATTAATGTTTGGAGACATTGGACATGGCTTGGTCCTGCTTATTGGAGGGTTAGCAATGTGGTTTTTAATAAAAAAAGAATCAGCAATCAAGAACATGTGCTGGATTTTAGCAACTTGCGGGGTAGGCGCAATTGTCGCCGGGGCACTCTTTGGGGAGTTTTTCGGACAGCAGATTTTTTCACCCTTGTGGTTCAGCCCATTTAGCAACGTTCTTGCATTTCTGATTTTCAGTTTGTTTGTTGGCGTTGTTCAAATTATGAGCGGCTTTGTAATAGAGTTGTTCAACTATTTGCTGACGAGGAACGTTGTGGATGCATTGCTGACTTCATTGCCCAAGATTTCTTTTTACATAGGCGCCGTTTACTTAGTTGCCAGGTACCAATTAAATTTCGGAGCCTGGCTAAATGGTCCAATTCTTTTTGCGCTAGTTCCATTTCTATTTTTGGTTTTCGGAAAAGCAATTTTTTTTAGAGCTGGCAAGTTTTCTTGGAATTCCGTCGTGATTCCCAAAGAAAAATTTTCGCTTGGAGAGAGATTTTTTGAGAGCAGCGACATGGTAGCTCGATTGCTCAGCAATACGATGTCATATACACGCATTTTAGCTCTACTCATGGCCCATTGGGCTCTCATACTCGCAACATACGTTGTAGCAGGAATAGTCAGCTCAGGCTCGGTTTTAGGCACAATCTTAGGCGCAGTAATAATTGTTGTTGGTAACATTTTTGTGATTGCTTTGGAAGGGCTAATCGTGTTCATTCACGTTTTGAGATTGCATTTCTATGAGTGGTTCAGCAAATTCTATAGGGGAAATGGAACTCAGTTTGTTCCGTACAAGCAAAATTTCGTATATACCAAAGTCACTATAGAAAAACCAACTGAGAAATCAGCTTGAAAAGAGCAAATTGCTCAGAATTTCTTCAGAGTTCATGCCAACCTCAATACCTAAACACGTTGAACTCAAATTGTGTACTTCAACTTCTTTTTGAATCATGAACGCGAGTGGCAAGCCGATGTTGAAGACTTCAATGACGGCTTTTTTTGTGGCATGAATGTAGAGGGCTTTCTGGAAAGCTTTTTCGCCAGTTGCAATTGTCTCTTCTGGAGTTTGAGCTTTTTTGAAATAAATGCTGAAGGGACTTTTCAAAATGATACCCAATGCAGATTCAAAATTGGGAGCAATAACTAGAGCCTCTATCATTTTTTTTGACACGCTCAGGTTCTTTTCTGGAATAATCGTTCTTAGCCAGTCTGCATCATAATTCAAGTTTTTCCCTCGGAGCAGTGTTAGTAAAACGTAACTAGCTTCTTCTGCGCTCTTGTAAAATGCAGCATGGAAACGTTCCCCTTTGGAGAGGTGCACAAAAGAATTGTGAACCTCTTCGCAGAATATCTTGTCAAGAAGTATATCGATGCAAGCAGTTGTGCCATTTTCTTCGTAACTTAATAATCCCTGTTTGAGAGCTGAAGCATAATCCGTCTTCTTCATGATTTCAGCCAATTGTTTGATGTCGGAAGATTTGGAAGCTTCTTCGAAGATGCTTCGTCTGCGCAAGAAATCTTCAACTTGGAAGTAAAGTCTATCTTTTTTTTCTTGGAAGCCAAGTTGGGCGTGAATGCTCTTAACAAGGGCTTTAAGGTTTTCAACCTCGAACCTTTGAATGTAAATTTTGAGAAATATCGATGCGGTTTTGGGCGAGTTCTTAATGACGTTAACATAATCTTCTATGAGGCTTTCTCGGAAAATTCGTTCAAGTTCTCGGCTCGAGCTCGGCAGGTTCTGCCCAAAAATTTTGGCAATTCTTTCTTGGTAAATAGTTTCTTTCAAGTTAGAGGCGAAATCTGATAGGTTTTTCGTTTGCGTCAACTTCTTAAATTTTGTGGCATCCAATAAATTGCTTCTTTTTACTCCAATTTTAGCTAAAACGTTAGCGTACTTGTTCGCCTGGAGCACGACTAATTTCTCCCGTGACTGACTTTATGATAATTTCTACGCATTGTCCTACGTGTTTCTCTGCTTGAAGTATGAGTTTTTCCCCGTCTTCTTCGCCTTTCTTTAGTTTCTCTTCATAAGCCTTGTTAGCTTCTTGAAAAGAGTTACGATAGAATTGCTGAGAATCTTCTTCGGCGTATTTTCGCGCATTTTCCACAAGTTGCTCGCCTTCTTTCTTTGCCAAATTGGTTAATTGAGTAGATTTGTTCTGGGCGTCGTTTCGGATCTTTTCGGCCTGCAATTCTATTTTTTTCAGTTCGTCCCAGATTTCTTCCATTCTTCCACATTTTATCTATAGTCCGCTGGTTTCTAAAGTTTTTGAAGCAGCGAAAAAGCTATGAACTGGGCAAGCTGGAACTATGATTGGAGATGCTTCGAAGTGATTTCTAAGATTCTGGTTGCTTTTGACGGTACTAAGTGTGCCGAGAGAGCTTTAGATTTCGGTTTAGATTTAGCTGAAAAATATTCGGCTGAAGTGTTGATTCTCAATGTTCTTGAGATGCCTACCTATGGCAGTCCTGATGACCCGCTTGCGATGTCTGCTGGTATGGCGGGATTTATGAAGGATTTGCGAAAGGCTCATGAAGGTTTTTTAGCTAGCGGTTTTGAGAAAGCAACTAGAACAAAGACTAATGTCAAAGTCACTACTGAATTACGTGAAGGTGATCCTCCAGCTCAAATTGTTATTGCAGCTAAGGAGGGTGGGTTTGATGTTATTGTTGTTGGTCATGGTGGAGAAAGCAGAATGCGTGAACTATTTTTGGGTGGGACAAGTGAGCGGGTAGCTCATCAGGCGCGATGCGCTGTAATCATTGTAAAGTAAGCATTTTCCTATTTTTCTTATTTTTAAGAAATGTATTAATATCATCAATGCCATTTACTTTTCAGTGAAACAGGTGACCGAAACAACGAACAAAGAATGCTGCAAAATTAGTGCCGTAGTGACAGTAGACGCAAAAGGACAAATAGTGTTGCCAAAGGATCTAAGGGAAAAAGCGAGCATAAAACCAAACGATAAACTTGCGCTGATAGGTGTTGAACGCGAAGAATCTGTCTGCTGCATCGTCATGATGAAAACTGACGCTCTTGGAGACACTTTGAAATGTACACTTGGTCCAATTCTTAATGAAGCATTTGGAAATGGAGGCGAGAAATTATGAAAGATGACAAAGTAAGAAAAATGGTTAGAAAAGGATACGGAAGAATTGCTAAGCAACAATCCAGCTGCGGTTGCGGATGTGGCAGCGCGACCAATGTGAGCGAGCAAATAGGATACAACAAGAGCGAACTAGAGTCAGTGCCGCAGGGTGCGGACTTGAATCTGGGCTGTGGAAATCCCGTGGCGCTCGCATCATTAAAGCCAGGCGAAACCGTCATTGACTTGGGCTCAGGCGGAGGTCTAGACTGCTTCCTCGCTGCAAAGAAAGTTGGTGAAAGGGGCACGGTAATCGGCATTGACATGACTCCAGAAATGCTAGATCGTGCACGAGTCAACCTCTCAAAAAACACCTACAAAAATGTTGAATTTCGATTGGGTGAAATTGAAAACTTACCGGTTGCCGATCGCACAGCTGATGTGATTATCAGCAATTGTGTTATTAATTTGTCACCAAATAAAGCCCGGGTTTTTAACGAAGCGTTTCGGGTACTGAAGCCAAAAGGGCGATTGATGATTTCAGATATGGTTTTGCTCAACGATATTCCTAAAGCAATACTTGATAATGTTTCAGCGTACATAGGATGCATATCTGGGGCTGAAAAGAAAACCAAATACATTGACCTCATTAAACAAGCTGGGTTTAGAGATGTGCAAGTAGTTGAGGAGACGAAAATGCCTGTCGAAGCTTTGGTCAGTGAAGAAACTGTTAATCAAGTATTGAAAGAACTGAAGATGACTAAGGAAAAAGCATTTGAATTATTAGGCGCAGCAGTTAGCATTAAAGTTTCGGCGACAAAGCCGAACTAATTCCCTTTTTCAAAGACTGCTCTTCTTGAGCCCCTAAATTGCTAAATCAAAAGGCATTTTTCAAAATCCTTACAGATACTTTTCAGAAGTTTATTGTCAAAAAAAGAAAAGAAAGAAAAGATGTTGGTTTACTTACGTTTTCGTAACACGAGTGCAGCTGCAACGACTGCAATGACGACAACTGCGGCTGCGATGCCTACGTAGAGTGCTACTGGTGTCGGTGCCGTTGGTGGTGGTGCGCTTGTTGGTGTAGCAGTGACTACTGGCGTAGCTGTAGCGCTTGGTGTTTGTGTCACTTGTGGTGTTGGGGTAGGTGCAACAGATGCTGAGGGTGCTGGTTGTACTCCGATTGCGGTTGTTGTTGTTGAACCCCAGTATGAATTGCTGCCTGCGAATGTTGCAGTGATTCTGTAGGAGCCTTCTATTTGTGGTGTCCAGTTGGTGAAGTACATGCCGCTGGTGTCGCTTGTGACCGTGGCGATGTCGATTAGGTTGTTATTTGGATCAATTGCTGTTAGCTTCACTGTTACTCCGGTTGCGTTGGTTGGTTTTGGTTTTTGCATGTAGATGTATTCCATCCATGCTGCTTGGCTTGCGTCGGACATTGCAGGAACAACATTGAATATTCCTTCTTGGACTTTTTGCTTTGCACCAGCCGAAACATCAGTAACGGTACCTCTTAGCGTTAGGCTTTGACCCTTTGCTATGTTGGTCAATGGAGCGTCAACTGTAATAGCGCTTGGTCCTTTGCCGACTGCGTAGATTGAGTTGTCGTAGTAGTTGTAGTAGCATAATACGCCATCAGCAAGAATTGTTGTTGAGGTTCCTGGACCGCCTGATTGGCCTGCCCAGCTTAGCATCTTGTAGATTTCTTGTCCAGTGTAAGCGTCGATGCAGTAAATTGAGTTGCCCTGGTATAGTGGGTCGTTTGGTGAGTGTTCGTTGTTGAATGCGTAGACTTTTCCATCGGCAATTGCGCCTAAGAAGATTGGTCGAAGGCCCCAAGGAGTGTCAATTCCACTGTTCGTATCGTTGAACTTCCACAGCAAACTTCCGTCTTTTGTGTTAAGGCAGTTGATTTCTCCACCGAAACCTTGTACGTAAAGATTGCCATAGGCTAAGACGCCTCTTTGTCCGCCACCTTCACCGCTGCCATAGTATGTATAGGCACGTTGAGGAATGGTGGTTGGTCCCCAAAGCAATTGACCACTGTCAAGGCTGAAGCCCAAGAATTGCATTGTTTCCACATCGCTCATTACGAATACTCGGTTCACTGGATCGATCGGGAATCCGCTAATGAATCTTCGGCTAAGGTTGCCTGAGGGTGCAGGATAGGACTGTTTCCACAGCAATTGACCACGATTTGAATCTTTGTCACTTATAGCCCACAACGTAAACGGATCCGGAGTGTACTTATCGCCAACACCAGGAGCAACGGCACTGCTTCTGCCAAGAATAATGTCACCGGGCAAAATCTGGACGATTGCCGGAGCAGAGTTCCCTGCCAGGTT
Source organism: Candidatus Bathyarchaeota archaeon (assembly GCA_963825115.1). Classification (GTDB taxonomy): domain Archaea; phylum Thermoproteota; class Bathyarchaeia; order Bathyarchaeales; family Bathycorpusculaceae; genus JADGNF01. The sequence goes on along the minus strand of CAWGRS010000002.1, from coordinate 346,880 downwards.
AGGCAACGTTACGTTCCATGAATACGCTAGACTCATGTTTACAGATTTCCCATCAGGTCTCCATTGCCAAGCATTGGTTGAGGTCCCTAAACTCAAGTGCAATCCTATTTGCTCCCTTGTGTTGTTCCAGAGAGCCAGCCAGCCATTGTTTGTTGTCGTGTTGTAGGTCATGAGATATCGAACTATTTCGCCTTTGTTGGTGTATACGGAAGTGCCTCCTGGGATGTAGGTTTCGTTGAATGCCCATTTGCCTGTGTACGCATCAAAAGCTTGCCAGGTTGTAACACCAGAAGCGCTTGAAGACTGCCATAAAAGCCCGCCGACTACGCCGTGTTGATTCGGAGATTCATAACCGTAAAGTTGACCGAATGAGGGAGCTGCTATTGATGGATTTGTAACTGCGTTTTGGGTTGGCGCTGCATTTGAGTAAGCGTTAAGATCATCTCGGTGCCAAATTTCTTGACCTGTTAGCAGATCAACGGCTGCATAACCACCGCCCGTGGCTGAATGACCCAGAGGAATTGAATAGTAAAGTATTCCACCGATGATCAGTGAATTACCGAATCTGCCTTCGTATGAACCACCTGAGTAAAAGCCTTGGTCCTGCACTGCGCTACCTGTAGAGCCAGAAGATAAGGCTATGTTGCCTCCAACAATGCCTCCGAACTCTATAGGCTTTGTCCATAAGATGTGTGGACTGCTGGGTCCTGATCCTGTTTGCCATTGGTTGTAGCCGCTAAGTTGTGGTGAGCCTAACCAGTTTGAAGATATTGTCGACCATTGGTGGTTGTCTCCAGATATTGGTCGCGTCCAGAAACCGCTTGGAAGAGGGTTAACTTCAACGGGAGCTACTTGCTGTGTCTGCACTGTGAGTGCTACTGTTACTTGGCTGGGCAAGAAAGTGTCATTAACGAAGTCGCTTGGAGTTCCTGGAAGACCATTTTGCGGATTATACAAAGAAGCCACTTGCCCGGAGTACTTTAGAGTGAACTGGTACGTGCCCACCTGATCAGGCGTATACAACGTGTAAGTTGAGCCCGTTGGGTCAGAAAAGAACGGACCAAGATGATCGGCCTGTCCGTTGGGTTTGGCAACGTCAATGGTGAAATCATGCCACCTGTCCCCAGCGTTACCTGCTGCTGTTGGCGGAGCTCCATGCAGCCACATTACGAGGAATATAGTCTGGCCAGTGCCTACAGGATTAGGCGAAATCGCCAAGTACGGATAAGTCTGGATCTGCAGCGGAGGAGTATGCGCACTTACTGTTGGCAAAGCAAAGAATATAACTGGTAGCGTGAGCATCAGAAGCAAAATCGTCGTAACAACTGTTCTGTTTTTAGTATTTTTAATACTGTTTTTAATTTGTTTGTTTAACAAATATTCTTACTCTCCTTTTCTTTGTTGGACTTAAGGAAAATTAATATTTAAGTGTTTAGGGGTTTGCAAAACTGGTTTTTTGTTTTCCCCTAAATTTTCCGGAAATTGATTTTGCTGCGATTTTTGAACGTAAGTTCTATTCATTGAGGTGTCCCGACATTGAAATTTTCGGTTTACTTCGGTGAGCTCCTTTAGCAAAGTCAAAGTTGTTTTTTCGTAAAAGAGCCCAGAATCTCGCAAAAAATCCGTTGAACCTAATTGTTGGAGAAACTAATAGTGGTTGCATTTTGCCCAATTTTTTTGAAGGTTTTTATTTTTCGTGGGCTACTGTGTGTTTGCCGGATGATGAGAAGGCATTTATTTGACCGCAAGGGATGACAACTCAGAGTTACTCAGACGGCAACGTACTACGAACTACGATCAGTACACCGAAATTACTTGTTTTTGGGTGTGGTTGCACACTTAGTCGTATAGAATAATAGGAAACCCAGTGCAGCTCTAAGGTTTTTTGGATTTGAGCCTAGAAAAAGGGTTAGGAGACGCCTCCGTTTATGGAGACGTTCTTCTGCGGCGTAAGGTAACAAAAACCGCAATAACTATGGCTATTGCCGCGACTAGAGCCGCAACGCCCACAGTAAAAGCTGTGTAGTCAGTTTTAGATTGACCGCTGATAAGGATTGGATTGTCATTCAATTCTGTGTCTTGAGTACTGATTACCGAATTTTCTTCTGGCGGAGGTGTGCTTTTATCCTGGTTGGCAATTAGTACCGGGTTATCGTCAGTCGTGATGGCGGTGTTGTCAGGCGGTGTTTGGGGTGGAGCGGTTTCGCGTGCATATGCTAATGAAGTCGCCATCCCGAAGAAAACAACTGCAACCAATAAAGTACAGATTAGAGACTTTTTCAAATTCAAGTTTTTATTTTCCATTTTTTCACCAAATTGTACATATGAAAATGTTTTATTTAGAACCATGCATGAGAACAGAATAGTCCATTTTGAAGAACTGGATATTCCAATTTCTGGAACACCCCAAACTCACGCTTTCACTATTAATCTAAAGTGTGAAAAACATCTTTGCACGTCGAAACGAGTTTTGAAACACTCGTTGGCGAAATGCGAAAGTTCTAAAAGAAGGTAGTAACAGATGAGGCTCCATGAAAAAGATCTTAGTCATTATGCTGGGGGGCTCTCTTGTTCTCGCGAGTGTGGCGATTTTTGCCTTTAGAAACTTTGCAAACTATCCGCCTCTGCTAGGTTCTGGAGATGGACAAAGCCCCGATGTAGATTTTTTAGCTTTTTTTAGCTTAGCGCTCGGAGGAGGGGGCGTTTTAATATTGCTATTTGCTTTTTTGCAGTGGTTTGGAAAATGGGGACCAAAACACGAAATCATGGTCAAACGCAGCACCCGTCACTAACAGTTCGTGATCTGCTCAGCCCACCCTTGAGATTCTTTTTTGTCCCTCACCAAGTTTAAGTCTTTAGCTTGAGGGTAGGATTTGGTCAATCGTACATTTCGTGAAGAGAGTCTTGCGTGAGGTTTATTTTAATAGATTCTACTATTTCATGTTTTATACTGGTGGTTCTGGTCTGGTTTTGGTCAGGTAGGCTAAGTTTTTCTTCAAAAATGGAAGCATTAAAGAAAAGGGGCTGTGTCTATTACCGATTCAACGCGTTAACATTTACGCGTTACATATTCATGGACAATATTTCAAAGGCTTCAACGCTTGCTTTCGGCATCTCCAGGTGCGGATGGTCGGTAAGCATAGCTTTCACAGCGTCCATATCTTTAGCCTGAACAATAGAATACCCAGTCACTTGCGTCTGGCCTTTGGAACCACCCTTCTTGTCGAAACAGGTTCCTTTTCCAAGTGGCGCTCCCATATCAATGATTGATTTCCCACATTTCTTATACCACGCATTCCAAGGCTCCATTCCTTTCTTCATCTCTTCGGGAGTCACTTTCATTTGATCTTCAGCAGCTACAGGTGCCAAATACAAAATCATAAATTTCTTCAACATAAGTCACCTCGATTTAAGAATCCATTTTGACTGAAAACATTACTTATCAAAACTGCCTAAATAACAATATGTGGTTGTATTGACACTACAACCAAAAATTATGCTTGACAACCTTTGCGAAATGATCTTTCTAAATCGGTTAATCGGTCTTCTCAAGATGGCATAAATGCGATGTTTCAGAGTCTTTTGCAGATGAAAAATGACAGAATATAGAAATACAAAGGAATCTGTCTTCAAAAAACACAGAGCTGCACTGCTGTTGCTTTCAATGACCATTGCGGTTGCCATTCTTTTGTTTGCATCGCCAGCCTTTGCTACATCATCAAATCCATGCAGCGCGTGCCACGGGACGACTTACAGCCAGACCCTCACAATAGCTGCAAGCCAAGTGCCTTCTACTTTAAATGTAGGTCAAACAGCGACTGTGACAGCAGTCATCACAAATACAGTTAACAAACCCATGTACAACGTTTTGTCTAGTGTTGCGGCGGGTCTGAGTTCGCAAAGCGGGCACTTTTCTGTCAGCACTCCTTCCGTGAGTGTTGGCAGCCTGTCTGCTGGCGGTTCGAGCACAATCTCTTGGCAAATTAAAGCGATTTCCGCAGGAACCGACGCTGCAATTTTTTCGGGCGCTGCCAAGAATACTCATCAAAGCCTCTCGCTCTCTGACAGCTCCTTACGCTCAATAACAATAGCTGCACCAGCCCCAACTACGACTCCAACACCGATACCTACTCCAATACCGCCCGCAACTCCAACGCCTACACCAACCCTGACTCCAACAGCTACTCCAACAGCTACTCCAACAGCTACTCCAACAGCTACTCCAACAGCTACTCCAACCACAACTCCTACTGCAACTCCAGTGCCAACAGTAGCTCCTACCCCTACGCCAACTCTAACCCCGACTCCAACACCTACTCAGACTCCAAGACCGACATCAACCCCAACACCCACCCAAATTCCCACACCAACTGCTACCCCGAACCTAACTCCAGCGCCTACCCAAATTTTGACTCCAACGCCATCATCAACACCTTCTCCGACTCCAATACCTGCATTTACTTCAAATCCAACACCAGCTAAAGACCCAACTACGACTCCAACTTCACCTGGGCAAGGCACAATCCCCTCAACTCAACCGCCAACAACCCGAGATGACGACGACAAATCAAACTCTGAGCATTATATCAGTCCATGGTGGTTCAACCTTGACTCATGGCGAAGTCATTGGCCATACAGAAATACATATCACAGCCCTCGCGAAGAGACCCAAAATACTTTCGTCCCAAAACAAAGCAACAATAAATCCACCGCTGAAGCAGTCAAAATCACAACAAATCCTTCCTGGTCAATTCCCTTTATATCCGGAATTCCAATAATGATCCCACTCGCAGCATTAGTTTGGCTCGCTGGTAGAAAAATACAAGCACATTCGCGGAACAACAAAAAACTAGGAAATAAATCGAGTCAAGTGTTGTAGTTTGGAACACAACCTTCTCTCCATCTTTTCTTTTGAAGAATTGAATTCTGGTGAATCTTGTGAGCCATGAATTATTTAATTCGTATATGCTGTACATTCATCCTCCCTTGTCAATCCTAGGCTATGTCTTCATCTTTCTCTTTGCCTTCTCTTTACTTCGCGCAAAAAACTTTGAGAAGAAGACAGCTAGGTACTTTGGCATAGCCGCGTGGTTATTCACGTTCTTAGGTTTAGTGACTGGGATGCTTTGGGCTCAAGTAGCCTGGGGCAGCTATTGGTCCTGGGACCCAAAAGAAACCCTAACTCTTGCATTGTTCTTGGCAGTGACAGCGTCGGAAGTAGCCTACTTTGAAAAGAAACCCCGCCTAACAAAATGGCTAGCCCTAAGTTCATGCGCAATAACGGTGATAACAGCGCTGATTTCATTCATCCTTGCTGGCCTACATTCCTTCGCTTAACTCTGCCAAGTGATTAGATGCTACGAATGACCTATTCCTACTAGCGCGCAATAAGAGGATATAGCCGAAAATCTTGCAAATTGACTAATATCACAAATGTCTGATGTTAGAGTGTTGCGAGTCTTGCCACCTAAAGAGGAGAAGGCTTGGTGCGTTTGAGTTGAAGCCTAAAATAGAGATTCAAGCAAGACTCGCCACACCAAAAGCAGTTTCGACAAATAAGGATAAAAGAATTGTGAACTGCAAGTAAGTAAATGATTTCTTAATTTCAGTAGACAGAACTTTTCAAGCTTTCAAACAAAAGAAGGTTTTGTGAGTTGATCTTACAAACCCGAACCCCAAACAATTAGAGGCCTTAATTTTACTGCGTTTGTTTGCTCATCCAAACAGGTTTGCCGTCCACTACCTCCCGCTCATGAGGCAACGGATAGGGCAATTCCAATGTCTCAAACACCTGTCTCTCATCGTTTCCAGCAATTATTTTGCCGTGTTTGATTAGGCCTTCGCTGTATTTTATTCGCATCCCTTTCGATATGGAATATCCCGCGAGCCACATGTTGTGGTCAGCTGAGCCAGTGCGAACAAGAAAGTGTATGCCGAAAGTCAACGGCTGTGCTCGGTAAAAGTCAACTTGGAAAAGGCCTTGTTGGCATGGCACAAATGCTTTGATAACGCTGTTTCCTGCGCAATTTGGCTTAGCTTTGAGGAGTTTGAGTTTTTCGTTTATCTTCCGCCATTGAACATCGCTCTGGGAAACCACAACGAAGTCTATATCATGCACCTTATTTCTTTGCCTTCTTATGCTTCCGGCAACTTCAATCCTATAACAGTGGGCTTCAACCGCGGCTTTGACTCGAGCTGCAACTTTCTCAGCTTCTACCAAGTCAAGTTCTTGGATTATAGGAACTTCAGCTTCGGGGAAAAGCGTAAACTGTTTCTTAATCATCTTAATCCTTCGCGTTTATTGGCTAAGATTCTTTGAATTGCTCTGTATCTTAGCAGGCGTGCAGATGGAAGCAACCAATCTGCAAGGGAGTTACGCGCGATTCAATACGCGAGTTAGATTTGATTGCTGCCAGAGTACAGTCACATAAGCTTAAGAATACGCCTGTATAGAGATTGTTGTACTATTTTTGGAGGTGTAACTTAATGACTGAAGAAAAAATTGACGTAAATGTGCAGATACAAAAGATGGCCGAGAAGTTCAACGAGTTTAAGAAAACATACGTGACACACATTAAGAATCATGATGTTGAAATAAAAAGATGGACTTTCGCAGTAGACAAATCTGGTGAAGGCTATATCGTTGAATTCGCGGGCAAGGTTGAGATAATGCCCAAGAAGGAATAAGGGGAGAAAATAGGCTATTTAATATTAATACGAGCCACCAAATTGGTTTATTCTTTTTTCCTTCTCTATTTTTTTGCCAGCTGCAACCAGCACAATTACGACAAGCAAGCGCTACCTAAGAAAGCACTAGGAAAATCATATTACTGATCATTCAGATTATTTCATTTGCTGGAATTGATTTATGATAGATTACGCAAAATTGCTGGAACAGGCGCTAGACCTTCTAGTGCCGAAAGAAAGCGCGCCTCAGACTCAAGAAACCGCTCCCGAAATGCCATTAACCTACCTCGGCGGAATGAAGGTGGGTTTAACCGCTTTCGGATCCCCTTCAGCATTTAACCTTCACGCAGCAGTAAACGAGTTCAAGTCCTACGTAGAGAACAATAGCAAAGTCAAACTAGATTTAAGGTTTGTACAAGAAGGCAATCTGCCAGCCGAAGAGATTCCACAATACAATGCACCAGGAGTGTGCTATATGGTGACCCCTCAGTCTCTGTCACCCATTAGCAGATCAAAAATGCCATCTGGCATGAAGACAGAAATTGTCGTCTACGATACTCAAGATCGAGTAAACTGCTTTGGCGGACTACAATGGGGATACACTGTACCATTCATAGCCATTCCATATACCAACTCCTCAAACTGGGACCCCGGCTGGAAAACATCTTTGGCGCCTGGCCTAGTGCATGAATTCACGCATGCTCTTTTCACTATTCTAACGGCAAAAGGGTTTTCGGGCTTGCCTAACATAGACAAAGCAAACGACTATGGCTACACGGATCAAAATGACCCCGGCTGGCTTAATTTTCGCAAATATTGTCTAGAGCTCATAACTCAAGAAATGGCCGATGTCCTCATGTAGAACTAAACACCTATCCAAATGCTAGTAGCTTTCACTTAACTTGAAGACTCTGAATTTTGAGTGGCAAACTCCTTTAAAACAAATTAGAGAGTGCGCTTCGATTCGGAGAATTTATTAGAAAAAAAGAACTTTACGTTTATTGTTCTATTTCATTGATCTTAATCTTCTATTGCCTTTTCTAAGTTGCACTACCTTTTAGTGTTAATCTTTTTACCCGTAATATCAAACTCTGGTTTGCCTTCTTTTCGATTGTACAACTTCGTTCCCTTTTTTATTGCGTACCACCGACCTCCATAGATGCGGCTTGGGTTCCCGTAAATCATTACTCCAATCATCACATTTCCAACCTTGTTCCCCGAATACGTTGCAGGGCAATATCCTTTTAGACCAGAAGAAACACCAAACTGCCACATGGCCATGCCATCAACTTGCACCCATTTTCCCCATGGTTTTGATAATGTATCAGCTGTATGAGAGAAAGTGCCATCGCTGTTGAAACATATAGACGTTGGATAATAGGTTCCGGCGCAACCCCAGTCAAAGTGAAGTGCCCATTCACCTGCAATTGTCACGTTTTCACCTCCCCCTTAGCTCTCCAACTCCCGAAGAGAAAACAAAAATCATGTTTCTTATCACCTGCTTAAATCACTTTTGAAAGGATTTCTAATAAATCCATTCATAGGCTACTTTGTAGAGGTAAGAAGATGATTCTATTTGAAAGTGGTCAAAAGAATCCATGACCGAAAATTTATTGAAGAATTTCCTTCCACCCTTAATGGTGTGGATGCAACGACCCAAATTGGAGTGGCGTTAAGCACTCTAAGAATCATGCATATTCGGGCAAAACAGCGCGTATGTCTAAGAATAAAGATCCAGACAAATCAACAATTTTGGGTTTCAAAAAGGTGGAAGATGGAGAAGAGTATCCAATGAAAACTTACTTTTCTCTTTGGACAACGAAAGCAATTTTGACTACCGCTCTGTATTCGATGATCTTGTTGTTTGCCACTTTTGCTTTGCAGCTTTTCACATAAATAGACTTAATGTTTTTGATGGTCAATGCCGCTTCTGCCAAGGCGTTCTTGACAGCATCTTCCCAGTCTTTTGGCGAGCTGCCAATTAGCTCGATTATTTTTACAACTGCCATTTTCTTAAACTCTCCAAGACATAATATGTCAAACTATCTAATATTTTTTGCATTAAGAGCAGGGTTTGATGTATAAGCTTAAAAGGAAAAGCTCCTAAATAGAGAATTGGAGATTAAACAAAATGGACCTTATGTCTCTTTTGATACAAATCGTTGTAGCTGCTGTGATACTTGCCCCAGTGCTGTGGATTGTTGGAAAATGGTTTGTGGGCAAAGACAAAGCGAAATTCACCGACGCGGTCTGGATTGGCGTTCTAGGAGTAGTAATCGGTGCGGTCATCGGCTTCTTTCTATCAGGCATTCTTGGAACAATACTTGGAACACTAATCATGATAGTGGTCTGGATTGGATTAATCACACACTTCTTCGACTGCGGTATACTCAAAGGTATAGTCATAGCTATCATTGCAGGCATAATCTACTGGGTCATATCAATAATACTGTCCCTCATACTGGTAGCGCTTGGGTTCTCGGCATTGCCATCTTTGTGGTAGCCAAACCAAAAGAATCCTCCACCACTTTTTTTGTTTCATAACTCGTTCATAATTAGTACAACGCGCGCTGGTACAATAAGCGATACTCGGGAATTATCTTTGGCGGTATTTGTTGCACTTTGGTTGGTTATAACGAGAATGTTCAATTTACAATTAACCCAAGTGACAGAAAAGATCGTCGAAATAATAACTGATCGCTTAATCGTTAGGGATTTTATCATGAATAACGTAACTGAACTATGGAGAGAGAGCTCTGGAAATCCGCAAAATAGTCAAGAAACCGCCAAGAAGCTACTCTAAAATGAGCTTGGTAGACAAGAAAGGATCTGTTGGCTTGCCTGGATAGCTGAACGCTAGAGGGCGTCGGTTTTTTGGTCTGAAGCTTTGTTCATTCGGTCGGTTTCATCATTTGAAGATTGATTCCTTCGGTCGGTTTTGTCATCGGCAGCTTGATTCTTTCTACCGGTTTTGTCGTCTGCATCTTGGTTCTTTCTGTCTGAAAGTTCCATTCGTATTTTCTGGTTTCCCATTTTCTCAGATGATTTCCTCTAATGTGTTTCGTGCACTAGCTCCGCGCTCGTTCTACTTAGATCTGGTCTTTAGCTAGAACTTCTCTAACAACCTGTGAAACAACATCTCTTGAAAAGCAATTTTTATACATCTTTTCTATTTTCATTTTACACCATACCATTTGAGAATTTCTCCTCTCGCTCTTCGCGAGTAACCTTGCTCATTGAGCAGTTCATCTCCGAAAACGTTTATTCTAGCTCCCCGTTTTTACCCTTCATCTCTCTCACCAGCTAAAATACAGGGCGCTGATTCTATTAAGAACGTGTGGGTGTACTTGAACACCCACAAAATCACTTCCTAAACCGTGCCTATTTCTCTGCTAGATAAGGCTCCATGTTTGAGGCTTTTGCAGCGGTGATAATCTACGAATGATTTAATACTGTGGAACGGGTTAGACGGCGCGCTCGTAATAGGTGTTAGCTGGGCTGTGGATGCGAAAACGGATATTATTGAGTTTTATGGTTTTGCGTTTTCATTAAAAGTTAAGATGAAGATCCTGTTTGGTTCTATTCCGATGATTGTTTGATTGGTAAACCTGCCGGAGTTGTAAATTATGGTGGCGACATCGTTTGGTGTTAGTGTTGTGTTGAAGTATGGAATCCTCCAGTGATATTCGCTTAAGAAGATGTATTTTGAGTTGTTTTTTTGGCATAAGGTGATCAATTCTTCAATTTTGAAGTTGGGCGTGAACGTGTCGACGGGTAGAGTTGGGTATTCTTTTGCCCTGTTTTGTTTTTTGTTGACGTCTAAGTAGAAATTTACCATGCCGGCGCTGAAGAATTCAAATGTTGAAACGACCATCACAGATTCGTTCTGATTTATCCTTGCAGCTACATAGTCGGTTGCTTCTTTTATGGGCACTTTAACTTGATTAAGCGAAATCCAGTGGGTTGCGTCTACGCAGCTTGAGACAACGGCGACTGCAATGAAAAATGTGAGGAGGACAGAGGCGAGTTTGGACAGGTTTTTGTTTCTGGGTTTGACTGTTGGTTTTTGCCAGATTCTTCTTGTTTTGTCGTAGGCAAGATTGACTGCGGTTGCGGCTGAAATTGCCAAGATTGGGAAGAGCGGCATAACGTATCGCCATTGTCTGTTGCCTATCAAGGTAAAGGTTAGATAGACCACGGCGAGCCAAAGAAGCAGGATCTTGTCTTCGGGTCTTCTTCTCCAGGCTAAATATCCTATTCCGATGAAGCCTAGTACGATAGAGGAGTAAAGAGATTGGGTGAACGTCGGGGTATAGCCAGGTCATTTCGATGAGGTAGAAGATCGGCGTTGGGAATCTTGTGCTGTATAGTGACCGCTGTTGGTCGCCTGCCGAAATGGCATAAATCCATCGGTCAATGTTTCCTGGAGCGAAAATGCAGGTTATGATAAACCACAAGATGGCTATCGTTGCCACCACAAGAATCAAGAGCGAGAATTGAGTGAGTCTAGATTTCAGGTATTTTCGACCAGAGACTGAAAATGGCTGCTAACATTATAATTCCCGCTACCATCATCTGGTACTTCACCAAGAAACCCAAACCAAGCGCCAATCCGCCTATAAGGAGACTTTTTTCGTTCTTTGTGCGTAGCCAATTGAAGAAGAACAATAGAGAAACTATGAAGAAGAATTCCAGCATAGTTTCGATGTAGGCTAGTCGAGAAGCCCAGATGACGCCTGGCATTACGCCGTAGAAAAGGGTCGAAAGTAAAGCGGTCTTTGGCCCGTATATTCGATTGGTGAATTCAAATAAGACCCAAAGAGTAAGCAATGAGAAAGTTACCGCAACCAACCTTGCATTGGATAGGCTGACGCCGCCTACTCCAAAATATCCAGCGGTAACCAAATTGAACATGGGTGGATAGAACGTGTTCCAAGTTAGGTAATCCAAAATGTGTAAGTGATATAGTTGCCATCCTCCATAGCAATGGACAAGTTCATCCCAGCGAATCGAATTGTAATCTAAATTAATCAAAAGTAAAAAACCGTAGAGAATTGTGAAAACTATTAGAATCACTCGGCTTTTGCTAAAGAATCTACTTGCTAACTGAAGCAGCGGTAAGTCCAAAGGTTATCTTCCTAACATTACTGTGATTTATTCTTAATATCTTCGTCGTGGTCAATATCAAAAATTTTGCGAATATGCGAGCTTTACAAATATGTATGAAAGAAGAAGAACGTTTCTTTCCCGAAGACAGCACTTTTTCTTTTAGAATTCAATTTCCATTTAGCGCATGTAATCAGAGTTCATGTTCCTCCAAATATGATGGAGCACTCACTTCCCATCCGCCTTTTGAGTTCAGATAGTTTTCTAAGCTCAAGATCGATTCTTCTTCCCCGTGAGTTAGGAAAATATGTTTGGGCGGGGATTTGAAGTTGTTGAGCCAGCGGTGCAAATCGTTCATTCCTGCATGGGCTGATAAACCATCGATATTCTCGATCTTTATACTCACTGGGTAGGATTGGCCAAGGATGCTGACTGGAGAAGCGCCTTCCAAGATTTGTCGTCCCAACGTTCCGAGCGCTTGGTATCCCACAAAAAGAAGCGTGGATTCTAGACGAGTTATTTCTCTGACCAGATGATGCTTAATTCGACCTCCAGTAATCATCCCCGAGCCTGCCATTATGATTGTTGACCCTTTGATCAGGTTAATCGCCTTGGATCCCTCAACAGATTCGACGAGCTTTAACCCTGGAAAGTTAAAGGGTGACTGATCATTCATGAAGAGCTCTAGAGTTTTTTTATCAAAATACTTCTTGCTCTGCTCAAAGACCTTCGTAATTTCGACAGCCATGGGGCTATCTAGAAAGGTAACAATATACGGAATCCTTTTTGCACGTGCCAAGGAGCTAAAACGGTACAAGAGCTCTTGTGCACGCTCAATAGCGAATGTTGGAATAATAACGTTTCCGCCAGCCTTTATCGTCTCATTAACGACTGTGCCGAGTTTTTCATCAATATCTTGCGAATTGTCGTGGTTGCGGTCTCCATACGTAGACTCCATGACAACGTAATCTGCTCGGTCAAAGAGAGAGGGATCGTTTAGAATCGGTTTGTCCCATTGACCGATATCGCCAGAGAAGATAATGTTTTGCGGTCCTTTCTGGTCTTGGAAAAGGACTTCAATCATGGCTGAGCCAAGGATGTGCCCTGCATCGTGAAAGCAAACCTTGATTTGGTCATTTAGAGAATGAAACTCTTCGTAGGGAAGAGCTTTCAGGAGGGGAAAGCACTTTTCTGCATCTTGAACAGTGTACAAAGGAGCTTCAAGATAAGGCTCCTTTCGGCCTTCCTCGTCATGGCGTTTTTTCTTGAAGGCAGCATCTTCTTGTTGAATTCGGGCCGAATCCAAAATCACTATCGGGAACAATTCTTTGGAGGCAGGGGTAAGGAGGATTTCTCCGGAGAACCCTTCCTTGACAAGCTTGGGAATTAGTCCGCAATGGTCTTGGTGAACATGAGTGAGAAGTACGTATTGGATCTGGTCTGGAGAAACGGGAAAGGCCTCCCAGTTTCTGCGGGAATAGTCTCGTTCTTGAAATATTCCGCAATCGACGAGGATCTTGACTCCAGCGTCTTCCAGTAAGTAGCTTGACCCCGTCACTTGATGGGTTGCGCCTAGGAATTTTATTTTCATGAATCTTCTACATTATGATTTCTCATATCTGCCCTATCAATTCTTCCTTCAAATATCTGCTAAACGTGTACAGTTCCCAAATTATTCAGCCAACAGGGAAGACCGCGAAGCTTGAATTTTGTACCGTTGCCACTTGGAAGAACGGTGAAATCGTTGAGGAAAGGCTATTCTACGATGTTGTTGGCTTCATGAAACAACTTGGGCTATCTTAACTAATCCTAACTTTCCCAGTTTTTTTTGTTATAGGTGAATAATAAATATATTGTTTAATGCGGTAAATATCATAAGGCGATTTTCTTGGAGAGGCAAATTCAAAAGATTTTAAACCGAAGGCAAACTCTTGAAGGCGCAGGAGTTAAGCTAAAACGAGTTTTAGGAAACGACGATGACTCGACGCTTGATCCTTTCTTGCTTTTTGACCACTTTGGATCGGATAATCAGAAAGATTACATCAAGGGTTTTCCTTGGCACCCCCACAGAGGTATGGAGACAGTCACCTATATGTGGACAGGCGAAGTTGAACATGGCGACAGCATGGGCAATAAGGGAGTTATCAAATCTGGAGATGTGCAGTGGATGACTGCTGGTTCAGGCATAATCCATCAGGAAATGCCTCAAAAATATGATGGTTTAATGCAGGGTTTTCAACTTTGGGTAAACTTGCCTTCAAAGAAGAAGATGATTGAACCCAAATATCGTGGTATAGAAAAAGAACAAATTCCAGTATTCCAAAGAGAAGGCTCAAAAATAAAAGTCATAGCTGGCAAAGTGGATGGAACAAGGGGACCCGTTCGTGATTTAGCAATTGAGGTAGAATATTTTGATGTAGAACTGGGTGCCGGAAAAGCTTTCGAGCATGCTACACCGAGGAATAATACGGTGTTTGCTTATGTCGTTGAAGGATCAACTGAGGTGGGTGACAAGAAGATATTGCAGGGTCAGTGCGCAGTCTTTGGTGAAGGTGATTTGGTCAAAATAGTTTCAAAAGGGGGCGGTCGGTTTCTGTTTGTGTCGGGAGAGCCTTTGAACGAGCCTGTGGCGTGGAGAGGTCCAATCGTGATGAATACTCAAGAGGAGCTCGACAAAGCATTTGAGGAACTTGACACGGGCACGTTTATCAAAACCAAGAAAGCAATAAACTATGAAGCAAAAAAAGGAAATTGAGATGAATTATCAATGAGTAAAGCCGAAACACACGAATCGAAAAACAAAAGAAAAAACACTTTTCACGAAAGAATAGTGAAGAAAGATAAAGCATTTGTTCTGTTTTATGCGACCTGGTGCCCGTTTTCCCGGCGATTTTTGCCAATCTTTGAAGAGTACTCAAAGAGCCATCCGGAAGAGTGCTTAAGCGTGATTGTCGACGAAGAGCCCGATGTCAGCGAAGAATACGCCATAGAATACTACCCGACAGTGATAATGTTCGAGAAGGGAAAAGCACAGAAGCGCCTTGACGCTGAGCCAGGAGTTGGCCTAAACAAAAAACAGCTTAGGGACCTAACTGAAAAACAGTAGGCATTCTCATTTTAGGACGCCCTGTTATCGTTTCTATTACAGTGAGTCATTGCGCTACTCCAGCTTACTTGCAGGAAAATAACTTCTGAATGCCCCAAAGAAGTTAAACTTGTCTTGATTAGTTTTGTTTAGCCAAGAGCTTTGAACAAGCGCAAAAAATACTCTGATTATGTTTTTCACTGTCAAAGAAGACAGGTTTCGTTCATAACAGCGTCAATTTGTCAATCTTGGTACATTCGTACCTACTCAAAAGCGAGCGTATTAGACTCTTTTGCAAAGCGTTATGAACGCATCGAATCTGGATATATGTAAGTTTTTGAAAGAACCGATTTATTAAGAAACCAGATACTCAATCATAGGTAAGGCAAATGAAAACAATAACAGTTAATCTGTTTGAACTGTCTGATTCTCAGAAAATCAAAGTTTTGGAGCAAGCTAGAACCTTTCTGCATCAGCAACTAGATGAAGCAAGATTCTGCAGCGACGTTGCCACAGCCTACAATATAGGGCCATAGATGGTTGCAAAGTTGGAAAAAGAAGTGCGGCAAAAAAACCGAACCCATTTGCAGATTGTAACTGAGATTTTGAATAAATGCCGCAAGCCCCAAACCAAAACAAGCATTATGTACAATTTATGCCTGAACTACCAAATGATGAAAGATTACCTTCAAACACTGCTAAAAGTCAAGCTGATAGAAGTGCTATCTAGCTCGAAAACCATGTATGTCACAACAACGAAGGGCTTAGAATATTTGAAAAAATATCGGGAGCTTCAAGAAATTGCTGATTTGTCGGCTTAGATTTCATCTTACATTTTGAATGCGCAATTTAAGATATAAGACAAATTGGTATTTGGTTAGCAGAAAAATTTGAACTGAAATCTAAACGAATATCATAATAAAGGGATATTTTTCAAAGCCAGACGTTTCCGTAGTTCCTGATGGCGCGTTACCTCAAAGGGCTAAAGCGTTTTTATATTGATGCTCCAATTATTGCTCTTTTGGCTTAAATGACAAAGGTTAATATTGCTTTAGAAAACAATTGGGTTGTGGAGCAGTCAATATGACGGGGTCAGAAATAGCTGTGTCTGCTATGCACAGATTTTGTAAAAAAGCTCGTGCCGACAGAGTAAGTGAAGCAGCTGCAAAAGAACTTGCAAAGACGCTTGAAGAAATTGGCATAAAGATTGCTAGAGAGGCACTTGATTATGCTGTGCATGCCGGAAGAAAAACCATCAAGGCGGAAGATATTGAAATCGCGACTAGAAAAGTGACAGGAAAATTGTTTTTCGATTATTACTAGTAGAAGCAGGTGCCATCTCCACGCAGTAGAGGGTTCGAATCCGATCCTCCGTGGGTTTATCGTTGGAAGCATGAAAACAATTTAAACTAAATCTTAAAGGATCTCCTTGATAAAGGAAGGTTTTTCAAGGTATTCGTTGTGATTTTAGTTTAAATTAGAATTATGACAAGCCCTGTTTCAAGATAATTGGGATTGGATTTTATTCCCAACCAACAGAAATCCACTCAGCATGTGAATGACTTGTTTGCTGCATTTCATCATTTGGATTTAAGCAATGCATTTAAACAAAATCAAACTCAAAGTGTAGTGGGGGAAAACGGTGAAAGCAAGCGTCTCTTTGATTATTGGGCTACTAATAGGAGTCATTGTTGGCTCAGCGGTTGGGTATGGAATTCTATCAGCTTCGCAAAAGCAAGCATCTTGGCATGAAGTCACAAACTTCATCCTAAATTCGGCATCTGGATCAGTACCCGGATACTGGGAGACCTCATACTCATATCCAAACGTCTTCGAAAAGAATGGACCGCTCTTCACAGTCAAAGAGAATTTTTGGAGAATGAAGGTGCAGACAATTCCCTACTACAACTACACCAACAACAACGACTCCCTAATAATCTACTACAACCAATTTCCGATAAACAACATCCGAATATGGAAAGACCAAGCCTACGTCGACAACCCATACAGCTCCATACTATTACTCGATCCAACTTACGACTATAACGTGCAAACAGCCGGAACAGCCCAAGCGCTCGACCAATATTTTTATGTTTCATGGAAAAATGCTTACGTGCCAGTTGAAACTGTTCAGAATTTCTATGGAACTGGTGACTATACAATCAGTATCGATACAGGAGTTTGATGTCTTAAATTTACGATTGAAGAGTATCGATAGAGAAGCCTTAGAGAAAGTTGTGCAGCAAGCAAATCGGCTGAGTCGTTTTCTACGTTGTAGTCCCAAGTTTTAGTTTGTGTTCTTACTTTTGCCTAAATAGGAGAAGACCTGCGAGCAGAAGCACCAAACCAAGGACGAGAAAGGCTACTCCCAAAACGAGCCAAGAGGCAAAAGGCGTATTGGCTTCTTGGGTCGGCACAGAGACGTCGTTCTTCTCAAAAAACTCAGCATACATCGTAGCGCCGTTCGTCCATACGAAGTTGGTGGTAGTGTGGAAAACGAACTCGCAGTTGCCTCCTGTTGGGACAGGACCAAAATCAAATTGCGGGGAACTGCTGCTGGCTGCTGTTTCATTATAGACTAAGTTCCCTTCGGGGTCGGTAATTCTCAGGCTGATAGTTGGTGTTCCAGTTGTGGTTATGTGTTGTATGACGCGATATTCGCCGTTTACATCCTGAAAAGTTTGCCAACAAAGGGCGTTATTTGCCGTTTCCGAGCCTTCACTGACCAGCGGGGGGGTTGCGAACGACTCATAGGGCTCAACCGTTTCAGTAAAACTCCATTGTGAGGCGACGACGACGACAACTCCGAGTATCAGAAATAGAAGACCGCTGACAATCAGAATAGTTTTTTTCGACCTTATCGGCAAGGTCTCAGTTCTTCCAATTTCCCTTTCAGCTGTTTTTAGATATAAGCCTTTTCCATCGGCACCACCTCGGTCTTGTAGCGTGAGCGTAGTTTTGCAAAATCTTAAATTCACAGACGACAAAGAGCAGAGTTGAGGGTCAGAGTTGAGAGGCAAACTCTGCATTCATACAGCGCTTTTTGTAGTTTTGAGCTTACTTTTGATCGTTCAGGTGAGAGTTTTCATAGAAACAGAAAAGCGATTTTTGTAGCTAAGTGGCTTTGCCTTGATTACAATAGAAGCTCGTTGGCTTGGCTTTCATGAGATTGAATTCATTGAAGACTTGACAACCGTTGCAGATGCACATTTTACTAAAATTCAGGTCTTTACAGACAGCAACACCATTAGCACAGTATGGTCCGGGCATATCCTCCGGTTTGGGCATCATCCCTGAGATTTCTTGCTTTGGCGTGTTTTTCATCATTTCATCACTCATACCCTGCATCTGTTCTTTTGACATACTCCTCATCTTGTCAGGGGTCATGTCCTTCATCATTTCCATGTTCTTCATCATCCCAGGGCCCAGTATGTTCTGCAAATTTCCAGAGTTCAGGTTACTCATCATCTCATTTCTAGCCGCTATCTTAGGTTTAGCACACGCGCTCTCAGCTTGAACTGGACACAATCCACACTTGCATTTTACCATAACATCATAAGTCAAATTGACTTTAGGCGCCGCTTTATGACCAAAAATATTCAAAAATTTACCTCCGATCCTATTTATTTTTGTACAGAACATACAATTAAGCTTTGCTTTCCTTTAACCGCGCGCAAAGACATTAGTCCTCTTCTTGAATAATTATGCCAACAACGGAAAATACGATTATAAAATAGAGAATTAGCCAAGGCGAAAACTCTGGAACGGTAGATGTTGGGGTTGGAGAACTTGAAGATAAAACTGTAGGCATTAGGGTAGGTGTTGAATTTGGCAAAATCGAAGGAGAAGGTGCGGGCGAACGAGAAGTCGATGGTGAAGGCATTGGAGTAGAGAAAGGGAAAAGAAACGAACTTGGTATTTCCATAGATACATTGAATCGAGACATAAGCGGGTAGTGATCAATATTCAAGCTGTCAATTATGTATGGGCTATCTCCAATACCGTCACCATTAGCGTCTGTTCCATTATAATCAATCCAGTAGTTGCCGACTGTGCCGTTATCCCAACTGTGTGAATGAACGTTTCCAGTGAGGCTAATGACGTTTATGATATTGTTTTCGTAGATAATGTTTTGAGATGCTGCTCTGTATGGTGGGCTGTGGATAAGGATGGCACCTTGAGGGCTATTTTCTATCAAGTTCTGGCATATGGTGTTATTCTGGGAGGCATCAAGTCTAATTCCAGCTTGATTTCCAAAAATGTTGTTACCCATTACTAAATTGCTGTCCCATGCAATCGATATAGCTAATCCGACGCCTTCACTTCCAGTCCCAGTGATGTTATTGCCCACAATTTTGTTGCTAGATAAACCAGTAGAGGTTATTTCTATTCCCACATGCCCATTGTTCGCTATAATGTTTTGAGCAATCAAGTTACCAGTATTAGGGCTGCCGCCATATAGCCCTATGCCAGCCCAGCCGTTTGAGGCAACATAATTGCCCATTATTAGGTTGTCATTAGAGCCTTCTGTGCTAATGCCCCAATCGTTGCTGCCTGTCACAGTGTTATAAGAAACGTTATTGTAATTGGAAGTGGTCAGGTGAATTCCGTTCCAGTCACCTGACGCCACATTCCTGAAGATTTTGTTAAATGATTGCATCAACAAGCCAGATGCCATAGAAGGTGCTTTCAACATTGTTTTCGAACACATTACAATACTTGACGTTTAAAAGATGAATTCCATAATGCCAACGCATTGTTGAGGGTCTTCTGAATGTGAAGCCAATTACGTTTATGCTGTCTTGCTTTATTAGGCAAGCAGCTGTTCCATTTCCAACTACAATTGTGGAGTATTTGTTTTCTCCTACTAACGATAATGCTTTGTTAATAGTTAAGTCCTCACTGTATGTTCCGCTTCTAACAAACACCTCATCGCCTTCAGAAGCACCGTTAATGGCTGCTTGAATCGTGGGGTAATCATCTGGAACAGTAATTGTTTTAGGTTCTGCCTCAGCAACTAACACTCCGGAAACCAGTTAAATTAAGAATGCAGAAAGCATGATAGCAATCAAGACTGTCCTATTACTCATATCATTCAGATAACTATGGGTTTAACCGTCCTAAAAGCGTGTTTGTAAAGGTTTCTTGACACAATAAAGTTTACCTGCAAACTAATGCTTAGAGCGCGCTTTCGGAACGATCACTCTTGCTCCATGACGAAAGCAGCTTCCGATAGTAAATCTCGAATGGGCATTTTCTGCGGGCAAATTTCTTCACATCTTCCACAGCGGATGCATTTGTTAGCCCGTTTCTCTGGAGGTATTTGCTTCAGATACTTGCTCCTAACCTCTTCCGCCCTATCCTTGACGTAGTATTCATTATGGAGCGCAAGCACTTCTGGAATGTTTACACCTTGGGGACAGGGCAGACAATACCTGCATCCAGAACAGCTGATAAAGCCTAACTTCTTGTACTTCCTCCGGATCTGATCAAAGACTGCAAGCTGCTTCTTTGTGAGGCTATCGAGTTGAGAGTAATTAGCACTTTCGACATTCTCTACCACCTGACCCATCGTGCTCATCCCACTGAGAACTACGGAGACCTCAGGATGACTCCAAACCCAGCGAAGCGCCCATTCCGCAGGACTTCTCCTAGTTTCCATCTTTTCCCACAGAGCTTGAATAGTTTCTGGCGGTTTGATAGCGAGTTTGCCGCCTGCGATGGGTTCCATGACGACGACCGCTAGACCCTTAGAGGCAGCGTACTTTAAACCACGGGTTCCAGCTTGGTAGCTTTCATCGACGTAGTTGTACTGGATTTGACAAAAGTCCCAGCGATCATAGTCATCTATTATTTGCTTGAAAACATCGTATTCATCATGGAAACTAAACCCTAGATGCTGAATCTTGCCTTCTGCCACGTTTTTCTCAAGCCATTTCTGCACGTTAAGATTTTTCAGCTTTTGCCAAGCTTCACTGTCAAGTCCATGCAACAGGTAGAAATCCACATATTCCATTTGAAGTCGGTTGACCTGTTCAGAAAAGAATTTATCCATGTCATCTTGCGATTCAATTAACCAAGTTGGCATCTTGGTCGCGACTCTGACTTTGTCTCGGTACCCTTTTTGGAGGGCTTTGCCAACTGTAGTTTCGCTTCTTCCTTGATGGTAAACGTAGGCCGTATCGATGTAGTTGATACCGTGGTCTATCGCGTACCGAATCATTCGAATAGCTTCTTCTTGGTTTACGTTGGCTGGGTCACCTCCGATGATGGGCAGCCTCATCGCTCCGAAGCCTAGCGCTGATCCGCCCCAGTTCAACTTTCCAAAACGCCTATAGAGCATGTCAACCCCTTTGTGGACGTGCATTTTCTCGTTCTTGGCTTAAATCACTTGTGATGAAATATAAGCTTCAAGCTTCAAGAGGTGAGTAATTCACAATTTTAGTTGTGACTGCCATGATCCCAAATAGTCCAAAGGATCAAATCTGTACATAATGACAATTTTGGTTTTTTCCAAACTAATTTTTCTAGAAGGCTCAATGAAAAGAACACCTAACTCGTCCTCTCCCAGTGATTCAGCAATTCTCTTTGAGACAAAGCTGTCTCTTTCCTTCATCGTCTCTTCATACAATTCCAAGATGGCAAAATTCGATGCCTGATAATGCAACTCATTGAGCCAACTCTCCGATTCAGCAATGAGCAAAGCATCTTCAGTAACCTCAAAAGTTGCTCCACCGTCAACAAGCTTCTTGGCTATTTTGAAGTTTGTTTTGTCGGATTTTTCAAGCTGATTGAGAGCCTTCCCTCCTGCGAAGCAGATTCCGTCTCGGTAGATTCTTTGAACTTTTCCCGCAAAATTTGCTAGCTTCTCATCTACGTAGTCCCAAAATTCGTTTTTAGTCTGCTCGAAGTCAGCTGGCAGCACTTTCAACAAATTCTTCAGCTCAGTTTCTGTATACATTCGGGGTACACGAATAAGCATTCTGCCCATACTTTTTCTCCCCAACAGACCTTTTCCTAGAGTAGATTAATTAACTTCTATTATCTTTGGCGCGCACTCATATCTTTTTTCCAATTGAAAATGCTTGACCTATGCTTTTCCCAACTTCATGATATGTCATCCCAGCAGGATTCCAGATTATCGGTTTCACTTTTTCAATGTCTGGAAGATTCTTTTCGTTAAGCACAAGAGAGTCAGCTTTGACATCCACAATTTCACCTATGAACTCTGTGTGCAGCCCAATTTCAACTATTTTGATAACCTTGCATTCTATAATTAGAGGAAATTCTTTCACATATGGTGCATCAACAAGATCGCTTTTCACAGGGGTTAGCCCTGTTGCAGCGAATTTGTCTACCTTTTTCCCCGAAGCGAGTCCAAAATAATCAGCTTCCTTGGCATAGGTTTCGGATGGGATACTTATTGTATACGCTTTTCGTTTCATAATATTACTGTAGGTATACGTGGCTTTTCTCAGAGATACGTAGATACATGGCGGTTGGGAACAACAAATTCCTCCCCACGCAGCAGTCATGACATTTGCTTTTCCATCTGGATCATAAGTTCCCACAACCCATACAGGCGTCGTGGGAACGATAGTTTTTGCGCCCAAAGATTTCTTCATAAGAAAACCCTTAGTATTTTGCTTAGCATAAATGAATTCATCTCTAATGAGATGGTTGTTGTGTGCCTCTGATATTTAGAATTTGCTGGCTATAGAGCCATTGATGAGGCAAGAAATGTTTTAAAAGCCAAATTGAGTCAACCTTGCAATCGCGCCGTTCTGAATATTCTTTTAAGACAAATCAACTTATAGTACACGGTCAGCACTGGTGGTTTTGTGGGGTCCCGTGAGCCAAAGGCCTTTCCAAGCTACTTAATTTCTCCGATGAGAGAGACTCCGCTTATTGACCGCACCGAAGAAATGAAATTTCTCAAAGAAGCTGCAGATCAAACCGTAAACGAACAAGGAAGAATAGTCATCCTCCGCGGCGAACCAGGCATAGGAAAAACCCGTCTCACCAAGGAGCTGCGGGCATACGCCCGTTCAAAGGGCATGCAAATCTTGTATGGACGATGCCCTGCACTCTTCAAGATGAATGGCGTGCCACCTTATTCTCCCTGGAAAGAAGTCATCAGAGACTACCTCCAGAAAAGTACGCCCGAGCAGCTGCAGAGAGCTGTTGGTTACTACCCGGGCGAAATCTACAAAATAGTTCCCGAAATTAAACAGAAACTGATAACTTTCTCTGAATCTCCTCCGCTCAATCCGGAAATGAAACGCGACCGGCTTTTTGAAGCGGTTTCGCAGTTCGTTGAAAATGTTTCCAAGGTTGCGCCGTTGGTGGTTGTTCTGGATGATTTGCAGTGGGCCGATTCGTCCTCGCTTCTGCTACTGCATTATTTGGCTCGTGGGATCTACCGAGAAAATCTGCTTCTCCTGGGCACGTACCGTGATACAGAAGTTGAAGAAAAGCATCCTTTGTCTCCAATCTTGGCAGAGTTGAACAGAACACGCTTGCTACAATCTGCCCAATTGAAACGCATGTCCTCAAATGAAGTTACAGAGATGATTAAACAGATACTTGGGCAGAGTGATGTGCCAAAAGAGTTTTGTGAACTTGTCTACGAGAAAACTAATGGCAATCCATTCTTCGTTGAGGAAGTGATAGCTTCTCTGAAGGAAGAGGGAGTCATAATCCGCGAAGAGAACAAGTACAGAATTCTGGAAGTCTCTGAGATCAGGTTTCCCAAAACGGTTAGAGATGTTCTAAAAGCGAGGTTAGAGCGTTTAGACGAGGAATGCCAGAACGTGTTGACGATGGCTTCCTTTGTTGGAAACGACTTTTCTTTTGAAGTGCTTCGTGAAGTTACTGGCTTTAAAGAAAGCAAACTACTTGAAAAAATGGAGAAGATACTAAAGACAGGGTTGCTCAAGTGCAGAGCCGCACATGGAGAAGACATCTGCTCCTTTGCCGATGTTCTCATTAGAGACGTTTTGTTCGAAGAAGTCAGCCCCTTAATGCGCAAAAAACTTCACGGTAATATAGGATGCGCGCTTGAGAAGACATACTCTGAGAATATAGATGAGCATTTTGGCGAGCTAGCCTCACATTTCTTGGAGGGCGGCGAAAGAAAAAAGGCACTTTGCTATTTCTTGAAGGCGGGAGAAAAGGCTGCACAAGTTTACGCTAACAATGAGGCTGCTTCTTACTATCACTCAGCATTGACCCTTTTAGTAGAGAAAGACGGTGATCCTCGGGAAAAAGGCCGTGTTCTTGAGACACTTGGAGACATTAAAAGCCTTATCGGAGACTTCGATGCCTGCTTGAAATACTGGAATGACGCATTGCCATTGCGTGAGCAATTTGGGGAGAAAGAGAAGGTTGCGCGGCTGTACCGGAAAATCTCGAACATTCTTTGGATTAAGTTGGGGGATACAGACAAAGCTAAGGAATACCAGGTGAAGGCTCTGGAAATTCTGCAAGCATTGCCTGAAGGCATTGAATTGGCAAGTCTACGCGCGGACATCGCAGAAATGTACTGGCACAACGGAGAAATGGCTGCAGGTTTGCCTTTGGCTGAGAAGGCAGTTGAAAGTGCCCAAAAATTGATGGCTCTCGAGGTGTTGGCACGTTCATATTTGATTTGGGGAAAAATAGTTGGCTTTAGTGGAGATGGGAGGAAGACAATTGAAAGCTCTAACAAAGCTCTAAGAATAGCACTTGACAACGGTTATGTAGAGATTGCAGTGGAAGCATACACCCGCCTCGCAACGCACGCCGCAGTATCAGTGCAACTGGAAAAAAGCTTAGAATTTCTGCAGAAAGGATATGAATTGGCAAAAAAAGCTGGAGCAATTTCAGCGCAGACGTGGATTGGCAGCCTTCTGGCAGCAAAGTACATCAGCATGGGAAATACTAGTTCAGCTCTTGTTTTAAACGAAGAATCAGTTACATTAGACAGGAAAACTGGCAACCTGCATAACCTTTCCAATTCTCTGACTGCTCTTGGACATACTTTTGAAATATTGGGAGAATGGAGCGAGGCTGAAAAATGCCTAGACGAAGCTTTGATTACTGCGCAAAAACTCAATCACATTCCAGCAATTAGCCTCACTTACTTCTTTCTCGGAAGACTTCACTCTGCAAGAGAGGATAATGAAAGAGCAAAAGAATTCTTTGAGAAGGTCGTTGAAACCCTTAAGAAAGCTGGAATAAGAAGTGCGCAACCGGAAGCCCTGTATTTCGCCATTGGAACAGGCATAGAGTTGAGAGAACTCGACAAAGCCGAGAGCCAGATTAACGTCTTGCAAATGAGTGCCCAAAACCGCAAGAAATTGCTCATCTACGCCGACTTCTTGAGAGCAAGACTTTTTCGTGCTCAAAAGAAATGGAACGAATCCATCGAGTATTTTGAGAAGAGCCATCAGGGGTTTGAGGATTTAAATGCGAAGCACTGGGATGCGGAAGTTTACGCCAGAGAGTTTCTCCGCGAATACGCTCGGGTTTATGTGGAAAGGAATCAGGAAGGTGACAAAAAGAAAGCTCTCAACATCTTAAACCAAGCGTTGGAAATACTCCTGAAGATGAACAGCTAGAAAAGACATAGAAAACGTGAAAGCCCAAATAGCTTACTTACAAACTGGACGATCTGTGCCGTTGGAACCTGCGACTCCAGTCGCCACGGGTTACACGCCTC
Organism: Candidatus Bathyarchaeota archaeon; assembly: GCA_963825115.1. Lineage (GTDB taxonomy): Archaea > Thermoproteota > Bathyarchaeia > Bathyarchaeales > Bathycorpusculaceae > JADGNF01. The sequence continues at coordinate 321,300 of CAWGRS010000002.1, read as the reverse complement.
TTGACAAACTTCTTTGCAAAGGGTTGCCCGCATACTCTGCTGTGGCAATTACATTGCCCTCCTGCAACGAAAAATATACGCTTATCAGAGACTTCCTCGAAACCGGCGCAAAGAACAGCGAAAACACATTTTATGTAACCATTGACCCGGGTTCGACAGGTTACCTCGCCTGCACTTTCCCATCAAACTTTTTCCTGTTCGTCTGCAATCCTCAAGCGGAAATCATGGTTAAAAGCGCTCCCAACGTATTTCTCCTCAAAGGCGTTGAAAGTCTAACGAATATCAGCATCGCCCTCACATCAACCATTCGTAAGCTCGACCCTTCGTCAAAAATACCAAAAAGAATCTGCATAAGCTTAGTATCTGATGTTCTTCTCAACCATGGAGCTGTTCAAACCAGAAAGTGGCTGACCGAACTCCTCGCACAACTAAGAGTGGCGAGGTTCACCACTCTAGCCGTGATTGACCCTCAGATTCATCCTTCAGAGGAGCTGCATGCCGTACTCAGTTTATTCGACGGAGAAATCAACATTCGCGAGGCAGAAACCGAAAAAGGCGTCGCTAGATTCCTCAGGGTCAAAAGAATGAGCGATCAGAAGTACCTGAAAGATGAAATAATCATAACGGAAGAATAATGAGAGAAACAAAAAGACGAAGATGAAGAGACTTCAAAGGCACAAAAGGGAGATCACGGGTGACATCTTCTCAGCTTCTATGGTTCACGCGCACTTTTTCTATTAAATTGTTGCTGTGCTCTAGCAGTCACACAGTCTTATTAACAAAAGTATTCTGCTTTCAAACAAATGGTGCTAGTTTTGTATCGCTACTGGAAAGGTTATGAACCTAAATCCCTAACAATTTTCTTGTTGATTTTACTCATCTCTTCTATCCTATTTGTTTTTGTTGTCCCCCCTTGCATCAAAGCCGCGAATACAAATTTTACTTCCATAAACACGCTGGCAGCAACCAATTCGGTGTCTAGTTACGGTAACCTGCTGCAATATGAATGGCCGACGCCGGAGCATGATGCTGAAAGAACAAGGTTTTCTCCGGGACCAGCTCCAAATGCTCCGGACATTTTGTGGTCAGTAAAGCTTGATGAACCAATCTATTATGGTCAGCAACAGTTGATGATGACGGTTTTTGACCAAAAAGTGTTCGCCATTTCCATGAATGACTCCCTCTACGCTTTTGATGCATTAACGGGTCAGCAAATCTGGAAAGTTAGAATGCCTTTTCCTTTAATTTCTTCTGAAATAGGCGCTTACAAGATTGACGACCAAAGACTGATTGTGCCTTATAGCAATGGTTTCATGTGTTTCAAAACCGCTACAGGTGATCTGCTCTGGAACACGACAAATATGTTCCTCCGAGAAGGTCCTCGCCGTGGTGCCTCGCTTCCTTGGATGCCATTCTTGGTTGATCCTGACAAGAAGATGATTTATGCGATAACCGATAATGCGAGCCAATCTGCATTGGCATTCGTCGGTCTTGATGTTTCAGACCCTGTAAATCCGCCTCGACAAGTCTGGAGTTATGCTTGCACTGAAAACTCCGAAATGATGTGTTACGGAGACGGAAAGGTTTTCGGTGGAACGTACGAAAACAGCGTCTTTGCCGTTGACGCGACCAATGGCAAACTGCTATGGCAAACTTTGGACAAAGGGGAACGACTATATTCGGGGTCCTATTATCAAGGCAACCTGTATGCGGGGCAAGCAAGCAATCTGCTTTCATGTTACGATGGCAATACGGGAAAGATTCTGTGGAGCTACAATGCTGGAAGTTTAGGGTTTTTCGCGTGGGGTGGCGCCACTGCTTACGGACGCTACTACCAGCACAACATTCGTGCTGGAGGAAGCTTTGTATCATGTTGGGATTCCGGAACTGGACAGGTACTTTGGGACAGCAACAACGCTTCCCTGTATCTTGGGCATATCCAGCCAGTGGTTGCCGACGGAAAAGTCTACGTTACAACCATTGACAGCGTTGGCTCGACGATTTCGAATCAGAGTCGCTTTACATGCTTTGACGCATTCACCGGCGCCTTACTTTGGCAAATCCCTGGTTACTATGCATTTCCAGCAATTGCATACGGAAATTTGTATGTCGCTTCGGGTGCAGACAGCACTGTCTACTGTTATGGCCAGTCAAAACCATGGTCCATGTGGAGGGGAAACGTTGATCATCCTGGGGTTGCTGTTGGACAATCTGCTCCTTCGCAACTCAAAGTTAAATGGGCAACCTCGACAAACGGACCCGTTACTTCCTCCCCTGCGGTTGCTGATGGAAAAGTCTACGTCGGATCCCATGACCAAAACCTCTATGCTTTCGACGCTGAAAATGGCAATCGGTTATGGAACTTCACAATTAACTCCAAGTTCCTTTCCTCCCCTGCAGTGGCAAATGGAAAAGTGTACATTGGTCCAGATGATGGCAACATATACTGTTTAGATGCGAGCACCGGGACTCAAATCTGGAAAACGCCTGCTGGAGGACCCAGCAATGTCGTGTTTCAAACGATATGGCAGCCACGATCTTCTCCCATATTAGTCGGCGACAAACTATTTGTCGGTGCACTTGATGGCAAAGTTTATTGTCTCAAGACCACGGACGGTACTGTTTCATGGACATATCAGACGGGTGCTCCCATAGGAGGATCTGCTGCTTATTCGAACGGTGTAATCTTCATAGCGTCGCCGGATTCCTACCTCTACGCTTTAAACGCCAATGACGGAACAGTTGTGTGGAAAACCCAACTACCAGTTAAAGTTATCGACGGTATATTGGGAACAAGAACTCTCGTTTGCAGCCCCATCGTTGCGAACAACACAGTCTACATAGGAAGTGGCGTCGACGGAAGTGCCTCTTTGAATCTAACCTCCTTCTTTGCTCTGAATGCTCAAAACGGCAACATCATATGGAATCTTCGCCTAAACTCCAACAGCTTTCCCGTTTTCACTCCAACCTACTCTCAACGGAGTGCTTTACTTCCCGGAAGGCGTCCAAGTTTCAGCGTACAACACCAGTAACAAAACCCGATTGTGGAACATGTTCATGGGCATCGATGCTTTATCCTCAGTTGCTTATGCCGATGGGAAGGTTTTCGTGGGTTCAGATACTTACAGCATCTACGCAATTAACGCGACAACTGGATCAAAGATTTCTTCTTACGAAACCGGAGACCAAGTTATCTCCTCGCCTGCTATCTGGGAAAACAAAATATATGTAGGATCTAACGACTGGAATGTCTACTGTTTCAGCAATGGACCGACTGTATCAACATCAATTACTGCAGGTTCAAACAAGTTACAAGTCTTGACAAATGAGTCTCTTGTCATTTCAGGTCAATTAACCCCAGGAATTCCGAACGCCCAAATAACTGTGGCTCTCACAACTCCGGATAGCTCAAGTATTGACCTAAGTACATCAACCGATCAAAAAGGATTCTTTTCGATGGCTTATTCTCCAAGCACTGCAGGTGACTGGTCCTGGACGGCGAAATATGATGGAAACCAACTACCCACTGAAACATACACTCAATCGTCCACGGATACTAAAACTTTCAAAGTACAGCAAACTCAATCTTCTCCGTCCCCATCTTCAACCCCAGGTCCAACTCCCGCAGTCACAAACTCAATGTACATCTATGGCGGAATTGCAGCGACAATTTTCGTAATTGTCATAGCTGCCGTTGGTTACATATTCGTCAAAAGAACAAGGTGACTATATCATACCAAGAAAAAACTTGCGCGAAATGGAGCACAAAGTATGAGAAGCAAGTCAATCAATGTTGCGTTCTTCTCGATCGTGTTCTTTTCAATTATGTTTGCAGGCATTCTGCAACTATCCCCGACAGCCGTGTCCGCGCAGGTTTCTCCTTCGTTGATTGACCCACTTAGCATACCCAAATGGGAAAACCAGCTAACTGAGCCGCCTCCGGTTTACCAGCCTACAATTGTAACGGAAAACGGTAAAGTCGTTCGGTACGAATACAATGTCACTATGTCAAGTTTCATGGAACAAATCCTGCCCCCATCTATGAATCTGAAGACAACAGTTTGGGGCTACGGCGGACCAGCTGTAGACGCTTTAACTGGGGCATCGCTTGGGTATTTCCAAAGCTCACCCGGCCCCACTTTTGAGACAATGAGAGGAGTACCCGTCCAGGTGAAATGGGTCAATAACATAACGACACCCTACATGTTTGCAGTAGATCCAACTATACATTGGGCTGACCCAAACAACTATGGCATGCCAACAGCGGCTCTGCCGTCTTTTCCTCCGGGCGATTCCCAGGTTCGAATCCCTGTTGCTCTCGTTACTCACCTTCATGGAGGAGAGACCCAATCTTACTACGACGGCACCCCCAACGAATGGTTCACCGCGAATGGGACCCACGGCTCCGATTATAGCACTTTTCAAGCAACAGATCCGAACGCTGCCATCTACTACTACAATAACGTACAACACCAACCACTCTTTGGTATCATGATCACGCGTTGGGAGTTACACGAATTACAGTAAACTCGGGACTTGCTGGTTTCTACCTAATCAGAGACCCAAACAATACTAACGATTATGTCTCTTCTCTGTCTGCCCTCAGGAGCTTATGAGATGCCTCTGATGATTCAAGACCGATCTTTTTACTCAGATGGCTCACTCTATTTCCCAACAGTGGGTGACAATCCAGACATTCACCCCTACTGGTTCCAAGCCTTCCTAGGCAATACAATAATGGTAAATGGAAAGGTTTGGCCAAACATGAACGTGGACAATGGACAATACCGCTTCAGACTCTTGGACGCGTCAAACGCTCGTGTCTACATCCTAAGCCTCGTGAACGCTGAAACGAACAACCTCATCCCGTTCACACAAATTGGCAGTGACGGCGGCTATCTAAGAACTGCAGCCAATATCACATCGCTGACAATTGCCCCCGGCGAAAGAGCCGATATCCTCGTTGACTTCTCAAACATGTCTGTCAGGAACCAGAATCCTGCTCAAAAACAGTGCTCTGGTAAGCATAAACCCAACCGACAAAGACCCGCAGACAGTAGGCCAAATTATGCAATTCACAGTCGGGGGAAAGAATGGATTTGCACCCAAAACGCTACCTGCACTTCTAAATCCGACGTTGACGGGCTCAACATTCCCAAACTTGCCTTCTCCTTCGAAAGAGCGAATCCTTACATTGAATGAATTAATGGGGCCAAATGGGATTTCAGCTGCCTACCTGAACGGTCAACAGTGGGATGGAGCAGTCTCTGAGAATCCTGTGATCGGGTCAACTGAAGACTGGTCCCTAGTCGACCTCACTGGTTCTGCACACTCTATTCACCTTCACCTTGTTCAATTCCAAATCCTGAGTCGCCAGACCATCAACGTCGACAAAGTACAATGAGGACTGGATAAACCTGCAACGGCAACAACTCAACAACCAAACTGCAGTTCCGCCATGGCCACTTGACTTTGTACCTAAACAACTGGATTTAGGGACCATATCTGATTGTGAACTCAGCGGGACCCATGCCTAGCGAGCAGGGTTGGAAGGACACTGTTCTTGTTTATGTGAATCAAGTTGTGACATTAGAATTCGTTTCGCCTCTCAGGATGGCACTCAGTTTCCGTTTGACGCAACGCAAGGTCCAGGTTATGTTTGGCACTGCCACCTATTAGACCATGAAGATAACGAGATGATGCGCCCATACGCATTGACATCTTCCAGTCAAACATCTTCAACTTTTCCAGTCCTAACAGTATCTTTGTTTGCTGTGGCTGTAGTCGTTGCCGCCGCGCTTTCTTCTGGCTTTCCAGAGGAGGAACAAGAAAAGAGAAAAACAAGCCCCAATTGTGCCACAGAGTGTGCACTTTGGACGACCATTAGCAACAGGTACCAAAAAATCGATTGTCTTCGCTGGACTTCTGGTAGTTCTTATTTCATGGTTAATCTACTCAGGTTATTGGGCTTACAAGTTCTGGGCCTTCTCGCCCAACATTAGATTCAACATTGACATATTCAGTTCATTATCGCTTATTTTTCTTGCAGTAGGAACCACGGCTAGAAGTTTGGCTGCAATCCTTGCAATATTTGCTGTGATACTTTTCTTCAGAGGCAAGAAAATGTTAATGGCGAGAAAACTCCTAGTCCTTGCGATTGTTCTGGAGGCTTTCTACTTAGTTAGTTACTTTCCAACAGCCGGGGTTGGACCTCACATCGGCGACCCAGTCATAACTGTCGAAGCAACAATACCGTCCATAGTGGAAGCCATAATTGTGCCACTTCCTCTTTTCATGACTGCAATCAAACTTAGCAACGGCGAAAAATCAAACAACGATGCGATCAAATGGGGTTGCATATCCGGCGTAGCCTACTTTTTTGTGTTTTGGGTAAGATTTTCCGCACAATGGATCGCAACTTTCATCCAAACCCCGAACTATAACCCATTCGATGATATTGGACTACCGGGCCATGGACTAAATTACATCATAAACTACCCGCTGAATTTGTTCGAGTTTCTGTTGACAACGGTTGGCCTCTTCCTCCTGGCAATTTTCTTGTTGTGGACGGTAATGCCCACTATTCGTAACTCCAGCATCAAGCCCAACCTGCGCAAGATAGGCTTTGCCTTGCTGCTTCTTGGAGGATACTTCATTACCATAGTTGTCCTCTTCGGTATCTTTAATCATGTTGGAGGGCATTCAATTTGGAGCGAGTTCTTCGCTATCCATAATGTTGACCGATGGATGATTAGTTTGCCGCTTTTAGCAATACCACTGATGCTCAGATCCGGAAAACGAGAATCTGACTCTCTAACAGGCGCTGCCAACTCGGCTGCTGGCGAGCCGATGCGACCACAAGAATTTGAGAGAACAAGGCTTGCAAGTGCTGTTGGGAATCGTGGAGAATCACGATCATTTCTCAATCAAGAAATTGCATTAACGAGAAATGTTAAGGAGGAAACAAAAAATGAATAATCCTAAGAAAAGAAAGATTTCTATATGCCTAATCTTGGCATTTTCAATGATCCTATCAATTCTTAGTCAAACGTTTGTCGGGTTTGTAAGTGCCTCCGGCACTGATGCCCCTGTACCAGGACAGAATTTCCAGCGGACATTCAGCTCAAATGACACTGCACCAAACACGGCGAATCTACTATGGAGGTTTAAGATGACCGCTCCTCCTGGAGTATTTTCTACTGCAATCGCAGGGGGCGTTGTGTATCAGGGGTGCCTCGGCACGGGTGATGTGTACGCTGTGAATGAAACAACGGGACAGCAGATTTGGCATCGTAACCTGAACAACACGGCGGAATCCGTTACGTACTACAACGGCAAAATCTACACACAGGGGGGGTCGCTTCCGTACGATGCCAACCTACGCACTTTCGGTGATTTGTGGGTAGCGCTGGACGCCAACACCGGTGATACCGTTTGGACGTATCAGGTTCCGCAGAATGAGTGGATCTTACCTAATGTTGGGACATTCGGGTTTCCACCCATATTTGCAAATGGAAAAATGTACATTAACGTTTACAACGGTATAGCAATTCTAGACCCAAACACTGGAAAAGAACTAAGCAGGTGGACCGGAGTTACGCCCAGATGTTTCTTTGATGCGTACGATAACGGAGACATAGTGACCGTCTCGCTTAATCAGACAAGCGGACTATACTACGCGGTCCGAGGCAATCCTGATTCGCAAACTATTTCATGGGTAAGTCATGATAACCCAGTTAATCCGACTGGATACTCGAACGTAGGTCAAGGATTCCTTTCTGGAGTAGCTGTGAATGGAGATGTCTACGTTAACGAATACAACTTCACATCAGGTACTAGTCCAAACCACATCTACAGGATTGGAGAAACGGACGGCACAATCGCATGGGCCTTTGTTATCGAAGGATACTCGCTTAATGTGGCAGCGGCATATGAAAACTTGTATATGGGCACAACGGCTGGAAACATCTACGCTGTGAGCCAAGCTGAAGGCTTGACTCCTGTCTGGCAGTACAAGACAGGTCCTGTTTTGGTGCCGGTTGTTGCAGCTGATGAAAAGGTGTTTTTCGGCTCTGAGGACACTTACATATACGCTTTAGATGCCTTCACTGGAAGCCTAATTTGGAAGTATAAGACGGGCGGCGCCGTCACTGGGATGCCTGTGATTGCTGATAACAAATTGTTCATCTCCTCCAGGGACAATTATCTTTATGCATTTGGTACGCCACCACCGAAACCAAGTAGTGCCATTGACATACAGAACTCTCAAACAGTTAACTCGGGACAGAGTGTGACGCTAACTGGCATGCTCACAAACGGAGTGGGCACTGGAATTTCAAATGCAAACGTGACTTTGCAGCAACGACTTGTTCCAAGAATTGACTGGACGAACATAACTACTGTAACCACTGACTCCAACGGCTACTACAAATATGCTTGGACACCACCCATTGAAGGATACTACGACCTTCAAGCCGTATACAGCGGAGATGCTCTCGCACCATCAACGTCATCGTTGGGTCTGTTAAAAGTTTCAGGTCCTGCACAAAAGATCGATGTGACACCCCTTACCCTCTACCTCATAGCGATAATAGTCCTCGAAATCATTCTGATTGCAGCCATAGCACTTCTCGTTTTGTTCTTGAGAAGGCGAAGAGAGTAGAAACGGAAGCGCCCGCATCATTGCCTGTTTCATCAGAATTGATGTTGGTTTAATGAGACTCTGGACGCAAATTCTAGTATAGAAGGAAACCCAACGAAACAAGAGCATGTGCTTTGGTTATCCAGATACATCAGAAAAACAAAAAAAGAAAGGAATTGCAGTTGATTTGTTTCGAACCTAGGTTCGCTTTCTGAGTATCATTATACCGACAATAACGATGGCGATGATGATGGCGATCGTTGCAAATAGTAGGTACAGGTCCAATGGTGGCGACGCAGATGAAGCGGTTGTAGATGCGGTTGCTGAAACATCTAGGTAAGTGGTGGCTTTTGAACTGCCGTATGAGTCAGTTCCTGCGAAAGTTGCTGTAATTTGGTATTTGCCTTCAATTGGTGGAGTCCAGGATATGGCATAATTTCCCTCGATATCGCTTGTTGTTGAGCCGATGTTCTGCGGATTACCATTTGGGTCGATCGCAGTCAGCGCCACTGGAACGCCTTCAGCTGCGGTCGGAATCGGCTGTTGTCTCTTTAGGTAGCTCATCCATGAGCTCATGTCTTTGTCAGCAATAGCTGGAGTTCCTGATTGCCCTGCAGATTGATCTGTCACTGTGCCTGAGATGAGTATGCGAGAACCTTTTGACGCAGCTTGTGAGGATACTGCTACGGTTGTTGCGCTTGGTCCTTTACCAAAGACGTAGATACGGTTGTCTTCTGCGTTGTACGAAACTAAGTACCCGTCAGCGATTGCTTGGATAACGTGCCACCCAGGCAAAGTCCACACTGGAGTTCCTGTTTGAGCATCAAAGGCGTGGAGTTGATAACCTCTGTAGAGGGGAATGCTTGGAGAGTGTTCACCGTTACCGGCAAATATTACCCCGTCAGCTGCTATTGGACCGTAGTAGAATGGAAAAGTACCGTAGGGCGTCTCGCGATAAAGGTCGTTTCCACTGTAGTACTTGAATACTTGTTTGCCATTTTTTAAATCAAAAGCGTGCACGCTCCCATCAAAGCTAGTAGCGTACAGTTTGCCGTAGGCAATTATTGCTGAGAGTCCATAGGCTCCATAAGGATAATCTGTTGGGTCACTTGTCCACAATTTGGTACCAGTATTTACGTCGTAGCCAAACCAAACCCTCGCAGTTGGATTAAATCCAGCGTAGATGCCTTCGCCGTAGGCTCGAGCGGCAGTGTACTCGTCGATTGTGAGGTCGTGAGCCCACAATTGTTCGCCCGTGGTCAGACTATAGCCGAGTTCTTTGTAGGAAGTTGCTCTGCTTTCCACTGCAGCAATTAATACGTTGCCTGTAACACCTTGTTGCGCTGGATAGAGCGGACCAGTTGCATCAACTACCACGTGTTTTGGCACTGTTACGTTCCATTGTATTCCGGTGCTCCAGCTGTAGATTCCTGGTTTATTTCGCAAGAAGCCTACGTTGCTTCCTGAAATATTTGCAATAAAGCGTGCTGCTTCGAGAGCTTTAGTTGAGTTCCACATCGTCAGCCAGCCTGCAGCTCCGTTTAGGAAGTAGACATACATTGTGCCGTCTTGACCATATACGACAGTACCTCCGGTGGCAAAGTTTAGGGGCATTGCACCCGTGTAAGTAGCTATCAGGTCTCCGGTATTTCCATCATATTGGTGCCACGAAGCGGGTCTTCCTAAAATCGATGGTCCAAGGTTGAACAAGGCAAACGGGCCAAAGGTGCCAAGGTCCCACAAATAGGGGATTCCACCCATTTGATTTCCTGAAACATAATTGAATATTTGGCCTGCATCCAGACTCACGTTCATGTTGCGCCAAAGCTCCTGTCCCGTGCGCAAATCAACACATCTTGTGCCTGGCCAAGATCCTGCTACTCCTTGGTAGTATCCAAAGTCGCTTGGGTAAACTCGGTAGTACATTTTGCCATCCATGATTACTGGCGGGCTAAGCTTTGCTTCGTAGGTTAATCCGTTGTAGAAACTGGAGGTTCCGTATTGTCCGCCTATTAGACCGCCAAGAGCCAATTCTTGTGTCCACATAACATGTGGAGATCGTGGTGCTTGGCTGTAGGGGTTAAAGCCCTTTCCTGAGTCGCTGGCTCCTTGTGTATAGCTCGTGTTGTAGCCTCGTATTAGCCATGGTCCGGAGATTGAAGCCCATTGTCTGTTTGCAGCATTTATCGGGCGCGTCCAATAGTCGGTGGGAACTTGGGTTTCTGGATAGGATGGTACGGTTTGCTGCTGAACTACTAGAGTTGAAACTGGGCTTTCGCTGGATGAGTATGTGAAGGTGCCGTTCGCGAATGTTTCTCCTGGATAGCTGAGTTTAACGGAGTATGAGCCCAGCATTGAGGGAGTGTATTCGAAGTATTGGCCGTCCGACCGCATTCGTTGTCAGTGGGCCTCTAGTTTCGGTGGTTCCGTCAGGCTTTGTAATCGTTACAATAAAGTTGTGAAATACGTCTGAAGCGGTTGGTGGGATGGGTTGAAGCCACGCGTTAATGACGGTGTATTCGCCAAGCGAGATTGGATTGGGATTTATAGCTAGATATGCTTGGGTTGTGACGTTGGTTGCGGCATTGACAAATACTGGACAGGCAAATAGCGAAACCGCAATAGTTATTACTAGAATTGCCGTTGTTAAAAATGGTTTAGATTTAATTTTCAAATTTTCTCATTTCCTCCAAAAATTCCATAAGAGGCTATTTACATCAATTTATTTTTAAGGCTTTGCAAATTGCAAAGGAAAATATGAGTTAAACGCAAAAATTATTTATTAACAAAGTGCAAATCCCGAAAAATGAATCTTTAAAAAAGGAGGTCGAGTGCTTAAATTGCCAATCCATTTCTAAGAGAAGGTTTGTTGAAGCTCTAGAAATCAGAAATTTTAGAAAAAGAAAAAATGCACCAATAGTAAAAAATGGGGTTTTACGGGTGACATCTCCACTTGGTTGAGAGTTCAAATTCCCTCAGTCCATTCTAACATAGCCAACTCAACACTTTGGTACCCTGAAAAAAGTCTTGTCGCCCAATTCTTCTTTCTATTTTTAAATCAAGGAAAGCCCCAACAATAACGCTAATTTTTCATCGGGTTCTTTTTGCCTTCAGAAAAAATTAGTAGTTCGGACCTGGAGCAATTCAAAAATGTGTAACATTTTTAAGAAAAGGCGCGTCAAAGTTTCTCAGGCAGATTTCTCATGACTAAAGCGTTATTCTTGATTGACAGTTATCTCAAAGAATCCCAAGCCACAGTGATCTCCGTCAAAGATGGAAAATACGCTAACCTGGACGAAACGATTTTCTACGCCAAAGGGGGAGGTCAACCACATGACACGGGTAAAATAATAAAAGGGAGCGAGATCTACAACGTTATCTACGTCGGAAAATTCTCAGGTGAAATCTCCCATGAAGTCGACCGCACCGGACTCCAGGCAGGCGACAAAGTCAACTGCGTTCTGAACTGGGAAAGACGGTACAAACTCATGCGCAGTCACACCGCCGCTCACGTTCTTGCAGCTCTCCTCAACAAAGGAACGGGTGCCCTCATCACAGGCAACCAGCTCGAAGAAGATCATGTTCGCTTTGACTTTAGTTTGGAGAAATTTGACAGAGAACTTCTGGAAAGGTACCTTGCAAAAGCCAACGAGCTATTCGGAACAGACGTCCCCGTGAAGTGGGACGAGATGCCCCGAGAACAAGCGCTAAAAATCCCCGACGTCGTCAAGATGGCAGAAGCGTTCCCGCCGGATCTTCCCATTCTTAGAATTGTGGAAATTGTCGGGGTAGACAGGCAGGCAGATGGCGGTACCCACGTGAGAAACCTAAAGGAGGTAGGAAAAGTCGAACTTGTTAGAACTGAGAACAAGGGCAAGAATAACAGACGCATCTATTTTAAGCTAAATTGAGAAAGCGGGTGCTAATTTTTTCCTTCTAAAATTCTGTTGCATCTTTTTGCAGTCACAAACTTATATATTATCTGAATGGGCGAGGAATGGTAGGACTGTTTTTTGACGCAAATCAAAGAAAGGTGAGCCCCTCGTGAAAAAAAGGTTTGCATGCCCTTCATGCAAGAAGATGCTAAGAAATTCTTCGGAGCTTAGAGAACACGTGATGCAAGAGCAAGCCTTGTTGGATCAAATCGCATCTCTGGATTTTGAGTACGTCATGGTGAAAGTTCCCAAAGCGTTTCTCAACAACATCCGAAGCTACCTAGCGAGAACAGAAGGTGTTGCGGGTTTCAACGAGTTTGTGCTTGAAAGTTTGCGGCAGAGACTGGTGGATGCTATTTGATTTCTCTCTGATGAGGGATGGATTCCGCTCTTCAAGAGAGAATATCAGGTGAGTTCTCTTTTTTTGTTGTGCGAGCTCAAATTATCTTATTCATTGTCAATCCATATTCTGAAGTCATAAAGGTGATAAAAAGCTGAGTCAATACATAATTTCACTGTGTATCACCCATATTCACGAATACGAGGTGATTGAATGTCAAAGATAATGCAAATCTTGAAAAGTGATGATTTGGAATCCCAAGAAAGACATGTCGAAAGACTGAAAAAGGAAATCGACGACCTTAACGTTACGCTTGAAATAAACCTTGAAGCCTTAGAAAGGCTAAGGAATAAGTCACAATAAAAAACACAGAAAATGCTTAGCGCGCTAGGATACTGCTTTAACGGATTTAGTAATGTCAAGGACGCAAATAGGCGAACACTTAATTCTCGGGTGTATCCTATTACTACAAATTCAAATGGAAATGGTGAAGTGTAAGATGCTATCGCGTGATTGTGACGGATGCGAAAGGCAGCTCTTTGAGTGCAAACGTCGTTTTGACAAGGTTTCTTTAGGCGAGAAAGTCTTTTGTCCAGACGGCACAGCACATATTGTTGACCAGTAGCAGTCTAAGTCAACAAGCAAAGTGCGGCTCTAACAACAATTGTTGAAGTTTCAGAACTCGTTTGAAAATTGAAGAAGTCAATTGAAAAAGATAATTTGGCTTTGAGAGTTTTCACACTATAATTTTCAGAGTAAATGATGGATTCGAAGGGCAAGTTGTAATGAAGCCATCGCCACTTGACAACAATTTGTTTCCAAATTTCTTTTCAAACTGAGAAAAAGGAGATATTGTTTTTCATTTGCGTCTTCTTAGGACAACTGCTGCTGTTACAACGGCAACAACAATCACTACTATGCCTATGGTAATGTATGTTATAACTGACGATTCACCAGTGAGCGGAGGGGTTGTGGTCGCTAACGGTAACGCAGAACCCAAGTTGATAGCAACGTTGTGAGTGCTATGAAAATAGCTAAATGAAATTAGCCACGAGTCCCCTTGAGATTCAGAGGAAAATACAATTGGATTTCCGTCAAAATATGGTTTTAGACTTGAAATATCGCTGACCAAAGTTTTTGGAATAAACACGTTAACGTAACCGAAGGTTCCTGAAGGCCCATGTTACACTGAAGCTGAGTTCTCTTGTTTCAGAGTTGAAGGCAAAGCTAGACAAGGTTGAATTAGACGTGACGGAGAACACGCTTTTTTCTTCATAAGGAGTTAGGGCAAAATTAACCACGGTATTTGTCGCAGAATAGAGAGTGTTTCCTGAGAATGTTGCTTTTAGTAGGTAGTTGCCAGTGACTGATGGCGCCCATACAGCAGAGAAACTTCCATTATTATCAGAGTTGACTAGTGTAAGGTCAATCCAAGAGTTCCCGCCATTAACGCTATAGGATAACAAGATAGGGAGATTTGCCAAGCCTTGATTGTTGATTTTCAGCTCGCCAATAATTTCGACTTTGAAGCTGGAATAGGAAGCTGAGCTTTTGCATGAGACAGTGAGATTTGGTGAAGGTTTTAGTGGTGTCGGAGTGGGGTTAGGTGTTGGTGTTGACGTTGGTAATGGTGTGGGTGTAGGGGTAGGTTTTGGAGGTTGTGTTGGGGTTGGATTTAGGGTTGGGGTTGGTATCGGTGTTGCTGTTGGAGCTGGAGTGGGCATAGGTGAAGGTGTTGCAGTAGGTGGAGTGGTGGTGAAGTGGGAGTTGGTGTGGGTTCAGGTAATTGAGTTGGTGCGGCGGGATTTGGTGCATTCAGAAAAGGAATGTAGTTGACTGTTCCCAAATTGAAGTCATTTTTCTTATCCCTAATGGTCTGATTAATTGCTATTGTATCGGTTGTTCCCCACCAATTGTAAGCAGCATTAATATCATTTGATGTTGCCGACGAGCCAGAGTATAGGTAAATACTGTACTTGGAATTGTCTTGGATATTATTGTTCAAAATAATCGGTGAAGGAGAATTAAGGAGATTAAATCCAACGGAGTTCTTAACAATAGTATTGTTTCGAATTAAAGGGCTCGTTCCAGCATAATCAATTCGGATACCTCCGCTTCCGCTTGTCTCACTTCCGGTGTTGTCGGTAATTAGGTTTCTTTCAATGATTGGTGTGCCACCGTAAATTTCAATGCCCACTTGGCAGCCATATATGATGTTGTCAGAAACCGTGCCACTGTTGGCACCTGTAAGGAATGTGATTCCCTCATTGTTGCTGGTGATAGAATTGCCGGAAATTACAGGTGCTTCTCCTTGAATCAATATGGAGCGTTGTCCACCTGTATTGGTTATGGTACATTTGCTTATCTTTGGTGAGGCTCCATAGATTCCGACGGTGGCGATGCCTTGTGTTGAGCTAATAACTGCGTTCTCGAGGATACAGCCTGAACTCGTTTGTTCATTCCAGTCTGTACTTGTGCTCGAAAAAAGAATTACTCCGTTGCCAGGTACACCAATTTGAAGCCATAATGAGGTGCCGTTAGATATGAAGTGAATCTTGCCGGTGTTGGTGCCCTGCGCATTTAATGTGCCATTTACTTTCAAGTAGTAGTCATTTAGGTAGATGATGACATCGGGTTCAATTGTTAGAGTTGCTCCGTTGTTGACAAGGACGTTTCCGGCAAATATGTAAGGACTATTAGCCTTTGTCCAAACGGTGTCTGAAGTAATTATGCCATTGACGTATGGTGAGGCTGCTACAGGTGGGGTTGCATTCGGGGTTTGGGCATACGATTGATGGAATTCCAAGAATAGAACCAAGCTACTCAAAAGTAGAAAAACTATGAAAACCGACGTTATCGTTTTCCGCATATTTTCCCCCTCCAAGAGCTAATAATTAAGATGATTCTCTCTTTCTAAATTTCACTTTTAAGTCTTCCTTAGGTTTAACCTATAGGAAGTCAGGTCAAATTGTCATGCCTAAACTGGAGAAAGTGCGTGCTTTCAGATCGCGATAGTCCAGCTTTTTATTAAGCGTCTTGTGGTTGTAGTGCTGAGAAACATGGAACCAAAGCACCGCTCAATCATTAGACCAGCCACAGGCAACGATTTAGATGACATTTCGGAAATAGAACGAAAATGTTTTGCAGGACCGATTGCTTACTCCAAACGTCAGTTGAAGTACCTACTATTACGCGCTAACAGCGCTAGCTTTGTTGAAAGTTATGGAGGAGTAATAAGAGGTTTCGTGATGGTAACTTTTCGTCAACGAAGTTTAACTGGCCACGTTGAAACAATTGATGTGGACCCGACTTACACCAAATTAGGCATAGGTTTGAGGCTGTTGACGTTTGCGGAGAATTACATGCGGGAGCTTGGCAAACGCTGGTCACTGTTAGAAGTCTCGGAGGGAAACAAAGTTGCATTTGAGCTTTACAAAAAAGCCGGATATACGCTTAAGGAACGGGTAAAACAGTATTATAAGTACGAACACGAAGGGACCCGCGATGCGATGCGCATGGTCAAAGCCCTTTAAAAGAATTTACAGTAATTCCAAGAGTCTCCTTCCAATTTTGTGAAGCCTTTTGTGTACTCCGCCATGATTTTGAGAAGAGGAATTCGAAAACTTTCCGGAATCAGTTCGATGTCGCTTGTGGGCTTATTCAAGTGTATGGTTTCTATGTGAAAATGTTCCTTTCCTACTAAACCAGGCAGTTTTGAGAGAAATATCGAGTGTTCCCGTTCGTCTTCATCGAGTCTCAGTGCTCCTTTTGCCACTCGCATAGAAAGGGCGCTGACGTCCTCTTTACGGTATTCCATAATCGATGGGTCCACTTGGTTTGCCAGGAGAAAGAGGAGCACTCCTTGGCACTTGCTGCAATGGCCACACGGGACTATTTTCCCTTTTTCGAAGCGACAGCTGTGGCATGATCTCTGAACTCTTGCGAGTTCAGGGTATCTATTTGTTAGCACTTTTTCGACGATCATGCCAGAGATTGGCCGAACGGCGCTCCACTGTCGTAGTCCCTGGCAGCCTCTTCATATACCACTGTTCCATTCTTAAGTCAAAATCCTGCGTTTGATCATAGACGCCAAAGTAGTGTCTTATTCCTTTGAAAAAGGGTGAGACAAGTGGGTCATCAAATTCACTTCCGATTAGAAGATTCCCTATTTTTTTGCGCGCGAAAATAGGAAGGAGAAGAAAGATGTACACTGGGAATATGCAGAGTCTGATTGGGTACGTGTCTGATCGAATTTTCCTGTGATCAGGTCTTATGATTCTCATGTGGTCTAACATGAAAGTGTAGAAACGATCTACATTGGTCCATGCTCTCGTGGTGTTCGGTTCGTCTCTAACAAATTGGCGGTAGGCTGTTAATGCTGTTCGCCAGTGTCCTCCGCTTTCGTTGACGTATAAGGGGTGAACTTCAGCGCCGATTTCTTTGAGCATTGCGTAGGTTAGCAAGCTTTCTTTTCCTCCGCTGGATAGTACGCCGCAAGAGTTGTTGGCGCATCCTTGCGAGATTGGAATGTCTTCGGTGAGGGTTAACGGAGTTATCTTTGCTAAGGGGCGAGCATTTTCATTGTTTATTTCGTCTTCGAGCGGTAAAAATTGGGGTAAGATGTAGGGGTTTTTCCTTCTAACAAGTTTGTTGATGAAAATGTCTCTGGTGAATATTTTGAGGAGATCATTTAGGAGGGAAAAGTCCGAAGCGCTGACGGGAAACATCAGTTTAATTTCTTTTGTAAATAGACCATAATTGAGGATCGGCATAACTGAGGCAAGGCGTATTAGAGGCAAGTCTTCGGCAGCGGGCGGGTCTTGATATCTAAACGAAAGAGAGAAATTTTGTTTCTTTGATTCGATGTCAGTGCATGATATTTTGGCGGTTACTCTTTTCCCTTGACGAATGGGCTCCCAGACTTTGATAGATTGGAAACATTGGAGGTTCGTCTAATCACCCTTTGGGAGAGCTTCGATGGCGTCTGCTATCTTTGCTACTCCGTCGGAAACTGGGTCTTCCACAGGAACCTTGAATCTCTTGTGCAGTTTTGCTTTGGCTTTTCTCGCTTCGATTGGTGACAAGTTCTCGTGGTTTAGTCCTATTCCAATAAGGGGACGTTGGGACAGCAGCTTGGCAATTTTGATCACTCGTCCAGTGTCGGGCATGGGATACGAGGGAAATCCATCTAGATGCGGTCGCCCGGGAGCGTCCTGCAGGGCGAAACCGTGAATCTGACCAGCCGCTAGTATCTCCAAGCCTCCTGGGAAGAAGGGGTGTACTAGGCTACCCTGACCGTTTATTATCATGTAGTCTGGTTTTTCATCTTTCCAAGAATCAAGTATTGCGCCTTCTATGCCGCCCGAGACGAAGTCGTTTATCATTGCATCCATGACTATGCCGTGTGGCCAACCTTGCATCCACCCTGTTTGTCCGGTAAATATCATGTCTGCTTTTCGACCGCGTCGCCTGAGCTCCTGTACTAACAGCACACAGGTAGTCCTCTTGCCGATTGCTGAATCGGTTCCTAATACTGCAATTCTGATTGAGCCAACGTTTCTGATTTCTCCGGTGTAGAATCGTTTGTGATCGCGGAACAATTTGCGAACGTCAACAATCTTGCAGTGGTTTTTCGCAGCTAAGTCTACGAAACGCTCATCATCCGATATGAAATGATGCAATCCGGAAACGATGTCAAGTCCATGCGACAAAGCCCAGGTGATGGCTTTGTCGTACCCTTCCGGCAGGAATCCGCCCTCTGAAACAGCGCCAACTATGAAAATCTCCGGTTTGGTATTCTTGAAAGCCTCCTCCAGACCCGAAAATAAAGGGATACCTCGAGGTTTTCCATCCAATATTTCCCCTGCGTCGCCAGGTGGGGCAGTTGAATCGACGACTCCAACAATATCATATCTGACCGTGTGGCGAACAAGTCCGTGAGCCGTCTTGCCATTCGCAGTTAGGTATTCGCGTTCGCAATAGACTAGCGCCTTTCCCTCAGGCATACGAATCATGCTTTCCGTCCGGTTAGAATTACCACGTATCGATCACCGGGGAACGGTTCCTTTCGATGCCGATCTACGAGCGCTACAAGCCCTGCAGTCGACGCCGGTAGCACGCTTAAGCCTTCCTTTTCGCGTATTAATCTGGCATAATCCAACAGTGTTTTATCGGTTGCGAAGGCTGCCCATCCTCGGGTTTCCCTGATGACTGAGAGTGCGTAATCCCCATCTATTGATCGCCAATTAATAAGGGGCTCATTGACTGAAGTGTTTCTTATTCTCTCAGGCTTCAGATCAGTGCACTTTAGAGTATTTTTGACGAAAGCGTAGATTATAGGATTCATACCGTATGAAGAGCCTGCGATAAAGCGAGGAATGCGGGATGTCTTTCCACGATTGTATAGGCTCACGAAGCCTTTGTATATCCCCGCCAAAGTGGATCCATTAGATACTGGTATAGCTACTGCAGCAGGGGCGTCGCGAAGTTCGTCATAAATTTCGTAGGCAATTTCACCGTATGCTTTTAGCTGTAGGTTGGTGTTTGATCCGCCTGGATTGGCATCATAGTACCCTTCTTTTTCCGCTTCAAAGCGTGAAAGCCTCACTGCTTCTTCATAGTCTCCAGGTACTCTCTTTATCTCAGCACCAAAACGCACAATTTCCTTAGCCCTGTAGGCGTCATACCCCGCTGGAATGTAGATTATGCAGTGCAAGCCTGCAAGGGATGCAGCAAGCGCCACCGCCGCGCCGTAGTTGCCGCATGAAGCCACTGTTATCTCGTCATAACCTCTTCGCAATGCGTCTAAAGCTTGTGCGAAGGCTATGCGGTCTTTCTGTGTGCCAGTCGGGTTTCCACCCTCGAATTTTAGGTATACCTGTCTGAGCCCGATCTCTCTTTCTATGTTTCTGGCTCTCGTAAGGCTAGTGTCACCGACCTCTGAGTCGAGAATTATCTCATAACTCTCCAATCGCTCCGAAAGTAACCTCGTGTGATCAGATGCGATTTTGCTCAGAGAATATAATTCAGGGGTGATTACTGGAACTTGGGCAGTGGCACCGTCTAGAAGCGATAGAGTTCCGTTGCTCTTAACTAGCTCATCAAAAGTTTTCTTCTGACTTTTACTGAGGCTATCTTTGTCTTCAACATCCATTAATGATTCCTTATTCCCAACAATGTAGCATAGAATAGATTAATAATTTTCCTATTTGGCACCTCTTTCTTGACCGAAGCGCACCGTCATCCAATTACATCCCCCTGAAAGCTCGAAATAGTATTTATTATTTATTTTTAAATACAAGCTTGCCGTTCTTTTCATCGACAACAATTACCGAGTTTTTATCGACTTTTTCTTCCAGAATCATTTTTGACAATTCGTTCAACAAGTTTTTTTGAATAACACGTTTTATTGGTCTCGCACCGAACTGAGGGTCAAAACCGATCATGGCAATGAAATCCACGGCTTTCTTAGTGATCGTCAGTTTGATGCTACTCTTTTCAAGCATCTTTTGGATGATTTTTAGTTGAAGTTCTACTATTCTCCGCACTTCCTCATGCGTCAAAGATTGAAACATTATTATCTCATCGATGCGATTCAAGAATTCGGGCTTAATGCTTTTTTTAAGCAAATCAAAGACCTGTTTTCGTGTTTGATTCAAGATTTCTTCACGGTTCTGCTCATTTACTTTTTCCAGGTTTTCTTGAATTATATGAGAACCGATATTTGAGGTCATTATGATTATCGTATTTTTGAAATCCACGGTCCGACCCTTGTTATCAGTCAATCTACCATCGTCAAGCACCTGAAGCAGATATGTTGAAAACATCCGGATGAGCCTTTTCAATCTCATCGAGAAGCACAACAGAATAAGGTTTTCTTCTAACAGCTTCGGTTAGCTGTCCACTTTCCTCATAACCGATGTACCCAGGAGGTGCACCAATGAGTCTTGAAACAGTATGCCGTTCCTGATATTCAGACATATCAATTCTAACCATGCTATTTTCGTTATTGAATAGGAATTCAGCTAAAGCTTTTGCTAACTCAGTTTTTCCAACCCCTGTAGTACCTAGGAAGATAAAAGATCCGATTGGTCGTTTGGGGTCCTGCAAACCTGCACGATTTCTCCTAATAGCATCCGAAACTGCATTGATTGCTTCTTCCTGTCCGACAACCCGCATGTGAAGTTCTGTTTCTATGTTAAGCAATTTCTGTTTTTCACTCTGGAGCATTCGGCTAACTGGGATACCTGTCCAGCGGGAAACTACTTCAGCGATCTCTTCAGCATCGACTTCTTCATTGACCATGGCTGATTCTTTCTGCAACTCTGACAGTTTTTTCTTTAGAGTTTCAATTGTTCTTTCTGCTTCCGGAATTCTGCCGTAACGAATTTCTGCTATCTTTCCAAGATCACCAATTCGGTTTGCCCGCTCATCTTCAAATTTAAGTTGTTCGATTTCATTCTTTTTTATCTGAATCTGTTCAACTAGATCCTTTTCAGACTGCCATTTAGCTCTCAGCTGATTACGTTCTTCACTAAGGTTCGCGATCTCTTCATTAAGCGATTTAAGTTTCTCCTCATCTTTCTCACGTTTAATGGCTTCACGTTCAATCTCTAACTGGCGAATCTTGCGGTCTATTGTCTCCAGTTCTTCAGGAGCAGAATTAATTTCAAGTCGAAGTTTCGATGCAGCCTCATCAATCAAGTCGATGGCTTTGTCTGGAAGGAAACGGTCGGAAATATATCTCTGTGAAAGTTCAACAGCGGCAATTATCGCTTCATCCTTGATTCTAACATGATGATATGTTTCATAACGCTCTTTCAGACCTCGAAGAATGGAAATTGCATCCAAAGTATCTGGTTCATTGACCATAACCGGTTGGAATCGCCTTTCAAGAGCTTTGTCTTTTTCAAAATATTTCTGGTATTCTTTTAGAGTAGTGGCACCGATTGCTCGTAATTCTCCTCTAGCTAGTGCGGGTTTCAGAATGTTAGCCGCATCCATTGCTCCTTCACTGGCGCCAGCTCCGACGAGTGTATGAATCTCGTCGATAAATAGCACTATTTCGCCCTCAGCTGAAACAACTTCCTTGACGACGCTTTTCAATCGCTCTTCAAATTCACCCTTATATTTTGCACCGGCAATAAGAGCGCCCATATCCAGTGAATAAATTTGCTTTGATTTCAGATTCTCGGGGACATCTCCATCGATTATACGGTGAGCAAGTCCCTCTGCGATTGCGGTTTTGCCAACACCTGGCTCCCCGATTAGAATCGGATTATTTTTTGTTCTTCTCGATAGGATCTGAAGGACCCTTCGGATCTCCTCGTCGCGACCAATGACAGGGTCAAGTTTTCCCATTCTAGCCATATCATTCAGGTTCAATGCATATTTATTCAATGAATTGTAGGTCTCTTCTGCAGTTTGAGAATTGACAGTTGATCCTTTCCGCAATTGCTTGATTGCTGTCCTCAAATCTTTTTCGGTTACTCCATTGTTCTCGAGTAATCTTGAGGTAGCATCATTCAACGTTAAGATTCCCAGCAATAGATGCTCGATAGAAATGAACTCATCCTTGAATTCTGAAGCTATGTCTGACGCCTTCTGAAGTGCTCGGTTAGAATTGGATGAGAGATATTGTTGTCCACCACTAACCTTAGGCAAAGAATCAATTAGCTTATCAAGCGCCTTTGAAAAAACATCAAAGTTTACATTTAATTTCCTCAATAAATAGGGAACCACATTTTCATCAACCATCAATACTCCTTTCAACAAATGTGAGGGCTCAATTGATTGGTTCTGTTTTGCCGCAGCTATCTCCGTGGCTTTCTGAATGGCTTCTTGCGATTTAATGGTAAAATTGTCCATGTTCATTTAGGGTAACCTTCTTACCGAATATTATTGAATTTTATTGACTTTGAAGTAAACAAATAATTTCATACGTTATAGTAGGTATTATGCAAGTGAAATATTTGGTTACTGGTAGTTGTAGCGCGTACTGTATTGATTCAAATCCCATAAGGACTCAAACCACTTGAAGTTCGAATCTCTATGGATAGTCAATTCTTGATTAGGAAGAAACAGGTAGGTTTGCTGGGGCTCCGGGCTTGAAAAGAGAGAGAACATCTAAGAAAACCATTATCTATGAAATGTGGTCTGAACCCATTTCGGTTCAAATACCTATAGAGTACCAAACGGATTCAGCGTACGGTCTTTCGACTATTTTTTAGTTTTCTTCCAGGGTCTTTTGACTCCGGCATTGTCCCAATATCCGCAGCACATGCGAACTGTTACGAACATTTTTATTGCTTCATTGTTACAGAATTTCTTGTTTGTTGCATCAGCTTTGGTTCCGCCTGGCAACGTTATGAGGTCCGCTTGTTTGGCTTTTTGCGTTTCTTCTTTGTTTTTTGGGTCAATTCCGCCCTGGGCATTTAGTTCCTTGGGGTCAGGCAATTCTTCTTTTTTTGATATCCAAATGCAGTTGTAGCAGTTGGTGCCAATAATTTTTTGTTGTTCCATTAGAAACAGCTCTATTAATAATTTAGTGGGTGTTCAATTTAAGTTTATGCGACAATGCAGTTCGCAATTTTTTAATTGGGTGCGGGAGCGCGAGCTTGCCGTAGTGTGCTGCTCTTCTCTCAAACACTACCAAATTGACTTACTCGGTCTCCAGTGTGCGTACAATCAGAGTTACTCAAACCATACTCAATTCGTATAAACCCAAAAGCTGAAGTTTTTGGATTAGAAAGATCATTCTTTATTGATCGAGTGTCCGTTCTGTTTTTGATGCATTTCAAGCTGATTTCGACACCACAGAAGATTTGAGGGCTCACGGATTATTCATATTCAGCTGGTTCAGGCTCTTGTTCGGACTTTAACTCCATGGTTGGCTCTGGTTCTATATTAGTTGAAGGTCGTTTTGTCACTTTGCGAGCATGCGTAATATACCCAGTATGACCAGTCATGAGAGTTTGCGGTCTTGTTTTGCCCCGTTCAATTTGCATTCCCCGCATAATGCATTCGAAGGTTTCAATACAAACGAAACCATGTTCCCTCAAAGCTTCGACAGTCTTAACAACTTGATCAATTGTAGGACTGAAGGAAACAATCGTTCCTGACGGCCTTAGAGCGTCATATGCTTGAGGAACAACCAACCAAGGAACCGCCAAATCTAGAACTACTGCATCTACTTCGCGCTCATCGATTCCTGTGACCACATCTTTAAGCTTAGTCTCCACAAAATCCAAAAGTCCAAATCGCCTGAGGTTTTTCTCCGCTGTTTTTAGTCCTTCCTCGCGGATGTCATAAGTGTAAATCTTGCCCGAAGGCTTAACATAGTGAGCGAGAGCGGTTGTTAGAGCCCCGGTTCCTGTTCCTGATTCAACAACGCGGCTTCCTGGACCTATTCCGCTAAACATGACAATTAGCGCTGCATCTTTCGGATAAGTTATCTGAGTATTACGCGAAGATTTCATAATATAATCTGTCAACTCAGGTTTGAGCACCACAAAGTCGATCCCTAAGCTACCCTTAAAGACTGAGCCGTAGTCTTTACCAATTAAATCATCAAACTTGATGTATCCTTTGTGAGTGTGGAAAGTCTTGCCAGTTTCCACTTTAATCATATAAGTTCTCCGAACATCCAAATAGAGGAGGACATTGTCTCCTTCTCTAATTTTCTCTGTTGCCAAATTTCTTTTCTCCTGTTTTTGAATAATTCGTAAATCGTTGGAATAGCTTTTTACAGGGTATAGTTTGAAGATTTACCTTATGAGGTGCCCATCTTATCCGTAACGCCTTAATTAATAATTGTTGAGGTAAATTTTATGATCCTTCATTATTAGGGATTTGCCTATCAGCATTTATTGGGATTTACCTTCATCGAATTTCCACCGCTCATTATTTAATTAGGCAAACGGGCTCAACGTTGTTTGCATTTAGATATATTTCGCACATTTCATTTGGATTTGTTTTTGGACAAATTCCTCTAGGAGCCGCTAATGTGAATTTGACCCTCTTTGGAAAGATTTACTAGTTACTAATTACGCTTTTTCGATGCTTGCTTTGCCTCTTCCTTTGCGACTATGTCCTTCAATTTTTTCTCCATCTTTAGCTCATATTCGTGCTCTTTCACCATAGGTGGCAAAGTTTTTTCTTTGAAAACCAAATTTGGAGGTACGATGCGTTGTTCGCCTACTTTAACAGCAGTCTTTTCTTTTTCTAAACAGTCATCAAAATCTTCCAGAGCTTCGACAATCCAGTAGCCTGCGCTTTGGGTTATCACTTTGACTTTGTACAATCCTCGATAATAGCGAACCTCGCCACTCAAAATCAGTCACCATCCTGTACCTTTCACGAAGAAAAATAAAAACGCTCTTATGAAAAGCAGAACCTGTGCAGACGTCGCGCCAATCTATCATATATCCATTTTAGTTTAGCATTTTTGCATGTTTGCAGACGTCTGCCATTGCACGTAAAGTACCTGGCAAAGTGAATACGCTGAAAACTCTTGTATATTTTTGCGTTCCAGCGCATTTTATCACGTCAAGGCTTCCCCCTGCTTCCAAGTAGCCAACGACGAAAGCTCTGGAAATAGCTCCACCTTTGGCTTCGCCGTCCAACGGTAAATAGTGTCCTGAGTAATATAGGAAGCAAGCTACATCCCAAGATCTATCTCCTCCATGACCGGACTGTTCAAAATCAATTAAACAGAGCTTGCCTTCAGCGTCAACCAAGATATTCTCGGGTTTCGTGTCACCTAGTACAATGTTTAACGCATGAACCTTGGCGTAAGTTATTCCAACCTCTTTGACAAGAAGAAGTTCCCTTTCAACATTACTGCAGGCTTTTGCAGATGCAATCCTTTTAATTGCATTAGTGAGGTTTTCCCCTTCAACAAATTCCATGAAAACCAAGCCCTCATTTGCACTGACATGTAATAGGCTTGGAACGCAAAATCCAGAACTAGCTAAGGCCTCATTAATTGCACACTCCCTGTCTAGTCGAGATTTTCCCAACAATGCAAAATTGCGAACGCCCATGCTCCACATTGAAAGAGGGAACCATTTCAAACTGGACAAATCTTTGAAACGCTTTATCAGGATTTTCTTTTCTGAATTTCCAACACATGCCTTCATCAGATAAACGTCGTTTAAGACCCCGCCGAACTCTTCAACCTTAATTTTTTCATAATCGCCATCTTTAAGAACTCTTTTGGCAAAGCCTCGAATGTCGACTTTATCTGCCAAAGAGACGAGACCGTGACCGGTTGGAACAAAAATGAACTTTCGTGGGTCAACAAAGCTCTTCGAGAAACTGAACTCTTTTTTCCAAGGCGGCGTTTGAAACTTGAGGAATGCTTCTGTGTTCTGTGAGAGGAAATTGAGAAATTGCGGGAATATTCCAAAGAGTGAAGTAAAAAGAGCTCGGGGGGCATTTTTGGCGGAATTGCTGAGACGGATTACGATGTTTTTGCGGGATTCTATAAACGTCTTAGAAAGCATGACGAAGCCGTTCGTCAATTTCGTAATGCCTTCATTCTCCAGTTGTTGCAAGCCTTCCATAAAGCCTTTGAGAACAAACTTTATTTTTTCTTTGCTTGCGTCTCCACAGAGTATATAAGATGCTCCGTAAGCCATTGGTGGGAATACCCTTACCCCGTTCAGCATTACCTCGTACATGAAGTACTCTGGTTTGATGTGAATCCGATAAGAGAACTCGGGATAGCTCTGAACAATATTTTCCAAAAGTTCCAGAATCAGCCGTTTCTTCAGCGCGACTTCTTGGGTATGCAGGTAGTCACCTTCGATTAAGGTTGCATATGGGAAGATTAGAAGACGAGCAAGTGCTTCGCCCAAAAAGCCTCGTTCAACATCCCGTTCAAAAATCCATTGCTCAACTGCGAAGAAAACGACGTTCCTCCCGCTTATGATACGAACATGACTCATTAGTCTAGGAGCAAAATGACGGATTACAATGAGAACTTCTACTGTGGATTTTGAGCTTGGAGCTTCAATAGTATAGTCGTCAGATTGGCAGATAGCCACGATTTCGTAAGAGCCTGCGACGTGTCTACTAAAATCTATTATTTGTTTGCGAAATTCGCTTTGCGAGCTCAAGGATTTTTGAATTTGACCGTCACCTGACAGTAGTGACCAAGTCAATATGTTTAAAGAAGTATATTTAATTCATGTCGAATTGGAAAAATGTAATCCTTAGTTAATCTTTTGCAGTAGCCTTTTTTCAGAAGGGAAAAACTGGACAAATCATGCCTATTTCCATTTTCCCAAAGTTTTTTAGAATAGACAGCCTCTATTCTGCAAAGGACAAGGGGACTGCGTGCACAAAGCCAAGAGATTGTTTATAACTGCGCTCTTCAGCTCAATAATTTTTGTCACTAACTTTTTTGTCCCTCCACCCATAAATAATCTCCTAATAGTAGTTCAAGCGATCTTGCTTGCATTAGCTGCACTTTTTGTCGGAAAAGCAGGGGCTACTTACGTGGGTCTCGTAGGAGGGTTTTTGTCTGCTCTTTCGCGTCCAGCATTTGGACCTTTCACATTTCTTTTTACCTTTCTCTTCGGAGTTTTGGTTGACGGCTTCTTTTATGCATTGAAGGTTTATGCAGTAAACGACATCGTAAATCGGAATAAGGTAATTCTTGCTATGGCTTTCAGCACGGGAATTATCGGATTTTCAACTTACTACATATTCGCCGTTTTCACAAATGTTATACCTTTTAACTTTATGCTTTCGGGATTGATGGTTTTCTTAGGCTTTGGAAGCGGCATAACTGCTGGTTACGCTGCTTCTTATTTGTGGAACAAATACCTCAAAAACATAACGGCCTAAGAACATCGGCCTCGACTTAAAATGAATTAACCTGTTCCCGTCAACTATTTGGCTTGAAGTTCTCCAAGCAACCTTTTTAGTCCATTTGAAAGAGTAACGTTCGTTCTAAAATCCAGTCGCTTCGCGGCTTTTGTTGAGTCGCCATAACTTTTTCTTATATCTCCTATTCTAGGAGGGCCATGTGTTACTTGGAGTTTCCTTTGCGTTACTTCTTTGAGGGTGTCGACTAGTTGATTAATACTTGTTGGTGAACCAGTGCAAATGTTAAAAACCTCTCCTCTTACTCCATTACCTTTTAAGGCTGCCATGATTGCTCTTGCAATGTCGCTCACATGGATGAAGTCTCGGGTCTGTTTTCCGTCGCCTTCTATTGTTAGTGGTTCATTATTGACTGCTTTTCGAAGAAATTTTGTGATTACTCCGCTGTAGGGACTATTTTCATTTCGAGGACCGTAAACATTGAAGAATCTTAGTGCAACTGTTTCAAGGTCGAAGCAATTGGCAAAAGCACTGCAATATGCTTCTCCAGCTGCTTTTGAAGCGGCGTATGGAGAAATAGGCTTGAGAATTGTATCTTCTTTAATTGGTAAGGTTTTAGCGTCTCCGTATACTGCAGTTGAGGATGCAAAAACTAGTTTCTTGACCTTATTGTTCTCAGCTTCTTGGAGGACATTTAGAGTGCCTGTCACATTGATCTCATTTGTTAAAATTGGGTCTGCTACAGAAGCTGAAACGTCGATAACCGCTGCCAGATGAATCACGATATCAACATTTCTCAGAGCTTCCGATAACGCTTGTCGATCTCTGATATCGCCCTTAACAAATTCGAAATTAGGGTGAGCACGAACCGTGCTGAGATTTTCAATCTTACCTGAGGACAGATTGTCAAATGCGGTTACAGAATTGCTTTCGTTTAAGAGAAGTGGGATTAAATTAGACCCTATGAAACCCGCCCCGCCTGTAACAAGAACTCTTTGCATAAGCTTCATCTATCGTTCACAAAACCAGAACTTAACTATTTTGTTGATTTTTTCAGTCTACATCACACAATTGTTTCACTTAAACGCCATGCTTTTGGAGAATGCCCTGATTAAACAACCGAAGATGTTAAGAGGTTGCATTCTCTATCGGAGAGCATATGAGGACTTTATGCTGATGAAGATCTGCATAATCTTAGGAACCAGACCCGAGATAATAAAATGTTCACCAATTATACGGGAATGTAAACAACGATTTCTAGATTACTTCATTCTGCACACCGGACAGCACTATTCCTATAACATGGACAGAGTTTTCTTCGAGCAACTTCAACTTCCTGAAGCGAAGTTTAATCTTGACGTTGGTTCTGGGTCTCACGCGGAACAAACAGGCAAGATGTTTTTGGGCATTGAAAAAGTCATGCAGCAAGAGGACCCAGATGTCGTGGTTATTCAGGGGGACACGAATACCGTTCTTGCTGGCGCAATAGTAGCTGCCAAAATGGGCATAAAAGTGGCACATGTAGAAGCAGGTCTTAGAAGTTATGATCGAACAATGCCTGAAGAGATTAACAGAGTGCTGGCTGATCACTGTGCAAATTACTTGTTTGCGCCAACTGAGAAATCTAAGCGAATCCTGCTCCATGAAGGAATTGAAGAAAGAGACATCTTCATGGTAGGAAATACAGTAGTTGACGCCGTTTATCAAAACTTGGAGATTGCAAAGCAAAAAAGCCAAATATTCAATCATTTACGTGTCAAGAAATGCAGGTATATTCTGGCTACAAGTCACCGACAGGAAAACGTGGATAATGAAAAGCGATTCGCAGGAATAATAGAAGGACTCAAACGAGTCAAAATCGAATTCAAAATGCCAGTCGTATACCCCATTCATCCTAGGGCAAAGAAACAACTTGAGGTTTTCGGCTTATCCACTGAAGGGTTGATGCTTGTTGAGCCTTTAGATTATTTATCTTTTCTTCAGTTGGAAAGCAAGGCACGACTTGTTTTAACCGATTCGGGCGGAGTTCAGGAAGAAACCTGCATTCTCGGCGTTCCGTGTATAACTCTGAGAGATAATACCGAAAGACCAGAAACATTGGAAGTTGGCGCCAACATTCTTGGCGGAGTCGATCCTGATAGAATCCTTCAGGCAGCGAAAACATTTGCAGACCTGAAGAATAGTTGGATTAACCCATTTGGAGATGGCAAAACAGCCAAAAAAATAGTCAATATCCTGGATAAGTGTTCTTGAAAAACAGAAAAAATAGTCTGCCAGTTAAACTGGCCAAGTTTTTGTAGATTACATTCGTCTTCTTTCTGATGAAGAGCATTGCAACTATTGCAACTGCAATTACTATTGCACCAATTATTGCGTATAGTATGTCTGACGATATAGAAAACGGTTTCGGACTCGAAGTTTGTTCTGGCTGTTCTGAACCCGAAGGAGATGCTTCTGGAGAAGTGTTGGGTGTTTGTGAGGAAGAAGGCGTAGGAGACGCGATTGCTGAAGCATCATACGGCATGTTTTGGATCAGAATTGAGTAGCTTTCAATTTGACTAGATAACGCGGCAGTATTGTCCATGGGTGTTGCGGTGAATGGAATGGTCTGATTTGGTGCCAAAGAATCGGCCAAGAAGTTGGTTACGTTTACTGCAATTGCTGACCCCGTTGAGTTGTAGAATGTTGTCACTGCCCAGAGCTTGCCTGACGGTTCAGACCCGTTGTTCTGAATTATTCCAGTAACGGTGTAGGGGGTTCCGCTCACATGATATGACGTTTTGGCTAAAATAGCCAGTCCTCTGTACATCTGGTCAGCAGTGGAGTTTGCGTACCCAGGAAAAACTTCAACATGGTCAAAAACTGGAATCCAGTTGAGGGTGCCAGAGTAATTTCCTTCTGGAAGACTGGATTGTGCAGTGAAATCTAGGTAGAAGGCTGCTTTCTGTTGAGGCAGAAGATACTTAACCCATGCCGAATTGTACATAACGGCTGCAGCCTCTCCATCTTTGGTGTAAGCTATTGCTCGAATAAATGGAAGGTCTAGCGGGCTTGTACCTATGTTCTGTATTTCGCCCAGCACAATGAAGTCCCCAGCATAATTCATGTAACTGTCAGCTGGACTTATGTACCAATTATAGCTGAGAATCTTCACGTCCGAAGCATCCGCCTTAACGTTGGGAGCAAGTACCAAACATAAAAAAGCAATGCTCAAGGCAGTCAGAAAAATCGCTACTATTTTCTTCTTCAAAGTTGTCCCTCTCTTCTAAGATATTATTAAGACTCTCTTGAAACACAATTTAGTTATTAAAGTTTTTCAGAATTTCCACCAAATTTACCCCAAATTAGGTTTGACCAACTTGACGCAGAATTTGGTTCCTTTTTAGAGTTGGTTCTCAGTAATTGGAAGATAGTCGGCTAACCTTTGCGAGCGGTTTAGGTAGGTGTATTCAATGAATCGATTGCCACGAATACTGTTTTAGCTATTAGTTTAGATCCGTCGTTATTGGGATGTACGCCGTCATCAAAATAGTCAGGATGAGGATAAAGCGAAGAGTAAACGTCAATTGTTTGCAGTCCTAATTCTTTTGCAACATGCTGAATATGTGGGATAATGCCATTTGCCAGATTGGAACTGACTAAGTTGAGTGTGTTATGGAATATTGGAGGGGGCAATACAAGCCAGATTTCTGGTTCACTTTTTAGATTTTGAAATTCTCCAACTAGCAATTCGTAGTTTGTCTCAAAATTCTCACTGGATGAATATACGTTAATTCGAGCGTCGTTGGTCCCCAGCATTATGATTATGATATTAGGTTTGAAATATAGTGTTTCTTGAAAGGAAGTTTGATTTAGATAGGGCTTATCGGTATTAAGCAATACCGTTGCTCCAACAACTCCGAAATTTTCAACATCGTAGCTTTCACCTAGCATTTTTTGGAGGTCTCTAGGATAAGCGGCAAGTTCAGTTATGCTATCACCCACGCAGGCCACGCGAATTGGGGGAGAGGTTTTCTTGTTCTCTTCGAAATAAAGAGTTAATAGACCTGAAGCAACTACAAGTATAGCAAGTAACGTAACCAATAACAAAATTTTTGTTTGTTTGGCTCTTTCTTCTGACATTATTCTCTGTCCTTTGGAGCCCTAAATGTTTTGTTAGCTTCCTGTATTTTATTCTTTTCAATTCTTCTTAAATCAATTCCAAACTCGTCCCATTCTACCTCGAAAGCGTGCGCTTAGATGGGTCCGCGCACGCGAAGGAAGGCTTAGAACCTGAAAACTCAAATTCTGCTTCGCTCATGTAGATACAATCCAAAAAACGGAAAGAGGGACGGGTGAGATCGCCGAGCGAATAATTTTGCACACAGACATGGACCATTTCTATACTGCAGTGGAAACTCGTGAAAAACCCGATCTTAAATTGAAACCTGTAGTTGTGGGAGCAGATCCAAAAGATGGCCATGGCAGAGGTGTCGTTTCGACAAGCAACTACGAAGCCCGAAAATCGGGAATCCGTTCAGGAATGCCTATATCACAGGCATGGAAATTGTGTCCTCAAGCGGTTTTCTTGCAGCCGAATTTTCCGTTGTATATCAAAACATCTAACGAAATTATGGCAATAGTCCGCTCCTATGGTGACAAGTTTGAGCAGTGGGGAATAGACGAAGCCTTCCTTGATGTTTCTTCGAAAGTGAAGGACTATACAGAAGCTGGGGTCTTAGCCAAATTGGTAAAGCAGGAAATCTGTGAAAAGGAAAATCTGACCTGCAGTATCGGCGTCGGTCCGAACAAGTTGATCGCTAAAATAGCCAGCGATTACCAAAAGCCAGATGGCTTGACAGTCGTAGCCAAAGAAGATGCGGAAAAATTTCTTCAACCTCTACCCGTCCGAAAGCTGCTTTGGGTAGGACGCAAAACCGAGGAACGGTTGAAAGCAATCGGAGTCAATACAATTGGCGATTTAGCTCACAGCGACCCTTCCGCGCTTGCAGAGACTTTTGGCGTTGCAGGTACACAAATGTTCCTGATGGCTCATGGCATTGACCGAAGTGAGGTGCTGCAAAGAGATGAGGTCAAATCCATCAGCCACGAAACCACTTTTGAAGAAGATGAAGAGAAAGCTGAGAAAATATTAGGGGCATTAGATTCTCTTGCGATTAGTGTTAGTGAAGAAGCCGTCAACCAAAGCCTACTCTTCAAAACTGTCACTGTAAAAATTCGTTACGAGAATTTTGAAACTCACACTAGAAGCAAGACCCTTCAGTTTATGACTAATCGCGCAAAAGACCTCCGGAAAACTGCACGTGAACTGCTGTCACCCTATCTGGTTTCCAATCGAAAAATCAGGTTAATAGGTGTTCGAGTTTCAACCTTAATTTCGGCAGAAACTCAAAAAACATTGGTTTGAATTGGACGCGGATTGTTTAGGTAGTCTTTTTCGGGGCCTTAGTGCCTCTGCCAGAAGTAAAGCTGCTGCAATTATTGTGACTACAATTAATATAGAGTAAGATTCGTCTATGGGCGAACCGTTAAGCAAATGAATCAACAGAATTACAATGAAAGATGCAGTGAGAACAACAAAAGAAACAGCGAATAGAACAGACAGGGGAAAGAGTGTTTTTCCAAGCCAAACATAACCCTTGAAACCAACTTTTTTTATTACAGTGTATCGTCCGTATGGATCCCTTTCGACCCAACCCCAATCCACCAGTTTCTGTAGATGCCTATGCACCACGCCAGGGCTACTGATCCCCACTTCACGCATAACTTCTCGGGGTCCTTCAGGTTTGCCGGTCTTAACAAGGTACAAATAAATTTCAAAAGTGGTGGTGTTCAATTCGTCCTCTGCTTGTTGCACCTTGCTCACCGCTAGGCATCATTCTGCCAATTCAGCTTTAATAATGCTGTGTTTACGGATATTTCTCCTTGATTTTAGCGTCCGCAACTTTTGCTATCAAAGCGTTGCTCACTAAGATATATTTGACGCCTGTTAATTCTGCCAATTCTGAAGGTTTCATATCTTGGGTCACTAGAATCATACAGTTTTTCCCCGCGTATTCTACTACATCTTTGTCCTTGGCGCTTTTCAGCCCAGCTTCTTGGGCTGTTTGTACATCGTATCCCAACGTTTCGAAGTACTCTTTTAGACCAGCGTACATTTCATCCAAGAGCAGTTTCAATCGGGTGCACCTGGTTAGTCATGAGCCCCCTGACCATACATTTCCCAACTGGCAATCTCGCCAAGGGATTTTCTTCTTCGGACTAACTGCAAAATTTTGGTCGCCATGCTCACTTTTTCAACTGAATATCCGACTGCTAGTAAAGCTACTACGCGAAGATTTTCTGGAACGCCTAGCAGAGTTTTGACATCTTTTTCATTAAAGCTGCCAACCCAGCATGTTCCTAAACCTTCTGCAGTTGCCGCCAATACCATGTTTTCTCCTGCCAAAGCAACGTCAACGATATACCAGTCTGGGGAAGCTTTCTGATCACCGCATAAAACAATTACGACGGGTGCTTCTTTAAGGAATTTTGCGAATAAACCTTTTGAGAGTATCTTGCGTTTTTCGGTATTGGTAACGATAATAAAGTGCCAAGGTTGAATGTTTTTCGCTGAAGGAGAGAGCCTGGCTGCTTCTAGGAGTTTTTCGATGGTCTCCTTGGGAATTTTTGCGTATTCGTGGTTTCGGTTAGATTTGCGCTTTTGGATTGCTTCGAAAACATCCATTTGTTTCACGGCATTGTTATGAAGTGCAATCCTTGAGAATAAAAGACTTTAGTCTATTAGGAGCAGCGCAAATGATTCGGGGTTTTTGGGGAATGGAAAAATATATTCTATTCCTGCGTTCTTAGCTGTTTTCTTAACGTTTACGCCGACTGCGTCTTCGCTTTGTCGTGCCATATCTGGATGAGCGCAGATTCCTGTTTCGATGTTGCATTTTTCGCAAAGTTGGCAGGTTCCAGAGACATAGGAGATGGCTAGTGAGTAACCGTTTCGCATCGCTTCTTTTTCAAGTTTCACAACCGATGCAAGCATTTTTTTCTTGTCATCTTTCCATGATGACCAGAATTTGTCTGTTTTCGATTTGATTTCTGGAGAAAGGTCTGTTCCTGTTTTTGAGAGATTGGACTGCAGTTCAGAGTCTGCTTCGGCTTGTGAAGTGAACTTCATAAAAAGTGCATAACTGTATTCATTGACAATCTTGCGGAATTCTTCAGCGGAAGGTGTATAGGGCGGGCATGCCAGGGTTTTACCGTAATTGTTGCATCCAACTTTACATTTTTGGACTACACGATTCTCAACGACTACTTTGTCCGCTGGGATGATTTTTGCATCAGAAGCTCCAAGTTCCAAAGCCAGTTTGCGAAGAAAATCAAATTTCAAGAATTCACCTTGAGCTGTCATAGTTCTTTGACCGTTTCCATGGATGTGCTTTGACAAAATATAAATGTTTAGCACTTCATAGTCAAAAACTAAAACTGATTGCTGAAGTTGAAGCACAAGAATAATATAGCCACATTGAAACATGTTCATGGGCTGGGTTGGTTTGGCTAACAAGAGTAAGATCAGCTGTATCGGTTACATTAACCGAGTTAGAGACAATATTTTGAGCATACCTAAGAAGAGCCTTGCTCCGTTGTTTGACGACTTAAAGTCTGCGGATTGTGTTGTTTGTGGCGGTTCTGGAAGATCTCTTTATTCGCTTAATGCTGCTATGAGTCAAATTGCTTTGAGTCAAGTTGGTTGGCGAAACAAGGTTATTTTGACGCCTGATGATCCTGGTTTTCCTGGAAAGAACATGTATGATGCGGCAATGGATCTTGAGCGTCGGTATAAGAAAATTTTGCTTCTCATGAATAGTGGTAGTGGTTATTCGGATGATCCTTTGGTTATGGCTCAGGATTTGGAGAGGTACATTACTGATAAGAAAGCTAATAAGTTTAGAATGGGGTTGCTCACGAGTGCTCTGCAATCGCCTTTGGCTGAGGTTACAAGAAGGCATGGTACTGTTGTCCCCATTAAGGGAAGGGGAAAGCTAAAACCTTCTTTGGATTACAGTGAAATTGGCATGATGGGCGACATTTTTGAATTGGGCACTCTTGAATTGTTGAATTTAATGATTGAAGCCATTTACAGAAATCTTGAAGTTGACGACATATTCTCGATGTGTGAAGAAGAATACGACACCATTGGTGCTCTTGTTGACGCTAATGTAAATTCTGAGACTTACACGAAAATTGTGGATATTCTGGAGAAGAGAACAAATGTTTACCTGGGTGGAAAAGGCACCGCCAACGAAATTTCTAAGATGACGGGGGTAAGACTATTTCACATAAAGACCTTCCTTGGAGACAACGTCTTCATGACCAGAGGAGTCAACACGCCTCACCCAAGAGCTGGCGACCTTGAGATTCTGATGTCTTATTCGGGTGAGAGCAAACCGGTTATCCTTTGGTGCGATGTTTTGAAAAAGTTTAATGGAACAGTGTTGTCGATAACTGGTAAAAAGGATTCAACTTTGGCTAAGAAGTCTGACCTTCAGATAATATTGGAAGAAGAGTCAAAACCAGGCTCGCCTCGACGCTTCTACACGAGGGCAGCCTACGTTTTGAGCCCCCTGCCAGTTCGGTTAGCTGAACGTTTGGCTCAAAGAGGACTGCAATTACCAGAGTACATTTTGAGCTGGTATCATAGCGTTACCCAATGAAGACGGATAAGAATTTTTTTTGTCACTGTTGTTCTTAATTGCCTTTTGTTTTCTGAGTTTTGAGAGAGACCGACGTTATTGAAGGAGCCATCGCTCCTTTTTCTCTAAACAGAGAATTGATTTGAAGTTGCTCTTCGCACGGGATAATTTTGCGTTCGTCCAAAGTACCTTGAAAGACGTTGGTGTCAACTCAGCTATTTAATATGTTAAAGCTCGTTAAATTGGTTATTTGGAGATCCCCAGGAGTTCTGGGCAACAATTCAATTTTTTATAGTGCCCTGAACTTCTTCATAATTGATTTTTATGTTTTGGAGTTTATTTCTTTTCTAGGAATTTAGTTAGTTGTTTTTCGTTTAGTCCAGCGCCGAGTTGGCAGTCGAGT
Organism: Candidatus Bathyarchaeota archaeon; assembly: GCA_963825115.1. Taxonomy (GTDB): domain Archaea; phylum Thermoproteota; class Bathyarchaeia; order Bathyarchaeales; family Bathycorpusculaceae; genus JADGNF01. The sequence continues at coordinate 284,462 of CAWGRS010000002.1, read as the reverse complement.
CTATGAGTTATTTTTCCTTTTTCGAAGACTATGATTGATGGAACTGCCTCGAGGGAGTAGGTTTCCCACATTGGGTTTTCGTCGTCATCTATCAGCACTCGTAAGAATTTGTCGGAATCAGGGTTTCTTCCATATTTGTTAAAAATTGGCAGGAAGCTCAAGCAAAATGGGCACCAGGAGGCATAGAATAGTGCGATTACTTTTGGGTGCATTTCCAAGTGCTTTTTGAGCTCTTGTTCTTCAGAGACTTCAATCATGAAAGTTCGCCTCTTTAAAGAAATGCTAATCTGCGCAGTTTGGGGAAGGTTATGTTTTTGTGACGGTAATTATGCTGACTGGACAACTATCTGCTGCAGCCTGTGCCATAGACATTTTTTCGTCGTCGAAAGACCGCTCTGATTTGCCGTTTGTGGTTCCGCCTATCACTTGGGATTTGCCATCTGAATCGCTTTCAAAATGTTCTGGGTCTGTTGCGTAGCAACTACCGCATCGGATGCAGTCTTCTCGGTTAATTTCAATTTTGTATTTCAATTTTACAATTCCTCCATAAAATTAGGGTCCTTAGAATTTTTGTTGAATACAAGGAGAGTGAAAACATGGTAATATCTATTTCTAAAATCTTCTCAGAGGTATCCGCGAGTTTTCTTTGCTAACCAGTTAACGATTTTCAGATCAACTGGAAAGCCGAAATATCGGTGTCTCCAACGGTACTTGGCTATCCTGCTAACTGCCCCGTAACCTATTTTGAAGGCTAAGCTTCGTTCATTTATTCTTGCTTCAGGGAAGAAAGCGTACCTAGCTACAGCGGAAATTGATCGAAGCCTTTCTACTTGCTTTTTAGTGTGCCAAGGTGGCTTGAATTGGAACACGTCTACGTTTCCCCATTCCTCGAGTGATTTTGGAGGTTTAAACTCAACTGGCAATTGATCGAGCACGGGACTTGGAAACGGTGTGTAAACGAAAATTCCGAAATGTTGTACCTTAGGGTTAGCTTCGCGCATTTTATCCATCAAATCAAAAGTTGCGTTTAGGTCGGCATTGGTTTCTGTGGGTAATCCACTCATCCATGAAGCATACGGTTCAATTGTTGGTGCATATTTCCTTAGGTTTTCTACTGATTTCATTATTTGTTCGTGGGTAACGTCTTTGCATATGAATTGCTGGAGTCTCATGGAGCCTGTTTCTCCTCCGAAGTCCAATTCGGCGCAACCTGCGTTTTCGAGGAGTTTCAGAAAGTCTGGTTCGTATGTTGAAAGGTAGTCGAAACGACAATTTGCCCTCCAAGAAACTTTGATGCCTCGGTTGATGATTCCTTTGCAGATATCTTCGACCCTTCTCTTATCAACAAAGAAGTTGTCGTCAATGGGGTCAATGATTTTTGCTTTTGGAAACTTCTTGAGTAGATATTCTATTTCGTCAAGGACTCGGTTTGCGGTTTTGCCTCTCCATGCATGATTATTGTATAGTATGTTGTAGCAAAACCCGCATCTGTGGGGGCAACCTCGACTGGTTTGGATATGAATGCGGCCCTGCGTTTAATGCGGGGTATTTGTTTAACTGGAGCAAATCGTACGGTAATTCCACTGGAATCTTGTCCAGATCAATTAGGTCTGCTTCTGGAGTGCTCTTGACAAATCCGTCTTTCTTGAATGTTATGCCTTTTACCTGTTCAAGAGGTTTTCCTGAGGATAAATTATCTGCTAACCTATTGATTATTAACTCGCCTTCGCCTCGAACAACTATGTCGACAAACTCATTTTCGGCTGTTTGCTCTGGAAGCAAACTTGGATGAACACCACCCCAAACAATAATCAACGATGGTTTTTCTGCACGTGTTTTCTTCGCGAATTCCATTCCATATCTTATTTGGAGTCCGCTCATGCAACTTATGCCTACGAAGAGGGGCTCGCCTATGAGGAAATTTCGGGGGTCCTCTATTCGCATGTCAAAGATGCGTACTTTGTAGCCGCCTTGCTGAAGAGCACTGGCTACGTGTAGCAGTGAAAGGGGTATTTGGGGATCTGGGGCTTTATACTTACCTGGAAAAACAAGCAAAATCTCCTTATTTTTAGACGAAGAGATGAAGGCGGATTGACTGGTTGCCAACACCAAAAGCTCCACTAATCCAAATTGTCATATTGGCTATTATTGGTTTTCGAATTTGACTAATAGTTTGAGAGTTCTGGAAGGAAAGCGGTTGAAAAAATTACCGTTGTTGATAGGCTAATCTATTCTTACTTGGAAAGGAGCAAAAGGTCACCCAGAGTGAAGCAATGCTCTGCAGTGTGGAAAATTATAAATATAAAATATATCGATAAAGGCTACTGTAGAGACAAAAATAGGAGAAAAGGAAAAAAATGTCCACAAATTCAATTGAGAAAAAAATATCTTCCAGAAAAAGGACACTTTATACAATTGCCCTGATTGCGGTACTTTCAATTTCTATGTTGATGGTACTGCCTAGTGTTAGCGCAAACGACCCTCCGCAGACTCATCCTACCTTTGCGTACCTTGCCCTAAGCCCCGATCCCGTGGGCGTAGGTCAAAATGTATACGTCATAATGTGGGTTTCACCTAATCCGCCATCGGCTGAAGGCTTTGGTGGAGACGTATGGCGAGATTATACGGTAACAGTCACAGCCCCCGACGGAACCACTTCAGTTCTTGGACCCTACAATTCTGATGCTACAGGTTCAACCTTCGCCACCTTCACGCCTTCTCAAGTTGGTTCATACAAATTTGATTTCGACTACCCTGGACAAGTTCTCTCGCTCAACAGTCCCAGTGGAATACCAGCTGATGTAGCTGCACTTAAGATAGCCTCACAGAGATTTGGTGTGCCTGACAAGACACTATTAATCGGCGATACTTTTACGGGCAGCAAAGCGTCGGCAACTCTAATAGTTCAAACGGAGCAAATAGTGCGAATCCCAAGTACTCCGCTTCCGACAACTTTCTGGACACGCCCCATACACGGTCAAAACTCGGCTTGGGCTGGCATGGCATCTAACTGGCTAAGTGCGATCCCAAATCGGCGGCTCAGGCAACCTTTGGCAGGCAGGAGTTGGACCAGGCAGTCCCCACATACTTTGGACAAGAGCAATCGAAACCGGAGGAATTGTCGGTCAAAATGTGGGCTGGCGGGACTATGCAATCCCTGATGTAGGCTTCTACTCTGGCGGTTCATACGAAGGCAGATTCACCAACGCAATGATAATCGACGGAAAACTCTACTACCCAGAACCCCTCGGACACTCCGCTTCAGGCGGTGGATACACAGCTCTCGACTTAAAAACAGGCGCAGTTGCATGGCACAGCGACAGCTTAGCAATTACTACTGGAGCTACAATTGCTGGAGGTCCAATCACAATTCTCACTCCGTCATTTGGGCAACTTTATAATTACGAGTCGCAGAACCAACACGGCGTCGTCGGCGGAATACTATGGGCAGTCACAGGCACAACATGGAGCGCATACGACTCATTCACAGGAAAATTCCTCTACAACCTAACCAACGTACCGAACGGTTTCACTGCATACGACAATACAGGAGCGATAGTGCGATACATTCTCAACTATAACAAAGCAAGCAAGTCAGGATCACTCGCGCTATGGAACAATACTCAACACAACGCAGGATTTGAATTGCAGCCTGGCGGAAGCAACCAAAGCCTAGCGGCAACCACCGAAGCTTATCAGTGGAGACCAAACGGAAGATCAATTGATACGGGCCAACCGTATTCATATTCGTGGAATGTCTCAATATCAGCTGATTTATCCGGACTTGGAGTTCCTACCATAGTTAACGTAATACCCGGCGACATAATTCTGGGCACAAGCACTCCACAAATAGCGTCGTTCTTTGCAGTAGGAGTTGATGTCACTCCAAACCCCTTCACGATATGGGCAATAAGCGACAAACCAGCAACAAGAGGACAACTACTATGGATCCAGAACTATTCAGCTCCAGCTGGCATAAGTCGAGCCATGGCGAACAAACCACTAGATACAGTAAACCGTGTGTTCTTTACTCAAGACACAGAGACTTTTGCTTGGATAGGCTACAGCTTAGATACCGGTGCCCAGTTATGGGGTCCAACTATAGGAGCAAAGCGCGCCTTCACATACTATGGAAGCGGTTTAGGTGGCTCACAGATAGGCTTTGCAGCTTATGGCAACCTTTACACACAAGGTTTTGGTGGAGAAATCGTCTGCTTCAATACATTGACTGGAGAAGTGCGGTGGAATTTCGATAAAACCAACAGCGGCATCGAAACAGTCTGGGGCAACTACCCAATCTTCATAGGTGCAATCGCCGACGGAAAAGTCTACGCCTTCAACAACGAACACTCACCAAACTACCCACTCTACAAAGGCGAAAAAATATATGCGATTGACGCAAACACAGGCAGAACTGTCCTACAGCATGCTAAGCTGGGCAGGTCAATCCGGCGGTCCAGGAGCCTCAACAACCATTCTCGCAGACGGCGTTCTATGCTACTACAACTACTACGACAACTCAATCTACGCAGTAGGCAAAGGACCAAGCGCAACCACAGTAACAGCGCCAATGACAGCGGTTACAATAGGAACCAATGCGCTCATACAAGGAACAGTCACAGATCAATCTGCAGGCGCAAAAGGCACTCCAGCAATATCCGATGCAGACATGGCAGTATGGATGGAAAATCTATACATGCAGCAACCAATTGCCGGTCACAATGTCAACGGAGTACCAATCTCAATTGACGCATTAACCCCAAGCGGTAGCACCATCCACGTAGGCGACACCACAAGCGACGCTGCGGGACAATTCGCATTCAACTGGGCCGCTCCACAAGGAGCAGGCACCTACACCATCACTGCAACCTTCGGCGGATCCAATTCGTACTATGGCTCACACGGCCAAACCCACATGATAGTAGCAACAGCATCAGGCTCAACAAGCACACCAGAGACAAAAGAGACACCATTTGTAACATACACTCTGATTGCAGTCATAATACTTGTAATCCTAGCCATAATCGCAATCGTACTGCTACTCAGGAAAAAATAGCCATAGCAATCAACCAAAACAAACCAACCTCATCTTTTCTTTTTTTTGTACATCCAAAAGAATTCTTATCTCTAAACTAGCATCTCTCCAGCGCTCTCTGAATAAATCAAAAATCAATAAAAATGTCATAGATTCCTGCCTACTATATAAAGCGGCAATTAAGTTTCTCAGATTTGCATAATTGCGCTGCTTCATACAATTGAAAATTTCTAAAGAGTAAGCGGGAACAAATTTTAATTCTCTGAATGATTTGTCCCGAATAACTTCGGGTAAACCCTTATGTGGACGCTGCCTCATGTTTTGTAAAGATAACGCTGGTGTGACTGAATGGCAACTGAACAACCACGAGTAGAACACAAGAGGATAACTCGCGAAAAGAAAACCATCGATTCAATGGTTCACATTTACTGCAAGGCACACCATGACACTCATGGTGAACTCTGTACTGAATGCATGGAGTTCAAAACCTATGCGTTTATGCGATTGGATAAGTGTCCATTTCAAGAGAAGAAGAGTACTTGTGGAAAATGCCTGATTCACTGTTATCGTCCAGATATGAAAGAAAAAGTGAAGAAAGTAATGCGTTATTCGGGTCCCCGTATGCTTGTGCATAAACCGGGTTTGGCATTACACCATCTTTGGGACGGACGTCGAAAACCTCCGACCTTGGAAAAGAGAAATCTCAAGGCATCAAGTTAATTTTGCTCTTTTTAGACTTCTGCTTTTGACAGGAGTTCTTTTGCGTTTCCCACTGCAATCTTGTAGAACGCTATTGTTAAAACTGCAGATATGACGCCGCTGATTATGATACCTTGATAGAGTTCTATAAACGCGGATATTTGACCGCCTGTAAAAACTGAGAATACATATGGAAGCAGCGGAAGAAGAACACCGAACGCCACGGCTGCACAAGTAAGTACGTTGATTAAGCTCCATTCAGCGCGTATCATCCTGGGTCTTGGAGTTTCGTTGAAGTCTGCACCTTTTATGCCGTTTGCCAGAGATAATGAACCTGCGGCGAAAGCCACGAAAATCGATTCTGAAACGAGAGTTACGATGGTGCGAATCGATGGATGGTAAATAACGAATCCGATTGTGCCTGTTATTGGCAGGATTATGAGTGAGAAGAAAAGCATAAAGGTCAACTTGCTTTTTACAAAGTTTTTAGCGGAAACGGGTGAAAAGTAAATGCGCCAAATGTTTTGTCCTTCCTCGCCTGTCATAAAGTTTCCTAAGCTCATGGCCATTAGAGAAACTGGAAAAAGCGAGGTGAAAGCAAAGCCAAACTGAGGCGGAAATCCTGATTGGGAGGATGTTTGAGATCCGCTAATTGTTGTTATTATTGGAAGTATTAGGAAGACTATGGGAAGAATAAACGCAGACATCAATTCTCTTCGGCGGGTGAATGCTTTGAGGTCTTTTCTAAATAGTGCAGCCTCCACGGAAGTAAATCCAAGTTTTCCTAAAAAGCCAGTTTTTGGGGCGTAAACTCCTCGGCTAATTGTAATTGCTGGGGGCTCATAAAGCCCAAATCGTGTATTCAACTTTGTGGCTCCATAGAATAAGGCGGCTATGAACAGAAGCGACAAAACTAGGAAAAGCAATCCGTTTAGAAACAATCCGCTTATCAATGAATACAGTGCTAATCCAAGCCAAACGAATGGAACGAACCAAGCGCTCGCTTGCACGGAAGCAACTGTTTGTACGAGGGATATCAAACCTGTTCCCGATGTTACGTAAAAATAAATGATGTAGAAAACGATAAAGAAAATCAGAGTACTTGCGAAACGAACCCAAACTGCTGCTTTGCCAGTTGATTTGTATACTGCCCCTGTGAACCGAACCTGCAAGATTCTGATAATTTCTGTTATGGAGCCCGCCATGAAAGCTGCAGCAAACATGCAAAGCGTTGATCCAACGGCTAGAGGCAATTGTCCAGTGAAACTTGCGACGATGAGAACAGCCGGTGAAAGTAAGGCAATAGCAGTCAGAGGCAAACCAAGCATATCAGCCAGAATTGAGGCTAACGTGTGTTCTTGCCAGGTAACCGGAAGCCAATATGGGGCTTGATGGGCAAAACCGGATCCACTGCGCTGCAATTGCTGCATCATCGTAAAAATCAGGGTAAAAACCAAAATTATTGTTGGAAGGGACAGCTGAAAATTTGCAGATCCGTTAATGAACATACTCTTGAAACCAATTGTAGAGAGCTGCGAATCATAAAATAGACCCACAAGTACCCCTGCGACTACTCCAATTGCTACTGCAGCTCCATAGATTAAGTAGCTGAAAAAGCGATTCCTAGCGATGTTGTACTTTATGAGTCGCTGTCCTCGCATGAGCCTTCCTGACTTTATATCTACCTCGACTAAGTGACGCACCGTTTTCCAGTTCATTTGAGTAGTTCCTCAACGACGGCCCTGATGTCGCCTGTACCTGTTAACTTTAGGAAAATATCTTCTAAACCCGAGCTGGGCAGTTGGGACATCTTTCTCAACTCATCCATATTGCCCAAAGCAAGGAGACTGCCTTGGTACATAATGCCAATGCGGTCACAAACTGCTTGCGCTATCTCCAAAATGTGAGTGGACATTATGGTGGTAACTCCCTGCGATTTCAGTTCATGCAGGAAGTCTTTCACTATTCTTGCCGACCGAGGATCCAGATGCGTTGAGAGGCTCATCTAAAATCAGAAGTTTGGGTTTATGCAAGAAAGCGGAGATTAAGGCGATTTTTTGTTTCATGCCTTCGGAGTAGCTGCTTATCATGTCGCCTTCTCTGCCTTCCAGCTGAAGACCTTTTAGGTACTCAGTTATGCGGCTACGTTTCTCTTCAGTCTGCATTCCGTAAATGTCACCAATAAAATCTAGAAATTCAATCCCGGTTAGGAACTCGTACAATCGAGGTGATTCTGGGGCGTATCCGACTAGTTTTTTGATGCTGACAGCATCTTTTTTCGCGTCTAATCCTAAGACCAAAACATTGCCTTGATCTGGCTGAACCAGACCCAAAAGCATCTTGAGTGTCGTAGATTTTCCGGAACCATTTGGTCCCAGAAGCCCGAAGATTTCGCCTTGATTAATGATTAGGTTTACGTTGTTTACAGCTACTATTTCGTTGTAACGTTTTACAACATTTCTCAGTTCAACCGCGGGCGCATTATTTGTCAAGAGAAATCCCTCTGGCACTATTGGAGAATGTCATTATTTAAGACTAACGTTTAGAAAATGGGGCTTTCTGAGTTATGTTGGATGTTTAGCTGCTTCATCCAATCGCAAATTGACAAGGCCATCTGCTTCTTTAATACGGGTATTGGTACGGGGTACGTTCACAAATGTGACTAGCTTGAAGCATCGCTTCAGTTCTTGAGTTTTTTTCCACAATTTGATCAGTTCTGAGTTTTTCACCTTGTACTCTCCCGTGAGATGTTTGCATACGAGTTCGCTGTCTAGATGGCACACTACTTCTAAAGCACCTAGTTTAGCGGCTTCAACTAGTCCTGCAATCAATGCTTCATATTCAGCTTGGTTGTTGGTTCGTCTGCCTAAATAACGAGATTCGGTTTTGATTATTTCTCCCTTTTCGGAGAGAATTAGGTAAGCTGCTGCTGCGGGTCCTGGGTTTCCACGAGCGCCCCCATCTGAGTAAATGTTAATCCGCTGTTGCATGCCGTCTCCTCATTGCCTGGTGCTGCTTTTTCTCTGCCTGTTTAATATTCAAAACCTTTCAATCATTACTCATGATCACACGCTTCTTATTTATTTTCCATGCAGAGAGTCAATAATGGGTTTCAGTTTCTTTAGCGGTTTTCTGCTTGCATGCCAAACAAGGTGAAATTACGATAGTTAGCCGTGAAAGAAGAAAAACCATAGTTAATAACTTGGTTTTTGACTTGATATAGAAAAATTGTTCAGGATCCAATAATTGAATTTTCCGGGAACTTCTGTAAGAAACTGAACCTGAAAAAAGATTTCTTTCCCAAAATGGGAAAGTTAGGTTTATTTTTCTATTTTCGTTTTCGGCTGAAGACTAACGCTAATACAGCGATCACAATGACAATCACGACTGCCGCCGCGATAACATAATAGGTTGTATTTGATGGAGAGCTCGTGGCGGGTGATGCAGAAGGAGATATTTCAGAACTTGTGGGAGAAGCACTTGGCAATGGGGTCGGAGTCGTTGCTGTGAAAGGCGAACCAATGGCGTAGATGTTACGGTCGTAAGAGCTTATGTATACCACTCCATTGGCTACTGCTGGCGACGAGTACACTCCGTCCAGAATCGCTGGAATCGAATGCAAGCCACTGTTGGTCAGGAAACTCCAAATCGGAGTACCTGTTGTTGCGTCCAAAGCATAGGTCTTGTTATCGTTAGAGTTCACATACAGCACTCCGTTAGCTAATGCTGGAGCACTGAAAATTCCTCCGCCGGTGGTATATTTCCATACAGTTGCGCCTGTTGTAGCATTGTAAGCATAGACGTTGCCGTCATATGAGCCTCCTGTGTAAACGATTCCGTTCGCGACGATTGGGGAACTCTGTACACATTGCTCGTAACCTGTTGTCACATTCCAAACTTCATTACCATTTAATATGTCTAAAGCGTAGGTTTTGTTGTCGAGTGAGCCGACATAAAGAATTCCATTTGCTACAGCCGGAGAAGATTCTACCGATCCTCCAGTTGTATGATTCCACTTCTGAACGCCTGTTGCAGCATCAAAAGCGTAGACTCTTCGGTCGTAGGAGCCAACGTAAACTATTCCGTCAACAACAGCGGGACTTGAAATTACATCGCCACCTGTTCTAAAATTCCACAAGAGCGTTCCTGATCCCGCGTTTAGGGCGTAGAATTGATCATCGTTCGAGCCAACATAGACTATTCCATTTGAAACAGCTGGACTAGACTGCACCTGTTTGCCAGTTGTAAAGTTCCAAATCTTTGCGCCATCGGCGCCGTTCAAGGCATAGATGTTGTTATCATCGGAGCCTATGTAAACAACCCCGTTTGAGACCGCTGGAGAAGAGCTGATCATGCCAGCTGTTGTGTAGTTCCAAATTCGAACGCCTGAGGTTGCGTTTAAAGCGTAAACTTGATGGTCATAAGAGCCTACGTAAAGCATACCATCTGCCACCGCCGGACTGGACCAGAAACCGTTTGAAGCAGTGAAGTTCCATTTTGTCTGGTTCGTGTCGGGTCCAAATGAAGTGGTTACCCCAAAATGAAACATCGGCCATGTTGAAACCGCGTCAGTTGCGTTAACGTTAATCATCACAACTGAAAACATTGACAAGCACATTGTCAATACAAGCACCATAATCAATTTTCGTTTCATTTTATTATACTCCAAAAATTTATACAAAAATAAGTCTTAACGCTGTTATAAATAGTTTCTTGGAGCTATCCAATCAAAACGATGGCGTTGGCGATGATTCAAATAGACGAGGAATTCAAGCAGCTCTCTTTTTTCCGGGAAAAGTTCGTTAAATCTAGAACTGTCCTGAATCCTTTGAAGGCACAGGCAAACTGTGATGGCTATTAATGACATGAAGTACCATGATCAAAGGATGAATCTCGAGCGTTATTGACTAACCTTTTTGAAAGGCAATTCTATTTTCGTTCGCTTCTCTTGTTAGACATTTCTTGGAAGATTTTAGGCGTAAAGAGCTTCTTCCCAAGCAATATCTTATATCTGTGAGTTCTTAATGCTAACCAAATCAGCTTCGGTGCTAAAATGGATTTACTCACGGTAATCTTGATTGCCGTAGGCTTAGCAATGGACACATTCGCAGTCTCAATCGCTAAAGGGATAGCCATAGAAAACAAAAGGCGAAAGTCAGCCTTGTTGCTCGCCACGTTTTTCGGAGGATTTCAAATGCTAATGCCTGCGATCGGCTATTTTGCAGGCCTCAGTTTCAGAGACCTAATAATGGGAATAGATCATTGGATCGCATTTGGGCTTCTAACGCTCATTGGTTCAAAAATGATTTACGACTCAACGAAAAAAGAAAATGAAAAAGAAGATAACGTTCTCAAACTCCATTCAGTGCTAGCTCTGTCAGTAGCTACAAGTATTGACGCTTTGATGGTTGGCTTAAGTTTTGCATTTCTCCAAACATCAGTTTTAGAGCCAATCTTGGTAATTGGGATAGTAACCTTTTCACTTTCATTCGCGGGTTTCTTCTTCGGATGTGGCTTGGGGAAAGTTTTTGGGAATAGGATCAAAATTGTTGGAGGGCTCATTCTAATAGCAATTGGATTAAGAATTCTTCTGGAACATTTGCTGTGAGGGGCACCTAATAGTTCATTTGTTGGAAAGGAAAATCCAAATATGGCGCAACATTGGCACGCAAAAGGAATACCTGAAGCAGAAATCAAGAAAGCCATTGGGTTAGGCATTGCAAAAGTTAACGTTGATACTGACCTTCGCTTAGCTTAATAGCCAACGTTCGGGAGGCACTAACGAACTCACCTAAAGAATTTGATCCACGCAAGATTTTGGGGCCCGCCAAAGACGGCATAAAACAGGTTGCAAAAAGCAAAATGCAACTATTTGGCAGTTAGAAACATATAGAATTGGGCAAAAAGCTCAAAAAATTTTTTATTCTTTTTGTTTTAGCAAGTTCATAAGTTTGGGCATTAGTTCATAACCGTAATCCAACGTGCCTAAACTACCCTTGGCACATGTCTTCTCGCAGAACTTTGAAACGCACTCATCTTTAATGCAACCCCCAGAGAGAAGCAAAGGAACGGGGGTATCGCTGTGAACTTTCAAAACGCAAGGCGTTGCATGGTCTGCCGTGATGCAAAACAAAACCTCTTTCTCATTTATTTGAGGTAGCAGTTTTCCAAAAAAGTATTTGTCGATGGCTGAGATTATTTCGGTTTTTTTTCGACAGTTGCCGTCGTGTCCTGGCTCATCCGGTCCTTTGAGGTGAATGTAAAAACAATCGTGTTGGGGCATTTCTTCTAATAGCTTATTGACTCGGATTTGACAGTCGCTTTGAAGGTTACCTGTTGGTGGTGGGAGCAAGGTTGACTTCATACCCGCGAGTTTTGCGATTCCACTTTCAGCCTGCATATCTACTATAGCGGCAAAATCCACGCCGTATCGATCGTTGATACTGAAGAAGTGTGGCAAGAGGCTCCCTGCATCTCTTGACAAAACCACATTTGCCTTTAGTTTTCCTTCTTTTGCGCGTTTTTTGTTTATTAAACTATTTTCCCATAGTTGATGGGTTCTCTTCGTAAATTCGTTAACTAAATCGGCTGAAATTTGAGCTGCTTCGGAGCCATCAATCGGCTTGCATGATTTTAGATGCATATCAACAGTGGTTTCCGCAACACCTAAGCCGTTAACGATGGAGTAAGCTGGATCGGTATTTGTGATTTTTCCCGAGAGGGGCTTGCCTTTTGACTTAATGACTAACACGGCTCGGTGTCCCACGGTGTTTTGGAATTCGAAAGTTGCTGGGTGCGAAGTTAGCTTAATCTCTTTGTTTGCTGCCCTGGTTAGTTCGATTGCTTCTTCTGAGGATAAGCTTCGTGCCACCCGTCTGTCGAGAATTTCATTATCTTCTCCCAGGGTTGCAAAGTTGCATCTTAACGCCAAGTCCCCGTCTTTGAGGCTTAGCCCTGCGCCAACGGCTTCGATGATGCCACGTCCTGTGCTGTATTTGAAGGGATCATATCCCAAAAGAGAAATAACAGCAACATCGCTTTCAGGCGCAACACCTTTTCTAACAGAATACATGAGCCCTGTTTTCCCTTTGCTAGCTAACGCGTCCAAGTTAGGCGTTATTGCAGCTTCAAGGGGAGTTTTATTTCCCAGATTTTTATCCGGTATGTCACCCATGCCATCGACAACAATGTAGAGTAGCTTCAAGGCTGGAGTAATCCTCCGAGAGTCTTGAAAAGACCTAATGTACGATTAAGCTTTATTTCTTTTTGCATTCACTCTACATTTTTACTCCCAGAACTTCTCGAATTGCCTTCTGAGTTGACTGCGGAGTACCGGTGGTGTTGACGAGGTAAACATCTGTCTGGGCAAAATACCGTTTGAAGAAGTCTTTGCGTAAATCAATTTTTCGGTTGTCTCTCACGAGCTGATGCGGATTGCAGAAGTCATTCGCCAAAAGATAAGCCAAGGCTTCTTCAGGACTCAGAGGCGTTACAATATTTTTGTCTTCTGTGTCTCTCTTTAGTAGAATAATTTTTTTCATGGTTGTTAACGGGATAACTCCACCGGCGCCTACTATCCAACGTACGTTTACCACAGCTCTGCCCTTTTGGTCAAATGTGGCTTTGTCTACGAGTCGTTCATATTCGTTCCAGATTTTAGCCATGTCAGCTTCTATGTAACAGTTCTTTTCTGATCCAAAAGCAAGGGGTTCGCGGCTTGAAAGCCTGACGAAGTACCAGTCATCTGAGACTAAGCGGCAATTTGGAAGACGCAAAAGACCCCAAGAATGTGTAGTTTTACCTGTGCCGCTAGGAGCAATAATAGATACGCCCGTGCAACCTAAGTCAATAGCAGCACCGTGGACAGAAAAAATCCTGTGTTCATCTTCAAGAATATCTCCCGCAAGGGCTAAAGCAATGCTCTTTATCCAGCCGTAATAATCCACGTTTATGAGAAAAGCTGTTTTCGTGTAAGGATCGTACTTGATGTTAACAGGCTGCCCAGGTTCTTCGAGAACGATGAGTCTTCCGTGACTCCTAGTACTTTCGCTCATAGTGTAAAAGTTGTCTTCCCACTCACTCTGAACACGTTCAATTTCGGTGATCAATTTTATGCAGCAGCCATAGATTTCGGCTTTTTTGGTATAAAGCAACCGGTATTCGTATTGCCTGAATAGTGTTTCCTTTTGTTCAGGAGTAATTATTTCAACAGAATAGCTAGAAGTCATGTGAGAACCCTCGAGAAATGATTCTATTGCACTATAAGTTCGGGACCAAATAAGTCTTGCTAAAGTGCTTGAGACAAGTTTTTCCAAGCCCTAGTTGACAGTTAAGTCAGTGAAATTTCAATCTTACACAGAATAAGCTTGTTTCTTAAGAAAAATTTTTATTCCATTACAATTTCATTGTTCAACTACAAGGGAAATTAATGAGAAAAATCTTGAAAATAGTGTTAATCATATTGGCGGTTTTAATCATCTCCGGGATAACTAGTTTAGGCTTAATAGTATCGGATGTCGCTGGAAATATGGCAACCGAATCCAAAGCTTTGCCTAATGGTGCAGCGATTGGAAAGGCATTGGTTGTTTATGATCCTGGCTTAAGCGGAGGGGCGAAAGATGTGGCGACAAAAATAGGATACAGCTTGCAATCGTCGGGTTACGATGTTACTTTGGCGGGTGTAAAAAGCTCTGCTGCAACCAACATAACAGGTTATAAAGTGATTGTAATCGGCGGACCCATCTACGCAGGTAAACCAGCCAGTTCGATTCAATCCTACCTAAATGACCTAAATCCGTCTCAACAGACAAAAGTAGGAGCATTCGGCTTTGGCAGCGTGAAGATTAATAACAACGACAAAACAGCAGTTACCCAGGACGTAGCTCCACTTCCAAACGGCAGTTCAGTATACCTTAACGCAGTGGTAAAAATCACCTCTCAGGACAACATTGACAACCTTTGTAGCGATTTCGTCAATAAACTTCTGCAATAAGCAGATCAAAATAGAATGCTCATAACTATTTTTTTCTTGTCACAGTTCTTAGCCCTTCCATGAAAAGGGTGTTTTAGGCAAAAAACCTATGCAGCTCTAAATGGTTGCTGCAAATCCCCTGAATACATCTTTGATGGATTGAAACAAAGGATGTTTTACCTGAACTGGTTCTTGGAGGCCTTCGAGGCGTTCCACTCGGAAGTATATTGGTGGGTGAGAGTCTAAGCCTACCCATTCTTGAAGACGAAAAGATGGAGTGCGTTCAAACAATAATCGGTGAAAACCTATTTTTTCCAGCGCACTTGCCATGACTTTTGGTTGCCCCATCATTATAGCTGACGTTAGATCGGCGCGGGCTTCGAAGAACTTGGCTATGAAGAATATCACAGTCATCACTGCAAAGAAGTAGATGAAGAATAGGAAAGATCCGAACAATATCGGGAGCAGCGAAAGAAGCACATAAAATCTGAACAAGAACTCGGCGCTTAAGAGTCCAAATAGTATCAGCGGGTCTCTGCCTTTCAGGTGGCCGAACTCGTGCCCTAAGACACTTACAACTTCGGGCTCTTCAAGTTGAACAAGCAATCCTGTGGTTATCAAGACGATACCTCGGCTGGGGCTGGGACCAGAAGCCGCAGCGTTCGGAACCATTGTGTTTGAAATGACGATTTTAGGTACTTTATAGCCAAAGCGGTCTGCGACTTTTTTCACCAGTTCGTAAACATTAATTTTTTTGGCCTTCAGGCTACCTTGCTTGCAGGATATGTTATACTTGGAGAAGATTTTTTCTGCTTCTAGGCAGTCAATCTCGCCACGTTTAGCCTCGATTTCCTCGTAGACTTCTTTTTTGATTGCCGCTAATTGTTCGGGTGACACTTGCTTGTAGTCGTCAATCGTGCCTAGAGAGCCGATTGGAGGTTGATACTCTAAGAAGTGTATGGTTGGGTTATCTCTGGTTATTGCCCAATCGCCTGTTCTTGCGATGATCTTGTTGGAGTAAAAGACGAACACAAATTGGGAAGCTATCAGAATTAACGGAACAGTCCAGAAATATTTTGGAAAATAGGTAAGAACGACTACGAATAATGCTCCTCCCAAAATTAAGAACGTAAAGGTGAGGAGAATCTGAGTTTCAAGGAAAAACCGATTGAAGCTCTTTTCATGAAGCTTGACTTTTTCAGGGACAATTTTTTCGCCTTCTTGCCAAGCGAAATACCAAGTTGCTTTGCGCGCCTTTTCCTCAAACAACTCCGTCGCGATTACCACATCTTGTTTAGCTTCTTCTAAATCTGTGTCTGAAACTTCAGTTTCGAGTGGAGTTATGGTTGCGTACACTTTATTGCTTCCAGTTATTTCAACGTGAAGAATTTGCTTTCCTTGGGCATCGAGAATGTTGCATGAAATGCTCGTGCTGGTAGGAGTTGTTTCTTTCTCCAGATTAGAGAATCGCTGTTTCTGGGGAGCATAGTACTGACTATACATGAAATCAAAAAGTTTCTCGTAGTAGCTCGGTGGAACTTCAGTGTCGATCTTGAAAGAAACAGGTGCGGTTACCATGAATTCAAACCCTGAAAAGATCTCTGCTTTAGTTTTGTTTTTCTCGGTAATAACTCTATGGGTTAGTTACAGTTTTGACGAACAAGACACAACAACCCAAACGTAGAGCAATTCCAAAATAAATTCAGATTTAAGATAGAAGTAGCAGTGAGTCACATGGGTTCGACGCCCAGACTCCGCCAGTCCCCTCAAGCTCTATACTCTTACCCGTGCCCCCTTGTGCGCTGAACGTCCAAACTTAGGTTGCTCTCTCCCGAGCCTAGCCAGGTTCGCCTGGTGAACCCCGAAGACGATTCCCCTACGGAAACCGCTCAGAGACCGCCAGCCTCAAAGGACGGATAGTCACTGTTTCGCGAATGAGGGTCCAGACGGCCTTTTGCGCCTCAGCCCATGCTGTTAGCCCGCCATGTAGAGGGTTTGCGGTACAAGGGACCCCTACCCCCCCGCCTAAGACCCACTGCCAACTTACCAAACCTTAACTTGGTCTTTAAAAGTTTGCCTTTAAAGTGACCTGTCGTGCTGGTCAAACAAGTATTTAAATGAAAAAAGGGTTGTGATGAGACTATTTTCGCGAGTTTACTCTTCGTCTTCGCAATCTTCGCATTCGCAGTCGCATTCTTCGTCTTCTTCTTCAAGTCCAAACAGGTGCTTAACCATTCTAAAACCCAGAGTAACCCCGAGTCTTAACAACTTAAACCTTTTGACCAAGGTCCATAATTCTTGCCTAAAGCCACTATCTTTTGTATGCAAGTATAAGTTAGACTCTTCCCACAGTTTATTGAATCGAATGAAGAGCATCGCGATCGTCGGGGCAGGAATCGGTGGATGTTCTGCAGCATATTTTGCAAGTCAAAATATTCCAAATGTTAGACTAACAATATTTGAAGCCCAAGACAGAGTGGGCGGCAGAATTCTTACCCATAAAACTAAAGGATTAAACATAGAATTAGGAGCATCGTTCATAGGCGAAACAAACAAAACAATTTTTAACCTCGCAAGCAGTGCTCGACTAAAACTGAGACGAGTAGAAGATCAAAAAGAGTTCGCGGTTTGGAACGGCTCCGAGATAATTTTTGAGTCAAATGGTAAGTCAACTAACCTAAATCTTCTGACGCGGTATAGGCTAAACATAATTCGGGCATTTCTCCTCTTAAGAGAGGCAAAAGGTCAAGCTGCAAGACTTTATCTGGAAGAAGAAGAGCCTATCGACATCGGCGACCTTCTTGAGTCATCAGGCTTAGGCAAATGGACCAGAACAACTTTTGAAGAAATCCTTCTTGGAAAAGGTATAAGCAGAACCTTTGTTGAAGAACTTGCCACGCCCTTGACAAGAACCATTTACACTCAGAACGCCGACTTGGGCGGGTTAGCAGGAATCTCTTCGCTGCTAGGTTCCTACGGAGGAGCTATTTGCCGTTTGGCTGACGGAAACGACGCATTACCATCTCACCTAGACTAGAGCGTCTCAAGCAACCATTAAGTTAAAACAGAAAGTTGTCAGCGTGGAGAAAACTCGAGAGGGCTCTTACAGAGTTTCGACTGAAAATGATGTATCACTTTTTGATGGATTAATCATCGCCACACCGATAGAATTGTCAGAAATCGAACTCGATGGAATAACAAAACCCGCAGGGGAATCTCAAGAATACCAGAAAGTCTATACCAAGATAATGAAAGGTTTTCTCAGGCCACAACACTTTGGATTAGGCAATTCGATGAAACTTCCAACAACGGTGCTCACTACAAAAGAAGCCGATCCAATTACCCACATTGGAATTCAAAGAATCCCAGAAAAACAATGCTTGGTTACAGTTAGTTCACCTAAATCGATATCCGACGATTTCTTCGACGGCATGTTCGAGAAAAGAGGATCACCAGTTTTGGAGCAGAGCTGGACCGCCGCTTATCCCAGATTTAAACCCATAAAGAAACTGCCCCTAAGTCAAATCGATGAACGACTAATCTGTCTCAACTCCATAGAAGCAGCAGTTTCAAGCATGGAAACCACAGCGCTATCTGCTTTAAATGCGATGAGAATCATGAAAGCCGAGCTTTCCTGAGTGCTTTTTGGTTTGCTCGAAACCTGCAGCTTTTACACGTTTTAGGGCATATTCTTTTTATAAGCTCTTGATGGAAGAGTCACTGGACAAAATTGACTTTAAACTACGTTTGCCCAAAATGCGGCACTAATTATTCACAAGAAGACTTTGAAAAAACCAGTCATTGCAAAGATTGCGGAACCTATCTCTTAAAGAAATACAGCGTAACCTTTAACCCAATTCAAAACAAGATTGAATCAAAATTCACAAACTCTAAATCTGGAAGCTCAAACAAAAACGCTGACCTAACGCGGGTGGCGCATAACCTTCGCCAAAAAAGCGAAACGATAAAAGAATACGAAGTATTTGCCACAAAACCTTTGATAACAGAAAAATCTGGCAACATGGTTTCGGAAGGCTGGATTTACACTTCAGAATTTGATGAAGCGCTGAAACTCAAGACAGAACTACTCACCAAATTTGAAGGGAAAAGTCTGGAAGAAACAATTCCTGGAAAAATCCTTTCAAATGAGCACGGCATGTGCTACTGCGTTAGCCAAGAACATGATGTGCCTTTCAAGAAAGCAAGTCCGAAAGAAAGCCGGAGAGTGCTGCTCTCAGAGTTGAGGATCCTGCCAGGAATTGGACCAGCCAGGGAAAGAACACTAAGGCAGCAAGGATGCCGATCAATTGAAGACTTAACAGGTCACGCAAAATGGCGAAAACCTGCCAACGAATTTTTACGTTTAGTCGAATCGAAAGATGTTTCGGCTTTACAGTTGCAGCTAAGACGGTCCCTGCCAAAGTCGCATCCATTATCTCACTATTTGGCGGGCTTTTGCCGCAACGAAGATTTTGCCATAATCGACATCGAAACTATGGGGCTTTTCGGAAGACCCATAATATTGGTTGGGGCAGCTAACGTGGCAAAGAAAGGAATTAGAACTCGCCAGTTTTTGGTGAGGGATGTCTCGGAAGAAGCTTGCGCGCTCTGTGAATTTGTCTCGAACCTCAAGTCTGATTCAGTCTTTGTCTCTTTTAATGGACGATGTTTTGATGTTCCTTTCATTCGCGAAAGACTATCGTTTTATGGATTAGGTTTAGAGCAAGTTTTTGAAAATCCCCATTTTGACGTTCTCCATTTTACCAGACGCGCATTAGGAAGCAAATTGGCCAATTGCCGTTTGGAAACGGTGGAAAAATATTTGGGGATTCAAAGAGGAATCAACATCCCAGGTGCATTGGTACCAGAGTTTTACGATACATATCAGCGATCCGGAAACGTCGGACCACTTGTAGCCATCGTCGAACACAACAAGCAAGACCTGGTTACTCTAGCACAACTATTTTGCAGCCTTTACCAAGAGTGGAATCTCTAAATGGACATGGAAAAATACATCAACTACCTAAAAGGCTTGAAAGGTTACAAACAGCAAATTGTCCATATTGAGGAAATACCTGCCAAAGAAGCCATTTACGGCGAATTAGAAAAGCCTCTACCTAATTGCATAGAGGAATATCTGAATCGCAAATCAATCAAACTATACTCGCACCAAGCGTGCGCAATAAACAAGATTCGTCGCGGAAAAAACGTAGTAATCGTTACACCAACTGCCTCGGGGAAAACTCTCTCATTTAACCTTCCAGTTTTTGAAGCACTATGCATCGATAAAGAATCAACGGCTTTGTACCTCTATCCGACAAAAGCCTTAACCAACGACCAGCTCAAAGTGCTGCGCGAGCTGGAAAAAGAAACAACAATCGATGCATTCCCAAATGTTTACGACGGCGATACTCCATCTCACCAAAGATCTAACATTCGAGAAAGCTCAAATATTATCCTAAGCAACCCATATGGATTGCACAAGTACCTTTCTTGGCACTATAAATGGCGCAGTTTTTTCCACAACCTCAAATTTATCATAATTGACGAGGGACACGTTTACCGGGGAGTATTTGGATCAAACGTAGCCATGTTAACTCGGCGACTTATGCGCATCTGCGAACGCTACGGATCAAAACCCCAAATTATAGTAAGTTCAGCTACCATCGCAAATCCTGAGGAACACGCACAAAGACTTACCGGAAGAAGCTTTGAAGTCGTCACCAATGATGGCTCAGCGCGAGGAAAAAAATACTTTGTATTTTGGAACCCTCCATTCACAGACGCATTACGGGCAATTAGACGCTCAACACACCAAGAAACCAAAGACCTCTTCATGCTAAGCATAAGCGAAAACCTTCAGACTCTGTGCTTTACGGTTTCACGGCAAATGGCTGAACTAATCGTAAGATGGACCCGAGAAGACCTGAAACGAAGAAGAGCACGCCCAGGATTGGCAGAGGCAGTAACCGCGTACAGAGCAGGGTACTTGCCACGAGAACGCCGAGAAATCGAAGAACAAACTTCGCACAAAAACCCTCGTGGGCGTAGCATCCACCAACGCCCTGGAACTAGGAATAGATATAGGCACTTTGGACTCGATAATTATCTCAGGGTACCCAGGCACAGTAATCTCAACCTGGCAACAAGCAGGAAGAGGCGGAAGAACAAACGCCGAGTCAATAGTAACGCTGGTCGCTTTCCAAAACCCGCTGGACCAGTACTTCATGAAACATCCAAAAGCATTTTTCGGCAGACCACACGAACAAGCCATAATCGATTTACATAATCAATACATCTCCTTAGGCCACATAATGTGCGCTGCTTCCGAGTTCCCAATCACCGAAGAGGACCACAAATACTTCCCAGACGTTTTAAGCGAAAGCCTAAAAGCCCTTGAAGAAGAAAAACTTGTCCGCAAAACCGCAAGCGGCTGGATATACTGCGGCACAGCCAGACCAGCCGACCTCGTAAACCTAAACAACATCTCGAACAAAATCGTCACCGTCATATGTAACGGGCATGTTCTCGAAACCCTTGAACTAACCAAAGCATACGAAGAAGCCCACGAAGGAGCCGTTCTGCTTCATCAAGGCGAAACATACGTTGTCGAAGACCTAAACCTGAAAACCCTAATCGCCTCAGTGCGCAAAAAAGATGTCAGCTACAATACTGAACCCAGAAAGACCGTAGACATCGACATAAAGAAAAAATTCTTAGAAAAGGATATGGGAATTCAAGTTGGATTAGGCGAAGTTCAAGTAACAGAAAGATACCACCAATTCGTAATCAAAAACAACGAAGTAATTCTTGGAGTTGAACCACTCAACCTTCCGCCACTCAAATTCTCAACGGTAGGCACATGGTTCACCATACCCGAAGAAATAAAAAAAGAAATCCAACACAAGCAACAACTCGACTTCGCAGGAGGCCTTCACGCCGTTGAACATGCCATGATTGCCATGGCACCACTCTACGCGATGTGTGACAGATGGGATATAGGCGGAGTCTCAACCCCCGTGCATCCAGACACCGAACAACCAACCATATTTATCTACGATGGTTTCGAAGGCGGCATAGGCATATCAGAAACCCTCTACGCTATGATTGAAAAACTATTCACGGCAACACTTCAGCTCATAACCAACTGCGAATGCATTGAAGGTTGCCCATCTTGCATATACTCTCCAAAATGCGGAAACGAAAACAAACCCCTAGACAAAAGAGCAGCCAAAATTATCCTGAAAAAACTTCTGGATAGGATAGCCCAAAGAAAATTGGAACAAGATAGAATTGAAAAAGCGGTTAATGCAGAGATTCTTTGAGTTTAGCAAAATAAGCCATTACTTCTTGAGCGTTGGGTTCTGACATGGTTAGAGCGCATTGAATTGCAGTTCGCGGTTGCGGGTGGGCTGATTTGCGTAGTGTTTCTAACGCATTTTCGATGTTGACTAGGAGAGGTTCCCAGGTAATCTTGGTCTTTTGCCCTTCCAAAGTGTAAAAGGTCATTATATGAGCGCTAATTTTGTTTAGGCTATCTTTGAACACGTGAAAAGTTCCAACAATTTCCAAGGCATCATAGTCAGTTCCTGAAAGATAACCTTTCAGCGTCTCGTAAAGCTTTTGAATTGTTTCAATTTCAGCGAAAAGTTCACTTTTTATCTCTGCATCTTTTGCTTCAGGCATAGTCATTCAATCTTCTTGCTTTATGACTAAGTGGAAGTACTTAAAATTTTAAGACGGCAAATTCTTCTTCAGTCCTATCTTTTGCCAACTCAAAAGGGTTTTGCAGGGGGCTCTAGATAGCTGAATCATCTGTGAAAAGAATAAGCGGGCGTTTTTCAGAGTAAAAATTACTCTATGGCAAAGATGTCTTCAAGGGATTTCTCCTTCTGCGGATAGAGAGGGATGATTTAAAGTGAAAGAAAGAATCTGTGCTTTTGCAAGGATCTAAAATGGGAGGGGATTTGTTGTTTCTTCTTGAAGTCACACAAGCTCTTATACGACGTTGGGTACTTAACTAGTGTCAAGATGGTTTCAAGTGACTAAATGCCCTAACTGTGACAGGGAAATTGAGAAACCAGTTAGGTCACCTGAGAATTATTTTTTTGTGGTTGAAGCATACCTCTGTGATTCTTGCGGCGCAAACATTTTAATTCCCAAAATGAACGGCAAACCAATTATCAACAAAAACATAATCGCCACTTGCAAAGACAAAGTGACGTTCCCAATAGGGTCAAGCGCAACCAAGAGGAAAGCCTCAGAAGAATGCGAATTTTGCCTTGCATAGAAGCTTTTTTGCAGCATGAACTGAGTTGCAGAGAACGCATTTAGAGTTCTCGGAACACGCACGTTGCTCGTTCTTTGAGTTTTTGAGCTCTTTCAACGAGTATCTTTTGTTCTTGGAACAGCAAATGGTCTTCAAACGATAGTGGAGTGTAATAGATATTGGTTTAAGGCAATTCGTTTGAGAATTAAACGTGCTCTATTTGAGGTTTATGGAATCACGGTTTGTCTGTGCAAAGTTAGAAAACGAAAAATTTTCCTTGCGTACTATTCCTTTTTACTAAAAACATTTGGCTATTTTAGCTCAATAAATGCAAATATAAAAACTTAAATAAGGCGTAAACTATTAGTTTAACTAGGTTTTCTTTAAAGTCTATCTGTTTTCAAGTAATCCGAAGGGGGTAATTATGCGGAATCAAATTGCTCCTTTTGTTATTTCGCCCGCAAAATTGTTTCTGATTATCTTAGCAATAACTGTATCCGCTTCAGTAATTGCCTATGCGTGGATTGCTAGTCGCCCAGCTCAAGAAGCTGATATAACGGTAGCTTCGGATCCCGTGGGTGGTGCTTTAGTAAGAATTGATGGTGCAGGAGTTACCACTCCGACGATTTTCTCTTGGGCTGTGGGGTCCCAACACGTTTTTGAGGCAGTCTCGAATGTTGGTGACCAAAACGTTCGAATTAAATGGACTGGCTGGAGCGACCATGGAAATCAAACACATATTTTTGTTGTTCCGACAACGAGTACAACGGTAAAGGCTAGCTTCCAAAAACAATACTATCTAAACGTAACGTCAAGTCAAGGAACGCCTTCTACAAGAGGCGGGTGGTTTGATGCGGGCACATCATTGACTGCATCAGTTAATAATTCCACACGTCTATCAGACGATCTTGAGTTCATTTGCTCCGGTTGGGTGGGCACCGGAAGCGTGTCTCCTTCTGGAAACAATACCAGTGTTGCTTTCACTTTGAATAAACCGTCAAGTCTGACTTGGATTTGGATGGCAAGATACCGGGTTAATTTTGCTGCAGATCCTTTTAGTTGTGGCACAATTAGTCCTTCAGGAACTGGATTCTATTTTTCGAGTTTGCAGTCGATTTCTGCTGTTCCAAAAAATGGGTACAAGTTTTCTTCGTGGAATGCAGTTGGTGGTTTATCAATCACTGAATCATTATCTGCTTCAACGACAGTTAGGGTGAGTGGTTCGGGTACAGTAACAGCTGAATTTGTCCCGGCTACAATGTCGGTCATAATTTCTTCTAATCCTAGTGGGTCTGAATTTGTAAAAGTTGATGGAGCGTTGCAAGTTACGCCTTATTCGGTGACCTGGCAAGTTGGTTCTGTACATAATCTTGAAGCGATTGCTCAGGCCACTGGACCTTTAGACTCTAGATATGTTTGGGTAAATTGGAGCGATGGAAAAAGCTTAAGTCACGATTTTACAGTTCCGGATATGGAACAAACGATAACAGCGAACTACAAATCACAATATCGGGTTACCTTTTCGGTTAACCCTTCGAGGACTGGGGTGATTAGTCCATCGGGCACTAACTGGTATGATTCGGACAGCCTATTATCTATGTCAGCAGTAGGCAACTCTGGATACGTGTTATCTTCTTGGAACACATCAGGATCTTTGATTACGCTTTCCAATCAATCATCAACTTCTGCATTAGTCAGAATTAAAGGCTCTGGCAATTTAACTGCTAACTTCGCGATGTCCAACGTTACCGTAACTTTGCGATCAGCCCCAGCGGGCGCAGGTTTCATCAAGGTTGACGGAGTATTGCAGTCCACTCCATATTCGCTTAGCTGGGTCGGAGGTTCTGTCCACACTCTTGAAGCGCTCTCGCCAGTTCCTGCTGGTCTAGGGGTGCAGTATGTTTGGAAGAGTTGGAGTGATGGCGGTACTCAGAACGATACTTACAGAGTTCCCAGCACAAACTCTGTCATTGAAGCTACTTTTGAGATTCAGTATTGCTTAGTAGTTCAAACAAAGGGAGTGCCGTCCACTTCTGGCTATGTCGCGGGAATCAAACTAAATGGCGTTCAACAGGGAACAGCCAACGATGAAACGCCATTTATTCAGTGGATTGTTGAAGGATACTCACTGGGAACACTGGGGGTTGATGGCAAAATTTTTGCTGGAGTTGGGACTCAAGAAGTTTTTGTAAAGTGGGTCGAAGACGAGTCTACGTTTAACCCTAGAAATATGGCTATGATGATTAGTCCATTGAACTTTACAGCAATGTATCAAACTCAGTGCCAAGTGGTTTTCAATGTTAATCCTGCTAATCTTGGAACAACTACCCCTTCCGGGAGTAACAATTGGTATGCTATCGGAACGAGTTTTACCAATCAGTGCGATTACCAATTCCCCCAACAGTTTCTCTTATTGGACTGCATCTGAAAAGATAATTCTTTTAAACAGTTCACGTTCCAATACTGCTGCAGTAATAAATGGTCCGGGAACGATAACCGCAAACTTCGATAGAGCCCCAATAACCGCGAGCGTTTTGATTAATTCTAATTCAACAATTCCACCATACATAAGAATTGACGGGAATTTATACACTTCTCCAACCTCTTTCACGTGGAACATCGGGGAAATTCATAATCTTGAAGCACTCTCGCCTGTTTCTGACTCAGGGGTTCAACTAGTCTGGACGGGTTGGAGTGATGGGGGTGCTCAAGCTCACGATATTTTGGTTCCAAGTGTAAATACAATTATAACATCTTACTATGGTTCCAAGCAGTATTATCTAACGGTAGACTCAGGGGGACATGGGACCGTCACTGGTCAGGGTTGGTATAATGCCGGGTCTACTGCAACCTTCAGTGTGAATCCGACAACGATCTCTGGAACAAGTGGGTCTAGATTCATTTTTGTAGGGTGGAGTGGCACGGGTTCTGGATCGTATAGTGGATCTGCAGCTTCTTTTTCAGTTACCATGAATAGTCCAATCAAAGAAGTTGCTGTTTGGAAGACTCAGTACCAAGCAACTTTTGAAGTTGGTCCTTCTGGTGGGGGAACTACTAACCCGTCTGGGACAGGTTGGTTTGATTCTGGAGCGCTATCTATATCTGCTTCAGCCGCGTCAGGCTACAGTTTCTCGTTCTGGAATGGGAGCGGTTCAATATCTTTTGCTAATTCTTCTTCATCTCAAACAAAGGTTACATTAAATGGACCTTCCACGATAAGAGCAAATTTTGTTCGAACATTACTTCATATATCATTAATGCAAATTTCAATTCTAAATAGTTCTGGGCAGAAAGCTGCAACGGCAACTGTCACAGTCGCGGATCCCAATGGAAAGCCGGTCCCGGGAGCTACAGTAACCGCAACTTGGACTGGTTCTTACGTTGGAACATCTTCGTTGACCACAGACGCTTATGGGCTTGCTACATTTACAACAACCTATCAATCGTATGCTGGATCAAGAACGTATTATTTAATCGTGAGCAACATCGTATTAGCTGGCTGGAGCTACGATAGAAGCACAAACGTTGTCAGCAGCATTAATATTACAGGATGATTTGCATGATACCATTCGATTTTTTTAACCGCTACTCTGTTATCTTGAAAAACCTCGGATTATCTGATTACGAAATCCGCGTTTTTCTGACACTTCTGCTGAGTGGATCCTTAAGCTGCAAGGTTTTATCTCACGATTCAGGTGTTCCCACAGGCAAAATCTATCAAGTCTTATCGAATCTTGAATCTAAGGGCTTTGTTGAGGTTTCTCAGGAGAAACCCAAAGTCTTCAGGGCAGTCGAACCCAAGAAAGCATTGAGAAGAAGGTTAAGGCAAATTGAGGATGACTTCTTTGATCTTGAGCTAAAAACTAGAGAAGCTTTGCAGACCCTCCAACTTCAGTACAGTCTGAAGTATGATGAGATTCAAGGTATAGTGAGTGAAATATTTGACGGTTCATCTTCTTCTGAAGGTAAAATTCAAGAAAGTCTTCTTAAGGCAGAAGATGAAATCTTGTTTTCAACGGGAGAAGTCCTTGGCAGGTTGAACAACCAGGATCTATATAAGATATTGCTTGAAAGAGGCGTTAAGATTCGAGGAATTGTTTCGATGCCTTCACTAAGAAATGTAGAGAAATTTGATCGGCTGTCCAATTTGGGTGTGATTATACGATACACAGATTCGCAACTAGCAAAATACTTTGTAGTTGACGACAAATGTGCTTCTTTGCTAGTCGATGGACACGAGGATCAAACGTGGGTTCAGATTCATGGACATATTTTGTGCCGAGTACTCAGAGGAAAGTTTATGCAAGATTGGAATAGAGCTACGCTTTTTCGACGTCAACCTAGACCATATGGAATTACTGCTTTCTAATCAGTAAATTAAACTTCTCCGAGTTGAAACTCGTTTTAGATTCAGAAATATTGCTCTAAACGCCATTTGGATCCTATTTCAGGATTCTTACCATAAACTGACAGCAGAGTAAAAGGTTTTTCATAGTGATCCAGTTACCACTATTTTGAGCGCATAAGCGCGAAAGGAGAAATTTGTGTGAAAAACAAGAAGCTTTTTGCAATTGCTGCTTTGTTAGCCGCTTTGCTAGTGCCGCCAGTATTGGCAAACGTCTACGTGCCAACAGGACCGCCGCTAAGAGCAGATGCATGGACAATTCAAGGCCTCTCAGTTTGGGACGTTTCTGTTCCAGGCAGAGTGCCAACGCCAATTGGATGGACTTACTCTGAAAATCCTATGTATAATCCTGTGACCCAAGTGAATACGCCGAAAATTGAAATGGACGACACCACTTGTCCCATCTGGGAACGCTTTGGACATCCCATGGGGATCTAAAGTGATGGTGTTGGGTTTCATACCAAAAGTTGCCGTGTCCTCAGATCAAGTGCCCCCACCAGTGGAGCTTAAGATAACTTGGAACGGCATTCCCAACCTGATCACTTTGACCCTACCAGCCAATCAAACCGTGGGTATTCAGTATCCGCCAGTGTTTTATCCTGACAAGAACGTGCCCTATGAGTTTGCATGGCCTGCTGCTCCGCCAAGCAAAAATGCATCTTACAACATCTGGGTAGGTGACTACTCATACATACTCCAGAAGCTGTTCAACACGAACGTCGCGCCAATCTGGTTCGAAACAATGTACGGCAAGATGAACGGATATTGGTTCTGGTATACCTTCACTCCCAACGCGGGCGATTGGATAGCATACGACTGCATAGGCCAAACCAAGTTCCCACCAACGTATGACATTACAGCGCTATTCGAATATGGAACTAGCCAAATTTGGTTTAACCATATTGCCTTCGACGTAAGCCTGCTAGAATTCCATAAGACAGTGACTATAAACAGCGGAGCCACCGCAGTTACATTGCCACAAGTCGAGTTGACCGACAACATCATCATAAAGAACGTTGGAAAACTCGCAGCTACAAAGCTCAACATTACGCAGACATTCCCAAGCGACCCCAAGCATGGCGTAATACCTGAAACCGCAACAGCCATGGCAATGATATCTGGACCAACTAGGTATATCGGATGGACACCACTTGCAGGTTTTGCCGCCGCGGTAAACCCGAGTATATACACGTTCCCTGCGCCTTTCAACATCCTGAATCCAGGAGAGACAATGACCATCACAATGGAAATGGACGCCTACAGAGACCCAATTGAAAAATGGAACGGAACCGTCGTCTTCGACTCAATGATTTGGGCAAACGAAATCCCGCCTTGGAAAGCACCAATCGGACTGCATTCAATAGTCTTCGGAACACCTACTGCTTCGCTAACACCACTCTGGAATGGCTATAAACTCTTCCTTGACGGAGACGAATGGAATTTTGAGACTGCCCCCTTGTGGTTTGTGCAAGGTCCCTTGCTAAGAAGGGAACTAATTCACCCAGCTCCAGTGATGACGCTTGATCCAGTGCCAGAGGACTTGAACGGTGACGGAGCAATAAATGCGTTGGAAGTGAACGAAGTCAGAGCAGCTGTTGTTGGCCTGGTTCCTTATGACATGAGAATGGACTGCAACGGCAACGGAAAAGTAGACATCGATGACTTAATGATGTATAAGGCAGCAGCAGGAGCATAAGAATGGCAATCTTTCACAACATCCTTCTTTTTTTTGTTGGTCGCAAAGATTTGATTTAACTTGACCATAAACCATGAGGGTTAATCTGAGAGTTTCCATCACAGTTAAAATGGAAAGTGAAAAAATTTATAAACTTAAAAGAACAAAAAGGCTGGCAGAGGAGTTTCTAATGAATTTCAAGAAGAAAACCTCTTTTATAGTTCTTTTTCTTTTGTCCCAGTTTCTTCTGGTGTCAGTTTTGTCAACCAATAATTCTGTCCTTGCGGCTTCCCAAACTCCGACAATGAGCGTTAATCCTTCGTCTTTCACAGTATCTAATTCGAATTTCACGCTTTACGTTTCTGTCAGCCCATTGCAAAATCTCAACACTATTCATTTTGTTCTAAGTTTCAACAATGGACCAGTTTTTCTGAATTTGACTTCTAGTGGCATAGTTGCAGGTGACCTGTTTGCAGGAAAACAACCATCTATCACAGTTGGGAGTTATTATCAGAACAGTACTGGTCGCTCTTATTCTAATGTCTTGTTCGAGCTTCCAGCAACCCAGACTGTCAGCAGTTCGGGAGTCAAGAACGTGGCCAATTTAACTTTTGGATTACTATCAAATGCCATGCCCGGGATGCAGAGTGTGCTAAACCTGGAATCAGCTGACGCGCTCTTCTATAACGGTACCAACTACGAGTATGTTGACGAGCGTTCCGGTTTCACTTTGCAGAGCGGCTCATTAACATTGGGATATTTGACCACCACAATTTTAGCAAACCCCACTCAAGTTGTTGCTGAGAAACCCGCGAATCTTTCCTCAACTCTCAAAGATGGCTCTGGAAATCCTCTGTCCAACATGGTCGTTGACTATTATATTGGTACGCAAAAAGTTGGATCAGGAACTACTGATATTAAGGGGGCATCGTCGGTGCAGTATACACCACTCAATGTTGGATCTTACACTTTTATTGCACATTATGCTGGAAATCAACCTGGGGGGAAGTACGCTCAAAGCAACAGCACTGCTCCTCTAACCGTTGTTCAACTCGGCACTAGTTTAGCTCTTTCAGTGCCTTCTTCTTTGAAGATTGGGGATTTAGCTAATTTGACTGCGACATTCAAGAAGGCAGATATTCTGACAGGGGGAGTTACCTTGAGCTTTTCAGTTCTTCCACCAAATGGAGCATGGGTCTCGATCGGTTCAGCGGTTACTAGCGCGTCGGGTGTCGCACAAGTTACCTATACCTTCACCTCAATTGGAAGTTACGGCATTAAGGCAGAGTTCGCCGGAACTGCAAATCTCGCCTCGTGTAACGATACAGCCACCGTTTCGCTATCACAAAGCAAGACAACAATGAAGCTTAGCATAACTCCAACGCTGACATCCAAGACCGGTCAGACTCTCACGCTGTCGTCTCTGCTTATGGACGAAAATGGCAACCCGCTAAATGGAAAAACTATTGATTATCTCGTGAATTCGCAAAAAGTAAACTCAGCAACTACTGATGCCTCTGGTTCTTCGTCAATACAGTACACGCCCTCCGAAGCCAGCCCTTCAATTGGATGGAAAGTCGAAGCCAAATTTGCTGGCGAGGCTGCATATGTTTCGAGCGTTGATTCGCTTCAGATTGTTGTAAGTCAACTTTCTACTGCAGTCAATCTGAATCTTGTGCCCTCTAGTATTACAATTGGGCAAAAAGCGACTCTGTCAGCGAGTCTCAAGGATGAAAACCTCAAGGTGCTTTCGGGTCTAAATCTTGACTTCTACTGCAGTGCTAGTGGGCAATGGACAAAAATTGGAAACATGACTACCGATTCCAGTGGAGTTGCTTCCTATGACTATGTGCCAAGTGTCACCGGAAGCGCACAAGTAAAAGTGGAATTTGCTGGAAGCTCAAAGTATGCTTCTAGCAGCAGCGATCAAATCGTCCTGGGGGTCAATATGATGCCCACCACGCTTGTTCTGAACGTTCCCGTTGCTGCAAAAGTTGACAGTCAGATATCTTTGTCAGGTACGCTTAGCGACGCAAACCAGAAAGCTGTTATGGGAGTCCCTATCGAATACTCCTATGTTTCAGGCGGAATTGAACAATCGCTTGGATCAGCTAAAACAGATCAAAGCGGAATTGCGTCAAAAATCTTCGTGCCTTCTGAAGCTGCAACCGTTACAATAACGGCGAAATTCCCAGGAGACTCCAACCACACCGAAGCTTCCGCAGATATCTTGTTAACGGTAACCAAGGTAGAAACATCATTGACTTTGGTGCTTTCCAATTCGACGGTGAAAAATCAAAACTATGTCACTTTAACCGCTATTCTTACTGATTCGGATAATGAACCGATTGACCAAACAATGGTTCAGTTTCAGGTTTATGAAGACGGGGTATGGATTCCGCTGAACTCTGTAAGCACAGACATTTATGGCGTCGCATCAACCGTATATAAACCCGACAAGGCCGGTTCCTTACCAATAAAGGCAACTTACAGTGGCAACGCGAAGTATATTGATAGCATCAGTAGCGAAGCTATATTGAAAGTCACGGAAGACAATCTACTTCTCTTCATTATTCCTTCAGCAATAGTCGCTGTTGCAGTGCCATCGTTCCTAGTCGTCAGAATGAAAAGGAAGAAAAAGTTAGAGTAAACGTCTATCTCCCCCATTTTTATGTAAACGAACTTTCGAAATTTACTCTAAAAAATTGAAATTCTTGAAGGTTACAACGCTTAAAGTGATCCTATCAATTTTGGACAATTGCGGTGCGTTTAGGATAAAACTGGAGATATCTGTAAAAAGCCTATACTATTGGAACAAAAAGAAAAAGGGGAAATTGGTTGCGCGGGTGACATAAGTGGTAATCCAGCTTAAAATTTTAAGTGCCCTTAAAGGTAAACCCCACAGGTGTTCTCATTTTTTGTGGCTAAAGGTTTTCCAAACATAAACTGGTAAGAAAAAATCGTCACCGTAGAGTTTAAGAATGTTTGCTCCCATATCCCCATGTGTGTTTTGTATGATGGATTCTCGAAAATTCACTTTAGACGAACTGAGCAAGTTTGACGGCAAGGAAGGTAGACCAGCGTACGTGGCATACAATGGCAGAGTTTACGACGTCACTGAGGCTAATCTTTGGTCAGATGGAAACCATATGGGAGAACATGACGCAGGCAAAGACTTAACGCAAGGAATGGAAGTTTCACCACATGGAAACAGCGTAATCGAAAACATGAAAATAGTTGGCCTACTGATCTAAGTCACTGAAACCTAACGAGTGTAAAGAAAAAGCTGCTAAAAAACGCCTTTTCCAAGAATACGAAGCCGACACATGCTGCGACATATTTTTGTATAATATGATACTATATTTTTTCAAAACTTGCAAATCTTGGAACAACTATTCATATGATTTTGCATTCTTGGCTCTTAAGATAATAAATTTTACTATTCTGTCAAAAGAGATGTTCACATTCGGAAGCTTAAACGCGCCTTTTCACTTAACTCTGAGAGTAACACAGATAAATTGAGTCAACCTTAAATGAAACTTTGCGAGGGAGAGGCACGAAAAGACTTGAAGCCGTCAGTCTTTTCAGAACAATTTGTGAGTGTATACCAGATGCATTAGTTAGCGGCGCCTCTTTAACTCCTACAAATCGAGCAGAAGGTTTTGAGCTCCGCATAAATGCAGAAATAGACAGCAACAGTCTGAAAAACCTAAGGTCAATAGTAAAGAAACGAAAGATGGTTATTGAAGAAAACAAAGGAACTCTCAGGATTTATGAACCAAAATCGGAACAACCCCAATTGGAAATCTTTGCTTGATTCAAAATCGGTCCAAACCTAAAATAGAGTTGCCGTACACTCGAAAACACAGTGGAACTTCTGCGAGAAAAAAGTCCAAAGGTGGCAGTCTCAAAGGGTAGCTTCTTTAAGTTGTCGCGTGGTTTCTGTTATCTCCTTTAGCATCATCTCTGGATTGTTTAGGTTCTTGCAGATTATGTTGACGAAGACGCTTCCGACTATTACACCATCTGCTCCGGCCCTAATCAGATCTTTAACGTGTTCTGGCTTTGAAACCCCAAACCCTACAGCCAAAGGAATCCGCCCAGTCGTAAATGAAGAAACCCTCTGGACCAAGCCGATAGTTGATTTTTCTATTTCAGCTTTGGTTCCAGTTACGCCAAAATTCGAAACCAAATACAGAAAACCAGAGCTGCAATTAACAATGTTGGTGAGTCTTTCATTTGACGTCGATGGTGCAGCTAAGAAAATCGCGTCAATTCCACATGAAGATGCAGCCTTTCTGTAATCGCCTGCTTCTTCAACCGGAAGATCCGGAGTTATAACCCCATCGACGAAGCAAGTTTTGGCGAGACTGAAAAACTTTTCCAATCCCATCTTGAATACTGGATTATAATACGTCATAACGACGACAGGTAAATCATGCGTTTTCTTAATTTCACGCGCCATTTCGAGAACCATTTCCGGCGTTGTTCCAGCACTTAACGACCTTAAACTCGCTGCCTGAATAGTTGGACCATCGGCAATTGGATCAGAAAACGGAATCCCCAACTCCAAGATGTCTGCTCCACCTCTTGCTAGAGCTTCAGCTATTTTCGGGGTGCAACTTGGCTCTGGATCGCCCCCCATTACGTAGCCAATTAGCGCAGCCTTTCCATGAACCTTTAGGTTCTTGAAAACTTTGCTTATTCCACTCATATTTTCGCCCCGATGAATTTGGCAACAGTCTCGACATCTTTGTCTCCGCGACCAGACAGTGTCACTACGATTGCTTTTTCTTTTTTCATACTTTTCGCAAGTTTCATGGCAAACGCAATCGCGTGGGAAGACTCCAAAGCAGGAATGATTCCTTCTTGCTGAGAAAGATCAAGGAAAGCTTCGACTGCCTCTCTGTCGGTTATGGAAACATACTCTGCCCGCCCAAGCATTGAAAGGAAAGAGTGCTCTGGACCTACTCCAGGATAATCTAAACCTGCGGAGACACTGTGAGTATTTTGAATTTGACCTTCCTTGTTTTGTAGAACGTAGGTTAACATGCCGTGAAAAACACCCTCTGATCCTGCACCTATCGACGCCGCATGTTTGCCCGTTCCGATCCCTGCTCCTGCAGCCTCAACCCCGTATAATTTCACTTCTGGGTCATCTTCGAATGGGAAAAAAGTGCCTGCGGCATTGCTTCCCCCTCCAACGCAGGCAACAAGAGCCTCCGGGAGGCATTTTTCATTTTTGAGGAATTGTGCTTTGAGTTCATGTCCAATTACACTTTGAAAATTCCTCACCATCATGGGATATGGGTGTGGACCCACCACAGAACCAATTAGGTAATGAGTGGTTTGAAGATTCGTTACCCAATCTCGGAAAGCCTCGTTAATTGCATCTTTCATTGTTTTGCTGCCAGCTTCCACGGGGTGAACTTCTGCACCGAGCAATTTCATCCTGAACACGTTGAGCCTTTGACGGGCCATATCATCTACACCCATGTAAATCTCTGCCTTCAAGCCAAGCACTGCACAAGCCATAGCTGTTGCAACCCCGTGTTGTCCGGCGCCAGTTTCAGCAATTACCCGTGTCTTGCCCATACGTTTGGCCAATAAAGCCTGTCCCAAAGTATTGTTGATTTTATGGGCTCCGCCATGGGCAAGGTCTTCTCGCTTGAGAAAAATTTTGGCTCCACCCACTTTTCGAGTAAGATTCTCAGCAAAATAGAGCGAGGTAGGTCGGCCTGCATAATCTGCAAGATAATGGTTCAGCTCTTCTTTGAAATGGACATCTGCAGCTGCTTGATCGTAGGCTTTTTCTAGATCATTTACTGCTTGCATTAGCACCTCAGGAATGAAGCGCCCTCCATACTTTCCATATTTCCCTTTGATAGGGTAAGAACTTAATTTTACCATTTTTTTTCCTCTGTGAATTTTGATCGCTGAGTCTTACCTTGAATCATTATGAGTCCACGAATTCCCTAACTTTTTCTTCAACATTATCAGCCAACATTATAGTTGATCCTATAAGGAAAGCAAGTGCACCACAATCTCTCAAAAAACGCAAGTCAGCAGGTGCGCTGATTCCACTTTCACTCACCACAACTTTGCCGTTGCTGGAGCACTTCGCTAAAACGTTCTTGGTTACGTTCAAGTCAACCGTTAGCGTCGCAAGATTTCGATTGTTTATTCCAACAAGGTCGGCTTGGGTTCCCACAGCTCGCACGAATTCAACTGAATTATGCGTTTCTAACAGCACTTCGAGGTTCTTCGAATGTGCCTTCGTTATCATTTCGCTGACACTAAACTCGCAATACCCTCTGTCAAAAAGCCCCTGAATTAAGAGCACTGCGTTAGCGCCGACCTTCGAGGCAGCATCCAATTGAATTGGACTTACAACAATGTCTTTCAGGAGAATTGGAACATTCACATTATGCCGAACCTTTTTGATATTGCCCAAAGATCCCTGAAAATGAACAGGCTCCGTTAAAACGGAAATGCCCACTGCACCGCCTCTAACCATCGAATCAGCAATTTGTTCTGGCACGACGTTCTGCCTAATCGTGCCTCTGGAAGGTGAAGCCCCCTTAACTTCGGCAATGACAGCCGCGGTTTTACTTTTCAGTATTTCTCCGCGCAAACTGGCTTCAAAAGGCCTTGAGGGAGTTAGAATTTCGTAGTATCCTTCTGCAACCGTTTTCTTTGCATCTTGGGCAAGTACGTCTAAAAAATCAGGCATATTTTCGCTCAAACTCCTCTAGTTTAGACAGATCTCCTCCGGACGCTCTGACTAATGCCCTGAGTTTCCTGCAGGCAGCGCCACTCCGGAGCGACTCACGAGCAATTTCCACGCCATATTTGAAATCAGACGCTCTTCCGCCCACAATTATTGCAGCAGCGCTATTGACCAGAACAATTTCCGACTTCGGATCAGAGTCGCAGGCTTTTCCACTCAAGATCTTGAAAAGAATTTCGGCGTTTTCCTTGGGGGTTGCCCCACGCAATTCTTCAATGTTTGATTGCTTAACTCCAAAGTCTCCTGGAACAGTTTCAAATGTTTTGATTTCTCCATTTCTAAGATGCGAAACCGAAGTCTTGCCTATTGTTGAAATCTCATCTAGCCCATCCAAACCATGAACTACCATTGCCTCCTCGCAACCCAAACTTCTCAAAGTTTGAGCTACCGGAAACGTGAGTTTCTGATCGTAAACGCCGAGAACTTGTGCGTTTGCACAAGCTGGATTGGTAAGCGGACCTAGCAAATTGAATGTTGTTCTAATGCCAACTTCTTTTCGAGCGGAAACGGCATACTTCATTGCAGGATGAAAAGCAGGAGCAAACATGAAGCCGATACCTGCTTGTTCAATTTCCTTTGACACAACAGACGGATCGACATCCAGTTTTACGCCCAAAAGCTCCAAAACGTCAGCGCTACCACTTCGGCTAGTAACCGCGCGGTTACCATGCTTCGCGATTGCCACTCCAGAGCCCGAAGCGACAAAAGCAGCAGCGGTGCTTATGTTGAAAGTTTTTAGTTTGTCGCCGCCGGTCCCGCAAGTATCCACGAGGCGCCCCTCTACTTTCGGATGGATATTATAACAATTTTCGCGCATAACCTCTGCAAAAGAGACCAATTCGTGAAGAGTCTCTCCTTTCATGCGCAGGGCAGTTAGGAACGCGGCTATTTGCGCGTTAGTCGCTTGACCAGACATGATCTCTCTCATTGCTTGCTGAGACTCATTAGTCGTGAGGTTAACGCCTTCGACCAGGGTTTGGATGTTCTCCCGAATCATCGTCCTCCCTCCAAGAAGTTCTTTATGATCAATTTTCCGTCTTCGCAAAGGATGGATTCAGGGTGAAATTGCACTCCCTCAATTGGAAATTTGATGTGCCGGATTCCCATAACTTCACCATCGTCAGTCGACATAGCAGTCACTTCCAGGCAGGACGGAATTGTGTTTTGATCCCCCGTTAAAGAGTGATAACGCGTGGCAGTAAACGGATTCTGAACGTCTTTGAAGACACCTTTTCCATCATGCTTAATCGTGCTTGTCTTTCCGTGCATTATCCGTCTTGCCGAGACAATTTTTCCACCGAACGCAATTATGATGCCTTGATGCCCCAGACAAACGCCTAAAGTTGGAATTTTTCTGCTAATTTGCCGCAAAATGCCGCTACAAACGCCGAAGTATTTTTCATCTTCAGGATTACCTGGACCAGGTGAGATAACTATTCGATCAGGGTTTAGGTTTTGAACCTGTTTTAAAGTGACTTGATCGTTCCGGAAAATAACGACTTCAGCTCCGAGTTCTCCGATGTACTGAACAAGGTTGTAAACAAAAGAATCGTAGTTGTCAATTATTAAAACTTTCATTTCGCATCCCCTCGACAATCCTGAAGAGCTTTCATGAGAGCTCCTGCTTTATGTTCAGTTTCGAACCATTCTCGTTCAGGAACCGAACCAGCAACTATGCCAGCTCCAGTTTGAATGGATGCTTTGTTTCCATCAGCAAACAGTGTGCGAATGGTTATGGCAAAATCGGCGTTACCGTTGAAAGAGAAATAACCAACAGCTCCAGCATAGGGCCCTCGCCTTGTGGATTCAAGTTCTTCGATAATTTCCATGGCACGAACTTTTGGTGCACCCGAAACTGTACCAGCCGGAAAAACCGCTTTTAGCGCGTCAAAAGAATCATATTCGTCGCGAAGATCACCGACAACTCGCGAAACGATGTGTTGCACATGACTATATCGATGGACCTGCATGAACTCGGGAACCCGAACACTTCCAAATTTGGCGACTTTTCCAACGTCATTTCTTGCCAAATCCACGAGCATTACATGTTCCGCGCGTTCCTTTGGATCAGCTAGAAGTTCTCGGGAAAGTCGCTTATTTTCAGAAGGTTTATCTGCGCAGGGTCTAGTTCCAGCAATGGGAAAAGTTTCAATTGTTCGATTTTCAACGCGAGCGAGCATTTCAGGACTTGAGCCCACAATTTGCCTGTCGCCTGACTTGTAGAAATACATGTAAGGAGAAGGATTAATTGCGCGTAGCGAACCATAGAACTCTGTTAAGTCTCCTTTGAATCTGAAATCGAACCTCTTACTTAGGACAACTTGGAAAACGTCTCCTTGGGTTACATACGATTTGGCTTTCTCCACTGCTTTTTCGTAATAATCTTTCGTAACATTTGTTTCGGGTTGACTGAATGTCAGGAGTTCTGGGTCAACTGGTTGCTTGATAAGATGCGCGATTTCTGAGAGACGGTTTTTGTTGTAGTAATAGTAGTACGCTCGTTTCTGTTTGTGGTCGAAGACTATACCATCGTCGAAGATGCCCATTTCCACCTCAGGAAATTCTAAGTAGTCATGTGCTGTTTGAGGGAGTCTTTCCCAGTAGCGCACCACATCGTAGCTTATGTATCCTACAGCGCCTCCTGCGAACCTGTAGTCTTTGTTGGCGGTTGTTCGGCTGTTGACTGCGTTTTTTATCGTTTGCAGTGGGTCGCTGACTTTTTCTTTGAATTCTTCTCCGGTGTTTTGGTTATAGGTCAATGAGGTCCCATTTTTTATTTGGATGTTAAGGCGCGGGTCAAAACCAATAAAAGAAAATTGAGCAAGTTTTTTTGGTCCTTCGATTGACTCTAGAAGGTAAGATGTAGCATATTGTTTGTAGAGTTTGGAGAAGATTTCAAGGGGCGACTTTTCAAAAGGTATTTTCTTAAAGTTTAGTGGATCAACTAATCTTGTTGGTGAACTCGTAATTGTTGACGTTTCTGTGCCAAAGGCGATGCCCCATTTTCAACGTGCTCCTTATAGCTCACAAGAATACGTTAATGCTTTATTTAAGGCTTTTTTGTACATATATGTACATTAGCTTGACTTCTTTAAAGATTCGTCAAACCAATTTAGATAATCCCTAGAGCCAGCAACAACAGGCAAAGCCAAAATTTCAGGAACCTCATAACTGTGCAAAGACTTAATCTTCTCTGACAAAGCATCAAACAAATCCATTCGAGACTTCAAAAGAACCAAAAACTCTTCAGCACAATCAATCTTGCCCATCCAATGAAAATGAGAAGTAATCGGACCAACTATGTTGGCACAAGCAACAAGCTTCTGCTCAAGCAATTGCCGAGAAATTTTTTCCGCTTCTTCTTTGCTGTTGACTGTCACGAGCACAATTACAAACGGACTCTTCAAATTTTCGCGCCTACAATTAGAAGTGCGATAGTCAAAGAAAAATTTTGCCTAATACTGCCGAATAGATTGTTTGAACGACATTAGATTTATCTTCCAAATACAGTTACTTACTAAATGTAATATTTAATTTAGGAGTCCTAGAGAATTTGACGCAATCAAGAACCATCGGTGTAGTTACCACAGGAGGAGACGCCCCCGGCATGAATGCCGCCATCAGAGCCGCAACACGAATTGCAAATTCAAAAGGAATGCAAGTAATTGGATTCGAACGCGGATGGGAAGGAGTAATTGACAACAATTTTAGACACTTAACTCCGCGTAGCGTGGGAGGCATCATTCAGCTTGGAGGAACAATACTTCACACTGCAAGATGCCCGGAATTCAAAACTGACGAAGGACTCGAAAAAGCCGCTCAAACCCTAAAAGGGCATAACATTTTCGGCTTAATTGTGATTGGGGGCGACGGTTCATTCAGAGGTGCGTTAGAGCTGAGTAAGAAATGCCCTGTACAAATGATCGGAATTCCGGCAACTATTGACAACGATGTCTACGGGACAGACGAAACCATAGGCTTTGACACGGCTGCCAATACTGCAGTAAGCGAAATTGACAAAATCAGAGATACTGCTATCAGCCATGAGCGCATCTTCGTAGTTGAAGTCATGGGTAGAACGAGAGGGTTCTTGGCTCTAACAGTTGGAATTACAGTTGGAGCTGAAATCATTCTAGTCCCCGAGAACGAATGCAGAGTGGATGAAGTCATCGACACCTTGAAAGAAAACTCGCGCAAAGGAAAAAAAGCGGGAATTATTGTGGCAGCAGAAGGTTGTGGAAAAGTAACTGAAATCTCCCAAAAAATCGAAGAACAAATAGGCGCTGAAGTAAGGTTGACCATCTTGGGATATGTGCAAAGAGGCGGTAGCCCAACAGCACGAAGCAGGCTAATTGCCAGTCTGTTTGCCGAGAAAGCAGTAGATTTGCTATGTCTAGGACAAGCTAACAAAGTAGTTGTACTAAAAGACGGACTGATAAAATTCATAGAACTAGAAGAGTCCTGCAATAAAATTAAGTCAATTGACACAAGTCAAATAAGACTAGCCAATATGTTAGCTACATAATTCAAACAAATCCATTTTTGTCGCGAAAAAAAATTCCTAGGAAAACTCTATGGAATAACTGACTCGTAAATTTTCAAAGTCTCGTCGGCCACTTTGCGCCAGGTGAAGAACTCTAATACGCGCTTGCGACCGTTTTCTCCCCAATTTCTAGCCTTTTCAGGATTCCGGATTGTCTCTTTAATGCCCCACGCTATGTCCGCTGGGTCTTCGCCGTTGACGTGAATTCCACATTGATCTGGACCAGAATTGATTACTTGTTCGCGGAAACCGACTACACCTCGAGCGCCAACCACAACTGGTTTCTCCATAGCCATTGCTTCCAGGCTGACAATGCCAAAGGGTTCGTAGGTTGACGGGAAAACGCAGAGATCTGCA
Source organism: Candidatus Bathyarchaeota archaeon (assembly GCA_963825115.1). Classification (GTDB taxonomy): domain Archaea; phylum Thermoproteota; class Bathyarchaeia; order Bathyarchaeales; family Bathycorpusculaceae; genus JADGNF01. The sequence continues at coordinate 243,718 of CAWGRS010000002.1, read as the reverse complement.
GCTGCGTAATGCAAGATTCTCTCACTTTCCGGAACGAAGTCAAAGCGAGCCACGAGATTGTTTTTGATGTTAAGCCTTTCCGCAGTCTCCATGATATCTCGTTGCTCTTCGCCTTTGCCAAGAATTACTAGCTTCGTATTAGGAAACTCCCTTAGAACAATAGGCATTGCCTGCAAGATGTTGCGTACACCTTTTACCCAAGCAAGCCTACCAACAAAAAGAACCATATTCCAATCGTCTGGAATTCCATACTTTGAGCGAATATTTGCTATTTCTTGTTGTTTGACTTTGCCAGGGTCATATTTGTCTGCGTCGACGCCGTTCCAAACAACGCTAACTTTGGATTGAGGCCAACCATGCTGTGCGAGGTCTTGTTGCATTGCATAGCTCACTGTAACTATGCGGTCTGAGTTTTGAGCCATTGCACTTTCAAAATGCCCTACCACTTCGGAGCCTTGACCGCCACTTCTTCCCCACTCGGTGCTGTGGGCATGGAAAACGACTGGAATTTTCGATTCGTTTTTGACAACTAGACCGGCTATGCTGCTGAGCCAATCATGAACGCACACAACATCAAAATGATATTGTTCCTTTTTGATCAACCCATTGATGAACTTGGTGGCACTCAGAATATTGTAGATGAAAATATCGTTGAAGAGTTTAATGTTAGTACCCCATTTTTTGAGGTCATCAACTACAAAGAAAGGAAAAACGTTGCTTGCATCCGCAATGAGCGGTCTGTGAACCTCAACACCGCGAAGAATCTCACGTGTTTTCAAGTTGCCTGGGTTGAGAGTGAAAACGGAAACGTCATGACCAATGTCCACGAACTCTTGTGTAATGTATTCTGCATAGGTGCCCAAGCCACCTACTAGCGCTGGCGGATACTCCCAAACAAAAAAACCAATTCTCAAATAATCACCGAAGTTCTACACGTTCAAATTATCTCCAAAAGCGTATTTATGGATTATCTCCAACAACGATCATCTCCGGCAGTTTCTCTCTGTGAAAGGAATGGAAAGGGTTTCAAACCCGTAGAGAATTTATCTCAACTATCGGTTGTACATCCAATTTACGTATTCTTCCGTCCCGTTGAAGTACTTGTCCATGTAGTCACTGAAAACTCGGTATACGTGCACATCATTCCCTAGTGAAGGTCGCCAAATTTGCATCCAATTATAAATTTCCGACGAAATTGTGTTCAAAGCAATATTGCCCAAAGTGTCATGGCTGTAATAGTCACGGATCGGGTCTAGAATAACCATCTGCTCTTCTCTAAAAGGTATAGCCACTGCGACATGCCCTGCGTTTTCGCCAGTTATCCAAATGCATTCAGCAAGGTACCTGCTTCCCCAATAGGCTCGAATCATTGAAACCAGAAGAACGGCATAATCCTCACAGTCACCCATTTTGATAGTCAACGTTTCATTTGGAAACTGGGCCATTTGAGTCGTTTGCTGCAATCCATCGGTTATTATGTCTTCAGGGACATTAGGTAATTGAGGGTACAATCCGTCGTCTCTGTATTTGATGTTCGTATTAACCCAATCGTACATTGCTTTGATGTCTTTCCAATAATAATTCGGGTCGGTTGCGTTAATTCGTCCAGTAATATTTCGAACCAAATTCATTACCGCTGGATCATTCGGAGTGATTATTACTCTCAGATCGCCCTGCATAAGCCTTAGATCAGTCAAGGTTTTGAGCTTCTGATAGTTCTCTTTATACTGATTAAACTCTGACAGCAAATTGCCGTACATTTGTTGTAGGGCCTGATAACGAGTTAACATTTGCTCCGTATTTGGAGCCCCGGAACCACCCGGATTAGGCGCCATTGAAGGGTTCTGAAGCAAAACACTCTGGTAATTGTATTCCAACTCACTGAAGTTACCCAAAAGCTCGTAATATTTGGTCTGGAGGTCGTCGTATTCTTTCTGAATATTTTCAAAATTGTTATTAAGATCGGATGCACGAGAGTTCGCATCAGCCAAACTAAAAAATGCAACTAACGCTAACGACGCAACGATAACGATTACGGAAAAAGTCAAAATAGACTTCTTCATGTCCAAACGCCTCCTCTAACAGACGAGCACGCTAAGTTCTTATATGTTGCGAAATGGTCCTCAAAATGCATTTGGGAGCGAACTAACCAGGATAAGGTCTATTGTGCTATTTTTCGACAACTATTCGTGCTCTAGTGTACGGAATAAATTCTCTGACGTGTTCAATGCTTGCTTTAGCAATTTTCTCCCTCTGCTCCTTAGGCAACTTCAAAGTTAAAGACCGCAAGACCTGCTTCAAGAGCTCTTTGCCCTCCGAGTCTCCAGGTAGAATAACCAAGTTTACTTTTGTCTTAGCCTTCACAGCATCCACTGGACCGCCAACAAACTTACCTTCCTCACCCTCAACTAAGCCCACAGCCAAACGCAAAGCAGTTCCTCGCATCCAATTCCGTTTCCCAATGACAGCAAACGCACCATGAGGAATGGATTCACCTGAAGGACCACTTTTGCTTAACTGCTCAGGCTTAACCCAATAAACGTCAACTGACCCCATGCTTTCCCTCCAAGCTCTCGAAAAAGACGCTGCAAACTCGCCTGCCTCCTTAAGCGTCTGGCCACCAGGTTCCTTTCCCCCGGTTTTCACAACTGCAAAAGGCGCACCCACAATTTCAGCGTGGAAAACAACATCATAAGTGTCAGTATACTTCTTTATGAGAACCTCATTACTCACGACATCTTTGCCTGCAACTACCAAGAAGCCCTCACTGGAAGTGAACCAACGGAATTTCTCAAACCATTCCTTGCTCTCGACTTTGCGGGAGGCAAGATCCTCGATAGCTTCCGCTGGAGCCGCCGTCTTCAAACCCTCAACTTCGCCAAGGCGTTTTTCTATATCAAGTAGCTTCTTGTGGGAGTCTTCCAAAGCAACAACCACACTAGCCATCTTCTGTTTTGCCCGCTTTCCCCGATCATAAAACTCAGCTGCATTTTCATACAGGTTTTTGCGTAAACTCAAGTTAAAAACCAAGTCATTCAGCTTCACATTAATTGCCAAGTTTTTGCCGTCAAAAGACTCGAAAAACACTTCGGGAATATTACCTTCTTTCTTTGAATTAACAACTTCTAAGACCACTGTACTTAGATCTTTGCCCTCTCTCCAAACTTTAGAAAACTTCTCCAGCAACACTTGCAGAACGTTGAAGTGCGCATAAATTGCATCGCCAAACTGTTTATCAAGTTCCATTTTTCGCTCATCGTCACGTATTGCCTCCTCTTGATCTGCAATCATTCTCCTAAGCCGATCCGCTTCACGTTTGAATTGACTTACGTTGATGCCTGCTGCGGCTTTTTCAGCAGCAGTAACGCGCACGTAAAACTCATCTAATGCTTCGCCAAAGCTGCCGTAAGATTGAAACTTGAAGCTTTCGTAGCGCATGAGCTTGAAAGGTAAAACATCCATAAAATTGCCACTGTTATCAAGCACTATATTTGGCTCAAGCTTCTGAGACATAACTGATGTAAGCAATTCTTGAAGCACCGTGAACATTGCATCTATTTCTGTGCTTGTAAGGGAATTGCAGTGCTTTGTTTTCTCAATATTTGCCCTTAAGAGGAGTTCTTCCCCGTAGACTCCTCCAATCCCTAGAAAACGGGTAATGGCGCGAACTACTTCAGTGTCTCCTGCTGCTTTCAAGCCTACATCAAATTCTTCCGGCGTCACTTTGAATGGGTTCTTACCAAGAGAAGGGGGATACTGATAAGATTCACTTCTTACAATGTTGCGGTCGCGCATTTTCTTGAAAATTACCGCTTGCAGAATCTCGCCTTTTTCACCTAGTAATATGATGTTGCCCTCACCGAAGAGTTCGAGAACAAGACTCATCAAGCCAGTTTTGGTTTGAAAGTGGAAAATAGCGATTCTCTCAAACTCGTATTGCTCCAGGTTGTTTATCCAAGCTCCAGGCAAGTACTTTCGCAATGTCATGCAGAAAGCTGGAGGAGTTTGAGGCTTCTCAAGAGAGTAACTTGTTAAGTGTAATCTTCGACCGGCTTCAAGAACAAGTCTCATCGGAGGCTCGTTGACCTTGTGAAGCTTGAACAAAAGAGTCTTTGCATCTAGCTGGTAAACATTGTTAATTCTAGAGTTTACGAGTTTATCCTTTAGTTCGCTTATCACGGCGAGCAAGTCGAAACTAGTAAAATCTTTCTTTGGCAAACGTGCTTCACATCTTTTCGACCACATATATTGCAGGAGACAAATAACTCTTCGCGAACAAAAAAGACAAAAAGACTCTGAAAAATTTTCTTTTAGGTTGTTCTTACCGCGAAGAAGGAATAGTTAAATAATAATTGGAGATTAAGTCTACTAATAGTTTCAATTTCTCCTTATCAAAGATTTTCATTTGAGGTAACAAATATTGAAAAAGCCAGAAGTTACTATTCAGCTGCACAAACCAAGCATTAGAGAATTGCTTTTTTTCCTCCTTTCAGGAGCCGTAGTCAGTGTTCCCTTAACTCTTTTCATTGAGCAGAACTTTGCAACTCCTTTGCTATCGGGTTTTCCAACATTTGACATTACCATAATTTCTGTAGCACTTTTTGCACCCTTCGTTGAAGAATTCGCAAAAGTTTTTCCTCTCTTCTATAGACACGGAGAAACCCAGAGATCAATCTTTAATCTCGCGTTGTTCGTTGGGATAGGATTTGGAATTGTGGAGTTTATTACGTATGTTGCCTCATTTGGACTTCAAGTAATTCCGAACAGGATACCCGGATTGTTCTTTCATCCTGCGAGTACGTCGATAACAGCATACGGAATAGCTACAAAGAGGCCTTTACCTTTCTATTTGGCAGCTGTATCACTTCACTTCGTGAACAACTTTTTTGCTGTGACAGCGCCCGCAGTCTTGCCCACCTCTGTCATTGTGTTGGCTATTTCACTTTTCGCTTCATGGCGATTACATGACCGAACACAAAATAAGTTTATCGAAACTGAACACGCAAACATGTAGTTAAATGCAGCAACGGTCGCCAATAGCCGCTGAGCTTGTTCCTCGATGGCTTAATTGATCGCTTATTACTTACAAGAGACTTGTTAGTTTGCAGCTTTGAATGGTGCGTTAATTGCAGCTCTAAAATCCTATTTCTTCAGGACCTTCTTGGAAAAGAGCAAAGAAATTGTTACAAATGCTGCAAGCAACAATAGTATAATGACTTCAGGAAACTCCGGAACAACACCCACGTCCACTGAGCCATTAATATCGGTATTGGCAATTAACTCAGACGTCGTTTCACCTGGTTCTGGGTGATCTGCAAGATCACTTTGCAAAGTCAACGAAGAATGTCCATTGTTTATGGCCTGAAAAGTGAGGATCGCGACGGTCCCGCTGCCGTTGAAAGAATCTGAAGGTGCAACAGACGTTGCCACTAGATGATACTCACCTACTGTCTGAGTTACGTTAACGTAGATATCCCCCGGAACAACGTTTTCACTGACTTGATTCCCGTAGAGAACTCCATCTGGATGAGCTTTAGGAGATGAATTTACGCCTAAAGTGAGGCTTGCATTTTGAAGCTGGAGAATGGAGTTGTTCCAGTCTAATGTTACGTCCAAGGCATAAAGATTCTGAACGTTGCTGATTGTAAGATTAACATTCAGATTTTCCCCCGTGCGTACGGAGGATTGCGAAGGCACAATGTTTACAATGGTGTTTGAATCTTGCGATTTCGCAAATTGAATGAAGCCTGCGGCAAATGAGGCAAAAACAAGTGTTAACGCGAGAATTTGCCACTTTAATTTCATGGCGATACATCGTTTCCTTTTTCTGTGAGACTCACTATTTTATCTCTCCCCTTCTTATACCTTGCTACAACGCCTTTTTCCTCGAGTGCCGCTAAGAGCTGGCTAACTTTAGCTTTGGAAAATTTGCATTGATCTGTAAAAGTGGACTGGAAAACGGTTCCGCCGTTGGTTCTTATGACTTTTAGGATTTTTTCTTCATCAGTTTCTAACATTAACTGATTCTTAAGAGGCACCTCTTTTTGAGAGATTTTTATCTTGCGTTTACGATTTCGATAAATGTAGAATCCAACCAGTGCTGCTGTAATTGTGGTGGCTAACCCCAAAGTTAAAAATACGTACTGAATTGAACTAAGTCCGCTTGTATCTTGATTAGGTGCTGTTGTTGCATTCGAATCATTTGTCAGTATTATGTTTGGTTTTCCGTTAACAAAGTCTTGAGTTCTAAACCATTCCATAGTCTTGAGAGCGTCATCTCTAACAGTCGGCTTAGGTGATACGAGTTCTACGTTATTGAAGGGTGTATATATTATTTCAAACGCACCTTCACCATAGAGTCTGTTGAAGAAGCCTGTCAAAGTAAAGACGTCCCCAATAATAGTTTTCTGTTCATTTCTAACTGTGAAGTTTTGCCAAATGAATCTGTATTCGGTTGTCTTGGACTTAGTCTCTTGTGAAATTGTTGTGTCCATTTGAAGCGAATTTATGTCTACAGTCATCTGCCTTTGGGTTATGTTAGATGCTTCTTCAACAAGTGTAACGGCTTTTTGCTGGAAGCCTTCCCAAGTATCGATTGTTCCGCTGATGTCTTGTACCTGAGTGATCAACCAAATTGCTGAGCCATCATTGTTAATTTGAATTTTGTACATTAGTGCAGTTTCTTGGCCCCTAACTCCATTTAGCAGGGGAGACAAAAATAGCAAGGCACAGATGACGCATAAGGCTAATCTACGAAATCTCTTTACGGACATTGCGTAACAATTAATCTCTTGCTTATTTAAGAATTACAAAAAACTCTTTTAACCTAAAATGAACATATTTTGCCACCCGCCATTTCTTAAATATGTATGAAGAGTCTCAGAAATAAGAAAACCAACAAAAGCCTTGATGAAGGTTTTTAGGGTAAAATAGCTCTCTTTCATGAACAAAAACTGTAAATAAACTAATATGAACAATATTGAACAAAAATAAACGATTTTTGTGTCCATTATTAAAAAAGAGTTTCAGAAACACTTTTATTCCAATTTATAATCAATTTTTTCTAACGAATTCAACAGGAGAATGATAAAATGAAAAAACCCTTAGCGGCAATATTAGTAGCGGTTATCGCAATAAGCGCATTCAGCATCGTAGCAAGCGCGAGTGCAAGGCCATTCATGAATTGGAAAACGTTTCAGCAAATGCCAAACTCAACTAATAGACCGATTCAACAAAGTTTCATGCGGGTAAACGCAGTTGTGAAAGAGTGGAGCAGTGTCCCATCTAGTTTTGATACAACTCTTAATTCGATTAGCACCAATGACGTTAAAGGTGTGCTCCAAGCGCAAAGTAGGACAATTAAGTTCAATGGTGGAGATTCACAGCAGGGTGCTTCTGTTACTGCAACGTGGAAGATTGCTGAACAAGCAAATCCAAGTTCAGGCGCAAGTCCGACCCCAAGTCCAAGTCCCACAAATTCGCCTACTGAAAAAACTGTTACATCCACTTTTTACACTGCAAAGCTTGTCAAAACCGATTCCACAGAGCTTAATCCAGTTGACACGGCCGATTTTGTCCTGAAAGGCACTTGGAATGTCTACGCGGTAACTGTAACTTATAGCAAAACGACAGACAGTGCTGGAAACATACTTGAATCAAGCCACAGCCAAAAAGTAGCAGCCAAAGTCCTTCAATCACCTGGAACTTTCACAATAAGCGATGAATGGACCACCTTCACACTTGATATAACAGGTACAGGCGGCCTCTCAGGTACGGTTTCTCGCCAAAGGATATCTTCAACACAATTCAACGTCTTCAAAGTCAACGATGACGGAACCAACGTTGTCACAAAATCTGACGTCTCAAGTGTTGCAAAAGCATTCGGATCCGGACTAGGCTGGGGCAACTACGATCAACGAATGGATTACAATTTTAACTACAAAATTGACATAGCAGACTTAGCAACTGCCGCCGCCAACATAAACAGTTAGAAAGTGTATTCTTCCAAATTTTTTTCTTTTACTCAATTTAGAGACACAACCCACTACTTCTTCTAATGAAATACTGTTGATGGATAATTTCTAAATAGAATATGAGGTCTCAGATTGTCGAGAAATCTTGTCTGAATGAGAATTATGTTGTTTGCATTTGCTGGTCCAGACATCTCCCGGACAAAACCACTTTCTCAAGAAAGCAGTACAGCAAATCCGCGGAGAAGTCGTAGAAAGTCGATCTTGAGTAGGGAAAAAGGGTTAATGAAACTACAAGAAGAGACGAAAAGCCTCAACGTAATTCACGAATGAAAGGTCAGAAGTTTTCTTTCCGGAACATGCGAAAGAGGGAGCTTTTTCGTGAAGAGTATGCATGATTCTTATTTCAATTATTTGAGCCGCTTGCCCAAATACTGCTTCAATTCCTTGAGAAAACAATTCTACTTTTCTGGGAATATTTTCTTTGTTGACACCGCATTTGTTTTCTAGATATTGATACATCAATTTCTTACCTTGATCTCCTAGCAAAGATAGTGCTTTGTCTACAGCTTCCAAAAAGAATTCGTCAAAATTGCTTCTTTGCGGTCCAAATTTATTGATGTTCAGATCAAGTTCGATTGGAGTTACGGTATATGATAGTTGTTCCATGATTGGTCAACTGTATTTGTGTTGAACTGTATACTTGTTATTCGTTTATACACACCAGTATCGTAAGTATTAATATATTGGTTATTTTGAGTTTCGACATATTACCAAATCCGATATATGTCGAATTCGGAATATGTCTTGCTGATTTTGCCAATCATTCTTGATTTGCTTCACTTTCTAGGTGAAAATGGTGAAGGAATCGGTGGAAAATTGGTGCTGCGAAAATTGCAACTGCAATCAATAGCACCATCCCACAATACAAGGCATAAAGGCCAGCAAAGATTTTACCAGCGCTAGTTTGCATTATAGAAACCGGACCCATTCCACCCATCAACATTGCAGAGTTTAGAAACGAGTCGACCCAAGATAAACCCTCAAATGCGTGATACCCAATCATGCCGATAATTAGAGAGAACATGATTAGTCCAATTGATATCAAGCCGTACTTTGCTACTCGTATGAGAAACTTATCCCGTGGAAGGAGTTTCTGGTGATGGCGCTCGAACATTTTTGTACCATCTTCTGGAGGTTGTTTTGTTTTGAATTTAACCTTTGGGTACAGAAGAGAGTACTAATTAAAATAGAAAACATGCCAAAACATATTTCGATTAGAACAAGGTCGATTAGCATTGAAGCTTAGCTTGCCAAACGGCATATTTTCGAAGAGTGATCTAGAACCGAGCGCTATACGAAAAAAATATGCGTTGAGCCATAATTTTAAAAAAGCCAAAGTTATCTAGTGAAATCTTTTCTCTAAATCTTGAATAATGGCAAGCTTCTGCTTCACCTTAAGAATTTCAGCGCCTAACTGACCCATTTTCTCATTATAGAAATTTTCGTTAATGTTACCGTACATAAAATCCAGTTCGATTGAATTGAACCTGTCATCAATTCTAGCAATCTCCATTTCAAGGCTGGAAAAGAGAGATTTAAGCAGACTTTTTAAGTCGTCTATTTCTTTGATCGTTTGTTTTTTTCCTTGCACAAATTTGCCTCGCACATTAGAAGAGTCTTGACAAATTTGAATTTGTTTTATATATTATGAAATATATCTTCTTAAAACTTGGGATAAGAAGTCCACAGCTTTTTCAGTTTTGTTTAAGAAATTGTTCTTACGTTGAATTTGTTGAAATTATCTTAACACATTGAGAAGCTGAATTTGCAAAAAAGATATTTATTGGCAGAGAAAGTGGACTTACGCAAACGTTAAAAACAGATTCGCGTTATTTGTACCAAAAAATCTTGAGAAGCCTTGAGTTGAAAGCATGAAAATCATGTCTAAAGAAGATTTCCAGAGTTTTGTAAATGCTTTGATCGAAGACAATTACTGGAAGGTTGTCGGCGTCAAAGCGAGAGGAAGCAAATTTGCCTTTATGCCGCTGGAATCTGCAAGCGAGCTTCGTCTGGATTATGATGTCACCTTGCTTCCTCCAAAAAAATATTTTTTCCCGCAACGCGAAACGTTATTTACCTATGACTTAGCAGATGGCTTTTCCGCCAAAAATCCAGAAGATTTCAAACCATTGGTCATCATAGGTGTTCACCCCTATGACATTGTTGCTCTTCTTCACATGGATGAAATATTCAGAGAAACGAAATCCGATCCATATTATTTCAAGAAACGTGATGCGTCAATAATTATAGGTATTAATATTCAAAAAATGTCAAAGTGGAATTTTTCCGCTTTCATGGGTTGTGCAGCTATCGATTATGGCTATGATCTTATGCTTACCGATTTAGGAAACAGATACGCCATAACCGTTGGTTCCCTAAAAGGAGGAGAACTGTTAGCAAAATATGGAAAGAATGTCACTGTCGCTCTGGCACGAGATATACAAATTGCAGGCCAGAAAAAACGAGAAGTCATGAACATGTCTCAACAGAAATTGGATTTTGCACCAGAGTTAATTCCTGAGCTTTTAAGAGACAGCTATGGGAAGAGCGGATTCTGGGAGAGTCATTCTGAAAAGTGCCTGGCGTGCGGCTCATGTGTGCTGGTATGTCCCACATGCTATTGTTTTGATGTTAAGGACAATCCAGATCTATCGCTGGAACATGGCGAGAGAATAAGAACATGGGATGGATGCCTACTAGAGGATTTTGCAAAAATAGCCTCCGGAGAAAACTTCAGAGCTACCCGACCAACAAGATATCGTCACCGTTACTTCAAAAAAGGAAAGTACCTATTTGACAGGTTTGGCTTTATCTCCTGTGTCGGGTGTGGAAGATGCTCCTCAAATTGTCTTCCAGACATAGCCAATCCCGTTAACCTTTTCAATGACATGTATCAAGAAAACAGAAGCAACGGAATACAGATGCCCCTTTCAACTGCTCAACCAGAAGTAAACATTCAAAGCGAAGGGAATATTGATTATGTGCCAAGACTCGGAACCATAATTAAGAAAGTACCGATGACATCAGCAGAGACATTGTTCGAAATAAGATTAGATGATGGATCTGAACTTGGTCACAGGCCAGGTCAGTTTGTTGAGGTCTCTGTATTCGGAATAGGCGAGGCTCCAATATCGCTGTCTTCAGCACCAACAAAGAGGAAAACTTTTGAGCTTTGTGTCCGCAAGCTTGGAAATGTTACTTCAAAATTACATAGGCTCAACGTTGGAGACAAAGTTGGAATAAGAGGTCCATTTGGAAACGGTTTTGATTCTGAAGCAATCAAAGGAAAGGATCTTCTATTTATTGCAGGTGGCCTTGGAATAGCTCCGCTTAGATCTCTGTTCAACTACGTTCTCGATAATAGGAAAGATTATGGCCAGGTATCCTTGCTGTATGGGTGCAAAGAACCAAAAGAACTTCTTTTTGGCGATGAATTAGCTTTACTTGCATCTAGGGATGATGTTGAGTTCAGATCTACGGTTAACTGGTGCCCCGAAAACGAAGTCTGGACAAGCAACATTGGAGTAATCACCACTCTAATACCTCAGGTAGACTTTGACCCAGAGAAAACCATTGCCATACTATGCGGTCCTCCAGTGATGTACAAATTCGTGATAGCTGATCTTAAGGCAAAAAATGTTCCCGACGATCACATTATCATGTCACTTGAGAGAAGAATGAAGTGTGGAGTCGGAAAATGCGGTCACTGCCAGATCAATCATATTTATGTATGCAAAGACGGACCAGTTTTCAACTATGCAAAAATTAAAGGTGTACCGGAGGCGCTATAATGAAACCCAAAGTCGCATTCTTTGATTTTGCTGGATGCGAAGGAGACCAACTGCAAGTTGCCAATCTTGAGGAGGACCTCTTAGCCCTTCTCGGTCAAGTAGAAGTTGTTACCTTTAGAGAAGTAATGAAAGAACACAGCGATAATTATGATATAGCTTTTGTTGAAGGATCATGCACGCGATTGCAGGATGAAGACCGACTAAAGCAAATTCGGAAAAACGCCAAAATTGTGGTGGCTATTGGATCTTGCGCAGCGATCGGAGGAATTAATTCGTTAAGAAATTATAAAGATTTGGACGCCGTCAGGAAAACTGTGTACGGAGAAAACGCGAAGCTCTTCGATGCTTACGCTGCAAGACCTATAGACGCTGTCATACCAGTAGATGCATATGTCTACGGATGTCCTATTGACAGAGATGATTTCCTGCACGTTGTAAAATCACTTCTACTTGGAAAGAAGCCTGACACACCGACGTATCCTGTGTGTGTAGAGTGTAAGAAAAACGAGAACGTTTGCGCTTTCGAACGCGGTCAGTTTTGCGTTGGAACTGTAACTAGAGCGGGCTGCAATTCATGTTGTGTAAATGAAGGAACAATCTGCTGGGGATGTCGCGGTTTGGTAGATAATCCAAACGAGAACTCTCACAAGGAAGTGCTGATTAAAAATGGTTTAACAGTAGATGATGCCATTGGAAAGTTTAGATTGTATTTCGGTTGGCAGGAGGCAAAAAGATGAATAATTCGAGTTTTGACGTAGAAGTTCACCACGTCACGAGAGTTGAAGGCCACGGAAACATTTACGTAAACGTTAAGAAAGGAGTTATAGAAAAATGTGAGTGGAGCATCCCAGAGGCACCAAGGTTCTTCGAAGCCATGGTCGTTGGAAGATCATGGAGTGAACTTCACCATATTACTTCTCGCATTTGCGGAATATGTTCTATTGGTCATTCGCTTGCTTCATTGAAAGCTACAGAATCAGCTATGGGGATTACGATAAGTGAACAAGACCTTAAGCTCAGAAAGTTAGCGTTACATGCTGAAAACATGCAAAGTCACGTTTTGCACTTAGGATTCTTGGTTTTGCCTGATCTAATGGGAGTCGGATCAGTTGTGCCTCTTACCTCAACAAATTTGCCAGAAGTAAAAATAGTTTTACAGCTTCATAGAATTGCAAATGAAATGTCAAACCTGATATGTGGCAGAACGACGCACCCTCAAAGACTAATACCGGGCGGTTTCTCCAAGATTCCATCGATGAAAGAACTAGCAAATCTAAGGATTAAGCTTCAAGAGGCGATACCAAAACTTCAAGCAGTTGCAGGTTTGTTTAAGAGTTTGGCCACCAAATTGCCCAACTTCAAAAGAGAAACTGAATTTATAGCCTTGACGGACCCAAATGAATATGCTCTTTATGATGGAAACATCGCTTCTTCCGACACAGGTTCAGCTCCCGCGAAAGAGTACCTTGCCTTCGCAAACGAATATGTTGTTCCTAGATCAACGGCTAAATGGGCGAAACATGTTCGTGATTCTTACATGGTTGGGGCTTTGGCCAGATTGAACATAAATTATAAAAGACTCTCACCAATGGCCAAGGAGACCGCGGAGATGTTCAATCTTCTCCCAATGTGCTATAATCCGTTCATGAATAATGTTGCTCAACTTGTTGAAGTGGTTCACACAGTCGAAGACTCAATTCGCTTGATTAACGAGCTTGAGGCAGCGGGCTTGCAGTCTCAACCAGATTATAATAAACCTGAAATTAAGGTAAAAGCTGGAAGTGGGGTGGGAGCTGTAGAGGTTCCTAGGGGCATATTGTTCCACGATTACACCTACAATTCCAAAGGAATATGCACGAAAGCAAACTGTATTATACCCACCAATCAGAACCATGGCAACATCGAATTAGATATGAAGGCTTTGCTTCCGCAAATTATAAACAAATCGCCAAAAGAAATTGAGCTAACGCTGGAAATGTTGGTTAGAGCATACGATCCATGCATCTCATGCTCGACGCATGCCGTCAAGATAAATTTCGTATAAACAAAACTAAGACGTTGGAGAAGAGAATTAGAAACGCTTAAAACTTGGCGGACCGCAGAAATCTTAACCAATTATCATTAATCCTGCCTCTATTCATTTCATTGACCATGAGTGAATGAAATTGGGAATTGAAAATCTCAATCGCTTCTTCAACCCCCGCACAATTGCTGTTATAGGCGCAAGCAATAGAGAAAGCTCAGTTGGCGCAAAAATATTGCGCAATTTAACAGAATCTTATCAAGGTCTGATTTTTCCTGTAAATCCTTTCAGATCTGAAGTCCAAGGAATCAAGGCATGGTCAAGCGTAGAAAGAATCCCTTCAAAAATAGATCTTTCAATAATTGCAACTCCTGCACACACTATACCTCAGATTGTTGACGAGTGCGGGAAAGCCAAAATTTCAAACTTAATAATTGTTTCCGCTGGCTTCGACGAAAAAGATGAGACAGGCAAGAAGCTTACGCGACAAATTCTTGAACTCAAACAGGCCTATGAAATGCGAATAATTGGACCCAACAGCTTGGGAGTCATAAGACCCAAAAACAACCTGTACGCAACCTTCGCGGAGAAAAAGGCGATACCCGGAAAAATCGCTTTTATCTCGCAAAGCGCTGCACTCTGTGGATCTGTTCTGGATTGGTCTTGCGAAACACAAGTTGGACTAAGCGCAGTAGTTTCAACTGGTTCAACATTTGACGTTGACTTGAGCGATTTAATTGACTACTTTGGATCAGACCCCCAAACTAGATGCATTATGCTCTTTGTTGAGTCCATCAAGAATATTCGAAGCTTTATGAGCGCTGCACGTGGCTTTGCAAGGACCAAGCCAATCGTTTTGGTCAAGTCAGGTCGCATTGCTAAAAATTATGAGCCCAACATCACCCGTGGTCTGCAAATTGCCAGTGACGATATCGTTTATGATGCCGCGTTCAGACGTGTTGGGGTTGTTAGAGTCCAAACAGTGAATGAACTTTTCGATACTGCTAAAGCTCTTTTAATGCAGCCAAATCCCAACGAGAATTCTCTAGCGATAGTAACTAACGCCGGTGGACCTGGGCTACTCGCGGTTGATGAGCTCATTGCAAAAGGTGGAAAACTTGCGAACTTAAGCAAAGAGCTTTCTGATAACTTAAGAAATGTTTTGCCCTACTATTGTAGGATCAGAAACCCCATTGACATTCTTGAAGAGGCAGATTCGGTAAGATTTAGAGGGGTAATACGTCTCTGCCTAAAAGATCCGGGAATAAATAGCCTTCTAATCATATACACTTCATTAGGTGCAACATCTCCCTTTGAAATAGCAGATATTACAGCCGAATTGGCCAAACAATCAAGAAAAACCCTATTAGTTTCAATAATGGGCGAAGATGATTCTTGTCAAGATGCACGGCGAACTCTTAATCGTCAAGGTATTCCGGCGTTTAGAACACCTGAAGATGCAGTTCGGACTTTCTTGTACATGAACAAATATACACAGAATCTGAACCTCTTGTATCAGACTCCGGAAGAACTGCCTATAAGCTTAGAAGCTCCAACTCAATTGAAGGCTATAATAAGACGAGCATTTTGTGAAGGGAGAAATATGCTCAGTCTTAGCGAATCGTTTTCCTTCTTAAACGCATACAAAATCGCCACAATTGACAGCCGAGTTGCGTGGACGGCGGATGATGCAGAGGCAATTGCTTCCGAAATAGGGTATCCAGTCACTATGAAGCCCGTCTTAGTTCAAGCAATCCCCAAAAACGAAGTTGAAAAAATAACAATTGAAGCATGTTCTCCCGACGAAGTTCGTTATAAATTTGATCTTAATGCTGAAGAATCAAGAAAACTAAACACTCCAGCAGATTTCCAGGGAATTGTTGTTCAACCTAAAGCCGATCGACATAGCCTCAAATTTTTCTTGGGATCTATAAAAGACGAAAAATTTGGCGTTTTGATAGTCTTTGGATCCGTTGAGCCGTTCTCAGAAACAATACGCAACATAAGTATTGGTTTTCCACCTCTAAATCAGATACTTGCAAGACAAATTATAGATAGCTCAAAAATTTATCATCCTAAAGGTGAACGTGACAACTTTACGCCAATGCTTCTTTTAGAGGAAATTTTAATCAGGTTTTCTCAACTTGTGACTGATTTTCCTGAATTGAAGGAAGTTCAGCTGAACCAATTGTCAACAACAGAAAACACAGCATGTGTCTACGACGCCAGTGTCATCATCGACAGAGAAAGAATTATGCGAGAAGTTGCGGATCACCACGAGCACTTAGTAATTGCTCCCTATCCAAAGAAGTACATAACAAAGAGAACATTAAAAAATGGGGTTCAAGTCAAATTTCGCCCGATTAAGCCAGAAGATGAGAAACGCATCAACGACCTTTTCAGATCTTTGTCAGAGGAGACCATAAGGTTCAGATTTTTTGAGACAATAAAAGAAATGTCGCATGACACTTTAACCAGATATTGTAACCTGGATTACGACCGCGAAATTGCAGTTGTTGCCGAATTACAAGATGCCAAAAAAATTATTGGGGTTGTGAGAATAATTGTTGACATAGAAGGAAAAAACGGAGAATTTGCCATATTAGTGGGCGACTCGTGGCACGGCATGGGACTAGGATCAAAACTTATGGATATCATCGTAGATATTGCTAAGGACTTGAAGTTGGAGACAATTTATAGTTACGTAACACCCGAAAATAACAAAATGATTAGAATGTGCAGTAAAAAGGGATTCGGAATAAAACCAATTGACGAATATACGATAAACATGTTCAAAAATTTGTCGCAATAATCTCAAGACTAACAATTTAGCCCATCAATGTGCAGAATGAATGCTGCAAAATTGGGATGCCCCTTGCAACAGATTATGAAGGAAATGTTTCAGATTTGTGAAGATTTCCGTTTGATCGTGGATTTTCCAAAACTTTTTATTCGCTTGATTTAATAATATTGTGGAGAATCTAAATGCCAAGAGCCTTTATTTTGCTTAATGTCGAAACGGGTTCAGAAGATATTGTTCTAAATGAACTCAAGAAAATGGAATTTGTAGAAGAAGCTTATGTTTCCTATGGCGGATATGACCTCATTGTCAAGGCAAAAGCGGTTGACATGAAAGAATTAAAAGAGTCAGTAACTCACAAAATCAGAAGTCTCGACAAAGTACGATCAACGTTGACACTGATAATGATGGAAGAGTAGGCTCAAAAATTAATTTCCTATTCGCCAACTCGTGTTTATATGCAAATCGAGGTATTGGCCCTATTCATTGTTTAGGAAAAAACGCGGAAATTTTGGGAACTTTAGTGGAAAAATCCATGTTAGATGTCCAAGTCATTCAAGAATTTCCAGAATTCCTCGATAGATCGAATTATCCTTATCTCCAAATAATTTGAGGCTATTTTTATTTCGTCCTGTGATTCTTTGAAAAATCCTACTGTATGAGGGAAACTATCCTCAAACTCTGGTTTCTCCAAAACGTCAGATAGGCATACTTGATTCTTGAAGAAACCTTTCTTTCGGTCGGCAAATGAAACAGAATAATAGAGGTATTTCCTTCCATTATTTCCTGATTCGGGAAATGAAATTAACCAATCCAATTCTTGGAAGTGAAAATTCTTGCATTTTTTCGCCAAGGATTTTTCAGGCCTTCAATGGAGTTGGATAATTGTATTTTGTGAGAAGCAATCAAGTTAAAACTTGTGTTATGAACCGCCTCAAATTTGTTTTAGATTAGCCACGTGCAAGCGGTTTTTCATCTAGGTATTCCTCAAGTTTCTGCAGCGCACCCGGCAGGTTCTTCCTCCCAAAACCTATCCTGAAATAGTCATTATAGTCAAATTTTGATCCGGGCATTAGAAGTACACCTTTCTTTCTGATGAGATCCGCACAGAAATTTTCTACGTTTTCCTCAAGTTTTGATTTGACTAGAGCGACAGTTCCTGCCTTGGGCTTGAGCCATTGAAACAGGTCTTTGCGCTGGTCGAAAAAATCGTCGAGGAGATTCAGGTTGTCTTGAATTATACCTAAATTACGAGACAATATCAAATCGTTTTTTCTAAGAGCAACCATTGCTACGAATTCGCTCAAAATACTGTTTGAGAGGGAGGTGTAATCCTTAAAACTCAAAACTTTTGAAAGCAAAGTCTTCTCTCTAATGCTTAGCCAACCAATTCTTAGGCCACCTAGACCAAAAGTCTTTGACACCCCTGAAAGAGAGATACATTTTTCGTAAAGGTCAGAACCTGATGTCAGTAAGTCTTCTTTCCTAAGAACCAAAGTTCGATACATTTCATCTGAAAACACATAACAATTGTTTTCTTGGGCAAGATTAATTATTTCTTCATATTCATTTTTTGAGAATTGGGAGCCTGTGGGGTTGTGAGGCGAATTTAAAACAATCAGTTTTGTTCCTTTTCCTACTTTTTCTTTAAGTTCGTCAACGTCAAAACGCCATTGATTTCTGACGATCTTTGGTGCCCAAGTCGTAACTTCGCAACCTAAAGCTTTAGGAATAGCACATAAAGATTGATAGCATGGAACTTGGACAACCGTTTTGTCGCCGCTGTTCAGAAGAGAATTGAAAGTTATGAAAATGCCTTCTTGCGGAGCTGAAACCACTATTTCGTCGACAGAAACATTTTGAAACTGGCGAGATATTTCCTTTCGAAGAAGAGGGAAACCTTGCGAGTTAGAATAGCCCAACCTCAGAGAATGTAGCTCCGTCATTTCCTTTTCTGAGACAATCTCTTTCACGGAAAAGCTCTCGCAGTCTGAAGCAC
The DNA here is from genome assembly GCA_963825115.1 of Candidatus Bathyarchaeota archaeon. GTDB lineage: Archaea > Thermoproteota > Bathyarchaeia > Bathyarchaeales > Bathycorpusculaceae > JADGNF01. The sequence continues at coordinate 225,072 of CAWGRS010000002.1, read as the reverse complement.
CAAGCATGTATTTAGTATCATTTTCGTGTCTTGCGAAAAATCTCTCGAGCTTAAAATCTTCAATTCTCATGCCTAACTGATTACAAACTAGATCATTTAAGACTAGTAGTAAATTGTAAAACCACGCCTAATTCGGAGGGAGCCATAGAGCTTTTATCTTTATACGAGTAGTTATTTGTGGTTAAGAATGTCGTTTGAAAAGAAAAATGTCAGAGTCCTTCCAGATGACACCGACGCTTTTGGCAGATTAAATTGGCTGGCCTACGTTCGCTATTGTGAGGAAGGCGAAGCTGGAGTTTTTGATCAAATGGGTTTCAGTGCCATGCGATATTTTAGAGAACGAAAAATTTCTTTCCCTCGGCGAGCAGCAAATTTTGAATATTGCTCTCAAGTTGCCCCTGACAATTTCATAGATATTGAAACATCATTCAAGAAAATGGGAAAAACATCATTTACTTTGCAGCACTTATTCTTTAAGAAAAATGCTGTAGACGGCGAACGCATTTTAGCAGCCACCGCTCATGTCACTGCCGTTGCTTTTGACCATCAGACGTTTCAAAAAACACAGTTGCCTCTTGAGCTTATTGAAGCTATTAAAAGAATTGACATTGACAAGTCAAATAGAAAAGGACCACACTGCGTTCAATGAAATAGATTTTGAGTTTTTATGAACTTTGACGAGGAATTTGACGCGTATTTTTGTACAACAATTGAGCAGAATCACTTATTAATATCACATAACTTAAGACTTAATAAAAGTGAGAATGTGAGATAACATGTCAACGTTGATTAAGATATTGAGAAGCGACAACGCGGAGACTGAGCAAAGAAGGATATCGAAAATCAAGAAAGAAATAGAATTCTTAACTGAAGACCTCCAACAAAGAGAGACAATCCTCCTAAAACTCAGAGACAGAACCGAAGAATAAGTAACACGAATGTTCAGCGACATTTTGTTTCTCTACAAAGTCGCTGAATATTTTTCTGTAACAAAAAAAGTACCGAAAAAATTTTGGCTAATTTTATTGGCTGGCATATAAACCGTTCTGTGAGATAAAACTAACCGTATTTTGAATGAATAATGAGAAATTTGGATTTGCCAATTTCTTGAAAGAGAAGAATTGATTTCTAGAAGAAAAGGGTGGTTTTGAGCGCAAGGTTGACTATTTCTTGCCTTTTGCGTGTTTTGCTGGAAGTGAAACCTGTCTCCGCTCTTTTCTCTTCATTTCTTTTTCGCGTACTAATTTTTTGTGCTGTTCTAGTCCTTCATTTTTCTTTGCTTTTTTAGACAAAATTTATCAACCTTATCAAGCAAAAGAAACAAACCTTCCTCTTAGACCTTACTCTTTCCTCGCGGTTAAAAAAACAAAGATTCTGTCGATTTTGTCGACAAATGTGAAACGCGGAGGCTGCAGTATTTTAATCTTAGGGTGTTTTGTAGGAAGAATATCCTCAAAACTTGTTGATAGTTTTTTTCATGTTATAACTCAGATATGAGAAATTTTCTTTGTCCTCGTAAATGTTTCCTTCTGCCCAAGTTGAGACCACAAATCTTAAAAATAAACCCTGCTTAAGAAGAACTTGAAGTGAGTTTCATGGTTTATTGTAGTAAATGTGGGACCCAAAACCCTGAAAGCGGCACTACTTGCTCTAACTGCGGAGCACCTTTATACACTGTCGGTCAACAATACCGTGGAAGTGAACGAGAACATTACCGTCGAGTAGAAGGCGAATGCTTTGGACTCCCTAACGGCGGGATGATTGCAGGCCTAGTTTTTGGCACAATAATCATCCTCGTAGGCTTGGGCTTGTTCCTGCAAACAACGTACGGCATAAACCTCAATTTCTGGCCATTGATAATCATAATCTTTGGCGTTCTAGTCTTGGCTGGAGCACTCTACAGGCGCCGAAGAACTTTCTCTCAGCCCTAGAAACATTGTTTGCATTCACAGCACGTCCTTTCGTTATTGCGTTCAGATAATAGTATCCTTGTATAAAGAAAGAGAACGATTAGCCCCAACGCATAAAGGTCTACTATCAAGCTATTGCTGACCAGATCTACCGTGTTTAACATAACAAAGGAACAGATAACGAACAAAGCGTTCACAGCGAGCTTGACGTAACCTGCGAATTTGTACTGGAAAAGACCCAACAACATTCCAATGTTGCCAACTGCGAAGATCCAAGGATCTGAACTCAAGAAAGAGTATCCAAGGAAAAAATACAAAATTGCACCAACAAAAGCAACTGTGGCCCCAATGAGAAGACCCCCACACGCTGCGCAGAAAATAGTTTTCCGAATTTTTATTCGATTCGCTGAAAACCTGGAACAGCTCGGGTGGTGACCTCTAAACTCCAACATTTTTGGATTGGCCGATGGATCCCCTGAGTGTTTGATGCTTCTTTGGAAAGTAAATGTTCCTTGGCATTTTTTGGGGTAGAACACGGCAAAGACTCCAAGCACGCAAATTGCAGTATACAACGCCCCAATTAAGGTGCGAGTAAAAGTGATATTGCTTTGGTAGTTGCCTGACCGGAAAAGTATGACCGCAAGGGTTACAGCTCCAAAGATTGATGCAATTACAGCAAAGTAGGGAAGAAAATCTGGTGATTTAGTTTCAGGCACCTTGCTCGCCTAGAACAGTGATTTTATCTGTCCGAGAACCCCGTTTCGTGTCATGTGCCAGAAGACTTTTCTTTTCAGTTTGCTGCCGAAAACCAAACCTTCAAATCGCCTACCCCATGACCCATAGAAGTCTCGATAGCAACTGTACAGTTCTTCTTGAACTTCGCTAACGGAAAGCGTCTCTGTTGGCATGATCGCGTGGATCATATCATAATTTAGCCAATTCTTATCCATGATCCAACCGTTCTGATTTGCTTCTTGATAAATTTCCGTCCCAGGAAACGGCGTCAGTATTCCAAACATTACAAAGTCAGGATCTAATTCGTTGGCGAACTCTTTTAACTGGGCTATTGTTTGATGGGAATCTTTTCGGTTGCCAATGATCATCATTGCATGGGCTAGAATGTCGTTTTCCTTCAGCAGTTTAACAGCTGTTTTTGCATCTTGAGGCGTAATCCCTTTTTTGAACCGCCCCAATGTTGCGGGATTTGAGTTTTCTACTCCAAGCAGAACCCAACTTAACCCAGATTTGCGAAGTCTTGGCAAAATATTTTTGTTTCGGACTATGTCATCGCATCTTGCTTGAACAAACCATGTGACGTCATCAGGCATCTTCTTTGCGATGATCTCTTCGGCGATTTCTGCGGGCCGGGCTCCTTCCCCAAAATTGTCATCTGTCAGCCATACAAATTTGCTCTCGAACTCTCGATGACAATAAGCCATTTCTTCGGCAATTCGTTTAGGCGACTTCATTCTCCATTGACTTTGCCAATGTCGCCATTGAGTACAAAAAGTGCACTCATGGGGGCATCCTCGAGAGCCCTCAATTAGAGCGTAGCGGGCTTTCTTACCTGCCATGCCTGAAAAATGATATTTTGACATATTTTCTGCTACAAGGTGGTAACCTGGAAAAGGTAAGTCCTCAAGATTCTCAATTAGTGGTCTATTGGAATTATGGACGATTTTTCCGTTATCTCTAAACGAGAGTCCTCGAATTTTGTGAAAATTGGATTTACCTCCTGCGTATTCTACCAGTTCAGTCAGGGTCTCTTCGCCCTCGCCTCGAATTATGGCGTCTATTTCGGGGTAAAGCTCAAGGCTCTCGTTGGCTGTGACTGTGAAATGTTGACCACCCGTAACGGTGAGAGCCTGAGGTGCTATTCGTTTGGCAGTCTCAAGAGTCTTTACAACAGCGTAGGTGTTGCACGTTGCCAAAGAACTTGAGGCTACAATATCAGGATTAGAGGATGCAATTCGCGTCTCCATTCTTTTCCAATCTACTCCTTCTGCATTGCAGTCAAGAATTTCTAGTTCCACTGCCGAATTGTGTTTTTCGAGGTAGGCGGCAAGTTGAATAATTCCATAAGGTGGAGGTAGATACTCCCCCATCACGAACCAAATGTCTTTGGGCGGCTCGATAAACAGTACCTTCAATTGTTAGTCTCCCAATTAAGATGTGCAGTTGCACTTATTAGACTGCTCTCAAAACGCCAAGTTTCGGAGTGTTTATCTCATTCAGATAATATTTGAGTTGGCCCTTAGTCAAACTCATGTATTTCAACAAAGATGTGAGTGTTTTCGGTGAAAGTGGATTGGGCTTCACTTGAAATGCACTTTCACCAAGTGGGTTGAGCAACTTATGCATGGATCGTAAGCCCGAACGAGCATTTCGAGTACGAGTTCTATTTCTTTCTCTGATTTGTCTAAGAGTGTTGGAGCTAGAGATTCTAGGTCTTTTTGGATATTGTTGTGGTTTTGGTTTGTGGGTATAATACAGTTTGCTTTCGTGCATATTCCTTTGGAATTGTAGGCGTAATCGTGGAAGAGAATTCCACGTGGGACCTCAATTGCCCCTACGCCAGTTCCAGCTTTAGGTTCGACTTCTGGTCTTTTTTCATTTTTCAGCCCTCTTGACAAAAGCGTGTCGATGATACGTATGGATTCTTCTCGGGAATGGACGAACTCAACGAATTGAGCAATGTTATTCATGAATGGATTTGTGCATATTGGTTTGAGTCCGAATCTTTTAACCCATTCAAATGCTTTGGGGGATAACTTGTGGCTGCTAAGGTTGAATCTTGCGAGTGCTCCGACCATATAGGATTCTCTTTCGTGTTTAGTGTATTTCGCGGTTGATTGGGGCACCATAAACTCGTTTGTAACCTTTTGATATTCGGAGACGGGGGTTGAGCCGGTATCTGTTGACCCTATTGTTCCTTCATAGAGAGCGTACTCTTCATCTGATTTCAGCGCGATATATTCCGTTTCTCTATTGAAGACTGGGAGGGCGTCGGCTTTTGAAAGCAAGAGTTCCCCGACCTGGTCCTGCGCGTTTTGCATTCCTACTATTTTTTCCTTTACTTCAGTTATTTGCCTCTCGGAGGGTGTTTTCCATACACCTCCTGGAACGAGGTTGACGGGGTGAGTTGTTCTTCCACAAATCAGGTCTGAGAGTTGATTAGCCACTTTGTGTAGCCCTATGATGGTTTTTACCGCTTCCAAGTTTGACTCTACTAGAGGAAAGACGCTTCCAACGCCGAAGAGGTCTGGAGCCGTCAAATATCCGAGGTGTAGAATGTGACTTTGCATGTTTTCAGCATGTAATGCCAGTGTTCGCATATGCGTGCTCTGATTCGAAATGTTTAGACCCATAGCGGATTCCGTCGCTTTCAATGAGGCTAGTGTGTGCCCTATAGAGCATATGCCGCAGATTCGAGAAACTATCTGTGCAATTTGGTGGTAGGGTTTACCTATAACAAAAGCTTCGAAGAGACGTGGCGCTTCGGTGACGTTCCACTGTACTTTTTCAACGTTTCTTTCTTTAACATTCAGTACTATGTTCCCGTGGCCTTCTACTCTGGTGAGGGGTTCCACGTGAAGATTTATGTTTTCTGTCATCGATTGCCCTCCTTGGGGTTGATTCCCATTTTTTGCATGACATTTTCGATGCGCTTTATGCCGTCGAAGCTGAAGACTTTAGCTGCTTCTAAAATCTCATCAGGTTGGAAGCCGGCGTTAAGATAAGCTTGGAGCCCAAACTTTATGACGGCATCGTGTCCAACTGTTGTGTGGCATCCTTCGCATTTGTACCCTCTTCTGGTGCAGTAGGCTTCGCAGTTTGCGTATGTGATTGGTCCAAGACATAAAATTCCTCTTGAGAGTAAACAGCCTTCTTTCTGGTTCGGGCATTCGGCGCAGACTGGTACGCCGTTAAGGTCGTATTCTCTGCAGTACTCTGCGAAGTTGCAGGCGCCGCTTGTAGGGCAGTTTCTGCAGTCTTGAGTGTGTTCGGAAAGGAGCAGTTCGATTACTGTTCGTCTAGCTTGAAAAACTGCTTCGCTTTTTGTCGAGATCTTTAGTCCATTGACGACGGGAAAGGTACAGCTTGAGTAGAGCCCGGGTCTGCCGCCTCCTGTTACTTCTACGATGCATAAGCGGCAGGCTCCTGACCTGTTTTCGTCGTACAGTGAGTTATAGCATAGTGTCGGAATTTTGAATCCGTTTCTTAGTGCTACCTCAAGAACCTTTTCGCCTAGTTTGCAGGTTACTTCTTTGTCGTCTAAGATTATCTTGGTGCTCATTGTCTTCCCTCTAGGGTCATTATGTCGCATCGTAGGCAGCGTTTTGCTTCCTTTGAAGCGCAATTGTCGCCCATTCTATGCACTACCTCATTAAACCCTTTCGTGTGTATTGAAACGTGGAGTCGCGGAGCTCTTCTTCTCTTCATCGTCTCTTCGTTCTCAGGTGGCTTCATTGAAAATTTGATTTTAGTTTTTCTTCGAAGCATTGGAAAGTGGTCTTTTCCAGTTAGGAGTGTGTCGATGCTTCTAGCTGCCAGCTTCCCTTGAGCTATCGCTTCTATTGCGCTGGCTGGACCTGTGACGGCGTCGCCCCCTGCGAACACATTGGGTTCTTTTGTGGACAGAGTGTATTTTTCGACTTGTATTCTGCCCGAGCGGTCTGCAAATCCTTCGGAAAAGGCCTTTGAGAATTCTGTATCTATTGCTTGGCCTATTGCGGATACGATCGTATCGGCTCTAATTTCCATAATCTCGCCTGTTGATATTGGGACTCTGCGCCCAGTCTTATCGTGCCCTGCCATTCGCATCTTTCTGAAAACCACGCCTATTGCTCTGCCTGGCTCAAAAACTACCATCTGGGGTGCGACTAGTGTGTGAAATTCAATTCCTTCCATACAGGCTGATTCTTGTCCTTCTCTGTATGCGGGCATATCTTCCATGCCTCGTCTGTAGCAGATCATGACTTGTTTAGCGCCAAGGCGTTTGGCTGTTCTTGCTACGTCGATCGCTACATCTCCACCGCCGATCACCAAGACTTTCTGGCCAAGGTGAGGTTTTTCTCCTTTTTTGACTTCAGCGAGGAACTCTAAGCCCGAGATTACGCCGGCAAGTTCTTCTCCTTCAAGGTCAAGCTTCTGGCTTTTTTGAGCACCTATTGCTACATAGAACGCTTCATATTCTTTGGCAATTTCTGAGAATTCTTTGTCAACCCCAATTTTGGTGTTTAGCTTGACCTCAACGCCCAGGTTTATGATGTTTTGAATTTCTTTCTGCAAAATTTCTTCTGGCAATCTGTATGACGGTATAGCCCACCGTAACATGCCACCAAGTGCTTCTGAGCTTTCGAAGATTGTTGTTTTGTAACCAAGTCTCGTAAGGAAGTAGGCTGCTGAAAGCCCGGAAGCGCCCCCTCCTATTATAGCTACCCGTCTATTGTTGGGTTTGAGTTTTGATATCTCGGGTATTTCTTTTTCTTCGAAGGCTTTGTCAGCTAAGTATCTTTTTAGCTCCTGTATGTTCATCGGTTCATCGATCTGCCCCCGCTGGCATCTTCTTTCACATGGGTGTTCGCAGATTCTTCCGCAGACCGAGGGGAAGGGATTATCAGCCATATTGAGGGCATAGGCGGCTGAGTACTTCCTTTCATTTATTAGTTGAATATAACCGGGGACGTTGGTTCCAGCTGGGCATGTATTTTGGCATGGAGAATCAAAAAGGGCTGCGCAGATGGATGCTTCGCATTTATGTTGTACTATGTGTTCAAGGTACTCTTCTTTGAAATATTTCAGGGTGGTTAAAACGGGGTTTGGAGCCGTGCCTCCTAGCGCGCAGAGGCTTGCGTCTCTAATCTGGATCGCTAGGTGGGAGAGTGTTGTAAGATCTTCTTCTTTACCTTCTCCCATCGTGATCTTCTCAAGTATCTCTTGCATTCGTCGTAGCCCGAATCTGCATGGGGTGCATTTGCCGCACGATTCTTCTGCTGTGAATCCGATGAAGTATCTGGCGACGTCTACCATACATGTGTCTTGGTCCATCACTACCATACCTCCTGAGCCGAGTATTGCGCCTAGTTCCTTTAACGTTTCATAGTCTATACCGACGTCAAGGTGTTCAGGGGGAATGCAGCCTCCGGAGGGTCCTCCTGTCTGTACAGCTTTAAATTTTCGTCCATTTTGGCAGCCTCCTCCAACATCGTATATGACTTCTCTGAGCGGAGTTCCCAATGGTATTTCTACGAGTCCTGATCTCTCTATTTTGCCGACGAGAGAGAAGACTTTTGTTCCTTTGCTTTTTTCAGTACCGATTCTTGAGAACCATTCGGCTCCTTTGTCCATAATGAAGGCCACGTTGTTCCAGGTCTCTACGTTGTTTACATTTGTCGGTTTGCCGAATAGTCCTGATTCGGCTGGAAATGGAGGTCTGGGATGGGGTTCTCCTCTTTTTCCTTCTATTGAGGCTATTAGCGCCGTTTCTTCTCCACAAACGAAGGCTCCTGCGCCTTCCATTATTCTGAGTTTGAATGAGAATCCTGAGCCGAACGCGTGCTCTCCGAGAATGCCTAGTTCTTCGGCTTTTTTGATTGCTTTTGTGAGAGTTTCTACTGCAAGCGGGTATTCGGCTCGAACGTAGATATAGCCTTCGTCAACGCCCATGGCGTAGGCGCCAATTATCATACCTTCTATTACAGTGTGGGGGTCACCTTCGAGAACTGCCCTGTTCATGTAGGCGCCTGGGTCTCCTTCGTCAGCGTTGCAGATGATGTATTTTTTGTTTCCCATTGATTTGCTAGCTAGTTCCCATTTTAGTCCTGTTGGGAATCCGGCTCCTCCCCTGCCTCTTAAGCCTGATCGTTTTATTTCATCTATTACTTGTTCTGGCTTTTTGTAGTAGATCGTTTTGAATGCTGCAGTGTAACCTCCTCTTGCGATGTACTGCTCTATGCTGTCTGGATTTATTATGCCGCAATTTCTGAGAACTATTCTAAGTTGTTTGGCGAGGAAGGGAATTTCTCTATATTCAGGGATCCCGATCCACATGTTCTCGCGCAAGATTGGATAGTGGTCACTAACTGTGGGTTCTTTTGTTATTTGGCCTAAGGAGTAATTTGCTATGGGTTTTCCACCAATGACGTGTTCGTCTATTACTTTTTTTATTTTCTCCTCGTTCATTTCACTGTATGTTACTCTGGGTCTCCCTGGTAGTTCCACATCAACTAAGGGTTCTGCATGGCATAGCCCGATGCAGCCTACGGTTGTGATTTCCACATCAGCGCCGATTTTTTCTAAATAGTTTTTGGCAAAGGTCATTATGGATTGGCCGCCGCTGGCTATGCCACATGTTCCTAATCCGAAAATTATCCTTGGCTTGATGCAGTTAATTTGATTCCTTCCGATTTTGGCGAGCTCTTCTAAATCATCGATGGTTTTAATCTTCACACAATCACCTCATTCAAACTTGCAAAAGATGTTTGTTAGTTCTGTTTGCCTTACTCTGCCGAATGTGTCATTGTCTACCATTATAGTTGGTGATATGCCGCAGCATCCTAGGCAACGGACAACTTTCAATGTGAAGCGATTATCCTCAGTTGTTTCTTTAACTTTGACATTTAGAAGTTCGCCGATTTTGCTAAGGAGTCTTTTTCCACCTTTGACGTGGCAGGAAGTGCCTTCGCAAACGTAGATAGTGTGCCGTCCTGCAGGGCTCAGGTTGAATTGGGAGTAAAAAGTTGCTATTCCATAGAGGTCTGTGTAGCTGTTGCCCATCTTTTTGGCAACATACTTCATGTGTTCTTCGTGTAAATATCCATATTTTTTCTGGAGTTCTTGGAGCAATCTTATTTTTGCGGTTTTTGCATCCTCTATTCCCGCAATTATCTTTTCGATTTCTATTTTCTCTTGTTCATTCATATTAAGACCCCCCAAAGTGATTCTAGCCAGTTACAACGTTCTTCAACAATGTTTTCTTCAACCGTGGGATAATTGCCACCGCCATTGAGGCATCTCGCGAGGCACGGAAACAAGTCAATGAAGTCCCCTTTTGTTTTCTCTATTTGACCAGCCGTCTCTTTGGAGAGTCTAATGCTTGAAACGTTAGCTTCCACTGTAACTTCGACTGGACTGAATCCAGGGTGATTCTTACCGACTTTGACTTTACTTTGATAGTTTTCTTGTTTTGTGAATTCGGGGTTTATTTCCATTTTTTTTAAGAGTTCGTCGAGCTCCATTGCAGTTAGTACGTGTTTGAACCCATCGACACCCTTCAGGGCTGTGCATGGGCTTAGAAGACAAATTGGTTCGTTGCTTTCCTCTTGGAGCAGCTGCTTCCATGGGGCATTTTCTTCTGATCTGGATAGTTTGGATTCTGGAATTCTGTCTTGAACATAATTGAAGGCTGCTTTGCACCACGACAGCATTTTCTTTTTTCCCGGATTGGCTTTCTTTGTGTCCTTCGTTATTGATTCGAGGAGGAAGCGGTCGTATTGTAGAACTTTGTCGAATCCTGCTTCTTTGAGGGCACCTATTAGATGTTTTTCAGCGATTGAAGGTTCGATTTCTCTGAGGAAGAAATTTTTCTCTACGTAGGAAGACAGGGCAATTGAGTCAATTGCTATTTTCATTTTTTCTTTCTTTTCTAGGTCTTTAATCAGTTGTGGGATTTGGGATTTTGTTTCCAGGGAGCCACATGAGCATGAGGATACACATTGTCCACATCTTATGCAGCCGTTGTTGTCGAATCCGATGTTTTTAGGGGTGCTAATTACGATTTCTGGACCTTTACCGACCATTCCGAGGGCGTCTACGCCAAGGGCATCTCGGCATATAGCGTCGCATCTTCTGCAAAGGATGCACTTGTGAGGATTGTACAGCACCAGTGAACGGTTATCTATTGGTATTGGTTTCTCCGCAACTCCGAATCTGCTATCCATTGGAGTATGGAGAGGCATCCAGCTCATCCTGTTGATATAGTAAAGAATCTGTTCTTTCCTTACGGGGCAACCCCTGATGTAGAAGTCAACAGTAACAACCTCGTTTAGTGCCTTTGTTTTGTTGAGGTTGAACAGTCGACTTTTTTTAGAATAGTTTTTAGCGTAGACTTCTCCGAGTGAAATGTTAATTGGTAATGCGTTTCTAAGCTTGTTTACGCAACCTGTTGAGGCGCAGTCCCCAAGTGCAACTAGAATTTTGGTTTTAGATCTAATTTCTTTGAGGCGTTTTATGTCCATGGGTCTTTGGACGGAGCCTTCCACGAAGGCAATGTCACATTGATCTTCGTGCTCTTTCATTGCCTCGCGGAAAGAGACTACCTCAACTTTTTCGACGAGGTCAAGGATTTGCTCCTCTAAGTTCACTATTTGCAGCTGACAACCTTCGCAGCTTGCAAAGTCGTAGATGGCAATCTTTGGTTTCAATTAACATTATCCCCCGTAAAAAACGCTCCCTACTGGCAGCTCGTGGGTTACGATGGTCATTCATCAACCCCCCAAACTCAATTAGTCTTAGTCTTTGTATTTTCTATTTTAGCTTTTCCAAGTCTCTCTGATGTGTAAGAATAATACGCGTTTTTCAAAAGGAAATGCCCGTTCGCCTTATGCCTTTAGCTTATTCGAGTAAAAACCGAATTTCATTAGTTTGACAATCACTGCTGGAGACACGCCAAAACTGTCAACTCTTAGATTACCCCTCAAAACTCCTTCCATAATTGGAACCGTTAACTCCTCTAAATTTTTTAAGTTTAAGCGCGTGCGCAGCCAAGTATTGATTGACCTTAAAAGACCCAATGGCGTCAAGGGATATATTCTGTTACAACCTGCTCTGCTTGTTCTGCAGACAGATAGTCTGATAGATACATCCGAATCAGTTCTCTCAAAACATTCCTTCGCAGTTCCTTGTTGTGTTGATTATTTGATGCATTGTTGATGCTGCTATTTTGATTGTTGAGGTCGCTACTTGGATTGTTGATGTCGTAGTTAGGATTGTTGAGGTCGCTACTTGGATTATTTAGGTAGCTATTTGGATTGTCATCTTTTATTCGCAGTACCTTGACGATTTGTCTAAATAGCGAACCTATTGTTACAGGCACACAATTACTCCCTTATGGGCTGTAGTATTCCTCACTCAAAACATTCTTATTAGTCTTAGCACCCGCGTTTTTCACGTTTTCTATCGATTAATTTAAAGAGACTTTAGTCTACGCGTGCTTGAAGTATTTATTCACTAAGGCCCTCTTGTTTACGACGTTGAGCTGCTTGAAGAGGAAATCAAATTTGATTTCGATTTCAGCTGCAATCGCATCACGCGCCTGTTGGGGCAGTCTCATTATTTCTTTCTTGAAGGGACCCAACGCTTTTTTTCGGGTCTTGTAAAGGAATTGTTCTTCAGTTTCGCCTTGTTTAGACTCGCTTGCGGCATTGACTTTTAGCCAGTCATAAATTCTCTTCTTCAGATCAATCGGAAAGTGCTGTGATTCGTAAATCATGTTCTGGAACTCCGTGGCCAAATGCACTTCAGCGGTCTCGCATTCGACAAACTTGTGGAATGCCTCAGGAGGCAGGGTCGATGCTCCATGTTGCACAGCCCCAGCCAGCCCATATTCTCTGCGGGCAATCTCAGAAAGAGTTTTCAACGTACTGAAGTCCAGCTTGATTTGCGCGATTGATCCATCAGGCAGAACAACGCCGCCATGAGTGGTTCCTGTCTGAACTGAAATTTTACTTGTACCAGCCAAACCTTTGCCCAGCTTGTCTTTGAGGCCGACCATAAATGCTTGCAGGTCTTCAGGTGTCGAATTCTGGTGCCCAATCTCGCCAATCTCTCCACCCACCGAAATCGTGATCCCTCTCGGCTCAAACGGAGCGAATAAACTGCGTGAGTCTTGCGCATACCTCATAATTCAGAAGCTGTTGTTCTTTCAAATCTGGTTTAGACACATCGACGAGAGTTGATGAGTCAATATCGATATTATAGAAACCCGAACTAATTGCATCCCCGATTAAAGCCTGTAAACCTTCAATTTCCTTATCAGGATTCTCTTTAAACTTGGCCGCGTTAACCTGAAAATGGTCTCCTTGGATAAAGACTGGACCGGAATAGTTTTCCCTTATTGCTGCTGCCATAACCATGCTTGCGAATTCAATCGGCGGCTGATCGGTATAACCGATCTCAGACCGGGCAATCTCAAAGACAAAAGCGCCGGAATCATTTTTCTCTGCTACTCTAAACATCGCGCGAGCCAGATCATAGGTCATGCTCCTCAGGTTTATCGCAGGGACCGTGAAACCACCGAATTCGCCCCTGCCACGAGCCATGTAAAATTCATGGATGCTTGAGGGATAAATCCCCTCTTTGTATGCAGCGTCAAAGATCTTTTTGGCCAATTGCTTCTTTTTTGTTATATCGTCTCATGACCAATTCCATTACTGTTTTATCAACATCAAAAGATTCTCTTCCCACTGCATATCCACCAACTCAAATCTAATGTCTAACTTACAAACATTCAATTCTCTTATTTGAATATTAAATAGTACTGCATACATAGACCTGTTATGTCCTCTAATTTTAGCTAATCCTTGTTCGCGCGCGATTTCTATTATTCTATTCTTAACACCACAGCAATTTTTTTCTTGGCTAAATCTTCAACTATCTGAATCAATGAATTTGGAATATTCGCGTTCTCTTCTTCCGTGAGCTTTCTCAGTCTGAAATCGCTTTGAACAAAAAAAGAATGTTTGCATGATTCACAATTTACGTAAGGAAAAATATCATCTAATGGCTTAGAGATTCTTTGTTTAACACCACAGTAAGGACAAGGTTGGATCACGTGTTTCCCAGCGGGGGCTGCAATATCTGACTTAACCTCGATGTTTCTTTCCAACTCGTCCCAGGAAGAATACATCCGATGTAGAGGGGAATTTCCTTCAGACCATAATTCCCTGAAAATGCTCAGAGCTTCTCTGCGGTCATTCTTTGCGGATGTTGGACAATCGTTGTGATCGCCCATAAGGAAACCACCAAGTATGTGGTATTAGTTGCTCACTACGACTAATAACAATTGTGAATAAGACTATGAAAAGTGTTTTGCGGGTAACATCTCAACTTGTACCAGGTTCAATACCAACTTCCCCAAAAGGTTGACGAAGTCGAGGACGTTCAAGAGATCAAAGAGGCCATGTGAGCGCGCGCTCTCCCAAAAGTCACATTTTTAGGCGTCCAAAATTCTGAACTGACCATCAGACGGGTTGGTTTTCTCTCTTGGGCTTTTTTAACTTGTCTGGATCTTTCAGAAAATTCTGAAGAAAATCTTGGGCGTTTTCGTGTAAATGGATAATCTTTTTTTGATTTTCTTCTTTGGTTTGTGGTTTTGGTTGAAAATAACCGTGTTCAGCCATGTAGAACACTAAGCTAGAGAAATCCCCGGCCAAGGCGCAATTAACTTTTTTCTTTCCTAATTCTAAAAATGCGTAATACCTGTGATGACCATCTAATACCGCGTATAAGTCAAATTTCGGATGCTTAACAACGATCAAGGGGTAATTTTCTCCCCGTTTTCGATCTTCTTCTTATACATCTCTATAGCTTCCGGGTCGACTTTTGTGTCAGCGACGATTTTTTCTATTGGCAGCCGTATTAAGTACTTTTCAGGGTTAGCAAACACGTCGATGTTGATTTCTCGCCGCTCTCTAAGCCTGGTCAACCGTATAATTCTCAATCTTAACGAATCCACTATGTCTAAAACACGTTTTCCCAAACAATCACGGCATTAACAATGAGGTTATCAAGAGATATTGATTGACCTAACGGAACCATCACCGATCTAATTTCTCCAACATATATAACTAGATATCAGCTCTTTCCGTGATCTCAGCTCCTTCGAACACAAAAAGCTTGGGTTTGCCCCCTTCTATCCGAACGAAGGTATTATGGATAGGTGAGGTTGTAACCCATGAGCCGGTATTTGCGAGGTTCTCGTCCTTGTTCACAAAAGGTCTGTGAGTGTGCCCAAAGACAAGAACCTCCCTTGGCTGAACAGTGGAACAGGCCTTCTTTTCTACACCCTTCAGGTTTTCTATGAGCCTCTCCTCCGGACCTAGCTGTAGCATCTCAGCGATTCGGCGTTTTCTTCCCCGATCGATCACGTTGAAAAGGCGAGATAGATCACTTTCGTAGCGACCAAGAGCAGCCCAAATATTAGTATCGCGGTCGCCCTTCTGATCAGACATTGAATGACACAGCGATTCCATAAAGTGCTCCCTCTGCATCTCGTCGAACTCCCAGCCGTGAACAAACCTGCAATTTAGATCGTTTTGTTGAAGCGTAAGATCCTTAAGGAAGTTGATGGGGTATCGTCGGCCTTGTAGCTTGCGGACATGGAAATCATGGTTTCCTGCGACGTAATAGACGCGCATCTTCTCCTGTAGGCTGATAATCAGATCGAGAACGTCATGGTTCTCAAGGAAAATGCCTGATGAATCTCGTCTCCACATGTCCACGATGTCGCCGAGAAGGACCAGGTCTGTAACGCTTGGGTCGGATTGAAGTTTTCCGAGGAAGCGAATAAACGCGGCCTTGTCAGAGGAATCGAATCCTAGATGTAAGTCCGAAACAGCAATAATCGACAATTAATATTCTCCCAAAAATTCAATTAAACAAATATGATATAATAGCTTTTTTGTTTCATATTTTCGTGACTATCTCGCGTGTAATTTAAAAACTAGACCATAGGCGACAAAACTCAATTTCACACTATTATTTGAGCTTCATTTTAAAGAAATAAAATTATTAATGGGCTGAATTCGGAAATGGCGCGGGATGTGGGACTTGAACCCACGCGGCCTTTCGACCACAGACTTAGCAGGCCTGCCCCATACCAGGCTTGGGGAATCCCGCACGCCAAAGCAGCTTCAGCCTTTCCAATACAATGACGTTAAATAAAAGTTTTCTCAACCGTCAAGAGAGCAGAAATTTCTGTCGCAATCATTGTCTTTGGGGAATTCACTGATTTTCTTTTCTTCCAAGGAATTTTTCTGTGCAGACCTGAACGCCCTTGACTTTGCCCGTGCATATTTTTTCCATGACGAATTTTTTGTCCTTATGACCAGCGACCATTTCTCTGTTGGGCAAAACCAGAGTTCCTCCGTCTTCGTAAGACCAAAAAATTATCGCTTTGTCAACTTTTGAGGGAACGAGCATTCTGCCCAAAAACCAGAATGGTTTGCCCTCGCTAAAAGGCAGTACGAAAGTTCGCTGGAGTTCCTCTTCTGAGATATTAAATCGCATGCCTGATTTTTCGTCGCCTTTGTCATACTCGATGTAGATATGATATTTGGCGCGAGTCACTTTAATCAACTGTTATTCAGCAGTTGTCTGAGCACAAAAACTTTGTTACACTTAGAAAAATGCAGAGACTGTTATCTTGGTTGCAAGGTTTTCTGTTCGAGAACATTATATGTAAGACACAACTTCTATTCGTAAGCGTTTCATGGGTAAGGGAACTGTAGGCTGAGAAGATGTGCCCACTTAACAAATCATATAAGACTCCACATAACCGCATCAAGATCCTTGTGAAAGATGCAACAAAAATGGTAAATGGTCCGTACTGGTGTCCCAGTTGCCGCAAGGAAAGACTGCAAATTTTGGCAGACAAAGGTAAAAAAGAAGTTTTTGCCGTTTGCACTTGCGGCTTGGAAGAACAAATGTCTTACGCGCCAGTTTTTCAGCCTTGTGATTATTACAGCAAATTTATGGATAGTTATCGAAAGAAAAAACGGTAGCAGTTGAAGACCTGCTTTTGAAGGATTGACATTACTATTTGGGCAGACTAAACATCCTGTTTAAGATTTCAACAACCCTGTCGGAGGCTTCCTTATCTGGAAACTCAAGGTCATCTTCTTTGGGCTCTGAACCTGAAAACAGACAAATTGCCTCAATACCTTTCAATTGGGCAGAGCCAAAAACGAGCCCTGAAAATCCCATAAAAGGCCCTTTGTAACCTATTCCAATATCATATTTTTCTTTGAGTTCATCGATAGCTTTTTTACTGTTAGCTGCGCAAACAACTTTCTTGTCCTTTGTTCCATATCCCGCCACCACAATCATTTTCTTAACGCCCAATTCACCAAGATAATCGACCACTTTTTCTGCGACTTCATATTGACCTTCAAAATTGGGGTGGTAACCTTTCACTAAAACCAGAGAAGGGCTGGAACAAGAAAAAAACTGTACTTTTGGAAAATCGACGCCACTCGAATCAATAATGGCTCCGCCCATTCCGGGAAGTGAAGGATGGGCCGCGTAAGAGGGCATAGTCTGATAAACTGAGGGAAAATGAATTGAGTATAATTCTGCAACCAATTGTGATTTGGTTTGAGTAACTAAGCTATCCACTGCGAGCTTGCCTATTGATCGTAATCCAGGTGAGCCCACAATGGCTGTTGGCTTCCGTAACTTTGCATCGTTATAGCGTTTTATCCAAGTGTCACTTTCCATCGTTCTTTCCTCGAGCTTAAGTGACGTAGCTTGGTTTTTTGCCTGATTGCGTCATTTCTTCTCGCACACGGCGTTCAATTTCAGCCATTTTCGCTATTGCTTCGTCCATCTGGATGGCTTGCTTTTCCATTGGCTCCATATCCACTTTTAGGTTCAAAATTTTGGTTAAGACGCCCAACGCCGCCTTAGCTGCTCTAGGGTCTATGACGTATTCGCCTGTTGGAGTTTGATAGCCGTGAGTTTCAGCTAACAAACAAATGCCGTCAACATCTTTCTTTTTGGCAAGACCTATGATAAGTCCATTTTCTCCACCTATAATGCCTTGGTCAAGTGATTGCGCTCCATGCGTTTTGGCTTCCTCGAGGATTTCCTTCGAAGTGGCTGTACAAAAAACTGATGGAGCTTCGTAGGGCTTCTCTGTTACCAATGCAGCCACGGAGTAAACTCTCTTCACTCCATTTTCGGAGTGCCCAGTCAATGACTGCTTCTGTTACATCGTATTGACCTTCGGGAGAGAATGCCTGTGAATTACCAGACAAGAAAACGATGTCGCGTCCTATTTCGTCTTTGAACAAGTGCAGTTCATTTCGCAGAAGTTCAACCAGCCCATCTTCTTTAATTATGACATAAGGCGGAAAATATTTTGAGTAAACTTCACCTATCAACTCAGCTTTTAGCTGCTGAATAAGATAGTCTACAGAAAGTTTTCCTATGTAAGCTGTACCTGGTAACCCGCAGACAAGTGTTATCTCGCTGAGTTTGAATGGTTTGAGAACTTTGATCTCGGCGTTCATAAATTATGAACTTGTAAACCTATTATTAAGCTGAATGCTCAAGACAAAGTCAAAAAAGCAACATTCTTGCCAGGATTAATTCTGTCGTACGACTTCAGTAGTTAACCCAACTTGATCAAAAAAACCTGGTAAACGAGTTATTTCCGTTTTACGCTTTAACTGAAATTGTAGAACTCGGTTCTTCTTGACCGGAGTTTTTGAGATTGTTAATCTAAAATTTCATGGAAAGGCAAATTTTGACGATTTTCCGCATGATGCAAAACATAAGACATTAAGATGCCATAAGTTGTTCCGGTGACAATGTTGAGTATTCATACATTAGGTGAACACGCCCTAAGTGGACGTGAAGCAATCGAAGCATTAAATCTGTACATAAAAGAGCTTGAAGACACGAAAGCGGAGGGCTTGGAAATAAGCCACTGTGATATTCGAATAATAATGGCCAAGGTAATAAGTGAAGCAATTCGCAATGATGAAGAAAGCAAGGTCGCAATATGGGAAGAACCGCGCAAGCCTGAAAATTCATCCACCGCAAAGATTGAGTTGGCAAAAAACTAGCATTCGAACTGTTGACAACTTCCATTTTTATCCTTATTCTTTTGGGCGCTGGAATTTTCGTCAGAAACAAACTTGGATATTGTTCCACAGCCTATTTTTACTACAAAATATATCTGACTAAAGCAAGCTGAGATGAATACGCTTTGAAAATTCAAGAAAAAAACCTTCGCCAAGGCTTCGTGAAGGTTGTCCCAGATTCCCAGGATGACTTGTGGCACCTTTACAATGTCATTTACAGAGGCGACGAGGTCTACGCTTACTCAAGCAGGGCGATTAAAAGCGAAACTGAAGCTTCAAGACCAAAGAGTGGCGAACGTGTATCAGCTTTTATGGGAGTAAAGGTAGAATCTGTTGCTTGGGATAAGTTTCTGGGAAAACTTCGAGTTCACGGCATCATCATTCATGCACCAGACATTATTCCTACTGGAGCACATCACACCATCAGTGTCTCACTAAATCAGCCAGTGACAATAGTTAAACAGGCCTGGCAAAAACACGCACTAGACCGGTTGCAACGAGCCAGCGAAACCGAAAAACCACTCCTCATCGTCTCCATAGACGACGAAGGCTACGCGATAGCTGAGACAAAACAATACGGTATGGACATGAAGTTTGAAGAACGCATCAAACTACCGGGTAAACACGAAGCAGAAAAACGCCAAGGAGCTACCAACGATTATTACAAACGCGTCATAAATAGCTTAAACCAGCTTTGGAGTCAAACCCATAACTCCATAATCATCATAGGCGCGGGATTTGTCAAAAACGACTTCGCTGCGTACTTCAGGGAAAACGCCTCTGGCATGGCAAAATCCATTGTGGACATAAAGAGCGTCAACAACGGTGGCGTCGCAGGCATACATGAAGCTCTTCACTCGGGAGTTCTTCTCAAAGCGACACATCAAATGCGCGTTGTAGAAGAAAATGAAGTAATGGAAGAAGCCATGAAACGTTTAGGAAAGGGCGAAGGAACAGTTACCTATGGACTTCAAGATGTGGAAAACGCTGCTAATATGGGCGCAATTGAAAAATTGATCATAGCAGATACAGGGTTGCGAGATTCAGAAGACGCGCAACGACTTCAAATTGAAAAAATAATGCTCGACGTTGAACACCGAAACGGGGCTGTTATCGTACTCAGCACTGAACATGAAGCTGGGACAAAATTGCTTTCACTCGGAGGAGTCGCTGCGTTGTTAAGATTTCCCATTTATCGCAACACCGGTTAATTCAGAAACAATCCACCACAAAACAAAAATGTTAAGTTCACCCATAGTCTTAATCAGATTTCTTAAACTCTGAGTGGTGTTATGAAGAGAATAGATAGTGTTTTGCTTCTAAAGGAGATTATGGCTTCTTGCAAGTCTTCCCCTAAATTGGAGGGAGCAATCGTTACGGAACATAAAAATGAAGATGGTTGGATGCTGAGTATAACGTGGGTGCCCGATGATATTGATAAGGAATGCCTATACCAAATTGCGATTAAACGCAACTTAAAAGTAACTACCGCAGAAGGACATGTTGTTTTCCGTTCATTGACAACCGAAAAGTAGCAGAACTCCAAATTTCCTATCGCTTTTACGTTTTTTGTTTGGGGTTGAGAATAGAAAATTGATGAAGTGCCGAAGACTTCACAATTCTGCTTTATAACCCCTTTATATACCCCTTTATATATAAATGGTACAGACACGGGATCTAAATGAGCAAGAGAACACCCATAATCAAGATCCAAAATATTGTCGCGTCAGTTTCCTTGAACCAGAAAATTGACCTCCAAAAAATTGTGGAAAAATTTCCTCAGACCGAATATAATCCAAGTGTATTTCCAGGCTTAGTTTTCCGACTTAAAAAACCTAAAACCGCCACCCTAATTTTCGGCACAGGCAAAATGGTCTGCACAGGCGCCAAATCCGAGAAAGAATCACGCGCAGCAGTGGAGAAAGTGGTTAAAGAACTACGAGGACAAGGCATCCAAATCACAGAGAAACCTGTTGTCAATATCCAAAACATCGTTGCCTCCGCAGAATTAGGAGGAGAAATCGACCTTGAAAGTTTAGTCTATAAACTCGGTCGAGTCATGTACGAGCCCGAACAGTTCCCAGGCGCAGTTTACAGAATGGATGAGCCAAAAGTAGTCTTCTTGATCTTCAGCGCAGGCAAACTAGTTTGTGTAGGGGCAAAGAGAGAAGAGCAAGTTTACGAAGCAGTGGACAAAATCCAAAAACTGCTCGAAGAAAAAGACCTAATCTTCTATCCTGAAGCAGAAGGCGCAGCCCTGCCTCCTTAATAGGCCACGTTAAGGCAAAAAGCATATACTAAACACCTTTTCTTTCTTTTCAAGAATTTTTCAGTCTTCTTCGCACAGCAGGGTTTTCCGCGGATAATCGCTCCAGTGCTTGCTCAAAAGTCTCATACGCAGACAACTCCCTTTTCACAAATACACCGGTTCTACCCACAGCATCCCGCTTCTTTAGGGCATGAACTCTATCTAAAACAGTTTCGACCGAAACTCCCAGGATTTGTGCGACATGTTCTTCGCGACCTAAGATGGCTGATTCCACATGGCCCTTTTCCCCGGGTTCGATTAACATGAGTCGTTTATCGACACCTGGAACGCGAGCTTTCACCTTTAGCTGATTTAGATTGAGTTCTCCGCTGAACTGGTAAAACTCTCGCTCCACCCTGCGAAGATTCATAAGAGGAAAAGAAACTGTAGTCGCATCATCGATTTCGATGTATGCCTTCATCGAGTACAACGGAGTGGCTTGAATCACCTTGCGAGAAACGGGCACTATTTGTGCTTGTTCTAATGTAGTTTCAACTTGAAAGCTGCTTGGAGGATTCGGAATGAACACATCTATGTCACTCTCTTTTTTGATGTCTCCGCGAGCTATGCTACCATGAACAATTGATTGGATATGCCGCTGATCGAGAATAGATATCAGATGCAATGCTTTTCCTCTTAGTTGCTCCAACAGAGCCCAACGCGAGTAATCATATAAAACTTCGACTGTGTCTTGTCGTTTCTCAGGTTTTGCTGCCAACTTGCTCATTGCTCAGAATGAAATTGGGCTGAATACTTTATTAGCATTCGCCAACCAAAGAATTTGTAAACGTGAATCGTCAATGGGTGCAAAATCCACAAAGTGCTCCGCCTGCAAACAAAAAGAACCTTTCTTCAACCGGATCCACAGCGGAGAACGACTCTGCAAAAAATGCTTTACAGAATCCATCGAGGAGAAAGTAAGGTCTACAATAGCCAAGTACAAAATGCTGAATTTCAATGACCGAGTCGCAATCGCTGTCTCTGGAGGAAAAGACAGCATGAGCTTGCTACAAGTGCTAACAAAGATGGAGCGCAAATATCCACGAGCTTCGCTTGTGGCAATAACAGTAGATGAAGGAATTCTTGGATACCGAGATGAAGCCTTAAAAATCGCAGAAGAAAATTGCGAACTCTTAGACATCGAGAATCACACAGTCAGTTTTAAACAACTATATGGATTCACACTGGATGAAATTGTTAAACGCATCCGAAAACGAAATAATAAATTAACTCCATGCGCCTTCTGCGGTGTTCTACGCAGGAAAGCACTCAATGTTGCAGCACTTGAAGTAAAAGCTAACAAAATTGCAACTGGACACACATTAGATGATGAGGTCCAAACTTCCCTTCTTAACATTTTTCACGGCGACATCTCCAAACTTTCAACTGAAAAGCCAATTACCGATGCAGTACATCCGAAGCTTGTCCAGAAAGTGAAGCCGTTTTGTGAAATCCCTGAACGCGAAAGCGCTCTATACGCTTACATCAAACGGATAAACTTCCAAAATACTCCCTGTCCCTACGCTGGAGAGGCCATGCGGAATGACATCCGCAATTTACTTAACTGCATCGAAGAACGTCACACTGGAACCAAATTCACAGTTTTCAAATCTATCGAAAAACTGAGACCTTCAATGAAAAAGTTGGAAAAGAATGAATTCAAAGAATGCCAGAAATGCGGAGATCCAGCATCCGGCAATCTCTGTATGGCATGCCAGCTGCTGAAACAAGTCGGCTAGATATCATCCTAGAATTAACGCAGTATTAAAAATCGCAGTTTTTCTTAATCTGATTTGTTTATGAAAAAATTAAAAGAAAAAACGGATTTTAAGCAGTTTGTTCTACTTTTTTGAGTAGCTTTGTCCAGCGTTCGTCTGTCCATCGTTGAATCTCGTCAACTACGTGTTTGCCTTGTGGAGTGAACAGGTGTCTGTATCTTCCTTGTCCTTTGAGGTATTCCGTGACTGGCCTTTTCTTTTGAGGTGCAAGCGAGATGAGTTTGCTTGGCGTTGACAGTTCGTATTTTCCCTTGATGACTTCGTATATTGGAAAGATGCATGATTCTACTGCAAGTTTAGTGTATTCGATTGATTTTGCTGGTTCGCTTCTCCACCCTCTGGGGCAAGGAGCAAAAACGTGCAGAAAGGCTGGACCTTCCACTTCTAATCCCTTGCGCACTTTTTGCACGAGGTCTTTCCAGTAATAGGGTGTTGCTGTTGCAACGTATTCCATATTATGAGCAGCCATGATTTCGGTTATCGGTTTCTTGTGCTGAAGCTTTCCTGGCATCACAGAACCGGCTGGAGTAGTTGTTGTTGCCGCTCCCATGGGAGTTCCTCCGCTTCTTTGAATGCCTGTATTCATGTAACCCTCGTTATCGTAAAGCACAAACAGAAAATCATGCCCACGCTCAACAGCGCCGGAAAGTGCCTGTAGGCCAATGTCATAAGTTCCGCCGTCACCCGCAACCGCAATAACGTCTATGTGTTCCTGTTTAATTTTGCCCTTCTTTTTCATGACTTTTAGTGCAGCTTCAATACCAGAAGCGTTTGCAGCTGCAGTTTCGAAAGCTGTGTGCAACCACGGAACTGCCCATGAGGTGTATGGGTAAATCGAGGAGGCAACTTCCATGCAACCGGTAGCTTCAGTAACAATGGTTGGTCCTCTTGTCGCCTTCATAATCATCCGCAGAACCGTTGCGGGGACACAACCAGCGCAAGCGCGATGCCCCGAAAGGAATAAATCGGGTTTTAGAGCGATGTCTTTTGCGGTGAATTTCCACTCTTGAGTCGTCATTTTTTGTTCCTCCGTTACTCCCTAAGTCCAACAAAACTAACGAGCTTGTCAACGCGTTTGTTATGGACAATCATGTGTAAGTCATTGAAGACTTTCTTGAAATCTTTGGGGCTTGTATCTCTTCCGCCAAGTCCATAAATATAATCCACTATGAAAGGACGCGATTTTTCGTCGTACATTGCATGGCGAACTTCAAGGAAAACTGCGCCACCATTCCCACCGAAACTCATGCTCTTATCCATTACAGCGATAGCTTTGATGTTCTTCAACGAGTTTTGAACTGCTTCGATCGGGAAAGGTCTGAAGGTACGCAATCGCAGCAATCCTGCTTTCACTCCTTCCTCTCTGAGTTCATCAACAACGGTTTTAGCTGTGCCAGCAGCTGAACCTACACAGACCAATGCCACTTCCGCGTCATCCAATTTGTATTCTTCAACTAGTGCATTTCCATAGCTTCTGCCGCTTATGTTTGCGTATTCAGTTTGAACCTGTTGAATTATGCTCAAAGCATTCTTCATAGCTTCTTCCTGTTGACGTTTGAATTCGAAATAGTAGTTTGGCATCGCAACAGGACCCATAGTCATCGGATTCTCAGGATCCAACTTGAAAGGCACGTTTTTGCCCTCATGAGTAAGCACATTAGGCAAGAGGCGCTCACCGACAAAAGCTTTGACTGCCTCATCAGGCAATACATTCACGTTTTCCAAAGTGTGACTTACGATGAACCCGTCCAAGCCAACGATAATTGGCAGTTGCACATTGAAGTTTTCTGCAATTCTGAATGCTTGGATAATTGTGTCGTAGGCTTCCTGCGCATTTTCTACGTAGATGTGAATCCAGCCGGCATCACGTTGTGCCATACTGTCTGATTGGTCGCCGTTTATGTTTAGTGGAGATGAAAGAGCTCGGTTTGCTACTGCCATCACAATTGGAGTTCGGCTGCCTGAAGCTACAAACAGCATTTCATGCATCAACGCCAATCCTGCCGAAGCGCTGGCCGTAAAAGTTCTTGCACCAGTAGCAGAAGCTGCAATGCACGCAGCCATGGCGCTATGCTCTGATTCGGTGCAGACAAATTCTGTTTGAACCTCACCGTTAGCGACGTACTCACTATATTTCTCTACGATGATTGTTTGCGGAGTAATCGGGTAAGCGGCAACAACATCCACATCAATCTGCTTTACAGCGTGAGCAACGGCTTCGTCGCCATTAAGTGCCATCAAGTCTTGTTTGATTGCCGTGCTTTTCATTTTATTCGCCCTCTTGCGTTTCAGGTAATTTCATTGTAATTGCTTTTGTTGGACACTCATTGGCGCAAATTCCACAACCTTTGCAGAAGTTATAGTCAAATTCTATTTTTTTCAGTTCTGGTCGAAAACGAATAGCGCCATCAGGGCACATTAAGACACAGGTAAGGCACACTGTACATTTCTCTAAATCCCGTACTGGCGCGAATGTTTTCCAATCACCTGTCATGAAGCTGGTGCTTGATTTTGGTGAAACTCCGGCGGGAGAAATTTCTTTCCAATTTTTTTCACGACTCATAGAATTTTCGCATCCTTATATGCTTCTTTTATAACTGCAAAGTTTTTCTCTGCGATGTCCGCTCTGAAGCGCCCTTTAACCGTTTTTTCTATGCCTTCTAATGTAACAATGTTGGTGGCTTTTGCCACTGCTCCCAGCAAAGCAGTATTTGTAATTGGTGCTCCTAAAATTCTTAAAGCGATTTCTGTGGCTGGGACTGTCAAAACCGTTCCTTTTGTGATATTAAGTTCTTTTCGAAGTTTGGCAGGCTCTTCTGTGGAGTTTATTATGATGACGTTGTCGTCATTGTTTATTCCTGATGTTACAGGAACCGTTTTCAGCAAAGTATTGTCCAAGACTATAACGACATCAGGATCATATACTGCACAATGTAGTCGAATTGGTTCGACACTTATGCGTGTGAAAGCGGTGACTGGCGCACCCATTCTTTCAGGACCAAATTCTGGAAAAGACTGGATAAATTTGCCCTCGGCCATTGCTGTTCGGGCTAAGAGTTCGCTGGCTGTCCAAGCACCTTGTCCTCCTCGCCCATGCCATCTAAATTCCAACATCTTTTTCAATTTTCCTTTGCTCCCCCAACATTTTTTCTAAATAGTAAAGTATCTAAATATATATTTTTGTAGAAAGAGCAACTTTTGGGTAACCATTTGGCAAAGTTGCGCTTTCAAACATTTATGTCCCAAATAGCTTTCATGTACAAACTGCTTTGGTGAATATAAATTTTCCACACGATAAGATTTTTTATTATTGAAGCTCGAAAAGCTTTTACGGATGAACAAAAGCCTAGAATCAATTGGAAGTTCGACAATAGATGCCCAAAGTAATTCTTACTAGCGACAGAACCTTGATGAGTAATTACCACAGCAACGAGTTTTTGGGCTTTGCAACTTGCGCTCCTCCAAACTTTGTACCAGACTGGCTTTACAGCTTCCTTTTTTTCCCCCTTATAAAATCAAAAAAGGGTATTCCAGAAGAAGCACCTTACGGTTTGAGGAAAGCCGAGGCACAACTTCTGAAAGAAGACTTTAGCGTCGCCACTGTAAGTCCAAATCAGTTAAAGCAATTACATCAATGAAGCCAAAGTGTTAGGTATTCACGTAATGGACCCCTTTGGGTTAGGTCCAGCTTCAACCACTCTTGCAACGTTGTTCAAGAAAGAACCATTCTTGGCTAAGCACTTTAAGGCCTTGCTCAACCAACCTGAAGTAAAAGAAGCAAAGAAACGCGGACTGAAAATAATTGTGGGAGGACCCGGAGCCTGGCAATTTAAGTATAGACCCGAATTCGCAGAGAAGAATGGTATAGATTGCGTAGTCGAAGGAGAAGGCGAAAGAGTCCTTGGAAAAATCTTCAATAATGCTTTGAGCGGAGAGAAATTGCCAAAACATTTGGAAGTTACAGTTGCAGACGCACCAAAACTTGATGATGTTCCCGACATCGTTTCACCTTCGGTTAACGGATTAGTTGAGATTGGTAGAGGCTGCTGCCGAGGATGCGAATTCTGTAACGTAACGCTTAGACCGTTAAGATGGTATCCCATCGAGAAAATTACGCGCGAAATAAGTGTTAACACTGACATTGGCAAGAACAAAGTTTGCTGCCTTCATGGCGAGGATGTCATGCTCTATGGAAGCAACAACTTCACTCCAAATGATGAGAAACTGCTTCAACTACATGAAACGGTTATGGCTAAAATTGAAAGCATATCGTGGAGCCACTGTTCGCTGGCGGCTGTGGCCTCAAAACCAAAGTTATTCAAGCAAATCAGCGAGCTTATTATAGCGAAACAAGCATGGTGGGGCGCGGAAATCGGAATCGAAACGGGTTCTCCCGATTTGGCTAAAAAGATTATGCCTGCAAAAGCACTTCCATTTAAGCCTGAAGAATGGCCAGAAGTAGTTAAGCAAGGCATGGGTCTAATGCACGACAATTTGCTAGTTCCCGCCGGAACAATTATCGTGGGTCTTCCAGAGGAGAGAGAAGAAGATTTGCTGAAAACTATGGAAATGATAGATGACCTTAAAGACTGTAGAAGCTTGATTGTACCGCTGTTTTTTGTACCTCTTGGTAAGCTGAAGAGCGAAGATTGGTTCAAAGACACAGAGTTAACTGAATTGCACAGAAAATTGTTGATTCAATGTTCAGAGCACGATTTTCACTGGATGGGGAATCTCATGGATATGACGTTCAAAGGAAAATGGTACAGCCCAGCGTTGAAAACTGGATACAAGATTTTCGCGCACATTGCAAAACGAAAAGCGAGGCAAAAAGAGTTTGGTGCTCTGCCAAAAGACCGAGACTAAGAACAACGTGGCTACTTAGAAATTGCCTGCACTCTGGTTGTAGTGCCGATACAGGCACATATTTTTATAAGCATTTTCAGGATAAACTACATTTCGCCCTGAAGCTATCGAAAGATGCTACTGGTTGGCGGATCAGGTACTAACGCAACGCGGAAAAATATCCTCTATGACCCCAACAAAGGGTTTTTTGGGTCCGCGCCAAGTTAACAACCCGGGATCCACCAACCATAATTTTGCGCAGACAAAAGTTACATTTTTCTATCTCCATCGCTTCAGTTTGTTTTAAATATCTAAACTGTCATAGTTGCTATTTGGGGAGTAATGTTGCAAGTACAACATACGTGCTTCAATGAATTCCCCGACCAATGCGACGGATGCCCAGAATACACTGAAACAAGACAAGATCAAGCAACACAATTCATGTGGCTTACTGGGATGGTTACGATGTACCCGCCGCCATACATTAATAAAATTGTCAAAGAATGCAAACGATACCACAAACGCAAAGTTGAATATCTTGAATAGCAAAAGCCATAACAACCTTTCCAACGACCAGAGTCAAGACAAAAATTGGTGACGTAAAGCCTGATGTCTCGGGGAAAAATTCAACTTGTATCCTACTCCTTGGATTGCTTTCGCAGCTGAAATAGTTTTAATTAACTATAATGTCGCCCGATTGAAAATTTGAGGGTTCCTGAGTTAGATAGAGGATATCTTTTCTCTTCGCCAAAATGTTACATTGCTATCATAAAAAACGTTTCAAAAAGAAGGTCTCCCTAATCTTGGAGCTATGGATTAGCCTATGAATCATATTCTTGCCGCCAAAGACTGAAAATTTCTTAATCTTGGTTAAAATTAGGTATGTATTGCTGTTTCTGTTCGACCTACCGCGTTCATTTGATGAACAGCCTCGCGGATGCGTCTTACATCCAAAAGTTCGTTTGCCTCTGCATAGAGTATTACGTCAAATGACCCTGTAACGTTATGCGCCATTTTGACGCCTTCGATTTTTGACACCTCTTGGGCAACAAGAAAAGACTGACCTTTCCTAGTTCGGATTAACATGTAGAAAGGAATTGGCATTCAGTCTCCCCTGATCTCACCATAAGTCCGCACCAAAATGTAAAGTTTACCATGACCTAACCCGCGTTTGCTAACCCATTTTGATTACGATTGACTTGTTTGAGCGGAATGGCGAGGCGTATCAGGGCGCCAAGTTTATTCAATAGCTATTGGTTGATACCATCTGTTAATCTTAACAACAGACACCTCCATCCAGCTAAAAAGTGTTGAAATGTGGTCTGTTGTTTTTTCATTGTCTTGTCTGGGAACACAATTATACTTAAATAGTATTCTTTAAACTGTGAGTGAATAGAACCAATGTGTGCCGTCGTGGCTCAGCCCGGTAGAGCGGCTGGCTGTTAACCAGTCGGTCAAAGGTCCGAATCCTTTCGACGGCGCCACATCCCAGTTACATTTATGCCGCATTTTCTACTTTTTCTTTTTCTATTTCCATTTTCTTTTCCTGCAGCTAGTTTTGTTTGTGAACCTTTTGTTCATTTTAGTGGGGGTGCTCTGATTTGAATGCGGTCACCAGAAGGTTAGAATTGCTAAAGCTCGAAGATTTAGGCTTTTCTCAGGCCGAGATTGTGAACGAATTAAGCCAGAAATTGTCGTGTTTTAAGCGGTTTTTATACAAGGATTTTGAGACTGGGGAGTGTTGGCAGCCTACGTTGCAGATTGTTACTGAGTCAAAGGCTGTAATGATGAAAATTGTTAATCGCTACGAGCAGATTTTTCGTCAGGCGAGTTTGCGTTTCTCATCTTCTACTACGAGTTAGCGCGCATGATTTTTAAGCAGCCCCGGCGACCAGAGCGGTCTTGACCGCATCAATGGCTTGGCAATACAGAATTTATCTATTTGAATGTCTCGAATATTGAGGGTATAATGAATAACGCTGTGATCGCGGACATCAACACTGTTAATGGTATGAAGGCCAACCCTGGCGATTTTGAAAATAGTGGATTTACCTGTCAGGAGAAAGTGCTGGCAACACGTTTAACGGCCACGGTATGTTCTATTGGTGGATCACGTCAACGGCCGTTGGATTTCCTCCTGCCGACGCAGTGGAATCTAAATTAGCACGTAACCCTGACGGAGGCTACGTTAAGCTAAATTATGTTGGTTCGCAGGAGAATTGAAACTTCCATCCTTTTCTTTGTTGCATAACATAACCTCACACAGAACAACGAACGGTTTGGACGAAATCGTCGTCTATGTGATCAACTTAGTAAGCGCGCTCCACCTAACACAAAACATAAAAACAAAAGTCTACCATAAGAAATTGCGGAGGGCTATTTTATGATTGAAATAAAACAGATGCCCTATCAAGAAAAGCTCGAAGGCATAATCCGCTTAGACATATTGGTAGGAGATTTTGCTCCACGAGTTGTGGAAAATGAACTGGGCAAAGAGAAGCTGCAAGAGCTGCGAAAAATTTGGGAAAATCAATCCGAATCCATCTCCGCTGAAGCTTCTGACCAAGAAAAATACGAGATAGCTTATAGAAATTTGGTCAAGAAATGGGTCACAGCGAACAGTTTAATGAGGAAATACGACGGCGAAGTTGGTGCCTCAAAGTTTATGAATGCTGCAATCACAGGATGGAAAAACCAATACTCGCACACCTCAATATTGTTAAGAATTATGTGGGGTCTATCACCCAAAACTGCCTTTCAGAAACTTGCAAAACGTCTCGCCTATTCGCTACAAGTATTCAGCCCTTTCACCGTAACTGAACTTAACGAGAAACGAATGGTACTTTCCATGAATCCTTGCAAAATCATAGGGCTTCCAGCAGGCAACGATTTCTGTGTAATGGCTTGTCAGAACATTATACCTTCTTGGCTTGAAGCGCAGTTTAACGTGAAGATGAACTCGCACCGGCAAGGAGAAGACTGTGCAGTCAACATCGAGCCCTTTAACAAATAAGCAGGCTAAGACCGTTTGAGAAGCCAGAAGATAGGTGCTTCTCCAAAATAGCGAGAAAAAATGCCAGCAAAGACGTTTCTTAGTTTCATTTTTTGTTTGTTGTTGCGAGCGCAAAATAATCCAGTTGCACGGAATTCTGATCCTTTTTGGCTCGTCCGGTTTTTACCCCCAGCAAGCAGGGAATAATCGCCAAAGCATTCAACACTGCAAGCCACAAATAGGTAGACTGCAATCCCTGCATGAAAAGTTCTCTGCTCGCTTCATGGTTCGAAAGTGTGGTTGCATAACCTGAAGCAATCTGAGTAACGATGGCATAGGGAACGGTGAAACTCATTACAAGAATCGCAAGATTAAGACTCAAGGTCATACCAACATTCAGAAAAGTGGATCGAACGGCGCTTCCAATACCTCTTCGGTGGACGGGAACAGCGCTCATAACAGAACTCATATTCGGGCTGCTGAACATGCCCATAGACACGCCAAACAAAACCATAAACAAAGTCACCGTAACATAGGAGGTCGCAATGTTGACAATGGAAAATAGGTATAATGAAATGCTTGAGAGTATAATTCCCGATGCAATAAATGGGAAGTTACCAAACTTGTCAGAGAGTCTGCCCGAAAGCGGACCTGCGATAAGGAACGCAATGTCGAATGGAATGATCCTTACCCCCGCTTCAAGGGGACTGAAGCCTAAGACTAACTGGAAGTAGAAGCTTAGCAGCAAAAGAACCGCGCCCCATGCGATGCCGTTCAGGAGCAATGCCAAAACACCTCCGCTGAACTGGCGAATCCTAAAGAGGCTGAAGTCAAGCAAAGGATTCGGACAGCGATTCTCATACATAACGAAGGCAGCCAATGTTGCCACGGTCAAAACCGAGAAAGCTGCTGTCATCGTTTGGCTGCCAATTCCGTATGCCGCAAAAGTCAGAACAAGTAGTAAACTGATAATGAAAGTAGTGAACGTTACAAACCCAACCCAATCCAAACACCTTGGTCCGGGCTTCACTTGAGATGGGGGTTCTTTGATCGTTTTATGTGCCCAAATAGTGCCGAAGACACCGATAGGAATGTTGAGGTAGAACAGTGCTCGCCAATCGCCCAAGTACGAAAGAACCAAACCACTGATGGTTAACCCGGCCATGGCGCCAAACCGGAAGCCCAGGTTATTCACGCTTAAAGAAAAACTCAATTCGTCCTTCGGAGTTGCGTCAGTGATCATGACTATGCTGTTTGTTACGACGACTCCTGCACCGATTCCTTGAATGATTCTGAAGACGATAACCTGAAAAGGGTCAGCGGCGAGACTAGTTAGCGCTGAACCGGCAGTGAACATGGCAAAGCCGCTTGTGTAGAACCGTTTTCTACCAAAGACGTCTGCAAGTCGACCAATGAGCAGAAAGACGGCAATGCTTCCAAGCGTGTAAGCTTGGTTTATCCAGATGCCCTGCTCCGCATCTGCGCCCAGCGCTGAAATGACCTGAGGCAAACCAATAATGACGATTCGTGCGTCCAAACCAGCCATTAAAACTCCGATGGTGGTGACGGTTAACACAGTCCACTTATACCGCAATGTAGCACACTCTGCAAGGAATTGCACATGTTCTCGTACCGGTTTGGTTTAAATCTTGCCAGAAATTAATTCAGAAATCAAGATGCAAAATCCTGAAAAAGAGCACTGCAAACGAACCAAGTCAGAAGAAGCGGAATTGGTTCTTTCCTGTTTGAGGGTCTATTGGGACTCTGGAATCAGAATAGGAGAGAGAATGAACCTCAACGGCAAATGAGCAAATTTCCGGAGCCCAATGATCCTCATTTTCTAATGTTCGAGTTTCAGGAGTGTTTTATTCTTGCTTCGCCTCCCTTTGATTTGAAAAAAAGTTGTTCAAACGCTTATTAGATAGTTTTCCAGAATTAAATCCAAGAATCACCAGAGTCTATCCCCAATTGATACAAAATTAACATGACACCCCAACCGATTCACTCAAGCCGAAGTCTTCCCAATGGGCTATATAGCCACTTCAGCATTTCCTTCTTGTTGCGAAATGGCAGTTTTAGAAATGTGTAGCACTTGAACACAGCATGAATTTTATTCGTTCAAGCGACCGGATAGATCTTCCCAAGGTAACATTTCAAAGCGAGAAAGGGTTTCAGTTCTTCGCACAAACGTAGACTTTCTAAGTTCCATTAATCTACGATCTATGCTTCTCCACTGTTCCACAAAGTATGAGGACAAAGTCGTAGGATCCGCGAACAAAATCTAACCTCTCTACTTTTGAGTCTGAAATCAGCCCCTTAATCAAGACCTCATCGGCGAACTCTCGTTCCTTGCCCGGTTGAATCTCCACAAGCACATAAGCACGACTGCCCTTACAATCGCTCATAATAGCACTGTGCGAACAGTGGTTTTTAAATTGTTTCCTCAATTTATTCCACACGATTTTTCACTGATAGAACTGCCAAATCGATACGAAATGTTTAAAAGTCAAAAAAAACTCCCTGAGCCCAAAATCTATTAAAAAGAGAGAAAGACCAAATGTTTGATGTAATCTCCGGACTGTTCTGGTTCAGCTTGAGCGCAGGCGTTTTGGCTCTCGCATTCGTAGAATACAAGCTGTCTTTGAACAAACGATTCAAGACATAGACTAAAAAATAGGAATCAATTGACTAAAATGGGCAATTGCCCCTTCTTTTTTTGACAACCCCAGTCCAATGGAACAAGAGCAAGTAAATCGAAAAATTAAGCAACAAAAATCAGCTGACGCCCAAACCCAATAATTTCAAACCCTCATTGTAGGCGAAGTATGATTTCAGAGTGTGCGTTGAGGAACCTTCCACCTTCCTATTCTAATTGATTGATGGGGCTAGCAGACTAACAAAAAAGTTAGTGCCTTTGCCTTGTTCGCTTTCGAAGGTTATGGAACCCGTTGTCAGAAGTCTCGTAACGACCAATCGACAGGTTGAAAGAATTTTCTTCTTAAAAGGAAAAATGAGTGCTTTTAATCAAAAGCTTTCCCTGCGACTCTAACTAATGGAAATGAATTTCTGGCGCTGACAGAGTGTTTGCTGAATTTTGTGGCTTATGGGCTTTTCGTGTAATTATTTACATTGTATTGAAGTATTCCATTGGTGCATACCAGTAGACGATGATTGGTTTTCTGCATTCGCCGTTTTGGCAATGAGTCTTTTGTTTTTTCACTTCGCCTTGCGAGCTATTCATTAGCGGTTCTGCAAAGGAGTACGCGGAATGCCAGCTGTCTGGTGGAGTAGCTTCAAAAGTCCAACCACAATAAGGGCAGCTCAGGACAAGCCGGTATTCAGACATGAAATACACTCAACTATTAATACGATGAACTGCGGTAAAAACATGGCGTTCCGACGATATTGCAACTCTTGAGCACATAATTTTTAGCGGTCAATCAGATAAACATGTAGTTATAGTCGCAAAAAACAAGAAACCTAATCCAACGCAATTGAAGAAGTGCGCGAGATGTCCGCCGAGATCTGTACCGAATGCAGGTTTCAGAAAGAACAAAAGAACAACACCCTTTACCATTATACTAGATTTATCCCGATACGGTTTATTAACTAGGCGAGTTTTAATGTAGATTCAAAAACAGCCAACGGGGACTAAAAAAAGTGAATGTTCTCTCGAAGATTTATTGGATAAGAGTTGCGTTAGGCGCAATTGCAGGCGGCGTAAGCACGGGAGTAATCTTGTTATTCCAAACACTTCAGTCCATCCTCGACTCTGCTATCAATAGTCAGCTCAACAAACACGCTGCTTAATGGGATAACAATTGCTTTGCTCATCTATCTTGTAAGTTATTACGTCTTAAAAGCAAGATTTTCTGGGCAAATCGAAAAGCAATCAAAAATAATGAGTATGGGAATTTTCATCTACTTCTTTACTTGGCTCATTGTCTGGGTTTTTTCACTCAGCCTGATAATTGGCCCATTGTAGGAAGAAGAAATTATTCTTTTTCTGATTCTTCGGATTCTGCAGGAATATCTCTTGAATTACCTACGCGCTGTATGAAATTCGCAATTGTGGCTTGGCTTTTGTCGCTTTTAAGCGTCTCAAGATTCTCTTTTGCCAACGTTTCGGCTTCTGCCGATGCCTTTGGGGCTTGCGAAGGTGAGACTTCTAGGCGGGTTAAAACTCGCATGCAGTCAGCCCATGCAGAGAAAAAGCCACGGTCAAAATCGGCATGTAGGCTATTTCGCGTGTGGTCTAGAAATTCTCTTCTGTAATTGTTTAGAACTGGTTTGTCGGTTTGGTCTATTTTTGACAAAAAGGAGTAGCTGTCGTTGGTGGTCTTTTGCGAAAGGTACATGCCGTACAATGCTCGGAAATAGCCTCTATTCCACTCGGTTTTTTGCATTTTCTGTTTGATGCGTTCTAACTCTCTTTCGGCTTCCGAAAACTGCCGTGACACTATCAGTTGGAAATATCGCGTAACTAATGCTTGCGGAACAGGCATTTTTTAACGACCACGAGTTTTGGCTGCTTTCTCCTCTTCGGAGACATCTTCTATGCCGTTCTCGGTTACTTTAAGGATTTCCTCTCCTTCAGGCAAATATGGGCTAGAGACCAATCTAGCAATGCGAATTGGACCATGAGATGCCCGTCTAAGGTAGATTCGAGTATGACTGGTGTGACCAACGATGTGACCACCTATTGGGTGGGTAGCGTCACCGAAGAATTGGTCTGGCTTAGCCATAACTTGATTGGTTACAACGGCAACGCAGTTGAAGGCTCTTGCTAACGAGATTAGTTTGTGCATATGCTTGTTGAGTTTTTGCTGTCTGGATGCAAGCATCTCGCGTCCGATGTATTCGCTTCTAAAGTGAGCAGTCAATGAGTCTACAATGATGAGTTTTATGTTGTTCGCTTTTATTATTTCGTCAGCGTTTTCTAACAGGAACATTTGATGGTCTGAAGTGAAAGCTTCAGCGTAAATGATGTTTTTCACAACTTGCTCGGGGTCAAGGCCTAAGTGTTTGGCCATCTGGATTATTCTTTCTAAGCGGAAAGTGTTTTCAGTGTCAACGTATAATGCGCCCCCGTTAAGTCCGCCGCGTTCGGGAGGAAGTTGAACATTTACGCAAAGTTGATGGCAAAATTGGCTTTTTCCGCTGCCATATTCACCGTAAAACTCAGTTATAGTCTGTGTTTCCAGACCTCCGTCAACCATTTTGTCAAGAGCTTTGCTTCCCGTTGATATGCGGAGAACAGTTTGGCGCATTTTGTAGAGTTCGTCCGCTCGCACGAAGTTTATGCCTATGGCGGAACGGGCAGCGTCGATTATTTGGAAAGCTTTTTTTTCGCTTACTCCCACTGGTTCAAGTTCTCTAGAAGTAGCCATGGCCAATGACTCAACGGTGTGATATCCAAGTTCTTTGAGTTTCTGCGATGTGGCAGGTCCAACGCCGGGTAAGTCTTCTATGAATTCATACTGAGACTTCCTCGATGCCCAAGTATCTTTTTTCTCTTCGGCTTCGGTTTCAACGGGTTGGCTAGCTTCGTCTTCGGACATTTAATTCTCACTATCTTTAGTGGATGAACAGAAGGCATATTTAAAACAAACTAGGAAGAGGAGGGTTTAGCCCGTGGGGGGGTAAGTTAAAGTGAACAGCAAATTTGAGGTAAACCGCGCGAGCTTCAGAAATCCACATTGCCTCAGGCATCTCCAAATAGTTGAAATGGTTGGGCCTTTGGTGGTCGGGATAGATTTTCATGGAAAAAATCTTTTCGAAGACGTTTCAGCAAAAGTTGATACAAACAAGCCTCTGATCGACAAGAAGTTCGGATTTTAGGATCTGCTCTTAAAGGATGAATATCTGCTGGGGTTGTGTTTCATAAGTGTTTATATCGGGTAGGAACACTCAATAAACAACTCAAGTAGGGGATCTTAATGTCAAAAAGTTTCAAGGACAAAATGACTTCCGGAATTGTTGTTTTAATTATTGGCGTAGCGTTGTTAATTTTCACCTTCCTATGCGCATTTCTATTTCTGAACGAGAATCTGCAAATATTGGCCTCCCAAGATATTACGCAAACATTTGGAGCCTCAATAGCCCCCCTCATATCTACTAGTATTCGCGTGATGTATCTTGGGGTAATGGGTTGGATAGGCTCACTCATCACAATTCGTGCTGTAACCTTGATAAACGCATCCAAAAATACAAGTCAATTTCCGCAGAAGACTCAAATTCTTCAAACGGGCGAAAGGGAAGATCGTTCGACAACTTGACTTAAGAGTAGACGGCAAACACAAGGAAAACAGAAACCCGCAACTAACCATCTATTCTTGTATGAATGGTATGCGCCTTGAATG
The DNA here is from genome assembly GCA_963825115.1 of Candidatus Bathyarchaeota archaeon. Taxonomy (GTDB): domain Archaea; phylum Thermoproteota; class Bathyarchaeia; order Bathyarchaeales; family Bathycorpusculaceae; genus JADGNF01. The sequence continues at coordinate 188,009 of CAWGRS010000002.1, read as the reverse complement.
TGCCAATTCGCGTTCTGGGGATTGCTACATCCATCATTTGGGTTCTGTTAATAGCAGTCATTGCCCTTTCCGCTTACTCAATTAAGGATCTAACAATCCAAGTTGACCCCCCTAGTGCAACCTTGGGAGAAAATCATCAATTAGTTCTATCTATTCCAGTGAAAGTCAACAATACAGGATATACGGATTTGAAAGACTTGAACTTGACAACCCAAGTTTTTGACGCAAAAGGCATCACGCTCTCAAAATCCTCTTCCTACATTCCAATCGTTTCCAAGCAAAACAACGTCTTTCTTTTGCACAATCTAACTTTAAACACTGATGATATTTTGCAAAATGACTCCCAGCTGCTTTTTGAAGATAGCAACTTAACCGTTACTCTTTTTGGCGGATTAAATCTTGCTGGTTTGCTTCCTTCAACAATTTCTTCGAACTTGTCTCTTCCCTGGGGAGCACCTCTTTATAATTTCAGCCTTGGAAACTCCCAGTTTTCCATGTTTAATAATACTCATGCTATAATGAAAACGCCAATTTCATTTGAAAATCACGCGAGTTTTAATGTTGAGGGAAATCTGAGAGTGTCTGCGTACAATACAGACAATGTTCTTCAATTTGAAGGGCAAACAGACTTTAGCGTTCCAGCAAATCATCGATTTGACGGCAACTTAGAATTATATGCAGCAATTTCTCCGGACACACTCAATGTTATTTCAGAGGGTCACTTTGAAATTAAGTTAACAAGTACATTCGGCAATTATGGTCCTTGGGGAGTTCCTTTTGGCTAGGAGGACGAGAAGCGTTAGCATTACGAAAAAAGAAGTTGTCTTCAGAGCTTTAGAGGCGTCCTTGAAGGCTTTAGTTTTCTACTTGTTGTTCGAAGTAGCTTGGCTTTACGTTGGTTCGCTGTTTGATTCTGTTCCAGGGTTTGGATCAACCATTCAGTCCATTGTTATAGTTTTCATCGTATTCATGGCTATTGGAACTCTCACTAAGGGAACCATATTTCACTCGGTATTTAATGGAGCAAGGGCTGTGCTGATACTTTTCTATATCGTTTCCGAATTCGGCTCAAGTGTAGTTAGCGTAACAGAACAAAATGTGACACTATCAGTTGATCTCAGCTTGTTTCTAACAGTCTCAATTATTTTGAGCCTAGTGGGATTATCAATTGCAATAATGGAAGCGTTTGCCTTTCTAAATGAAAAAGCAGAACTAGATGCGGGAATGCTATTTCAAAACAATTAAAAGAAAATCAGATCCCGGTTTTGGCAATAATTCGGGGAAGAACGTCCTTTTGCATTTGAGTTACACCAAAACTGGTAATTCTAAAATTGTCATTGTCAGTTTTGGTTACCCACTCCATTTTAACGAGTTCGCCAAGTCGCGTGCTTGTTATTTTTCCATTTTTTCCCAGCTTTACTTGTAGCTCTTCCTTTGAGAGAGCGTCGCTTTCCACCAGGTTCAGTTTACACCCAAGATATTTTCCTAAAAGCAGCAAAGCAAGAGTTTCATTATCAGTTAACTTATTTTTAGGTACAAGTATGCTGGAGCCTTCTGGAGAGAAGGCAATCAGGCCTTCACAGTCTTTAGCCAGCTTCTGGACGTCTACACTAAGCCAGAGCTTTCTTGCAACTTCAAAAGAGGGGATAAACTCATTGAAGAATTTGCTAAGCAACAACCAAGTTTCTTCAACCGTACCCTCAAATTTCTTTTCTACGCCCTTGAAATTGACCTGCACTTGCACTTTGTTGTTTTCTTTGCTCAACTCATTTTTCCTCTGAGTCTAGTGAGAACCTCTTCTTCTACCCATTTCTCGCCCTGAATAGTCAGTTTAAATTCGGGTCTTGCTGGATCAGGCTTGAAAACTTGACCCCGTTTGGTCATTTCATTTAGGCGTGCTGGGACCATACTTTTAATGCCGCTACTTTCAAGCAGTTTCTGTACAGAAGATGCAGTATTCTTACGGTCATCGGACGCATATAATACAAGACCTACTGCTTCATAGTGAGTTAGGTTCTCTCTGGTAACTACCACTGGTCCTTCTGTTGTGGATTCAACTATTCCTTTCAGTTGGGCGCCGCTTGGCACAAGTCTGTTTGTGACGAAATCTGAAAGTTTCTCAACAAAATTCTCTGGAACAGACTCAAGCATATTCAAGATTTCTTGAGGAGTTTCGCCTTCAATTATTACTTCACCAAAAGACGTCTTTATGCGGGCTTGGATATTCTTCAAATTATTTCTCTCCTTTCACCTTTGTACTTTTTTGTTCAGCCAATATGTAAACGAATCCGGTGTTTGTGTTCCATCGTCTGAGTAATCCCTTTCTTGAAAGGCCATCTAACGCCGACGCTAGAGCTCTATCTGAGAACTTGAGTTCACTGGTTTGTAGAGCTTCTTTCAATTCTTCCTCTGTGCGTGGACGCCATTTACCCCAGTCGCTTTCCAAAATTTTAACTAAAGCATGTTCAACATTCTCTGTAGCGGCAATTTTTGGGTAATTTTGAATCTGCGTTTCTGAAGGCTTGGTAGTTTTGGTTTCCTGGGCTGTCCTTACAGTGATTGTAGCGACCGCTTTGGATTTAGAATTCTCGAAAGCTTTGTTGATGTTAGCAACCAAATCGGGGATGCTTTCCACTGTCTCCATAACCTCTTGACGAGTTCCACGAAGTTCTATTTCGTATTCGCCAATTTTGACTCGCAAAGAGAAGCTCCCGCTATTTTGTCTAGCTCCTTTTTCCTGCAACGCATTTACCAAGATTATAAACAAGCGTGATGTGCTTTTTAGGATTTATGACATAAAAATGTCAAATTCAAAAAATCGAAAAGGGAGAAACTAGAATAAGAACTTATCTTCACCCGGCAAACGAATTTCGACGTTAGAAAAGAAAAGGATTGAAAAAGCCATTTTCAGTCCAGTTTCTTCTTGATGAGCTGGCTGACTACCTCTGGATTAGCTTTTCCACGCGCTTCTTTCATAACCAAACCCATAATCAACCCAAAGGCGCCCTTGCCAACTTTGACTACCTGTGCTTTGTTTTCCCCAATCACTCGGTCAATCAACTTCTCCAAAGCTTCAGAGGATAACATCTTCAAACCCAATGATTCAGTTGCATCACGCATGTTTTTGCGTTCGTTTTTGGCAAGCCAAGAAAATACGTCGCCGATGGATTCCTTGGTAAGCTCTGCTGAACCTATGCTTCGGAAAATTTCTTTGATCTGCTCGTCAGAAACGTTTTCAACTTGGACACCTTCACGCTTTAAAGACTTCAACGTTTCAGTCAAAAACACCGCTACCGTCGTCGCTGATATGCCGCTTTCTTTCACAATAGAATCGAACAATTGGTTATACTCGGAATCGACAACTTGCTTTGCTATCTTGTCGTTCAGAGCATATTGCTTGGCTATTCGCTTTTGTTTTTTTTCTGCGGACTCAGGCAGATTGGAGCGGATTTTCTCAACAAATTGCTCGGTTATTTGTGTGGGCGGAATGTCTGTCTCAGGATACATTCTTGCTGCACCAGGTCTAGGGCGCATGTATCTAGTTGTTCCATCTTCTTTTGCTGTTCGGGTTTCCGCGGGCACACCAACTAGGATTTCACGAGTTCGTTCTGCAACTGCTTTGAGAGCATCCAATACGTTTTCTGAAGTGTCAGCAACAAAGACTACGGCGTCTTCGGCCTTGGCGTTCATTGCCTTCCGCAGAGTTTCCACTTCTTCTGTGGTTATGCCGTAATTTGGCATTTCATCTGTATGGAAAATACCGCCCACTCTTCCCCAAAACTTCGCGCGATCTGAGAGTTCGGTGCCTACCCGGAAGTTAGGCATCAATTCGCGCCCCAAAAATCCTGCAAAGCCCAAAAGTTTTAGAGCCTTTACACTTTGCCTTCTATCTATAGCTTTGCGGATAACCTTGCTCTTGGTATCTTTGAAAAGACCGGTCACGTCAAGAATTTCCTCTTTTATGTCTTGGGTTTTGATTCCTTTCGCTAATAATTCGTCGCGAACCGCAATTAAGCCGAGTTGCCGCATTACTTCGTATTCCACCACTGTGCTGATTAAATCGAGCGCTTGAACTCCCTTAATTTCTATTAAGGCACCGTTGGGTAGTGAAACGTTGAGGTCTTGACGTATAGTTCCTAGTCCACGCATGACCATACCAGTGTCACGCAAAATTCGCCCAATCGCCAAAGCTACTTCTTGGGCTTCTTGTGGTGAATAAATTACTGGCGCAGTTGCTACTTCTATTAACGGAATCCCTAGTCGATCAATGCGGTAACGAATGATTTTTCCGTCAGCTTCTGTACCAGTCTTCCTTGCCGCGTCCTCTTCTAGACTCGCTGCTTGCATTGGGATTGTTTTTTCGCCAACTTTGATCCAGCCATCGAGCGCGATTATGCATGTACGTTGGAAGCCAGTTGTGTTTGATCCGTCGATAACCGTTTTTCGCATAACGTGAACCTCGTCTATAGGTTTCATGTTCATCATTAACGAGGCGGTTAACACAACCTCTACGGCTTCTTTGTTGAGAGGGTGTGGGGGTTCCTCGTCCATTTCGACGAGGCAAGCAGTTTCGCGGTTTGCCTCATACAAGACTCGGACACCTTTTTGGAACTCGAAGAATGCTGCGGGGTCAATTTGTCCCAACTCGCTTTGCGTTGGTCGCAGTCTTCGGAGGAAAACGATTTGGGGTTCGTCTTTGAATAGCTGTGGTGGGCAACTGCAAAACAGCTTAGTTGAAGTGGCAAGTTGCTGGTGAATTTCTAAGCCTACTTTTAGACCAACTTTCGCATAGTCGATCGCCATTTTATTGCCCTCCTTCGTTGATGCATGATTCTTGCGGGAGTGTTCTATGGGTGAGCTCGCCGGCGATGTTTGTTTTGAAGATTTTTTTTGCTTCCTTGAGATCTTTGGTTTGTCCGAGAACCCACATGAGCTTTACGAGCGCGGTTTCAGGGAACATGTCATCGGTCGGAATTACGCCTAAATCCAGTAGGTCGCGTCCAGTATCATATACATTCATGTTTACACGTCCCCAGATGCACTGTGACGCCAGCGCAACCAAGATGCCTTGGTTTACTGCGTTTTTGATAGAGTTAAAGCATGATTTGCTCACGTGACCTAAGCCTGAGCCTTCGAGAAGTATGCCCCTGACGTGTTTTTCTGTGTACCAGTCGATGACTGATGGATCTAAGCCTGGATAGAACTTCACAAGAGCAATGTTTGGGCTAAACTCTGGCTTGAGGATAACTTTTGCTGTTGGATCTCGCTTTTTGTACTCTGTAGTTAGCATAGATATGCCTTGGTCAGTTGCGCGGGCTATGGGGGATGCGTTAATTGGCTTAAATGTGTCTCTTCTGCTTGTGTGACATTTTCGCACTTTTGTTCCGCGGTTAAAGGCGATTCCGGTATCTGCAACTGTCTCATGCATCGCAATTACTACTTCTGCAAATGTTCCATAGGCTGCTGCTTTAACTGCTCCAATTAGGTTCGTGGCTGCGTCTGAGCTAGGGCGGTCAGAGCTGCGTTGCGCACCAACAACGATGACGGGAACGGGGAGATTCTGCAAAGCAAAACTAAGAGCGGCTGATGTGTAAGCCATCGTGTCCGTGCCATGTGCAATGACTACACCTCTTGCGCCTTGTTCGATGTGCTTAGCGGCTGTTTCTGCCATTTCTTTCCAATGATTCTGGGTTATGTTCTCGCTGTAAATGCTAAAAACAATCTGGGTTTCAACTTGTGCTAGGTCTGCGAGTTCTGGTACTACTCCGTACAGGTCGCTCGCTGAGATGGCTGACCGAACGGCTCCGGTTCGGTAGTCGACTCGGCTGGCGATGGTACCGCCAGTGCTCATAATAACGACTTTTGGCAAGTCTTGTTTTTGTGGCGGAAGCGGTGGGGATGCGAAGGTTGGTTTTACGCCTTTGCCTATTTTTTCAATTTTCACGCTTGGGGTAAGGTAAATACCGATGTTGTAGCCGCTTTTCATCTTAACGACAATGTGAGTGTTGTCGCTTGATTCTGAGCGCGGTATAAGAATGCCTTCGTAGGTTTCACGGTCGCAAGTAACGCGCACAATATCTCCGACTTCGCATCCAGCTTGCCTAATCGCTTCTAACGCTTGACCCCTGTAACCTAAATTCTCCTCGTCTTTTGTCGTAGTAATTCCTCAGTTATGAAGCTCTTTTGAAACGTAAATGCCGTCTCGGCTAAAGCCGAAACGCATGTAATACTGTTTTGTTCCTAACGCACTAATAACTAATAACTTTTTTAAGTCGTAGTCTTCCTTTGCCACTCGTTCCGCTTCCGTGAGTAATTCTAACCCGTACCCCTTGTGTTGCCAAGCAGTTGCAGAACGCTTACCTACTCGCACAAGTGGTCCATATACGTGAAGCTCTCGAACAATAGCTGAGGGAAAAACCGTCATTTCAGGTCTAAAGGATTTCGCCGAAGGAATTCGAAGCCTCAGATACCCAATTAGCACATCGTTTTCTTTGTCTTCAGCGGAAATGAAGATTTCTTTTCCCTCAGAAGCGTCATAAGTTGTCGTGAAGATCTTGACTTTATTCAAGTCAGGTTTTACTTTTTCCACTGTCAGGCGGTGCCCTACTTCTCTGCAGCGAATACAAGCGCAATGCTCTCCGTGATCAGAGAGATTTTGCTGAACGAGCTGTCGCAAGTTACTTCTCTTGACACCAGCTACGATTAGACGCGCTGGAATGTCTCTTTGTATACGCATTATTCGCACCCACTGGGGAATAGTTTTCTTAATTTTGGCAATCAACTCTGTTGCTTGTTGGGTTGAGTACGGAGTGTAGGTGCCTTTCTGGTACCACGTATGAGTTTTTGTTCCTTCAATAACGAGGCAGGGGTAAATTTTTATCATGTCAGGCCTAAAATCGGGGTTGGTGAAAATCTGTTTGAAAGCTTCCTCGTCCTTTTCGTAGTTGGACCCGGGCATTCCAGGCATCATGTGGTATACAATTTTCAGTCCAGCATCTTTGGCTACGCGGGTGGCTTCTTTGACGTCGGCCACTGTGTGGGTTCGTCCTACTTGTTTGTAGATTGCGTCGTCGGGGTTTTGAACGCCTAATTCTATTCGCGTTACGCCCATATCCAACATTGCGTTAATGTGTGGTTGTTTTGCCCAATCGGGACGGGTTTCCACTGTTATTCCGACGTTTCGTGTTTTGCTTTCTTCTGCGTTTGTTTTGGCCTCTTCCAAGTTTGCGGATTCTTTGCTTGTAATTGCATCTAGGCAGCGTTGGATGTACCAAGTTTGGTATTCGTGGGGAGTGGCGGGGAAAGTTCCTCCCATGATTATGAGTTCAATTTTGTCTACTTTGTGCCCAATGGCTGTCAATTGGCGAATACGGCTTTGTACCTGAAGGTATGGATCGTAGTTATTTTGTCCTCCGCGCATAGCAGCAGGTTCATGTCCAGTGTAGCTTTGAGGGCTTCCAGTCGTTGGTCCCCCTGGACAATATGCACAAGGTTCAGTTTGCGGGCAAGGGTAAGGTTTGGTCATGACTGCAACAACGGTTACTCCTGAGATAATTCGAGTGGTTTTCCTTCGAAGGATGTACAAAAGTTGCTGTTTTTCTTTCGCAGTTAAGGCTGCAATAATGTCGGCGTTTGAGGGGATTTCTTGGAGGTGATATTTTGAGCCGATTTCAAGTTTTAAACGGTGGACATCACTAGGTCCTGGATCATTTAGAAGTAATAATTCGTCGATGATTATTCGAGAGGAGCTGGCTTTATCCAAGAGACTGTTACCGTTCAAAAACTGTTCTTTCGGATAGATAAACTGAACTAGCTTTAAGGAGGGGGTTGCTTGAAAAGAAGTTGGTTTTGGGCGTCTACATCCAGTTTTGCCCAGGCTTGCGTTGTAGAATTACGCGTTTTTCGTAATTCCGGCGTGTCCTATTTTTGGGGCTCGCCTTTGTCCTCTCTTGAGCCTGGATTTTTGGTGTTTGCGCTCTGACTTTACCAGCTTTAGATAATGAACCGTGAGTTGGCATTTTGTTCTACCTTTTGGCAATTAATTAATTGCTGAAGAACTTAAACCTTTACCCCCATTCGCCTTCAAGCATAACATGACTGTGAATTTCGCTCGCAACGTTAGTTCCGGGTAAGCCATGGCAGACGATACTTGGAGGCAAGAAAGGTAAGGAGAATTATTAATGCAGCGTCTTAGACGAGAGGAAGGCTTATCTCAGCAAGAGTTATCTTGTTGAATCGCAAAATTGATGTGCGGGCAGGGGTCGCCGAGCATGGTCAAAGGCGTAGGCTTCAGGAGCCTATCCTGTAGAGGTTCGTGGGTTCAAATCCCACCCCCTGCACCAACAAATAAACCCCTGAACTTAGAAAACTACCTTCTCAGCATTTCCACCTTAGAGAAGTGTACTATCGATAGAAGGGTAAAAGCACTCAAGAGGCTAAGTAAGTGTGTTGACCTTTCTGACTCGGAAAGAGTTGTAAAGTTTCTAAACACTTCTACACTGAGTAATGGTAGCAAGAACATTATCGTTCAAGCATATCGTGATTTGCAACGCATGTACAACGTTCCAGAACTGGCATTAGCTAAATTTCATGTGAAGCAGAAGCTACCGTTCGTTCCCTTAGAATCAGAAATTGATACCCTCATTCATAATTTCAGAAACAAAACATCTTGCTATCTGCAGTTGCTTAAGGAAACGGGTATGCGTCCTATTGAGGCTTTTAGTCTTGAATGGACCGATTTAGACACAGTGCAAAAAACCGTCAATGTTAGAACTGCAAAGCATGGTTTACCCCGAATTCTTCCTATCTCTGATGTGTTCTTGAACAGAGTGTTCAGGTTAAGGAACGAGAGTAAGTTTGTTTTTGCTTCTGAAAAGGAATCTATTCGGTTTGATTTATCTTTAGAACATTTTACGAGAGGATATCTTAAGAACCGAAAAGCTGTTAGTGAGAAGCTACAGAATCCACGTTTAAGGCAGATTAGCCTTTACACGTTTCGGCATTGGAAAGCTACAACAGAATACCTGAAAACAAGAGATATCTTCCATGTTAAGTGGCTACTTGGACATTCAAGAATCGAAAATACAATGAAATATGTGCATATAGCTAACGCTGTTTCCGTAGATCAAGGCAGTTTCTCATGCAAAGTTGCTCATATCATAGAAGAATGCTCTCAATTAATTGAAACTGGATTTGAATACGTTACTGAAATGGACGGCGTCAAGCTGTTCAGAAAAAGAAAGTAATGGAGGCAGTCGAAATATGTCAGAGCAAATTTTAGAAACCTTCAAGAAACTACTGCGCAAGGAGCAAGAGGAAATAATTAGGAATTGCAAACGATCTATTTCAGCAGTGCAAGACGCAGAAGTTGAAGTACACCAGTTTCTTTTTTTGCTTTAGCGTGCCCTCAAGATTTTTTTAAATAGCAATTGGACAATAATAGTGTAAGGACTGAATGATGACTAAAAACTCGATAATAGACCGATGGAGAAAGAAAAAGGAAACTGGCTCCAAAGAATCAATGCAAACAATGACCCCAGATCCATGGAGAAAAAGAAAAACTGAAGCATACTCTAAAGAATCGATGCGCAGTTACCATTGGAGTCTGAGAACGTGGCAAGGGAAAGTACTTAGAGCCATTGTCTTGGGTGGAGCGCCCCCAACTTTTAAAGAAATTCAAGAGTCGACTTTGCTACAAGATAAGCAAGTGGATAAAGCAGTTCAGGACTTAATCGAGTACAAAACAATTTACAGAATAGAAAACGAAGACAAAAGTCAAGTAAAATACCAAGTGTTTAATGACCTTCAGTCGTCGTATTCAGCATTTTATAATCTTTCTAAGATGGCTGAGCCTACGAGTGAGATCTTAAAGAGCGTATTACCCAGTTGGGTAGAACAATGGAAAGAAGTCAAGAATTTAGATTTTTCAGAGAATGATGAACAATGCTTCCTTGAGCGGAGACATCTTGACGATTTCTCAAAAGAATTGATATCCCACGCCTCTTCCGAAGTTTTGGTGGCGAATCCCTTCATTCAAGATTGTGACCTCAGCAACACGCTACAAAAAGCAAAGAAAAACGGGACAGAGGTGCAAATTATTACTCGCCAACCTGAAGACAAATATCCTGACTATCTTGAAAAAAAGAAGCGATATCTTCAAAAGCTGGAAAGTCGAGGGATAGAAATTTTCTACAACCAAAAAGTGCATGCAAAATTAATTGTCGTAGACCGCATGGTAGCCATCGTATCTTCAATGAATTTCTACGCTGAATCATCCGCAGGTGTTTCTTGGGAAGCCGGACTTGTAACTTGGAATAGAGCCGTTGTGAATTCTGTAATTGCCTCTTTTCACCAATGCATTAATGATGAAACAATAGAGAATCAACAGAATTGAATATCTAACATAAGAAAACTAATGCATGCACGAAGGCGAGAAAGAAATTTGGGGAGAAGGGCGCGCTTAATTCAGTTTTATTGATAAGAGCATATCCATTACTTCTGAATGTCTCTTCAATTCAATTGCTGTTATTCGACTTACAAGAAAATTCTTCCAATTATCTTTAAAGCTGTGGACAAAAATTACGTGGTAACCGTTCTTCTTGTAGACTGTTTCTCTGTAGTCATGGCTTTCAATTTCTGAGTTCCAGACTTCAACGTGCATACCGAGACTTGGTAAGTAGAAATCGGGTGTCCAGACTCTGGGTCGATTTTCCTTATCATATACAAAAACTGGAGATTCAAAAGTCCAAAAGAGCTTTAGCTCATTCAAGAATTCTGCGACTTCTATCTCTGTTGGCGTCATTCCTTCGTAGAGTGGATTCCGCATCAGTTCTACCTCTGGGTTAACGCTGAAGTTGTTCTGGTTTGCTAATAAGACTTGTTCCGCTTAGGCTCCTAATGTTGAACCTGCTCAAGGCTCGACGATGTTTTTTGACGCTTTTGGTTTTTCCATGTTTCTGCTTCGTTTTCTGAAGATTTTTACTTCTTGAAAGTCTGCCTTTCCATTATCTTAAAGTTTTAGATTGAATTTTGTTTTGGGTTGTGCATTTCGTCAGATATGGGTTTGCGTTGGATTTATCCAGGTTTCGAATGCCGAGCTTTGCTGTTCTTTGCAAATCAGCGAAACGAGCTTCTCAAAAACGGTTATTTTGAGCCAAAGCCGTTAAGGAGGTAGAAGGGAAAGATGAGGTAATGGTTGCGCCTTCTTGACATAATCTCCCCTTTCTCCTCTTTGGGGAGCAAGCATTATCCACCTCCCTCCAAATCTTGCTTAGTGTTTCGGCAAAGGGAATTTGTAAAAAACAAAAGAATGGATCCATTTTTTAAAAAAAAACTCATGCGCGTCTATTTGGTAATATCCATTTTTCCGAACCAGAGTTGGCGCCACTTTAGTATTTCGAGCATCTGGCGTTCTAGTTCCTCATAGCGATTTCTGTATTCTTCAGCAGTCCATTTGTGAGGTATTTCATATTCAAAGTCCACCGACGGAAAATCCTTGTCCGCCTCACGTAAAACGTCACGGATATAATCAGGAGGAACAATCTTGCTTGGCAAGTATGGATCCACAAGCTCCTTCTCTAATTTCCCTTTGGTCATTTTCGTTTACCTTCATCTAGAGGATCTGAAATTCACTAATATTTCTTGTGCTCGCGTTAGTGTTCGCTTCTTAGACAAACAAAAATGAACTAAACGACAAGCGAAACTAAAATCGAACCTCATAAAACTGTCTGGATCTTTTCCTCAATAAACTTTTCAGGACACAGGGTTTTCCGGTCTATCTCGATGTAGGCTAGAAGATTCTAAGATTCATTTTTAAGGGAATCTGAGAATTTCTCAACAACGACCACTAACCCTTTGAGAGATTTCACTCTTACTTTTTCGCCCTTTGCAACTCCGATAGACACTGATTCGGCGCGCCAAATTTCCCCTTCAACTCTAACTTCGCCGTTAGGTTTCAGATCTGAGACGGCTACACCAATTTTGCCTATCATTGCTTCAGCGCCAGTTAACTTAGAACGACGCCTCAAAGGCCCGATCACCCAGCGAACATAGAGACCTGCGAGTACTCCGAATACTACGAGCAAGCCAAGCTCGATTTCCGCGAGACCCGTTATGGGTGATGGCGAATATTGCATTCCAAGTGACAAGTAGAAAATGCCGAATGCACCAAGTATCACTCCTGCGATGAGGGCAAACCCGTGTCCAAGTTTTAGTTCAACAACAATTAGCGCTGCAGCTATTACTAGAATGACAATTCCCAATACAGATGCGTCGATTATTTCGGCGCCTATTAATCCAGCAACTATGGCGACAACACCAACGATAGATAACAGGATCGTTGGATGGTAAACATCTATGACAATCGCGATTACACCTATGAGAAATAGGATACCGTCCAAAATTGGGTTGCTTAATGCACTGATTATTTGCTCGTAGAGGTTTTCGCCCAAATTGATTTTAGGATTAGAGGATAGGTCAAGCTGGTTTAGAGCATCATCTATTGTGTTTGAGGCACCGTCAGCGACATGATTCGCCACAGCGTTGTTTGCTGAGAATGCTTGGTCTGTTTGCACCATGTAGAATGCTGCGGTTGTGTTTCGACCCCATTTCTCGGCGAGGCTTGTCATGAGGTTTAGCATTGCTGCTTGCGTGTGATTTTGTTCTAATTCGGTTCCACCGACAACTATGGGTGTGCTTGGTCCGATTTCTGAGCCGGGAGCCATGAGTATGCGGTTTGTTGCCATGGCTATGTAACTGCCCGCTGAAGCTCCTAATCCGTTTGGTGTGATGAATGTGTAGGTGGGTATTCCTGATTGGTTTGCTGATGTTATGGAATCGACGATTCCGAGCATGTCGTTGAGGTTTCCGCCTGGGGTGTTCATTTCCACGATTATGGCAGCTGCGTTTTGATTTTGAGCCGTGCTTACAACACGGGCTATGAATGCTGCCGAGCCTGGGTCAACGGGCACGCTAAAATCTGCAATGAATACAGTTTTTCCTGAGAATTGTGGTTGAATGGGTAAGGCAAAAACAAAAACGTAACTTGCTGCGAGAGTTAGAAACAGAGCTAAACAAGTTAAACAAAAAATTCGTGATCCTTGGGCGCCTCGTCTTGAAGAGTATGTCAATTTTGATCTATAGTTGGGCTAGTTCGCTGTTACCTATAAGGTTTAGCCTAAGTTAAATTCTCAAATTGCCAAACTTAATTGGGAAGATTTCATTAAAAGAAAAATGGCTACTCTCGGGAAAAGACTTATTCTTTCAATCGACTTGTCTTGCATATGAGCCAATCAATATCAGTAGATATTCCGTCTGATATTTTAGATGCGATATTTGCAGGTGCAAAGGAGCTTTACCCACGGGAAAGTTTCTTGCTCCTTCGCGGAAAAAAGAGCAAAGGTATTATTCACATCTCGGATCTTGTGCTGGCGCCGTTTGCGGTTCACGGTCACGGTTTCGCCAACTTTAACCCTTATATGTTCTCAGGGGACTTCTCATTAGTTGGTACTGTTCATTCGCATCCTTCAGGGAATATTTCCCCAAGTCACGTGGATTTGAATCATTTTTTTGGTCGCATTTTAATGATTGTAGGTTACCCGTATGAAGGAGAAGGATGTGTAGCGGTTTACGATTCGAACGGCGAGAAGATTTCTTTGCAAATTACTCCGGCAACTGGCGACGAGAGCTAAGTGCCTTTTTCGTACACAGTTTTGGAGGTTACTTCTTGGTAGGCTTTGATGAATTCCAAGGCGAATTTGTCGGCGTTTTTTTCAGTTCCTTTATGTTGTTTATCTACGCTTTTACTTCGCAAATGATGATAGAATTCATGCAAAATAACAAAGGGGTTTCCGAAGATTTCTCTGTCCAATACACAGATCGTTTGATTTGCTGCATTGTAAGTGCCGACGGAGTTTCTTGTGTGTCCCTTCGGTAATCCGACTTTCAGCTTGGGAATTTCCACGCGATAGTTTTTGGCAAGAAGTTCCAACGCTTGCTCCGTTTGTTTCGTCAGGATCAAATAGACGATTGCCGGTTTGAAATTAGCTGGAAATATTGATTCAGTAGGCATTTGGTGTCTTCTCTAGCTTCAAGCTGCTAAAAGGTGTTGTCTCTCGACTAGAAGGCCTTTGACAACACTAAGAAGTTATTTGTTACTGTAACTGTGAGGAAGATAATTGTGCCTGCGTAAGAGAACTTCAGCAACGAATACGTTCGGGAGAAAGCCCTATTTGCCTTGTCAGGAGTTTTCATCAGAATTTTTTCCGCGAGAGAGAACACCACGCAGACTAAAAGGGTTGTAGCCAGTTTCAAAACTACAAACGCACCAATATTTGTGCTCACTAAGCTTGATAGAATTGGGTTGTACTCAACTGCTCCAAAGTAGAGTATCCCTATGACTGTGGTTACGCAGTCCATAGACCCTATCAAAGCTAGCAGGAGCGTAGGATACGCTCGCACTTTCATCACGAATTGCCTTCTCCTTTCTTTCTCTTCTCGAACTAAACGTTATTTTCTTGTTGTTACATAAATAGTAACGTTCCAGTTCCCGATATATTCTGAAAACGGGAATGTAGAAACAGGTAAGAACGACCAAAGCGGCAAATCAAGAAGTTAATACTCACATGTTGAGGTGAAAATTTAATGCCAGTTGTTATAGTTGAAACATGGACAGGAAAAACGGATGACCAAAAAGCCAAGGTGATAATGGGAATAACAAGAGTTTTCGTGGAAAATTGGGATTCCGGGGGACCAAGTCCAGATCATTATCCATGACGTACCCAAGACTAATTGGGGCATTGGTGGAGAACAAATGTCCAGGAAACCACAATAAATGGAAAAGAGGGCAAGCCTAGTTTTTTGGATTTCTCAAGGTTTCCAAGCGCACAAGGCATAAATATATCGGATGCCGAAAACTTGTAGCGCAGAAAGAAACGTGGGCCGGTCGTCTAGCCTGGTTAGGACATCTGCTTGACGTGCAGAAGGTCGCCGGTCCGAATCCGGTCCGGCCCACCACGAACAAACCTTAGACATTTTTCGCTAGAAAATTATTGGAAGAATCATTTACAAACGTTGATAAATAAAGAAATACAGGCATATCCTTTATGGAGAGTAATCATAACTACAAAGAAAGGCCTAGCCGAGACAAACTGAAGCGAAGTTTTTTTGTCCTTGCGGGTACAGTATCGCTGGGGCTTGCTTGCGCAGGCATAGTCCTGCCTGTTTTGCCAACTACGCCCTTCCTCTTGCTAACTGCAGGATGTTATCTAAAAGGGTCAAAACGCATGCACACTTGGCTCCTAAACCACAAGCTCTTCGGACAATATATTAAAAATTATGTTGAAGGAAAAGGAATTAGCGCTAAAGCAAAGATCTTCACGTTGTCATTGATGTGGATAGCTATCAGTTATACTCTAATTACTGTATCCGTGCTTGTTATGCAAGTTGCTCTTTTCATAATTGCATCAGCCGTAACTGCACACATAATTAAGGTGCCAACGTACAAAGAAGAATAATTCGTTCCTTCCTTTACATTAGTTCTGGTTTACACCTTTCGAGGAATGAGCAAACATAAAAATAAGAGATAATCTTCAGTAAAATATTCCTATTACTCAGTAGTCTACCTTTGATGTTTCTACTTTATATTCTAGTCAAACTTGCAGATGTTAAGGATTTCAATTATTCATTTTCGAGTCGTTGTTTAGTTTATTTGTTTGTCCTATCCTTGCTGGGCATCTGGCTATTGCATCATGGAAATCGACACTCCACCAAATATAGAAGCTTTTCCTTAGTCTATCTCACAGGCTTTTTTTCTTTCACCTACGCTATGCGCTTCGAGAAAACAATATATCAATCTAACCGACTCCTTTTTCATTTTAAGAGTCAAGTTAAAAAGCAAGCACATAAAGAATGTGCTATTAACATCAAAGTATTCGGTGTTGGGGCTGAAAAACCAATGTTTGATAAAATAAGGATAATTGTCGGCATTGATGGTTCTTTGCAGTCAAAAAAGGCGTTAGTCGAAGCAATAACCATAGCCAAGAGCTTTTCTGGTTTTACAAAAGCAATTTGCATATTTGAAAAAGGCGGAAAAGAAAAAGCCGAAAACATAATTAGCGAAGCGGAAAGAGACTTGGCAAAAGCCGAAGTATCATTCGACACCGCTGCAGTTCAAGGATCTAACCCTGCCAAAACATTAGCGACAATAGCCAAGCAAGAAAACTTCGACCTTATAGTAGTTGGAAGCAGAGGAATAGGGGGCAGAGTTTCAGCATTACTGGGAAGCGTTTCAAAACAAGTAGTTGGCAACGCGTACTGCAACGTTCTCGTGGTTAAGAAATAATGAATTCCTTAAGAAATTGGGAATTGTTGCTAATTCATAACCCATAAATTTTGGAAAACAAAGAGGGAAGTTAGACTTCTTTTTTATCTGGAATAAAATCCATTGAAATCGAGTTGACGCAATGACGGGTATTTTTATCAGTAAGGCGTTCTCCAACAAACACATGTCCTAAATGAGCACCGCATTTGGCGCAGTTTATCTCAGTTCGTTCTCCGTCAGGATCTGGCTTTCTATTGACGGCGCCGGGGATTTCTTCATCAAAGCTTGGCCAACCACAATTCGCCTCAAACTTGTTTTCCGAACGGTAGAGGGGAGTACCGCATCGTCTGCAAACATAAGTTCCTTTTTCCCAGAAAGCAAAGTACTTTCCCGTGAAAGGAGCCTCAGTTCCCTTATTAACAATGACACTTTTCTCTTCCTTAGTCAACTTATTAAATTGGGACTCATCGGTTTTAGACAACAAAAACACCTATTAGGCTATAAGCGGCAACTTAAAAAAACCGTTCGGTAAAATTTCAGAACACTAAGATGAACAAGAATCGAGTCAAAACTCTTTCAAAGCCGCTGGTAATTCGCACAGACTCTTTATAGTCTGATCGGGACTAATAGTCTCCAGTTCCTTTTGAGGTCTTCTTTCAAGATAAACAGTTTTCATTCCAGCATCCTTCCCGCCCTTTATATCAGCGTCCACGGTGTCGCCGACGAAGACTGCTTGTGCAGGGTTAAGCTTGAGTTTTTCAAGGGCGCATTTGAATATTTCCGGGTTGGGCTTGCGTTTGTTTACCGCGGCAGAAACAATTACAACATCGAATAAATCACTAAGCTGATGTTTCGCAAGGAGTTTGGTAACGCATTCAGGAATTGCGAAGTTGGAGACTATGCCAAGTCGGTATTTGGGATGCAGACCTTTGAGAACAGGCATTGCGTTGTCATCGATACGCACATAAGTCATAAATTCTTGGCAGAAAGCGTCAGTAGCACCTTGGACAAGGGTACTTTGTGCCTCTGCAGTGTATCCCAAAATTTGAAGAGCATTCTTAACACGGAAATCGAAATGAGGCTCCTCCATATTCTGGTCAGCCTCTTCATAAAGTGCATCACGTGCTTTGATGTATGCATCTCTGAAAGTAGCGAATGAGGCTTGGATTCCATTTTGAGCAAGGTAAGAGTGCATACTTTTCACTGCTGGGCTGTAAAAGGCATGGTCCTTTTCAATGAGCATAAGAGTATCGAACATATCAAACAGAACGGCTTTTACCGGCATCTAAATCCTTCACAGTGCAAAGCACAGCTACGGCTTAAAATTGTTTTGCGAAAAATCTTCTTTAATTGATCGTGTTTGCTACAATAATGAGGTCACACAAAGAGGATAAGAAGATACAGAAGACCTTCGTGCTCATCCTAAGTCTTAGTTTATTTGATTTTCGACGTAGTTTTTGACTTTTTCCTTCAGGGTTGGATATTCATCCAACATGGCTTTTACTACTTGCCATCTAATTTCTTCGTCTCCAATTTGGCTCTTCATTTTTTTAGGCTCCTATAGATTTGTTGTGGATTTTTCTGAAGATGTTTTCAGAAGGAATCCTGCTGCTGCATTTTGGAGAAGGATCTTCAAAGAGCAGCTCCATTATTTCTTGATGTCTCAGAAGGAAATCTTTTCCTTTAGAAGTAGAACGATAGATTTCTTTTCCATTTTCATCAATCGTTTTTTCAAGCAGCTTGATCTTTGTTAGCAGTTTAAGGTATTCGTTTAATTGGCTAAAGCTGAGGTTTGCCTTGTACATAATCTGAGTTTTCAATGCGCGGTTTTTTGAGATATCCATGATTTCGGCCATGATTACAAGTTTATCGCGTCTTTTGACGGTGGCTTCGGTTAAGACTGAGTTCATCCTATTTCCTTCTTATAGAGTTATTTTCTATAATTCCGTTACGCAGTTTCGCATATTAAGTCGTGTTCCATAAGACTGAGTATTCCGAAATCAGTAATATTCTAGAACAATCCTCCATATCAAAACCAAACGAAACCCTTTTTGGACCGCATAACTAAGAAAAACCAGGAGAAACGAAACTTTGCAAATAGGAATAATTAGTGATACCCATGACAATTTGCCATTAGTTGAAAAAGCGGTAAAATACCTAAACGACGCAAAGGTCGACCTTGTCTTGCACGCGGGCGACTATACTTCGCCATTCGTAATTGCCAAATTCAAAGCTCTAAACTGCAAGCTAATAGGAGTTTTCGGCAACAACGACGGAGACCACGAACTCCTAAAAAAACGGTTTAATGAAACCAAAAATTGCGAAATTCATGGAAGATTCGCCGAAGTGAACGCAGAAGGCTTTAAAATTGCACTTCTCCACGGGGATGAAACAGAACTTTTAAACGCCCTAATAAACCGGGAGTGCTTCGATGCAGTAGTCTACGGTCACCAACATTCAACAACAGAGCGCAAGAACGGAAAAATGCTCATCTTAAGCCCAGGAGAACTATGCGCATACGTAACTGGCGAATCAACAATCGCCACACTGGATACCAACAGTCGAGAAGCAAAAATAATCAGACTAAACAAAAGGGTAACAGCCAAATAGTTATCAACAATTATTCATGAAACGTGAAATACAGTGCCAGAAAGGAAGCGCGCATCCAAAGAAGTAGAAGTTGACTTTGACAGACTCGCCAGAATAGGAAACAAAATAAACGAATTACTCTCCCGAAAAACCAAAGGAGCAGCGGAAGCCTATGCAGTCTTGCGCTTCCTCTGCGTTTACTATGAAGAAGATTTGGGGATTGCCTTTGAACCCGAATTTGAAGCGGAACTACGAAAGGTTGTCAAGAAGAGCCTGACAGGGGAAGAAGAAACTACAGAATCCGCTTAAGATCTTTGGCTCCTTTGTTAAAAGGTTCTCTGAGCTGATTTGCCCCCTCAAACAGTTTCTTTAATTCATCATCACCTGCCCCGTTCCGAATCGGTGTCAAAATGTCAACTAAATTATCATTTCTCATTAGGCACGGCTTGAGCTTTCCGTCACTCGTCACACGCAGCCTCGTGCAATGATTACAGAAGTCACTGTTCTCAGTTGGATGTACCACCTCAACCGTGACATCAGGCAAATGGTAAATGAGACGATTATGCATAAGCCGTCTGGTCTCAATTCGCACAGCTTTTTGTCTTAGAATCTCCTCTTGTTGGTCGAGCAGGCGATGATGCTTTGAGAAATATTCCCGGCTAACATTCACCGGGTCCAGCTCGATTAGCTGCAAAATGACGCCTAAATCCCGAGCGAAATCAATCATGTCAGGAATATCGTTGACGTTTACGCCTTTGAGCACAACCATGTTTAGTTTAACTGGCGAGAAACCCGCTTCGATCGCAGCTTTCACGCCGGCCAAGGCATTCTCAAATTGTCCACCATTCAAACGATGATAAGTTTCAGAGTTCAGAGTTGGAAAACTGATATTAACCCGTTTTAACCCAGCGTCGCAAAGAGGCTTAGCCAACTTGTCAAGCAAAAGACCATTTGTAGTCATTGAAAGATCTTTAACCCCGGGAATATTTGCAATACCTTTGACGACGTCGCAAACATCTTCTCGCATGAGTGGCTCGCCGCCCGTCAATTTTATCCGCGCGATTCCAAGGTCCACAGCAGTTTTTGCTATGCGAACAATTTCTTCTAAAGACATTTTTTCAGCGCTTTCATTGGCTCGCTGAACCTCACCCTCGCGATGGCAGTAAGCACATTTCAAATTACACCGCTGAGTAATTGAAATCCTCAAGTTGAGAAGAGGTCTACCACAATTGTCCGTTAAAGCCATCGTTATTCCCGAGCGTGCTTAACGATATGACCAGCCTCGGGCGATATAAGCAATGCGACAGCAACTTGTGCAGCGTCAGGGGAACCGGGAATACAAAAAAGCGCTTTCCCTTTAGCTACACCGGCAGCCGCGCGAGACATAACCGCAGAAGATCCATTCTGATCATAGCTTAACCGCCGAAAAAACTCCCCAAAGCCAGGTAAGGTTTTCTCGAAAAAGGGCGAAACCGTCTCAATAGTAACATCCGTATGTGTAACGCCAGTCCCACCGCAGAAAATAGCAGCTTCCACACCTTCATTATCCAGAACACTCTTCACTGCATGCTCAATCATCGCCTTGTCATCTGAAACGGTTCTCTTAAAGAGCACAACGTGACCGGCACGTTTGAGCAAAGACTCTATTAAGTCCCCAGAAAGGTCTGTTGTCAATTCTCCCTTCTGCATCGCAACATAACGTGATGTACTGCATATAAAAACTGCAAAATTGACTTTCCGCGGAGCATGCGCCTTATGAGTTTTAGTACTTTCGCTCAATACTTACACCTGCTTAAACTTTTTAACAACGTGAATATTCTCAATTGCAGTGCTCGGATACTGCCCAGTTGCATCTTTCTCATACTGTTTAGTCATGTCCCAAACGGTGAGCAACGCAGCCGAAACTGCTGTAAGTGCCTCCATTTCAACGCCTGTCTGTGCTTTGGTTTTGACCACTACCGTAATTTCCACAGTAGAATTTCCAACTACTTTCGCTTCCACTTCGACCTTGGTTAAAGGTAAAGGATGACAAAGCGGAATCAAATCGCTACACTTCTTTGCTGCCAGAATGCCTGCAATCTTGGCAGTATACAAAGGGTCGCCCTTTACAATTTTGCCTTCAATTATCAGACTAATGGTCTGAGGCTTTAACCTAATAGTTCCTGCTGCTGTGGCTTCACGGAATATTTCCGGTTTAGACGAAACATCAACCATAGTCAAGCTACTCGCATCTCCATACTTCTGAAGTTGCTACTTTTTGTTTTCCTCTTCCCAAGCCTCAACCAAGTCTTGCACTGCCTTAGCCTTGGCTGAAGCCTGATTAAATCTGTACATGCGAATCCTGCCATATGTCCTTTGCTGCAAAATACCTTCATCTTCCAAAACCCGCAAATGCGCGTTGGTAGTGGTAAAATTAACACCTATACGGCGGGAAATGTCCGAGATATTGAGTTCACCTAACCTCGATACCAACTTCAAAATCTTCATTCTGGGTTTAGAACAAAAAACTTCCTCAAACTCCACGAAAGTCACCGTTCCTTTTCTAGAAGAGCACGCAGTTCTTTAACCAATTCTTCGGCTGAAACCGATGGCAAATAGACAATCGTTGAACGACCACGTGCGCCCTCTCCGGTAACTTCAGTCTTTAGAATGGCCAAAGCTGAAAGAGTCTGCAAATAACTCCAGACCTGAGTGTGGCTCACGCGTTCCTTTTCGAACTCTTCACAAGCAACTGCATAAGCCTTCTCAATCTCTGACAAAGTTGCATAGGCTTCTTCGCTCTCCTTGAAGACCTCTGCAGCACCAAGCAAAAACAGCTTCTCATGTAATCCCAAACTGGACAGCTCGCCTTTTTGAAGTGTTGGAATGATGCTGGAAACAGCCTTACGGACACAATCAGGCGTGACAACCTCTGAGTCTTCCGCGTCCGCGTATTTCCCTGCTCGCCACAACAATTCGATAGCAAACCTCGCATTTCCGCTTTCACCTCGAGCCAGATCCGCAGTTAAACTAACCACATCTTCAGGCACTGCTGAAGGTTCAAACGCGAGGGCAACGCGATCGCTTAAGATATCTTGGAGCTGCTCTTTACCGTATTTTTCAAGTCTGATAATATTACGCTGCAACGTACTTCTCGCGCTGTCATCCAAATGTTTGGTCGAATCCAAGTTCCGCATGATGCACACAATCGAAATACGTTGGGGTTGATTTGGCCTCATTTCTTGAAGTCGAGTCAAGTTGTAAACAGCGTCTGAGCCTTCGGTTTCTATAAGAGTATCAAACTCGTCCAGCCCAAGTATCAGATAAGCGTTTTCTTCATCCAAATGTTTCAACAAAGCTCTGAGGACTTCTTCGGCTGCGTAACCACGCTGAGGAAATCTGGACTTTAGAACCGTCAAAGCATGCTGGAGAACCAGCAGAAGTTTCCCACGGTATTCACGACAATTGACATGAACATAATGGAGGTTGATGTTCCGCTTATGAGCCTCTAAAGTAATGTCGCTTCCAAACTTTTGGCACAAAGCAGTTTTTCCTGTTCCGATTTCACCAGTCACGATTACTCTTTGCGCCATCTTATCGGGAATCCGCAAGAGAAAACCAAAAAACTCCATTAGCAAACGATGCTCTTTTTCCCTATGAGGTAAACGGCCAGGCACATAGTTTAGATCAAGCTTTGCCTCATCTTTGAACACACTGTGGCTGAAACTCACAAAGTAAACCTCATATCATATTCCTTGATTTCACATATCATTCGAATATGTGGCGCAGTATTGTGTTTAGAGGAAAAAGCCTAATAAATCCATAGGGAAGGTTTCACAAATTACGCTTGAAAAGCTTCGTATTTAATATTCGCATTTTTTTAAATCTCAATTATTTCTCTGGACCAGTTTAATAGATGTCTCTTTAATGGTGGCTTCCTCAATCGTGTCAACCAAACAAGGCAGACCTTTGAAAGTATTCTTATTAAGAGACGACTCCAAGAACAATTACCAGAAAGTTGTCAAGAAAACAACGGAGAGACATAACATTGAATAAAGAATATCTAAAATACGCAATAACCTTATGGGCAATAGCTGTCCCTTGCCTTTTTGCAGGAATTATGGTTGAGCATTGGGCTTTTGAAGCAATTGCAGCTTTGCTATTTATTGCAGGGTATATTCTACTCTTTGTAATTCCTGAATCTAATGGTCATGGCGAAAAGCCAAGACAAGAAAATAAACAAATGGAGGTTTAAAAAAACGACAGTCATAAACAAGCCATTCATGAATTTAAGGAAAATCATAGCTTTAGTAGTTATTGTGGTTGTGGCAATCGCGTTGGTTGCAACCTTCGGTGGAGCAACTGCCACCGTCCCAGCAGGATACAAGGGTATACTACTAAACTTTGGTAGCGTGACAGATACACTCGACCCGGGATTTCACTGGATAAGTCCAATAGGTCAGCAAGTAGTCTTGGTTAGCACCCAAACACAAAGCGCACAAGCCGACGAGAACGCCGCCTCATCTGACCTTCAAGAAATCACGACATCTGTAACTGTTAACTACCAAATAGACCCAGCTTACGTCAAAGAAGTCTACACAGCATTACGCGATCAGTACCAATCAAGAGTTATCATCCCCGCAATGCAAGACGGACTAAAAGCCTCAACAGCCAAATTCCAAGCTAGCGAATTGATCACAAGAAGAGAAGATGCAAAAAACGCCTTCCAAGACCTACTGCAACAGAAACTCAACCAATATCACATCATCGTGACTTCAGTATCCATTACAAACTTCAAGTTCAGTGATCAATTCCAGGCAGCTGTAGACGCAAAAGTCACCGCAGAACAAAATGCCTTAGCAGCCGAAAACCAACTGCAGGTCGTTCAGTTTCAAGCACAGCAGCAAATCATTCAGGCTCAAGCAGCAGCTAACGCAACTATCGCAAAAGCCAACGGTGAAGCCACAGCCAAAATAATCGGAGCCGAAGCACAGGCACAGCTGCAATCTTTGCTAAACCAGAACATGACACAGGCATATCTTAGCTATCTGTACCTACAAAATTGGAACGGTCAACTGCCAACCTACTACGGTGGTCAACTACCAATACCATTCCTTAACATTGGAAATGCCACAGCAACATCTACAACACCATAGCACTCAAGCTATTACCCTTCTTTATTTTGGAAGGATGTTAGGTTTACGGTCTATTTGGCTGTTCTTTAGACGAAAACAAAAGCAACGTCAAGAGAAAGGGTCAAACCAACGACAACTCGGTTGCCGCCGAGTCTATCCTTTTCCTTGCAATGTTCGCCTATCATCAGCAGCAAGTTAATTTCAACTTCAGGATATTCCTTTTTTCCTCCCACTTCTTGTTTTATTTCAGGCACAAATCGTTTTTTTAATTGATTTTTTTGTCCGGTTGCTGGCGAAGCAAAACAATCCCATTCTTAAATGTCCTTGTTTCAAGAAGCTTCAGGTTCATATTAACGTCTTTGAACAAACTTCTGCATAGCAAACGAGCACAAGAACGCTGAGGCAAGATAACTCTCTCGCCTACAAAGCAAGAAATATAGCCTAGAACAACATAAAAGACCACTAGAAAATGAAAAATCCACAATTGCTTTCTACCGAATCCAAATAATCAAGGCAAAAACAATTTATAATTTCTAACAAGTACACTATTGTCTATTGTTTGGATAACTCCTCACCTTCTATGAATAATCTAATAATCGGCAATGAATGTAGTGAGTCGAGAAAAATACCGCGCACCTTCTAACTTGAAGGATAACAACACTCCTAAAAAATATCTAAATAGTGGAATCAGATGAAAATTAGAGGCCAGTTCCTAATAAGCACAGCCATCTTCAGCTTAGTTCTGGTAATTGTGGTAACGTCAGTTATCGTGACAAACGAGCAGATAGCTTGGCTGGTTCATCAACAGGACATATCAGGGAATATTGAACGAGGAGCAGACGAGCTAAACACTCTGACAAGTCAATATTTTCTTTACCAACAACCTCAACAGCTAACTTCTTGGAAAGCAAACTCCGCCTTTATTCTAGGCAACCTTTCAAGACTAAGCCCCGCCAACAGTGAACAAGCAACCCTTATTGAAAAAGCCACAGAAGACGTGGGTCGACTTAACACGGTCTTCAATGAGCTAGTGCTATTTCTTGACTCTGCTCCTCGAAACGTGAGTGTAAGAATAATTCCCGAATTTCAGAGGGATTGGAACGGAACCGTTACTGAACATCAAACTTTGGGCTTCGACACATCTCAGCTCTCAGGAACTCTTCGAAGCCAATCTGATCAACTAAGAATGACAAACATCGTTCTTATTGCCGCCCTGCTGGGAATTTTTGGCGCCTTTTTTGTAACAATTTACTTCATAACTTATCGGCGCACATTGAAATCGATTTCCAACCTTCAAGACGGGATAAACATCATTGGTTCAGGAAACCTTGACTATGTAATTAGAGCTGACAAAAACAACGAAATAGGCGATCTTTCAACGAGCTTCAATCAAATGACAGTCAATCTGAAAAGTGTAACCGCCTCAAAGAAGGAGTTGGAAAAAGAAATAAGCGAACGCAAAAAAGCCTCAGATGCGCTTATCCAGTCAGAAAAAAAATATCGCCGACTTTATGAAACATCACAAGACGGAATCATGGCCAGAGACATTCAGGGACATATGATTGATTGCAACCAAGCCTACGCGAGGATGCTTGGCTACACGAAAACTGAACTCGAACAACTTCCTCCTCAACAACTCATGCCAGAAAAATGGCTGGAGCAGAGAGAAAAGATCCTAAAGGAAGTTCTAGAAAAAGGAGGATCCGTCGTCTTCGAAAGAGAATACAAAAGAAAAGATCAGACTGTTTTTCCTGCATCTGTTAGGACCTGGCGAATAGTGGATGAAGAAGGAAAAAGCATAGGCACCTGGTCCATCGTCCGAGACATCACCGAACAGAAAGAACTCCAACAAAAACTTCGACAACACGCAAAGAACTTGGAGGAGCTGGTGGAAGAACGAACTAAACAACTCAAGGAAGCTGAGCGCATGGCAACCATTGGCCAAACCGCAGGCATGGTTGGTCACGACATCCGCAATCCTCTGCAAGCAATAATCAGCGACGTTTACTTGCTAAAATCTGATCTAAACTCGATGCCGGAAGGCAACGCAAAAAAAGACGTAGAAGAAAGTCTGAAAGGAATCGAGAAGAACGTAGAATACATTAACAAAATCGTGCTTGACCTTCAAGACTATTCCAGAACAATTAAGCCAGAAATACGTAAGGTGAACCTTGAAGATCTTTGTGAAGAAATACTCCTGAAAAGCAACATAACTGAAAACATCAGAGCTTCCTGTCACGTCGAGAAAGATGCAAAAACCATAAATTCTGACCCAGAAGTGCTAAAACGTATCTTAAGCAATCTGGTAACAAACGCAGTGCAAGCTATGCCTAATGGAGGAAAACTCGAGTTACGAGTTCAAAAAGAACCAAACGACACAATCATGGCGGTTCTAGATACGGGTGAGGGAATTCCGGAAGAGGTAAAACCGAAACTGTTCACACCACTATTTACAACCAAATCTAAAGGACAAGGCTTCGGACTAGTAGTTGTCAAACGCATGGTAGAAGCTCTGGGTGGAACTATAGCTTTCGAAAGCGAACAAGGCAAAGGCACCAAATTTACTGTACGACTGCCCGAAAAAGAGAAATAAAGAATCAATGCCTTAGCGTCCAAAACGATCTTCGCCAACATATGTGTCACAGAGAAAAAGTTGGAAAATATCTCAATCCGTTTTGTCAACTTTTTAAGTCCAATCATAGATTTAATTTGAAAGTCTTTTTTGAATAAATCTTGCAAAAATGTACACACGTACTACTAATTATGAAAACTTACTGCAAATGCCAACTGTATTTATATTTGACTGAAAACGGTTGAAGATGCAGAAGAAAAATAGGGTGGTCAGAACAAATATGGAAACAGAAAAAGTCGACTTTCAATTTGTTACGAAAACAGCCAATAAGAAAGAATCTACCACACAGAAATTTGAGCATCCCCAGCGAGAGTGCAAGTTCTGCGGACGCATAACTAATCACAGCGCCAACCTGAAGGTCTGCTTAATATGCGGACTTCCTGACGGTAATCATTAAAGAGATAGTCCTTCTTTTTCTGATATTCCGTTGCAGAACTCTTGGCTACATAATGAAAGGAACAATAGTAATCATCGCTACGATGATCACACAAGCGACTGTAACTGCAGAGGTTATTGTAGAAATAGTCTTTTCGCTAACCTTTCGACCTGCAACTCCCTTCAAGGTAATATTGAACATTCTTCCCCCATCTAAGGGATAAATGGGCAAGGCGTTGAATATGGCTAAATTAAAGTTGACAAACCACAACCAGAAAAGGGTATTCGCTATAATCGTCCAATTCTGACCCAACGAACTGATATAGAAGGGAGCGAGGGAGTCAGAGAAAGGGACAAGACCCGAAGCTAAAGTTGGGGGAACCAAGTACATAGACAACTTTTCAGGAGTAATGCTTTGATAATTTTTCAACCGCTCCTTGGTCATTAAATCGCCAACACTGATGCCCATGACAGTTCGGTTATCGGACACTGTTAAGTTCACAAACGTGGAAAACCGAGTTTGCCACATTTCGCCCCTATCCACAGTAACCTTAACTATGTCCCCAGCGGTTTTGTTATCCAAGAAAATTCTCAAATCCGAAGTGTTCTCAATCCTCACATTGTCAATTGACACAAGAACGTCTTTGGGCAATAACCCCGCCGCTTGAGCGGGCATACCTTGATTTATACTGCTTATGTAAACTCCGCTGATGACCGGAGCCAAACTCCCAACAATGACCAAAACACCGAGGAGGCAGACTGCAGCAACAGCGATATTTCCGCCAACACCCGCAGCCATAACCCGCAAAGAAGACCTAGGTTTCGCCTTCTTTAACTGCTCTTCATCAACATCAACAAAAGCCCCAATGGGAATAATCAAGAAAAAAAGCAAACCACTGGACTTAACTTTCAAACCAACACTTCTGGCTACAACACCATGAGCCCCCTCATGAATCGCAATGGCACATACTATAGCCACCCAACCGTAGACAATTGGAAGAATAGGGTTTATCCCGGGTAACAACAAAATTGATCCAGGACCAAGCTCACGAGCTACCGCTCCAACCGCTGGATTAGATAACAATGCAAACAGGCTACTAACAATGAGATAAAGTCCAATTGCTGCAACAAAAGGCACTACAAAAAGAGACCCCCAAGAAACGTAACGCGACGCGCGAAAAGACCCTAGCCTATCAAAGACGCTGGAGAACACTTTTGTTCTGACAGTTAGTAAAGGAAATTTGAACTCAATTCTCCGCTGCTCCGATTCTTGTTTTTGAGTTTCTTGATCAGACAACAAATCACGATCGCTTACCACCAAAAAGTGCATTCACCAAACATAAATGTTTAGCATAAATAACGCACCAAAGATAAAATATCCAGCAACCCAAAAACAAAGCAACCAAGAATTCTCTGTTTTTGAAACTTCGGATTTAGAACGACTTTAGAAGAAAAACACTGAATCAAAAAAGCAACTTCAACGCACTGTTGTCAAATAATTAACAATGTTCCCATGAACATAAGGGCAATAGCCACAATTTTTAACGAAATACTTGCTTTACTAATATCTTCTTTGAGAATTTTTGGTAGGAAGATACTCAGAAAGAGAATGTAGAAGAAGACATAGAAAGGCTGCAAACCAAAAAACGCCGAAGCCAAAGGTGCCTCAACCAGAGACAACGCAACCAACGAACACAATGTTCCCGTGACGTACATGCCTTCGCCAACAAAAGTTACTAAAAACACTCTTCGCCCCACAAACGCAATTGTCTCTGCAAGGGCCTTGCGATTCTTGGAGAAAGAAAGTAGAGACATCGCCCCCAAAAAAGTTCCCGAGATGTCCCAAAAAAATAACGACCAAAAATCCAAAACCCCCAGAAGCGCTTTGTTCACTATCGTATAGACGGCTATGATCAATGCAAACGGGACCATAAATTTCAAAGCACGGGAAAAAGCTTTCCCACCGGACTTTTTGTAGGAGATCAAAGTTGCTGCAATAACAACCAACCCGATACCCAAATAGTTCTGCAATGCCAAAATCTCATTGAGGATAACAACCGAAAGGAAAACCACGAACAAAGGTATCAGTTGGAAAAGGGTAATCACGCGTGAGACGTCCTCTACCAACAAAGCTCGCGAATAGAACCAGAATGCCGTCAAAGGAAAAATACCTGCCAACAAAGCAAGTAAAGAAAACGGAAAAGAAAACTCAACGGGAGTTAACAAATAAATGGCTAAGGCAAAAACTGCGTCCGCGGTGGAAATAATGGCGATGGTGGGGTAATAGCTCTTGAACTTATTGGTGAGGAGGAACTTTATGAAAACGTTGTTCAAGGCCCAGAACGCAGGAGCCAGTAAAGCAAAGAAGTACCAGTCCATCGTCAATCAACTGTCTCGAAGAAGACGCAATAGTCAATCTGCATTTTGAACTAAGTCCGTTTGGCGTAATAGACTTGATCGTTCTTGAAGCCCAAAATGAGTTTACCTGCCGCAAGATGAGTCCACAAAAAAGCTTCCACGTACGCTAGATCACGCAAATACGGGACTATTGCACCAAAAACCTCCTCTGTAGGCACAGATGGACTATTCTTATACTGCGAATTAACGTAAGTCCGCAGGGCATCTTTAGTGAAGAGCTTCTTTTCGAAAATCAATTCGCTCATTTCGCTGGTAGTGTAGAACTTATCCTTCTTCATCTGGGCAAGGACGATATCGCTTGGGGAATCTACTATTTCCTCCATCTCTTTTCGTTCGGCGGGCATAACAACATGGTTGAAAACTGCAAATAAGAGACTTGTGGTTACCACAATTTTGCGTTACAAAAATGAAAACAAATATCTTAAATTAATCAAACGCATCTGTAATAGCAACATAAGGATAGATTTGAAATGGTGGAAACAAAAAAGAAGCGCCATTGCCAAATCTGCGATAAAGAAATAGACCCCGAAGAATATGACCGATACAATGGGTTATGCCAAGGATGTTAGAGCGATGAGACCCCTGAAGAACCAGACAACATTTCTGTGGAATTCACTTAAATCTCTTGAGACACAAACCGCATAGCACGAGCTTACATTGTCTAGATTATCAAAAGGTCAGCGTTTTTTGACCTTAACTCCTCTCACACAGAAACCACTATGATACCTCGAAGATAATCGAAGGCTCTTGAGAATGTATTAAAATCTTTCCACCGGCAAAAGGAACAACTTTGCTTCTTGCAGCAGGACTAATTATATTAGATCTACCTAAAAATAAATGAAATGAGGAAATTAGCAAATTCCCAATAACGCTTGCTAATTGGTTTTGGTGTCTGCTTTTGCTTCTTTGTCTGTAACGTTTACGTTGACGGTTTGGTTAATGTTTTGTGGGTGATTCTTCTTCCTTCCGAATAGCAATGTGTAGACTAGCCAAGCTATGAATCCGTAAATAACACCGTTAAAAACGGATATTATGAGTGTCACTGCATCCACCGCTCCGCCGACCATGTAGCCCGCTGCAACTTCAGTTCCGGGTAAGACAGCGCTGTATATCGCTTTTCCAGGGGGTATATCGGTATTTCCTAGGGTCAAAACAACTAACAAGGCAAAAACTGCCAAGAACACTAATGCGCCTTTCATTGTTCCATTTCTCCCTTCTCAATTTATGACTTTACAATTATTTATAATTTTTCAAAAACTAGTTTTTCCCTAAAGATTAAATAACAAAACCCGATTCCCGAATAACAGCTGAAAGCGCAATCAAGGCTTAGAGCCCTCCAAGCAATCTTGGTTTCTACATCAAAAGCGATTCTTGGGATACTTCAATGGAAAAAGTATAAAGCCCTTCCTAATTTCGGTTCTAAGAAATTGGGTTATTGGATAAAATAGGCTTGATCAATCTTAACAAAAATTAAAGGACCAATTTTTCGAGACATTTCACGAGCTTTGCCCAATGCGTTATTCAAAACAACTAACAACTGTTTGTGGTCAACCTGTTCGCTATTCAATTTTCTGAACTCCCTTTTCAAAAGGGTTTCTGCCAAAATCTCTGTTCCGCAGATTTCAGCGTTTCTTATTAGAGAGGAAACCACAATCTCCAAGATTTCTTTTTTGCAGTCAAGCTTCTCCCATATGGGATCCGCGTTTGCAATTGCCTTGGAACCTTGACTTGAGCCAATCTGTTTTTGATCCCCAAAAAGCAGCTTAACACGGACTTTCCACTTCTTCAGCCAGATCCCTATCCACACGCTCAGAAATGCCTCAGACTCAACAGGCTCATCTCTGAAAAATTGTTCCATCATCTCGGTAACATCGCAATCGCGTGCTTCAAATCCAAGTTTCCAGCTGAACCGAAGATAATTCGAGAAGTCCTGGCATGCAACTTGAAGAACTTTGCGATCAGAACCTAGAATATCAAAAGCTGAATCTAATTCCGTTATTTTTTGAGCCAATTTCGTTTTTACTGAGTTCATGTTATAGAGCAGTCCTTGTCTGTCGACTCTGCAAGTCAAGTTTCTACAAAAGGCATTTTCTCACCGCTATATAACTGGCTTAGGCGGTTTTCAGCAATATTCCGATTTAAGACACGTATTCCAAAACAAAAAAGAGCAAAATTCAAACTGTAGGCTACAATATTGAAATTGAAAAAAAATACGATCCATTCTGAAAAAAAGAATTATTGCAACGCCGTTATTTTCTCTTATTCGCCTGCTTAGCGCAGGCATCACTGCAATACTTTTTCTTAGGATCAAACGTTGTATAGACTTTCTTGCAAATTGGGCATTTCTTTTCCATTTTCTTTACTTCCAAGTATGTAGTCACTAATGCAGATATAGGCTAAAAACTTTCTATCAGAGCAACGCTTGCTATTTCGCACTCACAACCATTCGAGACTTGCAGTATAGGCAAGTTTTTTGGTAATTCCCTCGAAAACTCTCAGGTTCAAAGAGAACCTTGCAAACTCGGCATCTAGCTTTAACAACTATCTTGGGGTTAAGCAGCTTAAGGCGTTTTCCAATTGCCGTTCTGATTTCCAGATCGCTTTCTTTAATCAATGCCTTAGACAAGAGCTTTCGAGCCAAAATGAGGCTATCTTCACCGAATAGTTTGCTAAAAATAGAATTACCACATAAGCCCTGGGACAACGGCAACACACAGACAAAATTCGCAGGATAAGACTTAGATATGTCCGAATCAACAACAACAAAAAGAACCTCCGTTTTGCGATTCTCAACACTCCTACCCGTATCTCTCTTAAGCATGTATAAACTTGGCTTCAAACAACCTACCCCTTAAAGAAAACACTCAGTGTACAAATATCCACAGAGTCGCCCTTATACCGCTATCGACACAATTTATGTCAACAAACAAATATCAAATCAGCATTTTTAAACAGAAATGTCAACATCAAATGACAATCTTCACGAAAAATTTACAGAAATTCTCACATTTTTTACATTCATTACTTTCAAAACCAAAATCTAAGATTTTGGACGGAAAAGAATTAGCACATTCCCCGTCTGCCGCATTGCCAGCTTATGTTTCCTAATAACAGCTCCGACGCACCGCCTCAAGTCGTCATCAACCATGCAACCAATATGTACTTCGAAACGACCATAATCCTCTAATGTTTTAGGGCTAACAACTGGCACCAACGAAACACAATGCTCCAAAAGAGAACCAGCACATTCAGCCAAAATGTCATGCATAACCAAAGCTGCTTCTTTCTTGTACATTGTATATCTTCCTACCACCCCTTACTTTCAAATAAGCATTATAAGAAGTCTATTATACAGAATTATTCCATTGTCGTTTGGAAAACGAGAAAATCACTTCTAATATAGCCGCAAAAAGCTTTCAGGGAGCAACTGAGAAACAATTTAAAAAAAATAGCTTGCATTCAGTTTCCAATTCTTAGAGAAATTTTAGTTTAACTTCGGACTCGCTTTCTGATAAAGTTCAAAAACATATTGACTAGCCGAATTGACAACTTTCTCATCTACAGAAACAATTCCAGCTTCCAACGAAGTGGCTCCCCCGTATCCGCTATAGAAGTTTGTCGAAGAAACAATGGCTACTTTGTTATCCGCAACGAGGACCTTCGAATGGATCTGATCGAAATCGCTAATGGAAACACCTGAACTTCTTAAGAGTGCGTGGCAATCCTGTTTCTTGTCGTAATTGACTTCTCCCAAAATTGGTGGCCTTGTGACAACTTTAATATCAACTCCTTTACGGGCGACATGTTCCAACGCAATAGTCAAGAAGCAATTCTCTAAGCATGGGTTGGCAACCAGAATCGTGTCTTTGGCGTCAAGAATCGCATGCTTAGTGAAGTCATCAAGATCTTGCCCTGCCAAAAAGAAGTGCTTGTTCTCTAAGGAAAATTTCAAATCCCTCATGTTACGCCATTGAATAATCCAATCACTGGGATCCAATGATTGAGTGAATGATAATTGGTTTCCAACCTTTCTGACTTCTTTGAGAGCAGATCTAACATCCTGTTCAACCGTTTCTTTTCGGCTCTCGAAATTCTTCCCGAGTCTGTTTTTGTTGAAATCGTTAATATAAGACGCGTATTCTTCGCCCAGCTTTTCATCAGCGAGATGATAGTCGGTTCCAAGCTCTTCCTTTGATATCACGCGGGCATCAAAAAGGGTGGAGAGAGCTGATCTTAATTGAAATCCTGTCAAACCCGTTTGCTTGAGCAGATTTTCCCAGGAGATACCCTTCTCCTCGCTAAGGACGAGTGCAGTTATGATTTTTCCTTCCCAGCCATCCCAATACTTCGGAGGATTACCTGACATGCAGCAGCCTCATCTGTAAGCTTTGTTGGCATAACAAGTGCTATAAAACTCTTCAGGATTACGGATCTGCGTTTGCGCTTAGCGGACATTTTCTGAATAAGAAATGATAACCCAACCATATTGATTCATAGTGAGGCTGAATCAGAACTAGAACTAAACAAGCCTTAAACTGCTTAAATCGTAAACCTTGCTGGAGGAGTGTTACGTCCCGTCATAATGAGCTGGACTTCGAGATTAGAAAAGAGCGAAAGATGCTTGAAACTGTTACTAAAAGCATCGGAGCTGGCTTCATAATCATCAGCGAGGACTATCACATCCTTTGGGCGAACGATTTCATACGCCGAACCAAAGGCGAAGTAGATGGAAAACTTTGTTACTTGGTTTTCAACACTTTGCACAAACCTTGTCCAGACTGTGGCGTAACCAAGATTTTTGCAGGAAAAACAGATAAGGATTCACAGGAATATTTTTCCACGACTGTTGATGGCAGACCATGCTGGGCTGAAATTATTGCCACACCCATAAAAGACAAAGATGGGAACATTGTGGCGGCATCTGAACTTGCACTTGACATAACAGAGAAGAAACAAAGGGAGAAAGACCTCAAAGTGAGCCAACAAGTGTTCAAGGCTTTGTTCGACTCGAACCCTGAGGCCGTGATTTACACCGATGAATGCAACAATTTTGTAGATGTCAATCCTAAATTCAGTGAGGTTTTTGGGTACTCGATAGATGAAGTCAAAGGAAAAAATATCGTCGACGTTCTTGTCCCCGAGTCCCTAAAGCAAGAGGAAAAGGTACAGGTTGAAAAAAGTCTAACAGAAGCAGTGAGCTTTGAGTCAAAAAGAAAGTGCAAAACAGGATCCCTATTAAGTGTGTTCATTTCTATCGCACCGGTTCTAGTCGGGGACCAAAGAATCGGCTCTGTTTCGGTGTACAAGGATCTGTCAGACGCTGTCGCTGCAGAACAAAAAATTGAAGCTGCCTTAAAACGGGCCGAGATTCTAAACGAAAAACTCAATGTAGTAGGAAGCTTCACAAGACACGACGTGCGCAACAAACTAGCCGCCATCAATGGAAATGTATATTTGGCAAAGAAACGCGCTGGCGACAACGTCCAAATTCAAAATTATCTCTCTCAAATAAAACTTGCAAGCGATAATGTTACGCGCATACTGGAATTTGCTAAAAACTACGAATCTTTGGGCAAGGAAGAACGGGCATACATAAACTTGGGAAAAGCATTCGGAGAAGCAATTTCGCTATTCTCAGACCTCAAAGACGTCAAAATCAACAACTCATGCGAAGACTTCGAAATATTTGCGGACTCAATGTTAACAACAATATTCCACAACTTAATTGACAACTCACTAAAATACGGTGAACACGTCACCCAAATCTCTTTAGCCGCACAAAAGGAACAGGACGGCTCCCAAACAATCACCTACGAAGACGATGGAATTGGGATAGACAACGAAACAAAAAAACAACTTTTCGCGAAAGGCTTCGGAAAAGGAACGGGGTATGGCCTATACTTGATTAGGAAAACCTGCGATATCTACGGCTGGACGGTAAAAGAAACTGGTGAACCAGGCAAAGGCGTCCGCTTCGAATTCAATATACCACCAAATCAGTAAATAGAAGAAAACCGTGATCAGAAACCTAAGTATATGTAAAATCAATTTCTGCTTCCTTCAATAGCTTGTCTATGCCAGAATTCAAACTGTGTACTGTCAACCAAAAATCCTTATTCCCAACCGCGTACTGTAACACAGTACGAATGGGAGCTTTAACTTCAAAAAATCCTGAACAAGAGGTTGAAGATTTCGACAAAGTTGGTTGTTCAACGCAAAAAAGATTTTCGGTATCGACTCAGACGACGATTCAACAAGAATTATCTAAACTTTAACAATTAGAAAATGTAAAACATCCAACTACCTCAATCTTACGAGGAACTCCTTTCTTTTCACAAAACTTATATCGCTGTTATACGAGATTTGTGAGAGAGAGAGAAGAACAACATGAAAAAACAAAAAGTGCCCTGGGATTACGAACTACTATTAGTGTTGTCGTTGTATGCTGGCACCTCTATAGGCGAGTTAAAGAAAATAGTCGACAGACTTGCTAAAAACCTTCAAAAAGAACCATCGACAAAATCTTGAGCCAACAGACTGGCTTTCTTCTTTTAGCACAATGGACAAAAAGTGTCTGGATTAAAGAAATTCTATCATCTGAATTTTGCGGCTCGATTCGCAATTAGCGTAGCAACTGCCCCCGCGGCCACGCCACCATCTATATTCACAACCGCCAAACCCAATGAACAAGATTGAAGCATAGCCATCAATGTGGCTAATCCCTTCTCTCCAAAACCGAAGCTGTTTGAAGTAGGAACCGCTATTACGGGAACATCCACCATTCCAGAAACAACTGATACCAAGGCTCCCTCTCTTCCAGCAATTACAATCATCACGTCAATGTCTTTGAGAATCATATCTTTGACAGGCTGCAAAATTCTATGTAACCCTGCAACACCAACATCATAGCTAGTAAAAACTTCACATCCCATCTCTTCCGCGATGACCCGTGCTTCCTCAGCTACTGGAATATCTGATGTCCCAGCCGTCAGAATGCCGACTTTTCCACCTGTCTTTTTCAGACAGAAATCACGTTTTTTGATAACTACAATTCTTGCTTTCGCGTTTACTGCAAGATCATAATCTTTATGGAAAGCCTCGCTCATCTCAGCAATTTGCTCTTTGCCACATCGGCTAATTATTACTCGACCAGTTCTCGCAAGCATCCTAAACGAGATTTCGATTACGTCACTTGTGGCTTTGCCCTCGGCTAGAACAATTTCAGGGATGCCTTTCCTAAACTCTCGGTTTGTATCAATTTTCGCAAAGTCGCATACCTCTTCAATGGATAGGAAACGAAGAAGCCCCTCAGCCTCTGCAATCGATATTTCTTTATTTGCGGTTTTTTTCAGTATTTCTCTAATCGAGTACAAAGCAATCCAGTTCTTCTGAGTACCGCAAACAATATATGAATTACGAATTTTCTGTCAACAGATAACTATGCCTCTATGTGGCGACGAGACTTCTGGCAAAATAGTCACAATTGACTGCCAAACGGCAGGAGTTTCCGGTGACATGTTCTTGGGTGCCCTGCTTGACCTTGGAGCAAACCCAAAAAGACTAATTGAGGCTCTTAGGCTATTAGAAGATCCACAGTTTGGCTACAAAAACATAGAAATAAAGATAGCGCAAACAAAACGCAAAGAATTCACCGCAACCAAAGTCGACGTAACTGCAAAAAGATCGAACAAAAAAAATGCCAAAGAACTAATTGAAATAGTTAAAGCGCTATCTCAGAAAACTCTCTTGTCACAAAAAGCTCAAGAATTTGCCACGAACGTCATCAAAACACTTGTCAACGCCGAAGCCTCGATTCATGGCAATGACTTGCCAAATGCTCATTTACACGAAGTGGGATTAGTTGACACCCCAGCCGAAATAGTCGGTACAGCCCTATGTCTGGATGACCTTGGCATATTCGACGCAAAAGTATATTCAACGCCAGTTGCGGTAGGAGGGGGCACACTAAATTTTTCTCATGGCATTGTATCAAATCCTGCGCCTGCCACTTTGTCAATTCTGGAACAAAACCATTTTCAATTCAAGGGTGGTCCAATAGAAACAGAATTAACCACTCCAACTGGAGCAGCCATTCTCGTTAATCTTGTCACTGAAGTGAGCAGTTTCTATCCAAACTTGGTTCCTCTGAAAGTAGGTTATGGCGCTGGAAACAAAGATTTTGAGGAAATGCCAAATGTTTTACGAATAATAATTGGAAAGAGCCCTAAAGATACGAAATTGAGAGATGAAATCGCTGTCTTGGAGACTAATCTTGATGATGTGACAGGCGAGATCATCGGATATACAATTGACAAATTATTAGATGAAGGAGCAAAAGACGTTAGCGTGATATCCATCCTTACAAAGAAGAATAGACCTGGGCAAATAATCAAAGTAATCGCAGACCCAAAAGACGTTACCCATCTCTCGAGTGTGCTTACGAAGGAAACGGGTACCCTAGGTGTTAGAGTCCACCTCTGCACAAGACATTTGGTTAACCGTGAAATGATTACCGTGAATGTTTCAATAGATGGAAAGAATCAAACCGTAAAAGTTAAGGTCGCAAAAAACCCGGACGGCGAAATTCTAAGTGTTAAACCAGAATTTGAAGAACTTAGAAAGATAGCAAAAATCACAAATAGGTCTCTGCGGGAAGTCTCTGAAATCGCAACTTCGAAAGCCAAAGAAATCCTTCTAAAAAAGTGACCATAGTGAAAGACCTAAACAATAAGTATGTAGAACTGGAAAAATTTATTCAAACCAAGGGTAAGAACGGCGTGTTGATTGCGTTTTCTGGAGGAGTTGACAGTTCAACACTCGCAGCTGTAGCCTACAGAATTTTGGGAAAAAAAGCCATCGCAGTAACCGCGCAATCTCAAACATACACCAAAAAAGAACTGGAAATGGCAAAAAAGACAGCCAAAGAAATAGGAATAAGACACCTCATAATAGAAACAAATGAAATCAACAACGAGAAATTCAACAACAATCCAGAAAATAGATGCTTCTTCTGCAAAAAGAGCTCCTAGAGGAGATACTGAGAAAAGCAAACGAACTTAATTTCGAGGCAATTTTTGAAGGAACCAACTACAGCGACCTAAGAGAACACAGACCAGGATTTGACGCCGTAAAACAAACCAAAAACGTTTACAGTCCATGGTTCGAAACAGGATTCACAAAAAACGAAATACGGAAACTCGCCAAGAAAATGGGGTTATCTGCTCATGACCGCTTAGCCCAACCATGTTTAGCAACAAGAATTCCTTATCACCAAAAAATAACGGCGGAAAAACTAAAACGGGTTGAGGCCGCCGAAGAAATGATAAAGGAACTAACCGGTGCAAAGGTACTTCGAGTCAGAGACCACGATGGGCTAGCCAGAATAGAAGTGGGAAAAGAGGAACGAAAACTCTTCTTCACTGAAGAATGCTTTGACAAATTAGCGATGAATCTAAGGAAGTTAGGATTCAAGTATGTGACCTTCGACATCGGTGGATACGAATCAGGTAGTATGCTCAAAACACTAAAAGAGAAAGAATGATCAAGTTCAAAGGCCAATTAGCTCATTATTTTATGAGGGATTTGGTCTTTTGGCAATCCGTTAAGGCTCAAGCCAAAACGGTTTGTCCAGGAGAAAGCCAGTCAAAAACCCGGCGAACTCCTTGCTGTAAGCGTAATGTTCAGTAACTTCGTCTCCGACTAATACCAAAAAGTTTTCCCGCAAAGCTTTCGAGATTAGTTCGGCAACGCCAATATCCTTTCCCCCTGAAGCAAGTTTGTCCCTCAGGAATTCTGCTGCATTCAAAGTCTTTCGGTGAAGCTCAACTATCCAGCGTCCTTCTTCTATGAAAGGCCCTGTCAGTACTTCCCTATTCGTTGCGTACTTATCAAGAAAGCTTTCACATTCTCTCTGAAATTCAAGAGGTGGCCCCAAATGTTTCCTGACATCTGGCAAAGTATTCTGTTCAAGTTCAAAAACAAATATGTTAAATTCAGCTTTGTCCTCTGTCCATACTGCGTCCCGTAATACTTTGAAATCGTTAAGTTCAAGTTGTTTTCTGAGAGCTTTTCTTGTTCGGATTAATTGCCCCCACAAAACATCGGGCACTGCGTCGATTTTATCAATGGTCAAAAAAAGAAGACCGGAGCCTCTATCAGTAATTATCTTGCGAAGTTCCTCCACGCTGAGCGGATGAACTTTTAGCGGATAGAAAAACTCCATGTTCGGTTTTGATAGGAAGGCTCTGCTTGAAGCGACCAATATATGAAGTCTTTGAGGTTGAACGGCTGATGCTACGTTTCTGGCCTTATCCACTGGATCGACAAATACTAACGGTTCTGGGAAGAGCAACTCCAGTTCACGCAGCCTGTTTTCATAGTGGCCTTGAATGTCCACAACCCGCCTCGACACATGTTTCGCAAGCGCTTCCAGCACCTTTGAGAATGACCCAAAATGCAAAACCAGAAGCTCGCATAAGTAGCCGCTAAAACCTCCAACTTTTATTTCGGCACCATAGACTCCTATACCTTTCATGAATTTTTTCAGCAAACGAACATCGCTTCGCAGCGTCTTATCCAAATGCCGGTTTATGTAGTCGGTGTGGTAGGGAGTTCTGTCAGTTGCACTCAACCATTCGCCTGGCTTCACATCGTAGCATGGGACAATATTCACTCGCGTGCCGTCTAGGAAAGCCTCGAGATATGGGTGTTCGGCAAACCGTTCAACCTGGACCGCACCTTCTGTGGCCTTTCTTGCAACTTTAAGACCAACATCCCCCATTACCTTTCGCGAAATTGACGGCGATAGCCGCATAAAAACATCGACGTCCGGATCTCCTTTGAGCCAAGTGTCTTTTGCAACGGATCCTTCCACACGCACAACTGCCTCCAATCGGTACTCCAAACAAGCAGCTGAAACCTTGAGTTCCAAATCTTTTGCCAAAGCAGCCATACATTTTCGCTCATCCTCAGTAGGAGTGATTTCTTCTAAGACCTGCTGCGTAATTTCGTTTAATACGTTTATCATGACTTTTCCTTTCTCACTTAGGACAGTATTCTTTTAGCGTCGAGTAAATTGGTCCCCTTGGAGTCAACTCACTACGCTTGAGTCTGAGGCATTCCGCGCCTACTGATCCAAAATCATATTTCTCATTTTTCGTAACAAAATCTGCAAACTGTGGTTTATTTCTGGCTGAACGGACTCGCGCTATGGTTAAATGGGGACTAAAAGCCTTAGGGTCCGGAGGAAAACCTAGACTTTGTAACCGCGGTTCAATCTGAGAAACTACGTTTTGTAACTGCTCAGCTCCTTGACTTATTCCAGCCCAAAGAACGCGAGGGTAGCTGAGACTGGGAAAAACTCCCAAACCCGTAAGCTGCACAACAAATGGTTTGAACTGAATTTTTGCCATCTCCAAAAAGATCTTTTCAGCCATGTTAAGAGTGATATCACCTAAGAAGCGAATGGTCATGTGAATGTTGTCCGTTTCGACAAGTTTCAAGTCGGCACCAGTTTGAACTGCGCTTTTTTGCATTTCACTTAGCTTTTTTTTGACAGCAATGTTTTCTAAGTCAAAAGCCAAAAAGCTTCTCACGAACTCAGACATTCCGGGCATCTCCATAGCTTTTTATGGTTTACCTTCATAAATGCTTTTTAAAAATTGTCTAAGAAAATCGAGAAGCTAAGGCATTTTACTAAACTTAAGACCTTTAGAAAAAAAATATATGAGAGGCGCGACAGCCTTAGTCTGTGTCTGCGCCGAATTGTCCTTGCCCCAAGGTTGATTGCCCTCGTCGTGGAAATTGTGAAGAATGCGTCAAACATCACAGAGCAAAAGGCGAGTGGCCATATTGTTCAAAGTAGAAAATAAGTTGGGCTTCAGGTCTTCAGCACTAGTCTAATTTTGTAATTTCTGGTTTGATGTCTCCTTGTATCCCTAATTGCCGAGCTTCCTCTACTTGCAGCATGCAGTCAACATGGTATGCTTCATTGAAAATCTTGTAGTTTGCCATTTCTAGGAATGCGCCGTCAACCGAAACTGGAGAGTTGGATGCAAAAACTCCAATGTCCTTCATTGAGATTTCGCCAGGGTTAGGTCTGCAATCGCAGAATTGGGTTATGTCTTTTGCGAAGCTTACGAACGATACTTTGTTTTTCTTAAAGGTTGAAAGAACTCCATATGCTGCTGAGGCAATCGCTCGGCAGATGTTATCTTGGTGAGTGAGTTTTATGGCTGAAGTGGGACAGCTACTTGAACAGAATGGGCAACGCATGCATAATGGGGAGGTGTTTTTGGCTTTTTTGCCGATTATGTCGGGAATCTCCAATTCACAGGCTTCTTTGCATTTGCCACAGCCTATGCATTTCGATTCATCTATCTCCAAGTCTACTGTTCTGTGTTGTCTGAGCTTGCCTGCGTGGGATGTGCAGCCCATTCCTAGATTTTTTATTGCACCTCCGAAGCCGCTGAGTTCGTGTCCCTTGTCGTGGGAGATTACTATCATTGCATCTGCCTCCGCAATGGCACCAGAGACTTCAATTTCCTTCAATATTCCTTTGGTTTTCACTTTTCGGTAGCTCTCACTTTTTAGTCCGTCTGCAACGATGAAGGGAGCCATGCTGTAGCCATTCATTAGTGCATTCATTATATGATCGTAGCCGTTGTGGCGATTTGCCCGATAATACGTGTTTGAGTCTGTGAGGAAGGGTTTGCCGCCTGCTGCCTTGACTCGAGCCACTATGTCATGCACGAAACATGGTTGAACATAATATGGATTACCCAATTCGCCTACGTGCAACTTGATAGCTACAAGGTCGCCTTTTGCCACACAATCAAAAGTTCCCGCAGCGTCGTAGAGCTTATTCGTCCCCTCAAGCATGTTGCAACTGGTATTCCATGGAGTGAACTTAACAGCCATTCCTAATCCTCTTTCACTTTTGATGGCAGATAGACACTGTGCATTTAATATAAATTTCCTAACTCTCTAACCCAACAAAACCAAGCTTTTCGTAGGTTCAAAATCTTTGAACAATAAAAGATTTGCAAATACTTTTTAATTCTAAACGATGCTACTCTAAAAAGAAAGGGTAAAACATGAACTATGAGAAGCTAGTTATCGGATTAACAGGTATGCCCGGATCAGGGAAGTCCCTCGTAGTCGAAGTTGCCAAAGATCAGGATTACGAAGTCGTTACAATGGGAGATGTAATAAGAGCGGAGACGGCGAAACTAGGATTGGAACCAACTCCTACTAACATCGGAAAAGTCATGCTCGAACTGAGGAAAAATGGTGGAGACGGAGTAATTGCAGAAAAGTGCGTCTTAAAAATATTGAAAAAGCATAGTCGAAAATTGATTATTGATGGATTGCGAAGTTTCATTGAAGCCGAGGTTTTCAAAAAGAACTTTGCGAATTTCACCCTTGTCACTGTTCATGCCTCGCCCCAGACGAGGTTTGAACGTCTATCCACCCGAGATAGAAGTGACGACCCAAAAAACTGGGCTGTATTTCATGAGCGTGATTTGAGAGAACTGGGTGTTGGCATCGGAAATGCCATTGCCTTGTCCGAACACGTTATTATTAACGATGGCACCAAGGAAATGCTTAGTGAAAAGGCTTTGGAAGTACTGCGGAGGGCAGAAGAGAATTGGAAAAAGTGACGGTAGTTCTTGAAGTGGACGTTAATCCTACGGAGTCGGAGGAAAAAGTCAAGAAAGCAATCTCGAACCTTTTTGGAGACTTGCCCACTCAGACCAAATCTGCGCCGAAAGGAAGCATCATAATTGCTGAAGCGAAGGGGTTAGAGACTTTGGCAGGTCTTCGAAACGTTTTGCATAGAGACCGGATTCGCGACGCAGCTAGAAGAGCTTTGCACAGAG
Source organism: Candidatus Bathyarchaeota archaeon (assembly GCA_963825115.1). Classification (GTDB taxonomy): domain Archaea; phylum Thermoproteota; class Bathyarchaeia; order Bathyarchaeales; family Bathycorpusculaceae; genus JADGNF01. The sequence goes on along the minus strand of CAWGRS010000002.1, from coordinate 144,683 downwards.
GGCTCAATGGCGACACCTTGACATTTTACTTGAACAAGCAAGTGGCATTTGCTGGTCACGTTTCTTTTTCAGAGCCTGAAGGAGAATCGCCCCTTGGTCCTATAAAAGTTACAGTCAAAAGTGAAGACCTGTTGCAGATCATCGCCTGGCTTGCAGAAAAAATAGGGAGACCTTGAGTGACCACCATTGAATGAGAAAGCTAAGGTGACCCGCAGAGGCGCGATTTTACTGGGTAACTCGACTGCATGTGACGCATATGAGAAAGATAGACCCCTAAGAGTTGTTACTCACGCTCATGCAGACCATACAACGGGTTTGCGTTGGAGCTTACGGGAATGCCAAAAAGTATTGATGACCAAACCAACTCTTGATCTTATAGATGTTCTTGAAGGCCCACTTGGTCATAGAACGAAGAACATCGAAACCTTAGAGTATGGAAAGACTTTTCGATTTGACGGTGAACGAGTTACGCTTCACAAAGCTCAGCACATTCTGGGTGCCGCTCAGGTTCTTGTTGAAGCCGAAGATGGTGAGCGGCTCGGTTGGACTGGAGATTTTAGACTGGACGGCACTCCGGTTCTGGAGTGCGACACACTCGTTGTAGAATCCACTTATGGCAGTCCATCATGTAAGCGTTCATTTGATGTCGACGTTCGTCGACTCCTAGTAGACATGGTTGAGAGAAGGCTCAAAGACGGCACTGTCTACGTCTTTGGTTATCACGGCAAACTACAGGAAATCATGCAGATATTGCACCAAGCAGATGTGACCGTGCCTTTTGTAATGCCAGAAAGAGTTTATCATGTTTCAAGAGTCTGCGAACAACATGGCATGCAACTTGGTTGTCTCACATTGTCAGCCGAGAGACAAGCCAAATCACTTTTAGAGGAAAATCTGCCCTGTGTTGCGTTTTACCACATGAACAGCAGAGGAAAAGTTGGTCTAAACAATGAACGCATCTGTGTAAGCGGATGGGAATTCCATAAACCATGCCGAAGGGTAGGCGAAAAAGAACATATCGTCGCGTTGAGCGACCACTCGGACTTCAATGGTTTAATTGAATACGTGCGGCAAGCAAAGCCAAAGCAGGTAATTACGGATAATCATGGGGGAAGACACGGAGTAACTTTAGCCAAAGAAATTAAGAAAAGACTGAACATCCCAGCCATCGCCATGCCCTGCAAAAGCTATCAGTCAACTTTTTCCTAGTTTTGGAATGTCTAAAAGCGTGGCCAAGTCAAGACTTAAAAGCACATTTTTATAATTGTAAAAGCCTGGTGCAAATAGGTGAATAAATCTTCCGCGATTTCGGGCTTTTACAAACTCACGCCAAAACAACGACTAGAAAAAGTTAAGGAATTTGCAAACTTATCCGAAGAAGAATGTTCCATTCTACAGAACACAGGTGCTTTATCAATGGAGGTGGCAGACCGAATGATAGAAAATGTCATCGGCGCCTTTCCGGTGCCGTTGGGAATGGGAATTAATTTCATGATCAACAACAAAGACTACCTTGTGCCAATGGCTACAGAGGAACCGTCAGTTGTCGCAGCGGCGAGCAATGCGGCAAAGATGGTTCGAGAAAGCGGAGGGTTCCACACGAGCAGCACTACGCCTGTTATGATTGGGCAAATTCAAGCGGTTAACATAAAAGATCCCCACGCCGCCAGAATGCGAATTTTGTGTGCAAAAAAAGAAATTCTCAAGAAAGCAAACGACCAGGATCCAGTTCTGAATTCTTTCGGTGGCGGAGCCAAAGAGTTGGAGGCAAAAGTGATCAACACCACTCAAGGAACCATGCTGATTACCGAATTGCTGGTTGACTGCCGTGACGCAATGGGAGCCAATGCCGTAAACACGATGGCAGAAGCCGTAGCACCAATGATCGAGAGCCTCACAGGAGGAAAAGTATACTTAAGAATAATCTCCAACCTTGCAGTTAAGCGGCTAGCCAGAGCTTCCTGCACAGTTTCGAAAGAAACCGTTGGCGGCGAAGAAATCGTGGACGGAATAGTTGACGCTTCGGCGTTTGCAGCGGCCGATCCCTATCGTGGTGCGACACACAATAAAGGCGCAATGAACGGAATAATTGCCGTTGTGCTCGCCACAGGAAACGACCACCGAGCTATTGAAGCTGGAGGTCACGCTTACGCTGCTATGAATGGAACTTATACAACGCTTTCTCAGTGGGAGAAAAACCAAAATGGAGACCTTGTTGGCTCTATTGAGTTACCCATGGCGGTGGGTCTAATCGGGGGCGCTGTGAAAACTCATCCGACGGCAAAAGTCGCAATGAAAATTCTCGGTGTTAAATCTTCTAACGAGTTTGCGGAAGTTCTCGCAGCGGTTGGCTTAGCTCAAAACCTCGCTGCTTTGCGAGCTTTGTCTAGTGAGGGGATCCAGAGAGGGCATATGTCGCTTCACGCAAGAAACATTGCAGTTCAAGCAGGTGCAACTGGAATGGTGGTAGATCTAGTGGCGGAACAGATGGTAAAGGAACGCAAAGTGCGAATAGACAGGGCACATGAAATTCTCAGCGACATGAAATCGCGAGCCACAGAGTAAATCCTTTTTCGATGAACTTGTATATGTTTTTTTTCTGACTCAAATTCTCAATCTGTTTACCGTCTCCAAAGTGGGTACAGCTAAGGTTATTTCTCGGTCAAGATTGTTTTTTCCAAAGTTTACCTTTACTAGCCCACTTTTTTGGTCTGAGTGAAAAGATGTTAGGGCTGCTGCTATCCCTATCGCGTTTTTTGTCTTCGGACCTTTAAGGATAGTCGTAGGGCTGCCACAGTTTGGAACTTCAAAGTAATAATCTGTCTTTTGTTTGGTCCTCAGCAAAACGCCGTTTTCATCTTCGTTTCTCCCTACAATTATTTTGTTTCTCCCAAGTCTGAAGTGCCGACCAATTTTTAGAAGCCTCACTTCTTTAATGCTGACCCTTTTCTTATTTTTGAAAAGGTCTCTCAATCTGTTGGCAAATTCTCTGTCAGTCAGCAAGCAACCGCCGCCAGCACAAGGGTAATTAGTAATGTTAAATTCTTTTGTCATTTCAATTTGACGTTTTCTCGATCTTCCACTAATGTCCCGAAGTGCCTCTTCATCGATGAAGCCCTTTTCCTCGGCTTCTGTTTTTGGCAGAAGTTTCGCTGAAAGAGGCCTGACGATTTTTCCTTGCAAGCCTGCTTCTTTCTCTATCAGTGCGAGTGCCGGTCTATGTTGAGACATTGGACGCTGACCGAGCACTTCACCAGTAAAAATAAATTTTGCCCCGATCTGCTTTGCATATCGTTTCGCTTTCTTTAGCATAAAGATTCTGCAATCTATGCACGGGTTAAGATTTTTGCCATAGCCGAATCTTGGTTTTCTCACAAGCCTAAGATAGTCTGTACCGGCGTTGATAATTTTTAAGGGAATTTTGAATGTCTTGGCTGCCTCTGAGGCTCCACATCCGCCTTTGCTGCATTGGCAAAAGGGCGTAACAAAGTTGAGTGCCTCAACTTCTACCCCACTCTCAAGAACCATTTTTACCGCTAATGTGCTATCTAAACCGCCTGATAAGAGTCCTAGGGCTTTCATTTCTTTCACAGTTCTCACGGAGAAGAGAAAAATAGAGAGTTAAACTTTCCGCTTAAGAAAGACGAATTAGGGAGTCGAACTAGCGCCTTCGGCTGGTTCCTGGAAAAGAACCGTGCTAAGGTAGCGTTCCCCAGTGTCAGGCAAAATTACGACAATTAGTTTATCAGCGTTTTCAGCTCTTTTCGCAAGTTCTAAGGCGGCCCAAGTTGCTGCTCCCGAAGAGATACCGACTAAGAGTCCTTCCTTTTTGGCGAGTAGTCTTGCCGTTTGCAGTGCGTCCTCGTCTTTCACTTTAATTATTTCATCTAAAATGTCACGTTTCAGAACATCAGGGATGAAACCTGCGCCTATACCCTGTATTTTGTGGGGACCCTTGGTGCCTCCGCTCAAGACTGGCGAAGCGGCTGGCTCAACTGCGACAGCTTTGAAGTTTGCCTTGATGGATTTAATGAACTGTGCCACGCCTGTGATGGTGCCGCCAGTTCCCACACCTGAGACCAAAATGTCAACTTTTCCTTCTGTATCATTCCAAATTTCTGGTCCAGTAGTCTCTCTGTGGATTTTCGGATTGGCAAGATTCTTGAATTGTTGAGGAATGAAACTGTTTGGCGTCTTAGCTGCAATTTCTTCAGCTTTTTTTATAGCTCCGTTCATTCCTTCTGGACCTGGGGTAAGCACCAGTTCGGCTCCGTAAGCTTTGAGCAAACTTCGTCGTTCAACGCTCATGGTTTCAGGCATCGTCAAAATTAGCCGGTAACCCTTTACCGCTGCTACCATCGCCAAGCCAATGCCTGTGTTCCCACTGGTAGGCTCAATAATAGTCGCTCCAGGCTTGATCGATCCTTGCTTTTCGGCTTCATTTATCATGCTTACACATATTCGGTCCTTTACACTGCCCCCAGGGTTTCTTGATTCAAGTTTTACCAAAATTGTGGCTTTGGCCCCAGCTGCAACGTGACTTAATTTTATAAGAGGCGTTTTTCCTATTGTTTCCAAAACGGAATTGTAAATTTGCTGCATTCTTGTTCACCAACACACTATAACAATGTTATAGTGTTTGGAGATATAAGTCTATTGCTCCTTAGTTAAAAGACGATCAGGCAAAATTATGTAATAGGAAAAGTTTCTAAATTGTATAATCTTCATTCTTTTCTTTCTTCTCAGAACCAGTGAAAGTTGAACATAACTTACAGAAATCGATTGAAATTTCTTCATATGTTATTTCTCGGTCAGCCAGTTGTTTGGCCGTTGCGTGAGCCATAGCTTGAAGTTCAGGAAGAATATCGCCAAATTGCTCTGTTCCTTTAAAGGCGCGTTTTGAATTGATGTACTGGCTTATCGCTGCTTGGGTTGTTCCCAATCGTTGGGCGGCCTCGACTTGTGTTAGTTTATGGGTGTTAATCAGCTCTTTTGCAATGAGAGATCTGAAAACCGGTAGTACGTATTTGCCTATTGTTTCACATCTCGCGCCCATTTTAACCAAGAAAAATATAACACGCTTATACTTATAAATTAGTTTGTTTCAAACTCTCAAATTGTAGCTCAAACCCCACTACTAAAGCATTCTTAGCAAATCTGCTTTAGTTATAATGCCTTGAACGGTACCCCTCTTGGATACTAAAACCGCAGGATACGTTTGTAGCAAGCTCGAAATCAAAGACAGCGGCGCATCTTCTCCAACCTGGGGAAAAGCTTCTTCCATTACTTCCTCAATCGGCACCTTGGATATTTGAGCCAAATCTTTTCCGCCCAGTATTTGGTGTAAGATAGTTTTTTCGGATATGCTTCCAACGGACTGTTTTCCACTAAACACGGGAATTTGAGAGTAACCATGCTCTTTCATTAACCCAACAACTTTCGAAATCGGTTCATCCTTTTGTACGCTTATTATTTCGTTAGGGACTATTTTTTCTTCCTGAATCTTAATTTTCGCTTTCAATCGATCGAGAATATCAAAAATTGTCTTCACTTTTGTATAAGAAGAGTCAATTTTTCCGGACTCAAGTTTTGCGACTAAGGACTGGCTAACCCCTGCCAACTTGGCAAGTTCAGCTTGTTTCAACCCTAACTGCCGGCGTTTTTTCGCTATTTCTTCTAAAGTTGGAAACATGTTTCAGAAGGAGAATGGGCTACTAGATATTCCTTTTGGAATAAAACATACAAAAAAGCATATAACGCTGTTATGCTATGATTTTGTTAAAAACGGAAAAGAACAATGGAGCAGCAATAATATGGTCTCAAAAAGAAGATTAGACACAATAGCAGTCCATGCTGGGCAAGAGTCACCAGATCCTGCAACAGGATCAAGGGCTGTCCCAATATATCAAACAGCCTCTTATGTTTTCAAATCCACCGATCATGCGGCGAATCTTTTCGCCCTAAAAGAACTAGGGAACATTTACACCAGACTAATGAATCCAACAACTGACATTTTCGAAAAGAGAATAGCGGCAATTGAGGGCGGCACCGGTGCCTTAGCTGTTGCCTCTGGACAAGCGGCAGAAACTTTAGCCTTGTTGACTATTACCCAAGTTGATGACGAAATAGTAGCAGCCAACAATCTGTATGGAGGAACCTACCAGCTACTGCACTACACCTTCCCTAAACTCGGCAGAAAAACAATATTTGTGGAATCCGCTAAGCCTAACGAATTTGAAAAAGCTATAACTCCGAAAACACGCGCAATTTACTGTGAAACCATAGGGAATCCAAAACTGAACGTACCTGACTTTGAAGCTCTTGCTGAAGTAGCTCACCAAGCAGGAATTCCCCTTATCGTTGACAACACTGTGGGTGTGGGCTTGGTCCAACCGATTAACTACGGAGCAGACATCCTAGTAGCTTCCGCAACAAAGTACATCGGAGGCCACGGAACCAGCCTGGGAGGAGTAATTGTAGATTCTGGTAATTTTAAGTGGAACAACGGCAAGTTTCCAGAGTTTACGGAACCAGACCCCAGCTATCATGGAGTCAGATATTGGGATGCGTTCGGAAACTTGCCTGGGTCGGGTAATGTGGCATTCATTTTTAAGGCACGTGTACAACTTCTGAGAGATCTAGGTCCAACAGTAAGTCCATTCAACTCATGGCTTTTTATACAAGGGTTAGAAACGTTGCCACTTAGACAGCGCAAACACTCCGAAAACGCATTGAAAGTAGCAACTTTCCTAAAGAATCATGCCTTGGTTAATTGGGTAAACTACCCCGGTTTGATTGATAATCCCAACCATGAAGTAGCATCAAAATACCTCAAGAACGGCTACGGTGGCATTGTTGGTTTCGGGATTAAGGGAGGGCTGGAAGCAGGCAAGAAATTCATTCATAACGTGAAACTTCTTTCGCACCTTGCAAACATAGGCGACACAAAAAGTCTTGTAATCCATCCAGCATCAACCACACACCAACAATTAAAAAGAGAAGAACAAGAATCCACCGGTGTAACGCAAGACTTCATCCGACTTTCAATAGGTATCGAAGACTCAGAAGATATTATTGAAGACATAGACCAGGCACTGAAAGCATCGGCGGGACCTTAAATTATGGCAGCTTTGCTGACCGCAAATTGCTATTGAAGGAGGCATGAAACCGTAATCCAAAGTCAATCGATAGAAAACGTCGAAGCAAAGTACTTCAAATTCGCTTATCCACCGAACGGACTGGTTCTTGAGTCAGGAGAAAGACTTGGGCCTATAACGCTTGCATACGAAACATATGGAGAGCTCAATCTGCAGAAGTCTAACGCAGTTTTGGTCCTTCACGCTCTAAGCGGCGACGCACATGCGGCAGGATTATCCAAAACCGATTCATCCCCTGGGTGGTGGGATAACCTAATAGGCCCCGGAAAAGGCATCGATACAAACAAGTATTTCGTCATTTGCAGCAACGTTCTAGGCGGATGTAAAGGTTCCACGGGACCCTCATCAATAAACTCGAAGACTGGACAACCATACGGCATTGATTTTCCTACAGTAACAATAGGCGACATGGTAATTGCCCAACGGCACCTAGTTGATCATTTGAAAATTGACAAAATTCTAGCCGTTGTAGGCGGATCAATGGGTGGGATGCAGGTTCTTCAATGGATGATTTCTTACCCAGATAGAATACAATCTGCAATTCCAATAGCCACAACGATGAAACATACTCCCCAACAGATAGCATTCAATGAAGTGGGCAGACAAGCAGTGATGGCGGACCCAAACTGGAAAAACGGCAATTACTACGGGTCAAAACCTCCTGCAAAGGGTTTGGCTGTCGCTAGAATGATTGGCCACATAACCTACATGAGCGATGCGTCAATGGCTGAAAAATTTGGCAGGCGAACTCGATCCGACAAAAATCAATTCAAGTTCAGCGCCGACTTCGAAGTAGAGGGTTACCTAAGATATCGAGGCGACAACTTTGTAAAACGATTTGACGCTAATAGTTTCCTTTACATAACGAAGGCAATAGACTATTTCGATCTTCTAAACAGCCACGGTATAGGAAATGTTTTCAAAGGCTTGAAGGCAAAAGTTTTCGTCATTGCGTTTAAGTCCGATTGGCTTTATCCCGTTTGCCAAAGTCAAGAAATTGCCAAAGCATGTAAACTATCTGGAGTAGACGCAAGCTACTGCGAAATAAACAGCACATACGGACACGATTCATTCCTACTGGAGACGGAGCAGGAAACACAGCTAATTGGGAATTTCTTAAAGACAGTCGGCAACGGCAACACGAATGGAGTCAAACAACAATGAACAACGCGTTTCATAGGGCAGATCACAGAATCATCTCAAGCTGGATAAGCAACGGAACTTCAGTGCTTGACCTTGGCTGCGGCGACGGCGAATTGCTATCTTTACTGGTGAAGGATAAACAGGTTCGCGCTCAAGGTATAGAGATAAGTGACCAAGCGATCAACCGATGTGTAGCTGCTGGTCTAAGCGTTTTCCAAGAAGACATCGATACTGGGTTAGCAGAATACGCAGAGAAAAGTTTCAACTACGTTATCTTGAATCAAACATTTCAACAAGTAAAGAAACCCGACTTTGTCCTAAACGAGGCCTTACGAGTTGGAGAGCGCGTCATAGTTGGCTTCCCAAATTTCTGTTACATAACCGATAGATTCCAGATTTTCTTCAAAGGTCGAGTACCAATGACCCCATCTCTACCTTACGAGTGGTATAATACGCCTAACCTGCATTTTTTTAGCATCGCCGATTTCAAACAATACTGTAAAGAACGGGAAATAAGCATTGAACTCGCATTCTGCATCAGAAAAAACAAAAAGGTTCGGTTTCTGCCCAACTTATTTGGCGAAATAGGGCTCTTCTTACTAAAGAAATAGATAAATACTGTGCACAAAAAACAAACTAATCATCTGCACTTTACAGATGCAAGGTGTTTCCTTTTGGTTACTGATGTTGTTGTGGAATGAGCGGCGACGAAAAGAGAAATGGAAATCTGAATTCGGCGGGCAAGACTTGCTATTTTCGCTACTTGGCTCAGGATAATGCCATTTTCAGATGCTAGATGAAATAAGAAAACTGTGTTTGTTCTATAAACTAAGAAAACCATCTATGGGGCGCAGACAACTTTTTTTCCGTCGTTGTCATTGGAGTGTTTCTGTTTCGAGACTCCGCTTTGAGTCACAGTTAAGGTTCCAGTTTTTCCCAAACGAAGTTGCTTTTCACCTTTAAATGTTGACACAGACGCGTTCTTTATTTCTATGATGTCTCCCATTGCTACAGCGTTCACTTGTTGATCCCAAAGCAGAAGTTTTATTTTGCCGGATTCGTCACCAATTGTTGCGTTTGTCATCATGACTGCATTTCCAAATTGTGTGTGAACCTGCTTGGGTTTTTGGGTTTCTAAGACCTCTGCTTTTAGATTAATTTTTTTCATTCCGTGACGAAGGTCGCGAATTTGAGTGGATACTGGTCCAGACGGAGTTTGCTTAGCTATTTGTTTGCGGATCTTGTCAGTGTCCATCCATTTGTCAAAGGCTATGTCTTTTTGCAGAAGTATTTCTTCCGCAACTCGAAATTGAACAACCACATTGTCATTTTGTTTAATTAGAAAAATGGCTTCTTTATCTACGCTTCCTCTATACTCAACTGTTAAGCCTTCACAAGTCGTCTTGCCGTGCTTTCTTGCATAAACCAGAGCATTGAAAAGCTCGGTTGGATAAACACTATATTGAACTGAAAGTGAGGCAAGATGTTCACTTATGGACGGTTTTTTCTGTTTCAGATATATCCCCTTCGGATGTTTTCGCCAGAATCCTCGTGAAAAAGCAGGCGCGTTTTTCCTGTTTCTTGAAGAATCCGACAAACATTAACATTGTGCATACAAAGTATATTAGGGTGATGCTTAAGAAAGAATATTTCCATGCTTCTGATAACTCTTCAAGATTGCGAGAATTAGATTCCCTGCTCAAAGATTCTTGGATTCGAAAGAACCTAAGTCAAGCGTAAATTGAAAAAAGAAATCAAGAAAATGGTGCTGCTAATTGGGTTTACTGGATGGCTTCGACCTTAACTACTTCAGGGACTTTGCTCTTAAGATGAGTCTCAACACCCTGTTTAAGAGTCATTGCTGACATTGGGCAACCTGCACAATGGCCCTGAAGCCTTACCTTTACTATCCCTTTTTCAACCGCAACAAGCTCGATGTCTCCACCGTCAGCTTGAATATTCGGCCTGATTTCGTCTAAAGCTTTCTGAACTCTTTTCTCAACTGTTTCAGTCATTTTTCCACATCACCTATCGAGAAGCTCTATTTGACAAGAACTCAAATCTTAAAAGTATTGTGCTTTGTTCGAACAAATCTGATCCATCTCTTCCGTCGTATCTGAAAACTGGGGGACCCTAAACTATTTTCTTGATATTAGTTTTTATCGGAATCGATATCAGATCTAGGTAAAACAATTTTACGTTTTCGCGTTTTGAAACAAGTTCTTGGATTTCTCTTAGAGTCTCATCGTCTATGGCTGTTTCCCAGTTTAGCAAGAGAAGATAGCCTCTCTTGTATATTGATACTTTTTCGATGCTTTCGGAAATTGTGTTTTTTAGAGTTTTTATTGCTTTGGTATTATGTTCTATTTCTATTCCGACAAGAAAATCCCATTTGGAAAGCTCAATTTCTTTTTCTGTTTCGCCCACTGAGAGGGCAACTTGCTTGGTTTGATTTTCAATTGAGACTTCAAGTCCTGCATGTACTAGAAAAGTCTTCGATTTGGGTATGGTTGGTGCAAGGTTCTTGATTGTGGGCGAGTATCCTAAGAACGGATCGGAAATTAGTAGATAGTACAAATAGCAAGTTACGTCTGCCTTGCTTAGGAAAACAGCTGGTTTTTCTTTAAATTTCTTGAACAGATGCACTATGTTGCTTTCAACTGAGATTGCGAGAGATTCAAGCTTCATTGCGTCCACTTTCAAATACTTTTTTTGCTAACAAACCGATCGTATCTGAACCTCGCTTGATTCATCTTTGTTATTGCTTGTTTACTCGGCGAAAACTTCGTTTTGAAGAGTTTCGTTTAATTCGGCGCATTCAGCTTTTAGCTCGCTTACTTGTGATTTTAGCTTCTGGAGGTTACTCATGCTGTTTTCGATTTGATCAGTGATCTTCTTCTGCAGTTGCTCTTTTAGCTGGGCAAGGCTTCGCTTTTCTTCTTCCAGTTGGGCTTCTTCCAGCTTTATTTTTTGAAGGACTGTTGCTGGTTCGCCCGAGAATTGAGGTGGCGGTGTTTCTTGTTTTGTTAGGCTGTTTTACTTCTATTGGATTGTTTTCTTCTTTCTTTTTGGAGCTGGCAAATACGTTTACCATTCTTTTCCCTACGTTGTATATTATATATTAATAGTTAATACTATTACACGTAATTCAGATCCTAATAAGCGTTATTTACACAGCATAACTAATCGCCACAAAACCTACACGTCGAACAAATCTTAAACGGACAAAAACTGCAAAGAGTAGACATATTGTCTTTACTAGTAAATCTGGAGTCGAATCTGACGCTAAAAATGTTCAAAACAAAAATTCATAATTCGAGAGAATATGTGCCATGGTAAGGTTAAATAAAGTTTGTAGAATAGAAATAGAAACCATACCAGAATATATCAAATAGAAAGGGAAAACCACAAAATGAAAATAATCCTTGGTCCTGCTTCCTTAGATCTAGCAAATCGAATTTCACAATTGAGTGGCATACAATCGGTTAATGTCGCTTCCAGGGTTTTTCCTGACGGCGAAAGCTACGTGCGGCTAGAGGGCGACGTGAAGGGTGAACATGCAGTAATTGTACAGACAACCTGCGCTCCTCAAGACAGAAGGCTTATGGAGCTTGCATTTATGGCAGCCGCAGCAAAACGATTCAGTGCCAAAAAAGTTACTGCTGTTGTTCCTTATTTAGGATATGCACGACAAGACAAGATATTCTTGCAGGGCGAGAACATTAGCATTGAAACAATTGCTGCGATGCTGAAAGCTTCAGGAATAGACCAGCTAATTACAGTGAATGTGCATGAAGCAAACGCTCTAAAATTATTCCCGTTTCCAGCAAAAAGTATCTCGGCAATTCCTCTTATAGCCAACTACTTTATCAAGAAAGGCATCGAAAACGCGTTCGCGCTCTCACCGGATAAGGGAGCAATGTACATCGCCCAACAAGCTCAGCAAATACTCAAAGGAGAAGTAGGATACTTAGAAAAACATCGCGACCGATATACAGGTCAAACAACTCAAACAGCCTCCCATCTTGACGTAAAAGGGAAAACAGTCATAATATTCGACGACATCATCAGCACTGGAGGTACCATTGTCGGGGCTGCTAAAATTCTACGAGAGCAAGGAGCAACAAAAGTCTACACCGCATGTGTCCATGGTTTGCTGATTGGTGATGCTGAAAAACGAATTCTCGATGCAGGAGTTGAAGAAATTGTTGCGACGGACAGCGTACCGACCAAGGCAAGCAAAGTTTCGCTCGCCCCATTACTAAGTGAAGAAATCAAGGCGCTAACATAGTGGCAAAACTTTTCTTCCTAATCTCAGGAGAATTCGAATCCTTATCCTTTTCCGAACTAAAGGCTATTCTTGAAGCTGAAAGTTATTGTTACAAAATAGTGGAAAAACTCGATCAAACAGTAAGACTTGAAGCAAATATTGAAAGTGTAGAACAAATTTTGCGAAGAAGCGCTTACACAAGAATTTGCGCCCAAGAACTCTTTACCTGCGAAGCGACAGACGAAGCAATATCCAAAGCTGTTAGGGCTACAAATTTCTCGAAGCTCCTCAAAGAAAACGAAACATTCGAAGTCCGCATCAGGAGAATCAAAGAATACACAACAAAAGAGGCCACTATGAAACACGAAAGCTTACTAGGTAAACTAATACTTCAGAACACACAAGGCGCGAAGGTAAATCTAAACAAGCCAAGCAAAACATTTTTTGGAATACTAACCAATGGCAAACTCGTCTTCGGATTAAAACTTGCAGAAATTCAACCTAAGCCTTTCGTCGAACGCAGGGCAAGAAAAAAACCCTTCTTTCACCCGTCAGCCATGAACGCGAAACTCGCCCGATGCATGGTAAACTTGGCACAAGCAAAAATAGGCGGCTATGTTCTGGACCCATTTTGTGGCACGGGTACCGCGCTAATTGAAGCAACTTTAATCGGATGCAAGAGCATAGGAATAGACGTAAAAAGAAAAATGGCGCGCGGGGCTAAGAGGAATGTTCGTCATTTCAGCTTAGTTCCAGAGGGCATAATAATGGCTGACGGTCGAAAAATTCCACTATTCAAAGTTGACTGCATTGTAACAGATCCACCTTACGGAAGAAGCGCAACTACACTTAAATCAAATACAAAGTCCATTGTTGAAGGAGTAATGGAATCAGCTTACCCCCTTTTAGGCAAAGGCCAACGAATCTGCATCGCTTCACCAAAAACCCTGGGGATTAAGGCAGTAGGCGAAGCTTTAGGATATAGACATCTTGAGTCCAGTTTTGCTTACGTTCATCGCACTCTAACTCGTGAAGTGGCCGTCTTCGAAAAGGAGTAATAAAACATGAGCATACGCGTAATTTTCTTGGGAACCGGAGCTGCTGTCCCAACTGCTAAGAGAAGTTTGCCAGCTGTAGTGTTGCAACGAGGAACAGAGCAAATAATGTTTGACTGCGGCGAAGCAGTTCAACGGCAAATGATTTGCGCCAAAGTTGGATTGCACAAAAAACAAAAAATTTTCCTCACACATATGCATGGTGACCATGTGCTGGGTTTGCCTGGTCTCTTGCAAACCATGGCCTTAATGGATAGAAAAGAGCCCGTTAACGTTTACGGTCCTGTGGGATTGGCACATTTCCTGGATTGTTTGCGAGAAACTTTGCAGTTTGGCCTGACATTCATCGTTAATGTTCATGAAATCGCTGAAGCGGGAGTAATTTGCGACGAGGAAGACTACACTATTGAGGCTGAGCGTTCGAATCATGCAATTGTGAGCTTTTCTTTTGCATTTGTGGAGAAACCCCGTCCAGGGAAATTCTACCCTGAAAAAGCGCGAGCACTTGGAGTTCCTCAGGGCGAAGCTTGGGGAAAACTGCAACGCGGATCTAAATTTGTTCTTCCTGATGGAAGAGTGGTTAAAGCAACAGATGTCACGGGCCCACCAAGAAAAGGAAGAAAAATTGTTTACACGGGAGATACTCGACCTTTTGACAAATTCGCCTCATTTGCTGCCGGTGCAGATTTAGTTATTCACGAAGCTACCTTTGACGATACTTTACTTGAAAAAGCGGAGATCGATGGTCATTCCACTCCAAGCCAAGCCGCACAAGAAGCAAAGCTAGGCAAACGCTACCAAACTCGTTTTAACCCATATAAGTGCAAGGTACACCGAGACTTCGCTCCTTTTGGAACAGGCGACTAAAATCTTCCCAAAAACTGTGGTTGCCCATGACTTCCTTGAACTCGAGCTGCCTCTAGGAAAATAACTGTTTGAGTTTCTCAACGGTTTCTGGAACATTAAAAACTGATTCTGCCAAGACCGTACGAGAGAAACCAATTGATTTGAGTGCTGTTGTGAATTGTTGCCAATTGATATTACCGTGACCTAAGCCTAAGTGTTCATCTATTTCCCCATGATTATCACTGACATGAATATGAACAATTTTATTTGGCAATTGCTGAGTGAAGGGGTAGATTTGCCCTTCTAGATTTGCATGCCCAGTGTCTAAAACTATGCCTATTTTTTCTAATCCGGATTCCGTGTAGAATCTATTGAAATCCTCGGGGGTTTTCATTATGAAGTTGTATTTCCCAGGCAAATTCTCCATCGCAATTTCCAAGCCGAGATCTTTTGCAGTTTCGTGTAATTCTTGAATGCTGACTATGTTTTGTTTCCATTCTGCTCCGGGGTAGAACGAGCTGATGCCCGATTTGCAGCCTGGATGGAAGACCCAAAGGTAAGCATTTAACTCATGAGCTGATTGCATGCTTTGTTTAAGTCGTTTCATTGTAGCTTTCAGCATGGGCTTGTTTGGTGAAGCCACATTAATATCGGCAAAGGGTGCATGAATGGAAAAATTGAGGGTGTAGTCTTTTGCAGCTTTTCTCAGTTTCTGTAACCGTTTTGGACTTAAGGTATGGTACCCATCATCTACGACTTCAATGGTGTTTGTTGGAGTTTTGGATAGCTGCTTAATCATTTTGTCGAATGGTTCGCCAAGCGAATAAAGCATTGAAAGACCAATTTTGGGTTGCGACATGCTTATTTTCCCTCAGTTGACTTCAACCATTTTATTTCGCTCTAATAACTCTAGTTATGACTCAAGCGCCCGACGAATGGCACTTGCTAACGGAAAGAATCATGAAATAAATAATTCTGAAGTCAAGCTTAATCATAGTTCTTTTGAAAACCATTTCTTCGTCATTAGATCATATTCCCAAATTCTTAGTCCTTTCTTATGATACTTTTGGATGCGATTCTGCGTATATTTTTCGAGTTTCTCGGATGCTTCTACTTGTCTGGTCAATCTGTACGGTTCTGAGTACTGCAAACCTGGCTTCCGATATTGGAAAACTACGCAGCGATTGGAAATTGATCCTGCAACGATGGGAAAAGACTGACACATTAACGGCCGTTTAAGGTAAATTTCGCATTCATTTTGTTCATTAATGCTGGGACAGCAGTTAATGTTTAGTTGGTAAAGCACAATTTCTGAAACCTTATTCACGCCGATACCAACTTTAGGTGATACAATTTCCTTAGAGAAGAGTACGGCTTCTTTTTCTGTTAGGGGAAGCCCTCGCAGTATCCCATTCTTATTTTCGAGAAGGTTTCTACAGCACTTTGCGCATCTTTGGCATTGGAACTCACTTTTTTCAACCATTTTGTCTTATCTCAACTCGACAATTTTAGATTATGTGCTTTTCAATTATACTCGCTCAAAGTCAAATTCCTTTTTAGATTGAACATGAGATGCGGCTATGAACGTGTAGAGTTGCGCTGAGCTCCACAGGCTCCCAAAGCAATAGCTGCAAATTCTCTAACGGTCAGATTCGAGAACTCCCACGTAGGGCTACCATAATTAAGACCACTACAATTGCTGTCGACGTAAACATAAAGTCTCTTGTAACCAAAATCAAATGCGGCCTGTGTTGCTTCGCCGTATTTTGGTTCGGCAAGCACCTTGAAAGGCCAAAGTCTGCAGGCGTCAGGCTTCATGCTTTGAAGCCCGCACAAATAAGAACCGGCATACCGGCAAAGGAAAGCACAACTTCCATCATGAAAGCGCTTGATAAACAATTTATCCGCATTAATCGCGGTTGTCCCCGCGCCAAAATTCTGGGAAATCCTGAGCCATTCAGGAAAGTTTAGGATAACACTATAATCCTTGCAGCAGTTTCCGCATGAAACGCAACGCCAATGGGAAATCTGACGCCATGGAACAAATTGAATTGTTGGCATACGATATCTTCTTCGGACGCTTTCTAAAAATCTTTTTTACAAAAAAGACTATTGCTTCTTATAAAGGTAAATAGTGTGTTGTGGATATCCCATCGAGGGATTTTCCACGAAATTCTCCACTTTAACAGGTTTCCAACCAACGATTTCATAATCATGGCTGACGATGCGAACTCCTTTCTTCAACTCCGCTTCCATTTTGGGCTTAATCTTCTCGTTAGCGCTAGTAGTCAAGTAAAGAAACACAACATCAGCTGCAGTCAAATCCACCTTAAACATATCTCCGTTCACAATTGTTACTCGATTGGCTAGCCCATTATCGTGTATAACGCTAATAGCACGTTTCGCCAAGTCCTCCCGCATTTCAACACCAACCGCTCTTGCCCCAAAAGTCTTAGCCGCCATTATTACCGTACGTCCATCACCTGCACCAAGATCAAAGAACACATCCCCTGGCTTTAGCTCGGCAACTTCAAGCATGTGTTGAACAACCGGCATTGGGCTCGGAACGAAAGGTGCAATAAACAGTTCAATTTTCCTCCATATCCACAGAAGTTACGTTTGATCGATGTTTAAGGGTTTTGCACGCACGTTACTAAGCCACGTATGCATCTTTTTTGGACGTTGGCCTTTTCGCCTCGCCGCATTTGGCGCAGCTCTGAGCGCACAATTCTAGATATTTCTCCTCATCAGAGGTTCCCACTGCTGCTGCAGCTTTTTGACACATTCCGCTTGGTTCAGCGCATCCTTCTTCCTTGCAAAGACCCGAAATGTACTTGCAAATATCTTGAACGTCCTTGGGCTCCAATATAGCGCGATTTGTTCTAACCAAAAGGCACAATTCTCGAGCCATGACACAAGTTTTGACGTATTTGACCCGATCCAGAACTTCTTCCCGCAGTTTCCTTCGGCTTATCTCCACCTTCAAGTCCCCAATTATATTCAATACGTTCAGCATGAATAGCTTGTTTTGGGGCTTAAAAGCTTGTTGCATTAACAGTCCACATTAACGAGAAAACTTGGAAAATGAACTTTTGTGCAGTTCCAAAATCCTTTTACCTTGCGTTTCACGCTAATCTTGACATCGCCATTCGGGGTTTAGCCCATCTTGCAAAAGACTTCTGAGAACGCTTTTGAACTGCTAGTCAAGCCGGTACGAAGGCTCGTGGAACAGAAAGGATTCCTAAAACCCACTGAACCCCAGCAAAAAACAATACCGAAGGTTCTAGAAGGCAAGAATATCCTCCTAATTTCACCAACCGCAACGGGAAAAACCGAAGCCGCATTTCTTCCTGTTCTGAGCATGTTGCTGCAAGCTCCAAAATCCCCAGGAATCAAAGTTCTTTACATTACTCCTTTGCGTGCTTTGAACAGAGACATGCTACAACGTCTTGAATGGTGGTGTAACAATTTGGATATCAGGCTAGCTGTTCGGCATGGCGACACAGAGACGAAAGAACGAACTCGACAATCTCGAAGCCCTCCTGACATACTCATAACAACGCCTGAAACTCTGCAATCCATACTGTCCGGTTGGCTCTTAAGGCAACACCTTCAAAGTCTAAAATGGATTGTAGTTGACGAAGTTCATGAATTATCAGATTCAAAACGCGGAAGCCAGCTATCGTTGGCACTCGAACGCATACGCACCCTCATAGGCAGAGATTTCCAAATGGTTGGACTCTCCGCCACTATTGGCACGCCCGACAAAGTTGCCCACTTCTTAGTTGGAACCAATCGTCAAGTTGAAATCATCCGCGTTCCAGTTGCAAAGATGGTGAAGCTCCAGATTCTTTTCCCAAAGCCCACGGAAGATGATGCACGCTTAGCAGGAAAATTGTACACACACCCAGAAGTTGCCGCTAGGCTAAGAATTATCAAAGGGTACATGACTGAATGTAAATCGGTGCTCCTTTTTACTAACACTCGAAGTATCTCCGAAATTCTTGCGAGCAGACTTAAGGTCTGGGACATAGATTTTCCAGTGAGTATTCATCATGGTAGCCTTGCCAAACCATCTCGAATCGCTGCGGAAACCGGACTAAAGAGCGGCGAGTTAAAAGGCTTAATTGCCACAAGCAGCCTTGAGCTTGGAATCGATGTTGGACGAATTGACTTAGTTATCCAGTATATGAGCCCTAGACAAGTAACCCGACTTATCCAACGTGTAGGCAGAGCAGGGCACACTTATGGTCACGTTGCGCAGGGCGTAATTATTGGGATGGATAGTGACGATACTTTGGAAGCTATGGTTATAGCTAGAAGAGCATTGAAAGAAGAACTGGAGCCCGTTATTATTCCGCCAAAACCTTATGATGTGTTAACTCACCAGATAGCTGGTATGCTTCTGAAAACTAGGCGCTTAGATTTTAACGAAATTTTGATGCTTTGCAGAAATGCCTATCCATACGCTGAATTGACCTTGGAGGATGTTGAAAAGGTCCTCAAGTACATGCATGGGCGTTTCCCAAGGTTGGCGTGGGTTAGTTTCGAAGACAAAGTTGTCCTAAAGCCTTCACGGAGCAAGGCGCTTTTTGAGTATTACTTTGACAACTTAAGCATGATTCCGGAGGAGAAACAGTTTCTGGTAATCGACCAAACTAGTGACTCAAGTGTCGGCGTTTTAGATGAGGCGTTCATGGCTGAATATGGAAAGGTAGGAACAAAATTTATCATTCGAGGGAGTCCTTGGCAAATCCTTCATACAACCGAGGATAAGGTGTACGTTCGACCCGTGGATGACCCTACCGGCTCTATTCCAAGTTGGATTGGCGAAGAAATACCTGTCCCATACGAAGTCGCACAAGAACTTGCACACTTAAGAGGGATCGTAGAGGATAAGATAAAAAGCGGTATTTCAAAACATGAAACCATGGCTTTTCTCGCTGAGCAATACCCCGCAGATCAAGAAACCATTCAACGCGCATTAGCAGAAACAATCGAGCAAATTAAGGCTCAAATTCCTGTCCCAACGTCTTATCGAATAGTTTTCGAGGACTGGGGTGAATTTGTGATTATTCACAGCAATTTTGGATCCCTCATTAATAGGGCTCTTGCCCAATTACTGGGGCAGATCTTATCAGACAAATTAGGGTTTGGCATTGTCGTGCAACACGACCCTTATCGCATTTTCGTTCAGACCATGGGTCGAGCAGATGCAACTCGCTTAGTGGAGGTGGTCGATGATCTTCGAAATATGGATGCACAAACGATTAGAGACACATTGACCAAGTCAACTGTGAAGACAGGGTTGTTTAAGCGCCGTGTCATTCATGTTGCACGCCGTTTCGGAGCACTGCAAAAGTGGGCGGACTTTAGTAACGTGAGTATCCAGAAACTAATCACCAGCTTCGAGGGTACTCCAATTTATGAAGAAGGCTTGAAGGAGGTTTTCACGAAGGACCTTGATATGGATGGTTTGATTAACGTTTTGTTACAAATAAGTAGAGGCGAAATTTCGCTTTTGGCGGTGAACAACGGAGGCAACGCCACACCTATCGCAAGAACAGGTATTGAACGAGTTAGCATGAAAACCGACCTAATTCCACCTGAACGCATGCGAGCTGTGCTCGTTGAGTCGGCAAAGGCACGGTTGCTCAATGAAACAGGAAACTTCATTTGTACTAATTGCTGGAGCTATATGGAAATGATTCGTATTGCTGACCTACCCGACAAACCCAAATGCCCGCACTGTGGAAGCAACTCATTGGGGCTTTTGAAGGTCGAAGAAGAGCGAGCTGATCCGCTAATTGAGAAGAAGGCACAGAAACTCACAAAAGATGAAGAAAGACTGAAAGGGATAGCCGAGGAAACGGCTAATCTAATAGAAAAATACGGGAAGCCTGCAGCTGTTGCTTTGAGCGCAAGAAAAGTGAAGACTAATGATGTTGAAAGAGTTCTAAGCAAAGAAGCTAAAATGTCGGAGAACTTTTTCGAAATGGTACTTGAAGTGGAACGAAAAGCCCTAAGCAAGCGCTTTAGTTAGTCAAATCCACGTGCGCGAGTGTATTCTACCGGAAAATGTAACTTTTCAGTTTAGATTGAGAATTGCAGAGCAAAATAGAGACCTAGTCTCGTAGATTGTGTTTAATCAACTGCGTTATTTTGCCTCCATTTTGTTTACAGTATGCTTCTCCCTTTTTTGCCCTTGTCATAAGGCTTTGACATAAATATGTCTAATCTATGGAATATTGTCTTTATTTTCTAAACGAACATAATGGAAAGTTTTTTATCTATCATCATAGGACCATGGATACGTAAAATAATTACAGAGGAAAATTGAATGGCAAAATGTCCAAAATGTGCAACTGAAGTCTCCAAACCTAAGAAATCTTGGAAGATGGCTGGAAGACCAGACAAAGCAGGAAAACGAATGCAACTCGAAATCGGCTTGTGTGAATGCCCGAAGTGCAAAACATCTTTCCGCGAAGTCTTAAGCAAAAAGAAAATCTAATCAGCAATAATTGACTATCGCTCACGTCTCCAAAATCCCCCTAACTTTTTCTTTTTTTAAGTTTTTGTTTGATATCCATTGGTAACTCTTAAGAGGCTAAACCTCATATCTGAACAGAAGACGCCACATAAATGGAAGCACAAAGTTGACCAGCAAAATGAAACTGCTAAAGAACGATACCGTCCAAACAGCCATCGTCATCGTCTTGATAGTGCTGGTAGTTTTGGGCTTCTGGTATGGAAGTCAATTGGTTTTGAATACGAAGATTCCACCTGCCCTTGCGGTTGTCAGTGGAAGCATGTGCATCCCATACGATGGCGCTTGTGAGAATTGGCTTAGTGTAACCCATCCTTTTGCACGAACTTTGCATAAGGGCGACATTATTATTATTCAGGGAGTTGACCCCAAAAGCCTTAACGCTAACTACCCTAACAGCGACATCATCGTTTTTACCGATCCTTATAACCCTGATGAATTGATTGTTCACAGAATAATAGGGAAAAACGAGTTTAGCGGTGTTACTTATTTTACCACAAAGGGAGATGGAAATGGAAACAAATGGCCGCAGACTCCACAATCCGGACTAGATCCATGGGATTTCAACAATCCTCCAGGGGTACCTCAAAACCTCGTTGTCGGAAAAGTGGTCATGCGAATTCCGTGGATTGGGTGGGTCGCCATTTTCATGCAGTGGGCTCAACAACAACTACATTTGGGTGCTTTTACCTTGGGCATTCCTATAATAATTCTCTTGATCATATTGTTAGTTATTGTCGAATTCGTGCTGCCCTTGTTCAAAAGAAGAAAAATCAACCCACCTGAAAATGATTCGAAAATTCTGTAAAAAACCAGGCTATTACAGGAACGGATAGTTTTTGTGGCTACATTTTTTGTTTGACATTTTTCTGAAATCGGTAAAGTATTAAAATCCGTAGAGCCACATGGAACAACAACGCATCAAACGGAAGACGCAAATTGACAGCCATTTTTAAAAAACTCTGGAAAAACGAATATTTCCAGACCACCATTGTTGTTGTTCTGATCGTCACAATAGTTTTCGGATTTTGGTTTGGCAGCCAAATTGCATTCAATACGAAGATTCCACCTGCCCTTGCGGTTGTCAGTGGAAGCATGTGCATCCCATACGATAGCGCTTGCGACGGCTGGAGTCATCCTTTCGATCGAACGTTACATATTGGCGACATTATTGTTATCCAAGGTATTAACCCCAGAGACCTGAAAACAAACTATCCTAATAGCGACATAATCGTCTTTCACAGACCCGATAACCCCAGCGAACTTATTGTTCATAGAATTGTGGCGACCACAACGATTGATAACAAACTTTATTTCTTTACAAAAGGAGACGGCAATAGCCCCCCAGATACTTGGCCAGCGATTCCGCAACTTTATGAACGCGATCCATGGTACAGTGAAAATGCAAATGTTCCACAGGGCGCAGTCAGCCAAGATCTTGTTGTTGGGAAAGTTGTCATGCGTATTCCCTGGATCGGTCATATTGCAATTTTCATGCACGATGCTTTAGGAGTCAACAATAGTTACCTTGCAATACCCATTGTCGTTCTCCTAATAATCCTCCTCATAATAGTCGAATTTGTGGCTCCACTCCTGAAAAGAAAGTCAATTGTTCAACAAAGAAACTCGATATCGCAAATGCAGATGTATTTATAAACTGAACCTATTATTACAGGATAACAAGCCGAGATGTGTTCCCAATGCCAAAGGAAAAAGATTCAATAAGCATTGAAAATGTTGTTGCATCCGCCACTCTAAATCAAAAAGTGGACCTAAACGCTGTGGTCAAAGGTTACCCTGGAGTAGAATATCGTCCGGAACAATTTCCCGGTTTAGTCTTTAGACTCAAACGACCAAAAACCGCAACGCTAATTTTTAGCTCAGGAAAGATGGTTTGCACCGGCGCAAAAAGTGAGAAGGAAGCGCGCAGGGCAGTCATGAAGGTCATTAAAGAGCTAAAGAAAGGCGGCATCATAATTATCAGCAAACCTGAAATGAAGATTCAAAACATTGTTGCTTCCGGAAACTTGAGTGGGATGATTGATCTTGAGAAAGCAGCTTACTCGTTAGGTAGGTCCATGTATGAGCCAGAGCAGTTTCCAGGTTTAATTTATCGGATGGAAGAACCAAAAGTTGTAATTCTTCTTTTTGCTAGCGGAAAATTAGTCTGCACCGGAGCCAAAAAAGAAGAAGACGTCTATGTTGCTGTAGAGAAATTGCACGGTTTGCTGGAAGAAAAAGCACTAATTTTCTATGATTAAGCTTTTTTGTTACTTTTTCTTCAGCTGTTTTTTAATGGTTTTTAAGCTTTCTTCGTCAATTGAACCCATTTCAAAAAGTGTGTCTGCGATCTCACTAATGCGCAATAGAGTATGAAGTTTTACGCCATTTTTCTCAAGTATTACTTTCCCGCCTTCTTCTCTATCTAAAAATGTAACCGCATCAGTCACTACTCCGCCTTCAACGCGAACGGCTTCAGCGGCTTCTTTCAGAGATAGCCCGGTAGTAACCAAGTCATCAACTAGCAGAACTCGATTTCCGCTGACCAGAATTCCTTCGACTCGTCTCTCGCGTCCATGCATTTTGAAACCTTTTCGCACGTAAAGGAACGGTTTCTTTAGATTGTAAGCTACCTGCGAAGCGAAGGGTATGCCAGCGACTGGAACACCAGCAATTCGGTCAAAATTCTTGAGGCCAATTTGTTTTGTTATGGTTTCAGCCAAGAATTCTGAGATGTCTCTGAAGGCGTCTGGAAAACTGGGAATAACTCTCAAATCAACATAATAGGGGCTTACTTTGCCGCTGGTAAGCTTAAACAACCCAAATTTAAGCGCATCTATGTTTGTGAGGATTTTTGCCATTTCAACTTTTTTTGTCTCTATGGTCATGTTTTTTCTTCTCCCTTCGAAATCTGATAAATCTTGTTAACTTCAGGGATGACAAATGCCGTTTTTGGCAATTCTTTCCTGAGGATTTGAATGAATTTCTTCTGGCTCTCCACTGAGTTTGTGTGATAAGGGACTGCCACTTTGGGTTTTGTTAGCCAAGCTATTTCATTGCCTGTTTCAGGTGTTGCTCCTTGCGCAATGCCTACCGTGCAGAATACAAGATCCAATTGTTCTTTTTGGCCGATGGTAGCCATTTCAGGGAAGGGCAGACTATCTGCGGTATGCCAAATTTTGACGCCGTCTTCGCTTGTAACTATATATGTAACTGGAGCTTGAGCCTGATGTTTACATTTCTCAGCCTTGATCATTACAGCTCCGATTTTGGCGTGGTCATTAGGGTTGATTTCAACGAGTTTTTCATTGGGAACAATCATCTTTAAGCTTTTTGTTGAGGCTGCATCTGCAATTACAGTACAGTTTGTAGTCTTCTGAATTTCAGCAACTAAGCGCTGGTCTAAATGATCGTAGTGCTCGTGGGTTATTAGGATTGCATCGACTTCGGGAAAACTTTTTGCTTTAACGTCAACTGGATCGATAAGAAGTGTTTTGGACGGAGTTTTCAGGAGCACTCCCGCATAGTTGTTTAGCCACACGAAAAGTACGCTGTTCTTATCCGGGATCTTATCTACTGGCATAACAGTGTTCCACGAGAGAGTATTATTATTTGTTGCGCTTAAAGAAGTTGGCATAATTTCTTACTTTTATCTTGAAGTAGGGGCATGACTATGCAATGTTGGCAGCTCCTTAATGTTTGGATTTTGTTTGATAAGGCTTAATAGCTGCCTGCGCCGTGTGTTTTTACTAATCGTGATGATGCAATGGTTGACGTTTGGCTTCCCTATGGAAAAACCGACGTTTGCGTCCGTGTTCCCGCGCGAAATCTCATAGGCTCAATCGAGCCAAAAGAACGCACGGCATGCCCAGATGCAAAAGCCGAGGTTACACGTGCTCTCAAAGATCCTCTTCCGAAGGGCACTCGTCGATTGAGTGAAATTGCTCTTCCAGAGAGTAAAGTTGCTATCATTGTCGACGATGCTACTAGGCGTGCGCCCAGCGACATAATGGTCTTGCCGGTCTTAGATGAGTTAAACCTCGCGGGTGTCAAAGACGAAAATGTCACAATAATTTTCGGCTGCGGCACACATCGGGCTGTGAAGCCTGAAGAAGCTTCCTTGCTCCTAGGTGAAGAAGTGCTTAAACGAGTGAAAACGGTTAGCCATGATTGCAAGGCCCAGGACTTGGTTTCAGTCGGAACAACGGCTCATGGCAATAAAATTCTTCTCAATCGCATCTTTGTAGAAGCGGATATACGCGTTCTTTTGGGTGATGTTGGCTTTCACTATTATGCTGGCTACGGGGGCGGAAGAAAAAGTGTTTTGCCTGGAGTCGCCGGCGAAGACACAATAAAGTTTAACCACGCCTTGATGCTGCATGCCAGTGCTCATACGGGCATTTTAGATGGAAACCCTGTTCATGAGGACATGGTTGAAGCGGGAAAGCTTGCAAAAGTGGATTTCATTGTTAACGTCGTCACCAATAGTCAATGCGAAATAGTTCAAGCATTTGCGGGTGAACTAGAACCGGCTTTTCTTGAGGGCGTTAAGCTTGTAGATGAAATGTTCCGCGTTACGGTAGATCGCAGAGCCGAAATAGTGGTGGTCAGCTGCGGAGGTTCTCCTGCTGACATCAATTTGTTCCAAGCATACAAAGCAGTGGACGGAGCTCTTGAAGTTGTTAAGCGAGGGGGCGTCATAATACTAGTTGCAGAGTGTCCTGAGGGTCACGGCAATCAAGTGTTCTATGACTGGATGGCTCGATTTCCCGACTTAAAGTCAGTTGAACGAGAGATAAGACGCAATTTCGTCTTAGGCGGTCACAAAGCCTACTATTTGTTGAAGGCGCTGCAAAATCACCAGATCATTTTGGTCTCTTCTTTACCTGACTATTACGCAACGACTATATTCAAATTGAAAACTGCGCGAGCGGTAAACGATGCCTTAAACGAAGCATTTAATATCGTTGGAAAAGTGGCCCGTGTTTGGACAATCTCCCAAGGCAACTACACATTGCCTGAAGTAAAAGTTTCCGCGGAAGAGGGACAACCTAATCCGACCCCGGCGGACAAAACGTAAGCTTTAAGTTAGGTTCGGGAAATTGGTTAGGAAGGAATAGAAAAATGCAGGAAAGCTTCACGCTGCGAAAGTTCACGCCTAATGATTTACAGGCTGTTATGCACATCAACCGCATCTGCCTACCTGAGAACTACACTGATATGTTCTTCATTGATCTACACGAACGCTTTCCTGAAACATTCATAGTTGCAGAAGAGAACCATGCGATAGTTGGATACATAATGAGCCGTATCGAAGTGGGCTTAAGCAACTTCGGACTAAGTGGCCTGGTTAGAAAAGGTCACGTAGTAAGCATCGCAGTAATGCCTCAGAGTAGACGCAAAGGAGTCGCTTCTGCGCTGATCAAAGCAGCCATGAGCGGAATGGTTTCTTACAAAGCAAAACAAATTTACTTGGAAGTGCGAGTTACAAACGAGGCAGGCATAAACCTCTATAAAAAACTTGGGCTTGAAATAACGAGGACAATTTCTGGTTATTATTCGGATGGCGAAGATGCCCATGTCATGAGCAAAAAACTTTAACGCGCTAACAGTTTTTTTACAAAATAAAAAAGAAACTATTTTTTCGGTTTTCTAATTTCTGTTTCCAATTCTTTTATACGCTTCTTGAGTTCTGCGTTCTCTTTTTCCAATCTTTGAATTTTTGCGTCTTTCTTGCTATCCAAGTGCTCATGTTTTTCTTCATCAATTGCTCTCTCATCCACCCAAGGCGGCGTGCCCGCGCTGCCCAAACCCATTCAATTCACCTCGCCAGTATGTTTCTCTGTTTTTCACAAATTAAAACTTGCCCTTTGGATTTTGCTGAAGTGATTGGCAGACTATTTGGCCCGAACTGAGACGAAAGAGTTGTTTCTTATATAAAATCTCCAAAGCTTGTCCTTCCAATCATCTGCATAGTCTACTCCTATTCTATTGGCATATACAATATCCTTTTCAGCTACACTCTCACCTCTTCTGATGTAGAAGGGCTGATTGCACAAATCAGCTCCGTTTTGATTTTTGGTTAATCCCATAGCCATGCAGAGCTTACCTGGACCGTTAGCCAAGTTAGTGATTTTGCCCTCTGCCGTGACTCGGCGTTTTTTCATGAGACCTATGCCTTCAACCGGTTCGAGAGCTCTCATAAGCACGGCTTCAGGTTTGTAAGGAATTGTTCCCGCTGTTGAATTGAAGCAATAGTACATCCCATAGATTAGATAGATGTAAGCATGCCCTTTGGGGCCGAATTGGGTTTCCGTTCGTTTTGTTCGCAGACTATTATAGGCATGAGACGCCTTGTCCTCAGGACCCAAGTAAGCTTCGGTTTCGACTATTTTGCCCGCCATAGTGCCTTTAGGGGTTTCATGAACGACTTCTTTTCCTAAAAGATCTTTCGCAACTGTCAAAATGTCCCTTTCATAGAACGCTCTCTTCAAAATCATGCTTCTAAATTAACTCCTGCAACCAATAAGGTTTACTTACAAAACTTTTGCCATATTCATTTCTTGTAGTGACTCATAGTTTTTAGTGGAAATCGTTATAGGGGCGTTTCTGTTTTGAAGAAATAACCAGGAAGAAAAAGCATGTCCAGAGCAAGTGCCGCACTCGGAAAAAAGAAGAAAATAGCCCTCATCGCACACGACAACAAGAAAGCTGACCTTCTTGACTGGGTCAAATTCAACAAGGGAACTTTGCTTAAGCATGAGCTCTTTGCAACTGGCACGACTGGCAAACTTCTCGAAAAAGACCTTGGCTGCAAAATCACAAATTTTGAAAGTGGACCCTTAGGAGGAGATCAACAAATAGGTTCGCGTATTGCTGAAGGAACAATTGATTTTCTGATTTTCTTCTGGGATCCACTCGAACCTCTTCCACACGATCCTGACATTAAGGCGCTTTTGCGCGTTGCAGCGGTGTGGAATATTCCTGTAGCTTGTAACCGTACTTCAGCTGATTTCCTTATTTCATCGCCACTTATGAACGAGGAATATTGCAGAATGCTTCCTGATTATGAAGCTTACAGGGAGCGGTTTAGAGACAAACTAGGTCAAACAAAGAATTGAGTGACCTATAATAATTATTTGGCGTTTTTCCATTGAGGTTTACTAATCTGTCAAGAAAGAAGTATCTGCAGAAACTCTAAAATCTGTTAGCAATTTATCTATATCAAAAGGAGCTTGTCGATTGCCCTTCAATGAACTTAGAAAAGACTACCTTCTAAATAGGTGGGTCGTAATTGCAACTGAACGTGCTCGGAGACCAACTGATTTCACGAACAGGAAAACGGAAACAGCAACAAGCGTAACTTGCCCACTTTGCCAGGGTAACGAAAACATGACGCCTCCAGCGGTTCTTGTTTATGTTCCTCAAAATAATCGTGTGCTTAAAGAAAAGGAGCAAGGTGACTTTAGATTCTCGAATTGGCTCATTCGTGTAATCCCAAATTTGTATCCTGCATTCGGACCCCCTGAAAATTCGACTTTTGCTGAGAGAATAAATGAAGCGAGCAATTTCGGTTATGCTGTAGGACATCACGAAGTTCTCGTCGAGTCGCCAAACCATGATGAACAACCGTCTAACGCGACTTTGCCTCAGCTCGTAAATTTAGTTAATGCCTACAAAGACCGCTTAAGGGAGATGACGCAAAAACCTTATGTAAAATATGTGCAAGTTTTCCGCAATTATGGCTTAGAAGCCGGCGCTTCGCTTTCGCATGCTCACAGCCAAATAATTGCTACGCCATTCGTGCCATCGATAGTTTGTGAGGAAATGGCGTCAAGCAAGAGCTACTTCATTCAAAATGGAACATGTGTTTTCTGCGATCTCATAAGAAAGGAATCCAATACCCAACGGGAGATACTGAATTCAGAGCACTTCTTTGTCTTTGCCCCTTACGCTAGCGTTAATCCCATGGAATTCTGGATAGTTCCAAAACGCCATTCCATAAATTTTCTTAACTTGTCAGAGGATGAAACAGAAGCCTTCGCAGAAACTCTCAAATCAACTCTCAGTGGACTGAAAAATTTGGTGAATAATCCACCCTACAATTATGGTATTCATTTAGCAATTGACAAAGATGCCCAGGATTATTACCATTGGCACTTGGAAGTTTACCCACGATTGTCAATTTGGGCTGGCTTCGAGAAAAGTACTGGTATGTACATAAACACAATAACTCCTGAAACTGCCGCTGCAGAACTCAAAAAGCTGATCCAAGTCTAATCCACTAAGCTTTTAAGATTTCTTTCTCAAACTTTGGTCTAATCTGCAAAATATCTTCAACATAAGCCCTTAAAGGTTCAGCGACACTCCAAGCTTGAGAAATGCATCCCCTTGGTGAATATGGTTCATCGCCGTCAAAGATTTCACTTACTGTTCCCAAGCCAGCTTGCATAATCTGTTTTTTGAAAAAAGGTTCTATGAAGTTTCTTGAAGCGTATTCCAGGTTTTGCGTGGTATTCCCTTTTGCTTTTACATAAGCTGTTGTGAAGGGACCTAGCAGCCAAGGCCAGACTGTGCCGTTATGGTAAGCTTGATCTCTGATTCTTCTGGACCCAGAATATTTGCCTCTGTATCTTTGGTCGCTGCGCTCAAGTGTTCGCAGACCATATGGCGTCAAAAGTTCGCGTTGCACAACATTAATAATTTGTAGGTTTTTCTCCGCAATTAACGGACTGAAGTCCAGTGAAGCAGCAATTACTTGGTTGGGTCTCAAAGATGCATCTACGTCAAAATTATCTATCACATCAAACAGGCAGGTTCGTTTTTGATTCCAGAATTTTGAGTTAAAACTAATTTTGACTTTATCAGATAGCTGGGCGTAGGATTCTGCGAGTCTCTTCTCTTTGAACTCTATTGCTATTAATTCCGCCGTTCGAAGAGCGTTGTACCACAGGGCTTGGATCTCAACGGCTTTTCCAGCTCTGGGCGTCATTCCTTTGCCATCAACTTCTGCATCCATCCATGTAAGCCTCGGACCATGTTCGAGTAAACCGTCATCGTCAACATGTATGCCAAAAGCGGTTCCTTCCACATGATTTTCTACTATTTCTTTGAGGCTCTTCCAAAGGTGATCTTGAACAAAGGTGAAGTCTCCAGTGTACTTCAGGTACTGCAAAACCGAGCTAACGTGCCATAAGGTAGCGTCTACCGTATTGCATGACGGAAGAGATGTAAGATCGTTTAGGAAGTTTGGTATCAAACCTTGAGTGCAAAACTTATTGAAGTCGACTAGAACTTTTCGTGCTTCTTCGAAATGTCCTGTAACTAGCATTAAGCCAGGCAGCGAAAGAAAAGTGTCTCTTCCCCAAGCTTCAAACCAGTGGTAGCCTGCGATAACGCTTTTTCCCTTGTTGAATCCTCTCACGACAAAGCTGTCAGCAGCCAGGAGAATCCAGCTTAACCAATTTTCGATGGGTTTGTTCGAGTTTAAACCGTAGAACTCATTTAAGACTGCGGCTTGGCGTCGAAGTCCATGGCTGTAAAGCCGCAGAATATCTTCGGTTGAATCCTCCTTGAGGTCTGAGGCATTTTCGTTGTTTTGCTGGAAGTGAGAATCTGCTTTGGAAGTGATTGCAAATACTTTTTCACTATTTGGGGGAATTGTTGTTTGAAAGTATCCCGGTTGATAGCTGTCGCTTGTGCTGCTTTCTCCTCTGGAAGCTTCTTCTCGGTAAAAGATTCTCTCGATCCAATTTGGTTTTTCAACAAATTCGCCATCAGTTGTTAGAACGGTCACTGTTGCGTTTGGACTATCAAAATTCAACTGCACGCCACGGGCGCCATTTAGACGAGAAGAGAATTTCAATGAATTATCCTTATTTAGGACTGAGTGAAAATGTCTGCAAGTTACAAGTGGGATAATCTTAACTTTTGCTTCGTTGTCACTTTTATTTTGGGCTCTGTAGATTGCCATAGTAACATTTTTTTCATGAGGCATGAAAAGCATCTTTGCAATGTTGATTTTTCCCGCTGAGTAGATGTACTGAGGAAAGGGGGACAGAGAAAATTCTTCAAGAAAACGAAAACCTTCAGGGTAGAACACATCTTTGAATTCATTTGCCCAAATCTGGTAGATTTGGTCATCGACCTCAATTTCTTCGTCAAGTTTCTCAAGACAGACAGTGCGGTCGCCTGGCGGACTGAGGGCCGCTATTAGTAAACCGTGGTATTTCCTTGAGTTGATGCCCAAAACAGTTGAAGAGGCATATCCGCCAAGTCCGTTTGTTACAATCCATTCTTTCGTTATAGCATTGTTAAGATCTGAAAGTTCATCTTTTGTTAGTCTCAAAAAAGGTAGATTCATTTGTTAAGGCATCAGCTTAGCAATATTTTTGTGTCTAGGAGAGCAGAAATAGTTTGCTACTGGCGTGCATTTGGTTCTAAACATTAGGAAATGAGGCTTCTTGAGCTCATATTCTGTTAAAGTTTCCGCATAGCCCATGCCCTTGGCGAAGATCAACTTTGATTGGTCGTAGATTTTTCGAAACTCAGGGCTAATCAGTCTGAGTTGCAATCCAACGGCGTCTGCTCCAGTCGTTAAGACTTCATCTGCAAGAATATTCATGCCGCTGAATTCTACGTCCTCCATCGTTGCATCATTTAAGACTGGTGCTGATTTGACCACGTAGGATACGTGTAAACCCATGTTTTTGAGTTGCCCAACAAGTATTGTGTCAAATACTATCTCGCCAGCATTGTCCGCTAAGTAAAGGATTTTATTTGTTTTTTTGGTCAGTTGGTAAACTTTTTCGATGTCATCAATGACGAGGTCCTTGGCTGCGTTTGTTATTGTTTTACGCAGATCCTTTAATGTGAAGTTGTGCCCTGGAATATCGAACTCCATAATGTTGCCGACTATAGCGCATAAGCAGGCTTTCTTAAATCGGTCTTGTTGATTGTAGCCTTCATCTACAAATTTTTGGGCGTAAGGCAGAAGTTCTTTGGCTTTTTCATTGCTTAATTTTTTGGTTCGGTGGTAAGGGTCGCGGTTTCCCGTTAGTTCGCGGATTATTTTGTCTCGTTTGGTTCCTAGTTCGGCGGCATTGGCGGTGGGTCTGAATTCCTTGTTTATAAGTTTCACAAGTTCAGAAATGCATCTGAAACGCAATGCAGGGTTGGTAGTTGCCATGTAAGTTTCGGCGCAGCCTCTGGAGAGGAGACAGCTGGCGCATTCGGCTTCGACTTTCAAAGCGGTCACACGTAGCATTTGGCTGAGTCGGCAAACTCACGCAGCACTGTATATGGACTTTTCGCCTTAACTATGCCACTAGCAACGAGAACGCCGTGAGTTCCTAGCTTTAGAGCGACCGATACATCTTCTCCGTGGCTAATGCCGGCGCCACACAAAATTACAGCTTCATTGTTGACTTTCCTGACGAGTTTGATAGTATTTGTAACTGCCTCAGGTTGAGCTTTGCTTACAGCTACGCCTGTCCCAATTAATTCTGGTGGTTCAATGCTTATTATGTCAGGGCTAAGGTAGGCTGCTGAGGCGCTGGTTGCTGGATTATTTGTGCATAAACAGGACACTATGCCGTGTTCGTTGGCGAGTCTTATCACTGCGTCAATTTCAGCTAGTTTTATTTGTCTTTCAGAATGGTTTATGAGAGTCCCGACAGCTCCTGCTTCTTTAATAGCCTCCATGAGGATGTGACCTGTGTTGCTACCCGGTTTTATAGAATCAACGTGTTGCGCGTAAACTGGAATTTCAACGGCTTCTGAAACTGCTTTAATGTCAACAAACTGAGGTGCCACCGCAATATAAATTCCAGTTTCTTTAGATACTTTTTCAGCTTGCCTAGCGAGTTCGACTGCATTTTTTCCAGTCGCTTCAAGATAAGTTTTGAAATTAATTATGATAATTGGACACTGAAGCTTAGGCTTCACAGTAGTTTTCACCGTTCTATCTTGAGGTAAGTTCACTAATAATAGTTTGCCCCGAAAAAATAAACGTGATTTATCAGATCATGTGTGAAACGATTTTTGCTTAAAAAATGATAGCAATGGAAATCGGAATTATTTTTCTATGGCTCGTGTCTTTGATTGTTTCGTTAGTCTCTTGGCCAGGTCCTGAGTTAGGATCCCCACTAATTGCCCATTTTTGACAACTGCAACTCTTTTTTGTCCTTTTCCCCGTATAAGCTTTAATGCATCAGTCATCGTTTGGTTTTCGTTAAGTATCAAGAGCGGCGTGTAATCAAGATCTTTGGCAAGTGTTTTTTCGGGGTTCTTTTTGCCTTGCACAACTTCCCTAAGAAGCTCTCTATCGTTTATTAATCCAACGGCTTTGCCATTTTCAGTTATCAAAGCTGAATTGACGTTGTTGCGAAGTAGCATAGTGGCAAGGTTGGATAAGGTTTCGGTGTTTACAATTGTGCTTGTCGGCAATCTGATACCCGCAGCCTGCGATGTAATCTCTGCTATTTCGGTTCCTCTTTTCCAAGTGTCTTTTAACATCTCGCTGAGACGCTCACTTGACTTTCGATCATTTGTGTAATATGTGTCAGTCAGGTAGAAGAAAGATGTGTCCGCTAGATCATTTAATGGGGGGGATCCGAACATGAACAAATCCCTATCATCTATTAGCATCATCGTCATGTAGTTAATTGGTACATGTCTAATTTCATAGTTCTGTGAAAGTTTCTTTGCAGCATCAAGGTTATCTAAATCCAATGGTGCCATCAGCCTAAATTTCAAACCTTTTTTGTGGTACTTGGCGAATGGGTCCTTTTCGATGATGCTGTTGATGCTTTGTGATGAAGCTATTAAAATTACGTCTTCGTTGGCCTTTTCTAGTGATTGTTCAACTTTCTTCCAAGCGTCATTAGGATCCTTGATTATTGTTGTTTCTCCAATAGGTATGCCTGTTTTTAGTTCGTCTACTCGGAGTTCGGCGTCAACTCCAATTTGCCACATTTGATTAAAAAACGCTTTGAGCACGGATATAAACATCTTGTCGTTGATCCATAAGCCTTCGTCTTCTATGTTTAGTATAGAAGTCTCGTCACCGCTGGAAGCGTACAAAATGGCTTCTTCTTCGTCTTTTATTAGAAAGCGTGGAAAGTATCTTGAGCTCAAATTCAAATGGCGCGCTTCAATTTTTGCGTTTTCCGAAGAAATACGTTTGCCTAGGCGTTCCATTATGCGGAAGTTATCTTTGTTGATG
Organism: Candidatus Bathyarchaeota archaeon; assembly: GCA_963825115.1. Classification (GTDB taxonomy): domain Archaea; phylum Thermoproteota; class Bathyarchaeia; order Bathyarchaeales; family Bathycorpusculaceae; genus JADGNF01. The sequence continues at coordinate 110,440 of CAWGRS010000002.1, read as the reverse complement.
TCAGTTATTATTTTGAGTTGTAGCTTTCCATCCTCTGAGGCATCTATAATGGCGTCGAGAACTCCACCAATATCTTCTTGAATAATGCCCAAGCTTGTTGTTAAGACATATATGCCCTTTTTTGCCTCTTCGATCATGGTAAGCATTTTGGCGTGAATTTTTTTCTTGCCACTTATGACAGAAAACTTTGCAACAGTGTAGTCCGATTCCGGCGCACTTACTATCTTCCATGAAGAAAGTAAGCTTTCTTTTTGGGAGTTGAGATTTTCTACTTCTCCTCTTTTTGCTTCAATAAATGAATCCAAAAGATTAGTAAAGGGAACGACCGTGAATCTTGTTGGTCTTTCAAGTGTGGCTTCGATGAATCCTTTTTCTTGAAGCTTCTTAAATGTGCGATAGGCTTGCACTCTTTCCATTTTTAACCTCTTTGCAACGAAGCTTGTTGATTGTGCACCGCTTTTTGCAAGAAACATATAGACTTGGACTTCTCTTTTTGAGAATCCGAGGTTTTGCAGAAACTTCAGAATATCTTTTTCGCTCAATTTTTATCCAAACCTTTAAGATACAATTTGTTATGGGCAAGTTGATACAATTGAGTGTTACACTATGATACTACTTTTTTACGTGTATTTAAATTCTCCCAAACATGATGTTGAATGTGGTTTGTTTTCGCGCAACATTTAGATTTTCCATATTTGTGTGCAATTTTGCAAGTTTTCAACATGTAGTATGTTTATTAGGATGAAAATACAGATGAATAAATATCGTACCCGAAGACGAGAAGCTTTGCTGGTTGTTTTCCACATTTGTTTGGCGGAGTTTATGGATGCAACGGAGGCAAAGTCACAAGCTAGAAGGGAAGAGGACTTTGGATAAGGCTAAAAAGAATATTCTTGTGATAGATGACGATAAATCTATTCTCAGAACTTTCACTCGTATTCTCCAGAAAAACGGATACATAATAGATGTTGCTGAAACTGGAAAAGAAGCTCTAGAAAAAGCAGATAAGAAAAAATATGATTTAGCCCTCATAGACATCCGTCTTCCAGATATGGAAGGTACTGATCTTCTGATCAAAATGCAGCGTTCAATGCGTGACTCTATTAAAATCATGATTACAGGTTTTCCATCTTTGGAAACGGGTGTTAAGGCGCTTGACGAAGGTGCCGACGCCTATTTAGTTAAACCAGTCAAACCTGAAGAACTATTGGCCTTAATCGAGGAAAAATTCAAAGCGCAAGAATAGAGCAGTCATCAATCTGCTATGTTGTTCTCGTCAAGAGTCGTTCCCAATTTCGTTGTGAACTCTGAATTTCTTTGAGACTTTGCAGAGTCTTGGTGAGAATAGGAGGTGAAAACGTGCCAAGAGTTATTCACTTTGAGATCCCTGCCGATAATACCGATCGAGCAGTAGACTTTTACAGAAAAGTCTTTGGATGGAAAATTGAAAAATGGGGTGGACCGTCGAACTACTGGCTTATCAAAACTGGCGAGGAGGCCGAACCAGGGATAAATGGGGCTATAACCGAAAAAAGCGTCAATACTCCTGCAACTACCAATACTGTCAGTGTAAGGTCGTTTGAGGAAGCTGTGAAAAAAATAAAGCAGGCAGGTGGGGAAGTCTTAATGCCAAAAATGACCGTGCCCCGAGTGGGTTACATGACATACTGCAAAGACACTGAGGGCAATGTTTTTGGAATAATGCAAATGGATCAATCAGCGAAGTAATAGACGTCAGTTTAAACATATTCAAAATAACAACAATTGTTTTCAATTCCCATCAACAGGTGTCATCGTTTGAAGAGAAAATTTCTTTCAGGGATTTTTTCGTTTTTCATATTGTTTTCTCTTGTTCTCTTTTCTACCACAACGAGGCAAGAAGTTGGGGGTCAAATACAGAATTCATTTGGGTCTGAAGTTGCTTTTCCTTCGTTAACATTTAGTCAACCAGTCGGAATCTACGGCGCCAGGGACGGTACCAATAGACTCTTTGTTGTTGAGCAAAAAGGGATCATTCGAGTTTTCAATAATTCCCAAAATATAGCTGTCGCCGAAATTTTTCTGGACATCAGAGATCGCGTACTTTTCAGCGGTGAACAGGGCTTGCTAGGTCTAGCTTTTCATCCTAAATATAGGGAAAATGGGCTATTCTTTGTTGATTATGTGGCGGCAAATCCCACTCGAACTGTCATCGCGAGGTATTCAGTCACTTCAAATAACCTCAACTTGGCTGACAAAAACAGTGAAATAATTGTTTTTGAAATTACTCAACCTTTTGCAAATCACAAAGGTGGGCAAATTGCATTTGGACCCGACGGCTTCCTCTATATTGGCATGGGTGATGGAGGCAGCGAAGGCGACCCCCTGGGAAATGGCCAAAACTGTTCATCTATGCTTGGCAAGATTCTTCGAATTGATGTGAACAGACAATCTCAAAACCGGAGTTATGCTGTTCCTATTGACAACCCATTCACAGGGAATGCACTGGGATACCATGAAGAGATTTACGCTTACGGATTTCGGAATCCTTGGCGCTTTAGCTTTGACAATGTGACGGGCAAGCTTTGGGTTGGCGATGTTGGTCAAGATCGCTTGGAGGAAATTGACTTGGTTGAGAAAGGTAATAATTATGGTTGGAACATTATGGAGGGTAATTTTTGCTACAATCCTTCGAATGGTTGCAATATCACAGGTCTCGAATTACCTGTGTACGAGTACAATCATTCTTTGGGAAATGCAATCATTGGAGGGTACGTCTATCGTGGGCCTTCTTTGTCCAGTCTTGCGGGGAGCTATGTTTATGGCGACTATGGTTCGGGTAAGATTTGGGGGCTTAATGGTAGTGGAATGAATTTGTTGCTGGTTGACTCAGACTTGGTTCTTTCATCATTTGGAGTGGACGACAATAACGAGCTCTATTTTTGTGCATTTAATGGGAAGGTTTACAATCTTTCGATGGGCGTTGTACCCGAGTTTTCGCCGGTGACAATGGTTGTTTTTCTTGTGACGACAACGGCTTTGGTGTTTTTGTTTTTTAGGAAGAGGAGGGTTTCTCTACGTATCCATTCTTTTGGATTATGAAATCTTTAATCATTTGAGCGTGTTCGAATGCCAATACCTTAGGAAGTTCGTTAATGTTGAAGAATTCGATTTCTGAGATTTCATTTTCCTGTTTCTGTATTTTTCCGCTCTCGATTTTCACCAAGAAACAGGCTGGGTAGTAGTCGTATTCTTTTCCATCTTGGATTCCTTGCTCATGGTACTCGCCGATCTTTCTGATTATGGAAACGTTTAGGCCTGTTTCTTCCTTTGCTTCTCTTGTGATGGTTTGTTCAACTGTTTCGTTGGGTTCTGACCTTCCGCCCGGTAACGCCCAGTAACCAATGAATGGAGGTGTAGATCTTCTGATTAGTAGGATTTCATTTTGGTTTTGAGGTATTATAGCGGTTGCTGTTCTTCCTTGAAATTTCATTCGACCACAAGTCAAAGGATTTTCCTTGCAAGATAATGTTTTTGGTGATTTGCCAAGGCATTTCTAGCCAGTAAGTTTATATGAATAGCTATTCATATGAATTATTATTCATATAATTAGTGGAGCGGCGTGAAACAAATGAAAAAAGGACTGACACAAATCTGCTACCGATTCTTCACAAACTTAGCTAACCCGACGCGCTTAGCAACTTTAGAACAACTAATGAATCAGTCAATGAGCGTAAACGAACTCGCCGCGGCTCTAGGTCAAGAACAAAGCATGATCTCGCACAACCTGAAGCCGCTACTTGACTGTAACTTTATTTCAACCGAAAAGCGAGGCAAAAGACACTTGTATTCACTCAATCATGAAACCATTGACCCGATATTCAAAGCAATAGAAAACCACGCCGAAAAGTTCTGTCCAACAAAAGGCAAATGCCTTAAAGGAGAAAACTAACATGGTTCAAAGAAAAATAGTAAATATAGATGAAAAACTCTGCAATGGATGCGGCACCTGCATTCCCAAATGCGCTGAAGGAGCTCTTCAAATCGTAAATGGCAAAGCTAGAATTATCAAAGAAACCTACTGCGATGGGTTGGGCGCTTGCCTGGGACAATGCCCGCAAGGTGCAATTACAATAACCGAAAGAGAAGCTCCGGCATTCGACGAGAAAGAAGTACATGAACACCTGAAAAACAAAGCCATTCCAACCCTCCTAACTAATGCCGAAATAATAAAAACGACATCCAAGCCTCAATGGCCCATAAAACTTAATCTAATTCCCCTTCAGGCGCCGTTCTATCGAAATGCTGACTTGCTAGTAGCTGCTGACTGTGCTCCCGTTGCCCTCAAAGATTTTCAGAATACTCTACTCCCTGGAAAAAGGATAGTCATTGGGTGCCCCAAGTTCGATGATGCCAGAGTTTATGCTCAAAAGCTGGGAGAAATTTTAAAATTAAATGACATAGCTAGCATTACGGTCGCTCACATGGAGGTTCCTTGTTGTGTTGGTTTGAAATGGGCTGTGGACAAAGCAATTCAAGCTTCAGGTAAGAAAATACCGCTAAAAGAATACGAAATAAAAATTGGGGGTGAAATACTTGAGCTATAGAGACAAGCCCATTGTAAAGAACCCGCAGACATGCCCTGGACTTCGCGATCTACTCCAGCCTAAACCTGCATATATTAAATGCCACGTGTGCGGCAGTGACTTGGAAATATGGAGTGACGAAGACAAGACCACTTGCACATCATGTGGAGCTGAATGGAAACGCCCCGACAAAACCGCGGCCTGCCTGGACTACTGTGAATTTGCGGACAAATGCAGGGGTATTATAGAATCGAGGAAATCGTAAAACCCAAAAATTCTTTTCTTACTCAATGCGCTAGAGGTTTTCTTCAAGAATCATTAAAAAATGACGAATATTGAAAGAAGGATGTGCTATTTTTCTTAGCTTTCCGTTTTTGCAGGAACAAAAACTGCCACTGCAACAGCCGTTGTCCATAAACCGTTCTTGTCTCCGACTGCGGTTTGGGTCATGTTTGCGGTTTTTATGATTAAGCCACTTGTTTTGAAGAGTTGTTTCCTTTCGTCCCAAGCTGTTTCGGGATCAAACTGTATGCCCATTGTTGTTGCCAGCATTGTCGCGGCTAAGTCTTCTGAATAGTCTCCGGCTGTTTCGTCAGTTTGACCGAAACTATGGTGCTCTGAAAGGTAGCCGTATTGGTTTTTGCCTGATGGGATCGCAACTCCTATTGATGAAGCAACTAGTCTGTGCGGTTCGTTTGTTGCGTTTCTCGCTATTACTACGAACGTTATTTCCCCTGGGTTGACCATTTTCAAGCCTTTTTCTCTAGGAAGTAATTCGCATCCAGGAGGAACAATACTGGAGACGCTTACTAAGTTGCAGTGTTGAATACCAGCGTCCCTTAATGCAAGTTCAAAAGATTGGAGCTGTTCTTTGTGTTTGCCGACGCCCTTTGTAAGAAAGAAGTATTTAGGTATCATGTTTTTTGTCGGAAATAGACAGTACACAATAGCTTAAAAAAGGTTTTTATGGAGATATCTCCCGCGCCTCACCCTATTTCTTATTTTGCAACGGCAGTTTAGGTTTTTCCAAGCTTTCGATTCCAATCAGAACTGAACATTTTGGAGGAAAAGTTGCGATATCAGCGCTTTGAAAATTGTTTTGATGCGTTTATGAAACCGAATACTAAATCGGCAAAGAAGGGCTCAAGTGAAGGTGGAATTTCAACAGAGCTCAGTCTCGTTTCTTGATTTGCATGGAGAACTTTTCCGGAATCATTCGACTAGTTTGCGAAGAGGAATTGGCTTTTTGGTGAAGCGTAGTTGTCAATAACGATTAAGAGATGCGGAGCGCTATTCAAATATAGTTTGGAGGATTTTCGATGCAATCGACTAACAAGAAGGTTCGGGCATCATCAAACAAACATGAAAGTTATATAGCTAGAGAGGGAATCGATGAAGAACTTAGGAGATATTTTATGGAAATCAGAGGGACCGACGAGAGACGCAACAGAATGCAGTGGGACGTGTCTATTGAAGACATACCTTTAGAAGAACGACGCCGAGAAGCGAAAAAGGCGTTGTATCTAGTAAGATATGAATAAGCCCAACTTCCCAAGAAAAGAAGTAGATTCCCTTTCAAGATTCTTATTTTTTAGCTGTGCAGATCTTCGCGTAAACCATGATTGGCGGCTAACTCAGAGAAGGTTCTTGAATCGTAGTTGAAAAGTCAAGCCGAAGGGATGGGGAACATTCATTCTTTGTGCTCCGTTTTAGGAAGCGCGCACTTGGAGCCAAAATTTATTCGCATTTTGAAAGAGAATCGACTTCATCTTATTTTGTGTCCGCATTTGTAACATTTGCCATCGTGAACAGAGATGACATCGCCGCACTGGGCGCATTTGTATTTTTCTTTCTGTATCTTCAAAAATTCCTTCGTGCCCTTTTCTTTAAGGTTTTTTAGATTTTCAATCAAACTCGTGCTATACTGCTTTTGGTAACGCCTATCTAATCGGTCCAGATTTTGGCAAGGGATACTTTCGCACTCGAAGCAGAATCTAATCTCATTCTTCAGAAGTTTCTTGCACCCTTTTTTCAGGAAGCATTTTTTGTTGAGAGCAAGACAACCTCTGCAGTGGATTACTTTGCCCTTTTCCTCAGGAATTCCTCGTGAATAGGCCAAATATCTCTTGCAAAATCCGCAATTCATTCCGCAAGGTGCTAAGAATTCAGACGAGAAGCCTCCCTGTTGCATGGATAGCTAAGAGGACCCCTCCGTTTTAACGGTTACTCAATAATCGCGCAAAGAATTTAGGCATTATTTTGTTTTTTATTTCTTCTCTTACTTCTCTCCAGTTGTTCTCGCACGTCCCTCGACATTAGGAATGGTGTGCCACAAATTAGATCTGTCTTTTCTTTTTGTTTACTCATTTTGTCGCCAATATCTGCGGTTTTATCGGTCTTTCAATCTAATGAAGAGCTATTTTATCTAAATTGCCTTCTGCAAAATCTTCCTTAACAACTTATGAACGCAAAAGCTTTTCTAAGACCAAACGCCATTAAGCACTGGTGATTTGTATGTCTCCAAAATTCCAAGTGTACAAAGACGCAGCAGGTAAATTCCGTTTTCGCCTCCGAGCTGATAACAACAAGATTGTAGCTGTCGGCGAAGCCTACGAACAGCATGCAAGCTGTTTAAACGGGGTAAAAAGCGTTCAGAAAAACTGCAACTCAGAAATTGAAGACTTAACAATAGAAGAACGAAAAGTCCCAAACCCGAAATATCAGATCTTTAAGGATACAACGGACGAATTTAGATTTAACCTCAAGGCTTCAAATGGGGAGATTATAGCCCAGAGTGAAGGATATCAAACCAAAGAAGACTGCCTAAATGGTGTTGAGGTAGTCAAGAAGAGTTGTGACGCAGAAATTGAAGATCAAACAGTTGCAGCTAAACAAAATGAAGAAAAGACTAGTAATGGCGGGACTGAAAATACCAAAGTTAGTGGTTCAGCTGGGTTGGAAAAATCGAAAATTGTTTTCGTTGGAAATAAAATGCCAATGGATTATGTTCTAGCTATTATCACAGGTTTGTCGGCGAGCAATTCCAAAGAAATAACTCTGAAAGCTAGAGGGCAAGCAATAACCACGGCAGTTGATGCAGCTGAAATAACGAGAAATCGCTTCTTAAAAGACCTAAAAGTAGCCAAAATCGCAATAGGCACAGAACAGATGCCACCAAGAGAAGGCGAAACCAGAGCAAGAATGGTATCAACGATTGAAATAACTCTCACAAAAGAGTAAGAAGAACTCATCGCTCTTCTCAAATCGTGAATCCGTTCTCTTTCTTTTACTAAATTCTCTGCTCATTTACAATGTTAAAAGCATTGGTTACAGCCCGCATTTCTAAAACATCAAGAAAGCAGAAGGCCAAAACGCTTCATCATCGGTATCCCCGGTTGTTCCGTGGGATCTTAGTAGCAGCGTTACGCTTTTGAATGAAGGTCCAACGGTGTTTCATTAATTCAAGTTTCTTTTGACGTGAGGAGCAGTCAGTTTTAGTTTGGAACCGCACTTTTTGCAGTAAAAGGATAGCCCCCCTTTTAGAAAACCTTCCCTTTTGTTGTAGCATTTTTCGCAAATTTCACTTTGACATTTAGGGCAGTAAAGTGAATAGTATTTTCCCGTCTTCATATCCAAAACTCGGCTGTATTCCATTATTTCGACGTTAAAATTATGGTAATCTTTCTTACATCTTCTAACTCCACAAACTCCACAGCGATACACATATTCTTTTCCACAAATCCCGCAGTCCCGTTGACTTTTTTTGAGACATTCCTTGCAAATAATCTTGGCGGTTTCTTCATCAACGCAATTGTTGCACAAGTTCTTTTTTCCACATTCGGAACAAACATAGATTTTGGATGCCTGCACCGTATTTCCGCAATCGGGGCAACTGGATGGCTTTGTCTCTTGCAGGCTTTTTTTCTTTGTTGTTTCTACAAGACGAAAGACCGCATCGCAACTATTGCAGTGGTATTGTTGGTTTTTTTCATTTTCCAAAAGACAAGGAGAGCCGCATTTTGGGCACCGAATGGCTGTTATTGTCATCTTCTGACCTTATCATCTACTATTAAGGTTAATTGATATAAGATTAGCGAGTGTAAATAACGAAGATTCTATTCTAACTGCCAAACTCTGGCAATTCTTTGGTGATTCAATCAGAATCTCTTTATTAATAAAGAAAAGTATTTAAGAAAAAAAATAATTGCTGCCTTGTTTAAAGCCCTACTCGCCCCAGTCTTCGCCTTCAAGAGTTAACTCTTGAAGATTTAGGCATTCACCTCCATTTACAGTATTTTTAACTTCGAGCTCAAGTCCGCAACCTGGGCAGCTTAAAATTTCGCCCATTTCAACATCGACTGGAACATTCAGATCCGCGTCGCAGTCGGGACATTTGGCTTGGTTATTTGGATTAATCATTGCATTTCACTTTGTGGATACCTCTCTGAAGCACTAATCTCTATTAAATATTGTGACTTCTATGTAACAAATTATCACCTATTTGTATTATTTAGAACTTTAATGTTTTGAGCGCGCAAAACTATCAGAAAAAAAAATTGGGTTGAATTGCTGAGCGTGTCTCGGAATTCTCTTTGCGGCGGATTTCGGGGGTGGATTCGCGCAACTGTTTTATTTTGCTTATGTGTAACAGATCTTCGTGTGGAGAAAGGATGGATGCGTCGTTTAGATTTCACTAAGACAGGCAAATTTGCCGCTCTGAGAAGACTTGTGATATTTAACTTCGCTGCCATCATAGGGTTCATCCTGGGAACTGCTTCTTTTACATCATCTATGTTTTTCTATGCAAATCCCACTTTTGCTTGGCTTTTCGGCAATTGCGTGGGCGGATTATCGCATTTTGGATCCAACTATGTGCTGCAAGGCCTATCCAAAAAGGAAATTGGCAAATGCTTCGTTGTCTTCAATGCTACGGGTATCCTAAGCTTCCTATTAGCATCAGGCATGTTCGCGGTTTGCGTCATCTTCGTCCAAAACTCGACTGTTTCGTGGCTGCTAGGAAGCCTAGTTGGTACTCTATCGCATTTTGTGCTGAATGAAAAAGCGATGAAGCTAAACTTAAAAACATAAAAACATTGTCAATTGCCTTGACAGTTGGTTGTCATATTTTGTCCTCGGAATTCCCATATTTTGGATTTTAATTGGTCTCCGTGCGGGCTTCGATTTGCGTTTGTCTTTGTCATATCTTGATCGTAAGCGAGTCTTTAGTGAAGCAAAAGAGTGCGGTTTTGGAAAGCCCAGTTTCTCTAACTAATTAGTTTGCCTGTTTCTCTTCTTTATCCAAACTGTTAACATCACAATTTATGGATGTCGTGAATGAAGCTAAAGTGCAATATGGAATGAGGAAGGTGGAAATTGAGATGTGTCAGGTGGGGGTCTAGATTTTGATTGTAGTCGTTATTCTGTGACAACATAGTTTTTTTAATTGGGACCTCTGAAATGATGCCCTAATCATGGGAAGCGAAGATTTTTGGGAAAAATTGCAGCGTTAGCTAAGACTTATGTTGCATTCTTACTGCTAATAGCCACCGTTTTCTTGGCTGTTGGAGTATACGCATTCACGCAAGGTGGTTTTTCCCATTCTAGCCCTGAAGGCTCCCCATCGCCTACAAACATTTCTTCACCTACCCCTTCACCAACTTTGGAAATCACGCCAAGCCCGACTTCACGCCCTAGCTCGACACCTCCACCAACCTTGGCTCCAACACCTAACCTAACATCGATAAGCACACCTTCTCCTTCGCCCTCACCCTCTCCGACTCAATCTCCCACGCCTGCCTCAACGCCAACTCCTACAATCACTACGGTGCCTACTGCTCCCCCCACTCCAACACCCACACTTGCACCTTCACCAACCCCTGTCCAAACACCCATTCCCACGCCTAGTCCAAATTCCTCAGTCACTACACAAACTAACAATTGGGCAGGATACATCGTATCTTCTGACCTCAAAACGCCTCAACCCGCGGTAACCGGGGTAAGCGCCACTTGGATCGTTCCAACGGTTAGTCCTACAATGGCAGACACTTTTTCAGCTGCGTGGATTGGAATAGGGGGACAATTTGACACCACGCTTATCCAATGCGGAACCGAACAAGATTCAGTAAATGGGCAGACAGAGTACTCTGCTTGGTATGAACTCTTGCCTAGTGTCTCAGTCAACATAACTAAAATTTCCGTTTCACCCGGAGATCAAATACAAGCTTCAATCCAACTTTCAAACTCAACACCTAATTCATGGACGATTAATATGATTGACGCAACCAACGGGCAGTCATTTCAGATTACAGGTCTCTACTTTTCAAGTCAACTGTCCGCGGAATGGATAATGGAAAGACCTTTTGTGGGGGTAACTCCTAGAAGAAGCGTTCTTGCTTCGATAGCTAATTTTGGCACAATAGGCTTCAATGAATGCACTGCTTCATTCAATTATGTCAGCGGAAGTATCAGCAACTATCCTTCAAACAAAGCTGTCATGTTTTCATCAATTTTGCCTGGAAATCCCTCAATTCAATTGGCTAATGTGTCAGATCTTAATCTTAACGGAAACGCATTCACGGTCGACTATTTGGCATCAGGCTGAAAAAACATCAACAAGAGTATCTGTCGGTTTGATTTTGGGCTAAAATTTGTTTTTTCTTCTCTCTGTGCTTTATTATTCTGCATCGAAGAAAAAAGGTAACTAACTTCTGGAAACATGTGTAGCGCGTTCAACTGCCTTGGCATGGCGGAGCCCTGTACACTGGGCTCTTTAAATTAAGTATTCTATTTTGACTACTATCCGCAAACGCCTGCTACGCTTCTTGAATGTTTGATTTTCTGTATGATTCGAACGGTCGGTTAGTTTTTTCCTCGGCGAATTAAACGTATTTCTGTTCAGATGAGCAGTACCATCGATTGTATTGTTGAATGTAAGTTAACGGTTGGCCGCAGGTTGAACACAGTGTTTGGGGTGGAGGAGGGGCAGCAGCGGGGGCGGCTTGAAAGTAGCTACTGTTGATTGTGGGTAGGCCGAAGAAGTTTCTGACTTCTGGTGCTTGAGCCCATTGCCGGTTGCTGTAACCGCTTACAGTTAGCGCCCAGGATTGTCCCGCGTAGAAGGCGAACGAGGTAATAAGGAAAAACACGCCTATCAATACGAAGATTACGCCGATAATGTAGTTTACAGGTGGATCCCAAAGCATGAAGTCTGCTATACCTAGGATTATGCAGATGATGCTGGCTACGATGAAGTAGGCTGCATATTTGGTTATGATGCTTGGTCTGATTTTGGATGAAACATTCTGTGGGGGGGGAGGAGGAAAGCTCATAGTAGCGCCTCAGTGGTACTTTCAATAGAGTAAATATTTAAGATTTTTCATGATGAAACTATCAGCAAAATTGACCAGTCGAATGTGACACGGCTGATTCCTTTTCTGCTAGGCGTAATTAGGTGCACATGTGGCTTTATGCTGCTGCATAATACCCGGGTTTAGTTAATTTGATTATTCCGTCTTTGACTAGCTTATCAATTACCTTCTGAGCATCAGCATTGCTCATTCCCAAGTTCTTTAGTTGATTTATGATTGTGCTTTTTGAAACTGTGCTGTTTTTCCAGGCGCCTTTGAAGTATTCGGTTATGATTTTGGATGCAGTGTTGATAGATGGCGGTGGCGGTGTGTTGGGAATTATTTGGGAGGCGGTTGACGGCGCCGTTCCTGGGGCTGTTGTTGGTGTAGCATAGGGAGCTGATGTGGGGACTGTGCCTGGAGCTGATGCTGGAGCCAAATAGGGCGCAGTCGCAGGCAATGTGCCCGGCGCTGTCGTCGGTGTCGTGCCGGGAGCTGTAGTCGGAGCAGTAAAGGGAGCTGTGGTTGGAGCCGAATTTGGAGCCGTTGTTGGCGTTGTTCCTGGGGCTGTTGATGGTGCAGTGAAAGGAGCTGTTGAGGGCATTGTACCTGGAGCATACGTTGGAGCCGAATAAGGCGCAGTAGCCGGCATCGTGCCTGGAGCTGTCGGTGGGCCGCCCGGACCTGATCCAGCGGTAACAATGCCAGGCGGTTTACCTGCAGGTGGTCCTGTGTCAGGTGATCCGCTATCCGGTGAGCCACTTCCAGACCCTGAGCCACCTCCTCCTCCAAAGCTTCCTCCAACTATCACATAATAATATACCAGAACGCCTCCTACAAGCGTTGCAATAATTCCGCCCCCGATTAGAACAGGAACCATGGGAAAACTGCCCGTTGACATCGTAGGCTGTGACGATGCAAATGCGGCACTTGTTTCTCCAATCTGATAATAGTCATATTTTGCGTCTCCTTGCCACGGAGAAACAAGGTCCAAACCCGTCACCGCAGACGGCTGGATGTCTTCCTCAATATAGGTGTTCTGAAGCACCCCATTGAAGTAGAAAGAAAATGTGTTTGCTTGTCTAATCATTGTCAGAATAACGTATTGGTTGGCTTTCTCCTGATAACTTCCAAATTGGAGAATCTTTTTGCTGTCCCGGTAGAACGAAAAATAGTTGTAATAGCCGTCCGCAGCCCACCCATACGAGTGCCGCTCAGTCGCAAGAAAAACACTCAAAACACTGTGACCGTGACCCAGCCACGTACCTCTTACTTCGACTTTCCAATCATACTTCCCCGTAGGGAAGTTCTTAGAATAGTGAATTGCGCAGTCCCCCCCGACACCGTTTAAGACTACTGTTCCAGAGCTTACGCTGATCCCTGCGGGGCGTGTAAAAGTCCATCCTGCCTCTTGCATTTTATCCAAGCTGGCATAGTTGAATTCCTCTTTGAAGTAAACACTTCCTGTTTGCGCGTATGTGAAAGCAATTAGGCTTAGGCCCATTAGTAATAGTGCAAGAATAAGCCAAGTTTTCGTTCTCAAAAGAATTCTCCCCAAGTTGCCTATGGCTCCTTTTCAGATATAAAACTTTTCTTATAATCAACATCTATGAAATTCAGATTTCGGCTTTCGTTTTCTGGATTGCCGCGATTTTTGTCAACTTTTTTGGAGATCATATGTAAAGTTTAAAAGTTGGAAGTCGCACTCGCGCATTTGAAAGGTTTTTTATACCGAAACGTCCGATAATGATTTTCACGGGGAAGCAATTTGAATATCATTCAGACTTCAGTTGGCGGAAGCGGCAAGAGAAAAAAAATATTAGTTTTAACTTTTAGCATTTTGCTCTTCATTTTGGGAATTGCAGCAATTGCTGGCGGAGCGGCAGTTCTCTACTATAACGCGGGAACTGATTCAGAAGGTTATGCCATTAGCTCCGTTTATGAAGTTCGAAGTTCTGCAAACGCCTTTGTTTTGTGGGTCGCGCCCCTGCAGTCGAGGTCATCCTTTAGTTGGCTGGGTGAGGAGAATATTGCCCAAACTAAATGGATAGTCAGCGCTGTTGATGCAAGCAAGCAAGTTTTTGCGGGGTGGGCTGAGGCTTCGGATGGGGCAGCCTACGTGGATCAGTTTAGGTATGAGACGCCTGACCAAGGGTGGCATTGGTGGGTCGAAGCATACTATGCTGAAATAGGTGTTCCATCAACCAATATTGTGCATCAAGGCGTTCCTGCCCGTACTCCAGCAGCGGAGAGTTTTTGGCTAGATTCCGTTGTCACCATTGATAAGGCAACTATTTACTGGGATCCCACTTGGGAGCAAAACGCGGGAATGAAGATGATAATTATTATGAACGCGGATGGATCAAGTGGAGTAAGCGCTAATCTCCAGCTTGGTTACAAGGTGCCTATACTTACTTGGTTGCCGTATCTGCTGATTCCTCTGGGAATTCTCCTATGCTTTGGAGGGTACTTGCTTTTCAGGAGAAGGAAACGAGAATAAGCATCCCTGCTTCTCGCGCGAACATGAATACAACGTACTTCCTTGCGGTTCAATTGGGGGCGCGAAGAAAGTGAGAAAGAACACGCTTCGGATTTCTGCAATAGTTACATGCACAGCAACCATTCTCCTAATTGCTCCAACAACAATGGCCTCAACTGGATGGATTCGAACATATCAAGGAGAACCGTTAGACATACTAACCCTTGCTTCAGTAGTCCAAACCAGCGACGGTGGATACGCCATGGCGATTTCTGCTTTTGTCCGCCGCGTTGACAACGTAGGCTATCAGGGACATTTCACAAGCTCCTATGAGCTGCAAATCATGAAAACTATTTCAAACGGCGAGGTACAGTGGTGGAAAAACTTCACACAAATCGACGACCCAAACCAACAAACACCTACAATCTATGGATATTCTGAACGATATGTAATTGTTCAGATGGCGGACCAAGGATACATAGTATCCAGCAGTGGAACGTACGAGTTCTGGATGTTCAAAGTTGACTCTCAAGGCAATATTATTTGGAGCAAAACCTACGTGCGTAATGACGAGAACCCTTCGGTCAGCTCCCTGTACTCGATGATTCAAACAAGTGATGGGGGGTTTGCCTTGGCTGGGTCAACGGAAACGTCTGAAGGAGGGATGGATTTTTGGCTTGTGAAAACCGATTCCCGAGGCAGAGCGCTTTGGAACCAAACCTACAACAGTGGAACATACACGGACTCATTGGGAAATGTATATCCACGTGAAGACGAAGCGAAATGCATAGTCCAAACGCGAGATGGAGGTTACGCCTTGGCAGGGAGCGCGTCACTGTACAGAGTTAGCACATCATCTGTAGTTTACGCGTCTTGGGTTGTGAAAACCGACGCTCAAGGAAGACAGGTCTGGGACAAGGGATACGACTCACCAAATGACCCCGGAGGAAAATTCTCAATCATTCAAACATCTGACGGCGGATACGGCGTAACGGGTACTCAAAACGATGACTTCTACCTGATGAAACTCGACTCATCGAGCCAACTCCAATGGAGTAAAACTTATGGCGACAAACTTTCAGACAGGCCATGCGCATTGGTTCAGCTAGAGGATGGTGGCTTACGCCATAGCTGGAACGTGGACCAAAATCAACGCAACAGCCGAAGTATCCGCCATTGGGCTACTTCGTTTGGATTCATCAGGTCAAACGATTTGGATCAAAACCTTTAATGCAAAAGAAAACGCGACGACCATAAGCTATGACCTGGCGAACGTGATGGTTCGTACCAGCGATGGAAGCTACGCCATTAGTGGGATCCACAATGTTTGGCAGCGAATATCACCAAGACATTTTCTTTGTAAAAACCGAAACCCTGGAACAGCCTCCACAGCCGACGGCAACCCCTGCACCCTCGTCTACTGTGATCGCTCTATCTCCGACGCCCACGCCGACAGTTACATCTGCTGGTTCGCCGGCAACTTCACCGAAGTTGACTCCTACATCGACTCTCTCGAGTTCCAGTCCTGCCCCAAGCCCTTCAATTCCAGAGCTTAGTTGTAGCATAGTTGCGATTCTTGTGATTTTGGTGACAACTGTCATTCTTGTGAGTTTGAAACGAAAAGTGAGCATTTCTTAGGTACTTACTGTCAAAAATGCGTCTACAAGCGAAAACGGGTATCCCTTGCTTCTTGGAAAATAGGTCACTAGAGATGAGTGTCAAGTGTTTCTGCCTCTTGGTCTAAGAAACTGGTCAAAGGTGGGCAAATCTAGGACAGAGAAAAAGGGGAATAGTGCAGAGACAACAACTAACTTTCTGGCATAGGTGGCGGAGGAGGCGGAAAATAAGGCGGAGCTTCACTTTTCTTGGTTGTCATGAGCCTCCAACCCAGCAACGTTAGTACTACTCCAGCTGCCAATTCAAAAAGCCCTGCGATAAGTGCCGTAGCGTCCTCTCCGTATCTCGAAGCATAGGGTCCGTAGTAAGCTATGTCAGACAATCCCCAGAAGAAAAACGAACCTGCCCAAAAAAGCAAGAAGTATACAAGCAACTTCTCTTTAGACAGAGCCCCGAGGAAGTTATTTTTCAGAAGCTTCAACCCAAGCAATGCTATCATCACCGCAGCCAACAATTCCATCAGATAGGCAATTATTGCCAATACGTCTGCAGCACCTTCTACACCTTGTGCATGTACCCAGAAGCCGTATATTGCCCAGAAGAAGAACGTACCCGCCCAAAGCAACAAAAAGTACACGAGCAGTTTTTCCTTAGCCAGTACCTCTACAATATCCTTTGCTAAGCCCATTAAGTTCGCCAATCTCCACTATCATCAGATTTATTTAAAAAACTTGTCCAGCCACTGCCACTCTATGAACTGAGCAGTATCAAATGGCGGTTCATATTTCTGCAGGACTTTTTCTTAATGGTTTTCAGCTGCATTTGCGCGCGTGCGCCAAACAGTGAGTAACTCACTAAATTTTTTTTAATCAATTAATAACGACATCTTTTTAACCTTTTCATTCAATCGTTTTGTTTGCAATAAATTATTGCCGTCTTTGTCCTAATACAAACGTTTAAAAACAATTATTAAATTAAAAGTATTGGGTGCGTCCTGACAATGAAGAAAGATAATAGTAATTCTGAGATTCTCCCCTTCGACGATTATGTTCAAGTCTACGAACCTGCGCTGTCACATGATGATGTAATGGCGATAGCAGAAGAGTTCGTTAGGACACACCCTAAGGAAATCATATTTTTTGCATCTACACACAGGGCTACTGGAGAATTGGATAAAAAAATCAAGTCTTCAGGCGATGAAGTGAAGTTTTAGTCCAAAACCCAAAAGGCGCTGAAAAACAACGTTTTTTTGTCGCATTTTTTTTATTAACTTTGGAGAGACAAATGACAAATCCGCATAACAGCGATGCCAAGTTTAGGGAAGAAGCAGTGCGCTGCTAATACCTTAGGTTCTCGAATGTTCCTCAAAATCGCGCGCCTGAACAATAGTAGATGCTTTTCTTTGCCTCTGTGAAGCGTGCGAGCGTAGAAATGGGTAAAATCCCCAGCTTTTGATCAGCTTTGCTGCTTCGTCTTCATCTAAACCTCCAATAGACTCGTGGTTTAAGTAGACGTGCGCAAACTGTTCGGCTATTACTGCCAGTTTTTGAGTTTGTGCGAGTTTTTTCATGTTGTCTATCCCAAGGATGACTATGTGTTTGTGAAAGTAGACTGGCTTCACCGATTCAAATGGCTTTGAGTCAGGCTCGATTTTAGTTTCATGCTTTCCCATGCATGTAAAACGAACGTTCTCAGCTGCGGCATAGGTGCCTCTTCGCATTACAACAATATGGTCGAGCGAGGAGTCTATCTTTTCCAGTGCCTCGTCTGGTATTTGCATTAGAACTTCTGTGATTAGTTCATAGTATTCACGGTTGTTGAAAAGGCTGTTTTCAAGGATGGCTCTGATGAAGTCACTTTTTTCTTCCGGTGAATACGTCAGATTTCTTCGCCAGTAGTCAATGGGTAGATTGTAACTATAAATATTGGCATTCGCGCGTTCTCGAGTTTTGGCTTCAATCAAACAATCGTTGGCTACACATTGATTATCGTAAAGTTGTTATTAGACAGTTTGCTGTTTTTCATAGTGAGGCTGCTTTATTATGCGGATTGGTGAAGCTGACAACTTTAAGGTGCCCGTTGGAAAAAAGATCAATTTGAAGAATTATGATTCTGCGTGGGTTCCAGACTGGGCTTTGAAGAAGAAAGATAAAGAAGGAAAAAAAGCTGTCAAGGATCAAGCTATGAATATCCTTGCTACGAATAAGGAAAAGCTCGCTGCGAAGCAGGAACTATTCTGGGCAAGCGACACATACGCAATGCTGATTATCCTTCAAGGAATGGACGCTGCTGGCAAAGACGGAGTAATCAAACACGTTCTGTCCGGAGTCAATCCCCAGGGCTGCGAAGTTGTCGGGTTTAAAACTCCAACTCAGGAGGATCTGGATCATAATTTTCTTTGGCGCTATTCCAAGTCGCTGCCTGAAAGGGGGCGAATAGGCATTTTCAATCGTTCCTATTACGAAGATGTCTTGATAACCAAAGTTCGCCCAGAGGTACTCGCACTTCAAAAGCTTCCGAATCTAGCGAAAAAACAGTCGTTCTGGGATCAAAGATATGAAGACATAAACATGTTTGAGCGTCATCTGGTAAGGAACGGCACAATTATCCTGAAGTTTTTCCTTAACGTATCCAAAGACAGGCAGAAGAAGCGCCTGCTTAAACGACTTGAAGACCCAGAAAAATACTGGAAGTTTTCTTCAGGAGACCTTTCAGAGCGCTCCAAATGGAATGAATACTTCGAGGCCTACGAAGATGTTTTCAATGAGACAAGCACAGCATGGGCTCCTTGGTATGTTATCCCAGCAGACAGGAAATGGGTGTCACATGCATTAATCTCTGAAATTATGGTTTCGCGAATTGAGCAGCTTGAGCTAAAATATCCTGTCTTAACCAGAGAACAGTTAGTGAATTTTGAAAAGGCAAAATCTGAACTGGAAAAAGAATAAAGGAACAAGCTATTCCTTTAACCCTTCGCAATGCACATCGAGTTTTTTTCCAAATGCAGAGAAAAAAGCTGGTCCATTTTGAATCACACTCCATTCTTCCATAGTACAGTCAGAATCAGAAAACAGCGACAAGAGTACCCGATCTTTCTCCACCTTACGAAACTCTACTTTCTTGATTGAGGCGCAGTGGCTTCTATCAAGCTTTTCTGCAAGCCTCACAAAGACAGCGAGGATTATAATAACCATTTTTGAATGCTCATCTAAGTGTGTCGACTTCAGAGATTTTTTTGTTGGGTACCTTTTCCTGTGGAACCTCGCCACATTGGCCATTATGGCTATTTCTTTCTGGTCGAAGCCAAGTAGACCCGCGTTGCTTATCACGTAGTGGGCGTGAAGGTGATGATCGTTAAATGAGAGAAAATCACCAATGTCATGCATGACTGCAGCATACCTAAGAAGCTCTCTTTCTTCTTTCCCTAAGTTATGCAAGCTCGCTGATTTGGCGCTGTCAAAAAGCTGCGTAGCCAACGAAGCTACCGTTTCTGAGTGTTTTTCATCATACTTGCAGGATCTGCTTAGATCCAATACACTTCTTTCCCTTATTGGCGTTTTTTGGAATTCTCGAAAACTTTCAAAAGTCGACAAATAATCCACGAGTAATCCGTCTCGAAGCTCTCTGTGGCTTACGAAAATTTCTTCGAGACCAAACTCTTCCATTAGTGCTTCCATTATAGCTGCCCCCGCGACGAGAATGTCGGCTCTTTCAGGGTTAATGCCAGGTATCTTTTTTCTTTCTGCCAGATTCAAAGCACAAAGAATCTGAGCGGCTTTCTTCAGATTTCTCCTTGACAGGACAGGTCCCATTGGTACTACTTTCAGTTTTCTTGAACATTCTGTTGCTAACTTCTGCCAAATTGATGATTGTACCTGAGCTTCCGAAGGCCCGTTTTGCTCCGAAGGCTTTGACTTGCGATGAGACCCTGATGATACTGCTGCTAACTTCTTCCTTCATCCGCTTGTATAATTTGTAACGTATATGTCCAGTCCAACCTTCCCCTATAAACTGGCTTGTGAGTCTAATGGCACCTAACTTGAGGCTTTCCAAATAGAGAATATCGCTTTGGTTTCCGATTGCTATCTCAGTGCTGCCTCCGCCTAGGTCGATGAAAATTACGTTTTCTTCGCCGATGTCTACTCCGCTTGATACTCCGCAGTAAATCAATCGCGCTTCTTCCAAACCTGAAATTATGTGGACATTTAGTCCTGTCTCGGCCTAGAACTCTTTGAAGGAATGCTTCCTTGTTGTGTGCCTCACGAATTGCGGAGGTCCCTACAGCAATTATTTCAGATGCCCCGTAGGTTTTCGCGAGTTCGACAAATTTTAGGCAAACTAGAATAGCCCGGTTCATGGCGTCGAGCTTGAGAAGGCTGTCTTTGAACTCGTTTTCGCCGAGTCTAACCACTTCTTTTTCTTGGCTAATCACTGTATAAGAGAGATTCGGGTTAATTCGGACTACTAGAAGCCGGATCGCATTGGTTCCCATGTCTACAAACCCGACAACTTTGCCGGTTTCGCTCACTTTTTCTTCCACGTCAACACCAGTTTTTTCCCGAACAAGTTTTCGATTAAGTCTTTTTTCTTGTCGACTGCCTGCCTCTCCTGCGTCGGGTTTGCCTGAACCGCGCATTTGATGTTTATCTTTTCTGCTTCCACCTTAGCTACTACGCGGTCAACTACTGATTGATGCGTGAAGTCGAGGGCGTCAGCCACGCGCAGAAGACTGGAAAGTATCTTTATTTTCACTTTTGTTTCCTTGCCTAAACATGAAAGGTTGTAATGATTCTCTTTTGGTACCCCTTTGCGATGGTAACGCGCAATGCTTCCGATTATCCTTTTTCCCTCTGACGAAAATGGCATTTCAATGTCATCTAATATGAGTTCAAGGGAAGCTTTGTGGTGGTTACTAGATTCCCTTTGACAGACCAATATCGTGAAGTAAGGCTGCGCATTCCAGCCAACATCTTTCGCGTTTGCCAAGATGATGCAAATTCTTGAGGTCATCAAAAATTTTCAGTGCAATATTTCTCACTTGGCAAGGATGGTTCATATCTTCTAGGTATTTTTCCGCAATTCTTGCCGAAGACTTACTCAGGTTTTGGCAGCCTGCTTCCATTTCATGATTTCTGATTTGATCTTCTTTTGTTAAGGCGTCGAGGGATAGACCTCGGAGAAGCATCTGGGCTAAAACTTCAGGCAATTTTTTGTGTCTTAGCGCGGATGCCGCAGCCTTTACATCGTAGTCTAAACGTTTGAATTCAATGGAAAGAGGGCTGAAAGCAACAATGGCGTATGCAGTTTTAGGATTTCCGTCGTAGGGTATTCCTATGCTGCCAGGATTGATGAATGATACTCCATTCGTTTCTCTGTGAAACTGCTCATGAGAATGACCGATGACTACGACATCTGCATTTGCGACTTCACTAAGTTCTTTAAGCCTCTCAGAGGGCGTGTTCATCCTTAAATGCTCGTCTATTGCAGCGGGACTTCCGTGAACTAACATTAGTCTTTTGTCGGCAGCCTTAAGGATAATTTTTTTAGGCAAACCAAGCAAGTATTCTTTGCAGGGCTTGGTCAGTTCTTTTCGGGCATACCTTAACGCAAGTGCCCTTTCGTTGTTGCCTTTCTTTGCTTTTCCAATGACTTCAAGGTCGAAGTTGCCGATCACGCTGAGGTTTTTTCTTGAATTTAGAAGCTGAATTACTTCGTTGGGGAAAACTCCGATTCCAGTCAAATCGCCTGCATTCAAAAAAGCACTAATGCCATGTTTTTCCGCGTCCTGAATTACTGCTTTGAGTGCATGAAGGTTGCCGTGAATATCTGCTAATACACCGATTCTAGCTTGTGTGTTCACGAGCACTTGCTTCACGGCAGTTTCCGCGGTAACCAGCCCCGTTCCTATCTTTCTTCGGATTTGTTCAAAAGCGTCTTTTGTTTTATTTTGGTCCCAAAGTTGAACAAAAGTTTCGTAGAGTGTTTTTCTGCGTTGTTTTACGAATTCAAGGAACTCAGAAAACATTTTGTCTTCGACGTTGCGTCCGGAATTGGTTTTGGCGACAAGTTTGCAGATCCACACATCACAGTCATGCATTTCGCCCAACGTGTCTTGAAAGCGCTTTATGAGTTCGATTTCTTCTAAGAGTTTTTTTTTGTATAGTAAAGAGAATGCTTCCATACTGTACCTTAGCCATTTTGCGCGAATCCTCATTTTGTGATGATTTAGAATGTCGTCTTCTTTGTGGACGCAGGATTCCATGGCTAAAAACTTGTCAAGTTTTGCATATATATGCCAGTAAGCTTGTTGGAACAAAACCTGTGAGTCAAAGGACTCGTTTGCGCGTTCTGCGAGCACCTGAGTACAGAAGCTGGTCATCTCATTAAGAACACCTGAGGTTTCCAGTTTTTCAACTTCGACGAGAACGGTTGCTTGAATGTTGGCTCTCCGATTTACGAGGTCTTCGAGCAGGAGTTTGACGTTGTCTTTGGCAATGGAAGCCGAGCGAGTTTTCAAGTATCCCCTTACAAAAATTATTTGCACGTCCAGGTCCCTTGCTTCTCCGAGGAACCGGGTTACTCGTTTTATTCGCTTGAGCCATTTTCGGAATCGTTGTTTGGGAAAACAGGTTTTAAATAAAGGCAAAGCAGCTCTGATTCTGCGTGAGGCAACTCGCATTTTGTGTACATACTCAACGTCTTCGCTTTTTCTGACGCCATCTATCTGTGCCTCCAAAATGGGAAGAAGCTTGAGAAGGGTTTTAACTCCGTATAAACAGTAGTTGCCAACATCATTGCAGTCTTGCGTATCAAACAGAGTCTTCATGCCATACTCCCCTGTTCTCGATTAACCAGGATTGCGAATTGATTACTTCTTGTCCCTTTTCAGGTTTCACTCTTTCGTATGTTCCGTCGCATAGAAGTCGGCGGGATTTTACATTGTCTTGAAGATGAATTTTCAGCATTTTCTCAAGTATGGCATGCTCTATTTGGTGATCTGGGACAGCGAAAACAACTTCGATTCGCTCATTGAGGTTTCGGAACATCAAGTCTGAGCTTCCGATCAGTATTTCGTCGTCTCCGCCGTTTTGAAAATAGTAGATTCGAGCATGTTCAAGGAAACGTCCAACTATTGAGTTTACAGAGATGCTATCGCTTACTCCTCTTACTCCAGGCCTAAGGCAACAGATGCCCCTTACGTTAAGATCGATCTTGACTCCTGCCATCGAAGCTTTGTAGAGCGCTTGAATCACTTCTTTTTCTTCCAAGTTATTGAGTTTAAACGCTAGATATCCTTGACCGGATTTTTGTTGAACAACTATTTCCCTCTCGATTCGCGATAAGATCTCTTTTTTTAAAGTCTTTGGGGCAACGAGCAGATGTTTGAACTCTTGATTTTGCAGACCATGCGAAAGTACACCGAAGAGTTCCGAAAGCTCCTTGCCGATCTCGGGTCTAGCAGTAAGATAGCCTATGTCTCCATAAATTCTCGCCGTCACAGAATTGTAGTTTCCTGACCCTATGTGAGAGTATCTAGCGATTTCTCCTTTTTCTTTGCGTACAATAAGACACAATTTGGCGTGAACCTTAAACTTTGGAAAGTTGTAGACAACGTTGCACCCTGCGTTTCTGAGCCTTGACGCTAGGTTGATATTGTTTTCTTCATCGAACTTGGCTTTTAGTTCTATGACGACAGTCACTGCCTTTCCTTTTTGGGCAGCCTCAATTAAAGCTTCAATTACTGGCGATTTAGAGTCCATTCTGTAGAGCGTAATACAAATTTCTACAACATCTGGGTCTTGTGCTGCTTTTTTTAATAAGTCAATTATTACTTCGAAACTGTCGTATGGATGATAAAGAACAAAATCTTTTTTTGTAACTGCCGCGAAGGGGTCTTTTTCAGGCGTAAGCGAAGCTGGTCTGAAGGGAAGAAATGCTTTGTCTTTCAGTTCAGGTTTGTCTATTTTTAGGAGTTGCCAAAGATCCACTAACCCCAGAGGTCCGCTCAAATCATAGAGCAAATAGCTTGGCAGACCAGACAGATTGGACAACAATTCTTTGAGTCTTTCAGGCATTTTTTCGTCAAACTCAAGTCTGCTGGCGAATCCTTCTTTTCGGTTTTGAATACTTTTCTTAACTGAGAGCAGAAAATCCGAAGATTCATCAATTACGAAGTCGATTTCGCCATTTCGTGTTAGTCTGAATGGGTAAGCTGCCATTATCATTTCATTTGGATACAGTAGATCCAAGTTGAAGGCCACCAATTCTTCCAAGAAAACTAGTTCAACCCCGGCGTTTTCCTTATCACTTGGTGAGTTTACTTGAGGTTCTTTTCTTGGAATTTCTATGAATCTCCCAAACTTCTCAGTTGGAATCTCAACCAAATAGTAAAATTCCTCTTCACCCTTTTTGGCGACGACTAAGAGATTCACGTGCAAATTTTGTATGAACGTGTGGGATAGGTCTTGTTTGGGGTTTTTGAAAGTCGGCAATATTAAGTTGGCAAAGTATTCGCGTAGACTTTCTTTCTGATTGGAGGTGAGATCAGGAATTTTTTTAATGCGAACCTCTTTGGCTGCAAGTGCTGGTAGGAGTTCCTCTTTCCAGCATCGAGCGTGTTTTTCAATAAGCGGAATTATCTCTTTTCGTGTGGCTTCAATCTGTTGGAATGGAGTCATGCCATCTTGAGATTTCTCTAGAGAGCCTTTGGTTACTTTCTTCAATAGTCTAGGAATGCGAGTCATGAAAAACTCGTCAAGATTGCTTCCGCAGATGGCTAAGAATTTAGTGCGTTCCAAAAGTGGATGTGTTGCGTCCTGCGCTTCCTCCAGCACGCGAGCGTTGAATCGTATCCAGCTGAGTTCCCTGTTCAAAAGCATTGAGGGATCGTCGATGAGTGTTTTCTGTTTAGGGAACTCTATAGTGATTTTTTCGGAAATTTTGGTTGAAGTTGACAACATGCCTCATCTCTGGAAGATCTTTTTTGATCGATTGAGCAAGCCGATTATTATTGGGCTATTTTATCAACAAGATGCTGTTGTTTGTCATAAACTTGGAAGAGGCTATAAAGGTTGTGCGCACAGCAAACCGAAATTGGCTAATCCAAAAAACCTCGCCAGTTTGAAAAAGCAGCAACTAATATATCTTTGCGCGCCTGGATTAGAACTATGAATTCCTTAACACTTAAAAAGATAGGCTTCTCTGATTTGCTACCTTTTGGCGCTCTTTCATTTTCGAACCTGCCACAAAGCAAAGGCATTGTTTTTGCGATAGTAGACACGACTCTTTCAGGAAAAACAGAAACCGACATAGTGTACATAGGTCGCGGAAAGAAACCTACAAAGAAACTCTTAGGCGGTTTTATCGCGGGCTACGGCGGAAAGGGCAGCAAAAGAATTAATGCAAAATTGTTTAATGATGGATACTTGGAGAAAGCTGCGGTAAGTTGGATTATAAGTGATGATCCGAGAGCCACTCAACTAGAGCTTTTGAACAAATTCACTGAAGAACAAAGTGGATACCCTATCTGGAATGTTGCCAAGAAACGGCTAGTAAAACCAAAGGCGCGTGAAGCAAAAAAGAAAGCTGTTAGACAACGTCCGGCACGCAAATCAGTTCCTTGACCTATCCTATCACATCAGAACTACTTTGGTTTTGTTGAGTAGTAGTTGATCACATCTTCGGTGGACCAGGGTAGGCAATCCTTGATGCTGTAACCTAATAGTTCGGCGTACTTGCAGATCAAATCAATGTTTTCTGCTTCAATTTCCAGATAAGGCGGAACATAACTGAGTTTATTCTCATAAGTATCTAGGTCAAAACGCACGTTGCCAAGACTGAAGCTTACCCGATGTTTCAGTATTTTTCTTGTCTCCGACAAACCTAACGCCTTGAGTATTTTCTTCATAATTTGCATGTCTGAGACCTCCACTTCGAACTCTTCAGCTTCCTTCGCAGATTCCTGACTTAGAATTGTCTTAAATGTCAACAGCGATTTTTCTCCTGCTTTCCTTAACCTCAAAATGCCTTTTGCATTTGATAGGCGGGCATCAGCGAAGTCAAAGAAAGTAGTCTCAATTTGGCCCTCAAATATTTTCTTGGCGCCAAACTGGGAAATTATCTCTATAATTTTCTTTTTGTCAACACCCAAAACTTTAACTTCAATTTCTTTCATAAAATCAAAGGGAGACTTAATTTCTTAAATTGATTGTGCTTTTTAGCCGCACGCGCGGGCAAGGAAGAATAATCGAGAGTAAAGGAATGAACCACAATAATTATGTACAATCAGAAATGCAAGGAAGGAGGTGGATTTAGTGGGTCAGGAAATTGAAGTTGAAAAAGCTTCTGATGGGAAGAAATTCATTAGAAAACACTGGAGAACAGTTGCCGTTTTTGTAGTAGCGGGTATTTTGGCGTTCATAGGAGCAGTTTATGTCTTTCTATGGTTTGTAGGGAACGCTCAATCATCGGGGCTGGTGCCTTCATCTTTGGGTCTGTGGTCAATGGGCAATGTCGTGAGCTTCATTTTGCATGCCATCTTCTGGGAGCTTGTCTTAATCGGAATCCCCGTCGCTGTCGGTGCAATATTAGGTTGGCAATGGTGGAAGAGACTGCCTGATGAGGAAAAGAGAGAGTATCACTTCTCTGGGAAAGGTTCACGGTCAAGCAGGGCAGGAGGAGTAATCTCGCCGTTGCTATTCATCGCTTTCGCCATCAAAGTCTATGTTGACGGAAACTGGAATACTGCTATTGCAGGTTGGACGTTGGATTATGTCGTAGGTTCCATGATTACAATACTCGTTTGGATAGTTGCCATCTTCGCAATTCCTGCTGTAATAGGGGTCATCTGGTGGATACGCCACGAGATGAACAAAAAACCCTAACATTTTTTTGGATTGAAATCTAATAGTCGAATGTTAGATTAAGTAACTCAAAACTTTTCTTTTTGCTTTTTGAAAAGTCCATGTACAGTTCAATTTGTCCTATGTTCTTAAATCCTTGTTTGTTGAAAAGTCGTATGGCATTCAAGTTTCTTAGAACTGGTTTAATGCTCAGAGACTTTAGCCCCGTTCTTTTTGCTTCAGCCACAACAGAATTAATTAATTTAGTTCCTATCCCTTTGTGGCGATATGCTTGGCTCACTATCAAGGGCTCAACTTCCCCGTCATCTTCTCTTAAAACTAAACCTGTGAACCCAACAAGCTTGGAGTCAACAACGGCAACCCACAACTGATTCTCTCCCAATCTTGAAAGATGCTCGTCAAAGTACGTTTCGGGATGTTCTCCACCAATAGTGTTGTCTTCATAAAGCATTCGGTGCCATTCAGCCAGCTCTCTCCACAAACTTCTACAAGCGTCAAGGTCGCTGACCTGATATTTCCGAATAGAAACCTCTTCCATTAAGGACCCACATTTGTCTTTGGTTTTAACCAAGTATCCAACCTGAAAGAAAAGTTTTGTCTTTCAGTCGCGAAAGTGGGAGAGAGACTAAAGTTTAATCCCCAAACCCAAATTTAAGTAGAAGTGTCGCCAGCGGAATTTTCGTTCCCTTTGAAGTTGTAAATTTCTTGCTGGCGAGCCAAATTTTGTTTGCCTATTTTGAAATCGTTTTCAAGAACAGCGAACAGTAAGGAATCCCGCCATCTTCCTCTCACCCAGTAGTTTTGACGAAGGCAGCCTTCTTTTTGCATTCCCACCTTTTCTAAAATTCGAGCTGAAACAAGATTTTGCGGGTCGCAGGTCGCAAAGATGCGGTGCAATTTGAGATCATTGAAACCAAACTTAACCAGTGCTGAAGCCGTTTCTGTTGCATAGCCTTCTCCCCATAAACTTTTTTTGAGTACATAGCCTATGAATCCTTCTCGCTGGTCAGGATTAGACAAATGAATTCCACAACTGCCGATGAGGTTGTTTTCCGATTTGAGTATTACCGCAAGCGTAAAGTTCCTCCGAGGTTGCTCACCTTGACTGGCAATTGACCTCTCAACGAAATTCCTCGTATCTTGCTCGGTGTTGGGACCCCAGTTCATGTAACGTGTTACTTCTGGGTCTGAAGAGTATTCATGAATAGCTTGCTCGTCTTCTTTTTGCAAGTCTCGCAATCGGAGTCGTTTCGTTCTAATCTCCTTCATGAAGTACCACTAGCATTGAAAAGATTTTAGCAACCATTGTTGAAGTGGGAGTTTACATCTTAAAAGTACAACCTTCAAATTAGTCACGCATCGCCCTATTTCTTTTTCTTTCTTAGCTGTTCCTTGAGGTCAGCGTCTTTGGCCTCTTCCATTAGTACAACGTCTCTAACTGTGGTTGGCTTGTTGGTAGCCTTTAGAACAGTTCTTTCTCGCCAGCCACACTCGCGGCATTCATATTTTGGCGGGGAAAATCCCATGTGAGCCATCGTATCTCCCATCAAGGAACCGACTCTTTGAACTAATGGACTCTTGCATTTTGGGCAAACTTGAAGGTCCACGTACTTCTTTTCCTTCTCTAATTCGTTTAACGCCTCCACTAACTCTGGTAGCCGGTCGCTCTCAACTTTCTCAGTCTCCAAAACCTTCAGCTGTCTTTTCTTTTTCTTCTTTCCCTTTTGCGCCTGCTCCTCTTCACCCATATTCGTCACTGCTGAGTCTTATGGAGAAGAAATAGCTTAAATTCTTGACTATTGACGCCTAGTCTTCAGTCTTCGCAGTTCTTTTCTGGATTAATTCTTAGTTCTCAAATCCAAACCGTTGGGTGCTGTCTAATCTAGAATTGGGCAGCTGCCACCATGCATGCTTCCGCCAAGAGTAGAAGCGTCACGCCCAAAGGTGGAATGATGGATAGTCGTTTCTGTAACATCTGCAGCTGGGCTGGCGGGGGCTTTTGAGGGTTTTGCTGCATTTGCCG
Source organism: Candidatus Bathyarchaeota archaeon (assembly GCA_963825115.1). GTDB lineage: Archaea > Thermoproteota > Bathyarchaeia > Bathyarchaeales > Bathycorpusculaceae > JADGNF01. Next base: position 81,548 of record CAWGRS010000002.1, on the reverse strand, counting down.
AATCAGATTTCCCATTTTCTTTGCAGTAGGAGTAAGAACGAGGAAAACGACAAAAAATGTAGCGATTCCGAAAGAGGCGCCAGCGATTATGAGTCTGGACCAAGGCGACACAAGGTCGAAGGCGTTTGGCGGGCCATCATTCATTGCGAATGCAAGAAGCGGCCCAAACGTTAGAGTGAGAACCGTAAATACCTGAACAGACCTTACAAACCTTGGAAATACCTTGAGAACAAATTCACCGCTTGCCTGAGGAGAGAATTTTGCAATCGAAGGCCTGATTGAAACTAAGAATGTGAGAGCTGCACCAAACCATCCTATTACGGAGATTATGTGAAACCAGGTTAAGGTACCCACGATTATTTGGTCGACCATTAGCGCGCACTCCTAACTCATTTAACTTGAGCTGTAGTTGTGTAGTTTTTTTGATTAATTTTTAATCCAACCTACGTTGTCTGCCTTTTATTTCTCTTGTAGCACTCGAAGTTTAGCCCTGTATTCCACTTCGGATATTTCCCCTTTGATAAACCGCATTTTCAGCTGAACCAGTGGGTCTTCAGCAGGTTTGGACTGAATAGTGGGGTTCTGCCTAAAAACCATCTCAGCAGGTTTGTTGAACTCCCAATCTGATATGCCAAGCAACTCTCCTTTATGTTTAATAGAAACCGGTTCAACTGCGATGCTGTTATATTCGATTTCTAGTGCATCTATGAAGTTTGCCATGTCGTTTCGGCTGACTCTTTCCACATTATATGAGGTGCCGTCCTCCATTTTGACGGAGACTTCTCCCCACACAATTGCGCCTTTGTGCGCACTTACTTGAAGTATTTTCTGAAAGGGTAAGGATTTGAAGACGTAGCGACCCAAGTATTTTTGGTCGAAGTAGATCATGCGAAGGTTCGTTAGTATTAAGAAATTTGACCGTTCAGCTATCACGAAGCTTTTGAGGTAGCTGACAATTTCTTCGCCGGAAGAAAGGTTCTTTTTCAAACCGTCTGGTAGCTCATCGATTAAACTCTTAGCGGGAGGTTTCTCGCTCATTTTTTTACCATCTCAAGCGGTTAGGTAGTTCTGTATGCGTCTCGTTTTTGTTGCTGACTCTTCTTTGGGGGCTTATTGGATGCGGTCAGAAATTCGCGCTTTCAGTTCATCATACTTCTGTCTCACTTGAAGTCTGGCAGCTTTAATCTCTTCATTAAGCCTGTTCTTAGACTCAGCGGACAAATCTTGGTTTTTTGCCATGTCTCGTTCAAGCTTCTCATAATCGCTTGAGGCATTAGTCATCATTTCTTCAGTTTTCTTCAAAGATTCAGCTCTAAATTTCTGTGCCTTGCCAAAAACATCTAGAACTTCAGTAACTTTCTTACTTGAATTCAATTTGGTCTTAGATATTTTTTCTGAATACTCGCGTTCAGAATCACCCATCTATTAAACCTCAATGAGTTCTATTGGAACAAGAAGTATATCTATTTATTCAGTGAAGGCTGGCGCCGCTCTTTGCACATATTTTGATTATAGTTAAACAAAACAACTGCACTCGTCAGTTAGCCTAATCTTGATCCAACCAACGCCATTATCTTTAATTCCTTAGTTTTCTTTTTTTCAGCATTCCGTTTTTGTGTGCTTTTTAAAGCTGTTTCGTGGTTGCTTATCTTTTGAAAAATTCCACTAGTACAGGTGCAATGACTTCAGAGGCAACGTTATGCGTCTGACCTTCCAATGTGCGAAATTCAGCGTGGGGGATTGCTCTGCTAAGCGCAAGTGCTGTGTCCTTCATAAACGCGTGTCCCGCACCGCCGTGCATAACAAGAGCTGAAGCTGTTACGCGTGAGGCGCGTTCAGTGGGTACTGACCGGTCTGAGCCCATTGCGGCAGCATCGTACGCCAAAGTAGGCGCTACGGCTTCAAATAGAGGTCACATTGGCGTTTGGCGCATGCCAGCAATTTGATCAACAAGTGTGCCGACAAACCTCATGAAGAGCTCCACTGCGTCGCCTCGGCGACCTGCCGCCAAGAATTCGTTTAGCTGTTTAAGGTAATCTTTCCATTCCTGGCGAACAGACTCATCAGAGTTGTAGGGTGCCTCATAAATTGCCAACTTTTTTGCTTTGGAGCCAAGTTTGATTGCTGCCTCAATGCTGCTCTATTCGGTGATTGCTATTTCTCCTCTTGGACGTAACTTGTTTCTGCCCTACGTTCAGCTGCAGGTGATTTACGTTTTCATCTTTCTTGGATTACTGAACGTTTTTTGTGTTTGTTTTCTGTTCTTTTGGAAGAAATGGGCTTTCCTTGTGCTCTGTTCGAGTGCTGGAATTGCGTTCGCCATAAACCTGTCTGTGGGTGTAGGTGCTTTTGCATTCTTGGGACTGGCTGGAATATTGATACTTTATCTTGTGATCCGTTCAAAATGGAGCCTATTCAATTATTTCTAAAAAGTGCAAACGGGATTAAATCTTAATCAAACCAACCAAGAGGCAAGATGCTAAATAATCATTAACCGTATCCACTAAATTAGGTGAACATAATTGCGCAGAACAATAATCTTAGCTGCAACTTTAATCATTATACTTGCAATTGCCGCAGGATACGTAGGCTTGACTGGACTAAACGGTAATCAACCCGCCACAACACCAACTCCCTCAGCAACTCCCGCTGCTTCCACCACTCCCCAAGCATCTCCAACAGTTTCTCCCTCTCCCCAACCTACAACTCAAGAGGAGATCAGGGACTCTGTTATCAACTACGTCAAAACCCAGCACAGCCAGACCGTTCCCTACATGCAAGACTTCATGTGGACTGGCGGAATGATGCAATCAGGCATGATGGTGGGCGCGTCCACGTACTCGTACCAGAGCAACGGCTGGAACGTAACCATGCAGTACCCCATAACTCTAAACCCAAAATACACCATAACCGCCAACTACGTCTCACCCATATCCGAAATGTTTCCACCACAGAACATGATAATGTGGAGCGGAACTTGGCAAAACGGAACCATAGCCGAAACAAGCTACAGTTTCGCCCCTTAACCAAAGTCCGCCTCTAACGATGGACTAAAGTGAACAAAAAAGGCAAGGAATTCTTTGTCAAATCGCTGGGAGAAAAAAAGGTGGAAGATTTGTCTATTTCTTTCTACGCATCATAACGGCAGCAACTACTGCAATGATCATGACTATCGCTATCACTGCGATTATTATCCACATGGTCCAGTCAGTTGTAGCTGGCGCTGTTGGGGTTGCAGTTGGAACAGGACTTGCCGTTGCGGTCGGTTGTGCGGTTGTGGCAACTGGTGTTGTAGTTGGTGTGGGCGACGTTGTTGCAGCTACTGGTCCGAATATTGCTGTGTACGTGTAGGTGTATCCGTAGCCGCAGGTGATGTGCGCCGGATTGGCTGTGAATGTTATGCTGTCAATTCCGGTGACGGATGGTCTTGGAACTTGCCCGATTATGTTTCCATTGTCGTCCTGGATAAATGAATATTGTGTGCCAGTGTGACCGGGGGTGAAATCGCCTGATACTAGCCAATATTTAAACTCGTAGCCTGAGGCGGGGGTTGCTGAAATATCAATTACTGTCCCATTCGAGTATGTATGCCTCCCAGCTGCTGGTGTGACGGTCCCACCTGTTGTCGGCATAACAATTACGACAGCGTCGACTGGACCGGGAGCTGGACTTGGTGCGCTGACTGGGGCGAATATTGCGGTGTATGTGTAGGAGTAACCGTAGCCACAGGTGATGTTTGTTGGGTTATTTTTGAAGGTCAAGCTGTCAATAGCTGCGGTACTTCCAACCGCTGGAAAGTATCCCACTATTTCTCCAGTGTCAGGGTTTATTATTGCAACTGGCTGCGATTGTGATGCAGTGTGTCCAGTGGTTAGATCGCCTGATACTATCCAGTAGCTGAACGTGTAGCCTGAGTCAGGAATTGCTCTTAAAACGATGTTGGTGCCGTTACTGTAGGTGTATTCCCCTGGAGTTGGGTCAGTTGTTCCTCCAGTTGTAGGCATAACGATTACAGTGGCAACGTTTGTTTGAGCCACAGCGATGTTAACATTCTGGCTTACCGCTGCGAACAGAAGGGCAAAGAACAGAAGTGTAGCAACTAGATTTGGTTTATTCAGAATTGAGTTCATTTTTCAAAACCCGAAGAATTATCTTCATACTTAGTCCGTCGATTAAACTATATAAAATTTTCTTAATTGCTCCTTTTGGGGTTCAGTTGGAGATCATCGAGCCCTTTCTTTTTTGCATAAACTATAAGCTTCAGGATGATAGCGCATCTTTGCCATTTACTTTACAAGATTGTTCTTTCCAAACTCTTGTCTTGTTGTTTTCATTAATAGGCTGCTAGCGTGCTCGCAAGATCTTTTTGATTGAAATTCAATCCCAAATCGCGCCAAGTTTACAATTAGTTCGTGCTTCTGTAACGCACTTTCATGCGGCAGTATTGAATCACATGAAATCTTTTTGGGCAAAATTTAAGCCAAGAAACGCACAATACGGCTGTGAAGCTCTAGAAGCCGCTGGGCAGAGGCTATATGCTATCCAAAGGCTTTTCTACTCATATGCACTGCATGCAAACAACTCTCCTCAATGACAGAATTGATTGCGAGTAAACCACGTTGAACCTCTCTCCTAACTGCTGGCAATCAATTGAACCTCAGCCGCCAGAAGCGGCTTCACTTCCAAAACTCAAAAAGTGCTGAGTGTTAAAAGGCGACTGAAAGAAGAAAGGATGGGATGAAAAACGAGAAAAATAGTGATTTTATTTGTATTGGTTTTCTCTATCATGTTGGTTGCTCCACGCTTACCCTATGTTTATTCCGATGTCACAAATGGGCTTGTAGGGTACTGGAAATTCGATGAAGGAAGCGGAACCACGACAGCAGACAATAGCGGGAACGGAAATAATGGAGTTCTGATTGGAAGTCCTAGTTGGACTACTGGAAAGTCAGGTTACGCTTTGACCTTCAATGGAGCCAATTACGTTGATTGCGGAAACGCAGCATCGCTTCACGTTCAGAGTTACACGTTATCTGCCTGGATAAGACCTTCTGCCATTAACGATAGCGAGCACAGAATAATATCCAATGGAGGTTTTGGGAACACCAATGGAGCTGTGGACTTTGTTATTGCTGCCAATGGAAGATTGGTTGTTCTTAATCAAGCCGAAAATGGACAGGATGAATGCTGGTCACAATCAGGTTCACTACTCGCTGTTGGTACGTGGTCGTTTGTCGCAGCGACATACGATGCAGCAACCAAAGATGTAAAACTGTACTTGAACGGAACCGAGGTCAGTACAACCATCAATACATTGAGAGTTCCGAATCCAAATCCAAGCTACAACTTGCATATTGGGACTATGGGAGGTCCATTAACTACGTATTTTAGGGGGTCAATAGACGAAGTTCGAGTTTACAATCGTGCGCTTACTTCAGCAGAAATATCTCAACTAATACCTATATTCCCGTCTGTTTCATCTCCAACGCCTTCGCCATTCCCGACCCTTTCCTCTGCCCCAAGCTCGACGCCGTTTGGAACCGGCTACGCTCAGCCTCAAGGCTTGGTTGGCTACTGGAATCTTGACCAGGGCTCAGGCACAATAGCGTATGACAGCTCTGGCTACAACAATCATGGAACTATAAATGGGGCTTCATGGACAAACGGTAGAATGAGTGGCGCCTTGAACTTTGATGGACTTAATGACTGGGTTGATTGTGGAAATAATGAGGTACTCGACCCGACACAAGGAGCTACTATAGAAGCATGGGTTAATTTCAAACAATTGCCATCCACTGCAAATCATATTATGGCAATCGCGGGCAGATCTGGTGGCGGTACCGACTTAGACCTACAAATAGAGACTGACAACAAATTCAAATTTTTTATCGGCACAGGAGCACCAAATGTTGCGGTGTCGAATACTATAGCTGAGACTAATGAGTGGTATCATATTGTAGGAACATACCAAGCCAAAAACAACATAAAAATCTATGTCAATGGAGTATTAGAAAAAACAACTTCAATAAGCATAACCAGAAATACGAATCCAAATAAGTTTTGCATCGGACAAAGTGCAATTTGGTCTGGAAGATTTTTCACTGGCACAATAGACGAAGTGAAGATCTTCAACAGAGCTTTATCTGCTGAGGAGGTAGGGGCTGAATACATGCATGTATCTGTCTTGCCCCCATACAGAGTTATGGATGTTGACCAATCAGCGGTTTTCACTGCAATCGTTTCTGGCGGCACCTCTCCGTATAAGTACCAATGGTATCTTGGCGGTACTCCTGTTTCCGGTGCGACATCCTCTTCGTGGACGTTCACTCCATCTTCCTCAGGCTCCTACGCGGTTTACGTTAACGCGACAGACAACCTTGAAGTGAGGGCAAAATCTGACGTCGCCACCGTTTCGGTCAACCCTAAGCCTTCGCCTTCTCCTACCCCAACGCCGTCTCATGCACCAACACCAACTGTTACTGTTGCGCCAAGCGCCAACTCAGTTGCAACGGTGAGTGGCAATTCTGCGACAGCAGACCAATCAGCGACAACAGGCGTCAGCATCACAGTAAATGGTTCCTCGCTGCAAGACAGCACACAGCTGAACGTCACCTCAACCAATTATGGTAAAAACCAACCCGAAGGAACAGGCGCAGTCCAAGTTGATGCAGCAGTCTTCTACGCCGTCGATGTCATTTCAAATGGCGGAGCCTTAAGTTCAGATGTCGCCGGTACTGTAAGCATATCTAATCCAAGCTTCAATAGTGCCAGTGTTATTGAGTATTGGAACGGGACGCTTGGACGTCAGTTGCGACCACATTCACTGCACCTGACACTGTGTCCTGCTTTATTAGAGCTATTAGCGATATTAGCGCAAACGCGCGTGCGGCTATTCCCGCTTCAGCTTTAACTGGAACGTCAATCTTGGTGGGAATCCCGAAGTCAAACGCTTCCACGTTACCGTTAAGCTGTCACTTCTCTGGCAATAATTATTGCAGTCGCAATTGCCATCGTAGTAGTCATAGGTATGATCTTTGTTTACAAGAGGAAACGGAAAGCAAAGTAGACCACTCTTGCTGAGCTTTGACGAGTAAATATTTAACCATCTTAGACTGAATGCATCGGATTCTTGCTATAGTGCGCTGCTTGTCCCTTTATTCTGTGAACGCTCAATGTCTGTGACTGCAACGTCACAGCAACATATTGGTATTAAGCGCACAATCGCTTTTTTGAGTAGAGGAGAATTGGGAATGTCCACTGATAAGAACAAAGCTGTTGTTCGTCAATTTATCAAAGAGGTGTTGGGCAACGGCAATACCGACCTTATCGACGAATTGCTTGCCCCAGAATATATGAATCTGAGTATGGGCGTTACCAATCGCGCTGGTTTGGATTTTAGAGTAAGCCCGCCAATTGTTAGCCTCGTTCTTAGGATTTAACACTGCCTATGTGAAGAGCGTAAGCGACGAAAAGTGCGGTTTTGCTTACGACATTCAGAATCTCTCCGGAAATCGAGAAGGATGGATTGCCTGTATCATTAAAGTGAAATCCTGTTCCTATCCATATCACCATGGAAACCACAAAAACTCCGTAAAGCACAGTCGAAAGCTTTGATGGGCGTTTTCTGAACACTTCTCTAATTCCTAGGAAAACCCAGCCAGAAAGTGCGGCAAACTCGAAAATTCTTAAATCCCAACCCCTGAAGACTGCGGCGGTGTAGTACCACACAATTTCAAACAAGCCCATTGAAAAAATAACCGCTAAGGAAGCGTAGTAAATAGACTTCAAAGTGTTAGCTCTCTGCAAAAACAGAACAAGAGCAAAACATACAATTGCTGTGACTGCTGTTGAAATTCGGATTCCTGAGAAAGGAAAGACTAACCATATGCCTTCTATTTTTGCCCAGTTTGTTTCCACCATCACAACCAAAATAATTACCAATGCAAGAACAATCAAGGCTGGCCTTACGGTCTGCAAGCTTTTAGGCGTAAGTTGCATGGCGTGTTTTTTCTTCTTTCAGTTTCTTATTTGTTGAATTTCTATCCTTGTGCTGCCAAATATAAGATTTTACTTTGACCCCTCAGAAGCGCACGCTATTTTAATAAATAACTGATGTAGAACATAGTCTAAAACGAGTATACGACTACTTGTCACAGTTGTTTATTCTCTCTCCAGAATGTTGATTGTAATCTGGCATGAATTTGGTAAAGATTTGAGTCTGACTCTGGAAAACCAATTAATATTTTCTTGCCCCAGAACAGTCTGAAGCTTTGGAAAATGTAAAGGAGGAAAAAATCAATGAAGCAAAAACATGTGCATGTATTGGACTTGGCAAAAATGGATGGAGATGGAGAATTTCCTTGTCCAGAATGCGGAACTACGATATCTCCTGACGATTGCTCAGAAGAGTCGTATTCAATTTTGGAAATAAAGATCAACCTCGAAGGTTTGGAAGAGGTAATTATTAAGTGCAATAGGTGTGCAAGTCAACTTCATCTGACTGGTTTTTCCTTGCTGCTAAATTTGCCAGATGCGAGCTATGAAAAGAACAAGGGAAAGAAAGAAGAAAACTTGTGTTACATTGCTCACGTATAGAGCGCAATAGACTTGGGCTTTTTATTTTTCAAATATGTCTGACTTTTGAGTCTTGAAAAAGTGCTTTGTTGTTGTCTCGATGCAGCCACATAGATTTAAGAAAGCTTCACTCCGCTCATAGAGTGTTAGGTGTTGTCATGAAAGAAAAAGAGCCTCATCAGCCTCATACATTAGGAGCGTCGTCATCTCAAGAGATACCTGTTAAAGGAGTGGAACCAGGTAAGATTCCTTGTCCAGTCTGCGGAAAAACCTTCAAGACCAAGTCGGAGATGGAGAGACATTTAGACACAACGCATCATGAAACGAAGGGACACGAGTAACACGCCCTTCTGTCCGTGCGTCACCGAGCATTAAATCATTTTTAGAAAAAATAAAGAAAAAGTGTTTCATATTATAGTGGTGGTTGCGTTGTACTCGGCGTTTCTTTTGCCAAATTGGGGTGTTCTCACCATGTGGTTTGGGAACTTTGTTTTGCAGTAGTCGCACTCGCCCGACGCCGGAATAGGCTTAATTTCCGTGCCTATGTTATGTTGTGTTCGCAGCATGATTTCGTGTCCGCAGATTGGGCAGTCGAATATTTGCCAGTCGTTTCGGTCCTGAATTTTGATGTGGAAAACTTCTGACCATTCCAGGTGCGGGTTGGTTTGGCTGGCCCAAACTTCTTGTGGGGCTGCTACGCCGGTGGGCACAAAAAACGTTTTGAAACTGTCTGTGAGCTTGCTTATGCCAATGTAGAGTTTTATCTTCTCTACTTGTGCTGGGTCTGTTACTTGGGTGAATTTTTTTAGTTCGTCTTTTACCCATGCTGCTGAACCGCTGTGGCGAACTACAGTATTCTTGTTCATTCCGATCCCAAAAGAGATCGTCTGCGTTGCTTTTTTCTATTTTGGTGACGAAGTTGAGTTTTCATTGTTGTCGGCTTTTGTTTGGGTTATTTGCGTGGCTGTGTGGACTTTTTTCACGGGTGTTTAATTAGTGGTTTTGACTATTGTTATGTTGAGGGATTTTTTTGGCGTCACCTCAAGAGTTGAAAAGGCAGTTGCCTGGCGTTGTCGACATTGCTTATGAGCAGTACAAACGTGACTTGTCGCTTTATCGAATGGCGAAGGAGATCATGACTCCGGATGTTGTCACTGTTTCTCCTGAGACTCGATGGATGAGGCTGCTCGGATGATGGGTGATAAGCATATCGGGAGCTTAATTGTGATGAAGTATCGCACGCCTGTGGGCATTGTTACGGAGCGGGATTTGCTGAGTAAGGTTTTGGCGTTTGGGCGGAGCATAAAGCTGGAAAGGGTTGAGAATGTGATGTCGTATCCGCTGGTTTCGGTTTCTTTGACTTCGAAGATAAAGGAAATTGCTCAGACGATGATTAGCCACAAAGGTAGACTTGCGGTGTTTGATGTGGGGAAGCTTGCTGGGATCATAACCGCTTCTGATTTGATCAAGTGTTTGCCTGATGTTCCGGAGACTGAGGTTAAGGTTGAAGATTTCATGACGAAGCCTGTTGTGACTGCTGATGAGAAAACGAGCGTCGCAACCGTAGCGAGCAACATGGGCAGAGAGCGTATAGGCAGCGTTGTTATTACTCGTGAAGGAGATCCTTTTGGGATTTTCACTGAGCGTGATTTGCTTACTGCTTTCCTTGCTAGAGGTAGAGATTTGCATACGGAGGTTGGAAAGGAGTCTTCCTCGCCTTTGATTGTTATTCCTGCCGGGACGAGTGTTCATAGAGCTGCCGCAACAATGGCGTTAAAACACATTAGAAGATTGCCCGTCATCAAGGACGATAGGTTGTTAGGCATCGTTACAGCGCGCGACTTGGTCGAAGCTTACGCAAAATAGTCTTATCCCCTTTTCTTTTTTGTCGGTTGAAAAAAATTGATTTTTGCAGGGGAGAGGTGGATTGCCTTCTCCTTTCTGCAAATAAACTAAGTTAGTGTTTCTGAATTTTGATTACTTATTTTGAACACACAACTGTTATATGTCGCAAGTGATATCGGAAGAGATATTTCGGGTGTTATCGTTTGGCTTCGAGTCGACTAGGCAAGACTGTTGGGGTTCCTAGAGGTCTTCTCAGGTTTTTGGTTCTACAGATGTTAAGCGAAAAGCCGATGTCTGGAGCTGAAATTGCTGAGCGAATCGAGAAACAGACTGAGGGTCGTTGGAAGCCAAGTTCTGGGTCAATATATCCTTTGCTGGCGTGGATGTTGGATAAGGGCTTCACTGAGGAGTTGCCAAAGGAAGAAGAGGGGTTCAAACGTTACAGTTTTACCGTTCAAGGCAGTAAGTTCTTGGAAAAGCAGTTAGAGATTGGAGAGGATTTGTTGAATAAGATGGAGTTTCTTTTGCCTATGCTTATTGGAGGAGTTCAGTTCGGATCAGGAAAGGAAAAGCTTCGCATTACTGTAGAGCCTGCTAGGCAGTTGATAAGTGGGTTCATGTCTATACGGCATAATCTTGATGGGCTGTCGCAGAAAGATGCTGAGGAAATCGCTCAAGCCTTAAAAAAGTGTTCTAAAACGCTTGAAAAGTTCGCTCAAAGAAGTAGGGATCATGACGGGATTTAATTTGTTAATTTGTTGTGATAACTGGAAGACTTTTGGTTGATGGATTTATGGGTTTTAGGTCTAGTTTGTTGATTGCGTGGAGATCTCTGTCCAGGAGGAAAACGAAGAACCTCAGTGCGATTTTAGCAGTGACTTTGGGAGTTACATTGCTTGTTGGGATTCAGATAACCACTGATACGTTACAGAATTCGTTTTTGACGAGTCTCCTTCAAAGAGAGGGCGAAGTGGATCTTCAAATTGCAAATGCCACTGGAGGAGCGTATCTAAAGGCCTCTGACTTGGGATCTATACAAGGGCTGGTGCCTGAGGCGGTGGGCGTAATGCCTGAGCTTTCGACGCAGATTCCTGCTTTGGTTGAGAGTCAGTTTAACCCTAAACTTGACGCGGTTGGTATATCGGCTGATTATCCTGAGGTTTTCGGGAGATTCTATGATTGGAAAACAGGAAATCAAATGGAGCCCAGCGTTCTGTTAACAGATAACAGCAGTGTTCTCTTGTCTAGCAAACAAGCTGATAAATTTGGGTTGACCAAAGACACGACTCTTCCCGTTGTTCTAACTACGGAATTTACCAATCTCACAGTTACAGTTGCTGAGCCACCGTCGGTTTCGCTGTCTGGCTGGATGGTGAACTCTAATTTTACAACTGGCGCCTATGTTCTCAACTCCAGCGTGCCTGAGCTTTCTCTTGAACTTAATCCTGTTAATCCGGCGAGTGTGGTAACAGTTTTCACAATCAGCGGTCCCAAATTGAGTTTGTCAGACTACGCTTACGTGAATGTTACAGCTACTGGAACAGATAATGCTAGGGTTCTGTTGGGTTTCTCTTTGGAGAATGGAAGCAGTTTGGACTTGGCTAACTGGACAGACCCTGCTACTCTTAGTGCCATGCCGTTTGATTTGACCCCCTATGCGGGAGGAACTTTGAGAGGAGACATCTACCTCGCTTTGATGAGTTCAAACGGTACACGAGCAAGCGTCAATGTAACACAAATTGCGTTTGGATCTCTTGCGCCGGCTCTCTCGTTTGTACCTGAAGTTTCAAGGGTCGAGCTGCATGTGGTTGGAATTTTTGATTCTAACCTTCCAGGAGTTGGTTCTCAGTATTCTGGTCTTGTCTTTAGGCTGGAAGATCTGCAGCAGTGGTTGAGTTTGCAGGATCCGCAGAAGCAAACTGACATCGTCAGCGCTTTCCTGGTAGCCTTTAAGACGAATCATTTCACGTCTGAAATTAAAGAAGACTATTTGAAATCAAAAGTAACGACGCTTGAACAAGCAATCCCCACGCGTGCGGATGCTCAAACTGGTAAGGTCGAAAAAATTTATCAGGTTAGTTCTGCTCGGCTTGATTTCTTCGGGCTTGCGGCCTTCATAATTACGTTGTTGAGCACCATTTTGACTGCTTTAGGTTTTCTGATAACGCTCACTGGCGTTTTGTTGATTACTAACGTGCAGCTTATGAGTGTGGAAGATCGAGAGTTCCAAACAGGTGTTTTGCGGGCTGTTGGTGAAAATCGAAAGGGAATTTTCCAGTCTATATTGGTTGAAAATCTGTTTCAGGGAATTATCGGGGGGTTGTTGGGGCTTGTTGGAGGGCTGGCTTTCGGGCAAGGTGTTGCAGTTTATCTTGCTGGGCTGTTTGGCACCGGGGAGCTTAGTGTTAAACCTGTGATTTCTCAAGAAGTGGTTATCCTATCTGTGTTGGTGGGTGTAGTTCTGAGTATTGTGACTGGTATTCTTCCTGCGATGCGGGCTTCCAGGGTTAATATTGTTGAGGCTTTGAGGGGAATAAAAGTTGCCTTTGAAGCAAAATCTGGTCGTAACTTGGCGGCTTTGGGGGTGCTAATGGCTGTGGGCGGAATTGTCACTTTGTTCTACAACGGCGTCTTCGACAAATCGTATCAAGTGTTCTGGACCAGTGCAGGTTGGAACACTTTGGAGGAGTGGAGGGCTCTCCTGATTGGTTTTGGTTTGTTGTCAGGAGGTCTGGGAATTGTTCTTTCCAAATTCATCAGCCGAGTGAAGGCGTTTAACATTACAGCGATTACCCTTTACGTAATGCCTACCGTTCTGTTTGTTGTCGCTATGGGCAATTGGATAACAGGCGTCACGGGGATCCCGATTGAGATCTTGGTTTTGGGGATGATTGAGATTATAGTTGGTTCCGTTTTGTTTGTTGCTCTAAACCTTCCCATTTTGATGCGAAGTTTACGACACGTTTTGATTAGGGCCAGGGGCTTGAAAGGGGTTGGTCAGATATCGCCTTCTTTGATATCTTCGCATATTACTCGATCTACTTTGACTTTTGCCATATTTGCAATTATTTTGACTTTGAATGTAATAGTGGCGACGTTGATTCCAACTAACCTGGGGACTCTTTCTCAGAAAGAGGCGGAATCTCGCGGGGTAGATCTATCTGTTTTTCTAAATAAACCCGAAGCGATTATTCCAGGAACATCGTTTTCACAACAACTCTACAGCGTGGATAAACGGATAACTGACGTAATAGGTTTCAAGACTTTTAAGCCCAAGGATTATACCAAGTTTTCAGCTTTAAACGAGCCTTTTTCGCCTGGGTTTGATGCAAGCACTGACATTCTGCCAATAAGTCTGGGGGAATTCAAGTCGGAGCAGATCAGGGGTAACGCTTCGGACGCTTCCGTTTCTGGTTGGCGTTATGATTTCTACTTAAGCGGTTTTCCGGACGGTGTTCGTCAATCGCTAACTTCAGACCTCACTGACTCTCAACTTCTTCAGTTATCCAAAGAGGGGTGGGACAAGTTCTTTGATCCTGGGTATAAGATGGCAGCCTATAACGTTACGTCTGGCCTTTTGAGTGTGGTTACGGGTGCGTCCGATCTGTCTAGTTTAGATTTTGGTTCAGGCATTGCGGGCTTTAGCGATGATTCTCTTAAGGATGTAGCACCTTTGAAGGATTCGAATGGAAGCGCTATTGAAAATCCGATAGTGTTCACGGATTCTGCTCTGCTGCCCGTCGGTTTGCAGATTTGGATTCCGATGAATACTTCTTCGCAGGGATTTCCGGTTTATCAGGCGTTTACGGTTGGAGGTCGACTTGATAGTCAGCGTGGTGGCGGTTTTCCTTTGGCTGCGTCCCTAGAAATTGGCTCGGGAAATTTTGATTTCTCGGCTATATTGGGGACTTTGTATATGCCAGAGTATTGGGCGAATCAAACAAGTTACTTAGGTATGGCGGATGGCAAGACGGCTTTTTCTAGAGCGCCTGATCAGTATGATTCCTACTTAGTTAAGACTACATTGGGTTTCGCTGATCCAAAACTGGAAAATATAGCTCAAGCCATCGAGGTTTATGCCAACACGAACAATCAGGGTTATCGTCTTTTGGCAGGGGACAACTTCATCTTTGGAAGTTCGAGTCTCGTCTACGCCAGGATCGAAACTACTCTTCAAATGACTGATAGAATAGCGTCTTTTCTACAGATTTACGTCTCCTTTGGTCTTGTAATTGGAGCTGTTGGTATGGCTGTAATCTCTGTTAGAAATGTTGCAGAGAGAAAACGAGAAATCGGAATGATGCGAGCCATAGGTTTTCCAAGAAGGCAGGTGATGCTTTCAGTTCTGCTTGAACTGGTTGTACTTGGAGTAATTGGATTAGCTATTGGAGTCGCAAATGGGTTATTGGTTAGTTTGGGTTTTGCGAACCTGCAGAGTATGCCCTTAATTATTCCTTGGGAACAGCTTGGGTTGTATCTTTCCTTCATTGTTCTCATAGCCATAGGGGCAGGCTCCATTCCTGCGTATATTGCTTCGAGAATTCCCCCAGCAGAAGCTTTGAGGTATGTTGGATGAATAAGATAGAAAGCGGTCAAAAATTGGTGTCTGAAAAGCCCATTTTGAAAATCTCTGGGCTTCATAAACGGTACAACGAGGGTAAATCCAATGAAGTTCACGCCCTGCAGGGAATAGACCTTGCGGTTAATCAGGGGGATATGATGGCGATTATGGGTTCTTCAGGATGTGGAAAAACCACTCTCTTGAACATGATTGGCCACCTAGATCGGCGCTCTTCAGGAGAGATAGTAATCAACGACGTAGCAACCTCTACTCTGTCTGATGCTCAGATGACGGCTTTTCGCCGAGATAACATAGGTTTCATATTTCAATTGTTCAACCTTTTTCCTTTCTTGACCGCTGTAGAGAACGTGGAGACTCCGTTGCTTCTGAGCGGCGTAAATTCGGGGTTAGCTAGAGAGCAAGCTAAGATGTTGCTTCGGGAGCTTGGCATGGGAGATCGACTTTACCATCAGCCAACTGAGCTGTCTGGAGGTCAACAGCAGCGAGTTGCTGTCGCCCGAGCTTTAATCAATGATCCTGCGATAATTCTGGGAGATGAACCGACTGGTGATTTGGATTCCAAGACGAGTGCTGATGTCATGAATCTTTTTCGGCGAATAAACCGGATGAATCGGCAGACGTTAATTCTTGTCACTCACAACCGTTGGATCGCTGAGCAATGTGATTATATCGTTCATATGAGTGACGGAAAAGTCTCAAGGATTGAGCAGGGTCCATTCGGTTCTGTGGAGACGAAATAATGAAGGTCTATTTTTCGGCGCTTATTGATAGGTCGGTCCCTGCAGAAAATTCGAAGTTAGCCGCAAAACTGCAGGAAGATCTGAAAAAGAACCTCAAAATCCCACGTTCAAAAGTAAACTGTAGTTTACACAACTCTTTCATTTTTTTGGGTGCCGAAAAAACTGATAAAAAACCATTTGACCCCAAAAATGCGGAGAATCTCGAGGCTATTATATCAAAGCGTTTGAGCGGGTACTACTTAAAAAATAAGTCTAATCTCCAAAAGTACTTGAAAACTAAGCAGGAACTGAAGGAAACAGCCCAGATCATCAAAGATTTTGTTGAAGAGATAGATCCCAATCTTCCCAAGGTGTTTAATCTTCGACTTAGAAAAGTGATTTCGGGTATCCCGGCTGATTATTGTGAACTCCAATCCAAAAGCATGATTGCCCTTTGGCACATAGAGGAGGAGAATAAAGCTATGTTTCGGCTTTCAGGTTTTGATCCTCAAGTCTTTCCGATGTCGTCGATAAAGGCTGATTTGAATTTGGAAGAGATGGTTGACAAGCTGGCTTTGCTAAACTTTTTCTGGATTTTCATAAATCCGACTCTGGTGCGTTTGAGAGAAATGAAGGGTGTTCTGGAACGGTTGGATTTGGGACTTCAAGGAACCCATTTCAAAAGCAAGGAGACTGAAGTGCAATCTAAACTTGAAATGTTTTTCCGTATTCTCTCGGCCAAGCTTAGTGCTTTACAGAATATGGAGAGGACCATTTCAAGTATCTTTAAGCTCTTTCAAGAGCCACGAGCTTTCTGCGGAAAACCATATTTCAAGAGTACTTGCGAAAATCTCAGTGTTGCGCTGCGGCAAATGTCTTGGAAGAATAATCAAGGGAAAAGACTCCTTGTGGAGGTTCAGAAAAAACTCGAAGAATGCCAAACGCAGCTGAAAGAGTACTTTGATGAATCCAAGAATGGCGTGAAAACCATTCAGTCAAGTGAGGAGTTTAAGCTTGCTCTCTTGCCTATGGCTGAGCTGAGTACTGATTTGTTTGTTGAAACTGAATTGTTGAAGATGTGGCTGGACTTTTTCGGTTCGGATTTGCCGTATTTCACTTTCCAAAAAAGACTTTTCACTTCCCAAACGTTCCAGGATGTTGAAGTTTCGTCGGGGGATATCATTTCGGTTCGAGGTTTGGTTAAGAACTACAGTCTTGGACGCACAACGGTCTATGCTCTTAGGGGTGTGGATCTTGACGTTAAGGCGGGTGAGTTCTTGGCGATAGTTGGCAATTCTGGGGCTGGAAAAACTACTCTTCTCAACTGTATGGCTGGAATTGATTCGCCTGATTATGGGGTTGTTTTGTTTAGGGGGAAGAACTTGCACGAAATGGGCGATTCGGAAAAGTCAAAGGGTAGGCTTTTGGATATGGGTTTCATTTTTCAAAGTTATGCGTTGCTTCCTCATTATAACACTCGTGAGAATGTTGCTTTGCCCGCGGATTTGGCGGGGTTAAGTAGAGATCTGAGGGATAGAATAGAAGAGCTTCTTAGGGGTGTTGGAATTGATAAACAAGCCAAGCAGTATCCCGCTCAACTTAGTGGAGGGCAAATGCAGAGAGTCGCCATAGCTAGAGCATTGACGAACAGGCCAAAGGTGTTGTTTGCGGATGAACCCACAGGTGATTTGGATTCGGAAACTGGTAAGCAAGTTATGGAGTTAATAAAGAAATTCCATGAGGAAACAAAAACGTCTGTAATAGTGATAACTCACGATCAAGAGATCGCCAATTATGCGGAAAGGCAAGTGTTCCTTGAAGACGGCGTTGTGGTTGACAACTAAAACGGGAAACAGTTCTATTTCTCAAGAAATCTTTGAGGCTTGTTGTCGTACAGAAGGTCCTTCGAGCAACTTTAGTAACGATTATAAAATCCCAAATACGATCCGTTCTTGTGGCGGAACATTTCGTTCTCCGGGGAGAGCTAAATGAACGTTTATTCTCTTTAGAATTGGGCGAAAGCTGTTGAAATCCAAATTTGCCTTGGCTGCTATCGTTGCTATCTTGGCGGTGAGTGTTGTCGCGAACGCTTTTTGGTACTCAGAACAGCACAGTTTTGCTTTGGATGCAAGCTTACAAAAGGAGGCAAACAGTGAACTTCAACAGCAAATAGCTAACCTACAGAAGCAACTGGCAAATCTGACAGGCAAAGCAGATTACCTACAGAACCAGAATGTCTACCTCAAAGATCAGAACGTCGCTCTGGAAACTCAATTGACACTCTTAGCCAATCAGACCTTCAGCCTACAAACTGAAAACACGAATCTGAAAGCAACAGTCGCCAATCTCCTGCCATACCAGCCCAATAGATCTGTCCTTGTTACTCGCGTGGGAACAACAGATGTGCTCAACAGCAGTAATGCACACAGTCCGTTTAGACCCCGGCTATACATTCAGGGAGAAGTTTTTAACTTGGGTGATCGGACAGCCTACAATGCCCGTCTACACGTCACATTATACATCGACGATCAAATCGTGCAAGACACCTACATCGAATTGGGCAACATCGAACCACTCAACTACGCATCTGTTAGCAGAGATATCTTCTACGAAGCAAATGGGCAAAGGCTAACAAACTGGACCATAAAACCTGAAACCTAAAGGGCTAATCAAACAAAATTAGTGAATATTTTTCAAATGTTACTCATTAATTGAATGCGAAAAGACAGACGCGCTTAGTTTTTGCCAGCTGAAGGAAAGGAGTAAAAGCATAGCGTTACATAATAGTTAAGAAAGCATATTCCCTAAGGAGCTTGACTGCGGAATGGTTGAAATCCGGGGTGTATCATACGCACTTGAGTATGACTCCAAAGATCCGTATGTTTCGACAGATCTGAAGTTGGCGTTTTGTGATGAATTAGCTGCGGATTTTGCACCAATTATTTTTGATCCGAAGGGATACGGCAGCTGCCCTTTTCCTCCTGAAATTTTAGCATACAGGTTACTCGTTGATTCTAATGAGGAGCATCTTTGTGCACTTTATGAAGTGTATTGGCGAAGGCAAGATTGCAGTTGGAAAGAACTTAACAAGGATCACGATCATGATTATGAGCAGATTCAGGTTCAGTTTGATTTGAAAACTGGTGAGCAGAAATTTGTTTTTTCGTCAGTGGGGCCTGTTGAGTTTGCTGGGCATGGAGTGGAGTTTTATAGGAGTGTTGCTCAAGCTACTTTTAGGAATATCGAGTATGTTACTTCATCCAAAAAGTTTTTTCCTTGGGGTGGAGATTCTGGGGAGAAAAATCTGACTCAGATTAGGATAATCCCAGTGGATCATCTTTTTCTTGACGGAAAACGACCGGAGGTTACCATTGTCAATTGCTATCATTCTTTTTCAGGAGTCAAGGTTGTGTTACCGGCAGAGGATAAAGTTGAGTTAAAGCCGAAGTTGGTGAGGCTTGACCAAAAACTTCTTGACACTTGGTATTATCGTAACAGCAAGAACAGGTTTGGACATGATATTTCCAATCCGTTTGAAGAGCCTTTCGTGAAGTATTTTCCGCCTCCAGAAGACCTGTTATCAAGATTTGTTTACGGCGTGCTTTGGTTGGGGTTCTCGGTTAAGAGAATCTTGGCAGGGCTATTTTTAAAACGGACCAGAAATTAGTGTTGTCTGGCTGTGTTTTGATTATTGGGCATTTGATCAGCTAAGGTTATGAATGTATCCTTGGGGAGAAGCATTGTTGGTTGGTTCCATAGGTTAATTGTTGCTAGTGTTTTTGTGTATATTGAACGGCAATTTTTATTTTGTTTATCATTTGTGGTTGTGTTTTTGCACTGTTTCTTGTTTAGCAATTCTTATATCTGCGTAAACGAATGGTATTTTAGGTGATTTTTTAATGGTCGAAAAGCCTAAAGAAATTTTTCGGAAGCCAAGTGTGAAAAAGTATCTTATCACGTGGAGTCTCGATCTTGGTCGAGAAGACCTTGAAAAGATGTCGAGACACCCGGAGGTTCTGCAAAAAGGGCTCAAATACGTAAAAAGCACAACGAAGAAAAACGCGCTTTGCATATACCGAATAGGCTCATTGGAGGAAGTGACTCGTTTTGTTCGACCTGGGCGTTTGAGTTCTTTGGAATCAGCTCATCCGCACGGAATTGCGATTGCAGAAGCTGCATCGGTGGAGGAGGCTAGGGAGATGATCGATGTTTTGGTGGAGGGCCTCGGATTTGGTTTCGGATCGGTTCCGGTGAAGAACTATCTTGAATACGACATTAAACCTTTGATTGAGATTACGGCTGGAGGTAGACAATAACATGTCGGTTTTTGATGTGATAGGTATCGTGAAGTATGGAAATGCTACTCTGCAAGCTGGAACGGTAAAGTTTGAGAAAAACAGCAAACTGGTGCTAGCGCCTGTGGAGAAGAATATGACTCCTTCAAAGTCGCTTACAATAATCGCGGATAGAATAGAAGTCGTTGACCGTGCAGAGATAACATATGACTTTGACGGATTGCCCGGATTTGACCCTGACACGCCTGCCCCTCCGCAGACCGGAACAGTTCCAAATGGCGCTAATGGATCGTCAAGCCCAGGTGAAGGCGCTTACCCTCAAGCCAGCGACGGCGGATTTGGGCATCCGGGACCAACAGGACTCAAAGGCAAAAATGGCGTAGACGCTCCTGAGCTGCAAATATTCGTTGGAGACGTTTCACAAATTCATTCAGACGCAATTACTGTGAACTTCAAAGGCCAAGACGGAGGAAAAGGTGGAAGAGGCGGCGATGGAGGCAAAGGTGGCGATGGACAGAAAGGTGCTGCATCGCAAACTAGCGATTCATGGTATGATGGCGACCAGTGCGATCGAGAACCAGGAAAAGGGGGTAACGGCGGAAGAGGCGGCGACGCTGGTTTTCCAGGACGAGGAGGAGCTGGAGGAAACGGTGGTATAATCAAGGTCTTTGCAAAAAGCGGATCTCTGCCAGCGGTCCAAGGATGGAAATACATAGTGAAAGGAGGCAGTGGAGCAGATCCAGGCGATCCGGGAAAGCAAGGTGCGGGAGGAAAAGGAGGTCAACAGGGAACTAAGAACGATCCATGCCCTTCAAGACCCGAATACCATGGAACAGATGGTCCAGATGGACAATCCATGGATGACGTTGATCCAAACTGGCAAAAGACCTACAAGGGAAAAGATGGCTTGGATGGAGAGTCAAATACCTATGAACTTTCGGGAGTACCCAGTTGAGGAGGATGGTGATAAGAAATGATAGTAACTCAAATATTTACTGTAACTGGCAACATTGATGTTGACGATGATGTCATTTTCTGTCGTAGATTAGTTTTCATTGGACCTTCCGCTCAACTTGTGATTAAGCCTAAGAAAGGTGCGCTTCCAGGTGCTCAGAGAATACTTAAGATTGTAGCCAACGTGATCGACTCAACACTCGCAGGCGGCTCTGGTGAAATAACGTATAATCTCGACGGTGACTATTTGCCAAACATAGAGCTTCCAATAGGCGACTTAGGTCTTGACCCTGAAACGCAAGCAAAAACTGGCGACGACGGAACCCCTAGTTATAATCAAGGACCCATTCCGCTTCCCGATATAGCATCGCCCAACTTTGATCCGTTGGATCTTTTGCATTATGTTGGAAATTATCCGAAGGCTTCAGATGGCGGAAATGGTAAACCCGGAGGCAGAGGCGGCAAGGGCGTAAATGGAGCCAATGCGCCAATAGTAGAGATCTGGACAACAGAGATCGATGGCAAATTAGTCCTTGACCTTAGAGGACAACAAGGTGGTGTTGGCGGGAAGGGAGGAAACGGACAAATTGGCGGCAATGGGCAAATGGGATCAGCTGGCGTTGAAGGAACAGATACGACGTGGATTGGCGTTCCAAATCCTGTCTGCAAACAGGGACCAGGATTGGGCGGCGACGGTGGCAAAGGAGGAAATGCTGGTTGCGGCGGCGATGGCGGTGACGGTGGAAACGGTGGCACGGCGAAGTTGTTCTACACGAGCAGCGTAAATTTGGCTAACGTAACCCCCAATCTCCTAAAGGGTAAAGGTGGAGCACCAGGTTCTCCTGGGAATCCAGGCAAAGGTGGAAAATCAGGACCACCGGGAACTACAGCTGTTACAACATGCGTCCCAGCGCTGAGTTCTCAAGACGGAGCTAACGGTAGCCCTTGTATTAGGGAAGGCGATAAAGGAGACGGAATAGCACAACCCGGAGCCGACGGAGTAGACGGGAAATACTACACGACTTCAATCAAAGCCATTCCACAAATACCAAGTCTCTGGCCGTAAAAACAGTAAGTTTGGAACAATTGGTCGCAGTTGCGACCTTCTCTTTTTCTATTTCAGTTTGATGTTTCTCGCTTGAATTTGCTCAACGATTATGTTCTTGAATTCTGTGGTGCCTTTGATGGCTTCTTCGGCTTCGAGTGTAGTTATTTCTCCGCCCAGTATTGTTTTCATATCATCAAGTATCTCGGGACATGTTGCGAGAACTGATTCTTTGAATGGTTCGAATGGGACGTAGAATGATGGTTTTCTGCCTTCCCTCCCGTCTTCAAGTACAACCGGGCATCTTGAGAGTGAGTATGCCCAAAACCTCAGATAATAATTTGCGTTCGCATAGTCTAATCGGTCAATTAGTGCTTTTGCAACTGATTCCCTGTATTCAAGTTCTAATGAGGAAATAGTGTATGCGAAGTGTCCGCGAGTCCTCATTGCGACTCCTTGAGGCTGGCGTCCAGCACACTTAGTGACTACATTGTTGTAAACTCTGTGAAGAGCATCAAGTGATTTTGACGGGTCTTTTTCTATGTGCAGGTTGGCCCTAAGTAATCGTTCTAAGTTTGGGTTTGTTTCTACCCCCATCCGTCTAAGCTTTGTTACTGGTCTATTGAGCAAACTCATGGTGCTACGTTTTAGACAGTCAGCTAAAGCCGTTATGTAATATGAGTGTGCGGTTTGCAGGAAGAAGAGAACGGCTGGAGGATAAGATAGGTTCTTTTTTGCTTCTTCAAGAGCAGCATCGCCAAAGTTGATTTGGTGGTGGATCCTTTTTGCCCATGTTTCCTTGGCGAATACAGTTTAGTTTGACGTTGTCGAGTATAGTTTTGATGGAGTCTGATTTTATCCAGAGGCTTTCATATTCTAGGAGAAGATGGGGCAGGATTTTGTAGCTTGCTGCTTCAAGCGGATCAAATATTTTTGAGACAGGTATCCAAAGTACATCCACGAATACTCGCCCGGTTTTGCTTTCAACTGTGATTCGTTCCGGAAGTTCTTCGGGTTTTTCCCATATCGAAATTAGGTCGACGTCTGAAACTTCTGGGCAGTCCTCGTCCACAAGAGGCTTTCTTACCTAGAACGCCAAGGGAGTTGGGCTTAAGAAGAACGCATGCCTTCTTTGCTGCTTCAGATAGGGAGGCTTCAAGATAACCGTTGAGGTTTGGCGTTTTGAGGCTTTCGGACTTCATGCTATTTCACTTTTCAAAGAACTTGTTTTCGAATTCTTTGAGGGCTCTGTAGACTGTTGCTGTAGTAAAAAGTCGTTTGTGGTCTTTGATTAGGGCGTTTATTGCTCTTCCGTCTCTTGTCCAATATGGCTGATTCCAGGGTTCCTTCATTGCTGGATGTGGAATTCTTAAGATGTGACTGCAATTCCAGCTGCCGTCCGGAAGTTGCTGGTCTAAGAGCCATTTTGCGGAGTTTGTGATTTTCTCCGGTAGTGTCTTGTCTGGCTCAATCAATAAGCCCCTTAGTCCGAGGGCTGTTTGGAATGGAGAGCATTCATCTGAGACTGGGGACTCGCGCCATTCCCCGTTTTCCATTTGAGCGTTAGCAATCCACCTCTGTGCGTTATTAATGAGTGTGGAGTCTTTGTTTTCTTTTGCTTTCAGTGCTTCCATGCAATTGACCGTGGCATAGAGTTTTCCACTCCACCAGTAAGGGTTCCAATAGCCTTCCGCGGTTTGTCCTTTTTTGATATGGTCGATGGCTTCGTTTACTCCTTTGGTTGATTCATTTTCCATTAGTGCCTGGACGGCGACTGCTGTGACGCACATCTGTGAGGATGCCCAGCCTTCAAATGAAATGTCTTCTTTCAGCATCATGTAGCGGGCTATTTCTTGTGGTTTGGAGTAGGTTCTGAAGCCTCCGTCTTGTTCGCTTTGATGTTTTAGCAGAAATTGCAGAGCTTTCTCTCGGCTGGTTTGGTTTTGTACTTCAAGTTTGGAGAAGAAGCGAAGGCACCAGGAGGTTGAGTCCGCGTCTGATGGGACGTGATTTGTGTATCCCCATCCTCCGTCACTTTTCTGGTGTGTAAGGATTGTTGATGCAACCTGCTGCAGCAAATTTCTCTCTTCGAGGGTTTGGGAATTGCTAATTATGGAGTATCCGACGTATCCTGAAACCCAGTCTGTGCTTTCGCCTGCCAGTGTTAGGAAATCTGACCAGAGTCCGTCTTGGTTGCGGTTGGTTTCGATAAACTTGAAGGCTTTCTCTATTGACTGCCGTAACCTTTTGTAGCGTTGCGTTTTCGGTTCCAGAGTCATGAATATCATATGTTAAAAGTGGAATATATGAAATATGCATAGTCTGTAAAGAGTTTGCAGAGAGAATTCTTAAGAATTCTTGTTCGAGATATTTTTATACCAGCATAACCAAACTAGTTATAGAGGCTGATTTTTCGATGAGTTTCTTTGTTGACCCAATTGGACTTCTCTTCATCGGCGCCATTCTGTATATCCTTTCAGCAAACTACAACATCGCAAAATCGGTGACTTATTCTCTCGCAGCAGCGACATTAACAAGTTTCACATTTGGGGGCGTGGCGCTTTATATGGATTGGTATCGATGGGTCATTCCTGGAATTGCTGACTTAAAAGGCTCGTACATTATACTTGACCAAGGTCTAACAGGCTTCACAAAGGAAACATTCCCAGTATGGTTAGCTATGATGTTCCTCACCCTCTATCCATTCTGGTTCGCTCTGGGTTATGAAACCGCAAAGAAATACAAACTTTCAAAAAAGTTCATCCCTATATTCATCGTGGGGAGTTCTGCTGCTTGCAATCCCCTCAATTATACAATCAAGATTCTAGATTTTCTAGCTTAAGGTCGAACGCTTTGAGTACCCGGATAGACGGTGCCAGTGGCTAATTTCACTCACAATGGAACCCACGACGACGTCTTCTGGGCAATCGCACTCTCATGGAGATCGAACAGCCAATGATGCCTCTGCACGTCACATTATACATCAACGGCCAAATCGTACAAGACACCTACATCGATCTGGGCAACATCGAACCGCTCAACTCGTGTCTGTCAACAGTGACATCCACTGCGAAGCCAACGGGTAAAGACTAACAAACTGGACCATAACCTGAAACTGAACCACTCCAACCAACTCAACACCAACATAACCATATCATGACGCATTCAATTGGTACATCATCAAAGAAAAAACCGAAGCTCGTTTGCGAACGATTCGCCATGGAATTAGCGCTCACACTCATTTTTGGCTGAGGATAAATGGTCGAAAATAAGGTGACAAGCCGGCTATAACGATCTACTGTTAAGTAGCACTCTAAAGCCGTTTGTCTCTGATTCTTGTTTTAATTTTCTCAACATTTCTATGTCATCAGGATTTAGGAGGGCATCGCTTGCAGTAGTAAGCTTGAGCATGGGTTTGGGATCGAGCAACCTTCCATCAACTCTTACTTCCTTGAGATTCGTCAAAAGCATCATCTTTAGGAGTCCATCTTTGATGTCATTCTGAGAAGGTAGTCGATTGTTGTTTGAGTGCTTGTCTTCAACTAGCGAGATGCCATCGTTTTCAATCAGGACCTCGTCGCATGTAAAATTGTATTGACCGCCAAGATAGTTCGATATAGTTATAGCTCCTTTTTCGCCATCACAACGCTCCTTTGGCTGCACGGTTACAACCTCCCTTGCCTGCGCTTGCTTTGACAGCTTTCTAAGAATAGTTCAGGAAGGATTCCTTGCTTTCTCTTATTTCCCGTATGTGTTCTCTGGCTGCGTCAGGAGAATGCATCTTACGTCCGAGCTTCTTCTCAATTTGGAGGTAAGAGTCAATGGCCTTTTCCCCAATCACCCCTATTTTTGCCACCTGTCCCATGTTCCAATGAAGAGCGCTTTGATGGAATATGGGCAACTTCTGGATCTCGTTTAGAAGAAAGTGCGCATCATAACGTTGATTTGTTATTTTGTCTGGAAATTGATTGTTTGGTTCGGCATTAACATAGTAGCCTATTATCAAATAGACGTCGAGAAGACTCATTAAGGAAACCGTGTCAAATTGAAGGTAGTCTCTGTCCCCTTTTCCGAATTCGTCTTTGAATATAGGGATAATTGTGCATTTTCTCGGAGAATTTAGTGAATCGTATACTCTAGCAAAGGGGTAAGAGCGCGTCCTTTTTGCAGAAACCCACCAGCTAACAGCAATCTTTTGTTCTTCAGAAAGTCTCAGAATAAAGGTTGCTTCTTTGGTTATTGCGTAATCGAAATCCCTCGCTCCAAATGTGTGAAGTTTCCTGCAGAGGAATGGTTTGTAAGTTATTCCGTCTGTTATTTTGGCTGTGATGCAGACTTTACTGATAGCAATCAATCCTGAAACTGAACAATCTTTGTTTGATCTCGAGCCTTCAGTTTGTAATTTGTAATAAACAGTTCCTTTCCCTTTTCAGCTTTTCCTCCACCGGCGTTTGTCATCCCGTATTGTGCTTTCCATTCGTAAACGAAAATCTTCGGCGCTGCAAAAAGGTCTCTGATCTCCTTGGAGTCATCATAAGTGATAAGCCATTTGTGAGGACATTTTTTCATATTATCTGCAAAACGTTCATGGTCAAATATTGCGTGCAAATTACCGTTCTTTCCATATAGTCGAGATTTTGTCGCAGAAAAGTATGGTGGATTTAGGAAGATGAAAACCTTGTTGCCGGGTTCAAAAAGCAATGGTTCATAATCCCCATAGCGAATCTCAATTTTTTCCAGTAGCTTTGGAATATGTTTTAGCCTGTCGATGGATGATTGAGTAAATCTTTTATGAAAAGACTCTTTTGATAGTCCTCCGCTATCCGTAGTTCCTGAGAAGGTTATTCTGTTCATTACAAAGAAGCGAATGGCTTTCTCTAGATCCGTTTTGCCTTGATTGACCTTGTAGTGCTCAAAGAGTTTCTCTCCATCCGTATACTCGTTTCTTATATGCTGAATAGCTAAGATTAGTTCCGAGTTATTTGTCTGTAATTGTTTCCAGAAGCAATAAAGATCATGGTTCAAGTCATTGATTATGTATTTTGCCTTTGAGTTGAGACGTTGCATGGCAACCAAGAAGACCGATCCACCGCCTACGAAGGGTTCGCGGAATTCTTCATAAGGGCGGTAAATGTTTGGAAGAATCTTGTTTAGTGATTTCGATTTTCCGCCAGGGTACCGGAGAGGAGTAGATGTTTCATTTTTGATTCTTTTTGCCATTCTTACCATTCCTCTCTTTAACGTTGTTCTGAAGTTGTGTCCTTAGTCGTTTTGCATCGGATCTAACTGCAATTGCAACATCTTCGATTTTTGTTTTTGCTTTGATTATCTCTTTTAGTTCTAGGTCAATTTCGTAGCCAACCGATTTTCGACCAAGACTTTGGGCCACTTTCATTGTTGTTCCTGATCCTAGAAATGGATCAAGAATTGTTTCACCAGAGTAGGAAAACAACTTAATTAGGCGGTAGGGTATCTCATCCGGAAACGCAGCTATCCCTTTCTCAAGTCGATCCCCGCGAGGTAATACGTTCGTTATGTTCCAAACGGAAAGAAACCACTTGTTGTTCTGAAACTCTTTCTTATCGACTATTGAGAGTTCCTTGACACGCTGCTGGATTGCCTTGTAGTTGAATTTTCCTTTTTGAAAAATCAAGATTGATTCCTGCAAATTATCTGGATAGTAGTACATTGGGTATGGGTGTTGTAAGATTACACCACTTCGTTTACTAATTCTAATGTACCCTACTGGCTTCACCCAAGTAATTCTTTCACGATAACGGAACCCAGCGTCAACGAAAATCCTGGTAATATCGCTAACAACGGGAAATTTCTCTCCGTCAACTAAGGTATCATCAACAACAAGTGCAACAATTCTTCCTTCATCAACTACTCGCATTAGCTCCTTCGCAGAATTCTTCATCATATCTAGGAATTCGTAATATCCAGCAAAAAGCCCAGCATAATCGAAAGGCGCATTGAAGTAAGGTGGAGAAGTTACTACAAGGTGTATGCTTCGATCTTCAAGTTCACGCATATCCTGGCAATCACCGATAATTACTTTCATGCTCAAATCTTAGCTCAAGGATATTCTAATCAATGTATAAATATACTGTCTATTGGAATTTGTGAAAAAAGCATAGTGCTTTGAATACATTTCACGTGAGCGATTAAGCGATAAACGACTAATGTTTGTACGCAGTTTGTTCCAGTTTTTCCACCCGTGGGTGTTACCATATTTTTATACAATCACGAGATTCTCCTAGGTCTAATTGTCACATGAGGGGGAACCAATGCTAAATCTTCACCACAAACTACAAACAACGATAGAGCGACTCTTTTTCAGGGGCAAGTCAAATCGAAAAAGCGAGTACGTCGCATTTGTTCTTGGAAATGTTGTTTTGATGCTTCTGCTTTTCTATGTTATTCTAAACAATGTAGTTTATGATTGGACTGGACGATTATATGCCCCAGGCACTGGCTTTCAGTTGGGCGCAGTGTTTGGCGGTTTGGACGCTGCAATTTGGTTTGTTCCTGAAATGGTAGTCTTCTACATCTACCTGTTTTACGCCTTCACAATTTTAACGATGCTTTACTTTGGGTTTGTAGAGTACAAGAGAGGCTACGCCTTAGGCTGGTCTCTTGTAATAATCAACGCCGTCGCCGTTCTAATTTACATCGTTTTTCCCGTTTCAACCTACGGCTACCGCCAAGAGTTACTTGCCCACCCTCTAACAGGTAACTTTTGGGCAACCCAAGTGTACAACGTGTTCGCCAACGACACCAGCTTCAACTGCTTCCCCAGCCTGCACGCAGCAGTCTCGACAATATGCTTCTACACTTGGTACCGATACGCCCAAATCAAAACCAACATCACCACCAAAGCAACAGCAATTGCTGCATTCGTAATAGCCACAGGGACAATTCTCTCAACCCTAATGATCAAACAACACTACATCGCAGACGTAATCGCAGGAATAGCACTCGCATACGCGGTCGGCAAACCACTCTTCAACCACCTATGGAAAAACATAAACACACAATAAAAAAACAGCCCCTAACAACCTTAAAGAAATCCAAAGAAGGAACAAACCCTGCAAGCACTAAACCGAAAACGAACACGAACAAAAGCAATCATTCTCACCATCATGGCAGGCATCCTGTGGGGAACATCATTCCCCGCCATAAAAATCGGCCTAAACTACATAGATGCATACCAGTTTGTTTTCCTAAGATTTCTGCTCGCAACAGCAATCATGCTGCTCATAATGCTCGCAACCAAAAAACTCACCCTCCCAACAAGACAAAAGAAACTACTCATCTTTCTAGGCATCACAAACGGAGTCGCATACCTATTACAGTACATCGGAATGGATTTCACCTCAGCAGCCAAAGCTGCGCTTTTCATAAACCTGAGCGCAATCTGGGTTGCCCTACTGAGCCCGAAGCTGCAAGGAGAAAAACTGGGAACCAAAAAAATAATCGGTGTTCTCGCAGCTCTAACCGGTGTCATACTCGTAACAACAAACCTAGATCCTACAATGCTTGGCGGAGGACAACTAGTCGGGGACCTGTTGCTAATCATATCAGGAATCATCTGGGCATTTTTCATGATATACAACAAAAACCTCGTCATGACAGGCCAAGGCACACTTCAATCACTAACGTGGATTCTGCCCGTGACTTTGCTCCCGATGCTGCCCTTCGTAGTCTCCTCGGCAAGCCAAATCCCTACACTTCCCGTTCAAGCGTGGCTAGCTATAATCTACACGGCGATAGTATGTTGGATTATCCCCTACTACCTTTGGCTCGAGGGCCTAAAACACATCTCAGCCTCAACATCCACTATCCTGCTGCTTTCAGAAATACTGGTAGCCACAGCCATATCCTACATTCTATTGGGCGAGGTACTCACGTTGGTCTCAGTTATCGGAGCCGTCTTCATAGTGGTTGCTATAGTCTTAGTGTCTTACCGCTCCGAATGACTCTAAACAACTTCCTCGCCACCAAAAATCAAAATTACTCAGAGAGAACTCGACTAATCAGAGATGCGGCTTTCTTTGCTCCGTCGATCGGAATAGATGCATAGTCAACTTTCTTGCTGATGTTTGAAAATATCTCTTCCGATAAAAACTCAGGCGTCGTTCTCGAGAGGGTCATTTTAACGCCCGCCCCGTGTCGCTGGCACCTGGCAGCAACGCTTATCTCCTGCTCAAAATGCTGTTCAAGCGGAAAATACAAAAAAGGTCGTTGAAGAGCAGTCAACTCAAGCGTTATTGTGCCGCCACCGGAGACCACACTAAGATCTGCTGCGCCTAAATGCCTGTAGAGGTTAGGCAAGTACCCCACAACCTTCACCCCCTGAGGCGCTACAATGGAATGCGCGGGCACACGGGGCCCACAAACCAGAAGCATCTGAAGATCAGGGATTCTTGCCTTAACCAAAGGATATGCTCCAATGCACAAATCCAAAAGGTCTTTTCCAGCCGACGTGCCACCGATTGAACACAAAACAAGCGGTTCGTCGCCGTAGCCTAAGAGTTTGCGAGCTTTAGCTTTGTCTTTATAGTCCTCGACATCTTCAGGAACAATGTAACCGACAAAATCAATTAGTCTCTCTGCGAGTTTGCGGCGATTCGGAAGCATCATCCCAAGACTCCTGTTAGGGACATCTTCCAACTCCCCAATGAAGAGGCTTTTGTCCGCGAGAGGCGGTTCGTGGGTTAGGAAATTGGTCCACAAACTATTTGTGTAATAAGCGGCAACATGGTCGATAGGGTTCCAAGTAGAAGCGTCCAAACCTAAAAAATCATAAATAACCACAAAAGGGCACTTCTTTAAGCTCGGGTTCTTTTCCAGAGCAATCATAATGTCATACGGTTCGTCCCCTATCCACAGATCAAAATCATAAACCTGAGAAATCTTGGCATAAACCTCACAATTTTTAGCCCAGCCCTTCCGCACGCTCATAACCCACTGAACCAAGTTAGCCCTGTATTTTCTCGCGGATCTTTCCAGCTCAGAATTCGATGAATACAGAAAATTGGCTTCAGGCAAAAGTTTTTCCCCTGCTTTTTCAAGCACATCTGACGCTGGGGACTCAGCCAACCACGATATTTCAACCTCAGGGCGAAGTTTCCTAAGTGCCCCCGCGATTTCAATGTCTCGTCCAACGTGCCCTAAACCAAGTGAACCGCTTACAAACAGAATTTTCTTCACTCAACGTCACCCATGAATGAAGCATTTCGCCGCCAATGACAGCACTAATCAATCTTCAGCGTTTCTCGTATTTAATATGTTTCCGGAATCCACAGCCCTACCAACCAGATAACGCACTAGAAGCATTAATCAAAGAAGAATGGGAGTGCTGGGGCTCCGGATCCAAAACATAGTGAAGAGAATGAAAACCCAACGGGCAAGTTGGTGAATATGTCCAGAGCTCACTCAGCCCCAATCTTCTCGCCAAGGTTTTTCTCAATTATTTGTTGACTAAGAAAGGGGAAGAAAATCCCATCCAAAAGAAGGATGGGCTATTCAGTCTTCGAATTTTTCAAGATTTTTTCTTTATCTAGTTTGTAATGCACGAAGGATAGGCAGAGGGCAACGGTTCCGAACGCCGCTATTGAGACGGTTGCGAGGTCAATCGTTGCCTTTACACCTCCTCTTCTTCTAATGCTGAACCGATCCAATCTATTCCGGCTTTTTCGACGTAGTTTTTGAATTTTCCAACTATTTCATTTGTCACACTTGTCAACTCCACTTTTCCATACCCACACTATTGTCCGAAAATATATAAACTTACTTGAGAAATGTTCATAATAATTATGAAATACTATGCAAACGTAGAATGCGTAATCAACGTCTAAAAAACAAGAATCCGACTTTTTCTCGGATCAGCCTAGTTCGAATAGTCCCCGCAAATCAGCGCGCTCTACCGCCCAATTCCTTTCCACAATTAGCGGTTTATCTCGCCAGAAACCATCATATACTTGCCAAAAGGCGTCATACTCAGATCATTTGCCTCAGCAAAATCTCTAAGCTTACAGTAGCACGGGTCCTTGGAAAGAGATGCTTCAACAAAAAGTACGTAACCCCTTTCGCTTTCTAGGATTTCAGACTGCGGAAAACCCGAAAACTCTTTATAAATTCTCGGGTGACACGCCGAAAAGGTCTTGATAAGCTTCAAAGCTTCCGCGAAATCAAGATGCGCCATTCACCTAATCAATGTTGCAACCTTTTCTTAAAGAAATGTGACTGCTACGACGCTACAACAAGAAAAAAAGCCACAAAAAACTCCGAAAAAACTATTCCGACCTTAAAATAACTTTATTCAACCCAGAAAAAACCTAATTATTGAATATATTAAAGTGTTTATACGCAAAAGTTATCTGCTAAACGCCTCTAAGTGGGAGATTGAGTGTGAGGGAGCAGAAAGTGCTTGCCCCCCATTTAGCAACACTTCCTCTCGAGTTCTGCTCTCTCATACTCATATACAAAAATAAAAACATCACTCAGATGCACTAACAATGGATGCGAAAGGCGATGTCTGCCTTGAGATATTTCTTGTATATGCATCTCAGAGTTTGATGGAGTTTGGGCGGGTTTTGTGCAGATCTGTTGTGCAAACTCTCTAAATGGAATTGCGGGCTTGGAATAATTGATTTTTAGACACATTTCATGGATTGACATGTTCTTGTGTTCGACAAATCGCAGACGTCAGTATGCCTAAGTATGCTTGAGATATGTGTAAGGGTTTATGCCAC
The DNA here is from genome assembly GCA_963825115.1 of Candidatus Bathyarchaeota archaeon. Taxonomy (GTDB): domain Archaea; phylum Thermoproteota; class Bathyarchaeia; order Bathyarchaeales; family Bathycorpusculaceae; genus JADGNF01. The sequence continues at coordinate 48,774 of CAWGRS010000002.1, read as the reverse complement.
CGTTTTTACATGATAGAAACATCAAAACTGTTTCTTAAAACGAACATGTTTTGAACCCGCCAACCATAACCTCACGCGGAGGTGCAAGTGCTATGGTCAACAACTACCAAAAACAAATCCAAACTAAACTCGCCAAGGGACTTCTCGACATGATACTTCTCCAATTCCTCAGTAAAGAACCCATGCATGGATACCAAATTATAACAAGAATCCGCAAAGACTTCGGCATCTACTTTGGGCAAGCACAGTCTACCCGCTACTAGGCAAATTAGAGAAGAAAGGCTACGTAGAAAGCACTTGGAATATGGAAACCGAACGCCCCAGAAAAATCTACCACCTAACAAATACAGGTCAAGCAGCACTTAATTTCAGCGAAAACTCACTAAACCTGATCTGCAAAACCATGACCACAGAAAACAAAATCAAAATCGAAGCGGCACCACAAAACCTCACCGGAACCAGAATTCGTCGGGAAGACAATCATCTAACATTTTACTAAAATAGCTACTACAAGATTTTGCTTAAAAAAAGAAAATGGGTTTGGGGTTTATTCTATGCCCCATTTCTTGGTGATTTTCACTATCAGGAAGATAACGAATGCCACAATCACGAAGGTGATTATTGCTACCAAGAAGTTGCCGAAGCCGAATATTTGACCGGTATAGCCAGGCAATGGATTTCCTGCTGGATCGAAAGTTGTCGAGGGAACAGCTAGCTTCATCGTTGCCAAGTTACCAAGTCCCGGAATTGCAAGCCCAATCGCAGGCAAAATCAAGTCCTTGACCAACGACTGCACAACATTTCCCAGATACAAGCCTATAATGAACGCCACAGCAAGCCCCATCACCTTGTACTTCGATATGAAGTCAACGAATTCTTTCCAAAGACCTTTCGGCGGCACCGGCGCAGGAGGTGCGGGTTTTGGTTCAAGCAATTGACGAATTTGTTCTAGTTTTTCAAGCATTTTCTGATCTGACGACATAAAATCACTGAGCCCGTATCTGTTCTTAATTGTTAATAAAACTATCCAACAACGTGAAAAAAGGTAACTGAGCGTTACATTTGTCGAGTTCACTCATCGTGATATCCTCAAAAAAATTATTTTAATTCAATCATGAGATAGCACACGAAAACGGTTAAATAAACAGCTCCTTCTAAAAGAATTGGAGATGGAAACATGAAAGGATGCATAATTAATCTTGAGAAGGAGACAAAGAAAAACAAAGATTTCCGTCGTGTGCTCTACACAGGAAAGTACAGTCAACTAGTTCTAATGTGCCTGAAGCCCATGGAAGAAATCGGCGAAGAAACCCATGAAGATGTGGACCAGTTCTTCAGATTTGAAAAAGGCGAGGGAAAGGTTACCATAGACGGAGCAGAACACAAAGTAACAGATGGAGACGGCGTAATAGTTCCAGCAGGTGCCAAACACAATGTTGCCAATATCTCCAAGAGCGCGAAACTGAAGCTATATACGATTTACTCGCCCCCGGAACACCAAGACGGCGTAGTTCGCCACACAAAGAAAGACGCCATGTCCAGCGAAGAACACTTTGACGGAAAAACAACAGAAAAAAAATAGTAGCTTAACTTCTAATTTTTTTCTTTATTCGCGTTTTAAAACAAAGCAATCCTCATTTAAGAATATGGAATAATTTATAAGCTAATCCAGAAAATAGTAGAACGGGTAATTTCATGCCAGAACCTGTATTTGAATGGTATAAAGATAAGAAAGGAAAATTTAGATTCCGACTAAAATCAGGCAACGGAGAAATCATAGCTGTCGGCGAAGCCTATGCCTCAAAAGAGGGATGCGCCAGCGGCATCGAATCCGTCAAGAAAAACGCGCCAATAGCCAAAGTCGTCGAAGCAAAAGCAAAATAAACTAAACTCTAAAATGGAAAGAAAACTTTCCATTTCCTTTTTCTTTATAAAATAGAGAGAAGAAAATTATTTGACGCTAATTGTTTGAGTGCCGCTCTTTGAGGGTTTAGCTATTTCATTTCCCGCGAATTTTGCGTAAATGTCTCCATTGTCTTTTCGCCAACTTAACGGTCTAGCCTTCCAGACAATATTGAAGGTGCCATCTTCCCCGGTTACTCCGTGGGCTAAGTAGTCGTCGCCCAGGATAGATTTGTCCCGCTCGTAGATCTTGATTTTTGCTCCAGGTACGCCTTTGCCTGAATTGCTTGAAAGTTTTCCCTGCAAAGTCACATGGTTTCCTTTGTTGATGTTTTGTGGAACAGTGTACAATTCTAGCTTGGTTTCAACGGGAAAACCTTGGGGAATTTCCGTTTCCAATGGTAAAAGCGACTTATCTTGAGGCAATTCTTCTCTCTCAACTTCAGGTAAAACAGCTTTTGTTTGAACTTTTGTCTCTGTATTTAGGGGGAAAGTTGGTACTTCGATTTCAGGGGGATTTACCTCCACCTTACTTTCTTTCTGAGTACCGGATAAGACCTCAAGGTTTTTTTCCGATGCTGAAGTTATTTCTTCGATTCTATCGGGAACTTTTTCCAGGATCGTCTTTTTGGCTACAGAGGACTCTACAATTTCTCCTTCACCAATGTTGGGCGGCATTTCCGTTTCAATTGGCGAAAGTATTTTTTGAGGCATTTCTTTCTCTGCTTGAGGCAAAACAGTTTCTGTTTCTGTTTTTACCTGTGCATCCGTGGGTGAAGCCGATGCTTCGATTTCCTGGGTTTTAGCCTCCACGTTTATATTTTCAGTGCTAGATAAATTTTCAAAGCCTGCTTTTGATGATGAAGCTGTTTCTTTTGCTTTATCGATAATTTTCTCTTGGCTTGCCCTTTTCGTGATAGAGGAATCCACAATTTCCGCTTCGCCACTGCCTCGGACTACTTCGATGCCGTTTAGGCAACCGTCCTTCGATTCGTATCCTTCGCTTTCAGCTATAATCTCGCCGTTTGGAGCTTTTAAGCGGAATCTGTATTCTCCTACTTTGTCTTTGTAAATCTGATATTTCGGATTCGCTACTCGGGGGCCTTTTATGGTGAGATCTTCGATTTCTGAGTTGCGATTTCTCTGTATACTTCGTATACCGTTAATGCAGCTTGCATGCTGTTCGTAGGCTTCGCCAACTGCTACGATTTGATTGTTTCCGGCTCTTAGCCGAAATCGGTATTTGCCCCGCGCGTCTTTGTACACTTGAAATTTCGACATAAAACCCTCATTTTTCTATTGGAAACAAGTTGTACAAAAGCTTTTTCTAAAAGCGTTCACGGTTGAGCTATTTTGGAGCAATGGCGGTAGCAATTCGCTGTTTCAGATCTGCATATTTCTGTTTTATTTGTTTCTTGGCAACATCGATCTCAACCTCAACTCTACGTCTAGACTCCGGAACCAAATCTTTGCTCTTAATAATCTTTTGTTCAAGCGTCTCCAAATCATGTTCCGCAGATTGCATCATCTCCTCAGTTTTCTTCAGGGACTCCGCTTTCAGTTTCTGCATTTTGGCGAAATCCTTCATTACAACTGAGACCCGCTTGCTAGATCTCGTTTTTACATTGACAATTTTTTCCAAAAACTCTCTTTCAGATGTTCCTCCCATCTATCAAACCTCAGTCCCTTCTATGTTTGAAAGCCATATTTCTATTTTAGGCAATTCTTACCAAAATTATTCTCTGTTTACGTCGAGAATATCGCAACATAATGAAAAAATAGAATTTTGATATAGCCCAAAAACTTTTGCTTGCTCATCAGACTTGCACCCCCGGAAAATCTTTCGACAGTATAGAAAGATGTTTTATAGCCAAAATTACAGTTCATTATAGTAGTGGATCCAAATGCAGCGTCCCAAATGGTTGAATGGGTGGGGAAAAGGACAGAGTCTTTTCGAAGGATCGCTCACAATAGATATTCCAGACGTTAAGGTTGTCGAAGCTACCTTCAACAATCAAACTGTTTTTCTCGCAATTGGAACATCGCAACAAGAGGAAACAACTCTCTCAACAGAAGAAAATAATGAAAACATCAGAACAAGATACGAACCGCAAAAGAACTTGCAATGGAAAATCTTCTATGATTCAAACGCCCTTCCCAATTCCATGCCTGTCGACAAAGTTAAGGATCTTTTCGCTGGCACAGTTGCGGCAGTGGCTGGAACCCCGTCTGTTTACAGCACAAATACAAAATACATCGCCTCCGGCAACAGGCCTTCTAAAGGAAACGCCCCCCTTCTTCTGGATTACGAATTGGCAAAGAAGATAGAAGAAGCAAAAAAACAAAAATGAACCCTATTTAGCGACTGCGTGCTTTTAAAAGAGCAAGAATTATTGAAAAAACTATGCCGACAATTGCGATTAGAACGTCCGAATTAATCGAAGGAAGACCATCAGTCGAAGTAGATGTAGAATCAGTTGGTACAGGTTCAGCGACGAAAGATAACGAACCTATGGGGTAAGCCGTCCATCCACCGCCTTCGAAGTCAGGCGGAGTCCAACCCAGAGGATTGGAGCTGCCCGTAGCCTCAACCCATATCCAACCAGCATCTCTGTTGTCATTCGGAAGATCCCAATAGTCATTCGCGTTTGAGAATTCAGGAAGCCAAATCAATAGAGCAGCATGGTTAGTCGCATCGATGACGGCAGCGTCAAAACCTGCCCCCAAATAGATTGTGCCACACAGGAAAGCCATGTCCTCGCAATCTCCAATTGCTTTGACCCCAGTGGTTTCATCAAAAGCATGTGCCATCTCATCTGCGTTCCAAGCCCACTCATCTTGAGGCACACCATTTCTAACGACGTAATCGCTGTCATAACCATATTCTGTCCAAGTTTGAACATACTTCAAGATAGCAACCGCCCGACCCACCTTGTCAGGATATTGTGCCTGAAACTGTTCGCCAATGCTGAAGGCCAACTCTTTGTTTTCATTTAGCGTTTCAGCCGCAAGGTTAGGCAGGTAGCCATTAGGACCTGCAGCATTGTTTCTGTCTATCCCAAAGTTGTCGTACCAATCGCCGAATTGCTGATTGAAGCTTGAGGCTGGAAACGCCCTGACAGTTTGGCTTAGCGCTAAGATGGAGACACAGAGCAAGGAGAATAGAATGATGCCGCGTGAACAAGACATGGCTGGCCTGTCCTTAGCTATCCTATCGGTATGGTCAAGCTCGCTAGCATTATTAGCCCAAGGAATACTTCATAGGAAAACAGGAAGACCCCGACAGCTAGGGGATGCTTGTTAATATCGTCCAAGTCGATGCCGAAAGGCCTGAGTTTGGCAAAAACCAGGTAGAACAAGCCGCCGAAGAATAAACTTACAAAGAAGCTTATGATCACAACAAGAAGTCTTTGCAGGTTGAAGTAGGAGCCCACAGTAACTGATTGTGAAAGGAAGAACGGATTAACCATCGACCCATAGACAACAAGCCCAGCGTAGATAAAAAAGCCGCCCACAAAAAGTCCAGTCGCCAGAGAATTACCCTTAATGCTTTCAAATTCTTTGATTTTTGTTGTTAAAATTGTGATGCTTCTGATTCCAACATAACCAATCAATAAACAAATCAAACTTGAGACAAAAGCCCGAATAAACCACAAACCTAACGAAAACAGAAATTCTGAACCAGCCAAATTCTTCCCCTGTCGAATACTATGTCATAGAAGTGAATATAAGGTCTTTTATGCAAAACTCACCTTGAATTACACGGTTCCAAAATACTTCAAAAAAGCTCAAAAAGGGAACTAAACCGAAAAAAAAGGAATTTCCTGCCTTTTCCGATCTTCCAATTTTTATTAAATCAAGTGACATGCAAAATCTTTTAAGCAAAATCGGTCATTGGTTAAACAGGTGAAAAAAATGGGATTTTTGGATAAAGCTAAGAAGAAAGCTGAAGAAGAAGCAAAGAAAGCTGCAGACGCCACGAAGAAAGCTGGCGCGAAGGGCGCTGAAGAGGCAAAGAAAGCCGGATCTAAGGTAGAAGACGAAGCGAAGAAAGCAGCTAAGAAAGTAAAAGAAAAAATGTAAAAAGGCATCATCAACCTTTTCCTATTTTTCTTTTTCTATTTTTAGATTGTTTTCCTAAAACCCTAGTTGCGGCCTAATATGTTGCTTCCAAAATAATTCGTTTCAAAATGGTAGCGCCATGCCGAGCCTTAAGTTTTTTCTCACCTATGCGTCGCCTATACTGAATTGGAATTTCAATAATGCCAAAACCTTTTCTTTCCACCTGATGATTGAGTTCCACCTCAATGTCGAACCCTTTAGACTTGACCTTCCAGTCTTTCAGAATTTCGCTGCGAACCACACGCAATCCAGTCAAAGGATCCTCTAAATGTACGCCGTTAAGCACATTGTACGCGTATGATATGAGTTGGTTTCCAAAGTAGAACATGTTCCTTAATGCTTCAGGATCCACGTTACCATTGAAGCGGTTTCCGCAGACCATCCCAACTTCCGGCATCCCATCAAGAATACTAATCATCTCAGGGATATACTCCGCAGGATACGTGTAATCGGCATCTGTAATAACGACATAATCAGACGCTAGATCTGAGCATTTAATCGCTTTAGCGATAGCATCGCCTTTACCTAAACCGTCTTGAAAAACAACTTCAGCACCCATGGTTTCAGCAACTTCAGCCGTCCGATCGAAACTGTTGCCATCCACTACCATTATCTGAGGATTGCGAAGGTGCTCCTTGAGATCTGCAATTGTAAGCCCGATGCCCTCTTCCTCATTCAATGCAGCTATGAAAACTTGAGTTGAACGGGCAATTCTTTTTCTTTTCGCCACTGGAGTTCACTAATTATTATGCTTTAAGATTTATTTAAGTTCGCGCGCATTCTTCTTAATATTTGATGGCTTTTGCTTTATGATTGACAGCTTTACATTAATTCTGAATATGGAAAGCTTGGCAAAATAATATACCTGACATCATTAAATACTTAACATAACACTGTGGGAGAAAGACGTGATGCAGGATTTTGAAAAACTTGGGGTTTTCTACCTGGGCCGTCTCTATGATGCAGCCAAAAAAACGCGCCTAGAAGATCTGCTGCTATACGATTCAAAAGACCTTGTTACACATGCAGTATGCATCGGAATGACAGGCAGCGGAAAAACTGGTCTATGCATTTCACTCATTGAAGAAGCCGCAATTGACGGCGTTCCAACAATCGCAATTGACCCCAAAGGAGACCTCACAAATCTGCTCCTTACCTTCCCTGACCTAAAGGCACAAGATTTCCAGCCTTGGGTAAACGAAGAGGATGCCGCCAAAAAAGGACTTTCAACTCCAGATTTCGCCGCTCAACAAGCCGCTTTTTGGAAAGACGGACTAATGAAATGGGGACAAGATGGAGAACGTATCCGACGCCTGCGCGAATCCTCCGACTTTCAAATCTACACTCCAGGCAGCAACTCAGGTTTGCCAATCTCGATCATGAAATCTTTCGAAGCCCCATCCCAAGAAATAAGGTCAGATGACGAGCTCCTGCAAGAACGAATTAACACCACAGTCACCAGTTTATTAGCGCTTCTTGGGATTGAAGCAGACCCAATTAAATCAAGAGAACATATTCTCTTATCGAATATCTTAGCAGAAACCTGGCGACGCGGAGAAAACTCAGACATTGGCCGCCTAATTCAACTAATTCAAACGCCCCCATTCAAGCAAATTGGAGTTCTAGACGTTGAGTCATTCTATCCTTCGAAGGAACGTTTTGAATTGGCCATGCAACTCAACAATCTTCTTGCTGCACCAGGCTTCAACCTTTGGCTACAAGGAGATCCGCTAGATATTAATGGGCTTTTTCACTCCGCAAGTGGAAAACCAAGAGTTTCAATATTTTACATAGCGCACCTAGATGACGCTCAACGAATGTTTTTTGTGTCTCTTCTTCTAAACCAGATTGTTGGTTGGGTGCGAGCACAATCGGGCACAACAAGCCTACGAGCAATACTTTACATCGACGAAATTTTTGGCTACCTTCCTCCTGTCAGTAATCCCCCCTCAAAACTACCGCTAATGACACTGCTGAAGCAAGCGCGAGCTTTCGGATTAGGTGTAGTGCTTGCAACACAAAATCCAGTAGATCTGGATTACAAAGCGCTCTCAAACGCGGGTACATGGTTTCTTGGACGCCTGCAAACACAACGGGACAAAGAACGGGTACTGGACGGACTCGAAGGCGCGGCGGTTGCTGGACAGAAGCAATTCAATCGTCAAACTTTTGATCAAACACTTTCAGGTTTGGGGAATCGTATTTTCCTCATGAATGACGTGCACGAGGACGCCCCAGTGGTTTTCGAGACGAGATGGGCGATGTCCTATCTTCGCGGTCCCCTTACCAGAGAACAAATCAAAGTGTTAGCTGATCCAACAAGAAAACAAAAAACCACAACCACGCTTACGTCTACCGCCACATCTTCAAGCTTATTAACTCCCTTTGCCAGTTCGAAAAAAGAGACTCAAAAACCAGTTATATCGCCTGATATACCAGAGTATTTTGTACCGCTCAAACAGAACACTAAGCAAATTGACAACCTTGTTTATACACCCATGATTTCTGGATTCGCGCAAGTACGTTTCTATGAACCAAAAGCCAAAGTAGATGTAACATCTGAACAGGCATTTCTTACTCCAATCAGCGATAATCCCTTACCAGTAAATTGGGATGACTCTGAAAAAGCAGAAATAAAAATCTCAGACCTTCAAAAAACACCCGCTGAAGAGCTTCCTTTCACTGACTTGCCGTCAGCTGCGTTGGTAAGAAAAAATTATGCCGAATGGGAAAAAGACTTTTCTGATTGGCTTTTCAGAACTCAGAAGCTTCAATTGCTTAAAAGTACTTGCCTTAACCAATTATCTCTACCTGGAGAGGTGGAGCGAGATTTTAGAGTTAGACTTCAACAGGGTGCAAGAGAAAAACGCGACGAGCAAGTAACAAAACTCAGAGAAAAGTATTCCTCCGTCTTCACAAGGATGGATGAAAAGATAAGACGCGCACAAATAGCCTTAGATCAACAAAAAGCCCAAGCAAGCGGACAGAAATATCAAGTTGTTGCATCAATAGGCGAAGCAATTCTAGGTTCATTCCTCGGAAGAAAATCAATCACCCGCGCAACACGAACCACAAGGGAGATGACTCGCAGCATGAAGGAATCAAAGGACAAAGAAAACGCCGAAAAAAACTTAAAAACTCTGCAGCAAGAGAAATCAAAACTGGAAACGCAGTTTCAGTCTGAAGTAACCCAAATGGAGACAAAGACTGATCCACTTGCCGAGAAATTAGAGAACGTTTCAATTTCTCCTTCAAAAACTAACATTAAAGTTCAGATAGTAGCCCTCGTTTGGAAGGCCCAGTGATTCTGCAAGGGCATTGAGCCACTCTTCCTTCTTTGCTTTTTGAAGAATCAAGTCAGTTTCATAAACAAAATGCGAAAATGTTGAATTTGTTAACTGAGCTAACTGAAGGTCTTTCTCTAATTTTCTTGACTACCCAAACGTTAAATACAGAAAACGGCTAAAACTAGTTTGTTAATTCTGAAGGAGGTGTAAAGGTATGGTAAATGGAAAACCAGTTATGGGTGAAATTGTTCTTTATCAAAACGTAAACATGCGCGGTGCTCACAGACACGTCTTCACTGAGGAACCCGATCTGAGGCATCCTGAAGACCCCACTTTCAATGATGCAGTCTCCTCTTTTGTGATTTTGCGCGGATGGTGGAAATTATACAGAGACACAAACTTCAACAATGCCTATGACGGGGAGTATGGTCCAGGAGTATATGAAAGGACTGACCCTTACGGCGTAAAGAATGACGATTTGTCCTCACTCAAATGCATAAGAATGTGACACCCACTTTCAAATGCAGCCGATTGAAGCTAAATAGTCATTGCCTCCATTTTTTCCGTGATCGTCTATGTTCGATAATAATTCTGAACGATAAGTTTATCCACAGCTCACAAAAGTAGGTTAATTCAACCGGGGCATGACAAACATTAGAAGAAGGTTGTTTTTTTCAGTTTCGCTACTCGTTCTACTTTTTCCTTTTACAGCTCAAGTGCAGGCCTCAACAAGCGTAAAAATTGATGTTACTGGCAAAGTAAATTATGTTGTTGACGGCGATACATTTGATGTTGTGGTAGCTAATTCTACTCAATACAGAATTAGACTAGCAGATTTGAACGCAAGTGAAAGAGGACAAGTTGGCTATCAAGAAGCAAAAAGACTACCTAACAACGTTAATTTACGGAAAACAAGTTTACCTGGACATTGATGACATTTACTTCTGGGATGCACACGGAACTGGAAACAGACTAGTTTGTGTAACCTATGTTGAACACAATTCTACCCATTTATTGAACGTCAATAAGGCACTTATTGAAGCGGGAAAAGTCGAACAAAAAAACTATGACAATGAATTTAACCCCGCCACATGGACGCTTTACATTCCAAAAGACGCTATCCCCGAAATCCCCTCAGAGCTCATCTTCATTCCCCTCGTTGCCGTAGTCTCTATAACTGCTTTGTGCATAAGAAGAAAAATGAGAAGTATTAAGCAAACTCCCGACCACTAACTTAGAAGCACCAAAATCTAAATTCTGTTATTGCCTTATCGATATTTTTCTTCATATTGCTCCAGATTGAAAAAAGAAAAAAGTTTAGAAATACACCGGGAACAACTTATGGTTCTCTTTGGACTACAAAAGCAATCTTGACTACCGCTCGATATTCTACAATTTTATTTTTCTCAACTTTTGCATTGCAACGCTTCACATAAATAGACTTAATGCCTCTGATTGTTTTGGCAGCTTCCGCAAGCGCATTCTTTGTGGCTTCTTCCCAACTGACTGGCGAACTGCCTATCAACTCAACTACTTTAACAACCGTCATCTGATCCATCTCAATATCTAGTAGCTGTCAACCGGATTTAACATTTTGCTACAATTTGTCCCGTAACCTTTTGTGCTAATAATCAAGACAACATATCCGCTTTTGTTGTTTCCGTTCGATTTCTACAGGTTTTTGGTTAACAGCTTTAATAGTAGAGCAAATCAAAATATTCAGATTTGCGAACGCACGCACTTAAAACTAATCGAAAAACCAAAATAATGCGTACATTCACCATTATTGCTAATATTGCGATATTTCTGGCCACTCCAGCGTTCGAACTACAAATTATTCAAGTCACGTCAACTTAGAATTTGCTTCCGACATATTCAAGAGAGGGGCATTCTCTACTCTAGAAAGGTGACATTATGTTCAAAAATTTAGAAGATGCCGTTAAAGGCTTTGGAGGTCCAGATCAGATTATGAAGTACGCGAAAGGAATCAACTTTCCTACAAACAAGCAAAATCTGATTAACGCGTTCAAAAACAACAACGCTCCACAGGAATTCATGACGGCTCTAGATAAACTGCCTGATAGGAATTATAACTCACCTCAAGATCTCATCAGCGGACTCACTGGAATGCTAAGCGGCAAGTAAGGAAGATTCTCCCTCAGGCAAGAACGACTTCATTCAATCGGTCAGGTCTTTCGCAAAGCGGAAGCTCATTCATGTTTTCGAGTTAATGCAGAGCACTTGCCTTCACTTTAACTGCCCCCTCTCCCCTACCCAAGAAAGTCGTTCCAGCATCCTTCTTTTTAAAGAGTTGCACCATATGCGCAAGACCAAGGTAATGATGCATGAAAAAGAAAACCGCAGTCTTAGTCACAGAAGACGACCTCCTCGTAGACTTGGCCTTCCACAACGTCCCAGCCTCTTTACTTATCGAGTTCTCTGAGAAGATAGTCAGACCTTACTACAGAGGCAACTTAACCGTGGCGATTAAAGATTTAATCCAGAAGGCTCTCTCTGACCAGGAAATTGTCACATCTCACACTGTTTTAGCTCAAAATTGAGAAGTCTTCACCTGCGCATTTCAATTTGTTAGCTTTGAGCATTAGTTTACTAGTAGGCTTTTTGTGTCAAGGAATCTTTACAAACACGCTTTTATCCTCACTTAGTGCAAAGTTTATTGGTGACTATGTCAGTGACAAGTTCTCTTCTGAGAGGATTTTCGATAGCCATACTGATTAGCGGGTTTACGTTAGCTGGTTTTTCATATTCCGTTTTAGCAGAAACAACAATTCAAACCACGGCATCCATCAGTATCCCGGCTAATCCCTTCAGCTTCGGCGAACCATTGGCCATAACTATGTTGGTTACACCACCTCCACCAACCTCCAAGGACAACTTTACATTTACGCTCACAATTACCAACCCCGATGGAACTACCCAAACCGTTAATTCTTTGGTCTCTGACACAAACGGCTCATCTACCTTCACCTATACACCAAAGATGATTGGCACTTACAAACTGGTTCTAACTTACATTGGACAAAAATTCAGCAACATTACCTACCTACCTTCCACGAGTCCACTTTTAACGTTGCTAGTGGCACAGGGACCATTCCCTTCCGCGCCACCAGGACAAGTATCCACCCCCTCTATACCAGAGTTCGCAGCCAAACCTGTAGGACCTTCTATTGATGTGCCCACAACTTATTTTTTAAACTCCAGCACAGGACAGATTGATGCTAATCTTGGTTATTATGCAGAATATAGCGGAATCGAAGTATCAATCAAGAATCAACCCTTCAGCCCTTATTATGACCTAAACAGCACTTTCACCATCTATCTGTACAACAATATTCGAGTGAAAGACCACAACCAGACAAGCTGGAGAGAACTCTACAACCCTGATCTTGGCTACCTTCAACAGTCAGATGCTGGCCGCACCAACACAACAATCCCCATAAACGAAGCCTCCGAGCCTACTCAAATCGATATCCAAGTCCAAGCACTAATAGGTTACACGCATAGAATCTACCAAGGCGGCCTTTCAGCTCCGTGGTATTTCAACGGCACAACAAGCGAATGGAGCGGAACACAAACAGTGAGCTTACCAGCGATTGTTTCCTTATCCCCAACACCTTCGCCTACTCAAACGCCATCATCAACGCAGAATCCCATAAATCCCTCGCCTTCAATTCCAGAGTTTCCAACATGGATAATTCTCCCTTTGGCGATAATTTCGGTAATATTTGCGGTTTTGGTGTCGAAAAGAAAAACAAGAAAATTCTAAGAAATTGTTAGCTTTTTGTTAGCCCTTCTGTTAGGCTTTTCCATTCTTCCAACATAATGCCATAAACGAGCACGCAACACAACCACAACCATTGCCCAACCAGAAGCGGCAAACTACATAATCGTAGGATTCGCAGCAGCAGTCACAGCGTTATCGATCAGAATCATAACTATCGCGCAAAGAAGAAAGAAATCCACACTATAAAGCCAAACCCAGGCGCTTTCTGACATAATCCGAAGAGCATGAGAAAGAGTCATAACAAGGCTTAAGAAGCCTCATCTCTCAAAATGAACTTGTACCCGCCATGAATAGAGCCAAAACACGTTTAGTTTTGTCAGCCTTTTTCGTAGCAGTCTTCCTATCAAGTACCTACGTAGCCCTAAACCTGAACACAGATTTCGGAAAGCTCGAAGCAAAGACCATAAAAATAATTGACAACAACAGAGAACTGAGCGGACTCATGTACCGCCCAACATCCTCTTCTACGCAAGACCTTTTTCCATCAATCGTTCTAGCCCACGGAATCAGCGAATCAAAAGAAATGATGAGCAATTTAGGACTCGAATTGGCAAGAAGAGGATTCATAGTCCTATGCTTAGATTTACCAGGACACGGAAATTCCGATGGAAAAATAGAGCAAGCAAGTAGCGAACCAGACCTCGGCGTCCAATCAGCAATCGATTATCTGATTTCATCGCCAAACGTCAATTCTTCCGCGATAGGTCTCGTAGGACACAGCTTGGGCGCTGGAGCCGTAAGAGCAGCCGACGCCAAGAACCCCCAAATCAGCGCCACAGTCCTAATCGGAGGAGGAGTAGGAACAGCGGCACAGGATCCCCAGTATGGCGTGCTAAACACAACTTCTCCCAAGAACCTACTGGTGATAGTAGGACAATACGACGTACTGTTCAACCTAACCGATCTGACTACGAACCAGCTCCCAGTTATTTTCAACAGCAACCTCCCAATAGAAGCAAACATTTTGTATGGCAGTTTTCAAACCCAAACTGCAAGAAAGCTAGTTACGCCCTCAACTACTCACCTCTTTGAAACAGTGGACTCAACAGTGATTCGAGAAACCACATTATGGATGGAAAACGCACTGAAAACAACGCAATCTTCAGACCAAACCTCAAAAACAGACATGATTTACTCAGTGAGAGAGACAGCTATTCTAATCGCCTTAATCGGCTTGCTTGGAACCATATTCTTATCATACTATCCCATAGCAAAGGCGTTTTCTTCAAAACCAAAAGAAGAAACTGCCGCAAACGATAATAAGCCATTTAAAAAATTGAAGGCTTATGCGGTTTGGGGAACCCTAAACTTAGCCTTATTCTTCCCAATGATTGCTGTGGGCACCGTAATTTCTTTTCCTCCCCTAATTTTTGGAGCCTCAATAGCATGGTGGGCAATCGCCACGGGCATTGCAGGAATACTTGTAATCTCAAAAAACAGACCCCACCTAAACGAAAAAAGAATTAATTTGAAAACGACTCTCAGAAATGCCTTCGATAGAAGAGAAATTTTGACTGCCATTATCCTTTTCTTATTGATGTTTACAGTATCGAGTACTCTACAAGAGCTTTTTGGCATTAACTTGAGAATTTTGGCGCCCATATTTCAAGAGCTATCTTCAACTCGTCGCATCTTGGCTTTCCTTTCTTTCATCCCATTCTTTCTGACATATTTTGTCGGGGAAAGCTTGTACTTCCACGGCTTTATTGGACCTGTGAAAGAGACAAGAAACTGGACTCGCAACAATCGACTGCGCGAAAGTGGTTTTCGCCAAAATCGCTCCCTTCTTGTTAGTAATCGCCCTGCAGTACTTGCCCAAATTCCTCTTCAACTTTTGGATCTTGCCCAGCTATGCTGGCTTCATCGTCGAATTCCTCTGGCTAATAGTGCCAATTTTCATCATAACATCTGTAAGCTCTTGGTGGTTTTACAGAACCACTCGTAAAATAGCAATTGGAGCGGTTTTTAATGCTCTAATTCTTGCATGGATAGCCTCAGTAGTATTTCCCTTCTAAAAAACAGATTGAGAATGTACTTCATCAAAGTAATTAACCAATAATTTTCTTTATGACGTCGGCTACTTCGGTGGCGGGCTTGTTCGAATTAATTACAATCCATCTTCCCAAACAAGCAAGGAAAGCGCCTTAAACCTAACCTTTCTCAATGCATCAACTTCTTCAAACATTTCCCTTTCACGTCGAGAATCCATAATTCGAGAAGCAGCAACCTCCGGACTAACATCTAGAAAAAACATACTCTCAGATTTAGGCACAATTAAAGAAAAAAAATGGTACGCAATTCTATGAAGGGGCGCGGGCAAGTAAGCCGTCCCCATCAGGTACCTCACGAAAATCACGTAGTCAACCTTTCTCCATGAATACAGCAGAATAGATCGAATAACGTCAATCATATAAAATAATGCAGAGGCGAAATGTGCACTCTTGCCTCTTGAAAACAGAAACCGCCTAGCATTAATCCCAAAGAAATTATCCTCTTCTGGATGAACACGTAAACAAACAGTTTCTCCTCTCTTTTCCAGAAACGACAAAATAAGTTGGGCTTGGGTACTTTTTCCAGAACCATCCAACCCATCAATCACTATAAGAGTGAAACTAAACCCCTCCCATCAAGAAGAGAAACAGTAAAGAACTAAAAAACGGCACCGTTATGTTGTCGACACCCCGCGGCGTGAGCGCCTCAGCAATCGCAGCCACGGCAGCCACAGCCAAAGCAGCAAGAATTGAATTGAACAGCGAAAAAGAATAAAACAACGAGAAGAACAGCAAACTAACCGCAAAACTGACAAAACTAACCACAAACATGGCGACTGAACCCTCAAAACTTTTCTTAGCAAAAAGCTTGAACTGATGACGACCAAACTTTTCACCGACCAAAGAAGCGGCAGCATCACCATAAGCCATCGGCAAAATCCCAGCAGCAATCACGAAAGGACTAGCCGAAAAGAAGAAAGCCAAAACAGTGTAAGAGACAGCGTAAAACACCAACCCCAACTGGTGACCTCCCTCTGTTACCGACGTCAGCTCAGGCATCTTCCGGCTCAAACTCTTTACCGGAGAATAAGGCGAAACCAAAAAAGTGATAAGAACAAATGGAGCCGCCACAAAGAAAGGAAAGTTCAACGGAAACTTGTTGTAAGAGAAAAACGGAATCAGAAAAGGCAAATTCCCAATCATTATGTGCAAGAACTTGCGAGAAGAATTCCTTGACAAACCACGCCCAATTCTTCCAGTGACAAAAATCACAAACAAAATGTAACCGTAACACAGAACAAGCAACGCCAAATTTCCAAACGCCTCGGCGTCAAACACCCAAGCTCACCTCAACATGCCAAAAATGAACGCAAGCAAACCCATTATAAAAAGAAGAAGAACAGCTTTCTTGATTCGACGAGCGTTCTCACGAGAAGGATTCTTAACCAACAAAACTGAACACCCCAGCAAACCAACATCAGTAACTAAAACAAACGGAACAAACCAAAGAGAAACCAAACCCAAAACTACTGGAAGAGGAGAAAGACCCACCGCAAAAAGATAAAACGCCACAGCCACCACCGCAGCCTTCTTTTCGCCAAAACGCACGGCCAGAGTCTTCACATTCTCAGCGCTATCACCCTTGACATCCACAATCCCCTTCGTGATTTCTCTACCCGTGTTCGAAAGAAACGCCATAGAAGCAAAAACCAAAACATTAAGCTGAACGCTATTGACCACAGCTAGACTCCCATACAGAAAAGGCGTAGCCACACACGCACTAACCAGAAAATTGCCAGGCAACCCACTTCGCTTCCCAACCGTCGTATAAGCAAGCATAGTCGCCCAAGCAATCACCGCAGCCACAAGACAAACAAGACTTGTGAAAAACGCAAAAACAAAACCAACCACAGAAAAAACCACCGCGAAAATTAACGCACCATTTAAGCTAACCGCACCACTCGGAATCGGACGAGAAGGCTCATTCACAGCATCAATCTCGCGGTCATAGTAGTCATTCACAGCCATAGCAGCACCCGTCAAAGTAAAACCAGTTAACGCACCAAACAAAATCTTTAGCCAAAAAGAACTCGAAAAACCTGGATTCGCCAAAACCGCACCCACAAAAACCGCGAAACTCATGACTACACAATTTAGCGGCCTCATCAACTTAACGAAACCGGAAAACCCATGCATAGCCCCAACCTCGCCCCAGATAACCTAAAATGCGAAGCACACAGTTATAAACTCAACCGGAACTACACAAACACAAAATCCAAAAGACACACAGCTAGGAGAACAGAAACATGAGCCCAAACAAACTCGTGCCATGCCTAAAAGAAACCGAGCTAATAGAAGGCCTAATCAAACGCGTACAAGTCTCCGGACGAACCATCCTACTGATAAGAAAAGAAAACCAAGTTTTCGCAATCTCAAACATCTGCCCACATATGGGATGCTCACTCGAGAAAGGAATCCTAAGAGATCACCTACTCATGTGCCCATGCCACGGATGGAAATTCGACATAAGAAACGGCCAGTACGAAGAAAACAAAGCCATATCAATAGCAAGCTACCAAACCAAAATACAAAACGGAAAGATACACATCGAAATGCCAGACAAAAGCCAAATCTAAGAATGGCCAACGCTTCAACAATTCCTGATTCAGCTATCCCCTCAAATTTACTGAAATCTGAGTAATGAAAAGGATTTCCGGCAGCCCAGGAGATCTGGATAGGAATTTTTTCTAAGCCCTAATCTCCTGAGTCAAACCGCTTTCAACAATTAGGTTTTACATGCGTTCTGTAGAGCAGCTTAACCTCATTAGAATTGAACCGATGCTGCACCGTCTTCGTGGTCTTCTTGTTTTCCACCTCAAAATTCAAGATAATTTCATTACCATGTTTTTCAAAACACAAGGCGAGGCTTCCAAAAAAGAACGCCATATGACCCTCGGAGCACTTGGTGAATGCCTTCATAACCGACAAGAATTCTTCAGGAGTCAACCCTGTCAGTTTACAGCTTTCCTCAAGCGCCAAATAACGATCATTAAAGGACAGATTTGTAGCTTGTAGGACAGATTTTGGTCTGCGATTCTTTGCCATATCTTTCACCAAGTGATTTGTCTAGTCCTTATGGCTTGTTAAGGGTTGTCTATACTTATATCAAAACAAAAGCCGAAATGCTGAGCCAATTTCTCATATTGCTAGCCAAAGCCCAAGTAAATTCCGAGGATCTGACCATGGCAAAGCTAAAAAGAAGATAGGCTCCTATTTGTGGTTCTGGAGGACTTCAAAGTGTTTGATGCTAAAGACTTTATTGAAAAATCCATAGAAGAAACAAGAAAAACAGTTGGAGACAACAAGGTAATTTCCGCCTGTTCAGGCGGGGTTGACAGCACAGTTGCAACAGCTTTGGTTTACAAAGCCTTGGGAAAAAACGCTGTAGCCGTCTTCATCGATGATGGTCTTCGCAGAGAAGGCGAACCAGAGTTTGTCGTGAAAACTCTCAAGAACCTCGGCATCAGAACCATATTTGTGGACGCCAAAAAGGAATTCTTTGAAGTTTTCAAAGGAAAAGTAGACGCTGAAGAGAAAAGGAAAGCTTTCAGAGACAAATTCTACAGAAAGCTGGGCGAAGTATCCAAAAAAGAAAAGATCGGTTTTATCACCCAAGGTACCATTAAGGCTGACATTATGGAAACGGTGAAGGGAATTAAGTCTCAGCACAATGTTTTGGAACAGATTGGCATCAACCCTCAGATTTACGGTTACAAAATTCTTGAGCCCTTAAGAGAACTCTTTAAGCCAGACGTCCGGAAAGTGGCCCGTGAACTCGGGTTGCCAAAAGAAATCTCCGAGAGAATGCCTTTTCCAGGTCCAGCTTTGTCATTAAGAGTCTTAGGCGAGGTCACTCCTGAAAAGGTTGCTATTGTACGCAAAGCCACTCAGATCGTAGAAGAAGAAACCAAAGAACTCGGGGTTTTTCAGGCGTTCGCGGTTCTCCACAACGACAAGGCAACAGGAATCAAAGACGGAAACAGAATGTACGGCAACATCATTACCGTTAGAATCGTGGAATCCCAGGATGCCGTAACCGCAAAAGCCAGTCTAATCGACTATAAAATACTAACGCGGATCTCCACCAGAATAACCAACGAAATATCCAGCGTCGTCAGATGCCTATACGACATAACTGATAAACCACCTGCAACAATCGAGTTCGAATAAGACAAAAGGGATTACTAAAAGCCAAAGTCTCAACCCTTTCTTGCCTAAGCCTTTGGTCTTACGCCAGATAATTCCTTTTGTCGCCAAATATTCCAATTTTTTATATTACAATTTTCATCCAAGTGGATTTCCGCAATACTTAACTAAAGTTTCACAGAGAATAGCCAAAGACAGCAGGGATCCGAGTGGACTTCAATCAAGGCAAAATAACTACATTACACGATTTCACAATGGACTTCAACCAAATGAAAACTCGACTTAACGAGCTAAAAAGTAAATACCCAGCGGGAATCATTATTCCTCTTCACGAAAAAGACCTAAATGACCCAAATATCAAAGGAATAATAACGGGCCTCAACAAATGCAACTACCTCCAAAAAGTGTTCATCGCATTATCTGCCGACCGCAGCATAGATTACAACAAAGCAAAAAACATCTTTTCAGCCTTCCAAATACCCTGGAACATAATATGGTGCAATAAACCAGAAGTGAAATTTGTTCTAGAAGAGTTAAAAGAAAAAGGACTTGACGTAACAAAGTCTAGCGGGAAAGGCAAGGACCTTGTGGCTGGCAATAGGAATAGCCTCTCTCGAACTCTATGCAATGGCCGTACATGACGCAGATATTGTATATTACTCAGAAATGTTACCAACAAAACTTCTTTACTCTGCAGTTGAACCAAGAATGGACTTCTTTTTCTCCAAAGGACACTATGCCAGGTTAAACTTCGAAAACAAAAGAGTCTATGGCCGAATTCACAGACTGTTCATTAGCCCAATACTTGAAGCCTTACAAAAGAAACTGGATCACCGCTCCTCGTTTATTCGTTACTTGCAATCTTACAAGTATCCTCTTTCAGGCGAAATCGCCGTCTACAGTGATGTTGCGTTAAATCTTAGAATACCGGGAGATTGGGGACTAGAATTAGGCATGTTAGCTGAAATCTACAGAACCATCTCGGTCAAACGAATCTGTGATATGGACCTTGGATACTACGATCACAACCACAAACAGCTAAGTTCAGATGCGCTACTGAAAACTGCTGAGGACTGTTTTATTACCCTTCTACGAACCCTCACAGAAGTTGAAGGAATTAACGTATCAGAAGCATTTCTCCTGAGTCTACAAGTGGTTTACAGACGCTTTGCTCAAGACAAAATACGCCAGTACTACGCCGATATGCTATGCAACTCTCTGAACTATGACAGACATGAAGAAGAGACAAATGTTGATTTACTATCGGATGTGATAATGAGAGCCGGCAAGAAATACATAGAACACCCCACAGCCTCTCAATTGCCCGATTGGCAACGAGTCATTTCAGCAATGCCTGACGCCCGCGAAAGACTTAGAAACGCCGCCATAGAAAGGTAGCAATTGTGAAAGTAGTAATATTCTCGGATCTCGATGGAACAATTCTTGATGATAATTACAGTTTTCAGAAAGTGAACCAAACAATAAAACACATATTGCTCCTTGATGTCAAGATAGTTTTTTGTTCGAGCAAAACAAGATCTGAGATAGAGTTTTACAGAAAAGAAATGAACATTACAGATCCGTTTATTTCAGAAAACGGTGGCGCAATTTTCGTCCCTAAGAACTCCCTTAGACTGGATGACTTCACTCGGCAAACAAAGGAGTATTATGTTATCGAACTCGGAACACAGTATCACATAATAAGACAAAAAATCAAGAAAATTTCAGAGAAAACTGGCATCAAAATCGTAGGCTTCGGAGACCTAACCATTGAAGAAGTCGCCAAAGACACGGGGCTAACCATTGAAATGGCAAAATTAGCAAAACAGCGAGAATACGACGAACCATTCCGCATAGACCAAATGGAACAAGGAATTTTCGACGCAGCAAAAGAAGAAGGACTATGCGTGACAAGAGGCGATGGGTACTATCACCTAAGTGGTCAACACAACAAAGGCGACGCTGCGTCCCGTCTAGAGTCTATTTATGCCGAGAATTTCGAACAAGTATACACCTTGGGTATTGGCAATGGTCCAAACGATTTGTCTCTACTGGAAATGGTAGATTCGCCTTTCTATCGGAAAAAAAATGAAGACAACGAAAAAACGTGGAATAGAGTCTTTGAGGAAGTCAAAAAAATAACCTCGGCGCCCTCAACTTCGTCGCTTAACCGCGAATAGTGTGGCCGCTGCAACTACCGCAATAATTGCTGCAACCAAAAACAGCCACCCTAGTGATGCTGGCAAGAAGCCTTTCTCTTCTGAGTCCACAGGCGAGGAAAATGAAGTGGCTTGATCGGTTGAAAAAGGAAGTAGTGGCGACAACGACGGAGTAGAAGTTGAAGAGGTGCCAGTCGTCGGCTGTGGTGATTGCGAAGTAGAATCAGTCGGCTCAGTTGTTGCGCAAGGACCTGTCTCATTGTCAACTGCAAAGTGCAATGTCTCCGAGGCACAAACCTCCCCTTCATGATCGCCGGCACACACCGTAACGCTATGGGTTCCAACTGACAAGTTGTCTAACAGAATGTCTCCGTTGACGGTCACATTTGCTTTGCCGTCTAAACTATAACCCATCCAAGAAACCGGTGCTGTGGCGAAGAAAACCAACGGTACATTGCTCGAATTGTAAACTCTGTTTGCCGGCTGAAGTATCGTTAGCTGGTATTTCATGTTTACCGGTTTGCTGAGGGGGTAATTATCCGTATTATTGGCGTTCATGACAACGGGGGTGTCCCAAATTCCCCGGGCATCAATCTCATTAGCCATGGGGTACTTGTTTTGATAGTCACTCCAAAAGTTGCCTTCGCTACCGTCGTCCCAAACATTGATAGTGCTGCTTCCGGGAAGTGCTTGGAATGGATCGCCGCCGACGTTGTTGACAAAATCGTTGTGATGGATTTTGTTGTTCCCTACAGAACCTGTGACCATTAAACCTCTCCCTTTACTCCAAGCGATGTTGTTTCCAGTTATGGTGTTTTCGTCAGATTCTCCAACGTGGAATCCTTTTTCGCTTGTACATAGTATTGAGTTGCCAGAAACTGTGTTATTTCGTCCCCTGTTTAAGGTAAACCCAGTTCTGCTATGGGCTATGTAATTGCCCGCGAAGACATTGTTGCTGCAATCATTCGACTGAATACCGAAGTTAACGTTGAATGTTATCCTGTTCCCAGAAAACTCGTTGGACATTGACGCTTCCAAATTCACTCCATCCGAGTTATTCGCCACCAAGTTCCCTAAAATCCTGTTGTTCGATGAACCTTTCAGGATTATACCCGCCCCGTTATTGAGCATAATGTTTCTTGCAACAACGGAGTCCGTGAGGCCAACTAAGACCATGGCTTGTCGCCTATTGGTGATATTGAGATTTTGAACCGTGATGTTTGAGCAACTCAGAAGCACAACATAACCAACGTCAACTGGAACAGTTTTGTCATTTTGCCAAATCCAGTAACAAATTGGCTTGCCATCCACAATGTTGGAGAAGTCAAACTCATCGACAAAACGATCCTCAAAATTCACGTCGTTTGTGTTGAAATCCAAACGATTATTCTTAAAGGTATTATTCCCCGAATAAACAACGAATCCGAAGGTGTTGTTCGCGATAACATTCCAAGTGAAATTATTATTTTGAGAGTCAAAAATTGCAGCCCCCTTGTTGTTGCGGATTATGCTGTTATTGGCAATCTTCGAACCTGTTGTTGAAATCAAAAGTACGCCTTGTCCGTTGTTTGACAAATTAAGATTCTGTACCGTGATGCCACTGCAATTTATGAGACCAACGTAGCCGGCGTCCACCGGCACAACTTGATCGTGCTGGTTAACCCAATAACAAATTGGTTTCCCATTAACAGTATTTGACTTGTCAACATCATTCACAAAATCAGATGCTGCCCCCGGCCTCTCACAGTCAACCCAAAAATTGTTAGTTGAATTTCCCTCCATCGAGTTGTTCTTGAAAACGTTGTTCGCCGAATAGTAAATAGCAATGCCGCCTGATATCAGACTGTTTCCGGAAATGAAGTTGCTCGACCCGTTAGCTACAACAATTCCAAACTTGTTATTTGCAAACTTGTTCCCCGTGATAGCGCAATTGAACGAACTGCTTACATAAACGCCGTAACCAAACGCATAAACCTCCAAGTTCTTAACGGTCACGTTGTTTCTGCCCTTCAAAGCTACCGCGTCTGAACTCCCATAGGCAGGCAAGGTCTTCTGTATTGAGTGACCCGCACCGTCGATGACGATATTATCCCGCTGAACTTCGATAACATAGTTTGTGATATTTCCCGTCAACGTGTAGACATCTCCAACTCGACTGATGGAAGCCGTTAAGGGGGATATGGTCCCGTCACTTCCAATGTAGATTCTCTCTAAAGGAGGATACATGAAATTCGCCTCAGCAACCCTAACCGAGTGAAACTCAACCGCAAAACAGAAAACGAGCAACAACGCAAACGCTACTGCCGCGATATTATTCTTATGCAACAGGCTTTCCTCCTTTTCTCCCAGAATTGCCGTCAGGCAAAGCGTGAATTTGACGCCTACAATGCGGCTTCATTCTGATAAAACCGGCAACCCCAACTCCGACCACGGCAATACTCGCAAATAATGCGACCAAAAATGAGTTAACTCTTAATCTCGTCGAAAAATCGTTGCCCCTCACATTAGGCTCTGAAAGAGAATTGGGATCATTCGACTTTGAACTTTGAATTGCAGGTTCAAGATTCGGAGAAACTAAAGGCTCGTAAGAAGGAAACGCAGCGGCATCCATGTTGTACCTGAACCGTTGGTCACCTAACGTAAAAATATGCGGTGGATCAAAGAAGCTAAAACTCAAAATAGAATAGTCTTCACCCTCAAACGTGTAACTCCACCTAAAATCCGGCTCCGTGGCATCAGAAATAACCATCTTCAAATTCCCCGAAATCTTCGATGCGTTTCCAGGCAAATCAACCGTGTCCAGAAAGTCTCTCATGGCTCCCACAGTCGAATCACTCGTAAACTTTTCGTATCTTTCAAGGAAGCCCCGAGCCATCTCAAACTGATCGCCTGAGGAAGGTTGAATGTAAGGAATTGGATCTTTGTTTCCAATATCATAATAGATGAGGCACCAAGTAAGATACTTCCCTCTAAACTCAAACAACGAGTCAACCGACCCTCCGCTGTCGAAGATCAAAGTTACTTTTCCCTGCTTTTCTCCTCGAGTTCCCAAAGAAGGGTTGTTGTCTCCATTTTCAGGGTTCACGATCACGGTGCAATGGGACGTATCTATCATTAAGACATCCCTGAAGAAAACAAGAAGCTGATTCACCTCAGCAGAAAACTCGCCACGCACCTCAGATAACCGCGAAACAAACGAGAACAGAAACAAAACACAAAGCAGAGCTGCACACAATCTAAACTTCTTGAAGCTACCCGTGAGCATGCACCTCTTACCTCAACACTGCAAGGGTTTCTCTGGGCTAAAATGGGTTTTTGTAAGGATTTCTTGACTAAAGAAAAGAATACCAGAGAAAACATTAGTCAAGAAACCTTGACAAACGTTGCCCGGCAGGTTCAGATTGTTTGCTTTTCCAAAACCTGATCCATTTGCCTCGAACAAAAACCTACACGTCACAAAAACGCAAACACCGGAAAACGCCACTTAATGAAGAAAAACGCCCAGAACACCCCTAAATAAGTCAAAACATGTACAAAATTCGCAAAATGCGGTAAGCCAAAAACCCCAAAAACAACCGATTTCCCAAGACGCACCAAAAAACAACGTTCATCCCAAAGAAATACCCCCCCTAATTTTGAAAAACAACATCACAATTCGCAAAAAACGACAAATTTTGCCAAGACAAAACGCATAATTTCAACATCAAAGAGATGCCAAGACACAAAATTTGTCACCCCAAAAACCAATCGAGTTTTAGAAGACAAAGCCTCCAAACGGCACACTTCCACATAGACTAATACATCCAGGTTCAATCAATGCAAACAACTCTTGTTTCTCCTATTTGGAGTTCCACAAAGTATAGATCGCGCAGCCCATTTTCTGGGGAGAAACCCTTATTTCTTAAACATCACAATTTCTATTGACAGAAATTTTTGGGTGACTCGGGCAACAAGATTGTCTAATGAAAACCCAAATAAATCCAGAAAAAAAATAGAGCAGATGTAAAACAATGTCTGAACATAAACCTGAATGGCCTGAAACAGGCGACCTCGTAATCGCCACTATAGCGGAAGTGATGGACTATGGAGCTTACGCTAACCTCGACGAATACAACAGACGAGGTTTTCTTCACATCTCGGAAATTTCCAGCGCCCGAATCAGAAACGTTCGCGACTTCGTTCGTGAAAAACAGAAAATGGTCCTCAAAGTTCTCCGCGTAGACGTGGAAAAAGGCCACATTGACTTATCTCTTAGACGCGTCACAAAACGCGAAAGAATCGAAAAAATCAAATCCTGGAAAAAAGACCGCAAGGGAGAAGTTCTCCTGCGTGCTGTGGCTGAAAGAGTTGGCTTGCCAATCGAAGAGGTTTACCAAAAAGCAGGTGCAATTGTCGCAGAAAAATACGGTCTATACGAGGGCTTTGAAAAAGTAATCAAAGACGGCACTGAAGCCCTGACCAAACTTGAAATTCCCGAAGATATCGCCAATGCCTTCGCTCAAGTCGCTGAAGAACGCATCCGAATTAAAATGGTAAAAGTCAGGGGCGTGCTGGAAATCCGATGTATGAAACCAAATGGACTAAAATGCGTCCAAGAGGCATTCATCGACGCAAAGAAAGCGCAAAAAGCCAAAGACGCCAAAATAGAATTCTACGTGATTGCCGCTCCCAGATATAGTGTAGAAGTATCGGCAGACAACTGGAAACGCGCCGAAGAGCTCCTGGACAAGGTAGGTCAAGGGGTAGTCGCAAACATAACCAAAGCGGGCGGACATGGCACCTTCAAAAAAGAAAAATAGCAACGTGAAAACATGAGAGACACAATTGACAAAACAATATGGGGCCAAGTTGAAAAAATCGGCAAAGGCACCAAAGCAAACTACGACCAAGACAAAAAAACCATCACCTTCTGCTTCAATAGAGACCCTCACACAACAAGCGAACAACTAAGAAAATCACGCGAAACCCTCATGAAAGAACTAAAAGAACTAGGCTACAGCAGCCGCATGAAATACAACGGAGAAGTCATCGTAGACAACGTTGAAAACGAAGACGCAATTCTAGAAAAGAAAAACCACAAACTCATGATTCGACTAAACAAGAAACAACCGCCTAAACCCTCCGAACCTCAAGAAGCAAACAAGTGAATCTCACTTAGGCATTTGCTTCAACCTTTTCTAGACAATTTGAGTGCCGGCAGTGGAATATTCATACTCTAAATCTCCTCATCTTTAACTGACATTTTTCACTGATAGCTACGTTTGCTATACGAGCGGCTACTGTTTGTACTTTAGCCACTTTCTTCGCCAAAGCCAGACGAGTGGTAGAACCATTGAAAGCAGAATTGCAGCAAATATTATCCAAATGTTAGTTTGTCCAAATTGTGAGATTCCAAAAAATGTTGCGACTGTGTTCGGAAAAGAGGTCACAGTGGTTACAATAGTTAAATAGAAAATGACTACAGTTAAGCTTTGGATTGATAGGTTAATTTTATTCGAGATGGCTGAGAGATGAACATTTATTGCATCAGACAATATTTCCCGATAAGTCTCAACGATGTCTATTTGCCTTGTCAAATCTTCGTGTGTAGTATCAAACAGACTACGGATTTTGGGCGGAACGCATGCATCGCCGCAAGTCTTGAGGTTGAAAATTAACCCTCGCTCGTACCACAACGTCTTGTTGAAACCGACGAGCTTGGTCTTTAAATTAAATATCTTCTTTAGTGTATCGGCTGATGTCTTCTCAACCACTTCCTCTTCAAGATGCGCGGTGAGTTCCTCCAACTTTTCGAGTCGCAAGAAGTGACCGCTGACAATCTCGTCTATTAAGAAGTAGGCAACGTGGGCTGGAGGATCAACTTTAATTTTGTTCATTCTCGCCTTTGCAGTCCCAAAAACCTGCTTGTCTGCTCTCTTGACAACTGTTATCAAGAAGGTCTTCGAGAAAACCATCACAACGGGATAGAATTCTCCGATTGCACCATTCTCGTGCAGGATCAAAAAATTGATAACGACAAAATCATCTTCTAGACGTAAATTGACAAGATTGTCTGTCTTGGGCAATTCCAGGAAATTACTAGAAATTCCAACTTTGGCACTTACTGCTTGAAGTTCCTCATTAGTTGGATCCACAAGCTCGAGCCAGACGTTCCTTAACTCGGAATCCGGCAGAGATTTCACGTCGATTTCTTTTTCACTGTTGTCGTCCAGATCGATCGCGCGAATCATGAAACATAGACTGGTCAATCATAGAATATTAGAATTGCCCCCCTTCCAACGGCTAGTGGCCTTGACCACTTGTACAATTATATTATTTTCTGAGGCTTGCAACTTCTCACCCCCACTCAATCACAAGAACTTGTTTGTGTCTCCACCTTTCTGACAGAAATTACTCCACGATCAGTCAACAAAACAAAAATCTGAAAGTCCAAAGTCTGCTGAGCCCTTAAAGAAATGGGACTACTATCTCAAACAGCAAAAAATTATTCTTAAGCTAACACCGTTGCCTTGATTAATGTCACAGCCTGCAATGGTTGACTATTCTCCCCTGTGTATGGATTTGGACGCACCATGACATTTGATATTGCATCAACAACATTCATGCCTTGAATTACTGTGCCGAAAGCAGTGTAGACCGAATCGAATTTCGTACCTTCACAGTCCACTAAGTTGTTGCCATTATCGACTAAATTAATGAAAAACTGGCTGGTAGCCGAATTAGGAGAACTCGTCTTAGCCATTGCGATAGTGCCTCTGACGTTACGGTTGTTTTCTCCAATTTCGTCAGGTATTGTTGAAAGAGAACCACTGATCTGTCCGCCTTGAATCATAAACCCAGCAATTACCCTATGAAAAATAGTATTGTCGTATAGGCAATGATTAACTATGTTCAGGAAGTTCCGCGTGGTAATTGGTTTGTCATCGCACATTTGAATAGTCATATTTCCCAAGGAAGTTTCAAACAGAACTCTAAATCCTTGAGCATTGAAATTAGTTTTCAAAATCTCACCTGAGAATTTAACCAACTTAAGTATAATGCTTCTTTTAAGTCTTAAGACTGAACCCAATTTCTTATGAGACTATTGAGGGGAATTAAGGCTCCTTCATAGGTGACTTTTTTTATTAACTGTAACCCCTTCATTGCAGGTAACCCGAAAGACAACTGAGTATGGATTTATCTCAGGAATCAGAGAGTGAAAGGCCTCAATATCCTTCAAACCCTTTGTTCCAGACAATAGGCATTGAGAAACTTATTGATTAGAGACAGAAGTCCACCGAACGCCACTTTTGTGTATTAAGAAGTATTCAGCGGCAACATTCGAAGCGTCGCCGTTTCTTAACCACGTTTTTGCTTGGTTTGCTATTTCCAAATGTATTTGATACATGTAATTGTCGCTAGCGCGCGTCAATAGGCTAAAAAATGGAGAACAAGAAATCGGCTGCATGCTTCACGCTGTTAATTGATGACTAATGCCATTTGCGACTGTTCAAATTCTGTTGAAGTAGTCGAGTGGGGCATACCAGTAAACAGTAATTGGTTTCTTACACTCAGGGTTTTGGCATTTGTGTCTCTTTTCCACAACATCTCCATGGTAAGACCGGAGTAAAGGTTTTTTCGAAGAGTATGCAGAATGCAATTTGTCGGGCGGCGAAACTTCAAGAATTTCGTAACAGAAGGGGCATTCGAGGACCAGTTTGGAAACAGCCATAACTACCCTCACTCTAACAATACATTGAAGCAACGTAAAAACTTGACGATTCACTTAAATGAAATTCTGACCCGATTGATTTGGAGAAAATTGTTTGGAGCAAACGCAAAAACTTGCTTAAACTTTCCAGCAACCTCTCCCCCAGATAAACTGGGAATATGAAAAAGGTTATAGCCAAACATAATTATCTTCTTGTGAAGACACTATTTCAACGGAATTGGGACTATTACTTGCAGAAAAACAAGGTCAATTTGCGTTGTAGCAATTTTAGCAATTGAACTAGTTGTACCTTGGACTTTTTCGACTGCCCAAGTTCAAGCTGAGACTCCATTTTATTCAACAGACAAATTTGATCTCCCAGCCTACTCCGGCTCAATCAATTTTGAAGCCTCGGGCTCATATCAACGGGCAATTCTAGATAATGATACTTGGATTTTTTCTAATCTTCAATTGACCAACTCAACACCTTTAGAAAATTTCAGAGTATCTGCAAGAAACTCCAACATCACAATTAGTCTATATCAAGCATTCAACAGCACCCTGGTGGGTATACGCCTAATGTACAACGTAACGGGGCACGGTGTCCAAACCTTTTACTTTGGGTTTACTCCAAAAGGGGGAGAGTGGGGTGTAACATTCAACGGCAACTTTATGGTAGAAAACGAAGGATGGCGTGCTTCACCCAACGGCACGATGACTATAACAGAGGCAACTGGCAACGTTAGCATAATTTATTATGTCGTTCCGGATGAACTCGGGGGAAGTGGAAGTACTGCAAATCAAACATTTTACCAGAAGCACTCAGTTCTCATAACAATGTCTGTTGTAGTTGCAATTGCATTTGTTTTGGTAATAGCCAATAGAGTAAGAAACAAGGATGACAAATCTGCAAACACCGTTAACGGCCAAAAATTCTTTCCTGCAAATCATTTCCTGATGAATCGGCGAACGCCTCGGCAGCATATTACAATAGCTCCGCGAAAAATAGTACGAAAGGTAGACAAAAATGACTTGGATTGAATCCACAATCCTAGTAGTGATACTCTATTTTGCTGTAATATTGGCAGGAATCTTCGTTATCTTGAAATGGACAAAAAACAAAACCAGAAAAATAAGTAATCTAAGAATCTTTGTTCAAATAGTTGCTGTTGTGGGAATTTTCTTGGGATTAATCGTGGGTCCATTTAGTACACCGCAATGGTTGCCGTTAGGAATTGCGCCACGTGACCAGCTGTTGGGTCGCAACCTTCTCGGGAACCAATTTCCAGACGGCCTCTCGTTGCCAGTTCTTGCTTGCTATTATCCCTCCGGCAGGACTGTTACTTGTCCAATTTGGCAAATTCAAGCTTACACTTTCCCATTTTGGAACCCAGGAAGGGGCTATGGGGTATTCTACTCCACTTCAGGGATTGAAAAACTAGCCATAGTTTTCGGTTTAATTATCGTAATGGCCCTCGCCCTGGGAAGATTCTTTTGCGGGTGGCTCTGCCCATTCGGGTTATACATGGATGTATTGACCCGTATCCGAAAACTAACTGGAAAACGGCACCTGAGCTTTTCCGAAAAAACAAACACGGCACTTAGACAATCCAGATACCTGATTATAGCAGTTTTTATGATCTTAAGCGTTATTTTCGGTTCGTACGCAATCTTTGGCACACAAATTATTCCAGGCACAAAAGTTGGAGGTCCACAGGGAACCGAAGCGGGCATCGTCGGACTAATCAACGAACCCTTCTGTCTGGTTTGCCCGGCAAGGCCACTTTGCATCTTGGCGGAAACTGCGGTAGGATACATGAAATTCTCATATATCTCCCAAATAACTTATGGCCCATTTTACACGCTGGGTTTCTACTTGACTTCTACAAATCTTTCAGTGTTGATAGCAGTCACAATTCTGTCTCTAGCCTATAGACGGTTCTGGTGCAGAATTTGCCCGCTTGGAGCCCTGACAGCGCTGTTCAGCACTTTCACTCCATTCAAGCAGATCGCCTTAACAAAACTTCAGAAAAATGCAGAAACATGCACAAAATGCGGAGTATGCAAAAGAGTCTGCCCCACCCAAGTCACCGAAATATATAGCCAAAAAGGTGGAGACGTAACTGTATCGGGATGCATGCTCTGTTTCCGATGCGTCGAAATGTGCCCATACGAAAATACGTTAAGTGTAGAAATCGCAGGAAAAACAATTTTCAAGTCAAGGAACTGGCTGCAAAAAAAGTAGACTCCTAGAGGCTGACAATCTAAAGAAAAAATTTCTAAAGGCTTTCTATTTAATAGTTTATTCCGCTTTTCCACTGGGAAGTAAACTCGGCTTCTTTCTGTAAATTACCTCGACGACGCAGCTTTTCATGTTTATCTTATCCAACTCGTCAAAAATTATTTCAACTTCTTGCCCAGTCATCACCGGAAAGCCATAAGCTCTCGAGATATGTCCCAAAGGACCCTTGACTCTTGTTTTCTCTTGGACAAATCGCAAATGATTCGCAAGTCTGTTCTCAATTAACCCATTCGAAAATTCTACTATGTTATCAAACCGTTGATGCAAGTGGTTTTTGAAGTTTCGATCGATTTCAATTCCTATGCTGTTTCTTCCTGTAGCCATGGCCGCTGCCATAGAAGTCCCTGTTCCGAGAAATGGATCCAGAACTGTATCCCCTTTGAGAGAAAACATGTTAATTACGCGATAGGGCAATTCAAACGGGTAAGCCCCACTTCTTTCCCTAATTTTTCGGCTAGTTACTTTCTGCCGGGTGCCCTTGAGATCTTCCCAAACATCTGAAAACCAAAGGTTTCTTTCTTCCCAGAAAAAGGCACTCTGCATTCTCTTGTGCTTTTCTTCAGGAGTTTTGAATAGGCGTTTGCGACCCTTTCGTAAAACCAGAATGAACTCATGCTCCAGGGTAATGTATGCTCCAGCGGGGAGCATTCCAGAACCCATAAACTTGTTTGGCGCATTGGTTTGTTTTCTCCATAAGATTTCTGGGAGCGCTGAAAATCCTAATTTCAAGCAATTCTGGATTATCCTTGAATGATTTGGATAAAGTTCAAATTCCTCATTTATTTTTCTCGTTGCGTCTCCAATGTTAATGCATGCAAATCCGCCTTCCTGTAAAACGCGGTAAGCTTCTGCCCAGACTTTGTCGAGCTCTTGATGCATTAGCTCAAAAGCAGTGTTTCCATCTTTCTGGTCAAGCGCATTCTTGATGGCTGGGTCTTGAAGTGAGAAAATGCTATCCCACATTTCTATCATTGGGTAAGGGGGTGAGGTAACCATCAAGTCTACTGACTTATCAGTCAATTCCTTCATGTCAGTTGCATTTTTGAAGAGAATTCGATGAGACGTTTTCAAGGTAATTGCTCAAGCCCTTCCTCTGGCTAAATACTAGCACCTTTTACTAAACGAGTTTACCTTCAGCGACTATTACAGTTTTTCCGCCAACCTGAACATTAATTTGGCCATCTCTGTTTTCAGCTTTCAGATACAAAATAGAAGGTCTCTTGATTTCGTATCCCTGTTCAACTCTAGCATTAACTTTTGAGCTTGCAAAGAATGAATATTTTGAAAGGTATCCAGCAAGGCAGCCGTTAGCTGAACCAGTTGCAGGATCTTCCGAAATTCCGTAAGCGTCAGCGAAGACTCTTACATTCAAATCGTTTTCTTTGCAGTAAGTTTCAGGACAAAAGACAAGAATTCCTGATTCAATTTCTTTCGCGGTTTCAAGTTGCGAGTTAACTCGGGCTCGTTTTATAGCATCCAGGTTCTTCAGAGGGACTATTATGAATGGGAGCCCTGTCGAGACTTCTTGAAGGGGAAAATTGAGAAGATCCTCATCTTTGAGGTTTAAGAGTTTAGCGAATTCTTCAGGTTCGTAGGTCTTGCCAAACGTTGGCGGCAATTGTTTCATCCAAGCTATTTCCCTCTCGCCCTTTTCCTTTACAAAATCGACAGTGATTTGACCAACTTTTAGGTTAAGAACAACCTTTTTCAGGTTTTCGTCGGCAGCACGCTGTTTTATTACATAGGCTGTACCTATGGTTGGGTGGCCCGCAAAAGGCACTTCCCTGAAGGGCGTGAATATTCGCACATCATAGCCCCCATTTTCTCTCCGATCTGAAAGCAAGAAGGTTGTTTCAGAAAAGTGCATTTCATTAGCAATTTTTTGCATTTGCCCTTCGGAAAGAATATCAGAGCTTATTACTACAGCAAGCTGATTTCCAGTGTACTTTTTCTCAGCGAATACGTCAACCAAATAGAAGATGCAAGTTTCCATGTTAACCCCCGTCTTTCTGAATTAGAAGTCTGATTATATTAAATAATCGTAAATTTTTCAACGCTTGTAGAAAGTTACAATCTGAAAAATTGTTAAACCTCATGAGTTTTACATGTTTTTTCCGATATTCAGAAGTGATATGCTTATAGATTGATTTCCCCACAACCTTATCAAAAATGCTGACAAGAACAAAGAAGGCAAAGTGAAGATGTGGGAATTCATCCTACCAGTTCTAGGTTTCTTGGTCGGGATATTGGCGTCCATGACTGGTGTTGGTGGAGGCGTCATTGTAGTTCCACTGTTAACGTTGATCTTTTCTTTCTCCCCTGCATCCGCCGTTGGAACAAGTTTAGCTGCGATTCTGTTTACCGCAACTGCCGCCACACTAAATTATTCAAACCAAAAGCGAATTTACTACAAAACAGGCTTAATTTTAGCTTCAGCGACAGCCCCCGGAGCTATTTTAGGCGCGTATTTGACTTCGATAATCTCACCTATTCTTCTTGGATTGATCTTTGGTGTTTTTCTAATGATTGTGTCATTTTACATAATGATTGAAACGGTGGGTTTGAGAAAGAAGAGCAGAAAAAATGAAATTCAAATGGTTGAAGGTTTTGAAAAGAACTTTTTTGCAAACAAGAAAAGACTCGTTTTGGGAGTAAGTCTTGGTTTTTTGGGTGGAGTTGCATCTGGATTATTGGGAATTGGCGGAGGCATTGTTTTAGTTCCTATTATGACGATTGTTTTGGGAATGACCATTCATTTTGCTGTAGCCACTTCAATGTTGACTATGATTGTAACCGCATTATCTGGGGTTGGGCAACACTATTTTTTGGGTAACATAAACTTTGAGTATGCTTTACTTTTAGGGGTTGGGTCAATAGTCGGAGCCCAGGTGGGAGCTTACGCGTGCAAAAGAATATCGGGTAAAAACCTGCGTCTCATCTTCGGTATCTTACTCTTTGTGGTCAGCGTTCAAATGCTTTTGAAATTCGTATGATAAAGCTTGATCGATTAATTCAAAAGCCAAATAAACATTGAACAACAAACGCTTAGCTATTAAACCTAAAACAGTCGGTACGCGGAAACTACGGGATTATCATGCCGAAAACCAGCAAGATGGAGCAAAAGATCTCTAGGTGGTAAGTGTTGTTCAGCGTCTACACTGGATTGTCCAAGCAAGCAAAGTACCTTATTTATCAATCGATTTTGCCCGCAATTGCATACGGGATGTTCTTCACTGACGTATCTTACTTTCTTACTTCAGTTCAAGGATTGTCCTACGAATTCATGGGAATAGTCGTAACTGTCATGGGAGTGGCGACCTTCGTTGCAAGTGTTCCTCTTGGAATTGCCGCAGACAGGTATGGCAGAAAAAAAATGCTCGTAATAGGAACTGTATTAGCCGGTTTGATGATGGTGGTTTTCGGAATAACAGCTAATCCAGCGATTTTGTTGGCCGCAGCAGTCTTTGAAGGAATCTCCGAGGCAGCTTTGTCAGCCTCCAGCGGTGCATTATTGGCAGAAAAGGCCGAAGCATCACAAAGAAACGGCGTCTTTTCGCTATACGGTTTCGCCCAAAGCATCGCCTTCGGAGCAGGTGGCATATCCATATCCGGAGTAGTAGTTTTTGAAGCGCTAGGTTTCTCAAACAAAGTTGGTCACACTCTACTGTATGTGACAATTGCGCTGCTTGCTCTATTTTCAACAATTCTTCTGTTCAAAGTCACTGAAACCCCCAGAACCAGAAAAACAAAAAAAGAAAAATCTGAAGATGAAAAACTCGCTCATAAACAATCGCGAAGCATTCTGGCCAAATATGTCTTAACTGGAGCCATTATAGCGTTTGGCGCAGGCATGGTCGTCCCGTTAATGACTGCTTGGCTAAAATTACAGTATGGCATATCAGATTCAGTCAGCGGCCTCATATTAGGCGTCGCAAGCTTGGTTATAGGAGTAGCAACATTAGCTTCTCCATATATTGCAAAGAAAATCGGACTAATCAAAGCAATAGTCGTCACACAAGCAGCATCAACGATCTTCATGTTCGCAACGCCGCTCTTTTCCAGTTATCTCGTTGCCAGCTCGATTTACACAATACGAGCCTTTCTCATGAACATGGCAAGTCCACTTTCTCAGTCTATGATTATGGGACTTGTCGATGAAGATGAACGAGGCGCCGCCTCAGGAATTAACGCCGCACTGTGGAGATTACCCAACGCCTTGAGTACTTTCGTTGGTGCCTATTTGATGGGTATGGGGCTACTAGCCGCTCCGTTCTTCATTGCTAGTCTATTCTATTCAGCTTCCATACTGCTTTTTTGGCGATTTTTCCGAAGCATCAAAATGCCTGAAGAAAAAAGAGCTGAGATGGAAAACAAGTCAACTTAAGATGTTCCGAATAGCGTCCTGGGTCGCTTCCACATGTTCTTTCGTAATTCCGTAATGTGTTACTAAGCGAATTCTGTTCTTGGATTGAGCTAAGGCTAAAATGCCTTTTTCTTTGAGTTTGAACAGGAACGATTCGTCAGTGACTTCAGAGTTTTCAAGGTCAAAGGTCACTATGTTAGTCTGAACGCGATCTAAGTCAATCTTAATTCCTACTATTTTGGACAGTTTTTCAGCCAAGAATCGAGCATTTTCGTGGTCTTCTCTTAGTCGATCTATCATTTTTTCAAGGGCAATAATTCCTGGTGCAGCAATAATACCTGCTTGGCGCATCCCTCCACCTAGCAATTTTCTATTCTTTTTGGCTCTTTCAATTAACTCTTTACTGCCAACTACGATAGAACCCACGGGACAACATAAGCCCTTGGAGAGGCTAAACATGAGGTTGTCAACATGCTTCGTGAACTCTTTCACATCGACTCCCAAACCAACCGCAGCGTTGAATATTCTAGCTCCATCCATGTAAAGCTTCATGGAATGCTTCTCTGCAACCTCACGAATGCCCTTCAATTGCGAGGGCGTCACTATTACGCCACCATATCGATTGTGAGTGTTCTCCACACAAATCAGGGCAGGTTCAGGAAAATGGATGTTTTTTGGTCTAATAGCTGCTTCCAAGTCAGTAGGTTCGAACACTCCGCCAACACTTTTCACGGGCCAAGGTAAAACCCCTGCGACTGCCGAAACTCCCCCGACTTCATACCAGAAAATATGTGATTCTGATTCAAGAATTGCGAGGTCACCTCGCCTACAGTTGCTCATCACCGATATCAAATTTGCCTGTGTGCCGCTGGGAACAAGCAACGCGGCTTCTTTTCCCATCTTCTCTGCAGCCATTTCTTGCAGCTGGTTGACTGTTGGATCCTCTCCGAAAACGTCATCCCCTAGTTTTGCGTGTCGGCTTGCTTCAAGCATTTCTTCCGTTGGCAATGTTACGGTGTCGCTTCTTAGGTCAATAACCTCTTTGCTTTTCATAACCGAAACCTGCAGTTTCCATTGCTCCGCGGCACTATTAGGTTTTGCCACAAAACCTTTCACACCAAGAAACTTCATGATTCCTCGAGCTGTACGAAGAATCTTCCTGAGAACAATTGAGACGAAATTATGAGATCATAAAATGAAGCAAGGACAACGAAAGACTCTGAACCTTCTTAAGTTGCACCCTTCCAAGCTTGAACACATGAAACGAAATGACCTTTATTGACTTCCGCAAGTTCCGGTTTTCTTTCAGCGCAGCCTGCTTTCGCTCGGGGACACCTGGGATTGAAACGGCAACCTGAAGGTGGATTTATAGGGCTTGGTACTTCTCCCCTCAACCGTGCCTTTACGTTCTTCACATTCGGGTCAGGTATAGGCACGGCTTCAATCAACGCTTGAGTGTAAGGGTGGAGAGAATTGTCAAATAATTCATCAGTGTCCGCCAACTCAACGATCTCTCCCAAATACATGACCGCAACTCTTTGGCTTATTTGCCTCACAGAGCTTAAGTCATGGGATATGTATAGGAAGGAGAGCCCCATGGTCTTTTGCAAATCCGCCAATAAATTCAAAATCTGCGCCCTGATTGAAACGTCCAGCGAAGAGACAGGTTCATCAGCCACGATGAACTCTGGCTCAACCGCTAATGCTCGAGCGATGCAGATTCTCTGCCGCTGTCCACCGCTGAATTCATGCGGATACCTTTCAGCGTGATATTCTTCCAATCCCACGAGCTTTAGAAGTTCATAGGCTCGTTCACAGCGGCACTCTTTAGAAACGGTTTTGTGAATGATAAGAGGCTCAGAAATGATATCGCAAACGGTCATTCTCGGGTCAAGTGAGCCATAAGGGTTCTGGAAGATCATTTGCATTTTTCTTCTAAGCTTCAATTTCTCTTCTTTGTTATTTGACTTGAACTTCTCAAATATGTTTTCGCCGTCAACTATAACCTGGCCCGAAGTGGGTTGTATCAAATTTAAGATGACCCGCGCTGTTGTCGTTTTGCCGCACCCGCTCTCACCGACCAATGCAAAGGTTTCTTGTTTATTAATGTCGAAACTGACGCCGTCTACTGCGTGAACTTGTCCCACCTGCTTCTTGGTCAACACGCCACTAGAAAAAATGGGGAAGTACTTGACTAGGTTCCTGACTTGAATGAAATTTGAATTACTCACTTCTGTTGCTCTCTCCTTTGAGCGTGATGTTTCTCCATTGGTAACATGCAACGAAATGTTCCGGCTCAACTTCTTCAAGGATCGGCGGGGCTTCTGAGCATTTTTTCGTAGCGAATTCACATCGTGGATGGAATCGGCATCCTGAAGGGGGCTCAATTAGGTTAGGAATGTTTCCAGGAATAGTGCTTAACGTTTTCTTGCGATCGAGTCGGGGAACGGCGGCGAGCAACGCAGAGGTGTACGGGTGTCGGGGATGATCATATAAATCCTCAGTTTTGGCAATTTCACAAACGTATCCTGCGTACATGACGACTACGCGGGTTGTCATCTTAGCAATAATTCCCATGTCATGAGTGATCATCACTAAAGACATCCCCATCTTCTTTTTCAGATCCTCAAGCAAATCCAACACTTGAGCCTGAATTGTTACATCCAACGCCGTAGTCGGTTCATCACAAAATAAGAGTGTGGGTTGAAGAGCCAAAGCGCGAGCAATCGCTACCCGTTGCTTCATACCTCCACTGAATTGATGTGGATACTCTCGCATTCGAATCTCGGCCTCTGGGATACCCACTAAATTCATGAGCTCTAAGATTTTCTTGTGGCTTTCCTCTTTGGATAACGATTCATGAGCCGACAAGACGTCTCTAAGCTGAGTCTCAACGTTATAAACAGGGTTCAAAGATGAAGAGGGATCTTGAAATATTATTGCGATTTCTCTCCCTCGAATCGATTGCATTTCTTTCTCGCTCTTGTCCAGCAAATTTGCGCCTTTGAACTCGACTTTTCCCTCAACAATCTTTCCTGGCTTAGGAACAATACGGAGCACTGAAAGTGCAGTGACTGTTTTCCCTGAACCTGATTCACCAACGAGTCCCAACGACTCTCCTTGTCTAATGTCAAAGGATACACCATCAACCGCTTTCACGACTCCAGCTTCGGTGAAAAAGTGAGTCTTCAATCCCTCGATCTTCATCAGTGTCTTCAGTAATGTTTCAGTCATCTTGTCTTACTCCATCAATCCCTGAGTCTAGGGTTAAGAGCATCCGACAACCCGTCTCCCAGAAGGTTAAAGCCAAAAACAGTTAGCAGAATCGCGAGACCGGGAAATACCTCAGCCCACCATACAATCCTCATGTCTGAATAGTTGTTTTGAAGTATCTGTCCCCATGTCATCGTGCTTGGGTCTCCAAAGCCCAGGAAACTTACACCAGCTTCAATAAGAATTGCATATGCGATTGTCAAGCTTGCTACAACTATGATTGATGAGAGAATATTTGGTAATATATGTCTGAAAATAATTCTCGCATTACTCGCACCTAATGCTTTCTCTGCCTCGACGAATTCCAGTTCGCGCACTCTCAAAAACTCACCTCGTATCATTCTGGCGTCTCCTGGCCAGTTAAATACAGCAAAAACAAATACAACAATTGTCAAGCCAAAAGGAATGCTTATTCCTAGGAAGTTGAAGGCACTATTCGCGTTTCCACCCAAGGTAAAAACTCTGACAAATATTAGAATAAACAAAAGCGAAGGAAACACAAGAAACACTTCGGTTATTCTCATAAGAACATTGTCAACCCATCCTCCGAAATATCCGGCGACCGAACCCACTATTATTGCAATGGCCATGGTTATTGCAGTCACCACCACGCCGACATAAAGCGCGTATTTCGTTCCATGCAAAACATCGCTCAAGACATCAGTTCCCAAAACGTCGGTTCCGAAAAGATATTTTGAGTTCGGAGCAGTCCGAACGTCACCGTTAAGAAACGGAGTTAACGCTTTGGGATTGGGAAAAGCAGGGTAAGGAGCAAAAAAGTCCCCAAAAATTCCAACAAAAACCACTGCAATAACAATTACTAAGCCGGCAACGCCCGCCTTGTTTCTTCTGAATCTTCGCCACGCAACCGCCCACTGACTAGCAGATCTTCGCTTACTTCCCGATTTCGGCCTATTATTTTCTGCATTCATGAATTGCAGCCTACCTAATCCTCACGCGTGGATCGATGTAAACGTAAAGAATGTCCATAATGAGGTTTGCTAAAAGTGTCATCACCGTGATTATCATGGTTATCCCCATTATCGTAGGAAAATCTAAACCAGATGTTGCTTGAACATATTCACGCCCAAGACCTGGCCAACTAAACACGAACTCAGTCATAGGAGCACCAGCAATCATGCCTCCAAGTGCAATTCCCAGAAAAGTTACTGCGGGTGTAATTGCGTTTCTGAGCGCATACCTGTACACTACTTTTCTCTCGCTCAGACCGCTGGCTCTTGCCGCCAATATATAATCGGATCTCAAAATCTCCAGCATATTTGCTCTAATCAGGCGTATATTTTGAGCTAGCGAAACATAGACGAGCACTGTCACCGGCAAAACAAGATGCGCAATTTGGTCAAATACAGAATTACCCCACCACAAAAATCCTGCCACGCCTTTGGACCCTGCGGAGGGTAACCACCCCAGTGTGAATGAGAATATTATGATGAGTATAAGCCCAAACCAGAAAGTTGGCATAGAAACCCCGAAAAGAGAGAATGAAGTCACTGCAACATCTTCTTTCGTGTAGGGTTTTTTTGCTGAATGAACCGCAATGGGTATGGAAATCCCAAAGGCAATCAGGAGTGAAAACACTTGAAGCTCTATTGTGGGCCAAATTCTTGGACCAATGATGCCGTTTACAGGTTGCCCGCCATAAAGCGATTTTCCAAAATTTAACTGCAAGATATTTGAAAGCCAATTTAAATATTGAATAGGTATAGGCTTGTCTAGACCGTAATATGTCCGCAACGCTTCAATGGTTTGTTGCGTTATGTTTGGTTTTCCTGCTCTAATAATTGAGATTGGATCTCCCGCTGCGTACATAGTCATAAAGGCTATTATTGAGATCCCCAGGATGACAGGAATCATGTAAAGGAGTCGTCTTACGATGTACCTGAACATTGAGCTTCCTGTAAATGCTTTCAGTCTCTTTAGCAAACCCGAAGCCTCACTTCAACCCGCGTTTCTTTATCGTCAAGGTAGGTAAATAAGGTTTTTTGAATGTTGTGAAAAGCGCAAAATAGACTATAGCAAGATTAATATACAAACTATCATCAAAAAAGGAAGCTATAGGAGAAAAGAAAATGAACTTTAGCAAGAGAATTTTGACATCGCTTTTAATATTAGCTCTAGCAGCTTCTATGATAGCACCACTATCGGCAGTCAACGCTCAAAGCAACTCCTTGTTTAGCGTAACCATAATTGCACCTGGCAACGCCAACCTCTTGAGGCGCCAATGGTCACAGATCTTTGCAACTAACCTGCAGCAACTGGGCATCGACGCCAAAGTCGTGTATTTAGACTGGACAAGCGTCTATGACCGCGCATTGACACCCCAACCAGAGTTTGTAGGCAAAATCTATTCTGAACAAGGATGGGACGTTCTGGCTTTAGGCTGGACACCCGGATTGCTCCCTGAACCTCGCCAAATCTATTACGGAGGAGACCCATCATTCTTTGCACCTACCGGACAAAACTACTACCTTTGGAGCAATTCAACGGCAGATGCTTTGCTTGACACATTCATAACGTCGACAAGCGACACTGAAAAGGCAACTGTGCTTGCCCAATGGCAACAAATGTATTTCGAAGATATGCCTTGCTCGCAAATAATGTATCAACAAGCGCCCGCTGTTGTTAGTCCAAAAGTAACCAACTTGTACACACCTCCAACGGGAGGAGAAGGATGGCTCTACTTTAACGCGCAGCCATATCCGCAATTGCTTAAGCGCACTGATGGCGGAACTCAAATTGTCTACTGCGCAACGGGAGAAATAACGGCACTAAACCCACCTGAATCAAACAGCTGGTACGACACAATCATAAATGGAGTAATCTACGGCAGTCTAGCGACTTACCTGGCCATCATTGTCCGGTATAAGTGACCTTGAAACCCCTGATCTATTAAGCTCATGGAGCCACAGCTCAGACGGCTTCACGTGGACGTTCAACTGCAGACAAGGCGTAACATGGCATGACGGCGCAGCCTTCTCAGCCGACGACATAGTGTTTTCATTGTGGGCGTTAATGGGTGGAGTTCCAGACTCTCAATTTGCAGGCTACTACCAAGGTGTCTACGGCAACAAATGCACTTTCACATACTCCAACGGCACAGCTGTTACCTTAGGAAATGGCACTAAAGTAGGCTCAATAACTGCTACCAACGCAAACACGGTTGTGGCAACCCTCCCAGTTTTGACTAACGGAAAGCCCTTTGGTTACTTTGAACCATACATGCTTAGCTTCGCAAACAACATCATACCAAAGCATATTTTCGAGAACATCGCACCTGCAGACTGGGCAGCATCGCCTTTTAACACGGGCCAAGGATCCGTTACCATAAACGGGAAAACCTACACGGGACCAGTTGGCACAGGACCATACAAATGGGACAGCTATGACGTAGCCGCCCAGAGTGTTCACCTTGTGAGAAACGACAACTACTGGAATGCCACCGCCTTGAAGAATGAGGGCTTGTTCCAAATCAAAGACTACTACATCCGTTTCATAGCCGACAAAACATCAGCCTTGGCCGCCCTGAAGAACGGCGAAGTTGATATGCTTGACTATAACTATCAAATGCAGACAGATATTCCATCCATTGGCTCATGGGGCAAAGTCCTCAACCTAGACGGGGTGGGCAGACAGGAATTCGGTTACAACATGCGTCACCCAGTCTTCGGTACAGGCGTTAACACTCCACTTGGGCAATCTGATCCATCGCGCGCCGCTGAAGCTGCAAGATATATTCGAGAGGCTTTCGACTACGCAATTCCGAGAGAGCTCATAATCGCTAATTTGCTCGATGGATTTGGGCTTCCTGGAGCGACGCCTATGTTGCCTACACAAGCTTTCTACAACTCTGCTGTAAAGGCAAGACCGTACGATCTTGAAGCAGCTAGGCATTTGTTACAGCTAGCGGGCTATTCGCCTCCTGGAGGAAACGTTGAGAACGTCG
Source organism: Candidatus Bathyarchaeota archaeon (assembly GCA_963825115.1). Lineage (GTDB taxonomy): Archaea > Thermoproteota > Bathyarchaeia > Bathyarchaeales > Bathycorpusculaceae > JADGNF01. Next base: position 5,710 of record CAWGRS010000002.1, on the reverse strand, counting down.
TAAACCTTTTGGGGACTTTGATGAACGCTGATGGAACGGTTAAGAATGATACAGTTGTGAAACTGTTGGAGACACTCGACAACTCAACATATCCAACATCACTGACGCAAGTGGCGCAAACTACAACAGATGTTGACGGCGCCTGGGCATTCACGGTCTCGCCGACTACTCCTGGAACTCACTACTACTATCTGCAAGACACCACGACAAACGCCTACACGTACCTGAAAAGTTACACTGTAGCCGCCACTCCAACCCCAACTCCAACGCCGACTGCAACATCAACGCCACCGCCGACTACGAGTGATAACACGCTGATTTACGTCGCTGTAGCCATCGTTGTAATTGTAATCGTGATTGCAGCGGTAGCACTATTCCTGAGAAGGAAAAAGTAAACAACCCTTTCTTTTTTTCTTTTTTTGTTTCTACTTAGGTTCCAAGAAATGAAACTGCTAGCGATTCTGCGAAGATAAGTAAAGCAAGTAGAATGTATTTGTTGGCTTTTTTTTCGCTTTTTCGGAGCTTATCGATAGACCATTCTTCATCGGACTTGCGGATATACTGCTTCGTTTTGCTGGCTGAAACCGAGCCAGAGTAAGCTACGGCTCCAGCCACAATTAGTGTGATGCCTGTTTCAAGCAGCGTAAGTTTTGAGAAGAACCCGCTTGAAAGCAAACCAGATAGGGAGGTACCGGATAAGACAAAAATTGCTAGGAGCAAAACGTTTGCTGCCCAAACAACCAAGTTTACTTTTATGATCCAAATCGTCGTTGCTCGCAAGGACGAGTGTGACATAATCTTCAAGATTATGTCTGGTAACACAAATTTATGTCTCGCCCTATTGGCGATTGGCACCACGTTTCATGGAGTTTCCCAGGACTTGAGTAGTCTTTTCATTTTACCAGCAGAACGGGGACATTGGCATGATGCAGGACGTGGTCGCTTACGCTTCCGAGAAAAAGGTCCTTAATATTTCCTCTTGCGCCGCTGCTCAAAACAATAAGGTCGACGTCAGCTTCCTCGGCTGTTTTGATAATTTCCTTCGCTGGATCTCCAGAAGATACTCTTTGCTCAGCTGGTAATCCTTCAAATGTCTTCGAAGCTTTATTGACGATTTGGGCGCTAATCTTGTCGATTTCTGGTTTCAATTTCATGAGGGATTTTTCTTGAACATTTAGTAGGATTATTTTGGATCCAGCAGCTTTGGCTATTTGATAGGCTTTTTGCAGGGCTTTTTCTTCTCTTGCTGAGCCATCAACGGGAACTAAGATCTTACTCACTTCCGCTTTTTTTCTTACTATTAGTACTGAAGTTTTCGCTCTCAAGGAAACTTTTTTTGCAACACTACCGAGATGTTGATCAGGTTCGGTATCTTCGCCTCCGCTGTTGCCCATTATGATGAGATCGTAGTTTCCTGCTTCAACATCAGCAACTATAGCCCCAAAGGCATCGTTTTTCTCCACAAGCTTTTCGGTAACATCTAAGCCTTTTTTCGAAAAAAGTGAGGCACTTTCCGCAAGTATTGTCTGTCCTCTCTGTCTATACCCTTCAAAAACCTCTCTGACAACATCGCTGGGAAGAATATTATCTCTTGTTATGGGAAGAGTCAAGCTCCTTGGAAATTGTCCAGTAGCCGTGCTTACCGGAGCATAGTTTTCTCTCGGAGTGTAAGTTTGTCCTCCCAAAGTTAGTTCGCATGAAACAACATGCATTAAGGTTACGTGTGATTTGAATAATTGGGATATGAAGATCGCCATCTCCAGCGCTGTTCTGGACTTGAGGTGAACCGTCAACTGGCACAAGAATATTCCTAAAATCTTGTTCCAACTTTTTTCGCCTGGATTAACTTTTATTTTGTTTTATATTTAAGAGTTCGCGTGGCTGTGCAGTTCGATGGTTTTTTGGCAAGGTGAAGGTGGATTCTTTGTTATGAATCGCACTAATAATATCCAATAGGAGGGTCTGCGATGGTTAAGGTTAATAAATAGAACTTTCAAGGTTAAATGAAATTGTAGAAGCCCGGTGGTGTAGCGGCCAAGCATAGGGGCCTCTGGAGCCCTTGACAAGAGTTCGAGTCTCTTCCGGGCTACCACCTTCTAGCGTTTAGTTTATTCTTCTCAAAATGGCGAACAGGGACTCGCCATTTTTTTTCTTTCTTTTTCTGTCGTTGGAAAATGTGAACAAGACGTTCAATTTTAGGGGGGAGGCTATACTTGGATAAGGTTGCATTAGGGCTAGAACTGCTAAAGCTCGAAGGATTGGGGTTTTCTCAGGTTGAGGTTGTGAACGAATTAAGCGTGAAATTTGTTTGTTCCAAACGTGTCGTTTACCAGGATTTTGAGAGTTGAGAAGTTTGTCTGCTCAATTTTGTAGCTGGGCTCTATGTCTCTCAAACGAAGTTTGCTTTCTACATCCTTACGAGCAATCCTCAGACGTTCACGTGGAAACGTGGAGAATTGGAGAATAACCCGTTATGGGCACGCAAGCAGAGGACGAGGCAACACAAGGATAAACAGCAAAATACGAAGCAGCCTTAGTCGAAACCGAATAACAGTATCGTTAAAGTATAATCCATAGATTGCTGAGTAGGTTTGCTGGATCTCTGGATTAGGCAACTTTAGGAGAGTAAGGAATGAAACCAACGGGCAAGTTGGTAAACATATCCAGAGCCCACTCAGCCCCATTTTGAAATCAATTTTTTTCTTTCATAAGAAAAGAAAGAAGGAAAAGAGGTTTGGTTTTCCAGTGTTTATTTGCGTCTTCGCAGAGCAATTGCTGCCGCAACAACAGCGATTATGATAACTGCTGCTGCAATGCCTGCATAGAGCGTGATTGGTGTTTGTGCATTTGGTGGTGGGGCACTAGTGGGGGTTGATGTCACTATTGGGCTTGGAGTTGCTGTTGTCGGAGGTGTGCTTGCGGTTGGTGTTTGTGTTGGGGCAACGGATGCTGATGGCGCCTCGGTCACGGAGATAGCTGTTTCTGCTGTTGAAGGCCAGTAGGAGTTGGAGCCTTCGAAAGTTGCAGTGATCTTGTATAATCCTGGAACTGGCGGTGTCCATTGCAACGCGTAGTTGCCGCTTGCATCGCTTGTAGCATTTCCAAGGTCTTCTATGTTGCCGTTCGGGTCAAACGCTGTCAAATGAACATTAACGCCTGTTACGTTGTTAATCATAGGCTTCTGCATATAGACGTACTCCATCCATGCGCCCTGGCTATCGTCTGACACTGCTGGAACACCGTTTGGAAAACGTGCTGCCTGCTCGTTCTGTTTTGTGCCTGCGGCCGTATCAGTCACAGTGCCTTCCAATAATACGCCGTTGCCTCGCACGGAAACTTTTGGTGATGCGGTAACTGTTGTGGCACTGGGTCCTCTGCCCACGACGTAGATTTGGTTGTCATATGTGTTGAGGTACGTGAGGTAACCGTCTGCAACTGCGAAGCTTCCTGAGCTTCCGGTACCTACGCTCCCCCATCCAAGCATTGTCCACAGTTCTTTTCCAGTGTAAGCGTCGATGCATCGTACTCTTGAGCCCAAATATTGTGGGGAGTTGGGTGAGTGCTCACTGTTGTAGATGTAGACTTTTCCGTCGGCAATCGCACCTATTACCTGGGGATAGTTGCCCCAAGGTGTTTCAAGACCGCTGTTAGTACTGTTGCCTGCGTCTCCCTTTCCGTAGGTCCATAACAGGTTTCCATTTTTCATGTCATAGCAGTCGAGATGCCCTCCATAACTGGATACGTAGAGATTTCCATATGCTGCTTCTACGCCATAGTTGGTTAGATAGCCGTAGTAGTCAAAAGCCGTTGCAGTCCTAGTTCCGACTGGTCCCCATAACTTGGCTCCTGTATCCAGATTGTACCCTGACCAGGTCATGGTCTCCTTTTCATAAAGGGTAAAGACGCGTGCCTCAGTGGATGTCGGTCCTTGAACCAGAGTGGTATTGCCCGCTGGAGCTGTATAGTCCTTGATCCATAGTAGTTGACCCAACGATCCTGGCTTCAGACTAATCGCCCAATAAGTGTAGGGATCTGGCGTTCCGTAACTGGTCGTCGCCGACAAAGTGGAACTAGTGCCAAGCATCAAGTCTCCAACTATGACTTTGACTATGCTAGGTTGTGAATTACCCGGTAAATTAGGGATTGTCGCGTTCCATGAATAAGCTGTGCTTGAATCGACAACTTTCCCGACAGGCCGCCACTGCCAATAGTTGGTTCCACTTTCTACTCCCGCACCTAACGTTTCGCCAGGGGTTTTGGTGTCCGTTCCATTGTAGGTTGCCGCCGTGTTGTTCCATAAGGCCAACCAACGTTTAGCATAATTAAGTTCGTAGACGAGGATCTCTCCATTTGGACCGTAAGCAGTGTTAGCCGTAGTGCTTGAAGGTACCTTTGTCAGGGTAAATACCCAAAGTCCCGTCATTGGGTCATAAGCAATCCGTGTGGTTCCCGAAGAACTCCATAGATACCCGTTAGGTATAACTCCGTGTTGGTTGGGTGATTCATAGTCGTAGAGTTGACCAAATGATGGATTGAATGTGAAGTTCTGCCACCATAATTGTTGTCCAGTTCGCAGATCTACGCAGACGTATCCAGCACCTGTAGGGCTATCGCCTAACGCTAGAGGATAATAGAGGTTGCCATTCATTATTATTCGAGTGCCGAATTTTGCCTCATAACTAAGTCCAGAGTAGAAGGTCATTCCAGCTGAAGAGGCGTAGGTTCCTCCGGCTACACCTCCGGCCACAAGCGGTTTTGTCCACATTACATGAGGGCTATTAGGAGCGATACCGTTCGGTTGAACCTTGCCAACAGATCCCGGCATACTAGGTGCGATTTGGGGGCTGTTCAGCCAATTTGAAGCAACTGTATCCCAGGCGGTATTTTCCCCTTCTATTGGTCGAGTCCAGTATTGGGTTGGAAGCGGATAGGATGGGTAGGTTAGTATTGATTGTTGCTGGACGGTGAGCGTTTGTGACGCAGTGCTGGCTTGGTAGTAATCGCCGACGTTATCACTCGGTGTTCCCGGGAGTCCGTTAATAGGGCTGTTCAAGTGTAACGTTTGACCTGGAAAGCTGAATACAAAATTATACGTGCCGACTTGATTGGGCACGTAAGAAGTGTATGCTGAAGAAGTGGCGTCGGACACAAAAGGCCCTAAGTGGTCTGTTGTTCCGTCTGGTTTCGTGATCGTAATTGTAAAGTTACCCCATCTGTCACCCGTTGCTCCTCCCGCGGTAGGCGGAACCAAGTCAAGCCACATGACAACAAAGACTGACTGGCCAGTTCCTACAGGATTGGGCGTTACAGCTATGTAAGCATATGTAGGAATTTGCCATGCTGGGCTGTGCGCGTTAGTAGCAGGCATAGCAAGAAGCGAAACGGCAATGGTTAATACCAAAATTATAGCCGTTGAAAATGGTTTAGGTTTTATTTTCAATTTTAGTAATTCCTCCAAAAATTCCCTAAGGCTCTATTTGTGTCGATTTGTTTTTAAAACTTTGCAAATACAAAGAAAGAAATTGGAAGAAAGCGCAAATCATCCATCAACTAAGCGAAAATCAAATGCTGCAAAAGAAGATGGCAGGTTGTGATCTCCAACTCAACCCCTAGCCGTCTATTTGAAGCAAATTTACGATCGAAACTGAGTATGCTTTCAACGAACGAAGGTTTGCTGGGACTGGATTAGGAAAGAATAGGAGAGTAAAGA
>CAWGRS010000001.1:0-75660 GCA_963825115.1 Candidatus Bathyarchaeota archaeon | reverse complement strand
GCTTTATTGCTAAAGCTGTAACGAGTGGGTTGTACGTTGCAATAACGGTTGTTGTGGGTTTTGATAGGATTTACCTTAACGTCCATTGGCTAAGTGACGCAATAGGTGGGGTATTCTTGGGGGGATTCTGGCTGTTGCTTTGTATCTTAGTTTTTGAACATTTTGATTTGAGCTGGCGTTCCAAAGTTTTAGAACACTGATTGAATTAGTAAAGACACCAATCTGCTGGAGGACATTTTTCGGTTTTTCATTCGGTTCCTTTCTTCAAAAAGTTGACGTCAGCAAATTTAGTCATCCAAAAAGCAGATAAACATATTCTCCGATAGAATTGTTATTCATAGTTTTTAGAGGGCTAAGCCTTGGCAAAATACAGATGCACCGTGTGTAATTATGTCTATGACGAAGTCAAAGAAGGCAAGAAATTTGCCGATTTACCTAAAGAATGGGTTTGCCCAATTTGCGGTGCTCCACAAAGCGTTTTTGTTCTCTTAGCTGAAAAAACTGAAAAACTAAACAGGTTGGGAGGACAGTCTCTGAAGTTTTAGTTGACCAAATTGCAGATTGGGGCGTAAATTACGTTTTCGGTGTTCCCGGGACATCAACCTTGGGTGTCTTGGATGCAATTAGAAAGAACGGCAAAATCAAATACATACAAGTGCGCCATGAAGGAGTCGCGGCTTTTATGGCCTCTGCTTACGGCAAACTCACCGGGCACTTGGCGGCTTGTCTAAGCGTATCAGGACCTGGAACAACAAATCTGGCAACAGGCTTGTACGACGCCAGTTTGGATCATTCTCCAGTTCTTGTTCTATCAGGAATGGTTTCCAGGCAGTCAATTGGTCCAGGTTCGGTTCAGGAAATTGACAACTACAATTTCTTTGAACCCATTTGCGTGTTTAACAAGATTCTCATGAGTGCTGACCAGACGACCATGTTAGCGACTCTCGCGATGAAGACTGCGTTGCTTGACAGGGGTGTCGGGAACATTGGAATTCCAAACGACGTTCAAAAAATGCCCTGCACTCTGCAGTTGCAACCGTTTGAAGGGAGAATGCCAAACTTGGCATTCAGCGTTGAAGACTCAATCATTGAAAAGGCTGCACGGATCGTTAACCAAGCTGAACGTCCAGTAATACTGGCAGGTTTTGGCTGCCGAGGTCAAGGAACCAAACTTCTCCAGCTGGCCGACAAAATTAGCGCTCCAATTGTTAGCACCTTCAGAGCGAAAGGTGTGGTTGACGAAGCCCACACGTTGTACGTCGGTAGCCACGGCGGAATAGGTTCAACGGCGGCGGCTGAGCTCGTTGGAAAATCCGACCTGCTAATAGTAATCGGATCTTCCTTCAGCGATCTTACTTTGCTTCCGAGGAAACGCATGATCCAAATCGATTTGAATATGAAGAACATTGGCAAGAAATACCCTGTGGAAGTGGGACTACTTGGCAATAGCAGCGTGCTTATCCCAAAACTTACCGAAAAAGTTAAAGAAAAACAAAACAGCGACTACGTCAAAGAAATTGCCAAGCTGAAACAAAACTGGCTTGAACAGCTTGAACGAGAAGCAGACGCCTCCATTAAACCCATAAGACCTCCATACATAATTAAGGTTCTAAACGCCAAAATTGCCTCTGATGCCATAATATCTTTGGACATAGGCGAGAATTGCTGGTGGTTTGGCAGAAATTTCCAGATGAAGAAAACCCAGAAGATGATAATGAGCGGGTTGCTCGCTTCAATGGGCTTCGGTTTGCCAGGTGCCATGGCAGCTGCTCTTGCTTACCCGAATAAACAAATCGTTTGTATAACGGGGGATGGCGGCTTCACCCAAGTTATGGGCGATTTCTTGACTGCATTGAAGTACAAGTTGCCTGTCAAAGTTTTCGTGATGAACAACAAAAGCCTAGGAATGATTCAGCAGGAACAGAAAGTTGAAGGCTACCCAAGCAGCCAAACGGAGCTATTTGACTTTAACTTCGCAGATTACGCCGAGAATGCAGGCGGCATCGGGATTAAGGTCACAGAGCCAGGTCAGCTAGAAGCAGCAGTGGATAAAGCCCTCGCAGCCAACAAAGCCACGATTGTAGATATTGACACAGACTCGAGACGTTTCCTATAGGCTGAAACGATTTATGTTACCCGAGCCCCAAAAAGTAAGTGGAGAATATTTTTGTGGAATCCAATCAGAACACGGCTGTATCTTTTGTTCTTTGGTGAGTTTTGTGGACATGGGAGGTTTCTTCATAGGCGCAATATTAGGGGATAATTGGGGGAGCATTTGCAGTTAGCTATAATCCCCGATCTTCTCCAATACTAGTCTGACTGGAAGAGAACATGAAACCGCATAAGGCTTCGATTTTCCCTTTTTCTTTGTTCTGTTTTTGTCTTTTAAAACTTTTTTCTGCGTTGCATTACGCACAAGGCTTAATTTGTTGTTTTCCGCAAACATTAAATGCTGTTTAGTGTTTAGCGAGGACGCTGAGATGAAATGAAAGCAAGAAATACAATACAAATTCTCACGGTAATTTTCGTTATAGCCTTTCTGTCCCCTTTTATATTGGCGCCTTCTGCAAAAGCAATAAGTTTCAACTATAGAGATAATCTTGTTAGCGTCTTCTCCGTCACCTGCAGCACGGATGTAGCAAAACCTGGAACCGTTATTTCCTCAACCGTAACCGGACAGCTGGCAGTTGCTGGGCGATCAACGATATTTCACATAACCTATAACGTGGACACGACTGGACAAAGCGCAAGGATTCTGAGTTCTCAAGATTTGGCTTTGTCAAGTAACACTTCACCAAACACAGCTCTATCGCAACTCACGATACCTTCAGATGCGCTAAACAATACCTACGTATACGCATCTATCGACAACGGGACTATATTTTTCTTAAAGATTCCAATAGCGCTAGTGCCGGTTCAGAACCCCTCTTACTCCGACTTGCAGACTCAAGTAACAAGTTTACAGAATGATAAAGCTTCGTTGCAAGCTCAGATAAACAGCCTCAACTCAATAGTGAGTGTATTGCAGTCAAATAACAGCGCCTTACAACAGCAACTAAATAGTCTTAAAACCAATAATACCAACCTTCAAAACCAATTATCAACTTTGCAGACAAATTATGACAATCTTTTAAGTCTTTCAGAAAATGACAAAGCAAGTCTGCTATCTCAAATAAACGACCTGTCAGTAAATAACACGCTACTTTCAAATCAAATTGGCAGTCTGCAATCTCAGCTAAGTGAATCTCAGACAAAGATCACTTCACTGCAAGGCAACAACAGTAACCTTCAAACCCAAGTGAGTAATTTGCAGTCCGGCAAAAATATACTGTTGAACCAAACAGCAGCTTTGCAAAGTCGAGTAGCGAGCTTGGAGTCCAACAACACAAACCTGCAGTTTATGGTGAATAACCTGAGCAACCAATCTAATAACCTGCAATCACAATATTCGAGTTTGCAGTCAGATTATAAAACACTGCAATCAAAAGAAAGTACTGCAAGCATTTTGATGTATCTGGCAACATTTGTTGCGGTAGTTTTCATAATTGCGACCGTTTACATAGTTCTTATCGTTGTTCGCAACAAAGGAAAGAAGATTTCAGAAACCAATTGAATTGGATGCCGGGCGTATTTGGATTTGGTAAGGTCGAAGGGAGGGACTTTCAAATGCGAAGTTTATGTGGCAAGCATTACCGGGACTTCGCATAAAGCTAGGGTCACCTCTATTTTCCAGAGCAAATGCATGGCGCCGGCAGAAGGAAGACTAGGACATCTGGAGGAATTGCGGCTGGTTCTTGGTGCGAGCGCTTTTTAAAAATCTTATTTATCTTTGAGCTGTTGTTCCATAAGTTCCTCGATTAAGCCCACTTCCACGCCTTCGCAAGTTTCGCTACTTTCAGTGACGGCTAGCTCTCGTGCACTATTAAGACGTTTTCCCATCCAATAGAGGACCCAGCCACCCATGAAAATGAACAGCATAATTGGAATGAATGGGATAATGAATAAAGCTCTGCGACGCAAACCCATTTTCACCGAGTTACCTTATGCATTAAAATGCTTATTGTATTTATGAATCCATAATTAGAAGCGGAAATTATGAGTCTGGACGAAAATCATATAAAACTTTCCGCTCTTTGAGTGTTTCGCGGTACTTTACCCTGAATTCAGTCTGGTGAGGGTCAAATTCAAAGCAATTTGGCTTGGTTGGGCAAATCTGTCGAGCGCATGGTCTGCATTGGATTATCTTTCCTTCTTCTAGTGCTAGCTGCAATTTTATGTCAAGGGTCTACTGAATGATTTTCTGGAAAGATTTATTATTAGTCTGGCCCGATGTTGCTATAGTTATGTTTTGAAGGTAAATTGATGGCGTCCGGAAAAGTCCAAGTTGTTTCAAGCAAAAGTGGCTTGCAGTCATACTTCAATGAAGCAGGATTAGCATTGAACTCACAACTTCAAAATCTCATGCCCATAATCCAGAAATTAAGGCTTCGCAAACAAATTGAATACGCTCTGCAGGCTCGGGGAAAGCGCTTGCGCTCGACTATAGTTTTTCTTTCCGGAGAAAGCGTCGGAGCGAACAAGTTGCATCTTCAGAAATTGGCGTTAGGAATAGAACTTTTGCATTTGGCAACCTTGGTACATGATGATATTCTGGACCATGACGAGTTCCGAAGAAATGCTTTATCCGTTCAAACAATGTGGGGCGTTAAGGAGGCCATTCTTGTTGGTGACGCTTTTGCTTCCCTTGGTCTCAGTTTAGGAAAAAACTATCCCAAGGAAGTGCTTGCAATAATGGTAAATACTTGTTTGCAGCTTTCCGATGGCGAATTTATGGATGTAAAGATGACCCCCGAAACGTTATCTGAAGAATACTATTTAGAGAAAACAAGAAAAAAATCGGCTTCCCTATTCAAGGCAGCTGCTGAATGCGGGGCGATTGCAGGGGGCGGTAGTGAACATGAGATTAGATCTTTGAGGGAGTTCGGGGAAAACTACGGGTTAGCGTTTCAGATAAGGGATGATCTGACAGATTTTTCATCATCGAAGAATCGTGTTCCTTCTGATTTGAATGAATTCAGAGCGACACTGCCCATTATTCATTTGAATCAGAAACTAGGCAAAGACGCCCATGCAACTATTGGGAGATTAATAAATAATGAAAGAGATAGCGGCGGATGCGCCCGGACTCTTTTGAAGGAATTGGAATCATTGCTGAAAAAAAGCGGTTCCGTAGATTTTTGTTTCGGAAGAATAGATTACTACATTCAGGAAGCAATTTCAAGTCTTGAACCTTTGAGAGAAAGCATTTACAAAAATTACTTAAAGCAAATGGCGAAGACTCTTAGGCTAAAGTAATCTTTTGGCTCCGGAATTGAAAACCTTAAAGTTTGGAATTGAAATTAGTTTATCCAAAGATTCGCCTTAAACCCGCAATAAGAGCCAACGTCCAGTTTTCAGCGAATTCATGGCTAAAAGCTTATTTGGGCGTCATCGGGAAACAATGTGCAGAAATTGAAAAGTTCTGGATCGAACGAAATTGTAAGCAGCCTAATTCTTCTCTCAAACTTGAAGCTTACTTTCTACCTCTCCTGCCGAGCAAGAATTTATCTTCAAATATTTCTTTGGCTTGCTCAGGCTTCAAAGCTCCTTTTTCTAGAGAAACTTCTTTAACGCTGCGTTTCTCTTCACTTGATTGCTTCGCAACCTTCGCAGCTTCAAGGTAGCCTATGCGAGGCGAGAGAAAAACAGCGAGGGATGGGTTCTTTTCAATGTAATTGCTGCAGCGGTTTTTGTCCACCAATATGCCATCTACACATTTTCTAGTAAAAACTGGAAGGTAGTTGGCAAGAAGCTCAATTGACTGCAGAAGATTATGCATCATAACAGGCATCATTACGTTCAACTCTAGCTGTCCTGCCTGAACAGCCATTGACAAAGCCAAGTCATTGCCCACCACTTGAAAAGACACCATGTTGAGGCATTCAGCCATCACAGGGTTGACTTTTCCAGGCATAATTGAAGAACCAGGCTGAACGGCGGGTAACGAAATCTCCGCTAACCCAGTTGTGGGACCAGAAGACAAAAGCCTAAGATCATTGGCTATTCGAATAAGTTCGAGAGCCAATTCCTTCAAGGCGCCAGAAACCGACGCCACAGCATTGCGGCTCTGAAGCGCTTCGAACAAGTTCGACGCGGATCTAAACGAAAAACCAGTATTTCGGCTAAGTTCAGCGATGGCGATTTTGCTGAAATCTTCATGTGAATTGACTCCTGTTCCAACGGCGGTCCCTCCCAGCGCTAGTTCCTCAAGGCGTTCGCCCCTTGCCTTAAGTTGTGATCTCGCATTTCGAATGGCAGCAGCATATGCCCCGAATTCCTGCCCAATAGTGACGGGGAGTGCATCTTGAAGATGCGTTCTACCTGACTTAATTACGTTCGCGTATTTCTTGCTCAGGTTTTCAAAACCAGATGCGAAGTCTTCTAAAGCCGTGAAAAGGGGCTCCAAAGCCAAAAGTGCCGCAACGTGAAGAGCCGTAGGAAAAGTGTCATTTGTTGATTGCGCCATGTTCACGTGATCATTTGGACTAATGCTCTTGTATTCACCTTTCTCCTTACCCAGAATTTCCAAACTTCGGTTTGCAATGACTTCATTCACATTCATGTTGAACGAAGTCCCAGCGCCCGCCTGAAAAACATCAACCACAAACTGATCCAAGAATTTGCCCGATAGAACTTCATCGCAAGCCTTTACAATGGTTTTTCCAATTTTTTTGTCGAGCCACCCAACTTGCATGTTTGCTATTGCGGATGCCTTCTTTACCAACACGTAAGCACTGATGAAAACAGGGGGGGCTTCCAAACCACTTACTGGAAAATTCTCAACCGCTCGAAGGGTCTGAATTCCATAATACGCTGTTTTGGGCACTTGTTTTTCGCCTAGAGAATCAACTTCAGTTCTCATTTCCACACATGAACCCTCGCTTTCATTTCTCTTATGAGGTATCTGTGGTTTGGCTTTAATACGTTTATTCAAGGCACATAGAGGCACAGCCTGTTGGACCGCGAAAGTTTCCGCGGTAGAAGACATTTAGTAAATACACTCAGATTTGACAGCAGGTTCAGGAAACTTTTCTTTGATGTAAATCGTCCAATCTGCAATTGTGGAAATAACCAAAATAGGCTGGAATAAGTCGGCACTCTATACTAATCATTCGATAGATTGTAACACTATACAAAATCAATATTTGGATAAATGTCCTTACCTTTTCTTGCTTTGAATTCTTTTTGAGTGCCGTTTTCTACCCCCTTAGTCATTAGATGAATTGGCTTTGCCTAAAATTGCTTTGAATTCTGCCCAAATTTGGCTAAATAGCTTTCTGGCATCCGAATCAGTTACATACAGCAAAACCACGTAGAATGCAAATCCAACAAGTGCCTTGGCGAAAGTAGTGCTCAAAGTGGTTGTTTGTGGAAGAACAAGCAAAACTAACGCAGCAGCTCCCGCTCCAAAAATATATTTTCCTATGCTTGTCCAAACCGAAGGCAGACTAATTGACTTGTGCATGAATCCGTACAAACCAATGAAAGTTACCGTGTGAACGGCTATGTTGATTGCGACCAAATAAGTCACAGCTTGGACAGGATTCTCAAAGACTACTCTTGTCAAAATTACATAAAGCATCGGAAGTGTAATTGCAGCCTGAATATAGGGCAAAGAAAAGACTTTGAAAATCTTGCTCCTGACAAGTTGGTTAAGCGAGATTTTTCCTTCCACATCCAAAGCTTCCCTCCCCAAAAGGCACTGGGTATAAAACTGAAAAACCAAAACGATCAACGCATCCACCGCAAGCAACATCAAAATCGGTGCAGCAACAGCATATGAAACATTCAAGATGGTCAGAAGCGACCCAGACATAGTAAAAACGATTGCTACCATAGGCAAAGCAAGCATAATCATAGTCTTGAAGGAAGTTGCAACATCAGCAGGGCATTCTTCAGCCAGCATTTTCGGGTACAAAGCGAACGCTAATGAAAATGCGTAGCCAATGATTGTTGAAAATGATATTGCAGCTTGATAGTCACCCAAAGCGGATTGGCCAGCAAAATAGACAAGAAGGTAAAGTGACAAACCGGCAAGCTGAGATCCGACGGTATTGTAAATCAGCACCGGGGAGCTTCTGAGCCATTCTCTCAAATAACTCCACTGTATTCTCTGTCGAAGGTCATTTTTGAGAAGCCAAACATACAAAATCGCTTGAAATGAGGCGCCCGCAATCAGGCCAGCAATTGCTCCAATGAAAAGTTGTTTTAAAATAGCAATCAATGCGAACGCTAAGATGACTTTGATGATCTCCTCTATAAGCAGACCATATCCAATTGCTTGTGGCTTCACAACTCGTAGGCAGCTCTCCAAGACTGCGACCAGAAACATGTCAAGGATATAGAGAGACGCCAGAAGATAGAGGAAAAGATAGGTGCCGCTTATGTTGAAAGCATTCAGTATAGGTGCGACTAAGGGTAGATAAACTGATATTACAATCAAACCCAGTATGAAGTTTGCTAAAACGGCTGTTTTGATAGCCCCTTCCTTTCGTCTAGCAGCGAAGCGTGTCGCCCAAAAAGGAAATAGCCCATTTAGAAGTGCGAATAGTCCAATCAGATACCAGATGAATGACCAAGCTCCGAATTCCCCTTTAGAACTTGGTCTAGTAAGCAAGAGCGTGAAGATGAGTCCTGTAAGAACACTCAGTATTTGGGCCGCGAATATTATGAATCCTGAATACCGAACTCTTACTTCCTTTTGAGACAGCAGATTTGCCTTCTCGTTCTTGCCTTTGTTGTTACATTTGCCTTGTAAACTCTTTCAGATTAAGATACCTCCAATCAATCTTGCAATGACAAAACATGATTTTAGGAGGTTGAGACAGTAATCAACGAACTTTTAGGTAAAAGAAAAATGCATGATACAATGCCCTATTTTCTCTTTGGAGATCAAACAACGCAAGTCTGAAATTTGTTTAGTCACCCTCAAAAATTGTTCTATATGGACTGGGTTTAGGCACGAAATCCTCCATAAGAAATACCTCGGTAGATTTTCTTTTTTTGACGCAAAAACAGTCCTCTATGTCTAATAGATTTTAAGGTACGTAAGCAAGAACTTCAACACAATTTGAGCCTGGAGGCAATTACCATCATGATTTTTTTGCTAAAAGTTTTTCATCTCATAGTCAGTTATAGCATGAACGGGGATTCCTCGATGGAAACAGAAAAAGCAAAAACCGCAATTAAAGTCATAACTGAGCTGGCTGAAAGCAAGAAGTCTACGGTTAATGCCTTTAGGGAAATCAAACTTCAGGGTAGTGCTACCAAAAAACTGTGGCGCGAAGGCAACAAATCCCGGTTGATACAGATTGGAATGGCTTTAGTTGTGTTGCCCGAACCAACGCCTATTTCTCCAACAATAGGTGCTTGTTTCATCGCTGCGGGAGCAGTGCAAAAGGGTATCCAAAGCAGGTCTATCTACATGGAAGATATTACAAAAACTCTTAAGAACACTCTAAAAGAAGTTGTTTCAACAAAATATGACCTCCAAATCTAAGTTGTAGAAATCTCAGAAAGCAACAAATACTATCTTTTTATAGCCACCAAGAGGGCGCGATGCTGTTAGTAAAGAGGTGGCGGGCCCGACGGGAGTTGAACCCGCGGCCTACGGATTAAGAGTCCGCCGCTCTAGCCTGACTGAGCTACGGGCCCGCATAGTTTTCTGTCGAGAAGAGTTTTCTTCTAATCATATAGAGGTTTCGCTCCGTTCTTCTTTGTCTTCACTTTACTCAGGAATATTATTGATTTCAAAGTATAAGATTCTAAGTGTCACTGATTTCGTGTCAACTGTGGTTTTTCAATTGTGGGCCTAGGAAAGTATTTTTGAGACAAAACATACTCAATTTACGGAAGTTATTTTATCAAAAAGGAAGAACTGAAATGTCAAAAGAAACTGAAAAGGGAGAGAAACATTACCTCAGCGAGCTAAAAGAGATGCTCCAAGAGAAACCCTCAGAACCAGCGGGAAAAGTTTTGGCTAATTTCTGCCAACGACACGGAGTCTCAATGGACCAATGCAAAGTCTACTACGATAAACTAGTTGAAAAAGGCGAAATAAAGAAGTAATACACTAATTAAAGTAAAAAGAGATTTGCAGCACTATTTCGATGGAACGAGTTTAATCTCAAAAAGTTGAGCCCAATCTTTTCCTGTGACAAAAAGTCTATCATTCTTCGCATCATACGCTATTCCGTTAAGGACGTTTTCGCCGCTTGAATTTCCAAGTCCAGTCAAGTCTATCCAAGCCCGAATTGATCCTGTTTCTGGATCTATAACCGCGATTTTTTGCTGATGCCAAACGTTAGCATAAATTTCGCCATTCACAAATTCAAGCTCATTAAGATCAAAAACTGAAAAGTTGCCGTCATGAACCCAGATTTGACCAATTCTTTGAAAATTGGAAGCTTTGAGGAAGAATAAATTGTCTGAACCATCGCTCATGATAAAGTTTCTGCCATCATAAGTTAATCCCCAACCCTCGGTTGGGTAGGTGAAATTCCCAAGAATCGCAAAAGAGTTTTTGTCATATACAAAACCCAAGTGCGACTGCCAAGTCAACTGCACAATGGAGTCGTTTAGAATCGTTATGCCTTCCCCGAAATATTGCTCTGGAAGCGTAATTTCTTGCAAAACGTTACCCGTTGCCAAATCTACCCGTCGCAAGGTGGAATCGCCGAAAAGTCCGGTACTCTCAAAAAGGAAGCTACTATCGTAAACGAGCCCTTCAGTGAAAGCGGTATGGTCATGGGGATAGGTGTTGACTACAGTATACGTGTATTGTTGAACAATGGTTGAATTATTTGGCTTGCCTCTTTGGGAAATTAGAAAAAGTATGCCTCCACCTAACACGAGGACAAACAAGACGACTGCTAACGCGACACTGAGCATCTTCTGCATTGAGATATTTGTAACGAAATCTGATTAATAGGTAGAACGGCTCACTCTGGTTTTGAAGCAAGCCAAATATGTTGATTCAGTTTTGCGAAATCCTTTTTGAAGTAATTTAGAAACAAAAACAAGAACAAACAGCATGAAAAACTGGTTTTTTACACCACCGCAAACCTTAAGTGGGGCTTGCATTTTATCTTGTCTGTCTATAAACCACAAGGTGTTGAATCAATTGGCAGTAGAAGGTTTTTTCGAAAACAAGAGGCAACCAGTTGAAGCCAAAGTCGGCGAACTGACCCCACAATCCAGAGCAGTGAACGTAACAGCAAAAGTCGTCTCTAAGAGCGAAATACGCGAAATTCCAATGGGCAGAGACGGCTCAGCCCACAAAGTCTGCGACGCATTAGTCGGTGACGAAACCGGTGTAGTCTACCTTACTCTATGGGATGACAACATCACTAAAGTCAACGATGGCGACAGCATACGTGTGGAAAACGGCTACGTAACACTATTCAAGGGCAACATGCGCCTAAACATTGGCAAATACGGTAAACTGGAAATGGCCAAAGAACCGCTCACAGCGGAAGTTAACACAGAAAACAACGTCTCAAGCAAAGCATACGAGCAAGAACGGAGACCTTTCAGAGGCGGCAGAGGCGGCGGTTATGGCGGAGGTAGAGGCGGCGGTGGCGGCTACGGTGGCGGCGGTTATGGCGGAGGTAGAGGCGGCGGTGGCGGCTACGGTGGCGGCGGCAGTGGCGGAAGAGACCGACGCGGTGGCGGCGGGTTCAGAGACCGGAGATACTAAAACCCAAAAAGCATAATTCTTTATGCTTTCATACAATTTTTTGTAATTTTTATTCTATTCTTCTGACGTAAGACAGCCTGATTTTTGGAATCCAGTACGACTAACGCAGCAACGGGATTGTGAGTCTATATCAAAATTGTACTCTCTTTGAAAGGAAACTTTAAAACCACACGTAACGACATTTCACCGACTAACGGAGAACTAGTCCAATGGTCGCAGACAAGACTGAAACTAAACCAACAGTAGAAGAGCTGTTGGCAAAAGCTAGGAAACCCGCCCAAATCTCCCCAGCGTTGCACAAGTTCTACGAAGGGAAAATGCAAGTGATGCCCCGTTGCGCAATCAACAGCCCAGATGACTTCGCAATATGGTACACTCCAGGAGTTGCTGCTCCTTGTAGAATAATTCAAGCTGACCCAGAAAAATCCTTCGAGCTAACAAACCGCTGGAATAGTGTAGCTGTTGTTACTGATGGCACCCGAGTGCTAGGTTTGGGCGACATCGGACCTGAAGCAGCAATGCCCGTAATGGAAGGCAAAGCAATGCTCTTCAAATACCTTGGAGGAGTCGACGCAACAGCAATTTGCCTTAGAACAAAGGATCCTGACGAAATAGTTCGCACGTGCGCGCTTCTTGAGCCCACCTTCGGCGGAATAAACCTTGAAGATATTGAAAAGCCAAAATGCTTCTACGCACTTGAGAAGGCAAGAGACAAACTAAACATTCCAGTTTGGCACGACGACCAACAAGGAACAGCAACGGTCATTCTAGGCAGGACTAATTAATTCATTTAAAATCGTTGGCAAGAAACCCCGTGAAACCTTAATAACACTAGTAGGCGTAGGATCGGCCAACGTTCGAACTGCATATGTCCTAATGAAATGGGGCGTAAAACCAGGAAACATAATACTTGTTGACACAAAAGGGGTTGTCCACACAGGCAGAAAAGACATAATTAGAGAAGACGACCCCTGGAAATACGAACTAACCCAAAAAACCAACGGTGAAGGTAGAACTGGCGAAATCACAGAGGCATTTAAAGGCGTTGACGCGGTGGTTGCCGCTTCAAAGCAGGGTCCAGGAACCATAAAACCAGAATGGGTTAAAACAATGGCTGACGACGCGATCTTGTTTGCTTGCGCCAACCCAATACCCGAAATTTGGCCTTGGGAAGCCGAAGCCGCGGGAGCTCGAATCGTTGCCACAGGAAGAAATGACTTTCCAAACCAAGTTAACAACAGCCTGGGATTTCCAGGCATCTTCCGCGGAGTCTTGGATGTTAAAGCAAAAACGATCACTGATGACATGTGCATTGCTGCTGCCCAAGAACTAGCAAATTTCGCAGAAGAAAGAGGAATCAACGAAAAAGATATTCTTCCACGAATGGAAGAATGGGAAGTCTTCCCAAGAGAAGCCGTGGCGTGTGCTCTGAAATCAATAGAACAGGGAGTGGCAAGAATAAAGCCCAGTTGTCAGGAACTCTACGAACGAGCAAACGCCATTATCCAAAATTCCAGAGAATCGACCAAACTGCTAATGAAACAAGGTCTAATCAAACCGACTCCAACCGAATCGCAGCTCATGAAATAATCGCGTCAATCTCCCTGAAAATCGAACGATTATCCTCTTTAAGCAGAAAATTATTTAAGCCGTTCCATTGCAGATAGTGAGACTGGTGATATGACCATGCGATTGGATTACATCCTTTACGGAGTTGCAATTATATTTTTTATCGTAGCCGTGGGTATTCTTGTTTCAGTTTCGGAACAAAATGGGGGCATAATATATGGCTCAATAACTGCAATTATAGGCCTCATATTAATTGGATGCGGTTACTTCCTAAAACCCGTCGCTCAGAAACCAGCCTCTCAACCGCAAGTAACACCGACGGTACCCCAAATTCCTAAGCCGGAACAGAAACCCGCAGTAGCTGCAGAGTCTGTCAAAAATGAAGCCATGATTAAAGAAGCCAAATCAACCGAAGTAATTCCTAAAGTTGAGACCCCCATAGCTGAAGTATCAAACATGCAACATACAATTGTAGCTCAAGAGCCACCAGCAACGCAAATGCCGACACCTGAAGCAGCAAAAATGGCACCCGAACCAGAAATGACAAATGCCTCCGAAGAATGCACCGTTGACACAGCTACAAGCGGACTTGCCCAAATCAAGTGCATAAGCGCAAAAAGAGCCGAACAACTAAACGCAAATGGGATAAAAACGGTGGAGGATTTGGCCAACGCTTCATCTTCCGAATTAGCCGCCAAACTTCAAGTCTCCGAAAAAATAGTCAAAATGTGGATCGGAACCGCCAAGAAACTAGTAAAATAAGAAAGAGGCTTGTTGAGGACAGCCCTGACTTACGCTAGTTTCACAATATTCCTTTTTTCCAATCGCCTTAGAGCATCCAAGAACTCATTCCTTTTCTCTCCAGCCAAATTCAGGTTATGCATCATATCCTTGACCGTTATTTCGGACTTTCCAAAGTTCTCATGCCGTTTGTGCAGGTGTTTGACTATGGATCTTTCAAGCTTTCCGCAACGCCAAGTTGTATTGCGAATCAAAACAACAAATGTCCTCACAAGTGCTTGCTCGCTGGTTTGTCTAGTAGACAAATCTCCATTTAGCCCCCACGTAAACTACTGAATCACCATTCTTAAGGGTTTGCGTCTATGGGCACTCCAGATGTACGTATGTCGAATCAGACTACAAAAAACCTAAAAGTAACTCTTTCTCTTACAAAAGGACTTTTCTGAGGTAGAAACCGTGGACTTCCCCATAGTAATGCTCCAAGAATGAAACTTTTTCATAGCCAAGATTAAAGTAGAGACCCAGAGCTTCAATATTATTTTCTCGGACTTCAAGCCTACATTCCTTGACACCTTTCGTTTTGAAAATGACTTCAGCCTCTAACATAAGCTTCTTTGCGATTCCTTTTCTTCGGAAATTAGGAGCAACATCAATAGTCATTATATGCCCTACAGGCTGATTCCGAATTAGGTCAATTCTTCCTATAATGAAACCTGCAATTTCTCTATTCATTCGGGCTACCAAGCTAATTGCGTTGTAGTCTTCCAAAAGGTAGCAAATTTGCTGCTTTGAAAAAGCTTCCTCTCGGAAACATAGTTTTTCTATCTCGTTGAGTTCTCCAAGAAGTCGAATGTTGGCATCTTCAATAATTACGTCCATTATTTTCCTAATTCAAGAATTATACTCAAGACAATTTAGTCTTTTCTGATGACATTGACTTCTCGTTTGTTAAAGACCCAAGAGTTTTAGGAGAAAAGCAAATTGCGTCAATGGTCTGTAGAAGGACAGTAACCAGACGGCTTATTATTCAAAAATGCGACGCATTAAATACTGATGATGCCTAAATCTGCAAAAAATGCGAATTTCATTTCACGATGCAACATCAGACACAATTAGCGGGTCCTTGCTGTCGACCGTTGACGGTATGAGGGCGATCACTATCACTTAGGCGGAGCAGATATCGGAGCCGCTGCCTTTGGACTAATATCATCATCGGGCTAGGTGTCTTCTTATCCGAAGGACGGCTTTAATTTTCCAAGGTGCCGCTAATTCTAATATTAACAGAAATCTGAGTTCTTTCTATTGGGATCAGTAAAAGTCGCAGATACCGTTAACCATCGCAGAAGCAGTTTTCTCAATTCCTATTTTTTTGATCAAAGAAATTTCGAGAGTACATCTTTCGTACAATTATTCAACTTTTCGCCCAAAAAAGTTAAATTAACTCCGCTCGAAAGGATTAGTCTAATATGGAGTTACCGTGCATGGTGAAATACATTTTCGTTACAGGCGGAGTCTTGAGTTCGGTTGGTAAAGGAATACTTAACAGCTCAATTGGCAAAATGCTTCAATCTCGGGGTGTAAAAGTCACAGTAATCAAAATTGACCCTTACGTGAACGTCGACGCGGGAACCATGAATCCATATATGCACGGTGAAGTTTTCGTAACCGACGACGGCGGAGAGACCGACCTTGATTTGGGTTGGTACGAACGATTTCTAGACCTTAGTCTAAAACAAGAAAATAATATCACAACAGGCTCTATCTACAAGGCAGTAATCGAAAAGGAACGAAGAGGCGATTTCCTAGGAAGATGCGTACAAATAATTCCGCATGTCACCAACGAAATCAAAAGTCACTTCAGAAAGATAGCCAAGACCTCCAATGCTGAAGTTGTGCTAACTGAAGTCGGTGGCACAGTTGGCGACATCGAAGGTTTGCCCTTTTTGGAAGCAATACGTCAAATGCGTCTGGAAGAAGGGTTTGAAAACACTCTTTACGTTCACGTCGCATTGGTCCCGGTATTAGATGTTACTCAAGAAATGAAAACCAAGCCCCTGCAGCACAGCGTAAACGAGCTGAGAAGAATCGGTATTCAACCTGACACAATTGTGGCTCGAAGCCCACGGATGATAGATGCCGAAGTCCTGCGCAAAATAGCTTTATTCGGTACCATTCCAGAAAGCGCCGTTTTCTGCAGCTACAACGCCGAAAGCGTGTATCAGGTACCTTTAATCTTAGACAAACAGGGAATGGGTGACTTCATTTGCCAAAGACTCGGCTACACTTGTACTAGACCAGAACTTCACCGAATGGAAACAATTTGTCGATGCATTGGTAAAGCCTGAACATGAAGTTGACATAGCCCTAGTAGGCAAGTATGCCGGACTAACTGATAGTTATGTGAGCATGAGTGAAGCACTTCGACACGGAGGAGCAGCCAACAAATCCAAAGTTTGCATATCTTATCTAGAAGCAGAAAAGTTTGAGCAAGAGCCCCAGTGCATTGCAGACCTGAAAAACTTCGATGGCGTTTTTGTTCCATACGGATTTGGCCCAAGAGGAACTGAAGGAAAAATAGCCGCAGTGAAATACGCCCGAGAAAACGACATTCCCTTCCTTGGGATATGCTATGGCTTCCAGTTGGCCACTATTGAGTTCGCAAGAAATGTTTGTGGTCTAAAAAATGCAAACAGCACTGAAATTAACCCCGACACGCCACATCCCGTCATAGACTTAATGCCCGAACAGAGAGGAATTGAGATCAAAGGTGCCACAATGCGCCTAGGCTCTCACAAGATAAAACTTGAAAAAGGCTCAATGGCTTACAACTTATACAAGAGTGAAGAAATCTACGAACGCCATCGCCACCGGTTCGAAGTTAACCTGGATTACCTTGAAATCCTTTGTAAAAATGGTATGAATTACACAGGAAAAAGCACAGACGGGCGAAGGATGGAAACCATGGAGTTGGCTGGCAACTATTTCTATTTTGCTTCACAATTTCATGGAGAATTCAAGAGTCGTCCAGGTAGACCCTCGCCGGAATACTTCGGTTTCATAAACGCATGTTTGAGCAAAAAAATGGGTAAGGCAAAGCCCACTTTTACTTAATTTCGCGAGCACAAAAATTGGCTCGGTCTGAGATTTTTTATTGTTTGCTTTGCTGTTTTCGGTTGGAAGAAAGGATTTATCTTACGCGTTTGAAGCCTGGACGGCAGAATTCTTCCATTACTGACATCATCGAAGGGACTGCGAACATTACATCATCCGAAGTCAAAACACCGACTAGTTGTCCTTCATTGCCTGTGACTGGCAGGTGTTTGACACCCCAATGCTTCATCATTTTGACAGCTTCTTCAATTGTGGCGTTTTCATCGATAGTAAATATTGGGTTTGTGTACACCATTCGAGCTATTACTGAGCTAGGTGCTAGACCTTGGCTAACGAGTCTGACGATAATGTCGTGCTCGGTGATGATGCCAGTTGGTTTGTTGCTTTGCTCTACGATCATGTAGCTTAAGTCATACTTAGCCATCGTCGCAACTACTTCTTGCATGGTTGTGTCATTTCGGGCTACGTGGATGTCTTTAGTCATGATGTCCTTTACCATTACATTGCTTGCCATTCAAATTACTCCATTGTCTATGACAGACGCACCAGTTATTTATCAATTTTTTGTATGGCACCTTTTGCAAAGCTGCTCGTGAAAGTCTTAAGTGTTGGTTTTTCACACGTACTATCATAGGAGTAACCTTTTTGGGCCGTGATCCTGATTTCGCGGGTAAATTTCGTGATAATCTTGATAACGTAAATAGCTATGCTGATGTTTGGCAGATAGTGAAGGATTCTGTAGATTTTGTGCTTGGCAAGAAGCGTGGTAGTATGATGCTTTTTCTGGATGACTTGCCTCTGCAAATTGGAGCATATTATCCCATTGGAACCAACAATATTGTTTTGAATAGACACTTGGTGGATATTGTTGAAGCTACTTTAAGACGACAAACTCAAAGTGGATTCTTTAGTCTATAATCTGCTTCTGCACGAATATTTGCATGCGCTCGGGGAGTTGTCGGAGGTCGAAGTTAGGCATCAAGTCGTGATTGTAGCGGCAAAGTGTTTTGGAGAGAAACACCCAGTAACCGTCTTGGCCAGAAAATCCCCATGGGTACTCCTCAAAGATATTCCCTTCGAATCTTCAACAGCGCCAAAACGTGTTATGCAAATTGTGCGAAACTTTGAGAAAACAACCGACAAATATGTCGTCTAAAGAGTCTCCTTCAAAATTGAACGCATACTTCCGCTAATTATTCTGCCTTCATAAGCGATAAATTAATTCTATTAACCATTAATCTCTGATTAGTATGAGCAACAATTCAGAAATTCCCTGTTCCACCTGCAAACTTTGGAATTCCGAAGCGAAAAGTTTCTCTTGCAACCCAAATAAATGCACTCAACTATCTGAATGGCTCCTCGATCATGCGCAACTTGGGAACTGGGGAATAGTTCAAATTCCAGAAGCTCAAATCCAATACGTTCGATAAATCGTTTTTCCTTTCAATTTTCCTAAAATAGCATTTATTTACTGCAAAAATCAGCTTAATCGTAACTTTGTCCTCAACTTTTCAACTGGGAAATCGTGGAAGATATCAATGCTGTTGTGGTTTATGTCTCAGCCAGGGATTTGACGCACAGTTGTTGCAAAATTTAAACGTAGAATCACACTTAACATTTTTATTAAGCACTTAACTGCAATGACTCATGTTAAGAGAGCAGTAACAAACATTTCCTTAAAGTACAGTCCAAAGAAGACTTCAAACCAATACACTTTAAGATTCCAGAAAATGGAGAAATTACCATATGTCCAAAAACCCGACAAGAATAACCGTTGCCTTTGACCAATCAACTGCTAACCTCCTCGAGAAAATCAGCACAGAAACTCAATTATCCCAGAGTGAAATCATGCGACGCGCTCTAAGGTTCTACAACGAAAACAAAATCTTAACAGACCCCGCTACCCGAAAAAAGGCTTATGCCTACATGGATTTGCTGCTTGCTGGCGAGCATATAATACTCGATGTTGACCATTGGCTTCTTTTCCTAAGACTTATTGAAGCAAGCCCTGATCAAGAGAAGTTCTGGACTGAACATAAAGAAGTCGCAAGAGCTCACAAAGAACAGCTGAAAAGTAAAGTGCGGTCAGCTGAAGATCTTTTAACGCGACTAGAAATGTGCAACTTCTATCGGCTAACCAAAAACTCAGAGAAGGAATTTACATTAATTTTCGGTTCCGAATTGCCAAAGAAATTTGTCCGCGTATTCCTTGAGGAATACTTCGCTGCGATGGCAATAAAGGCAGAAATCAAAGAAAACCTAACGAAGCTTCAGGTGACTGTTAAATCAGAGCAAAAATGAACATTGCAACAAGTGTATTGAAGATGGTACTCATTGATTGTGATCAAAGTCAAAGTTGAAGGAGCTCTTGGGGATCCAAACCTCACACCTATATCTGGTACGCTTCTACTCTGTTTGTATCGAATAGGATTTCGCACAATTTTTGCCTAAACATACACTTGAATGAGAAACTGAGTCTGTTCGTTCCAAATCGAAGACAAATAGACAAAGCAGTGAGTCTTACGATCTTTCCGTCTTTGCTGAGGCATTAGTCTTAAATTTGCTCAAACACTATCTGCAATCATGGTCACGCTAGTAGATGACATAGGTAGCTTCCCGTTACCGTTTGAGGTTGGTCGTGAAACTTTCGACAAGGCTTACTGTTCAGCGAGAAACGCTATCAAAAACGGAAAAGACCCAACGGAAGACGAGTTTACCAAAAAAAACTTCTGTAATGTGGTAATCAATTCCTTCAGGAAAAAAGTCCTTTCAGGACTTGATATTGTAAACTATCCTCAACATTACGATGGCGTGAAACAAATTAACGATGTCATCCACCAAGCAATGGAAAAAGGTACATTCGTCGTTGAAGAAAAAGACGCTTTCCTTCCAGAAATTCACGTAATCGAAGCTCAATCCAAGAGCCTCAGTAGAGAATTTGGGAGGAAAATATTGTTGCGAGTATCCTTGTTTGGGCCAATGGAACTCTACTTGAAAGAAATTGGCTCTACACTCTACCACGATGTTCTCGACGGATTTGCAGAAACAGTGCGACGTTTTGCCAAGAATAGCATTCTGAACACTGAATACATCAAAACTGAAGTAGTTTCCATCGACGAGCCAAGCTTCGGCTTTCTAAACATAAATGCGGAAAAAGAAACAATTTGCAAAACCCTGGAGAAAGCCTTCGGCTTTGAGGGTGTAACCCGTCAAATCCATCTGCATTCTTCCTCCCAATTGCCAGATTTATTAACAGTGAAAAATCTCGACGTGCTCTCTTTCGAGTATGCTGCATCACCTAAGAATATCGAAGGCATATCAAAACGAATGCTTGATGAAACAGACAAGAACATCCGGGTTGGAGTTGCAAGAACAGATATTGACTCAATGACAGCAGAGATAGCTGATCAGGGCATACAAAAACCAACCGAGTTGCAGTTGATTGAACCCGAAGATGCGATCAGAAAAAGATTCTTTTTCGCTAAACAAAAATTCGGTGATAGAATGACTTTCACAGGTCCTGACTGTGGCTTGGGAAGCTGGCCATCTCAAAGCGCAGCTCAGATTTTGTTAGAACGGACAGTGAAAGCCATAAAAAAAGTTGAAAAGGAATAGTTTGGAGTTAGCCCTAACCGCAAATCATTCCAGTTTGTGCTTAATGCAAGAAATTCTTAAAATTGGGTGTAAAGAAAAGAGTAGAAATTTTACTCTTGAGTTTTAGATGCTGCTGATTTCTTTGCTGCCCCTTCCTGCTGGGCCTTGGTTAGGTCCTTAAATCCGTACGTGCCAACTGGCGGCCAGCCCGCTTCCGGCATGACTGCAGGGACTAGCATAATTGTGTTGGTTTGTGATTGTTGACCCAACTCGTATAGGATGTTCATCCACCTAAGTCGTAAACCTTCTTGGCTACTCTCGTACATTTTGGCTGCTTCTATCATTTTTTGAGAAGCTTCAAATTCTGCTGTTGCCAAGGTCACTCTTGCCATTCTTTCTCGTTCTGCTTGAGCTTGCCTAGACATGGCATCCTGCAGATTGCCCGGTATTATTACGTCTCTCACTTCAACAGCAGTCGCTTTTATTCCCCACGCTTCAGTTTTTTCATCAATTATCTCGCGTAGGTGGGCCCCAACTTTTTCTCGTTCTGCCAACAATTCATTCAATGTAACCTTGCCGATGACCTCTCGGAGAGTAGTTTGTGACGCTAGTTGTGTGGCTTGGAAATAGTTCTCAACCTGCAGTACTGCTTTCTCCAAGTCAACAGGCTTCATGTACAAAACTGAATCTACGTTAACCGGTACGTTGTCTTTTGTTAGGGTTGATTCGGTTCTGAACTGTATTGTATCCAATCGAGTTGAAATTTTTATAGGTACTCTGTCAATTAAGGGGATTAAGTAAACGATTCCCGGTCCTTTCAAACCCATGAAACGTCCAAGCCTGAGGACCGGCATTCTTTCCCATTCTCGTAAAACCCTTAATCCACTCAATAGGAAAATGACAACCACTAAAACAATAAACCCGAGGATCGGGATTAAAAAATCAACCAATCTTTGCACCTTCAATAAATGCTATTCCGTATTCTACGGAGTTAAACTTTTTCCTCGGCAGGTTTCACCACGAGAAACATACCATCCATGCTAACAATCTCGACCATTTGACCATTTTTAATCGATGCTTTTCTCGAGATAGCTTGCCAAAACTCGCCCATCACCCTTATTTCCCCTTTTGGATTGAGGTCTGTTATTGCAATTCCAGTTGTGCCGATTAAGGCTTCTGCGCCGGTTTTTACACGTGAATATTGAGCTCTGACAGCCAAGTACAGAATCCATGTTCCAATGCCAGCCATGGTAAGCAAGACAACTGTTAAAACTATCAGCCCCTGAACGTATTCACTGAGGGCAAACCCAGAAAACAGCGCAAATTGACGTAACCGCCAAATTATAATTGTAATCCAAGCGAGAATAGTTGTCCTAATGTGCATGCTCGATCATTAATAAGTAACTTAATCAGATTTAGCTAATAAGCCATTATGGCGAGAATGTGCTAAGAAGAAATACTTTTTTAATCGAAAAGAGAGAAGAAAGACATAGAAGACATTGCTTCTATGCCGATGTGAGGGGTCGGCGAAGGAAATGGCCGGTGAGGTCCCGGCGCTGGATTAAGCGGCTGAGGCGGTTCAGGGTCCATTAATGTGGGAAGCGCAAAACGATTATTCATCATCTTCACTTTCCTTTACTGCAGGGGTTATGGTCAGTTCTTGGAGTTTCTCTTCTCGAATTATGGTTAAAGTTGTCTTCTTGCCTGCTACATCCTCAGATAACAGCCTTGGCAGATCGTAGAAGTCTCTTACGGGTTTTCCGTTAAATGCTATTATAACATCACCCATGCTTAATCCCGCTTCCTTAGCTGGTGCTCTTCGCTCTACTTGAAACACCATAACTCCAGTTTCTTGCTCAACACCTGCCTCTTGCCGGATTTCTTGAGGGATAGCTACGGTGTTTGCAATTAGGCCCAAATAGGCTTTCTTTATTTTTCCTCCCGAAAGTAAACGGTCGGTGATTGTTTTGACTCTATTGACCGGAATAGCTATGCCACGTTGCCACACATAGGCAGAATTTATTCCTATGAGTTTGCCTTCCGCATTGACTAATGGTCCGCCACTAAAACCTGGGTTGAGTTTAGCGTCGGTGGCTATCACATTTTCCATTGCAGTGCCTCTGAATCCTTGAATGCTACTGTCGGGGTTGGTCACAATGCCAGTTGTCGCTGTTGGTTGTTTTCGGTTGAACGGATTTGCTAACGCCAAAACGAATTGCCCTGTGTCGACTTCCTCCAGAGTCGCCCAATTCAATAGGTTCAAAACCACCTTGGTCAGTTTTCAGCAATGCTACATCGTGATATGTATCAGTTCCAATGACACGAGCTTCAAAAGTTTTCTCGCCTTGCCCAACGCGGACTTGGTTACATCCACCTAGGACATGGTTACAGGTTACGATGTAGCCTTGTTTATCGAGGACAACGCCTGTTCCTCGCGACATTTGGGCGTTTATGCTTACCACGGACTTGCTTAATTTCTGCACAAGTGCCGTGGTGGCGTCACTAATTGACTTGAGCAGTTCTATGCTACTAATGAGTTGACTCATGATATTCGAACCTCTGAAAAGTATATAGTCAAAAAATGGTATTTGTTGACTGAGACTTGCTGAAACCCAGTCACAAAAACTGCGTTAGGCGAATGCTACGAAAAAGGGTTGACCATCAAAGTATCCAACGTGCCTAGCAACAGTGGAATGAGAGCGAGCACAGAGTTTGCTTATGTAAGTCATAAGTTGGTAAGCAGCCTTCAACGCAAGGTTTTGGTCGTAACCATGCAGAAATTTCGCCTCTATTGAGAGTGCGTTCATGGTTATTCTTGCGTCCACTTGAATGTCGCCATCTTCGGTAACCCACTTGAGGGCTGTTCCCTCCTCGTTTTTTGACAAACCTAACCATCTAAGCAATCCGAACCATCTTCCTCGAAGGCTCGAAACTAGCATTTCCACTGGGATATCTGAAGGCAAAAAAGTTTGAAGAAGCAACACTCGGGATTCGTTGTTATTGAAGCCGTTGTGCTTGAGTTGTCTAACAACGTCTTTTGCAACTGAATAACCTTCGCTGCTTTTGTGCACTATGCCTTCTGCCTCTAGGCGATTTAGAATCCTCGAAAGCGTTTCAGGGTGAAGACCCAGTCTACGTTTTAGTCCTTCAAAGGTGAAAAAATTGAACTCTTCGTTGCTCAAAAAAGCAAGGACGTCAGCATCGCGTTCACTTAAGGACCAACCCGGAAATTCTTGTAATGTGACGTCTTGTAAAGGTATTATCATGACTCTTTTTTCATAGGCTCAGAGTCACTTTTGAACTTTACTCCAAAAAAGATAATAAATGACGTTGGAGAGGCAAAGACGCGAAAATTTCTTTGTTTAGAGGCACTTTCAGCTAATCCAGTCTCAGTCTCTTTCATCCTTGAGAATGACCTTTGCTTTAGAGGTTTTTTTATTGTTAAATTTTGCGGACTGTTTATTCGAGGATGATTCTTGCATCAACAGTTTTTGTGCCTTGGGCGTAGGCCATTACGGGGTTGAGATCGAGTTCTTTAATTTCAGGATGGTCAATTACAAGTTTTGAAACGCTAAGAAGCAGGTCTACAATTGCTTTAACGTCAGCGGCGGGTGTATTTCTGTAACCGTTCAATAGAGGATAAGCTCTTACCTCAACAACCATTTCTGCAGCTTCCTGAGCCGTAATCGGGGCTACCCTAAAAGTGACGTCTTTAAGTAATTCAACGAAAATTCCACCAAGACCGAACATTATCGTTGGCCCAAACTGTGGGTCTTTTATGGAACCTATTATCACTTCAGTAGAAGAAGGAGCCATCTCCTGCACGAGTACTCCAACTATTTTGGCGTCAGGCTTAAATTTCCTTACATTTTCCAGAATCTTGTTGTAGGCGGTTTCTACTTCGTCCTTGTTTTTCAAGTTGACAATAACGCCGCCCGCATCGGATTTGTGAACAATGTCTGGAGAGACTATTTTAAGGACAATTGGGAAACCGATTTGCTGAGCGATGTTTTCGGCTTCTTTCTCGCTCTTTGCAACATCAAACTTTGTTACAGCTATTCCGTAATCAATGCATATAGCCTTCGCTTCTGGTTCAAGAAGAGCTTTTCGTCCTTCTTTTCGAGCTTCGCAAATAATTTTGTCGGTTTTGTTCAAACCTTCAACGCTCCATTGACGGGACAAGTGGAATAACACACAACATGAGGTTTAAAATGGTTTTGCCGCGAGGGTCTCAATCTCAGAAATTTGATTTTGATCCCAAGAAATTTATACTTTCAGCATTGAACAAATAAAACGGAGCTCAAAATTTGAAAAAAATAACCGTAAAAATCTAAACAAATTTAGGTAATGGCCAAGAGTGCAAAAACCTTTGCGTCCTCAACCATATTAACAATTTTTGCGTACTCATCTGGTTGGTGAGCAACTTCATCAATAGTGCTCCAGACTACCGCGGGAATCCCTGCTTTTCGGAAGAAGGCCGCACAAGTTCCCCCTCCAATTCCGCCAACCGAAGCATCAAAGCCTCTGGCTTTTTTTAGTACTTCTTTCAGAAGTGCCGCAATCTCTGGATTATCCTCCGTCAAAGGTGGGGCGATTTGTTTTTGCAGAATTTCAACTGTAATTCTTGCGCCGGTTTTCACTTCAAACTGCAGCACGATTCTATTTATTTCCAATAAGACTTCTTCAACGTCATATTGTGGTAATATACGGCAGTCAAAATATGCAACATCCTCTCCTGGAACGATGTTTACCGCGTCGACGTTTTTGTCTTTGCGTGTTGGCTCAAAAGTGCTTGAGGGAGGTGTAAAATATTTGTTTTTTGCGTTGTATTTCTCATGCAACATTGTATCTAGTTCTAGAGCAACCTGCATTCCTACTCGATGAGCATTTAGTCCCTTCTGAGGTAGGCTGCCATGAGCCTGTTTTCCCACTGTGACTATTTTGAACCACAAAATGCTTTTTTCCGCAATTTCGATAAAGTCTCCGTTTTCGTTTCCGCTGTCTGGCACCAAGATTAGATCGTTCTTGCGAAAAACCCTTTTCTTGATTAGATGCTGTATGCCCATTTTGCTTCCTTGTTCTTCATCTGCAACAAAAGCTAGCGCCAACGTCCGCTTAGGTTTTATTTTTAGTTTTTTCAGCGCTTTAGCAGCGAAAATTGAAGCGACAAGAGATTGACCGTTATCTTCGCTCCCTCTTCCAAAAACACAGCCATCCTTAACTGTTGGCTCAAAAGGCTTTGTTATTTTCCACATTGTCTCTTCGCCCGAAGGAACAACATCCGTATGAGTCACTATCCATAATCGTTTGTTACTGTCTTCCCCGTTCAAATAAGCAACAATATTTGGTCTTTTTCCAGATGAGACTCGTGAATCAATTGAATCGTAGCGTTCAAGCCTTTCAAAACCCGTTTCGGTTAGGATTCTAGAAAGCATTTCCGCCTTTAGAAACTCGCCTTCACCCCCACTTTCCGGACCTACGGCTGAAATTCGTATTAGTTGCATCAAGACTTCCGTCATTTCTTTTTGAAAAACTTCTATTTGCTGGAAGATCTTCAGAGAATCCACGATGAATCACTGAATACTACTTGCCACCTTGAGCAGTTTAACGTTTCTGAAAAAAGCAAAATGAATAAAAAAAGAAATAATTTGAATTTTTAGTTAGTAATTGCTCGGATGGGTCTCTATTTCTTGAAGTGCACGTAGTCTCTTTACAATGTTTGGGTGAGTTGACAGAGCTTCTATAAGTTTGTCCCCGAATGTGATTTTTTTGGCGAGGAGATCGTTAACCAGTTGTTGGTTGTTTTCAAATGCAGCAACTGCGGCTGAGTCTTCTTGAGCTGTCTCCGGATTGGCTATGAAAAGTGATTTGAAGCCGTTCATGGTTCTTGTTTGTTGTTTTTGGGGTTGAGCTTCTGTTTGTTTTGGCGCTTGCGTGAACAATTTTGGCTAAGCCAGTGCTAAGTTTGTTGGCGCCGTTGTCAACAACTGACACACTGTGTCTGTCTGCGTAATATTCTCGTAATCTGCTCATATAAAGTGTGAATAGGTTCAGGATCCAACTGAAAGCCATGAATGCGATGCCAATTATTGCTCCATTTCCTCCATTATTGTTTTTTCCTTGTTGGCTTCCCCCAAACATACCTGACCACATGAGCGAATAACCAATGTAGTAACAAAGTGCAGGTAAAAAGCTAACCACCATCATGACTTGAACGTCTCGGTGCTTTAGGTGCCCAAGCTCGTGACCTAAGACTGCTTCCACTTCTCCTTCGTTCAAGTTGCTTAGTAAGCCCTGGGTAACAGCTACTCTGCTTCCTGCAATTGGAGAGCCATAGGCAAAAGCGTTTGGCAAGGCCATCTGAGAAAGCATTAGCCTAGGTACGCTAATTCCGCTTTTTCGACTTAAATCAGCCACAATTTGATGGACCTTCGGGTTTTCGTCCGATTTCATTTCGCGAACCTTGTAGATTGCTCCCACAAGATACGGTGCGACAAGCCATTGTACTATGTTAAATGATACTATCAGAATTGCCATAGTCATTAGGTTAAATGATCCTGCCCAGGTCAGAACAAGACCGAAAACTAGTGTAGATAAACCGAAAATTAAGGCCAAAGTGGCAACCATGGAGAGACGAAGTTTCCATAATTCCATGCTATATTCACTCTTCCATTTGACTGGAAGGAACGCTCTTATAACATTTATCCCACATCAATCGTAAAACTTTACATAGCTTTTGGCTTAAAACTGGGCTTAAGACTTTTTCTCTTGCCGAAAACTGGATATGAGCTATTTCGGAAAGTCTTTTTTTTCCATCATTTTGTTTTTAACAAAAATGCTGCACTTATAGTGGAAAATGAGAAGAACAGAGTAAAACACAGATATAGAAAATATTTTTGCCTTTTCTTAAAGTTTCATTTTTTCTTTTCTTCAGCTTTGTCCAAGGCTCTCTCAAAATCTTCGGGGGCCATAATTTCTGTGCTGGCAAGTCTTTGGCGAAATGCATCTCTAGCACAGGGTTCGCTCAAGTGAGCGCGGTAAACCGCAACAATAAGGTAAATGGCCATGCTTAGCGATATGGGCTTTTTCGCTATGTGTGAAAGCTCTTCTGCAATTCTGTCTAAATCTTCGTAGACCTCGTTGGGCAAACTCAAGGTTTTTGGCATTTAAGCACCCTCTTGGCAATTATGCCTAATTGTGATAACCATCTTAAATTTCTTCTTAATGGGTTCTGAGGATCAGCGTTTGTCCGAATAGAGTTCTGAAAAATACTTGCTTTTCGTATTGTTAAATTTAAGTGTCTTCTAATGTTCCTTTAATTAGTCTTTTTGAAGCAGAATAATTATTCATTATTTCCAAATTTGACCCTCAAGACATTTTCGTAAGTTAGGATTCGTCAAGGCTTTTCTTGAAAAAGGCTTTCTCAACTGTTCTTGCATCTAAATTGTGCTTTGCTGCGGTTTTTCTCAAAGCCAAAAGTAATCTCAAATAGTTTTGGGTTGAAAATAGATTAGGCGGTTCGTTTCCAAGCAAAGCGCGCCAAACGTTTACGTCAAAAACGCCGTATCGCTTTGGGTCGAAAAATGCTAGAATGACGCTTGCTAAAACTGGGCTAACCCCGTTCAACATGGTTAGGCTGTTTATTCTATAGGCATCTTCTTCTCCCGGTATACAGAAAACTTGACTTGAAATACGTGCAAGGTCTGAATCTTCGTTCTTAGCTACAGCTTCCAATACTTGGTTCTTCTTGCTTTCAATTCCTCTGAACTTCCATTCAACAATTTGGGTTAAATCTTCACGAGTAAAAACTTTTGTTCGGCGAAACTTGGCTCCTAATTCTTGCTCTTTTTGAGCCCACCATCCTTGATCTCGATTGTACTTCCTACACCACTTCAGAATTTCAGCCTTATCCATATTTCCGCTTCACTCAAAGGGACATTTTTGGATTTTAAAGATTCAGTTTTAATAATAATTCTGTTCGGAATTTTGCTATAGTTTGACTATCTGTGCGTGTGGCACGCCTTCGATATTCAACACGGCTTGAGGGTGTACGTAACCTCTCTTGATAGCTTTTTCCACGCAACATTTTCCCACCATGTTTACGATGGTGGAGTTATCAATCATATCTACTGCTTCTTCTACTGTCACAAGTCCGCCTTTGTAGAATTCTTCTTTGACATGGAAAACGATTTTGCCTTCACGGAGGGTTTTGCCGAGTACTTCGCTGTCACAAATTGCCAGCACTACGTTTCCGCCCACTTTTTTTACGTTAACGTAGGCATCCATTTTTGGTTTTGCCTTCTGTTAGAGCTGTTTTACAGATGAGCGTGCTCCACAAGCATTGCAGACGATGAAAGATAATCGCTTCTCTTTTACTATGTTCGTATCTGGTCGCTTGCAAACTGGGCAGGTAACGAAGCTTTCAGTGTATCTTTGTAGCAGGCGTTCAAAGGTATCTCTGGGAAACTTTCCTTGGAAAATTGCTCTTCCATCATTGTAAGTCGCAGCTGTTGCCATTTCTCGAGTTAAGAATTTCAGTATGTGCTGTGGATCTCGGTCTAATGTATCTGCGACTTCTTTGAAGTTTGCAATTGTAGTTCGCATGCCAACCATCGAAACGAATAGTCTGGGTAGTTCGAGGCGTTCTTTCTTTAACATGCCTTCGGGAACTTGGGCCCGCGCGCGCTTCAAGAGGTCATTGTAATTGTAGTCCAATTTGTTTCCCTTCATTGATGGGCGCAACATAGTATTTAAGACTTATAACCTGTAACTCCTGAAAAGCTTTAGAAATCCATTAAAGATAAAAGCAGCTTCTGAAACCCATATTAATTCGAAAGCCACATTCATACCATCAAAATTGGCGCGAAAGAGGAAAGCCTTTGACTGAACAAAAAACAAGCGAAATCGAAGCGGTCAACCAGAAAATCGAAGCAATCAACAAACAGATCACCACCCTTAAAGAAAATCTAAACAAGACTCACGAAGAAATAAATCAGCACATCGAAAAAAGAGATCTGCTCAACAAGAAAGCTCAAGCGTTTCGAGGCGAAATCTCTGAAATCAAGAAAGAACGGGACCAACTCAACGAAAACGTCAAAAACCTAAAGGTTCAACGAGATGAAATTCGAAATCAGATGGCGCCTTTCATAGAACAAATAAAAGAGCACAGCCAAAAAATAAGGGAATTCAAAGAAAAGCATTCTGGCCAGAACCGCCAAGTATTGAAGAAGGCATTTGATGCTCTCGAATTCAAAATAGCCACAACCTCACTTGATCTCAAAGAAGAAAAAAGACTCATAGACCAGGTCAAAGAAATTGAGATACAACTCAGCTCTTATAAGAAAGTTGATCAACACAGCAAGAAGATAAATGAAATAAAAACCGAGATGAAAGTTTTTCAAGATAAAGCTGATGCATTACACCAGCAATTAACCGCAAGCGCACAGAAAAGTCAAGAGCTTCATTCAAAAATGCTTGCCAAGTTCGAAGAAATGAAGAAAATTCGGGACGAAGCCACAAGTTTACATATTCAATTCCTTCAAGCTAGAGAGAGAATAAAGCCGTTTCATGATGAAATCGGTAGATGCGTTGAGCAGAGGCGTAGACTTTTCGGAGAAAGACAGGAACAGTATGATTTGAGAAAGAAGCAGTTTGAAGACAAGAAGAAAGAGTTTGAATCAGCCAAAGTCGAAAATGAGAAGCAGAAAAAGGCGAAAGAACAAGAAATTAAGGACAAGATTGGTTCTCAAGCCAGAGAAAAGCTTGAACGTGGTGAAAAGCTTGACTTGAGAGAGTTCCAGCTTCTTGCAGGCGAGGATTCTGAAACGGAAGATAACTGAGATTAGAAGTGAAGTTTAGAAATGTTAGTTTAAACTACTACTCTCTTTGTTTGCGCCGTTTGTCTTTCTTGATCTGGTTGGCGTTCTTGGCGGTGCTATTTCATTAGATTTCATAAGAGAGCTAACGAATTATTTAATTTTTTAGAGGGCTGAATTCATCTCTTTGCTCGTAAAAATGTTTATTTTCAAATTGTTACTCATAGCGCACGCTACAAAAGTCTTTTAACTATTTCCAAATATTACTGTAAATGAGGTATTCGAGAATGAAACTCTTGAAAAAAGCAATTACTTCATTGTTGATACTGACTATTTTGAGTCTAATGGTTATTTCCATTTCACAAGTGAAAGCAGCTTCAGACATTAACATTCTTTCCAACAACCAAGGCTTCATAGCCCCAACAGGGACATATTATATAGTGGGCGAAGTCCAAAACGTCGGCTCCCAAGCACAGAAATTCGTGCACATTACCGCTACCTTTTACAGTTCAAACGGAACCATGCTTGGCACGGACGACGCCTATACTGACCTGGATATAATAAACCCTGGCTGCAAGTCTTCATTTTATACGATGCTCTTAGGATCGAACGCGGTTTGGATCCCAGAAATAGACCATTATTCACTCACTGTTTCTTCTTCAGTAGCTACTGCTCTACCTGGAAACTTGAAGATTCTTTCCAGCAGTTCCTCTATAAGCAATGGCAACTTCCATGTTACAGGTGAAATACAAAACTTGGGCGGTGGCAGTGCAACCTTTGTTTACATAATAGCGACTTTCTATGACCAAGCGGGAAAAGTGGTTGGATCAGAGTCTACTTATCCCGATCCAGATACAATTGCTTCTGGACAGAAAGCTCCCTTTGATATATCATACACTCCAGATGCAAGAGTTCCATTGATAAAATCTTATGCTTTAACTGCTCAATCAGAGGAGTATTCACTGCAAGGATCTGTGACGCCGTCATCTTCTCCGTCGTCAACTTCAACCCCCAACCCCACTCCTTCGCCGTCAATCCCAGAGTTCCCGCAGACTATAATTATGGCTGTGGTTGGTGCAATGTCACTAATAATTGCAGTGGGTTTGGTTACTTATCGCCGACGTAACTCCTCAACTTGACTATTGCTTTGGGCGATGTGGACTATTCTGCCTCGTTCAATTTCTTCTCGATTCCCGTAATTTCCTGCGTTTGGATAGAAAGGTGAAGGGCGCGTTATGTTATTGTTGTTTTTGAACTCATACATGTTCTTATCTCATCCCAATTGCGGATGTAATAAGCTTAAGATAGAAAATACAAAACGGAAGATTAAACTCTAACATCCTTTTTTAGTTAGGATCAGAGAGCTGATGACTGAGAAAACTGGGGAACAAAAGCAGAAGCGCATATTGATTTTATGCGTGGATAGAGATGGTGATCTCGGGACCAAAGGAGGCGTAAAAACGCCTCTTGTCGGCAGAACCGCCAATCTCGATGGCGCAGTCTCTTTAGCATTGAGAGACCCCGAAGAACCAGATGCAAACGCGATGTTTGAAGCTGTTAGTCTCCACGATCGTCTTTCAAATGAGAAGACAGCGGATGAAGTTTTTGAACTAGCAACGATTTGCGGTTCAGAACTTGGCGGAGTGGGCGCTGACAGAAAATTGGTCGCTGAGTTGAATACGGTCCTTGATTCTTTTAGCGCCAGCGAAGTCATATTAGTTACTGACGGCTACACGGATGAAGCCGTTTTGCCTCTTGTTGAGTCAAGAGTGCCTGTTTCTTCGGTAAGAAGAATAGTTGTTAAACATAGCGAATCTATTGAAGAAACAGCTCAATTGTTCTCTAAATACTTGAAAATGCTGATTGAGAATCCAAAGTATTCTCGGATCGCTTTAGGAATACCTGGGGTATTGTTCATACTTTGGGTGATAAGTTGGGCTGCAAATTGGACTACATACCTGCCTATCGTAATTCTAGCTGTTCTTGGGGCCGCGTTACTTATCAAAGGCTTCGGAGTTGATAGATCTGCAAAGAATTTTTACAATTGGGCAAAAGAATACTCTCCACCGGCTCTCCCAGTGCAAATAGCGAATTATGCTACAATTGCGGGCATTTTGTGTGTTGCGGTTAGTGTATACTCAGGATATGCCAACACTTTGGGTAAAATAAACCCAATTCCAGTGGATGCTGCTGGTTGGATAGCTAGTTTACCGGGGCTTTCAATCTATTTTGTTAAAGGAGCTTTGGATCTCGTAATAGTTGGAATATGCACAATATTGCTTGGACGAGGTGTACGTTGGTATTTTAACCGTGACATTCGAGTTTTGCGAAATGTTGCAGTAATCGTTTCAGTAGCATGGTCCCGCATGATTTTTGACGAAGCGGCAAATGTTCTACTTTACCCTGCCCAAGGTTATCTAACGTTAATTTTTTACATCATAGTGGGCATATTGATTGCTGTTGCTTCGGTTCTCGCCATTCTCATTGCTTCTCGCTCAGCGAAGAATTTCTTCACTAAGTCAAACGAGAAGGTTGACGAATTTGGAGAAACTTAATGCTGCGATTATCGGCGGAAGCGGCTTTGAAAATATCATCCAAGATGCAGAACAAAAGTATGTCGTAACACCTTATGGCATCTCCATTTTGTGGTCAAAAACTGTAGGTAATCAGGATTTAATTTTTCTTTTGAGGCATGGCGTAAATCATATGATTCCACCTCACAGAATTAATCATAGAGCAAACATTTGGGCGCTGCATAGCGAAGGCGTGAGGCGAATAATAGGCGTCAATGCGGTTGGAGCAATTAATCCCAAGTTTAGACCTTGTGATTTAGTTGTTCCTGATGATTTCATTCGTCTTTCTGGTGGTAACGCGATTACTTTTTTTGATGAACCTCCGGTTACTCATATGGACATGTCTAAGCCTTTTTGTCCAGAGCTCCGACAAGCGGTTTTGAATGAATTGGAAAAAACTGAATTAAAGCTTTGGCCTAAATCAGTTTATGTTTGCACAGAAGGACCTCGATTTGAGACTCCAGCTGAAATTGAAATGTTTCGTCGCTTGGGCGGAGATGTTGTTGGAATGACTTGCGTCCCGGAAGCCGTCTTAGCACGTGAATTGGAAATATGTTATGCCACTTCTTGTTTCGTTTCAAATATGGCTGCTGGACTACAGGAAAAACTAAGTCTTGCAGAAGTCTCAGAAACATCCAAAAGAATCGTGCCTCGAGTAGAGCAAGCTTTAATTCAGGCTTTGGCGGCTTTACCTCTAACGCGTGAAGGCTGTTCATGCCATAACGCACTTGAGGATGCGAGGATTAAGTAGTGGTGCTGAAACGATTTCTCTCAATTATTGGCGCGTACAAGGTTTACGAGAAGTGGCTTTGGTACCAAGTTAAGAATGGAGTTAAACCCGAACACATCGCTATCATTTTAGATGGAAATAGACGCTGGGCGAACGAACAAGAAATTAATCCTTGGCTAGGGCATCAACAAGGCGCAGAAACCGTTGAACGATTATTAGATTGGACTCAAATGCTGGGTGTGAAGTTCGTAACACTATACACTTTTTCCACTGAAAATTTTAAGCGTCCAGCCAGCGAAATAGATGAAATAATGCGCATTGCCGAAGTTAAATTTCGCAAATTATTGGTGGATGAGCGTATACACAAAAGCAAAGTCCACGTAAAAGTGATTGGCAGAGTGAATCTCTTGCCTGCAAATTTACAGCAGCTCATCGCGGAAGTAGAAAACGCTACCGCGGAATATGATAATCAATTCCTCAATTTTGCGTTTGCATACGGAGGTCGGGCAGAAATTGTAGACGCTGCCAAGACCATTGCCGAGAAGGTCAAAAATGGCGAGCTCAATGTGGAAGATGTCGATGAAAGCACATTCGAGAAATACCTTTACACCTCACATATGCCCAAACAAGACCCTGATATGATCATACGCACTTCAGGAGAAGAACGGTTAAGTGGGTTCCTTTTGTGGCAATCAGCGTATAGCGAGCTTCTTTTCTTGGATGTTTATTGGCCTGATTTTCGACTCATCGATTTACTGAGAGCCTTTAGGACCTTTGAGAGACGTAAAAGACGCTTTGGCTCATAAAAAAGTGTTTAAGCTCGTCTCCTCGAACTGACAATGCTAATAACGTCTTTGTCCTTTAGGATTGAGTCTTCGCCAATTCTTGTTTTGTTTCTGGCGTCAACGGCGTAAAGGAAGCTTTCGCCAAGTTCAGTGTGGATTATGTAGGCAAACTGGTGTGCCGTCGTTCCCTTGGGAATTAAATAGACGTCTGGTAAGATCTTGCCGTTGTGATTTGCCAAGTGCTCCACATCTTCAACTGGGTACACCGTTATCATGTTTAGCAGTTTGAAATATGCAGTGTTTATGGCTTCTTGAACTCCACTAGAACCATTTTTCAGCATTATTTTTTCCCGTATTGCTTCTAATGCTTTTGTTTGAGCTGGCAAAAGTTTTTCCGGTTGACTTATTCTGAAATCTGGGTCACCAGGTTTGTATTCTATCAGTTTCTTCTCAGTGGCTCTCCTCAATGCGAGTTCTGCTTCAGCGCTGGCTGGGATAACTACGTAATCAAGTTCCTTTAGACGTTTTACGTTCGCCTCTGAGGTTGGTAAATCAATCTTATTTGCGACAATCAGCATGGGTTTACTGATTCGTCTTAGAACGTCTACGAACATGAGAAAATCGTCATCGCTCCAGGAAGTCGGTTTGTCCTGATTTAATCCTGATTTACGGATTGCATCAAAGATATGGCTTCTCTTTATTCCTAATCCACTCAATCTTTCTTCTAAAGGAGCGAGAATGCCCTTTTTGTCAGTTTCAGCTGTTCGGGCAATTTTTAACCAGTCTTTTTTGAGAATCGATGCAATCCACATTGTTATTTCTTTTTCCAGGAACTTGACGTCTTCGAGGGGGTCGTGCTCTCCAAGTTTGCAGACGCGGCCTTCGCAATCTGTCCCTCCCGATGCGTCCACAACGTGCACCAATGCGTCTGCGCGTCGTATTTCGTCCAAGAATTGGTTACCTAAGCCGCGTCCTTCCCATGCTCCTGGGACCAGTCCGGCAACGTCGATAAGCTCAACTGGAGCCAAGCGCACACCATCTAAGCAAAGAGAGTTGTTGGGATTGTCCTGCACTTTAAATTCTGTGTGGACGCATGGCGTTCTGACATAGCCAACGCCTCTGTTCGGTTTGATTGTGGTAAATGGATAGTTGGCAATTTCCGCAGCCGCAAGAGTTGCTGCGCTAAAGAAAGTAGATTTTCCCGTGTTGGGTTTCCCTATTACGCCCAGTAATCTTGAGTATGATGCTGGCATTTGGATTCCACTTGAAGGTTGGATCTTGTTTCATTTATGCTTTTGTGGCAACGATTTCTGATTTTGTGGAAACTTTATTTAAAGCTCGCAGCTCTTGTAACTCAAATCGTAGCAATAGGCTTAAGGACGAAAAAGCATGAAATTGGCTCCCTCTAACCGCACCTTAGCAATAATGTTCATTGCTATTCTAATTTTTTCAGGGGTCAATACGTTCCTTATAGTATATGACAAAGATACGCTTCAGGAGCAGCGTAACAAAGACGTTGCTGACCAGAATCAAGCATTAAACCATACTTCCACTTCATTAAACGCTTTGAATGAGACTGACCACATCATCCAAAACTTGTTGAATGGGAAAA
Organism: Candidatus Bathyarchaeota archaeon; assembly: GCA_963825115.1. Lineage (GTDB taxonomy): Archaea > Thermoproteota > Bathyarchaeia > Bathyarchaeales > Bathycorpusculaceae > JADGNF01. The sequence goes on along the minus strand of CAWGRS010000001.1, from coordinate 39,333 downwards.
TTGAAAACGTCGACGCTCGTCTACCTGTGGGTCAATATGATTATGTGATTTACCGTTACTGGGATTACAACAACAATGTTTCGATTTATGTGTTGAAGAACGGGCGAAATGGTACAGTTGAATATGAATCGATAGAGGCGTCATTCGTCCTAAACCAGGCATTCATCAGCGGAAACACGGTTTTCATAATCTCTGATGAGTACTCTCTAAACTCCGACGTGTTAATCGCAAATAAGAAAAACGCGCGGTTGGATAGCGATGGTGCATTACTAACTCTGAATGGGCATAAAATTGTAATCCAAGGGGAGAGTTATCAGAATTCTCAGTATGACCAAGTCTCTGGGTTCGAAATAATAAATGGCTCTGTTCGAATTGAGAATTCTTTCTTTACAACTATCACAAATATGATTTTTGAAAATTGTTCTGTTGCAATCGAGCTGGCTAATACAAACAAGTGGACCGAGGGTACTAAAATAGACACTGTTCATTTTAACAAATGTACACAAGGCGTCGTTTTCAGAACTAACACAAGCGACGTCGCCTTGGGTCATATTTCAACTGGGTCTTACGGCAACACCGAAATCACAAGAACTTACTTCAATCAGTTAGATAATAGCATCGCAGTTACTGTTGAGCAAAACGCCGAGTTTACTAATGGTCTAATGCAGAATGTACGCGTCTGGATAGGTGAGTTTGGAAACTACAATCAGACAGGACTGTGGCTCAATGTTAACTCCTCCATGTACCAGACACTTCTGGATGACATTGTTTTCGAATCCTTTGCCAAGAATCCCTTGGAAAACTCATCAATTTACGGGATAAAGATGGATCTCACAAATTATGGTGCGCCAATTCTACATTCAGGTGTTAGTTTCTTGGGAGGTTGGACAAGTCGAATAAACAACACTTATAACAATTGGATTTTGAGCGGAGGCAGCATTTTCAAGCAAGAAAACGTTAACATAAGTGTTAATCCTTTTCAATATCCTACTCAATCTACGGTAATTCAGATGTCTCCCGCGGCAATCTCAGGCTTCAAACCTAGAGTTAGTGTTCAAGGAAACTTTAGTCAAAACGAAACTGTTACAGTGCGATTTCGGTTAGAATTCGTGGATAATACCATGACAAATGAAACTAATGCTGTTGAAAAGAGCTTCAATAGTTCAAGTTCTATTTGGCTAAGCGATGATGATTTGATGCAGCTGTTTCCTTCGCAAAACATGATATATGCAATATTGGTTGATGCAAAAGTATCTTCCTTTGAGACCGATGCAACAGTTCAAGTTGACCTTTATGGCTTAACGACTTGAGAATTATTTTCAAGAAATTACGACTTTCTTTCGGAAGATCCAATTAGAGAGAATTCAAATGTGAGATAAGTCACGGTTCTGTTGGCTATATTTCGAATTTATCTATGATTTTGCGTTCTTCTTCTCCTGTGATTTCTGCCGTTACATGGAAGTATTGTTGTAGTCCCGAGGTTTCTATTCTGGGTTTAAGCAGCTCGTCTATTTGGAATACGCCTGCAGAATTTGACATGGTTATTTTGATGGTGATCGGTTTTTCTCCTCCTTCCATAATTTCGACTTTTTCGATTGACATTGCCGAAACTGCGTGAATGTCTATTTTTCCAGCCTTAAATGGAATTCTTGCTCTTCCTGCTTCCATGTCTAATGCGTCGGCGATGCCGACAATGCCTGCTTCAACTGTTAATGGTCTGTTTGTTCTGGCGCCCGTGTACTCATGTGTCACTATGGCGTGTAGAACCTCAGACGTGATTATGGCTCGTTCTTCTTCATTATAAGTTGGTGTCAGGCATTTTTCGAAAAATTCTATAGCGATTAGTCCACTGTACATTTCGTGGTGATTCCTAGTTACAATCATACCTAAGTCATGAAATATGCTGCCAAGAAATACAACGATTTCGGCATCTTCATTTTTTAGCCCGTAGTCTTTCACAATGCTGGGTTTGACCTGTTTTTCGATAAGAATGCGAAGGAGTTTTAGCGCTAAATTAGCGACAATTTTAACATGAGTGGGACCATGATCAGTGTAACCTAAACGCTCAATTGCCATGACGTTGCTGCATCGCCAGTACGTTTGCAATTTTTTATCCTGTTTTACTTTTTCGACAACATTCTTGAGTTTCTGGTTGTCTTTGTAGGGTAAGTTGAAAGTGTAAGACATCTTCTGCCTCCTTTATGTTCCGTTAAGATACTGGCTAGTTTCGAAATTTAAGTTTAATCAGCTGTGGGTTATTTTTTTATGTGGCGCGAGCTGAAACGCTTTAGCTTTCAATTAAACATGCAAGCCTGCGCACTTCTTTTTTATATCTACGATTCATAAAGGTTTTATGTTTGTTCCCCCAATTTCAAAAATGTATATGAACTATGAAGAATCAGAAGAAGCGAGTAAAAGAAAGACGAGAAAAACTTTTGTCAGGCATTCTTAATTGAAATGCGCTTTGGTTTTGCGAAAATCACATGAACACTAAAGTTTATCGTCTAACCAGTCTTTTTGCATCCTTACGGAAGAAAATTGAGGCCCAGCGCACATATTCGGAAAAGAACCTTTGGGAAAAGACTCAGTTTTAAGGAACAGGTCATCAAAGAACAGGTTGAGCTTTTTCTTAAGGGAGACTCAGTTGAAACTCTTATGAAATGTCCAGTATGCAATAGCAGTCTGGGTTTTGACTTGAGGCACAGAAAAGCAAGCTGTTCCAGTTGTGGATCAAACGTAGTGTTCGGCAAAAACAGAAAATGACGAGGAGGCGCGCTGAGCTTTTAGCCAAATGTTATAAGCAAACAGCAACTAACTGAAGTTGAGAGAAAGGAGAGAGGACCCTTTTCCACTGTGACTGTTGAAGAAGAAACATTTGCAGACGCTTCGAAAACTGGTTTAGTTTTCGTGATTGTTGGTTTTTTGATTTTTGCTCTTGGAGCTCCTCTTAGACCTGAATGGTTTATTCAAAACAACTACGTTCTAAATGCGCCTGTGGCAATCTTGATAACTTTTTCGGTAATTGGAGTATTCTTAACAATTATTCACAGAATTAATGACAGAGTCATGGGTTAGTGTAGCCTGAAAGGAATTTCTCAAGGAGCAGGAAGTCACGGACTGAGAATTAAGAAATGTTCATTTTCTTGGGGTGTGAAGAGAATGTTCTTAGCTGCAGGCTCGTGTTTATGATAGAGTTTCTGTCATGATTCTTCTGAGTATAGTTGCGCCATGTTTCATTTTTAGTTTTTTTTCGCCCATGCGTTCGCGGTAAACTATGGGGATTTCGATTGTTAGGTATCCTTGTTTAGTTACTTGGTGGTTTAGCTCGACTTCCATGTCGAAGCCTTTTGATTTGACTGTCCATTTTCTTAGGATGTCTGCACGGATCACTCGAAGTCCTGTTAACGGGTCCTGTAAGTCGATTCCGTTGAGAATGTTGTGGGCAAGGGCTAATAGTTTGTTTCCGAAAGTAAATCGGCTTTGGAAGGCTTTTCCTTGGAGTTTGGTGCTGAATCTGTTTCCACATACCATGCCAACGTTTGGGTTGTTTTCTAGAACGCATATCATTTCTGGTATGTACTCTGCGGGGTAGGTGTAGTCTGCGTCAGTGAGAATGACATAGTCTATGTTTAAGTCGACGTGTTCAAGAGCTTTTGTAAAAGCGTCGCCCTTGCCAATTCCGTCTTGGAAGAAGACCTTTGCGCCCAGGTTCTTGGCTATTTCTACGGTGCGATCGCTGCTTTTTCCGTCAACCACAAGAACCGAAACCTCGCCCAGAGTGTCCTTCATCTCGGCGATAGTGAGTCCAATTCCTGGCTCTTCATTTAGTGCTGGAATGACTACCTGGGCTGAGTAGTGGGTTTCCATTTCCTGAACTATATTCGCCAGATTCCTCACCTGTTATTTTCCCACCTGAAAATCAAGATTTTTTTTAACGTGTTCTTACCCTATTTTGTAGGCTAAAGCAACAGAGCTGCAAAATCTTGCTTCTTCTATTTGTTGTTGAAGAAATTTTTTGGCTTGTTCCAAAACTCTGTTTTTCTGTGAGTCAGAAAGTTCAAGCAGATTAACTTTTTTCGTATTCATTTTGCCTTACCCACTATTGAGAATCTTGTTTCTTAATAAATCCGTTCTTTCGGGAATTTGCACATATCCAAATCGGATACATTCAAGGAGCGCTCTATTTGTTATGAAAAAAGGAAAAATTCTATGTCATTGTTGTTAAGGCTTGAAGTAATAGCCTTAACTGTTTTTTTGACTTAGGTGAAATCGGAACTGTTGCCCGCATCAACTAACCTTTTAAGGAAGGGTACATATTTTTCTCCAGAATATCTGAGTTGTTGAAATGGGTAAGAAAAAAGTGCTTAATGAAGGCAACCTTAATGAAATGGTCTACCCCTCGCAAGGTGAAATGCTCGGCGTGGTAACGAAGCTGCTTGGGTTTGACCGCATTATGGTTAAATGCCAAGACGGGAAAGAACGATTGTGCAGAATCCGGGGTAAAATGAAGCGAAGAGTCTGGATTCGGGAAAATGATGTTGTGCTCGTTTCGCCTTGGGACTTTCAAAGCGACACTCGTGGTGATGTGACGTGGCGGTATACGCATGGACAGGCTGAGGTTCTGCGCAAGAAAGGCTATTTGACTGTTTAGTCCCCAGTTTTGGAAAGCATTGAAAAGAATTTTTAACGGCTTGTTTTTAAACCTAATTGCTCTTTAACATATGTTACAATTGTATTGTTGGTTGATTATGTCAAAAGCCCGCGAAAGAATTATTCGTCAGGAAAAAACAGTGGAAAGGAGAGATCGGATGCTCACTCATGATCACAGTCACGATCGTGCCACGATTGAAGAGGTTTTTGACCAGTCTACTCGCATGGTGCTTTATCGCTTCCTCAGCAGTGGCGTGTTGAATGAAGTCAACGGTGTTGTAAGTGCAGGCAAAGAGGCAAGAGTATATTCGGGCAAAACCATTACAGGCGAAGAACGCGCCATTAAGATCTACCTCACTTCATCAGCCGAGTTCAAGAAAGGTATGATGATGTATATAGAAGGCGATTACCGCTTCAAAAATATCAAGCGAGATACGCGATCATTGATTTCCACGTGGGCTCAGAAGGAATTTAGGAACTTGGACGCAGCGGATAAGGCTAAGGTGCGTGTCCCCAAGCCCATAGCAGTTGAACGTAACGTGGTTGTTATGGAGTTTATCGGAAAAGAAGGTGCTAATGCTCCTAGCTTGAAGGAGCGGCCTCCAAATGATCCAGAGAAAACTTACAAGCTGTTGCTTTCTTACATGAAAAGGTTGTACCAGAAAGCCGAGCTTATCCATGGCGACTTGAGCGAGTATAATCTTATGATTTGGAAAGGCAAGCTCATTATGTTTGATATGTCCCAGTCTGTACCAACTTCGCATCCTCTAGCGCAGTTTCTTTTGAATAGGGACATTACAAATGTGAATAGATTCTTTAGTCGCCAAGGTGTAGAGGTTCTTTCTAACGAAGAAGTTTACAGGCAGGTTACTAAGCAAAATGTCAAGGCCTAATTCGTTTGTTCGAATCCCTAAGGAGAGAGTCGGGGTTCTCATTGGTCCCGAGGGCAAGGTGAAACATGACATTGAGGAACGTTTGCTGGTTAAGTTGGAAATCGAAAGCGAAGGGGGCGGCGTCGAAATTATCCTTGCTGAGAACAACACTGATCCTTCTGTACTTTTTAGAGCGAAGGATGTAGTCACCGCCATTGGTCGCGGGTTTTCACCTGACGAGGCTTTCCGTTTGATACGTAACGAAGACGCAGTTTTTGACTTCATCGATTTGCGTGCTGTTTTCGGCAGATCAGACAGTGACATTCGTCGTGTAAAGAGCCGAATAATAGGTATGAACGGCAAGACTCGACGAACTATTGAAGAATTGACGGAAGCTGACGCCGTAGTTTACGGTCATACTGTAGGCTTTATCGGTACCTTCGAACAGGTTGACGCGGCCAGAAACGCGGTTCAAATGATAATCCAAGGCAGTGAGCACCATACAGTCTACGCTTTTCTCCAGAAAAAAAGACGCGAACTAAAAAAACAGCAGCTCGAACTCTGGGAGAAACCAGACGACAAAAAATAGACACTTCTACTCTCATTAAATTAATGGATTACATTTTTGGTTTTTCTTTGGATAAGAAGGGAACGGTCAAAAACAATCGTCAAACAGAAGAGAGTGGAGTACAGGGTTAAAGTAGAATAGCGCGCTCAACCCTCGCCCTTGCATACTTACTTTGCTCAAAAGAAAGGACTCTATGGGTATCGAGCAGACCAGGATGCAAGGCTACATTCGTTTCAGTTTACTAACACTGCGCATTTTTCAATGAAACGGTGGCAGCGTTCTCCGTTATGATCACACTCGTAATCGCCCAACTCGTAGTGGGTACACCGCTTAAAGTCGTTGCAAGTCATGACTGGTCACCAAGCTCCTTCTTGCATGTGTAAGTGGAGGTTTTTCTGAATTAAACGGGTTATTCCTGTTGCAGCAATATTCTACGATGTAGAATCCGGTTTTTATGCCTCTAGATCTTTCCTAATAGTCGTTGATGAAAAGGCATGAAACTGTACTATTGTGAAACCTGCAAGAGCAAGCTGCTTGACAAACGGCTCGTCTTCAGTCACAGACTATTTCATGTAACTCACAAAATCACCAAAGCAGAATATGACGGAACCTAATGTAGCGAGCTAATGGGTTTTTTCTCGGGTTTCATAACTTTGTTAGGTCGCAACGCTTTCGGCATATCCTCTCGTTTTGAAAACAAATTCGCTTAAACTGCTTCTAAAAGCTCTTTAATACTGGACCGAATATTTTGTTACTGGTGAGACTTTAATGTCTGATGATTTAACTGCTGAACAACAGACATTGTTACGTGCCGCATCCAACCGCTTCAAAACTTGGGAGATGCCTGAGATTCCAGATGGCAAACCAACCAAATTTGGATGGATAGTGCGACATCCAGAACACCTGCGGCTTGCGCCCAACACGGACATTGGGGCGTTCACTTACATTCAAGCCCTGAAGGGCGTCACAATTGAGGAAGGGGTTCAAATCGGCAGTCAAGTTTCCATTTATACGATCTCCACAATAAGCGATAAACAGGGTCCTGTGGTTTTGAAGCGGAACTGCAAAATCGGCTCTCATGCCACAATAATGCCTGGTGTAACGATAGGTGAAGACAGCGTCGTCGGCGTGTACTGCTACGTCACTGAGGACGTGCCGCCTAAGACTCAGGTTTTTCGGCGTCAAGAACTCACGCGGGCACCAATATCTAACCTGAAAGCTCCTTAGTGTCTCGCTTTGCCTTCCCCCAAATCTGCAATCTTCAAAACGTGCGCTACTTCTTTAGTTTTCTTAGACCATAGCGTCCTTTAGAGCTTCTTGACAATTCCCAGATACAATTCTCACTGTCCATGAAAGCAACACATTCACCTTTTTCCAGATTAATTACAAGCATCTTATCGTTATCATAAAGTTCCTTTTTTGACCCTTCGAAACCAAGTAACGCTTTGAATGCTAACCCAGCTTTGCCCTCAAGGTCTTTTACCCTCACTGGCGATTTTATGCTAACCATTAATTCTCAACCATAAATTTCCACTTCAGTACCTTAGTTATTGTGACATGTTTTAAAGGAAAGGCTGAAACGACTCTCTGGCGGAGGGGAGAGACTCCTAGCTGAAAATGAATCCTCTAGAATATCTTGAAAAAATCTAAATATCAAAAGCTAACAACTAAGAAAGGCAGTTGAGAATATGGGCGTATTAACTTATGTCGCTTTAGCTTATGGGATTTTGTTCTTTTTGAGTCTTGCAGCGTGGAGCTATTTGCTAACTTCGATTATGGGATTATTAGGTGCTGGTTTAATCATTGCTTTGTCCGTCAAGTTAGACGAAGTTGAGAAAGACGCTCAGGAAAACGAGCTCACTTGGACCGAAATAATTAAGCTGAAAAAAGAAATGCAGGAATTAAGAGAAAATAAGGCTTAGTTTTGGTAGGCTCTTGAGGCAAAGATGTGCACTATTTCTAATACACATTTTGCCTGCCGCACTCAAGATCGAAATCATCCAGATAGTCTTTGGGCCAGAGTCGTCATTGCCCACCAAACGCAAATTATGTAAATCAAACAATAAAATGTTAATGGCTGCTATCTTTTGCTCTGTAATGAGTTGCTCTCGATTATTTGAGAAGGTGAAAATATTTTGGCGCTGCGGCTAAAGAATGTGCGTTCAGATGACGAAGACCTCGTTTACGCTAATCGAGCTGTTCACGCTGCTGATTCTTTTGAGTTCTATGGATAAGCGGTTCGAGTCTTGACTAGGCAACTGGAAAATAGCTAAATCATATTAACAATTAATCCCACTGAAAAAGTGGTGAATTATATTCAACAAGATTAAGGTCACTCCGTTGGCGGCTGAGAGCCTTGGCGTTCGTTCCATGTGTACACTTGTTGAAACTCCTGATATAACGGTTCTGTTAGATGCGGGTGTCTCCGTAGCTCCTTATCGATTCAGTCTTCTGCCACATCCGATTGAGTTTCAGACACTAGCTCGCCTTCGAAGACGTATCGAAGAAGCTGCCGGACGCGCCGAAGTAGTGACAATTAGCCATTATCACTTTGACCATCACACTCCTAGCTACGAAGATTGGCTGGTTAATTGGACTGAAGCAACTGAATCTGCCCGGCGGATCTACCAAGACAAGTTAGTTATTATGAAAAATCCGAAGGACAAGATTAACCCGAGCCAGAGGGAGCGCGCTTGGATGTTTCAAAAAACGGGTGGTCGATTAGCGAAAAGGCTTTCTGTTGCAGATGGGAGAGAATTTGTTTTTGGGGGAACTGTGTTGCGTTTTTCTGAGGCTGTGTCGCATGGTCCCGAAAACGCCTTTTTGGGGTGGGTCGTTATAGCGTCAATAAAATGTGACGGTGAGTGTTTTGTGCATGCTCCAGATGTTCAAGGACCCATGTCTACAAGAGCGATGGAAATAGTTTTGGCTGAAAAACCTGATGTGCTAATGGTTGGTGGTCCTCCGTTTTATCTTAGTGGATCCAAGGTTGATGAGAGGCAAATTCAAAAAGGTCTTTCAAACCTCGTCAAAATCGTCGAAACAGTTCCCGTAACAATATTGGAGCATCATGCATTAAGGGACGCGCACTGGCGAGAAAAGGCGGAATTGGTTCTTCATGCTTCAGAAAAAGCGGGGCGTCTGTTGGTTACTGGAGCGGAATATGCAGGTGCTAAGAATGCTTTTCTGGAATCAAAACGAAAAGAGCTCTATGCAGAATTTCCGCCTTCGGTTGAATTTGAAAGGTGGGCGAAGATTGACTCCACGAAGCTAAGTCATTCTAAACCGCCAATTAAATAGCTTTTTCAGAAATTAGAGAAGCATCTGTGAATTTTTGTCAAAGCAATGAGATTACGATAAGAAGGTAAATTAAGGAAAATGGGTTGTGGGGTGAGATTATTCTTTTTGTTGTTTTTTCCATTCTTCTTTCGTTTGGTTGATGATGGCTTCAATGTTTTTTGGTTCTGAGAGGTCTGCTATTGCGTTGGTTAATTCGTATTTTATTAGATATGACATTTGCGCAGACTGCAATGGTTCTGATGTGCCTGTCTGGTAAAGTTTCAATGCGCGCATCCCAAATCGCACCATTAGGTTCTGGAGTTCGGTTCTTAGTACTTCTAGCTCGTTTGCGCGGTCTGTCATTGTTTGTGCATATTGTTTTGATTTTTCTGGGTCAGTCAGATTGTCGCGTTCAGTCATTTTCAACACATACATCCTTGTTTGAGGAAGATACTCCTGCGCTAAAATTATAGCTTTCCGTCTTAAGCCAAACGCGCACGCCATTTATGACTAACTAAAAATTGATGTGGTGGGCCGAGCCGGATTTGAACCGGCGACCTTTCGATTATCAGTCGAACGCTCCAGCCAAGCTGAGCTACCGGCCCACTTTGCGGTGTCACCACATCTAACAAGGTGTTGGTATAAAAGATTTATCGTAGATGTTGAAGGCACGACAAATTGCTTAGCGTGTTTCTCATGAAACTCCAAAAATGTGCATTACCACTCCAAGAGTCAATGAGATTGCCCATGCTATAAGCGTAGGTTTCATAAGTCTCCATCTCTTAGCACAACCCAGCTCGTCAAGTGGTCCTGAAACCCAGAAAGCAATCATTATGAAACTTGAACCCAGAGTCAAAATTCCCACTACCGTATGTAACCACGTAAACGGGAATTGTGCCAAGTTGCTAGGCGAAGTTCCTCCTAGAATTCCCAAGAAAACAGGAATCATGACTACAGATACGGTTGCCAAATTTGCAATTAGAGCCGTAGTGGAGAAAAATCCGTGTTTAACCAGGTTTCTGTTTTCTTCTCTTTGTTTTGAAGGGTAAACTCCCACTAAAAGCAATAAGAAGGCTACAATTTGAATGACAGTGACTATATTTCCTACTATGTCTAAGTCCACAAGTTTCTTCTAGATGCGAGAAAAATAAAAGGGTTTTCGATTCTTATCTTGAAAACACAAACATGGTTAATTTAATGCTGAATCGAATTACATTAGAACGGGTTTAGTTACCTTTTTTAATGTCATGACCGATTTTGGTTACTTTGAACAGGTGGGCTCGTAGCCTAGCACGGATTAAGGTGTCGGCCTTCGGAGCCGGAGATCGTGGGTTCAAATCCCACCGGGCCCGCTAACCTCTTAATACTAATTTTCGACTGCTGTGCATGCTTTAATTTTACTGCCATTTTGGGGGCAATTTGTTTTTCCTTTGTCGATTGTCTGAACGTTTGGCTGAGTTGATGTTTTGTTGCTGCGTGTACACAATCACAACAGTATTTATTTGAAAAAATGCAAGGTAACATGGCTGAACGGAAGCATTGAACTAGAAAGTGAGTTGTGTCCATAGAACTTGTCCAACAGAATTAACCCAAAGGCTGCAGCGACAAACGCTTTAAATAAAGTCCGACAGCTTCGTTTATTGGATTTATCGAGTTGATTTATTGGTTCAATCAAGAACTATAACCTCTTGCACTGCGTTTCTTTTGGTTGCTCTTCTTTTCATCGTAGCTTATTCTGAGTTGTCTGCTTTTGGCTCGGTTTCTTTCGAAGAAACTTGGTCCGCCAGCACGACGTTTCGTGTGCGTAACAGCGATGCCCGTTCTTCTGGGTATACTCTTGCAACTGTTGCTCCTACTGGCTTGTCTCCTTCTCAGGTTCGAAAGGCGTACAATTTACCTTCAACAGGTGGAAACGGAACAATAGCCATAATTGATGCATATGACTACCCAACAGCTCAGAGTGATTTTGTTACTTTCAGTAACCAATATGGTTTGTCCTCTGCAAATTTTGAGGTGCATAAGATGCCTGGAACTAGCCAGGTTAACTCGGGTTGGGCGTTGGAGGCGGCGCTAGACACTCAGTGGGCACATGCCATAGCTCCTGACGCAAAAATACTGTTAGTTGAGGCGAAATCTGACCTCTTTAGCGATTTGCTGAGTGCTGTTAGCTATGCTGCTCATCGTTCAGATGTTGTTGCAGTTTCAATGAGCTGGGGTGGTTTCGAGTTTTCTACTCAACAAACGTACAATCGTTACTTCACAAGTGATCATGGGATTAGTTTTTTTGCTTCTTCTGGGGATAGCGGATCAGGTGTAATTTGGCCTTCAACATCTGCTAACGTTGTGGCGGTCGGGGGAACAACCCTCAACCTTGGCGTTGACGGATCGGTTATTTCAGAAACGGCTTGGAGTGGCAGCGGTGGTGGAATCAGCGCTTACGAGGCGGAGCCGTCGTACCAAGTTAGTTATGGCGTGGCAGGGGCAAACGGTAAACGCACGGTTCCTGACATTTCATATAACGCCAATCCGGTTACTGGTTTTTCTGTTTACGACAGCACCGCTTATGGTGGTCAGACAGGCTGGTTCCAGGTTGGAGGGACAAGCGCTGGAGCTCCACAGTGGGCTGCAATACACTCTCTTGGCTTGTCGGCGTATAACAGCAACTTGTATTCTGATGCAAAAACAGAACCGGCTTCGTTTTTTCGTGATATTATTGTCGGCTCTAATGGAGGATTTTCTGCTTCTGCAGGTTACGATTTTGTGACAGGTTTAGGTAGCCCGCTAACATTCGATTATTCCCCGATACCTGACTTCTCAATTTCGACGTCCCCATCGAACTTGGTCATTGAGAGCGGATCATGGGGAAATTCAACTGTAACAGTCACTTCGATTAATGGCTTCAATGGCACAATTGCACTTTCCGCTTCCATGCCGAATGGGTGGAGTGCAAGTTTTACTCCTCAATCAGTCAACCTTCCTTCTGGAGGTAACGCTTCATCATCGCTTTCTTTAACAGTTGATTCAGCCACGAAAGCAGGAACATATCAAACTGTTGCAGTGGGATTAGCCAATTCCTTGACTCATAATGCCTCTATCACTGTTGATGTCCAAACTCTGCCTTCATCTCCACAGAACCCAAATGCAACTGCTTCCAATTCGCAGATTATTCTAAACTGGACATCGCCATCAGATGCGGGAGGACTTAACATTACAAGCTACAGTGTTTACAGAGGTATTACTTCTGGTGGGGAGACAAAACTTGCTTCTACTCTCGGTAATGTTTCAAGTTATGTTGACTCTCAAGTTTCCGCGGGTCAAGTTTACTATTACAAAGTTGCGGCGAATAATTCTCTGGGTGAATCCCCAAAATCAGGTGAAGTAAATGTATCTCTTCTAAATGCCAATGTTGTTTTATCTGGTTTTGTCCTTCAAAGTGGTGGAAGCGGTTATACTACTCCGGCAGTGCTGCTTAGTGGAGGCGGTGGTTCTGGCGCTACAGCTACAGCGAGGGTTTCAAATGGCGTCATTCTCAATGTGGTTTTAACAAGCCCCGGCACTGGTTACACTTCGGCACCGACTGTTGTTCTTAGAGATCCTAGTCCAAGAGCTAAGGGGGCAACGGCAATTGCGCTGGTTGGTTCTATTCCTTGATTTTTTTGGTATTGATAATTAGCCTCAATTTTTCTTCTTTGGAAATTGCGAAATTTTGTTTTCATGTTTCCAAAAGCAGTTATGTTGAGCAGTCTGCACAAAACAAGCTGTGGTGCCTTTTCTTGAATTTATACAAATTTCCATTTTTAATGTAAGTTGTGGGTGTCATGATGTAGTCACACATTTTAAAATAGGCTGACCAGAACATTGAATCTAAGAGGCCGGTTTATGTCTAGTAATAATAACTCAGATGACCCCAAAAATAAGGTTTCTAGAAGAGATTTTTTTAGAGCAAGCACACGCATAGTAGGTGCTCCAGCTCAAGAAATAGCAAAGCCATCCAATACTAGAAGAGTGCTTGGACGCCATAATTCAACGTCCAGCGCAATGTCTAGACGTACCTTCGTCAAGGTTGCAGCGGCTGGAGCGGCTGTAACCGGTTTAGTAATTGCAGCTCCCAAGATTTTGCCCGGTGTAACCGCAGACCAAAATAACACAAAGAGCCTAAACTACAAAGGCAAAGTTACTACTGCGGATAGAAAAGCTGCTGCTGCATCTCGCCCCAAGGGAACTGCTGCCCCAACTGTCGTTCCGGCACCAGGTGGAACTCCTGATTATTTTGGAACAACACCAAATTATGCTAACAGCCCACTGCCAACAATCGGTGCTCCAGCTCCTGGAGCGGGAGTTACTCTGACAGGTTTCGCCCTTCAAAGTGGGGGTTCAGGCTACACAACTCCAGCAGTAGTTCTTACTGGAGGCGGCGGAACTGGGGCTACAGCTACCGCGCGAGTTTCTAACGGCGTAATACTTGGGTTTGGTGCTAACAAATCCTGGAACAGCTTACACTTCTGCTCCAACAGTCACCATACGGGATCCAAGTCCAAGGGCAAAAGGTGCTGCTGCCACAATGACAACAAGCAGCACGGCTGGAGTGCCGACAATTACTGGCGGCATTCGCAAGTTCATGGATTCCCTGCCTCAACTCAATACTGCAAACAATCTCGGGCAAATGTTACCAATAGCTGTGGCAGATACGACAACGTTTCCAGGAAGTGACTATTACATAATATCGCTAAGGCAATATACTGAGAAGATGCATACAGACCTGCCTGCTACGACATTACGAGGTTATGTACAAGTTAACAGTGCAGGTACGCCAATCGCTCCGATTCACTATCTTGGCCCTATAGTTGTCGCGCAGAGAAATCGTCCAGTGCGTATAAAATTCATCAATAACCTTCCTACAGGCGCTGGAGGGAACTTGTTCATTCCCGTAGACACCACTTATATGGGTGCAGGTGCGGGACCCAGCGGTGGAAACTACACCCAGAACCGTGCTACGTTGCACCTTCACGGAGGTAACACAATCTGGATCAGCGATGGAACACCTCATCAATGGACCACTCCTGCGGGAGAAAACACTCCTTACCCGAAAGGTGTTTCAGTCAAATACGTACCCGATATGGACGGTGGAACAGAACCACAAGGAACGTTAACATTCTTCTACAGCAACCAACAAAGTGCCAGACTAATGTTCTACCACGACCACGCTTACGGCATAACCCGACTCAACGTTTACGCTGGTGAAGCCGCGGGCTACTTGTTGACTGACCAATTTGAACAGGATTTCATCAACGGAACCAACTTGTCAGGAGCAAACGCGACAAGTGCTAAGCTTCTTCCTGATGTTGGAATTCCTTTAGTTATTCAAGACAAGACGTTTCGTTGATGCGACAACTATTGCAGCTCAAGATCCTACTTGGAACTGGGGAACAACACCGCCGACGCCGCACACTGGTGATCTCTGGTGGCCACACGTGTACATGCCAAACCAGAACCCATACGTTCTGAGTGGCGCAAATGCCTGTGGCAGATGGGATTACGGTCCTTGGTTCTTCCCGCCCTGGACAGTGCAATTTGGAACGCTAGCTAATCCGTATTACAATCCGACTGCAGCGCCATGGGAACCGCCAGTTATTCCTGGAACTCCCAATCCATCAGGCGTACCAGAATCTTTCATGGACACACCACTAGTCAACGGAACTGCCTACCCCTACCTTGCAGTTCAGCCAAAACTATATCGATTCCGAATTCTTGAATGCTTGCAACGACCGCTACCTTAACCTGCAAATCTACCAAGTAACTTCGATAATAAACACCATAAACATCACCGGCGGAGGAAGCGGATATACATCCGCGCCAGCAGTAACAATTACAGGCGGAGGCGGAACAGGTGCACTAGCAACAACCACAATTACAAATGGAGCAGTAACCGCTGTAAACCTCCTGAGTGTTGGCAGCGGCTACGCAACAGCTCCAACAGTAACAATCGCTCCACCAACAGGATTAGGAGGCGTAACAGCAACTGCAACAGCAACAGTCTACATAGGACTAACTGAAGTAGGCATGCTTCCTGCAAATATAGGATCATGGCCAGCAGATTACCCAACTGCAGACGGCAGAGCAGGAGGCTTTCCAGATCCAGCATTGAGAGGTCCAGCCATAATCCAAATCGGAACTGAAGGCGGATTCCTACCAGCACCCGCATTAATCACTAACAGACCAGTAGGCTATGACTACAACCGCAGAAGCATCACAGTGCTAAACGTTTTAGAGAAAGCCTGTTACGTTGGACCAGCCGAACGTGCAGACGTTCTAATTGACTTTACCAACTTTGCAGGCAAAACGTCTGATTCTCTACAACGACGCACCCGCCCCGATGCCTGGATTTGACCCTCGCATTGATTACTTCACTGGATGTGGCGATCAAACCGCAACTGGAGGAGCTCCAAACACAATCCCTGGCTACGGTCCAAACACCCGAACTGTAATGCAAATTCGGGTAGCTGCAGGCGCTTCCTCGACTGCGCCAGCCAACGACTACAATCCTGCGACCTTAACAGCCCTCCAAACCGCTTTAGCAAATATCTTCCGCCTCTCCCAAGACAAAATAATAGTCCCAGAGCCTGACTATAACGCTGCGTACAACGGGAACTTCTTGGCAAATTACGGCTGCAATCCAAGACACTACCCACACCTTTACACCAATTGGTCAAACAGCCCCAATAACCATGCCTCTGCTGCCAAAAGGCATTCAAGAACTCTTTACTAACGACTACGGACGAATGAACGCATTGCTCTCCTATGAAATACCTAACACTAACGGCACAATTCAGACAACCATAATTCAAGCTTACGTTGATCCGCCAAACGAAATCATGGGTAACAGTAACCCGGCAACTCCCATCGGAGCACTTGGTGATGGAACGCAACTCTGGAAGTTCACCCACAACGGAGTAGATACGCACGTCCTGCACTTCCACCTGTTCAACGTGCAACTCATTAACCGCGTTGGATGGGACGGAGCGATCAAACCGCCAAATCCAAACGAGATAGGCTGGAAAGAATCCGTGGAAATGAACCCTCTCGAAGACGTAGTCGTTGCCCTCAGACCAATTGCACCAAATAACCACACATTCAAGCTACCAAACAGCGTACGTCTGCTTGATCCAACACAACTACAAGGCGGAACAATGAATTTCACAAACATCAACCCACTAGGCAACCCAATCACCGTCACAAACCAGATGACAAACTTCGGCTGGGAATACGTAGACCACTGTCACCTGCTAGGTCACGAAGAAAACGACATGATGCGACCAATGTGCTTTGTAATGCCACCTGAAGCACCTACTGGTCTTTCAGGATCTTTCAGCACAGGGATCGGCGTGCGATTGTCGTGGACAAATAATTCCCTCAATCAAACAAGCGTTACGATCCAGAGAGCAGCAAACAACTTGTTCACGACTGGTCTAACGACTTTTGTTCCAACTGGAGCATTTGCAACGGCATTCACTGATACAACAACCGCCCCAGGAAACACATACTTCTATAGAGTCGTAGCCACCAACACCGTTGGCAGCACAGTAGCTACCGGATACCCAACAATGTCTGCAGAGTCAGCCCCCTCCAATGTAGTGACGGTAGTGAGGTAATCGTTACCTTCACTTCTCACCTCTTTTTTGTAACCTTAAAATTCGATATTTACGCTTCATTGGATGTAAGAATCGAGTGAACATCTTTCCAGCTAACGAAATGAACTTAGATTTGGATTAAACTTGGGGAAGACGCATGACCTGGCCAAAAATTCTTCTTATCATCGTGGCTATAATCATAATTGTCGTTGCGGCGTGGTATGCGCTTAGCACTTTTGGCTCTCCTCCGGCTCCTTCTGCTTCTCCATCTCCAACCAAGACGCCTCCTAGCCATCATTATTGCCTTCTTCGTCTGTCACTCCTTCGTCTACGAATACTCCAACCTCAACCCCAAGCAGTTCCACCATCCACCTCCATCTAATACAGCTTCTCCAACTCCCAATCCTTCTGTCACAAGCTCAGCAACCCCTACTCCCTCAGTTTCTCCGGTGACGCCCACTCCTGCAGGAACCCCCACCCCATCAGTATCTCCGGGGACAACCGCCACATTCGACTTCGACAGCGGAACCCCGACGCTTAATGTACGGCAACCCGAACCATTCGATCAGACATCAAACGGGGTGACCGCTCACTTCAGCTCACCTTTTGATTTTCCTTCAGCATTCTCCGTTCAAAACATTCAATCGTTAGCATCAATTTCAACCGTGATTAACTCCACAAAGTTTTCAGGACTTTTCCTTTGGCCCAGCACACCAAATCGTGATCCACTGATAATCAATTTCAGCCGAAATATAGCGAATATTACCCTGACTTTCAAAACTGCGGAATTACAAGATCCTGGACCCGGCAGCACGGGTAGTCGCATCAGACTTAGTGCCTACCTTAATTCAGCTTCAACCCCTGTAGGATCAACTACTGTAAGGGGTCAGGAAACTCTCTTTGACACTTACCCTGAAGGCACATTGTCATTCAATATGAGTGGCCAACAATTTAACTCGATTAAGATTGATTTGCCCTTCTCTACCGACGGAGCCTCAGGTTTCATCATTGACAACATTGTGATAGTTACGGCTTAGTTTACAGTGCCAATCGGCTTCTTCCTTATTTGAGATTTTTTTCCTTAAATTCGAATATCCTTATCGTTAATTGGTTAAGTCAAGTTTTTCCTCAGAAATTTGTTTTTTGAAATGAAGATTCGCAAAAATTTAGAATGTCTCTACATTACTGATTGGCTTTGGTTCGTTTTGGCTGTGTTCGTTTAAGAATTTTATTAGAGTCGGAATTTGCGGGGTCTGGCTTGAACGCTTTCGCCTAGCTCTTTTGCAAGTTGTTCAAGAAGTTCACGTTGTCTGCCCGTTAACTTTTCTGGTACTGGGATTCCGATTCGAACTATTAGGTCGCCTTTTCCGTAACCTCGGAATCGTGGCATACCTTTGCCTCTTATTCGCAGATTTTGGCCTGCTTGGGTTCCAGCGTCAATCCTTATTGTAGTTGGTCCTTCAAGTGTTGGAATTTGCACTTGTGTTCCCAGAGCTGCTTGCGGGTAGCCAACCATGAGTATGTATTGGAGGTCGTCTCCGTCTCGAATGAAAAGTTCGTGGGGAATGATGTGCACAAGGACGTATAGGTCGCCTGGTTCTCCCCCGTCTCCTGCCATGTCTCCTTCTCCTCGGAGGCGTAGTTGATAGCCATCATCTATTCCAAGTGGTACTTTAACGGTGATTTTTCGGCGTTTTTTAATTAGCCCTGAGCCTCGGCAGTTTCTGCATGGGGTATCAATGATTCTGCCTTTTCCTCGGCATACGGGGCATGGGGTAACTTGGACGAATGTCCCAAAGGCGCTTCTGCGGGCTTGCTGGATTCTGCCTGCTCCATTGCAGCGGGTGCAAATTTTTGGTTGACTTCCGGGAGCTGCGCCTGAACCGCCGCAGATATCGCATTTTTCTGTTCTGGGGACTTCGATTTCTTTTTCTGTTCCTCTTGCGGCTTCTTCTAGGGTTATGTTTAGGTCGTAAAGCAGGTCTTGTCCGCGGTTGGCTCGTTCTTCGTAGCCTCCGCCGCCAAAGCCTCCCCCTCCTCCTCCGCCAAAGAACATGCGGAAAATATCGCTAAACCCGCCTGCTCCTCCAAAGATTGAGTCAAAGTCGGCTCCGCGGAAGATATCTTCTTGAGTGTATTGTTGATCAAAACCTCTATGACCCAGAGTATCGTATTTCTGGCGTTTCTCGTCGTCTGAAAGAACTGCGTATGCCTCGCTGATTTCCTTGAATCTTTCTTCAGCTTCTGGCGATTTGTTTCTGTCTGGGTGAAACTGCATGGCGAGTTTTCTGTATGAATCCTTGATTTCGTCTTTAGAAGAATTCTTTTGGACGCCGAGGACTTCGTAGTAATCTCGCTTTTCAGCCATACAGACTAACCGCAGTAAACAAAAAATAAGAAGGGTAGATTAAGTCTGTTTCGCTATTCTATTTAACTTTGTAATCCTCTGAATCGACAACTTTTTCTCCGCTTGGTTCTTCAGCTTGTTGGCTCGGCTGTTCTTGTGGTCCAGCCTGTTGCTGTTGTTGCCCCGCTTGTGCTTGCTGCTGTGCTTTTTCTGCGGCTGCTGCTTGTTGGTAAATAGTTGTTCCTATGTCCTGTAGGATTTTGCTGAGTTCGTCGGATTTCGTCTTGACAACTGCCATGTCTCCTTTGGCTAGGGCGTCTTTTAGTGCTGCAATTGCTGCATCAATTTTTGCTGTTTGGTCGGCTGTTAGTTTGTCGGCAAGGTCTTTTTTTGTTCTATCAGCGGTGTATATCATGCTGTCGGCGTTGTTTCGGGTTTCTGCTTCTTCACGTTTCTTCTTGTCTTGTTCTCCGAATTGTTCGGCGTCTTTGATCATGCGTTCTTTTTCTTCTGGAGTCAGCTTGGTTGAGGCCGTTATGCGGATTCTGTTTTCTTTGCCTGTTCCTCGGTCTTTGGCTGTGACGTTCAATATGCCATTTGCGTCTATGTCAAATGTTACTTCGATTTGAGGGACTCCTCTGGGTGCTGGCGGGATTCCTTCTAAGTTGAACATTCCCAGGGAAACGTTGTCTGCTGACATTTGCCGTTCACCCTGAAGTACATGGATCGTAACTGCCGTTTGAGAGTCACCTGCTGTTGTGAAGACTTGGCTCTTTTTGGTTGGAATCGTGGTGTTTTTCTCAATGACTTTGGTGGCTATTCCGCCCATGGTTTCTACACCGAGTGAAAGTGGAGTGACGTCCAGCAGAAGTATGTCGTGGACTTCTCCGGTGAGGACTCCTCCTTGTATTGCTGCTCCGATGGCTACACATTCCATGGGGTCTAGTCCTCTTTCTGGTGCTTTGCCGAGTATTTGCTCGACGAATCTTTGGACTAGTGGCATTCTGGTCATGCCGCCGATGAGGATGATTTTGTCTATGCCTTGCGGGGTGAGTTTTGCGTCTTCGAGTGCTTTTAGAATTGTTCGTTCAGTTTTTTGAACGATTGGTTGTGCTAGTGATTCTAGTTTGGTGCGTGTTAATGTTAGGTGTAAGTGTTGTGGGCCGGTGTTTGTGGCTGTTAAGAATGGCAGGTCGATGTCTGTGCTCATGAGTGTTGTCAGTTCGATTTTCGCTTTTTCAGCGGCTTCTTTTAGTCTGGCTGATGCCATTTGGTCGTTGGTTACGTCGACTCCTGTTTGTCTCTTGAATTCTTCGACAACATATCCCATGACTGCTTTGTCGACGTCTGTTCCGCCAAGCTGTGTGTCGCCGCTTGTGCTTAGGACTTGGAAGACTCCTTTACCAAAGTCCATGACTGTCACGTCGTGGGTTCCTCCTCCGAAACTGAACACGAGGATCTTCATTTCTTTCTCAAGTTTGTCAATGCCGTAGGCGAGGCATGCGGCTGTGGGTTCGTTTATTATGCGCATCACTTCGAATCCGGCTATTTCGCCTGCGTCTTTGGTGGCTTGGCGTTGGTTGTCGTCAAAATGTGCTGGCACGGTAATGACTGCTTTGCGTACCGCGGTTCCTAGGTAAGTTTCTGCGTCTTTCTTGATTTTCTGCAGAATGAACGCGCTGATTTGTTGTGGGGTGTATTCCTTGCCATACGCGGTTACTTTTTGGGTGGTGCCCATTTTACGTTTTATTTCGAAAATTGTTCCTTCTGGGTTGGCAGAGGCTTGGCGTTTGGCTGATTCGCCAATGAGGAGTTGCCCGTCTTTTGTGAAGGCAACGACTGAAGGGAACATTTTTCCAGCCATAGTTGGCCCTTCAGCGCTGGGGATAACAGTGGTTTTCCCCCCTTCGTAAAGAGCGGCAGCTGAGTTTGTTGTTCCAAGGTCGATTCCTAAAATTTTTTCTCCTGTTTTAACTTGACTCATTTTCTTTTTCTCCATTATTTGTTACTGTGACTTTTTTTACTGCAACTTTTACAGTACTTGGTCTGATCACTTTTTCTTTCATCATGTAGCCTTTTCTCATTTCTTCGATGACAACAGCAGTCTTCAATGTCGTTGCGTTCTTCGGCGGCTATCGCGTTGTGTTTAGAAGGGTCAAAAGGCTTGTCTTTGCTTTCTATTGGAGTGACTCCTTCTTGCTCAAGAACCTTTCGCAGGCGTTTTAGGGTCATTTGTACTCCTTCTATTAGATTTGGAGCGGAGTTTGTTGCTTGATCAGTCTTGACTGCGAGTTCCAGTTCGTCAACTACGTCGAGGAGTTGAGTGATGAGGCGTTCGTTGCCGTAGTCGGAGACTTGTTTGATTTGTCTGTCACATCTGTTTCTTAGGTTTTCGAAGTCTGCTTGCAAGTATTTTAGCCGTGTTAGATAGTCTTCGCTGCGTTTTTTCTCATCTGTTAGTTGCTTTTCGAAGTCTTCACTGGTTTGTTTCGGTTCTTCGACTGTATCGTTTGTCTCGTTCATAATGTAATTCGCCTGCTGTGGCTACTGATTTGTCTCTCGCAAACCAAAATATAAATTTCGCCTTTCAAAATTTGGATTTCATAATGTGTTTGATGTATTTTCCTAAACCTGAGCTATTGGATCATATAGATTGCCGGAAGGGGGTTTAGGTTAGCTTTTGTTTTATCTTTCTAATTGTTATGTTTTTTTGAAATCTAGTCGAGACTAAAAAATGTCCATCAAATAGGATTTCAGTTCTTGGAAAGTCTTTGCTTGCTCAATCACTTTGCTTTCTGTTTCCTCCGCACTTAGAGAAAGCGTTTCTTGTATGAATGCAGCTAATCTGCCTGTCCAAAGCACTCGTAAGGCATCAATCAGGATTTCTCTATCGCTTGGTTCTTTTCTGTGAAATGCGGTGATGAAATTGTAGACGGTCTTTGCCCATTTTTCCTTGGGAAAAGCCGCTTGCGAATTGTCCAGGCGTAGAAGCTTCTCATACTCATCCAAGAGATCTTTGTTTAGAACTGATTGGCAAACGCTTCGATACGTATTGTAGCTTTCTTTGTATGTGTTTATCATTTTCTGCAAGTCGATGGGTACTGCTTTTTCAGAATTAACTTGTTTTTCTTCGCCCACGGTCTCCAACTCAGAAACGTTTGCTTGTGTTCGCCATGAATTTTCGTATTCCTCTACGCAGGTGAACATGGTTGTGACTACTTGCTTAAACATCGATGTCAACTGTAAGGTGGGATCTTTAGGATCATGATCTTTTGCCCCCAAGAATGCCTGCTTAACTTCAAAGCCTTTACCTAAAGCCGTATGAGTCTCGAAAATGTCAACGCCGAACTCGCAAACTTCGGGCATCCCCCATAATCGTGAGGCTAAGAGCTCATCTATTAAAGCGCTCGAAAGCCCAAAATCGCCCCCAATCGGCTGTCTAACATTCCGACCATAAAGACTGGCAGTAACTGGGTAACATAGAAAGTTGGTTATGGTTCCGTCGTATTTGCTTCTGCTATAGAGAGGAACGACAAGATCTGTTCCCGACAGGGCAGGTCCAAGCAACAGTTTCATCCATTCAGGAGTTATGCTCCGCAGATCTGAGTCAACAAGGGCCACGGCCTTTGCGTCCAGTAACTTTGAAGCTTCGAAAATTGCTTTAATCGCTGTTCCTTTTCCAGAGATTCCTATGTATATCGCAGGGATCAAATTAATGTTGCAACTGACGTCTCTTTTGCAGGGAAGGTGAACTGTTTTCACTGACTTCAAGGTTCCGTCAACGGAGTTTCCGTCGGAAACAAAAATTGCTGCTCGAAGTAAAGGAAAATAGTTGTCGAGACCTTTAACAACCTGAGATACCACATAGCTCGCTGTTAATACGTTGTTGTATGAGGGAATGCCAACCAAAACGTCTGTCGATTTGATTTTCTCCAAATGATCGCGTGCTTCGGATGACAAAGCAAATTTAGCATTCTCGAGCATGTAGTCACCAATCGAATTTGATGAGTATTATTTGTGTTGGGATTTTTAACCGTTTATAACATTCTACGTTCTGGATTTTTTTTGTTGGAGATCTTGTAGGTTGTAGTTACTTTTGTGGAGGTGGTTGTCTTTGTGGCTTTAGGGTTTGCCATTTAATCTGGACTTGTTTTAGTGGATATTTGCGGCTGGTTTTTTAGAATTGGGCATATTAACGAGAAAAATAAGAAAGAAAAATTTTGGGTGGATATTTGTTTAGACTTGGGTTGGGTATTGCGGTGGCATGACGGTTTGTTGCGGCTGTGGTGCCATAGGCGGTCTAGCTTGGAATAGTGCTATTGCGAAGAGTAACATAGCAATCCAAAGGAGCGCGTATCCAATTAGAACTATTGTTAGGACTCCGCCGACTAGCATGACTGTTCCTGTTGCTCCGAATAATCCTATGCCTGATTTTGTAGACAGTTGATTCATTGATTTCCGGTAAAGCAATGCAAACACCAAAGCGAAGACAAAGAGCAGAACATAGTCTAGTAGGAATAGGCCTACGTAGGGACTGATTTGGCTGAAGGTTATGTTGTTAACGTCGATTTGGTTCACCATTGTAGAAAGTGTGGTCCAGTCTCCATTCCATGTTGGGAGGATTACTTTGAACAATCCAAGGAGTGCAACGAAAACTATTGCTCCGACTATTACTATACCGACTATGGCTACGATGGTTCCGTATAGTGCGTTGTTGAAGATGCCTGCTTCATTGTAGTATTCGGATAGACCTTTCAAGCCTATTAGCAACAGAATCACACCTGCCAGTGGCAAAAGAAGATAAGTATTTGCGTAAGGTAGAATGCCCACGAATAGAAGTATTGCTCCGATTCCTGCCAGGTTCTTACTTGTCTCAAAGTTCAATTTTTCAAAACTCCTTTCTTGCTTTCTCGTTTTCACAATCTATGCTTAAGAATTTTTCTATTATCAGAAATGACTTGTAAAGGGGAACTATATTCGGATTTAAGGTGATTTGGCGGTTATTTCGGTTTTCTTTTTGTTAGGTAGCAGACTTGTGAATCAAGCTCAACTGCTTCATTTTACCTTCGACTCATGCCTTTCCCAAACTAGCTTGATCAATTCTGCAACCTTTTTCTCGTCTATTTCTTGGATGGAACTAACCTCAATGATTTTCATTGTTTTGCCTGACCCCTCGAAACGTTTCTGTTCATCATCTGAAAGCCCTTCAATAGAGAAACCAAGGTTAACATGATCCTTTAGTGCGACGAGGTAAAATTTGCCTTTTGCATACGTCGGAACCCCCCATTTCATCTCTTCTTCGATACCTGGGAAAGTCTCAAGGATTATGCCTCTCAATTGTTGGCAGATTTCTTTCTGTGAAGACTTTTGTTTTTCTATGTAGTCTTCAACTTGCTTGTTCATCTTCTCACAGGAACGTTTAATTTAGCTTCTTCAAAACCAGGGTGGAAACGGTAATTGTGGAATGCAAACTTGCCTCTTGAGTCTACGCTAACGACTGATTCCGCGAATTTAATCTTTTTCTCTCCCTACCCTATCCCCGCCCCCTCTATCTCTTCTCACATTTACATAACAAAAGAAAACAAAAACGATAAACCATAACTCACACACTCGATATTTGAGTGCAGAAAAAGGTTTTGACAACAAATGAATACAAACTCTATCCAATGCGCACCTGAGACTTTCTGGGCTTACTGCGATGGAGTGCTTGATGTATACAAGCAGAACACATCTTCAGTATAGTGTCTTTATACATCATATTTATATGAGTTTACTTTCAGATTTCCATAGCGAAAAACTGTTAGAGGAATAGGTAATGGGATCATTTAAAGCGCTAAAAAAGAACACAAAAGCACTAAGCCCAGTAGTAGCCTCAATTATCCTCCTTTCAGTCGCAGTCACAGTCAGCGTAATTTCTGCAGGATGGTTGAGCACGACAACTTTGGATCTCATGAAAGGCGCCGAACAAGCAGTAATTACTAACGTTGAATTGACTAATGGATCAACTATCGCTAGGGTAACCATTCAAAATTCAGCAACTCCTGGAGCCCAAGGAACCGTTGCTGTAAACATAACCGCTGCCTACGTAAATGGAGTTAGAGTAATCACCACTCAATCCCTTCCGGTTAAAATTTATCCAGCTCAATCATGCAATTTAGAAATTACACTAAATGCGCCTGCCGTCTCAGGAACTCAGTATATCGTGAAACTAACCACTGGTCAATCAAACAGCTTAGTATTTACATCCTTCTGTCCTTAGGGCACACTCGTAAGTAGAATTTGAATTGTTGGGATTCTTGGATTCCATTCTTTCCGTTCATTCCTCAAAAACTTAGCCAACAAAAGAGATTCTTCACTAATCAGCGTATCCAGCGTTTGTTTCTTTCCGTGTCTAATTCTTGGAATTTCAACTTCATTTTCAAACAGACTGTTCAAACCCTCAGCTAAACTATCCGTTTCATATTCGCGCGCGCAAAGATGACACTCCCAAACAATCTGGAAGAGCTGAGGAAATGAGTCTTAAGAGTAAAAGGTTATATTCCCTAAGCTGGCTTGAAATTTTACAGATCGTCTGCGTACGTCTTGGCAAAATCTTTTAAATAAACCTGACCATACTGAAAAAGGGCGGTTTAAATGGGATTTGCAAAGGAATTTGTGGAAATAATAGCAAAGGAAAAATGGGTTGTATACCTTTTCCTAGTTTGGGCTGCAGCGTTCTTCTTCTGGGGACTAGACGGGCTTTTGTCACAGGGACTTATAGGAAACGGGATAGTAAGCGCTATTGCCAATCTGCTGTACTTGGTTGCGGGGATATTTCTGGCTTTGTTTGCTTTGAAGTTTCTGGCGGGCAACTTTCTTGAGGCTATATCGAAGGTAAGATTGTTTGCCTACTTTTTGCTGCTTTGGGGAGGTGCTTCGTTCTTCTTTGGAGTAGACGACATACTCTACTTTGCACCTTTGCTTTCGCAAGAAGCCGAGACTGCTGTGGCGCTCATCGCAGAGCTGTTCTATCTGTTTTCTGGCGTGCTGTTGATACTGTTCGGGTTTAGGCTTATTCAGACCAAAGAAGCCTGACAGATAATAGTTGGTTGCGGCAGAGAAGCTATTTCCCCTATTCTTTTTCTCGTTTTCTCACGGCGCGCTCTTTGTGTGTGTGTGTGTGTCTTTGTCTGTTTGTCTATCTGATTTGCGTGCGCTAAAGGAAAGAGAGAGATTAAATTTTAATCTCTCTCTCTCTCTCTCCTCCACACACACACTTCACTGCGTGAGCAGAAGAGACTGAAGATATTCAGGGTTCAGAAGGAGTATTCAAGCATTTCAGCGTATTCAAATTCTATACGCAGATTTCATCTCTTAGAATATAGTCTCTCACAGGATATATTTCAGTGCATGCAGAAAGAGCACTACCAGAAAACGAGGTATTTTCAATATATCGTACGTAAGTACATAACGAAAAGGTGAGGGGTAAAACTATATACCGAGTTTTAGTTTTCTTGTTGTTTGTCAAAGTGCCTGTTGACTAAATCGTTTTTTTCGCTTTCTTTGCTGCTAAAGCAACTGTGCAAGTTGCGACTGCTATCATAGTCACGATTAAAGCGAGCGATGCATTGCTGAACTCTGGCACTGTCGGGGTCGGAGAAGCCGATGCAGATAAAGTTGGCGATGCAGATGCAGTTTTAACGTACACGTTTCCTGTTTCGACTGCTGTGAAACCGTTATTTGTGATTCTGAATTCAAAGTATTGACGGAAGCTTGTTATTATGTATGAGCCTTCGAAGGTTGTTGCGTTGACTATGTGCCATATGCCAGCATGTGTGTCAAATAGTGCTGAGCCATTCTCATAAAGAGTTATTGTGGATCCTGTTGATGCGTTTGAATAAGTGCCAGCCATACTTGACAGAGTCGGGTATTCACTTGCGCTACTTAAGCAACAAGATGAAGCTGCGCCAACAATTATTACAATTAAAGCAACTGCAATTATTCCAACATTAAGCCTCTTCTTCTTTGGAACTAAATCTAGTTTGCTCATTTCTTGTCCCTTTAATTTATCCTCGTTGCAATGAACAACTTAAAAGGTTTTGGATTAAGCAGCGCGCGCTGATAAACCACCCCTAAACTTAACCAACTGTCGTCGAGGTCTGGCCGTCGTAGTTGGTTGGATTAAAATTTAATTAAAAAAAGGGTTTGTTTACTTTGGTTTTGTGCTACTAACTATGTTGGAACAGAGAATCTGCTAGCACTGGATTAACGCTGATGTCGTAGATTCTGATTGTGGCGGCGCTTGATGTGTAGCTGTAGTCTCCGATGCCATTCCAAGATGCCAGAACGGCTACGTATCCTTGCCAAAGTGGGTTCCAAACGCCGTTATAGCTGTTGTATGACGCGGAAATGTCTGTCCATTTTCCGTCTGAATATGACCAAGCTTTCTGTTGCGCTCCGTTTAGAATTATGGTGGATGGGGTGCTGTATACGGTGTAGTCAATTCGCAGCATGAAGGAGGATGTTCCCGCATTCTTGCCGTAGTAAGTATAATTTCCTCGTAGCGCGCCCGCTGTGTCTGCGCTGAGACTAACGCTGTATTGTAGGCTCGACGCGCCTGCAACATTAGGTGCGGCTGATGCTGATGCGCCCGTTGTTGGAGCTGATGACGGTGACTGTTGGTGGAGCGGAGGTTGACGGAGCGACTACCTAGTTCGAGCAGTAGATGCTGTCACTTCGGGAGTTGGTGATTGAGATACTGCCGCTGATGGAGTAGGCGATTCAGATGCGGATGGTGATGACGGCTTGTTTTGGGTTGTAGCAAAGTAAATGCCTCCAGCGACTGCAGCAACTACAACTATTGCGACCAAAGCAATTACAGCTGTGGAGATGGCAGTCTTGTTACTAATTAGATTTGTCTTCATGGAATTTCACAAGTTTGCCTATATGGGATTTACTTCTATTTATGAGCACCTACCATTCGTGGCGTATCTAACGGTATTCTTCGACGGTGAATTTGAAGCAGCCAATTCCAGTATCGAGGCTAATCAAAAAGTTGCCCATTCCAGAAAGGTTTTGAGTGGTTACAACTGGAACATATGCTTCCTTCCAGGAAACGTAGAGGAATTGATCAGATACCTGCGCGGTTCCAACTGTAGTGACGTTGTAGTCATATGTTGGGTCTAGGAGAACTACGGAGCTGAATGGGTTGTCCGCGTACGCTTGGTCTTTCCATATTCTGATGTTGTTCATGGGCAATTGATTGTAGTAAATTATTAGGACGTCACCGTTTTGGGTGTAGTTGTAGAAAGGCACTGTCTGAGTCTTTATCCTCCAAAAATCAGTTTTGGTTGAGAAAAGTGGTCCTTGTGCGTAATAGACATTAGGGTAAGAGTATGCAATTTGGGTGTATCCAGGGATGGCGGTTTCGGAGCTTGCCATGATGAAACTTGATACCTCATGCCAAGACCCTGTCTTCTGTCCAGTTGAAAAGACCGCGTAGCCAATTGATGTTCCAATTAGGATTCCGATGACTAGCCCAATGATCAAGGTTTTGCCCGGTTTTGTTTTCATTGCCAAACGCCAACTACTCCATTTGTAACGAACTCGTTAAAAAATTATTGGAGGAAAAAATCTTTCAAGAGGTGCCTGACTTGGTCGCTAATCGCTTGACTGTCCTATTTAGATGCTTTCGAATTGAATCTACTTTGTGGCTATGGAGAATGAGGTTTAAATTTTAATCCAACCAACCCCCGACCAACCTCACCTCTCACACAATTATTAGATGAAAACTGCTAGTTCTCTGGGAAACCCAAACAGGGAAAAGTTCAACTGCCCAAAAAGAGATGTAACAAGCGTTGTAACCAAAAACAGACGGCAGGCATTACCCGAAACAGCATGCGTTAATCTATTCAGAAAAAAAAGTTTTACCCAAAGCTAACCAGCAAGTTTGATACAATTGCTGAGATTCCAAGAAATAGAAGCGGGGAGAGACAAACGTATTCGACTTGCATATAGAATTTTTCCAACAAGACAGAACATTTTTTTTGTTCTGGGAATTGATCGTCCTATTCAAACAATTGGTCTTCTCTTCTTGTAAAGCAATGCTCCTATTATTGTTGAAGCAGCAATCACTGACAGAATCGTATCTGATGGAAATTCTGGTACTGTGGGGGAAGGCTCAACAGTTTGGGTTGGTGTTGTTGAAGGGTTTGGAGCAGGAGTTGTTGCTAGTGGTGTATTTGGGTCAGGTGTCTGAAGAATAGGCAAATAGTTGATAGCCCCTGCAAGTGTTACATCATCATTCTTGTCATGAATCAATGCGTCAATCACGCTAGTGTTGGTTGTCCCCCAATAATTTTCTGAGGCATCCATGGCCTGCATAGCAGGACTAAGAAGTTCTAAGTATTCTAAAACTGGTCGCCCAAGCTCTGAGAATGAATTGTATTTGACAATTGCTGAGTGGGCACAAAGCTTGCCACGCTTCGCACAAAGTATCCTATGTTTCTCTGGAAAAGATTGTTTCTTAAGGACACGTTGCCGTTTACGCTGCCGTTTACTGCTCCAAGCGCTAATGCGAACCCTCCTGAGAGGGTAAATTTGTTATATTCGATTGTGACGTTTTTGCGAGGATACCACACGTAATTCAAATCTATTAAATTAGAAATTTCTGAGTGCGTTAAACTGAAGTGAGCCGGGCACCCCACCACCATAAGCTTCGCCCATTTCTTATTATGCAGTAGTCCAAATCAAGAAAAGTGTTCAAATCTGATGTGTGGGCTGAAAAGATGGTTGAACTATTGCTTCCATCAAAGGTGATTTTCTTGTCAACGGTTCCATGGGCTATGATTGTCCCAATGATTTCGAACATATCGCCAGTCATGTGCGATAAGTCAACATTTGAGATGATGGTTGTGCCAGCTTCGATGGTTAGAGTAACGTTTGATGGCACTTTCACCGTACTAGTTACGATATATGGGCTATTTGCCAACGTCCAGGTAGTATTATCATAAAGTACGCCGCCAACGTTAGTAGCACCATGCACCACTTCAAAACATGCACAATTGGCTGCAACTAGAAGACTGAAAGTCAGTGCAGCAATTAATCCCATCGAGAGAGACTGCTTCAAACTATTCTTCTCCCTGCTGCCTGATACGTTGATTGTCTTTTTAACACTTGTTGCTTTTTCACTCCCATCTTGATAGATTGCGAGCGCTTTTCTGCCTTGTCTAGATTGTTTGTGAAGTGAAAAAAGTTGCGAAAAAGGTTTAGGTTCCCACGAGTAGCGTGCGCCGTCGTAGTCGTCGTTGGTTTGTTGGTTGGATCAAAATTTAATCCAACAACCTTTTGGCCTGTTACAAGCTTATTAGCGTTTGACGTGAAAATAGAGAGTGAGGTGAATGAAATGGGAGTTAAAGAAAACCTTAAGTTGATGAAAACGCTTGATGACGCATGGAATGCTGGACCGGGAAGTCCGCTTTGGGAGACGTTCAAGAAACGCCATAGAGAAGACGTTGCCGTGTACTGGACCGCTCAGCCTGATCCTACAAGGGGACGACACAATCATGATGTTGAGGCCACTGAGTTCTTCAAAACCTTCGATAACCGACTAGTCAACAACCCGTATAAGATCGCCTTCGGTCAAGGAGACCACACGTGCACCGTTGCTGACTGGACGGTGACCATGAAAAGGGCCCATGAAAGGTGCAGACGGAACGATGATCCAACCTACTGGGAAAACAGCCCAGCTTGAATTCTGCACAGTTGCCACCTGGAAGAACGGCGAAATCGTCGAAGAAAGGCTGTTCTATGATGTTGTCGGTTTCATGAAGCAGCTTGGGCTTTCCAAATAAGTCAACGCGACTCAGTTGAAACCTTGTCCTAAATAAAAAAACAACTATTGGCCTTACTCAAAACCGGTGAGAGCCTAAAGTATTCATATTTTTTGGACGAACACGCCTTTGGCAGAATTGCTCTGTTTTTAATGGCGTTGAGACAAGAACGGGTTTATCGTTTTTTTCTGTAAATAGCAACTGCTAGTCCGGAAGCTAAGAGGACTAAAATCATCGGTGCAAGTGTGGGAAACTCTGGAACAACTAGCCTGTTTGATTCAACGAGGTTAAGTTTTAGCGAAATGTTCGCGTTAAATGTTGGCGACTGAGCCACCATCTCGTATGACATTTCCACCAGAACGCCCAGTTGTCGGTCCCAGAAGATGTCCTCTTTGTTGTGTTGCTGAAAACTTGTCATGTTAAAATCTGACGCTTCATCTTGGGTCACATTGTAGTCCATGACCAGGCTTTGGTGATTCAGTTGCCTCACGCCGGATTGGTAGTTTCTTGTTATGGTTTCGTTGATCGTCTCTGTTTCTTCTCCTAAATTGGCAACGTAAATAGGATCGTTTTGGTTCAGGTTTGAAGCTACAAGAAACAGTGTCATGTTGCCTTCTCCAGTGCCAATATCCGTTGTGCTGACGCTGGATTGCTCGGTTCCGTTCTTGAAATGAAGCTGGGTCTGCGTAGTAACGCTCGTGCCAGAAATGTCCAAAATTGAGATTTTTGCCCATTCTATGCTTTTGGCTTGGTCGAAAAGCGACTCGAACATGGAGGGCAAAGCGAAGTCTGTGCTGTTGCTCATGTTAAAGTCAAGGGTGTAGGTGTACTTGAAGGTGTTACCGATCGAAACGCCAGCTGTTCGCGTTTGTGCAAGAGTGTTGTTCAGTGGCAATGCAAGAGTCATGGCAAAGAAGATTATGCAGGATATGGCGAGTTTCTTCAATCTAATCAGCCCTCGAATATCGAAATGTAACAGCCAAACAGCTGCATTTATAGCGTGTTAACCAGAAATTCACGTTTCTAATCGATAGGTTTCTCAAAACAACGGGGGGCGATAACCTTTTGCTGACTATGACAAGCTGAAAATGTTGAAGTCCTCGTCGACGTTAAGAATTGGTTCAAAAAGATGAATGAGAGAATTTGCTTAGGCTCAGGTCTCTTCTCATTTCGGTTTGTCTGTTTGCGCATTCAATTTGTTGCCGCATTTAAAGCAGTATGCGGCGTTAGCGGCGTTTTTTTCTCCGCAGTTTGTGCAATTAATTGGTTCTTTGTAGAATGATTTTTCTACGTTTTTTCTAGCTGTTTGAAAGGCTTCTTGAATTTCTTTAGCGGCGATGTTGAAGGCTTTTTCCATTTCTTGGCTCATCTTGACGAAGGCTGTTCGCATCTCATCAGATGGTGACGAAGCGTTTTTGGCTGCTCCAATTTCGGTTTTGGTTCCGCATTTGGGGCAGAAAAGTGCGTCTTCTGGAAGTTTCTCTCCACAGTTGTGACAAAATGCCATTGACATTCCCATTTGATGTTCGGCATTGGAAAATTTAAGTTTTGCTCGAGTTTTTTGTGGGCTTTGTCTGTTTCTTCTTTGATTCGATTTTCCTTTTTTGCAAAGCGGGGTTGACAAATTGCGTCAATCTGCTTCTCAAAAAGGTTAATTGGAGAATTCTGCCAAATCAATAATGGAGAACAGAATACTCCAAAAGGATAATTATTCTGGGTAAACAAACGCTAAGACGGGTTCTTCTCCAAAAGATTAATAGAAATATTCAGGTGGTAGTAAAATGAAAGATAATCAGACTCGTGCAAGCTGGACCGTGAAGGTCTCAGTCATTATTGACGTTGCGGCAAGAGACCTTGTTTCCGAAGTTGTCCGAGAAGTCTTGAGCTAAAACAAATTCAACTACTTCATGTATGCCCTATTTTGATAGCAATTTGGATACTGTTTGAACTTCGGCATATCTGCTTGCCTTCAATCCTAGCTTCTTATCTTCAGTGACGAGTATGAGTCCTTTTTCTTTGGCGAAATAAATGTAACTTGCATCGTAGAAAGAAAGGCTTCTCCTTCTTGGCAATTTCGAGAATTCTGTTGAATAGCTCCATCTTCGTCTCTTATCCGATCCGTTTTCATTCAGAATAGTTTGAGCTAGCTGTCCCAATCTTTCGGATTCGGTTGATGTTAGAAACTTTGTCAGGATTGCTTTCTTTCCAGATGACATTTCCTACTTCGTAGTAGGTTAGGTCAAGGACTTTGGAGTCCTGTAGACATTCAATAGTTGACTCGATTTGGCTTTTTTAATGAGAGCTATAAATGAACTCGCATCTAAAAGATATTTCATCGCTGGTCTCTTGATTCCCTTATGGCTTTTGTGATTTCGTCGTCTGGAATCTTTTCTAAGATCTGTTTCATTTCTTTAATGGCAGTTGGTGAGTTCTGCTTTTTCGTGCTTTTTGACTTCATCTTCAAGTGCTTCTCTGACGGTTTTGCTTACGCTTATTTGGTATTTTCGAATTTTTTCTTTTAGTTTTTTGCCAACTCTTACCGTAACTACTTCTGACATACAAATATTGTATTACAATAATTGAATATATGCTTATCGTCCAGCGCGATAGAATATTCCGAGAATTTCAGTCTAGTTCAAAAAAGGTAAGGATTTTTTTGAGTTTCGGTTTTGGCATTTTGAGGTTTGCTACTTGTGTTTGTTCGGTTGGATTTTCTTTAATGATGAGTGTTGAAGTGGCTAAGAAGACGATGGCTTCGACTGCGGTGAATACTACTGCCCAGTTGGTGAAGTCAAGGAGTTTGCTGATTTCTATGCCGTATCCAACGGCTACACCTGCGCTTACTACAGCTGCCGCGATGAGGACTACAGCGGCGATTCCCGTTGCTGAGCCTATTGCGCGTAGGTTTTTGCCTGTCTTGGGCAGGTTTTCGTCTGTTAATTACGCTTAGGATTATCATGGTTGCCATGCCGGCTATGAGTGAGTAGGCGATTGATTCCGCGACGGGGTTTACTTTGAAGAAGACTGCGTTTAGGGTTGTTGGGCTCTTCATGTTGAAAAATATTGTCTTAGTGTTTTGTTCGACTTGGCCTGTCCAGCCTTTAAAGATAGCCCAGTCTCCGTGTCCGATGATGTTTACGGTTGAAACGGTTGTCGTCGTTTGGGCGTTTAGGCTTATCCATTGTTGTACTGAGGCAGCTGGGGTGAGCATGCGTATGACTGGGGGACTTGCGACGATTTTGACGGCGGCAATGAAGGGTTCGTTTACTCCTATGGCGTTAATGGTTAGCAGTTGGTCGGTTCCGTAGATGACTCCTATATCGTGGGGGGCGTCGACCAGAAGGGAGATGTTGGGGCTTGTGGTTAAGGTGTTTCCGTCTATGGTCCATTCGTTGAAGACGTATTTTGTTTTGTTTGCTTCTGACACTGCATTTGGCGCTGGTCCTGCGAGTAGGACTTCGTTTGCTGCGTAATATGCGCCGAAAATGTTTTGACCTGGGAGTAATTTTGTTGGAACTCCCGGTATGCTTAAGACCGTAAGATCTGGCAGGGTCGTGTTGAACGTTACCAAGTATTGTGTTTCATAGTAACCTGTTATTGTTCCTGCTGCAGTTGCGGTTAGAGTTCCGTTTTGTAGAGTTGTTATCCCGGTTGTGTTTGTCCAGACGTAGCGTTTGTTTTCAATTGTGAGTGGACTGTTGAAGGTGAAACTGTGAATGGAGCCTTGAATCCATTGGAAGGTGATTGGGAGGGTGGCTTTGCCGTAAGATGTTCCATCGATTGTCATTACGCTACTCTTGAAGTCGTCTCCGATTCCGGTTTGACCAAATGTGATTTTTATTGCAGAGGATGAAGGTGTGGCCGTGGCTGTAGGGATTAATGTTGATGTCGGATCTGGTGATGAAGTTGGACTTGTTGAGGGTGTAGGCGTTGGATTTGGTGTTGGTTCGTGGTTGGGGAGGGACGTTGGGGATGGAGTTGGCGTTGCATTGGCGTGGTTGTTGAAGTAGGTGATTCGGCTGATGGTGGTGTCAGAGTTGGTGTTGGAGTTGGATTTGGGTTTGGAGAGTTAGTTGGCGTTGGTGTTGCTGTAGGGGTTGGGGTTTCTGCGGGTGTGGGGGTAGGTGTCTCCTTCTGGGGTTGGAATTGGTGCTGGTGTTGAGGTTGGAATGGGTGTTGGTGTCGGGGTTGGTGTTTCTGTCGGGGTTGGAGTTGGTGTTGGTTCGAGTGTGGGTGCTTGGACTGTTGGAGTTGGTGTAGGGGTCGGTGTGGGAGTTGTCAGGGGTCGATTGTATAGTGTGCTGTTGCGGTGTGGGGTGCGTTCATCTCAACTGAAATTGGGTTGATGGATGCTCCTTGCGAGGTTCCATCTATGTCCCAGTAGTTAAATGAGAAGCCGCCTGCCATTGGCGCGTTAAGCGTTACAGTGGAGGATTTGGCGTACCATCCGTTCCCCCAGCTTACTGGAATGGAAGTTGGGTCAGAGGTTACCGTTAAATAATATTGTGTGTCGAATTCGCTGTGTAGAGGCAATCTTTGTTTTGAACGGTGACTTGGTGGGTGATTTCTCCGTTGTCGCTCCAGCTGTTCCAGAGATATTGTGTGCCTGGTGTTCCTTGTTGAATTTGGGTTGTGGCTATGGTGTGTTGTGATCCTACTTGCCAGTTGGTTTGGAATGGAGCCGTATAAGTTGTGCCGTCTACAATTACGGTTAATCCGGTTGGGGATGTATCTACGTTCACTCCGACAATAACTGTAAATGTTATGACGTAAAGTGCGTCGCCCGAGGATTCTGTTCCTGGGGGTTGTGAATGGTAAAGCTTCACTGTTGCAGTATACT
This sequence comes from Candidatus Bathyarchaeota archaeon, assembly GCA_963825115.1. Classification (GTDB taxonomy): domain Archaea; phylum Thermoproteota; class Bathyarchaeia; order Bathyarchaeales; family Bathycorpusculaceae; genus JADGNF01. Next base: position 3,339 of record CAWGRS010000001.1, on the reverse strand, counting down.
TGCCTGTTGTTGCGTAGGTGTGGTCGGGGTTGGAACTCCAGGTTCCTGCGAAGTTGCTGCCAATTTGGGTGATTTGGACGTTTGAGTCTTGGTCTACGGTGCCGTCGCCCCAGTTGACTTGAACTTGGTATGCGTCTACGCCTCCTACGAAGTTTGTGGAGCTAATAGTGCCTTCTAAGTGAATTGGGTTTGTTAGGACAGTAAACGGTGATTGTTGCCCGTTTACTTTGTCTAGGTTAATCGTCCATGTGTGTCCGGAGTCGCCAAAAGTCAAAGGCACTGCTAAAGCTGCAGTAATAATTGTTAAGACCAGAATCGAAACAAATGCTATCTTTGATTCTTTAAACAAAAGATTTCTTGAATTGTTAGTATTCTGGTGTGTCATTTGTTCTCTCTTCTGTCTTCTGATCAGGCAGATAATGTTGAATAGTAAGAGTTAATATAAGACAGATTTCGGAGCCGAACATATTACGAGAATCGGAACAAGTCGCCCTTGACGAGAATTGAATTTCTAAAATACTTGTTTTGATCAGAAAAAATAGCTGCTTAGGTCTGTTCAAAGGGTCCTTTCGAGTCGGACTTTTGTGAGGCGGGATTCGCTTAAAATTTTAAGACTTTTTCCATTTTTATTAGATATGTGAACAAGATATTCTAACTATTTTTGTAACTATTGGGTTTTTAGAAATTTGGGGTTTTCGGTTTGGATTCACGTTCATTATTTGTTGATGACGATTATCTGTTTGTGGTTGACAAAGTATTTTCTTGTTTTGACAGTTGAGACTATTTGTTTTGGTTTCATCATTGCCTGTAATTTTTTCCAGTTTTTGATGAATTTTAGTCCTTTCTTCGTTGTCGTGTATCTATTGGTTGTTGGGGTTTTTTCGATGAGTTCAGCAGAATTCAGCTGCAGCAAGTAAGTCTCCAGCAGCTTAAAGTTCGTGTTTGCGTTGTGCAGGATCTGAGTTTTAGGATTTGGTGTTTTGCAGTACTCCAGGATGTCTATGAGAATTTGTAGACGGTCCCTTCTAACCTCTGGGGTTCTATTGCCTGTTTTCAGAATCTTCTCTCCTTCTCCCAATCTGGTTGGAATATTTCGTTTGGTAATTTAATAAACTTGCGTACTATGAAGTCTTACTATGAATAGCATGTTCGCCTTGCGATCCTCGGCGCAGTCTCCTATGTTATTCTGGTGGCTGTTTCGATTATGATGCCTTTTCTGCCTAAGTTGTAGTTTAGTCTTCTCGTGGGGATTATTGTTCCTGACATTTTCCTTATGATTAAGTGTCTCATTGTTGAGTCTGCTGCCCAGGTTAGGGCGAAGTTGATTGAGCCTTCGGCGAAGTGGTTTATTGTGGTTTCGGCTTGCTGGTCTTGCATGCCTTCCGTGAGGAGTAGCAGTTGGAATTCTTGGCTTTTTCTGTTCTGGTGGGTCATAGAGGTTATCAGTTTTGCTATTTCCTTGATTTTGTGTGTGAGTAACAGCTCTGAAACGGAGTCCACAACGACCGTTCTGCGTTGCTTCATCTCTTCTAAAACTGCTTCGGGCAATGAACTTGCCGTTGTGTTTTGGAGGCTCTTGAATTTCCATGTTTCCGCTTCCTCAAACGGTAGTGTATCCCATCCGTAGGCTGCCATGTCTTCGCGTATGCTTTCGGCTGACGCATTAACTGTGAAGTAAGTGACTGCTCCTGTTCCTTGTTTCGCTCTGTGAAAAAGAACTTGTTTGGCGAAGACTTCGTTCCCAGACCCCGGCGAACCTGAGAGAAGTATGACTTTTGGGGGGAGACCTCCCAGTAAGAATTCGTCAAGGCCCGCAATACCAGTCTTCAAAACCTTCATGAATTTAGACCCTTAGTGAAAAAGAAGTATCTCAAGCTTAGTTATAACTTTTGTACCTTACAAGTATTAATTTGCTGTTCATTTTTTGTGTTTGCTGCTGATCTCCAACTGGCAAAATTTTCTTTCCCTTTGTTGATTTGTGTCGTTTTTTGGTAGAAGATTGTTCCATGCATGCTTTTAAGGACGATTTATCAATTAGTGTTACAATCCTGAGAAGGGAGAAAACTGAAAATGAACTTTAGAAAAATGAAAAGGAATTTCCGTCGAAACACAAAAGCCATCTCGCCAGTAATTGCAACTTTGTTGATGATAGCGATTGCGGTCGTTGCATCCTTGGTAACCTATGCTTGGGTTATGGGATACATGAATTTCACAACTTCCAAGAGCAGTGCGGAAGTAAGAGTGCAAAGCATGACAATAGTCCCACAACTCAAGACATTTACAATCTATGGGCAAAACATCGGTGCTGGCGACTTACAAGTTACAACCAGTACAGTTGCTTACGTTAATGGAGAGAAGGCAGCAACTCAGCGGAGTGACTGATACAGCTGGAGCCGTTCTGACTAATGGAATGTTGAAAGCCGGAAACACTGCAATCTTCACGGTAATAGCAACCACAATGCCTGCCTCAGGAACATACGCGACAGTAAGACTCAGCTTTTTCGATGGAACAGTTGCTGAAGTGAAGCAAACAATTCCGTAGCCCGTAATCATCTATCTATTCTTTTTTCTATTTTTATTAACCAAAATTACCAGTATAATCGGAGCGCACACCAATAGGAATTCGTCAAGGCCAGCAATTCCAGTCTTCAAAACCTTCATGAACATTGTTCCTTTGTATCTTGCAAGTATTAATTTGCCGTTCATTTTTTGGGCTTGCTGCTGATCTCCAGAGTGGCAAGTTTGCTCTTTCTTTTGTGGATATGTTTCGTCTTTTGGTAGAAGATTATTCCATGCATGCTTTTAAGGGCGGTTGAATCAATAAGAATTACAATCCTAAGAAGGGAGAAAACTGAAAATGAACTTTAGAAAAATGAAAAGGAATTTCCGTCGAAACACAAAAGCCATCTCGCCTGTAATTGCAACTTTGTTGATGATAGCTATTGCGGTCGTTGCATCCTTGGTAACCTATGCTTGGGTTATGGGATACATGAATTTCACAACTTCCAAGAGCAGCGCGGAACTAAGAGTGCAAAGCATGACGATAGTCAACTGCGAAGCGCTACCCGAGGAACTTTACGATCTATGCTCAAAACATCGGTGCTGGCAACTTACAAGTAGCAACCAATACAGTTGCCTACGTTAATGGGGTAATGGCAGAGGAAGTTTTGCCAGCAGATATAACTGGAGCAACATCTACTGGAATGCTGCCAGCTGGAAGCACTGCAAAATTCACGATAACGGTCCCTCCTGGCTACAATTGACTCTGGAACATACGCGACAGTGAAGACTCAGCCTTTTCGATGGAACGATTGCCGAAGTGAAACAAACAATTCCGTA